>NZ_CP109427.1:3665562-4887416 GCF_036250695.1 Streptomyces sp. NBC_01497 | reverse complement strand
GTACAGCGCCAGCGACGCGAAGATGTAGCCGACCGACGGGCCCAGGTCGGTCATGCCCTGCTTCCACGGCAGATGGAAGCCCTCGGCGCCGGACCAGATGCCGAACGAGAACACCGCGCTACCGATGAAGACGACGTTGCTGAAGGCGCCGAGGAGCAGTCCGAGCGCGATGAGCGTCTCGATGACGGCCGTGCCCACGGCGAACGCACCCGGCACGGACGTGCCGATGGCGTGCCACATCTGGAGCCACTGGTGGAAGACCGGGGTCTGGACGTCGGCGGCCTTGCCCAGCTCGTCGCCGAGGGTCTGGCCGTGGATGAATCCCGGCAGCCATTTGAACGTGGCGTCGACGGCCCACAGGACGCCGAAGGCGATCCTGACGACGGCCGCGCCGTGCAGCCGCCCGAGGGTGAGGGTGGCGGGCGCCGACAGGAGAGCGTCGGAGGAGGACGACGACAGGGTGGTGAGCGTGCTGCTGCCGGTGCTTGAGGCCGGTGTGGTCACGGGAGCATCCGTTCGGGGACGAGGAGGGGCACAGGAGAAGGGGACCGCTGGCGCCAGTGCGGGATTAGGTTAGGCATACCTAAGCCTTGTTCCCAAGCACTCCGCGACGTGACGAAGAACGCGGCCGTCCGATTGAGCGGATCGGGGCCGCGATCCGTAGATAACGCCCTCATTCACCGGTGTGCGCGCGCGTTCGGCGAGGAGGCCCCTCGCCGGGGCACTCGCGGTCGTCGTCGCGGCCTCTCGCACCGGCCCGCGCGGACGCCTCTCGCACCGCCCGGAGGGCCCGGATTTAAGGACGGCCCGGATCAGGAACGGCCCGGATCAGGGAAGGCGCGGATCAGGAACGGTCCGCGCCACGCCGCCCGGCCCCGCCGCGCCGCGCCGTCCCTCGGCGCCGCCGCGATTCACTGGGCCTCGCGCAGTTCCTCCGGGCAACCGGTGCCCCGTGGCAGTTGGTAGGGCGCCGCCAGCCGGTACACGCCGGCCTTCGGCGCGAGCAGGATCGTCCACTCGTCGCCGTCGTCGTCCTTGTCCGCCTTCGTCAGGCAGCCCGCCGGGTTGGTGTACTGCCGGTGCCGGTCCGCGTCCTTGTCGCCGCGCGCCTCCCGCGCCTTCGAGGCGGCCGTCTCCTGCGGCGGCAGCACGCTCTTGCCCGCCGCGTCGACCAGCCCCAGCCACGGCGAGTACGGGATCCTGATGAGCACGCGGCCCGGCTTCTTCACATGGATCGTCAGCTCGCCGGCACCCGCGCGGTCCACTGTCGCCGGCGGGTCCGCCATCGGCATCGGGTCCTTGACCGCGTACAGCTGCCAGTTGGCGTCGCCCCACAGCTCGGTGAGGTACGGCTCGCCGTGCCGCACGAGCATCGCCTCGCGTGCCGCGCCCTCGTCGGGTCTGCCCTTCGGCAGGACGACGAAGTGCACGGCCCACCGGTCCAGCCAGCCGCGGTAGTTGTCGGCGGTCAGGGTGTCGTCGTAGAACAGCGGGTTCCGCGCGATGTCCGCCTGCCGGTTCCAGCCGCGGGCGAGGTTCACGTACGGCGAGAGCGCGGACGCCTCCCGGTGGCTGCGCGCCGGGACGACCTCCACCCGGCCCTTCGCCGCTCCCGCTCTCTGCAACTGGTGCACGAGCGGCGCCAGCTCACGGGTCCAGGACGCGGTGGGCGCCGTGATCACCATGTCGTCGACGCCCTTGAATCCCGTCCAGACGTTCACGCCCCCGAACGCCAGCAGCAGCGCCCACCAGCGCAGCGAGCCGAGGGCCGCGTACGGGATGGCCGCGAGCAGCAGCACCGCGCCCATGACCATCGCGAGCCGCGAGACGTTCGAGCCGATCTGCGAGTCGACGGCCCAGGTGGCGACCGTGCCGAGCCCGTAGACCACGGCCCCGATGCGGACGGTCCGCCAGTCCTTGGGGACGAGGACGAAGACGGCCGCCGCGAACAGGAACGGCAGGGCCGCCGTACCGATCGACATCGGCTGGGTGCCGGAGAACGGGAACAGCCAGACCGACAGCGCCTCGACGAGGACCGGCGGCAGTCCGAGCGCGTACGCGCCGGGCCGCCGTTTGCAGACGAACAGGGCGACCGCCACGATCCCGAGGAAGAGGCCGGCCACCGGGCTCGCGGCGGTCGCGAGTCCCGCGAACGGCGCGGCGACCGCCGCCTTCCCCCACCGGTTGGTGCGCCACCGGCGGGGCCAGCAGAACACCGCGGCGACCGCGACCAGCCCGAACATCACACCGAGCCCGAAGGTCACACGGCCCGACATCGCGTTGCAGAAGAACGCGAACACCCCGGCCATGGAGCACGCGAGCGGGTTGCGCACCGCCTTGAGGCGGACCAGCACGAGCGCGGTCAGCGCCGCCGACACCGTGCCGGCCACGATCATCGTCGTCCGCACGCCGAGCACCGACATCAGGTACGGCGAGACGACGCTGTACGAGACCGGGTGCATGCCCCCGTACCAGGCGAGGTTGTACGCGGAGTCGGGGTGCCGCCCGACGAACTCGGCCCACGCGTCCTGCGCGGCGATGTCGCCGCCGCTGTTGGCGAGGAAGAAGAACCAGACCAGGTGGGCCGCCAGTGCGACGACCGCGGTCAGCAGGACGGGGTGGCGCACGGCGAGCGCGCGCAGGCCGGTGCCGGGGCGCTCGACGGGTTCCGAGGCGGGGGACGGCGAGGGATCGGGGGCAGGCGTCGGCGGCAGCGCCGCCCGCGGCGGCTCAGCGGTGGTCACTGCGGCACTCCACGTCTCCCCTTGGCGGTCCGGCACATGGAAGGACGCTGTCGACCCGCCGAACAGTTGCCGAACGCTCCCCGACCCCGCCTCGGGACGCTAGCACGGGGGTGGCCCGGGGGTGACGGGATGCCCCGCACGGCAGGCGGGGGGCGCACGGCCCGGGCGCGGGCCCGGACGGCCGGACGCGGTGGTGTCCGGGTGTCGTGCCCGGTGCGGGGGTGTCCGGATGCGGTGGTGTCCGGGTGCGGGGGCGCGGGGTGCGTGCCTGGAGGGGCGACGGCAAACGACGGCACGCGACCGCGTGACCATCCGGGGACGGTCCTCGTACCGGCTGCGGGCGGGCTCAGCCGGGCGGGCTCAGCGGTGGTTCGGAGGGGCCAGGGAGGGCCCGCGCCGGGATCGAGGCCGGTACGGGCCGCTCGCGGCGGCCCGGGGCAGTGCCTGAGTGCCCCCGGGCCGCACGCGGCGGCCCGGGGGCACTCAGGACGGGTCGCGCGCGGCTCAGAAGTGCGCGAGCTTCGCGCCGAACCCGGGCTCGACCAGGTCCTTCTGGAGCGCGACCGGGATCTTCGTACTGCTCAGCCCGTTGCCGACGGTCAGTGTCCCGACGGTGGCGCCGGCCTTCGCCGTGTGCGGGAGGACGCCGGAACCGGCCGACAGTTGCAGCCGCTCGGTGAGCCCGCCCCAGCCGACCGCCTTGGCGTCGGCGGTGGCGACGACGGGCGTCGTACCGCCCAGGCCGTCGTCCACCTCACCGACGACCTGGCCCTTGTGGACGACCGTGACGCGCTTCAGCACGTTCTCGGCCGCGATCATCGCGGTCTTGCTCACCGCGTTGACGGTGTCGATGATCGGCGTCTTGTGCTGGGCGAAGACCGCTCCGACGATGAGCTGGTCCTTGCCGTCGACCATCTTGTGCGCCGCGAACACGAGGTTGCCGCCCGCCGCGGTGGTCGTACCGGTCTTCAGGCCGATGGCGCCGTTGTACGGGACGAGCCGGTTGTAGTTGGCGTGGCTCTCGCCGGACGGGTCGGTCCACGACGGCAGGACGGTGATGGCGGTCAGCGCCGGGATCCCGACGAGCTTCTGCCCCAGGACCACCTGGTCCTTCGCGGTGCTCACCGTGGACGACTTGAGACCGGACGGGTCCGTGTACGTGGTGTGGTCCATGCCGAGCGCCTTCGTCTCGGCGTTCATCTTCTTGACGAAGGCGGCCTCGGAGCCCGCGTCCCACCGTGCCAGCAGGCGGGCGATGTTGTTCGCGGACTGGACCATCAGCGCGGACAGCGCGTCCTTGAGCGTGAGCTTGTCGCCCGCCTTGACGGTGTTGAGCGTCGACTCGCCCTCGCTGTCCAGGCCGCCCTCCTGCTCGGCCAGCTTGTCGACGGTGATCGACGGACCGTTCTGACCGGTCTTCAGCGGGTGGTCCTTGAGGACCAGGTACGCGGTCATCAGCTTGGCGACGCTGCCGACGGGGACGGGCGTCTCCTTGCCGAACGAGTCCATGGTGCCGAGACCGGGCGCGGCCAGGAAGCCCTGCCCCTCGGAGGGCCACGGCAGTCGGGGACTCTTCCCCTCGAAGCTGTACGTGGCGGCGGCGGTCATCGTGAGCGACGGCGACGGCAGCGGCCGCACGGCCTGCACGACGACGTAGACGATCACCAGCAGCAGGACGAGCGGCGTCCAGATCTTGAACCGGCGGGCGACGACGCGGACGGGGGTGTCCGGTGTGTTCGTCAACTCGGCGAGCAGGTCCAGCGGGTCCTTGGGCGGTACGGGCTGCTGGGTGGTGCGCTCCGGGTCGATGACCGGCGTGATGGGCCTGCCGGGCGCACCCGCCGCGCGCGGAGCTCCCGGCGCACCGGACGGACCGGGCGCGGCAGGAGTCGGGATCGACGGCCAGGGCGACGGCGCCGTCGACGGCGCGTCGTCCCGCTTGAGCGGGACGAACGTGCTGCCGCCGGCGGCCGGGGGAGCGCCCGGGCCGCCGTTGAGCGGCGGCCGGGCCGGCAGCTTGAGAGCGGTGGTCGGATGGTCGACGGGCGGCTTGCCCTGCGCCGGGACCGTACGGATGGCCGTGGTGGGCTGGTCGACGCCGCCCTTGGCCCAGCCCGGGGTACGGGCGGAGGCCGCGGCGCCACCGGCACCGCCACCGGAGCCCGGACGGGCGCCCCTGACGGGCCCGGCGGGCACATCCTTGCCGGAAGGCTGCGCCGGCACGCCACCGACGGCGCCTCGACCGGGGCCGGGGGCCGGGCCGTCGGCCTCGCCCTCGCGCTCGGAGCCGTCGTCGCCCTCGGAGCCGCCGTCCGAGGCGCTGTCGTCGCCCTCGGAGCCGCCGTCCGAGGCGCCGTCGTCCTCGGCACCGGCGCCCGTGCCGGTTCCGGTGACCGCGCCGGTGCCAGTACCGGCGGTCGTGGCCGCGCCGGTGCCCGCGGTCGTGGCCGCGCCGGTACCGGCGGTCGTGGCCGCGCCGGTGCCCGCGGTCGTGGCCGCGCCAGTGCCGGCGGTCGTGGCCGCGCCAGTGCCGGCGGTCGTGGCCGCGGCTGATGCGGCGTCGGAACCGGAATCCGTGGGCCCGCCCTCGGCTTCGGCGCCGGCTGGCCCGTCCTCGGAGGTGGCATCGGCGGCCACTTCCCCGGTGTCACTCCCGGAGGCGGGCGTGGCGGAGACGGCGTCCGCGGCGTCGCCGGCGGTCCCGGCGGTCCCGGCGGTCCGCTCCCGGCCCTCACTCCCGCTATCGCTCGTAGCGGCCTTCCCAGCCCCTTCTCGCGCCTTCCCGGCCTCGCCTGCGACAGCCTCGCCTGCGACAGCCGTGTCCGCGTCCGAATCCGCTTCCGTGTCTGTGTCCGCTGCTGGGACTGCGACTGCGGGCGCGGCCCCGGCCTCCACCGTGGTCCCTGGAGCTCCTTCGGGCTTCGCGCCGCCGTCGGCCTCATCGGCTTCCCGCGCCTCGGGGGCGGCGGACTCCGCGCGCTCGTCGCGCTCCTCGCCCCGGGCCTCGTCCGGCGGCGCGGCGCGCCCGGTGTCCTTCGGGTTCCTGGGGTCCTTCGCGTCCCCGGGCGTCACCGCCGGAGTCCCGCTCCCGGTTATGGCCGCTTCGGCATCGGTCTCGGCGTCGGCATCAGCCGCGGCACCGGCGTCGGTGTTTGCTTCCGCAACGCCCGCACCGTCCGCCTCCGCTTCCCCCGGGGCAGCGGTGCGCGTGTCCCGTTCGTCCGGGCCCGTCTCCCCTGACGACTTCTGCTGTTCCGACTTGCCGGGGGACTCGCCCGCCACCGTGTCTCCTTCGTGTCGCTCCGCCGTGCGGCGCCTTCGCGCGCCGACCGCGCTGTCCGAACCGTCTCTCAGTTTCCTGTTCGGGACCGCCGCCTGTGTCCTAGACGAGAACGACATACATAACGGTTCCCATACAAAGCACCCAGGCGCTCTCGACAGACCAATGTGAGAGGGGTCACCCTGTCATTCATCCACGCGGGGAGGCATGGATGGGCAGGAGCCGCAGAACAATTCCGGAGGAGCTTCTGTTGCTCGCTCTGGACCCGACCACGGGTACCACAGCGCAGCCGCAGTCGCTCGACCTCGGCCTGGCCGGAGCACAGCTAGTGGAGCTGGCGCTGGCAGGCCGGATAGCCCCTGACGGGGATCGTATAGCCGTGGTGATGCCACGGCCGACCGGAGATCCGACTCTGGACTCCGCACTGGAGCTGCTGCGCAGACGCGGCAGCCCGGTTCGGGCTGTCCACTGGATCGGCGGGCCCCGACTGGGGCTGCGCCAGACGTATCTCTCGCACCTGGAGCGGTGCGGCATGGTGCATGCCGTGGCGGGACAGATGTGCGGGGTGCTGCCGACGACGCGCTACCAGGCGACGGAAACGGCGGTGAGCCGGGAGATCAAAGCCCGGCTCGACAGTGCGATCCGCACCGGTGTACCGCCGGACCCGCGGACCGCGGCGCTCGCCGCACTGGCCCACGCGGTCGGTCTCGGCAAGCACCTCTACCCCGGAAACGAGGGCCGCTCTTCGCGCTCCCGGCTCCGGGACCTGATCAGGCACGACCCGATGGGCGGTCTCGTCGCGCACGCCGTGATGGACGTGCAGAACGGCGTCGCGGTCCAGCCGCGCCGCAACCCCGCCCAGGGGGCCGTGGCACCCGGCATGGCGGCGGGCGGACGGCCAGGCGGCGTTCCGGCGCAGCCGAGCCGGGGCGGGAGCATGGCCCGCGTCCCGGCCCACTGAGGGCGCGCGAGACGACAGGACCGGGCGCGGCGCCGCGAGGCGCCCGTCCGGCCCGCCCGCACGGGCGGTGCCTGCACGGCGGGTTCGTAACGCCGCGGGCCCAACAGGCGCGTGCGGCGGGCATGAACGGCATGCAGGGCAGCGGCGTACGGCAAGGCGCGTACGCCGGGCACGCACAGCGAGCACGTGCGGCACGGTCGGTGGCCGGCGGCGCGGGCGTGGGGACGGAGCGATCCGTCCCGACGGTCCGCGCGGGCGGTCGCCGCGCGTGCCTGCGTGACTCCGTACCGACCCTCCAGAGCCGGTCCGGGAGCCGCAACACACGCGCGGGGCAGTCCGATCCGTCGGACTGCCCCGCGCGCGCGTGCCGGGCCGCACATGCCCGAACGGGCACCGGCGCACGCGCCGGAGTGTGCGCCGGGTGCCCCGCCCGAGCCCCGAGCGACCCTGTATCCCCGTTTTCCAGCGCGGTCCGACCTATCGATGGCAATCTGCTGAGCAGTAGATACGTACAGCTACCCCAGCCCGGCGGGCCGCTCGGCGCCCTGCCGACCGCTGCGTCGGCCCCCATTTCACCGGAGGTGCAGTCCCCGTGGCGTCCAACGTCAACCCCACCGTAAGGCGACGCCGATTGGGCCAGGAGTTGCGCAGACTCCGCGAGCAGCGGGGCATGACGGCCGAAGAGGTCGCGGAGCGCCTGCTCGTCTCCCAGTCGAAGATCAGCCGGCTGGAGAACGGGCGGCGTTCGATCAGCCAGCGCGATGTGCGCGACCTGTGCGGGGTGTACGAGGTCGAGGACCGCCGCATCGTCGATTCGCTGATGCAGATGGCGAAAGATTCGCGCCAGCAAGGGTGGTGGCACGCCTTCGGCGACATCCCGTACAGCGTCTACATCGGGCTTGAGACCGACGCGGCCTCGCTGCGGGTCTACGAGCCGCAGGTGGTGCCCGGGCTGCTGCAGACGCGGGACTACGCGGAGGCGCTCGTCGCGGGCGCGCTGCCGGAGTACGCGAAGACGGACGTGGACAAGCGGGTCGGTGTGCGGATGCGACGCCAGGACCGGATCAAGGACGCCGAGAGCCCGTTGCGGCTCTGGGCGGTCGTCGACGAGGGGGCGCTGCGCCGGGTCGTGGGCAGCCACCAGATGATGCGCGAGCAGCTGGAGCACCTGATCGAGCAGTCCCGCCTGCCCCATGTCACCGTGCAGGTGCTGCCGTTCGAGATGGGCGCGCACCCGGGCATCAGCGGCCACTACGCGGTACTGGAGTTCCCCGACGCGTCGGATTCCAGTGTGGTGTACATCGAGGGCGTGACGAGCGACCTGTACCTGGAGAAGGCCAACGACGTGCAGCGCTACAGCGTGATGTACGAGCACCTGCGTGCCCAGGCCCTCAACGTCGAGCAGAGCAGGGACTTCATCTCTGCGATCGCGAAGGACCACGCGACCACGTAGTGCTCAGACAGGGGTATTGATCATGTGCCGACGGAGAGTACACCCAATACCCGGATGATCGGACCATTCACCTGGCATATACCACTCTAACGAGTGAACGGTCACCCCGCCCTGCAGGTCAGACGAGTAGCGTCGATCTTGCCAGCAGAAAGTTGGCGTGTTTGCACACCACTTGCAGAACCGGAGTGACCAAGCATGGCAATCCTCCAGGGCGCCACGAACACGTGGACGAAGTCCTCCTACTCGGGCGGAAACGGCGCGTGCGTCGAAGTCAGGTCCCCCGAGGTCCTGTCGGTCGACGTCCGGGACTCGAAGGCCCCCGAGGGGCCCTCGATCGCCTTCTCCCCCACGTCGTGGACGTCGTTCGTGACCGAGATGAACGGCGGCGGGCCCGGCCTCGCCTGACCCGACCGCACTGACACTGACAGAGCCCTCTCGACCGGTTCCGCCGTCCTGGCCGAGGGGGCTCGGCCGTACCCGCGCGGCACAACGGTCCGGCGCACATCCCCCCGCGCGGCACCACGCGGGCAGCGCCCGCCCGCGGCGCCCGAGGGCGCGCCGCGGGGCCCGGAGCACACTCCGCCCCGCGCGTCCTGCCGGCAGCGGGCGTCCCTCCCGCATTCCTCGTCGTCGTACGCCTTCCCCCTCCTCGACCGCCCGGGACCCGCATCCCGCTCGGCCGTTTTCCGTACCCGCAGCGGTAGTTGCGTGGCATGAGCCCGACAGAGAGCTCACCCATGGTGTGGTGGCGGTCACGAGCACGACAACTCTTTACCAAGTCAAGGGATAGTAAAATCGTTCGGTTTCCTGACTCTGGTTCACATTCCTGACCGCGAGAGGCCTTGACCACCCCCCGCGCCGGACGGTTCAATCCCCCGAAGTCCCCCTTCCCGCAGGGGTGCAGGGCCCGTACGCGTCATCGGCCACCGCGCGCCGATACCCGCCGAGCTTCCGGCAGAGAGCACTGGACGTTCACAAGGCGGACCCCTGGAGGGGGCATATGAACAGCCTCGACTGGGTCGTGCTCATCGCATACTTCGGTGTGATGATCGCGATCGGTGTGTGGTCGCACAAACGCGTCGGCGATGTGCGTGACTTCTTCACCGCCGGCGGCAGGATGCCGTGGTGGCTCTCGGGCATCTCGCACCACATGTCCGGCTACAGCGCGGTGATGTTCACCGGGTACGCGGGCATCGCCTACACCTACGGCGTCACGTCCTTCTGGACGTGGTCCTTCCCGATCGCGGTGGGTGTCGCGATCGGCATCAAGCTGTTCGCACCGCGGCTGAACCGGCTGCGCTCGCGGCTCCACGTGGCGTCGCCGCTGGAGTACCTGAAGGACCGCTACGACGTGAAGACGCAGCAACTGCTGGCCTGGTCGGGCCTGTTGCTGAAGATCGTGGATGTCGCGTCCAAGTGGGCGGCGATCGCGACCCTGCTGTCGGTGTTCACCGGCCTCAGCCTTACCCAGGGCATCCTGATCACCGGCGCGATCACGGCGCTCTACTGCACCGTCGGCGGGCTGTGGGCCGACGCGCTGACCGAACTGGGCCAGTTCGCCATCCAGTTCGTCGCGGGCATCACGATGCTGGTGGCCGTGATGGCGAAGCTCAGCGGGTTCAGCACCCTGTGGACGGTGTGGGACAAGCTGCCGTCGGGCCACGGGAACCCGACGGCGGGCCCGTACACCGGGATCTTCCTGGTGGCGTTCCTGTTCATCAAGACCTTCGAGTACAACGGCGGCATGTGGAACCAGGCGCAGCGCTACATGGCGACGCGCACACCGAGGGACGCGAGCCGCTCCGCGACGCTGTCGGCGTCGCTGTGGCTGATCTGGCCGCTGGTGCTGTTCTTCCCCATGTGGTGCGCGCCGCTGCTGGTGCACGCCGTGAAGCCCGACGCGTCGGACTCGTACGCCCTGCTGACCGAACAGCTCATCCCGCACGGCCTGCTGGGCCTCGTCGTCGTCGGCTTCTTCTCGCACACCATGGCGATGGCCTCGGGTGACGCGAACGCCATCTCCGCCGTCTTCACCCGCGACCTGGCGCCCGTCCTGTCGAAGTCGGCCCGTACCTGGTCCACGCGGAGCGCCCTGATCGCGGCGCGCCTGTCGACGATCGCGTTCCTGGCGCTGTCGATGGCGGTGGCCACACAGGTCAACTCGCCGACGTTCAAGGACATCATCACCGTCGTGATCAAGTGGGTGGCCGGTCTGATGGGCCCGATCGCGATCCCGTTCATGCTCGGCATGCTGCGCCCGTTCCGCCGTTCCGGCTCGTTCGCGGCGATCACCAGCTGGGCGGCCGGCCTGATCGCGTTCTGGCTGGTCAACTACCCGATCAACTGGGCGGTCGAGGGCGGCGTCGGCCTGGAGTACCAGGTGTCCGTGCCGTGCGCGGTCTCGCTGGTCCTCTACATCGGCCTCGGTTTCCTCAAGCCGCAGGAGACACCGGGCCTGGACGAGCTGCTGGCGAAGATCAACGAGGACGGTCCCGAACCGGGCGCGGCGGGCGCCGCGGTGGTGCCTCCGCAGCAGCCGGCCAAGGACGCGGTCGCGGGTGCCGGTGCGGGTACGGGTACGGACGACCCCAAGGAGTCCGAGCCGCGGTCCTGACACCCGGTGGCGCCAGGACCCCCGCGGCCGCAAGGGCCCGGGGGTCCTGTGCCGTGCGGGGTGTGCGTCGTCCCCTCGCCGCCGGGCCCGCACGGTGCCGCGATGCCCGTCGGCTGCACCGGCGGGGTACCCGGCCGCCGGGACGGCCGGGTACCCCGGGACTTCACCCTCGTGTGCCGGTCCTACGGTTCGCGCGGCAGCGCGGCTGCCTTGCGCAGCAGCACCGCCCGCTCCTGCGTGTTGCGGCACAGCCGTGCGGCGAGCTCCAGTTCCGCCCGGGCCTCGGCGGTGCGGCCCAGACGTGCCAGCAGTTCGCCCCGCACGGTCGGCAGGAGATGCGAGCCCGACAGGCGGCCGGAGGCGACCAGGTCGTCCACCAGAGCCAGCGCGGCGCCCGGGCCCTGGCCCATCGCGACGGCGACCGCCCGGTTCAGCTCCACGACGGGTGAGGGGGCGACGCGTCCCAGTGCCTCGTAGAGGAGCACGACACGGTCCCAGTCGGTGTCCGCGACGGAGGGCGCGGCGGCATGGCAGGCGGCGATCGCGGATTGCAGCCCGTAGGGGCCGAGGCCGCGCCCGAGCGCCCGGGCCCGGCCGAGCGCGGCCAGGCCGCGGCGGACCGCGGACCGGTCCCACAGCCGGCGGTCCTGGTCCTCCAGCAGCACCGCCTCGCCCTGCGGACCCGTCCGCGCGGGGAACCGCGCGGATGTGAGTTCGCACAGCGCGAGCAGTCCGTGGACCTCCGGCTCGTCCGGCAGCGACGCGGCCAGCATGCGGACCAGCCGGACCGCCTCATAGGCCAGGCCGGTCCGCAGCAGGGACTCCCCGGACGTCGCCGTCGAGCCCTCGGTGAAGATCACGTAGAGCACGCTCAGGACACCGCCGAGCCGCTCGCGGCGCTCGCGCGCCGGTGGCAGTTCGAACGGCACCCCCGCCGCGGCGATCGTCTTCTTCGCCCGGGTGATCCGCGCCTGGACGGTCGCCACGGGAACCAGGAACGCCCGCGCGATCTCCTCGCTCGTCAGTCCGCCGACCGCCCGCAGTGTCAGCGCCACGCGTGCCGGTGGCGCGAGCACCGGATGGCACGCGATGAACATCAGCGCGAGGACGTCGTCGTCGACCCGGTCCGGGTCCCAGAGCAGGTCGTCCGCCCGGTCGGGCGGCTCCACCCCGCCCGAACTCGTCTCGCCCTCGACGAGCGGGGACGCCAGCAGCGCGTACCGCTCGTCCCGGGCCGAGCGGCGCCGGAAGCTGTCGACGGCCCGCCGCCGGCCGGCCGCCAGCAGCCAGCCCACCGGGCTCGCCGGGGTGCCGTCGCGTGCCCACGCGGTCAGCGCCTCCGCGAGCGCCTCCTGTGCGACGTCCTCGGCCAGCTCGAAGTCCCCGGTGTAGCGCGCCAGAGCCGCCACGATCCGGGCGGACTCGATCCGCCACACCGCCTCGACGGCCCGCCGCGACGCCCCGACGGCGTCCGGCGGGCCCCCGGCGGCCGTGCCCGTCAGAGCTGGCCCGTCCGCTCCCGCCAGGCCCGTTCCTTCACGATCCACTCGTTGTCCTGCGGGAACTCCTCGATCCCCGGCACCCGCCGGATCTCGCACTTCGACCCGGCGATCGACGGCATCCGCTTCGCCCACTCCACGGCCTCCTCCTTCGACGCCACGTCGATCAGGTAGAAGCCGCCGAACAGCTCCTTCGTCTCGCCGTAGGGACCGTCCGTCACCACGGGCGCCTCCCCGCTGTAGTCGACGACCACGCCCTGGCCGGGATCATCCAGCCCCTCGGCTGCCAGGAGCACGCCCGCCTGGATCAGTTCGTCGTTGAAGCGGCCTACGGTTTCGAGCATCTGCTCGAACGGTGTCTCCATCATCTTCGCGACGGACTCGTCCGTCCCCCGCATGATCAGCATGTACTTCGCCATCTGGGCTTCGTTCCCCTCTGCGCTCGGGCCGGCTCTCGGCCCTCTCTACCCCAGGTCGAACGGCGCCGCCAGGGATCGACACGGCAACCGGAGAAGATGCGGGATTCCAGTTTCCGCCGTCACTCTCGTGCCCGCGCCGGGTCCGCTCGCCGGATACGTTCGCCGGGTCCGCTCGCGGATCCGCTGTACGGCGGGTGACTCGGGACGCGGGCCGGGCCGGCCGTCAGGACCGGGACGCGGGCGACCCGGCTCGGGCGCCGTCACCCGCACGGATAGCGCCGCAGCCACGCCGCCTCGTGGGAGCCGCCGCCGTGCAGCGCCTGTGACTGGGTGAGTTCCATGGCGAAGTCGTCGGCCAGCTCCAGCAGCGTTCCCCGGCCCTCCAGTTCCGCGAGCCACAGCGGAGGCAGCGCCGTCTCACCGTGCCAGGTGCCGAGCAGCGCGCCGCACAGCGGTGCCGCCGCGCGGGCCGTGGGGCCCGCCGTCGCCAGGGACAGGCCGTGCCGCAGGTCCTCCGCGACCAGCGCGCAGTAGACGGCCACCGCCAGGGCGTTCTCCGCGCCGCCGGGGGCGCCCAGAGCCGCCACCCGGTGCACGTCGGGCACGCCCGCGCGGACGCTCTGCAGTGCCTCGGTGAGCGCCGCGGTGACGGGCTCGTGGCCGGGTTCCGCCGCCAGGAGCTTCAGCGCCGCCCCCACCGCCGCCTCCAGCGGCGCGCGCCGGGCCAGCCCGTGCACGATGACCGCGTACGCCGACGCCGACAGGCAGGCCGCCGGATGTCCGTGGGTGTGCACCGCGCACTCGGCCGCGAGCAGGCCCACCAGCTCGGGTTCCCACCCCACCAGCAGCCCGAACGGGGCCGACCGCAGCACCGCACCGGGGTCGGCAGCCCGCGGGTTCTTCGGCTCGGCGCGGGTGCCCATCACCTCGTCACCGAGGCCCAGCAGCAGCGGCAGTGCCGGGTCGCGGCGCGCGTAGAGCCATTCCTCCATCGCGAGCCAGCCGTTGTCGGCGCGCCGCTCGTCGGGGCCCCAGTCGCGCTGGGTGGCGTACCACCGCAGGCAGGCCCGGTGGACGTCGGTCGGCGGGTGCCAGTGGCCGCGGTCGCGGCTGATCTGCGCGCGTATCAGGCCGTCGGCCGTGAACAGCGTCAGCTGCGTCGCCCAGGTGACCGCGCCGCGTCTGCCGTACGCCGGTACGAGGTCGACCTCCTCCGGCAGCGATCCCGGCTCCGGCACGGCGCCGGACGCACCGGCGCCCAGTGCGTCGCCGATACCGCCGCCGAGCAGGCATCCGCGCACACGGCTGCGGAAGTCCAGCTGCTCGGCCCGGCCCCACAGCGTGCTCACTCGTCACTCCCCACACTCAGGTAGCCGTCGATCCGCCGGGGCCGCTCCCGGCCCCGGCGATGCGAAACCTACCGTCGTGCACGCCGCCGCGCCCGGGCAAGCGGCGCTCACGTCGCCGGACGCGTACCCCAACTCACCCCGGAACGGGACGAGTTGCTCCGAATCGACGCCGTGCGGCCACCGGCCCCGGCCTCAGTCGGGGACCAGCGGCAGCAGCAGCTCCGGCCTCAGTCGGAGACCAGCGGCAGCAGCTCCGGCAGGTGCCCGTCCGAGACCGACGCCGCGCGCACGCGCTCCTCGGGCACCTCCCCGTACAGCGTGGTGCGCGGGCGGGACGGCCGTCCCGCCGCCTCCGCGATGGCCCGCAGGTCCTGAACGGACCGGTACGAGCCGTAACTCGACCCCGCCATCCGGGAGATGGTCTCCTCCATCAGCGTCCCGCCGAGGTCGTTCGCACCGGAGCGGAGCATCTCCGCCGCGCCCTCCGCGCCGAGTTTCACCCAGCTCGTCTGGATGTTGGGGATGTACGGGTGCAGCAGCAGCCGCGCCATCGCCGTCACGGCCCGGTTGTCCCGGTCGGTGGGGCCCGGGCGGGCGATGCCGGCCAGGTACACGGGCGCGTTGGTGTGGATGAAGGGCAGCGTCACGAACTCCGTGAAGCCACCGGTCTCCTGCTGGATGCCCGCGAGGGTGCGCAGGTGGCCCAGCCAGTGGCGGGGCTGGTCGACATGCCCGTACATCATGGTGGAGGAGGACCGGATGCCGAGCTCGTGCGCCGTCTTGACGACCTCGATCCAGGTCGCCGTCGGCAGTTTGCCCTTGGTGAGGATCCAGCGGACCTCGTCGTCCAGGATCTCCGCCGCCGTGCCGGGGATCGAACCGAGCCCCGCCTCCTTCGCGGCGCTCAGCCATTCGCGGATCGACATCCCGGTGCGGGTCGCGCCGTTGACGACCTCCATCGGCGAGAACGCGTGCACGTGCATGCCGGGCACGCGTTCCTTCACGGCCCGCGCGATGTCGAAGTAGGCGGTGCCGGGCAGGTCCGGGTGGATGCCGCCCTGCATGCACACCTCCACCGCCCCGACCTCCCACGCCTGTTCCGCGCGGTCCGCGACCTGCGAGAGGGAGAGGGTGTACGCGTCGGCGTCGGTGCGGCGCTGCGCGAAGGCACAGAAGCGGCAGCCGGTGTAGCAGACGTTGGTGAAGTTGATGTTGCGGGTGACGATGTACGTGACGTCGTCGCCGACCACGTCCCGCCGCAGCTCGTCCGCGATACGGGTGAGCGAGTCGAGCGCCGGCCCGTCCGCGTGGAAGAGGGCCAGGGCCTGGTCGTCGGTGAGCTTCGTCGGGTCGTCGGCGGCCTGGCCGAGGGCCTCCCGCACGTCGCCGTCGATGCGCTGCGGCACCATGCCGGGCGCGGCGGCCTCGCGCAGCGCCTCCCAGTCCCCGTACACGACGTCGAAGTCGTCGCGGCGGTCGCCCGTACGTCCCTCGCTGTCGATGGTGCGGTGCAGGTCGGTGCGGCCGGTGGAGGTGAACGCCTCGTCCGGCTCCTGCCAGGGCAGCCCCACCGGCTTGACGTCCTCGCGCGCGAGCCCGGTCTCGGGGTCGGCGAGCGCGGTGACGTGCGGGAGCAGCCTGGGGTCGAGCCACGGCTCGCCCCGCTGGATGAACTCCGGGTAGATGGTGAGGCGTTCACGCAGCTCGAACCCGGACTCGGCGGTCTTCGCGGCGAGTTCGTCGATGTGCGGCCAGGGCCGCTCCGGGTTGACGTGGTCGGGGGTGAGCGGCGACACCCCGCCCCAGTCGTCGATGCCCGCGCCGATCAGCAGCGCGTACTCGGCGTCGACGAGGTTCGGCGGGGCCTGGATGCGCGCGGACGGGCCGAGGATGTGCCGGGCCACGGCGATCGCGGCGGCCAACTCCCCCAGTTCCGCGTCCGGCATGCCGCGCATCGCCGTGTCCGGCTTGGCGCGGAAGTTCTGCACGATGACTTCCTGGATGCCGTGGTAGGCGCGGGCCGTGCGGCGCAGCTCGAACAGCGCGTCCGCACGCTCCTCGTACGACTCCCCGATGCCGATGAGCACACCGGTCGTGAACGGCACGTTGGAGCGCCCCGCGTCCTCAAGGACCCGCAGCCGCACGGCGGGCTCCTTGTCCGGGGAGCCGTGGTGCGGGCCGCCCGGCTCGGACCACAGGCGGGTCGCGGTGGTCTCCAGCATCATGCCCATCGAGGGCGCGACCGGCTTGAGCCGCTGCAGGTCCGTCCAGGACATGACGCCCGGGTTGAGGTGCGGCAGCAGCCCGGTCTCCTCCAGCACCCGGATCGCCATGGCCCGCACGTAGGCGAGGGTGTCGTCGTAGCCCTCGGCCTCCAGCCATTCGCGTGCCTCGGGCCACCGGGCCTCCGGCCGGTCGCCGAGGGTGAACAGCGCTTCCTTGCAGCCGAGCGCGGCGCCCTCGCGGGCGATCGCGAGGACCTCGTCCGGCGAGAGGAACATCCCGTGGCCCTCGCGCCGCAACTTGCCGGGCACGGTCACGAAGGTGCAGTAGTGGCATTTGTCACGGCACAGGCGGGTGAGGGGGATGAAGACCTTGCGGGAGTACGTGATGATCCCGGCGCGCCCGGCCGCTTCGAGTCCCGCGTCCCGGACCCGGGCGGCGGAGGCGGAGAGGTCGATGAGGTCGTCCCCGCGTGCCTGGAGCAGCACGGCCGCCTCGCCGGCGTCGAGGGCGACGCCGTCGCGGGCACGTTTGAGGGCACGGCGCATGGAGTTGGTGGTGGGCCGGCCGGCGGCCCCTGACCCGTCAGGCACGTACGTAGTCATCCTTCGAGCATACGTAGGAGTGGAAGCACCCTCCGGACGCGGTGATTCCGGCACGGCACCCGAGGTCAGCGTGGTCAAGGCCCCCGGCCCTTGACGGCGGGAGGCGGCCCCGGTCCGGCCGGCCACCTGTCATGTGTCCGCCCCCGGGGCGCAACCCGCGCGTCACCGCCCGCCGCACGGAACGCGGGCCCGACGGGGCCTGAAGGCGCTGCACGGACACCGGCCCGCCGGTGCCCGAAGGTGCCGCACGGAAACTGGCCCGACGTGACGCGCGGACACCGGCCCGACGGTGCCTGACACGCGGCCACGCCCGTACGGCCCGGGCCGAGAGCCCTCGCCCGTCGCCTGTGCCCGGCGTCCGCCGCCCCGTCCGGGTCCGCCGCACCGTCCGGCGCGGTGTCCTGGTGACCGGCGCCGCCGCCGCGCCTACCGTGTCCACCGTGACCTTCGCCAACGACGCATCGGCCGCCGGCCCGTCCGGCACCCCCGGAACCCCCGGCAGCGGCGGCGCGGGAGGCTCCGGCGCCGCCGGCCGCCGCGTGCGCGAGACCGTCACCGGCACCCTCCCCACCGGCTCCCCCGACGTCGTGTACCTGCCCTTCCAGGTGCCGCACGGCGTCAACGAGGTCCACGTCGCGTACACGTACGACAGGCCCGCCGTGCCCGTCGGCACCCAGGGCAACGCCCTCGACATCGGCCTCTTCGACGAGCGCGGCACCGCGCTCGGCGGCGCGGGCTTCCGGGGCTGGTCCGGTGGCGCGCGCACCGAGTTCTTCGTACGGTCCGGCGACGCCACTCCCGGCTACCTCACGGGCCCCGTGCGCCCCGGCACCTGGCACGTCGCACTCGGCCCGTACACCGTCGCGCCACAAGGCCTGGCGTACGAGGTGACGATCACCCTCACGTACGGCGACCAGGCCCCCGAACCCCGGCCGGTGTACCCGCCGGAGCGTGCGAAGGGCCGGGTCGCGGGGCGCGGACCCGCCTGGTACCGGGGCGACTGCCACCTGCACTCGGTGCACTCCGACGGCACGCGCACCCCCGCCCGGATCGCGGCGCTGGCCCGCGCCGCCGGACTGGACTTCCTCCACAGCAGTGACCACAACACCACCTCGGCGCACCGCGCGTGGGACGGCCTGTGGGGCGACGACCTGCTGATCCTCGTCGGCGAGGAGGTCACCACCCGCAACGGGCACGTCCTCGCGCTCTCCCCCGACCCCGGCACGTTCGTGGACTGGCGCTACCGCGCCCGTGACCGGCGCTTCGGCCACTACGCCCGGGCGGTCCGCGCGGCCGGCGGCCTCGTCGTGCCCGCCCACCCGCACCAGACCTGCGTCGGGTGCGCCTGGAAGTACGGCTTCGCGGACGCCGACGCCGTCGAGGTGTGGAACGGCCCCTGGACCCCGGACGACGAGGTCTCCCTCGCCGCCTGGGACAACAGCCTGATCGAGTCAGGGGGTTCGGGCCGCGCCTGGACACCCGCCCTGGGCAACAGCGACGCGCACCGCGACCCCGACGTCATCGGCGAACCCCAGACGGTGGTGCTGGCCGACGAGTTGAGCCGCACGGCGATCCTCGCCGGGCTGCGCGCCGGCCACAGCTACGTCGCCGAGTCCTCCAAGGTCGCGCTCGCCTTCACGGTGTCCGGGGGCCGGGGCCGGCAGGCGGGCATCGGGGAGCGGCTGACCGGCGTGCGGCCCGACGACGAGGTGACCGTACGCCTGGAGGTCACGGGCGCGCCCGGCTGCACCGTGCGGTTCGTGACCGACCAGGGGACGCTGTTCACCGCGCCGGCGCCGATCCCCGCGCCGGGCTCCGCCGTCGTGGAGTGGACAACGACACCGCGCCACGCGAGCTACGTACGGGCCGAGGTCCGCCACCCGGCGTCCGGGCAGGGCGGCGGGCTGCCGGGCGCGGTCGCGGCGTTCACCAACCCCGTCTTCCTGGACACCGGGGAAGCAGCGGACTGACCGCCGTGCACGGGCCCGCGAGCCGGGTGGAGAGCGGCTCTCGGGCCGGGTGGAGAGCGGATATCCACCCGATCTTCCACCCGGGGGTTGAAGGCATCCGGAGCCCCCGAGGGGATGCTCGAAAACATGACGCTCTCCGACTGGATCATCGACATCGCCCTCGTCCTCATCGTCTTCCGCCAGATGCGCGAGGAACGCCTCAGCGTGCGGACGGTCCTGCTGCCGCTGGCCATCATCGGCTGGGCCGCCAGCCAGTACCTGCACTCGATTCCCACCGCGGGCAACGACCTCACACTGATCGCCGTCTTCGCCTCGACCGGAGCCGTCCTCGGCCTCGTCGGCGGCCTGCTCACCCGCGTCCGCCACGCGGACGGACACGTCCGGATCAGGGCCACCGTGAGCGCCGCCGCGCTGTGGGTGGTCAGCATGGGCTTCCGGCTGGGCTTCGCCGTGTGGTCCTCGCACCCCTCCGGCGCGGCCCATGTCGGGCACTTCTCCGCCGCGCACGACATCACCAGCGGCCAGGCCTGGGTCGTGGCCCTGATCCTTATGGCCTTCGGCGAGGTCGTCTTCCGGCTCGGCACCATCGTCGTCCGGGGCCGCCGCGTCTCCCTCCGCGCCCGCCGCAGCGAGCAGGCGTCGGTAGTGGCGCCGACGGCCGGGGCGCTCGTCTGAGGCACGGGTACGTACGACCGGGTCACACCGCGGCACGTACGTCCCAGGCACGGCAGCGCACCGGACGGACGCGGCAGGCACGACACCGCACCGCACCGCACCGCACCGATACGACGCCGGGCACGGAACCCGGACACCGAGCACGGCACATCCCGCCCGGGGGTGCCGTGCTCTTCGCTGTCGGTGCTCCCTCCGGCGGGAACGGCATGTTCGAGTACTTCACCGAGTGCACGAAGCGCGCCAGGAATACCGGGCCCACCAGGAGCGGGCGTCCATCGGCGTCGGCGAGGACCCCGCGCCTCAGAACTGACGCACGAACCGAGCCCAGGCGGCCAGGGGAACGGTGACGACGGGCCCGCCGGGACGCTTCGAATCCCGGACGGGCACGACGCCGGGCAGACCGGAGCCGACCTCGACGCAGTCGCCGCCGTTGTTGCCGCTGTAACTCGACGTACGCCAGAGGACCATCAACCCTCCCGGACCGCGAACCCCACGAACTCCGACCAGGCAGAAGCGGACAGCAGCAGGACAGGGCCCTCGCGACGCTTCGAATCCCGGACGGGCACGACATCCGGCAGACCGGAGCCGACCTCGACGCAATTGCCGCCGTTGTTGCCGCTGTAACTCGACGTACCCCACACCACGTCGGACAGGCTCTTCGCGGGAGTCATGGTGTCAGTTCCTTCAACGCTTTGGCGATCAGATCGACGGAGCGGCTGATCGAGAGGGCTTCTGCCGTGAGCAGATCATAGGCTCGCTCCGCCGTCCTGACGTCGTCCGGTTCGGCCAGAATCTGGCCTTTGAGAAAGCCGTCCACATAGACGACGTTCGGCCCCTCATCCATCGTCAGCGTTGTGAACGGTCCGTCGACGCCCGCATGTCCTCCCACGTCGAACGGCAGGACCTGGATGACGATGTTGGGAATGCCCGACACGTCAAGCAGCCGCTGAAGTTGACCAGCCATGTTGTCAACACAGCCCGGTCGCCGCAGAATCACGGTCTCATCGATGACAATCCACAGCTCAGGCGGCTTTGGGCGGTCGAGAATCGCCTGCCGCCCCATACGCCCGTTCAGCAGCTCTTCGATTTCGTCGCGATTTGTGCGCCCGGCTGCGAGTACCTCTCTGCCGTACTCCTCGGTCTGAAGAAGTCCAGGCACTGTCTGTACCTCGAACGACCGGATGATCGTCGCCGCCGCCTCCAGCTCCACGTACGGCCGGAACCACTTCGGGTACGCGTACTTGATGACCAGCGGCCACAGGCGGCGGAAGTGGTCGCCTGTGCCGAACTTCTCGTCGGCCAACGCGGACAGTTCCTTGGTCGGCAGCCGCTGTGCCGCCTCGATCTTGTTGAGGAGCGACGGGGCCATCAGGGCCGTCCTGGCGAAGTCCCGCTGGGTGATTCCGGCGGCCTCGCGCCTTCTGCGTAAGTCCGTTACGTAGAACGACAGTACGGAATCGGACGGATCCAGATCCTCCGCATAGGGCATGAGAGACACCTCTCCCGTTGATGGGTCATGAAGTCAACCGGTCCCCCCTTTTGAGCGTAGCGACGAATGCCGATGCTTGGAGCACAGTCGGTAATCAGTCGATGGCGAAGGGCCACCAGGTCGATGACACAGAGCAAGGCGCGACGCGTCCTCACGGAACTGACCGAAACGATGGGGAAGGACGGGGTCCTCATCGTCCACAAGGACGAGGAGATGCCCGGGCGGGCGGCGGACCTGCCCCAGGAGGCCCTGGACGCGGACGGGCCGGGGGACGCGTGGGAGGACGTGGTCCCTGGGAAGGCGCTGCGCTGGCCGAAGTGCGAGTGCGGTTCGCCGAAGTGTCCCGACTACGACGCGTTGCGTACGAAGGTCGCGGAGCGCAACCGGCGCAGCAGCCGAGGGGGCACCTGAGCCGACGGGTCCGCATCCGGTGCGAGGGCCGCCTGCCCCCCGGAGAGGCTGGTCCGTATCCGGTGCGAGGGCCGCCTGCCCCCCGGAGAGGCTGGTCCGTATCCGGTGCGAGGGCGGCCTGCCCCCCGGGAGGAAGGTCCCCGTCCGTGCGGCGGCGGCCTGCCCCGGAGGCGAGGTTCGCCGGGGGAGGCGGGTGTGCGCGGGGCCGCGCCCGCGTCTTGTTAGCGTCGCGTCCCGTGATCTCCGACCCTGACGACCCCGACAACCCCTGCTCCGACACCCGCTCCGGCCCCACGGCCACCGCACCCTCGGCCCCGCCCGTGCCCGTCACCCCGCCCGTCCCGCCCGCCCCTGCGGCCGTCCACGTCGGGAACGCGGGCGTGGACGCCCCTTTGGACCATGGCTGGATCCTCGGGCACTTCAAGGACTCCGCCGACCCGCGTCACAGCGAGGACGTCGAGATCAAGTGGGGCGTTCATCCGCGCGGGGACCGCAGGGCGCGGTGGGTGAGGGGTGAGGAGCGTACCGCGCTGCTCGTGCTCATCAGCGGCCGTTTCCGGGTGGAGCTGCCGGACCGCACGGTGCTGCTGGACCGGCAGGGCGACTACGTGGTGTGGGGCCGGGGCACGGACCACTCCTGGTACGCGCAGGAGGAGTCGGTGGTCCTGACGGTCCGCTGGCCGTCGGTGCCCGGCTACGCCGTCCGGGATCCGGCCGGGCGCTGAACGGGCCGCGCGGCGAAACGGGGGCGGTGCGCCGTACCGGGAAGGCCCCCGCCGCCGCTTACCGCGCCAGTGACGCCCCGTCGCCCATCACGACCACCGGGTGCAGCTCCGGGTCGAGGATGCGCAGGAGCTCCTTGATGTGGTCCTCCGACATGCTCACGCAGCCGTGCGTGGGGCCGCCGTGGTCGACGTGGAACCAGATGCCGCCGCCTCTCGCCTCGCCCCACGGGCGCTCCTTGTCGAGCGGCGAGACGCCCCGGACGCGGTTGTAGTTGATGGCCACGACGTAGTCGAAGGAGTGGGCCAGGGACTCCCCTTCGAATCCCCTGCCCCCGGTGGCGAAGTCCGGCGACTCGTCGTACGGCAGCCGGGTGCCCGGGTCGGGCATCCGGCCGCCCGCGTCGGTCAGGCCGTAGACGCCGATCGGGGAGCGCAGGTCGTCGTCGTAGTGCTCCTTGGTCCAGCCGTCGCGGGCGTTGCGCGCCTTCCAGCCGCCGTCCGTGACCCAGCCCGCCTCCGTGTGCCGGTACGCGACGAGCCGCGACCTCGGCGAGTCGGCGTCCCGGCCCGTCACGACCACGACCTGGAGCGCGTTCGCCGGGATCTCGGCGAGCGTCGCGGGGCCGAGGTCCGGGAGTTGCCGGCGCACCAGGGAGCCGCCCGCCTCCAGGGGGCCCGACGCGACCCGGGCGGCCGGTTCACCGGCGGCGGGGGCCGCGAGCGGGGCGGCGCCGGGCCGCTTGTCGGCCTGGTCCTCGGTCGGTCCCGCGGCGGCCGAGGCCGCCCCCACCGCTCCCGCCCGGTGTCCGGCGGACGCGTGGCCGCCGCTTCCGCAGCCGCACAGGCCGCTGAGCACGGCGACGGCCAGGACGGCGGCCAGCGGGCGGGCGGCGCGTCCTGGGCGACGCGGGGCCGGGGATCGTCGCGCGGGGCGCACGAGGCGTACGGGCATGAGCTCACCTTCGGTAGTCCGGGCTGTTACGCCGGGCGGGGGATGGTCCCTCACACCACGTCAACCGTTTCTGCTACCCGCCGGGCGGGCCGCCCGCGCGGTGGTTGCCGCAGGCTCACCCTCCTGGCCGTACCGGGTCCCCCTCCCCTACGTCACGAGCGCCGCGCGCGCCTCCGGCGGCCCCGGACGGACCTGTGGAACGCGCCGGACCCCGGGCCACCGGGGCATCGCGCGCCGCTGCTCGTAACCGGGCGCCGGGGGTGTCGGGGGGCACACGGGGCACGACGGTGGCGGCCGTAGCGACCGTCCCGGGCGACGGGCCGTCACCGGTAGACACCTTCAACCACTGTTCAAACGGTGGCCACTTGCCCAGCAGCACCACCGGCCATCTCGCGGCGCGACGGTGTCGGAGCCAGCGTGACCAACTCCGAGAGGACCCCGGTGAACGACGCCCCGGAAGACCGTCCCGACAGATCCGACACACCCGGCACCGCCGCCGCACCCGAACGTCCCGGTACTCCCGCCCCCGCCGGGCGGTCCGGCCTGACCCGCCGCAGGCTGTTCGGGTCCGCCGCCGCCGTCGGGGCGCTCGCCGCCACCGACATGGCCTTGCCCTCCAACGTCCGCAAGGCCCTGGCCGCGACGCCGTCCGCCGCCGCCCGGCGGGGATCGCTGAAGGACATCGAGCACGTCGTACTCCTGATGCAGGAGAACCGCAGCTTCGACCACTACTTCGGCACACTGTCCGGCGTGCGCGGCTTCGACGACCCGAAGGCCGTCCGGCTCCCGAACGGCGACTCGGTCTTCGAGCAGCCCGACCCGTCGAGCCCCACCGGCAAGCTCCTGCCGTACCGGCTGGACACCCGGACCACCGCCGGCCAGGTCATCCCGTCGATGAGCCACGCGTGGGACGTGCAGCACCAGGCGTGGAACGGCGGCGCCATGGACAACTGGCTGCCGGCGCACCGCGCGTCCGACGGTGACAGCAAAGGCCCCTTCACCATGGGGTACTTCACCCGTGAGGACATCCCGTTCCAGTACGCGCTCGCCGACGCGTTCACCCTCTGCGACAACTACCACTGCTCGGTCATGGGCCCCACCCATCCCAACCGGTACATGTGGATGACGGGCACCATCGACCCGAACGGCACCGCGGGCGGCCCCGCGCTCGACAACAACGCGGCGAACGACGTCTACGGGTGGACGACGTACGCGGAGCGCCTCTTCGACGCGGGCGTCAGCTTCAAGTGGTACCACGGGCCCGGCAGCGTCACGGGGCTCGCCGTCTACCAGAAGATGAAGCAGTTCCAGGGCCTGTCCCCCGACTCGCCGCTCTACCAGCAGACGCTGGCGCCCTCCCCCATCGGCCAGTTCGAGTACGACTGCCTCAACGACAGGCTGCCGACGGTCAGCTGGCTGATGCCGCCCGCCGCCAACGACGAGCACCCCGCGCGCACACCCGCCGCCGGCGCGCAGTTCGTCTCCAGCGTCATCGACGCGATCGCGTCCAACCCGGACGTGTGGGCGAAGACCGTGTTCATCCTGTCGTACGACGAGAACGACGGCATGTTCGACCACGTCGTCCCGCCGACTCCGAAGGCCGGCACGGCCGACGAGTTCGTCACCAGGACCTCGCCGACCGGCGTGGACGGTGGCGGCCTGCCGGTCGGTCTCGGCTTCCGGGTCCCCGCGATCATCGTCTCGCCGTGGACCGCGGGCGGCTGGGTCAGCTCCGAGGTCTTCGACCACACCTCGCAGATCCGTTTCCTGGAGCAGATCACCGGCGTGCGCGAGTCCAACATCTCGGCCTGGCGCCGCCGGAAGACCGGTGACCTGACGTCCGCCTTCCGATTCAGCGACGCGACGAAGAAGGCGCCGGCGCTGCCGGACACCAACGCGGCCTTCAACCTCGCGCAGTACCAGGGGAGCCAGTTCCCGCTGCCGAAGCCGCCGACCGCAGGCCAGCGCGTGCCGCGGCAGGAGCCGGGCACCCGGCCGCACATCTCCTGACCCTTCCGAGTCACAGGGGCGCCCGGGGGAGATCAGCAGCCGCCGGGCGCCCCGCCCGTGCCACCCGCCCCGCGGACATCTCCGCGCCTCGCTTTCCCTCCGTCGCCCCTCCCGACCCGCCCCGCCGCCCGGCATCAACCCCGGGCCAAGTGCACGCCTCCCCCGGCCGCGGCAGACCTCGGACGTCTCCGCGACCCCTCGCTGACCGGACGTCAAGGAGGCCGCGCCCGAAACCTGTCGAGGCCTTGTGCAGACCGCCACCCGTGGCTGACGCGCCCGCCCGGGACAAGGCAGACTGGTGGAGCAGTGATACCGCCAGCCGGGGGGCAAGGGAGAGCCATGGACCGTGACCACGGGCCACGCGTACCGGAACAGCGGGTTCCGGAGAAGCGGGAAGCGGGGCTGGACGACAGCCGCCGCCTGCGCTTCAGCGTGCTCGGTCCGGTCCGGACATGGAGCGACGGCGAGACCCTGCCGCCCGGTTCACCGCAACAGCGGGCCATGCTCGCCGCACTGCTGCTGCGCGAGGGCCGTACGGCCACGGCGGCGGAACTCATCGACGCCCTGTGGGGCGACGAGCCACCGGCACGTGCGCTCGCAGCGATCCGTACGTACGCCTCCCGCCTGCGCAAGATCCTCGGTCCCGGCGCGCTCGTCAGCGAGGCCGGCGGCTACGCCATGCGCACCCCGGCGGGCGCCCTCGACCTGCAGGTCGCCCACGACCTCGCCGCCAAGGCCGAGAAGGCGCGCTCCACGGGCGACCGCCGCGCGGCCCGCACCCTGCTGGAGCAGTCGCTCGGACTGTGGGACGGCGAACCGCTCGCCCACCTGCCGGGCCCGTTCGCCGAGACGCAGCGCGCCCGACTCGGCGAGTGGCGGCTCGGCCTCGTCGAGACGCGGCTCGACCTCGACCTGGAGCTCGGCTGCCACGCGGAGGCCGTGTCCGAGCTGACCGCGCTGACCGCCACGCACCCGCTGCGCGAGCGGCTGCGCGAACTGCTGATGCTCGCCCTGTACCGCAGCGGGCGGCAAGCGGAGGCGCTCGCCGTCTACACCGACACCCGGCGGCTGCTCGCCGAGGAGCTGGGCGTCGACCCGCGCTCCGAACTGACGGAGCTGCAGCACTCCATCCTCAACGCGGACGAGGAACTGGCACGCCCCGCCCTGGAGGCGGTCCCCGACCTCGCGGCGCCACGCCCCGCGCAACTGCCCGCGACCGTACCCGACTTCACCGGCCGTGCGGCGTTCGTGGCCGAGCTGGGCGAACTGCTGTCCCTGTCGGAGGGTTCGGGGTCGGTGATGGCGGTATCGGCCCTCGCGGGCATCGGCGGCGTCGGCAAGACGACCCTCGCCGTGCACGTGGCGCACGCGGCCCGCCCGCACTTCCCCGACGGGCAGCTCTACGTGGACCTTCAGGGGTCCTCGGCCTCAGCCGCCGAACCCGAGACGGTGCTCGCCTCGTTCCTGCGGGCGCTGGGCACCCCCGACCGGGCCGTCCCGGACACGCTGGAGGAGCGGTCGGCGCTGTACCGCTCCACACTCGACGGGCGCCGCGTCCTGGTCGTGCTGGACAACGCACGCGACGCCGCGCAGGTGCGGCCCCTGCTGCCGGGCACACCCGGCTGCGCCGCGCTGGTCACCGGCCGGACCCGGATGGTGGACCTCGCCGGGGCGCACCTCGTGGACCTGGACGTGATGTCGCCGGACGAGGCCCTCGCCCTCTTCACCAAGATCGTCGGCGCGGAGCGGGTGCGGTCCGAGCGCGAGGCCGCCCTCGACGTCGTCGCCGCCTGCGGGTTCCTGCCCCTGGCGATCCGTATCGCCGCGTCCCGGCTGGCCGCACGGCGTACCTGGACGGTGTCCGTGCTCGCCTCCAAGCTCGCCGACGAGCGGCGCAGACTGGACGAGCTCCAGGCGGGCGACCTCGCCGTGAAGGCCACCTTCGAGCTGGGTTACGGCCAGCTGGAGCCCGTGCAGGCGCGCGCGTTCCGGCTGTTGGGGCTCGCCGACGGGCCCGACATCTCGCTGCCCGCCGCCGCCGCCGTACTGGACCTGCCGGTCGAGGCCACGGAGGACGTCCTCGAATCGCTCGTGGACACCTCCCTCCTGGAGTCGGCCGCGCCCGGCCGCTACCGCTTCCACGACCTCGTACGGCTCTACGCGCGTGCGTGCGCGGAACGCGACGAGCGGCCCCCGGCCCGGCGCGGGGAGGCACTGGACCGCCTCCTCGACTTCTACCTGGCGACGGCGTCCCGCGTGTACGGCATGGAACGCCCCGGCGACCGCACCGTCGCGCACCTGGAGACCACCCGCAGCACGGGCCTGTCCTTCACCACCCGCGCCGCGGCGCTCGACTGGCTCTACGCGGAGGCCGCGCCCATCCTGGCCTGCGTCCAGCAGTCCCTGACGGCGCCCGACCTGCTGCGGCGGGCGGTCGACCTGCTGCTCGCGGCGGAGGACCTGGCCGAGTCGGGCACGGACTCCCGCGCGTATGAGTCGGCCGCCCTCGCCGCACGCGACGCCGCGGAGGCCGCGGCGGACGCCCGCGCCGAGGGCAGGGCACGGACCGCGCTCGCGCAGGTTTACAGCACGACCGGGCACTTCGACGAGGCAGAGTACGAGGCCGAGCGCGCGATGGCACTCGGCGACGCGGTGGCCGACGTGTGGACCAACTGCAGCGCTACCAACGAACGCGGCATCATCGCGCACTGCCAGGGCCGGTACGCGGACAGCGAGCGGTACTTCCGCAGCGCGACGGCGGCGTTCGCCGCCGACGGCAACCGGCCCGGGGAAGCCAGCGCCCTGTGCAACCTGTCCCGCGCGCTCGTCGCGATGGGCAGGATCGCGCCCGCGATAGAGCTGGTGCAGCAGGGCATGGAGATCTACGACGCCCTCGGGCTGACACTGCGGCTCGCCAACGCCCGTTTCGCACTGGGCATCGCGTACTTCCACGCGGGCCGTCACCCGGCGGCGCTCGACCAGTTCAGCCAGGCGGTCCAGGTCTTCGAGGAGAACCGCCAGCGCCTGTGGCAGGGCACCACGTACTACCGGATCGGGCAGGTGCACCTGGCCGCGGGGCGGCCCGCGCAGGCCGCCCGGTTCGCCGAGCAGGCACTCACCGTGGGCTCCATGGGCGGCGAGTGGATGCGGGCCAACATCCTGACGACGCTGGGCAAGTCGCTCGACTCGCTCGGCCAGCCGGTGCGCGCGCGGGCCTGCTGGCAGGAGGCCTTCGAGATCTACGACGCCGCGGGCGCCGACGAGGCCGCCGAGGTACGGGTACTCCTCGTCCCGCTGGCCTCCTGACCCCGCGCGGACGCCGCGAACGGGGTCGTTCATCGAACGTTTAACGCCCCCTGGCATGCTCAACGCAACGACAGTCCGTCGCACGGGGGAAGGACGGATGGTCACAGGCGCTCGCTCGGCACGGCACGGGGGAGGTGTCGGGCGAGCGCCGTTCCACCGGAAGTCCGTTGTGACAGGAGCCAGCAGGTTATGAGCGAGATCAGCAAGGACGAGGACATCACGACCCTCGACAGGCATGTGCCGGCACCGCCCGCCGACGGCGCGACGGACGCCGGCGCCGTCGTGGCGCCGACCGAGGCCGCGACCACGGAGGCCGCCACCGACACCACGCCCATCAAGCCTCTGGACCGTCACGTCCCGTAAGCGGGACGTACGTCCACAAGGACCGCCAGGCGGGGGCACGGCCGCGACGGCGCGGAGGGGAAGCCGTCGCGGCCGTGGCGGGGCACCACCAGCACAGAGGCAGCGGGCTCTCGCGGATCGCGAGGGCCCGCTGCCGTATGTGTGCCGCGCGGGCGCGCGGTTCGGGGCGCGCGGTTCGGGGCGCGCGGTTCGGGGCGCGCGGTTCGGGGCGCGCCACGGGAAGTCGTTGCACAGGGTCCGGTGGGAGAGGCTCCGGTGCTACGGGACCCCGCCGGGCTGCGACGGTGCCGTGCCCTCTCAGGCCGATGGGCCACGGAGGGCACCGACAGTGTGGCCGCCCACCGCAGGCCCACGCTCGCCGGGGAGTGGACGGAGTGACGGCCGTGTTCGGGCGGGGGCGCCGGCCCGAGGGCGAGCACGATCGGCACCCGCACGTGACCGGCACGATCGCTGCCCCGCGTACGGCCGACGCCACCGCGAGCCCCCTCGACGGCTGCCCGTCTCCTGCTGTGTTTCGACCCGCTTGTCCAAAGACCGTCATGGGGTGGTCCTGCCGCCGCCCGGTCCGCTAGAGGACCGACGCCTCGCACTCCGCGACGCGGGAGACCTGCGACGGGGTGTTCATCGGGACCGTGACCGTCGTGCGCTGACCGGGCTTCAGGCGCACCGCGGCCGTGCCCGTGTCCACCGTGTTCGCGCCCGCGTCGTCGAAGACGACGTCGACGTCGAAGCGTGCCGTGCCCCCGTTGTCCAGGCTCGCGGTGACCTCGACCTTCGAGGACGTCACCGCCTTCCTGCCGCCCTTGGCGGGGCTCGCGCACCTGACGGTCCTCACGGTGGCCACCGCCTTCGCCGCCGTGTCGCCGCCGTCCGACGCCGTGTCCGCGGAACGGCCGGTCGGGCGGCTGTCGTAGCCGTAGCGCGATCCGGGTGTCGATCCGGGCAGGTCGCTGTCGTCGTCGTACGAACCGCTGCTCCCTCCGTACGAACCGTCGGTGTCGTCGTCATACGAGTCGTCACTGCCGGAACCGCTGCCGGACGAACCGCCGGTGGCGTCCGAGGTGCCGCTGTCGCTCGTGTGCGACGGGCCCGAGCAGCCGCCTCCCGTGCCGCCCGACCCGTGGCTGTGGCCGTGGTGGGAGAACCCGGTCAGGGCCAGCACCACCACTCCCGCGACCGCGACGACTTTCAGACGCTGTCTGATCATGGCCCGTTCTTCCCCGTCCCCGTGTGAAACCCGGCTTTTCCCGGTACCTGTCAACAAAGGCCCGGACACCCTAACAAGGACGGCTGTCACGCCGTGGCGGTGACGCGTCGCACGGCGTAGCCTCGCCACCGGGCCGAACCTCAGAAGGAGGCCGACGGTGGTACGCAATGTCATCGGCGGGATCGTCGCCCTCGCGGGAGCGGCCGCGGCCGTCCTCGGGCCGTTCCTTTCCTGGTACAACGGCCGGCTGGGCCGTCACTACCGCATCTCCGAACTCTTCGGGTCCCAGGGCGTGACGAGCGCGGGTACCGGCGTGTGGACCTCGCTCGTCACGCCTTTCCTGTTCGCCGCGCTGGTGACGCTGATCGGCCTCGCCCTGCGGTCGCGCGGGCTCATCGCGTTCGCCGGGTTCGTCGTCATCGGCTTCACCGTGCTGTGGATGGTCCGTCAGGGCCAGGCGGCGGGCAGCCTCGCCATCGAGGGCGACGGTTCGGGGCTCGGTCAGGGCGTCGCGTACAGCGCGGGCGGCGGGATCGCGCTGCTGCTCGCGGCGGTGGTGATGAGCGGGCGCGGGCGCCGCGCCGGGTCCGGGACGCCGGGGCGCGGTCCGGAGCAGGAGCCGTACGGGTACGGGTACGGGGACGGCGGCTGGTACGACGAGGGGCACGGCGGGCAGGACGGGCCCGGCGGCCATGGCGGGCACGGCGACCCGGGCGGGCCGGGCGGGGATCCCGGACCGTACGGGCGCTGACCCGGCCCCGGCGCCGGACGCCGGGGCCGGCCGCGTGCGAAGGGCAGGCATCCCGGGCGGGCCGAGTGACGGGCCCGGCGCGGGTGTTCAGCGTCCCGCGCCGCCCCGGCCCGTCGCTGTGCCCTTCATCGCGTCGAGCGCGTACACGCAGCGGTCCTTGCTGCACGCGTAGACCACACCGCGCTCCGCGACCGGCGAACCGGTGATCTCGCCGCCGGTCGCGAGCTTCCAGCGCAACTGGCCGCCGCCCGCGTCGAGTGTGTACAGCACGTGGTCGGCGGAGCCGAAGTGCAGCCTGCCCTCCGCGACCACGGGGGCGCCGATGATGTCGCCGCCCGCCGCGAACCGCCATTTGGGGGTACCGGCGACGGCGTCCAGCGTGTAGAGGGCGCTTCCGCTGCCTACGTGCACGTTGCCGCCCGCGACGAGCACCGGTTCCACCGACGCACGGGACTCCGTCGCGATGCGCCAGCGGTCCTTGCCGGTGGCCGCGTCGAGCGCGTACACGGTGCCCAGGTAGTCGGCGAGGTACACACCGCCGCCCGCGACGGCGGGGCCCGGCGCGAAGGCGGGCGGCGAGAGGAAGACGGCGGGAGCCTCGAAGTGCCAGCGCACATGGCCCCCCGCGATGTCGACGGACAGGACGCGCGTGCCGGCGGCGACGTACAACTGGCCGTCGGGCGCGGGCGTGATCCGCACCGGCACCCCACCGCAGGACGCCCCGTCGCCCACCGGGTACGACCAGCGCTCGGTGCCGCTGCGCGCGTCGAGCGCCCGCAGCCGGGCGTCCTTCCACACGTAGACCGTGCCGTCGTGGATCGCCGGGCCCGCCTCGGGCGTCTCGAACTCCGTCTGCGCCCCGGTGACCTCCCACAGCTTCTCGCCGGTGGACGCCTCCCACGCCTGCACGCCGCCGCCGCGCGTGCCGGTGACGACGGTGCCCCGGTCGACCTCCAGCGAGTACACCCAGCCGTCGGTTCCCAGGCGCCAGCGCTCCGCGCCGTCCTTCGCGTCGAGGGCGTAGAGCGTCGGCCCGTCGGAGGCGTGGATCCGGCCGCCGGTCACGGCCATCGCCCAGGCGACGTCCCGCGTCTTGAACTGGCGCCTGCCGGTGGCCACGTCCAGCGCGTGGACCTCGAACGACGTCACGTACAACAGGTCCCCGTCGACGACCGGCGTGCCCCACACGTCGTTCGACATGCGAAAACGCCAGGGCCGCCAGTGCGGATGGCCGCTGTCCTCGTCCGGCGCGGGAGCGGGCGCGGGCACCGGGCCGGCGACGGCCACCGAGGTGCCGGGGCCCGCTCCGGCACCGGTGAGCCCGGCGGGCGGAACGATCCAGCCGGTGGCCGCACCCGCGTCCCGGGTGGCCGGGGCCCCCGGGTGGTGCGCGGTGCCGGCGAGCGGACCGGGTCCGATCGGCACGGGTGACGTCCCGAGAAGCACGGGCCCGCCGGCCGGGCCGGAGTGCGGGAACAACTGCGAGGAGTGGGACGGCGCCGCGTGCTGCGGCCTGCGCACCGGGTCGGACGCGGACGGCACCTGGGGCGGGAGCTGCGCCTGACTGCGGACCTGGCTCTGCGGCTGGAGCGGCCGGCTCTGCGGCTCCTGGCTCTGCGGCTGGAGCTGAGGCTGCGGTTGCGACTGCGACAGGGGTCCCGCGGGACGGTACGGGCCCGACTGCGGCGCCTGCGGGGGCCGGGAGGGCATCGGCGGGACCGCAGGACCGGGCCCCGCGGCGGGCCGGGACGCCGCGGGTGCCGGGCGGCCGGCGCCCCGCCCGCCCCCGGGCACCGAGAACGACTTGTGGCCCTCGTTCTGCCGGCGCGCGATCATGTCGACCGCCGAGTCGGGCAGCCAGGCGGAGACCGTGCCGGTGTCGTCGGCGTCGGCCGCGAAGAGGTAGGGCGCGAGCTGCGACTGGAGGTCGGCGGGGGTGGGCCGCTGGTCGGCGGCCATCGCCATGCACGCCTCGATCAGGGGACGCAGCTCGTCGGGCAGCCCCGTCAGGTCGGGGCCCTCGCGCAGCAGCATGAAGACCGTCTCGACGGGGTTCGCCCCGTGGAAGGGGGCGTGCCCGGTAGCCGCGTAGACCAGCGTGGAGCCCAGCGAGAACACGTCGCTGGCGCCGGTCACACTGCGCGAGTCGCGCGCCTGCTCGGGCGACATGTAGGCGGGGGTTCCGACGGCGACGTTCGTCATGGTCAGGCGGGTGTTGGAGACGCCGGACGCGATGCCGAAGTCGATGACGCGGGGCCCGTCCTCGACGACCAGCACGTTCGACGGTTTGAGGTCGCGGTGCACGAGGTGCGCCGCGTGGATCGACTGGAGCGCTTCCGCGATGCCCGCGGCCAGCCAGCGCACAGCCTGCACCGGCATCGGCCCGCACTCGCCGACGATCTCCTCCAGGGACGGCGCCGGGACGTAGGCGGTGGCGAGCCAGGGCACGGCGGCACGGGGATCGGCGTCGACGACGGCGGCCGTGTAGAAGCCGCTGACGGCGCGGGCGGCCTCCACCTCACGCGTGAAGCGGACACGGAACAGCTGGTCCTCGGCGAGCTCGGTGCGCACGGTCTTGATCGCGACCCGCCGCCCGGACGCCGACCGCGCGAGGTACACGAGGCCCATGCCTCCCGCACCGAGCCTGCGCAGTACCTCGAACGGTCCGATACGTCTCGGGTCGTGCTGTGTCAGCTGCTCCACCGTGAGTGCCACCTCCCCGTACGGGCCACAAAGGTACGGCCTCGTGCCCCCCGATTGTTCCTGTACGGGGCCCGCGTTGCGAACCGGGGTGCGTTCAGGGGCGCGTGTCGTCGCGTACGCCCCCACGAGGCGCCGCGTGCCCCTACCCTTGTCTCTCCCCGTTCCCGGCACACCCCGCCCGCCCGCGCCGCCGGGGACCCGCGCGGTGTCCGCGTCCCGCGCGGCGTGCGTATCCCGTTAGGTGTCCGCGGCCCGCGCGGCGTGCGTATCCCGTTAGGTGTCCGCGTCCCGCGCGGTGCGCGTATCCGGCGCGGTGTCCGCGTCCCGCGCGGTGCCCGGATGCGCTGCCGGGGACGGCTACGACCTTCTCCGCCCCCACCGGCGCTTCGGGGCCGCCGCCCCTTCCTCTCCCGCCTCTGTCTCCGCCGCCTCCTGGGGGCGCGCTGCCCCTTCCGGCCCCTCCGCCGTCTCGGGTGCCTCCGGCCCTCGCGCCTCGCCCGCCGCCTCGGCCGAGAGCGCGCGCTCGGCCAGGACCGCGAAGTCCGCGCCCTGGTTGTCCGTGAGGACCGCCATCCGCCCGTACGTGATGTCGAACGGTGCCTGCCGCACCCGCCCGCCGAGACGCACCACCGCCGCCGCGGTCGCGTCACAGTCCGTCACGGCGAAGTAGTTCAGGAAGTGCCCGGGCAGCTCCGCGGGGAACACGTCCGTCATGACGCTCCGCCCGCCGATCGCCGTGCCGGGGCCGGGTGTCGCACCCTTCGGGGACCACAGGCGAAACGGGACCGCCTCGACAGTGGTCCCGGTGGCGTCACTGCCGCTGACGTGCAGCACCCGCTCGTAGAACGCGTCGACCGCCTCGGGGGCGCGGGTGTACACCTCCGTCCAGCAGAACGACCCGGGCTCGCCCTGCCGCTCGAAGCCCACGTCCTCGCCGGCGCTCCCCGCCGCGCCCGTGTTCCCTGCCGCGCCCGCGCCGACGGCGCTCCCGGAACCCTCGGCACCCCCATCGCCCTCGGCGCCCCCGGCGCCCTCATCGCCGGAAACGTCGCGGAGCGCCTGTCCTGGCGCTTGTCCTTCGCTCTGCCACAGGCCGAACACCGCACCGCCCGGGTCGGCGGCCAGCGCCACCACACCGACCCGGTCCATCCGTACGGGTTCCCGCACCATCCGGCCGCCCGCCGCCACCACGCGCCGCGCGGCGTCCACCACGTCGGGCGTCGCGAAGTACACACCCCACGCGGTGGGCATCCGCCCGTCACGCTTCGCGACCAGGCCCGCGACCCGGCTGCCGTCACTGAACGCCGCCACGTACGCGGCGGTCCCGCGCTCGGGTGCGGGGCCGGGCCCGGGACCACGGCCGAACGTCCAGCCGAACAGGTCGCCGTAGAACCGCTTGCCCGCTTCGAGGTCCGGAAGTGACACATCCAGCCAGCACGGGGTGCCCTCGGCGAATGCGGCCATGATCAGTTCCCGAACCTTCCGTATCCGATCCGTGCAGCCGGTCCCGCTCCACGGTGCCGTCGTCCTACCGGCAAAGCTAATGGGTGAACGCGCACCCCGCAGCGGGGGGAATAGAACTATTGACCTCGTCAGGGCCTGCCCCACCGCCGATTCACGTGCCCTGCGGGTTCCCGCCGCCCACCACTTTCGTATAGGCGCGGCAAGGCGGCGCGGCGCATCTCACGACATCAGCACAAAGGGAATGTGCCAGGCACCCATGCCACCCGGCAGTAGTGCTCGGAAGACCCGGTACACACCGCGCATGTCCCCATTTGCAGTCGGCCAAATCGCGCGCCGATCACCCGTCGGTAAGCTGACGGCATGACAGGACAAGTACGAACGGTCGACGGCCGCGTGGCCGGTCGACGCGGCCAGGCGACGCGGCAGAAGCTGCTCGACTGCCTCAGCGAGATGCTCAGCTCCTCGCCGTACCGGGACGTCAAAGTCATCGACGTGGCCCGGAAGGCGGGCACTTCTCCCGCGACGTTCTACCAGTACTTCCCGGACGTGGAAGGCGCGGTACTGGAGCTCGCGGAAGAAATGGCCAGGGAGAGCACCGGGTTGACGGAACTCGTCTCCGGACGCTCCTGGACGGGCCGGGCGGGCTGGCAGTCGGCCGAGGAACTGGTGGACGGATTCCTCGACTTCTGGCGCAGACACGACGCGATTCTCCGGGTGATCGATCTCGGTGACGCGGAAGGGGACAAACGGTTCTCCAAGATCCGTATGAAGATCCTCAACTCGATCACCAACTCCCTCACGGAATCGGTGAAAGAACTCCAGGCGAAGGGCCGGGTCGACAAGGACGTCGTACCGGCGGCGATCGCGGGATCACTCGTCGTGATGCTCTCCGCGGTCGCTTCGCACCAGAAGGGCTTTCAGAGCTGGGGCGTGAAACAGGCGGATCTCAAGCCCAATCTGGCGCTTCTGGTCCATCTCGGTGTGACGGGCCGGAAGCCGACGCGGTAATCACGCGTGGCACACACCCCGCTCACCGCCCCAGCGCCCCCTGCCCCACCGTTCCGCTGCCCCGCCGCGCCGGCGTCCCGCACGCCCTTGGCCGTGGCACGTCCTGTCGCGCCGACGGGGCCCGGGCCCCGTCCCCGTCCCCGTCCCGTCCCCGTCGGCGTTCCGCGTTGAATAGGACGTATGCAGATGGACGACAGCGCCTCCGTTTCCTCCGACGCCTCGCGTTCCGGCGTATCCGGCCCGTCCGCCGCATCCGCCGCGCCGAGTGGGCCCACCGCATCCGCTGATCCCGCCGCTTCGACCGGGTCCGCCGCACCGGCGGATCCCGCCCCATCGGCACAGGATGCCGCGGCACGGTTCCACGCCCTGCTGCGGGAGCAGCGTGTCTGGGACACCGGCGACGCGGGTCTCCCCCCGTTCGACCCCGAGCAGGCCCCCGCTGGGCCCCTCCCGCTGTTCCACCTCTGGTTCGCCGACGCCGCCGAGGCCGGGCAGGCAGAACCCCACACCATGACCCTGGCGACCGTCGACCCCGACGGGCGGCCCGACGCGCGCATCGTGATACTGCACGACGCCGACGCCCGCGGCTGGCACTTCGCCACCCACTCGACCAGCGCCAAGGGCAGCCAACTCGCCGCGACCGCGTACGCGTCGCTCTCCTTCTACTGGAACGCGCGGGCCCGCGCCGTACGCCTGCGGGGCCGTGTCGTGCCCGCCTACGCCGCCGAGACCAGCGCCGACCTGCACGCCCGCTCGACGGGCGCGCTGGCCGCGGCACTCGCCGGCCGCCAGAGCGAAGTCCTGGAATCACGCGAGGCGTTGAACCGCGCGTACGAGGCGGCCTGGCAGCGGGCCCGGCGCGATCCGGCGGCGGAGGCCACGACCTGGACCGGTTACGTGGTCGTCCCGGACGAGGTCGAGTTCTTCCAGGGCGACGCGCACCGGCAGCACGTACGGCTCCGCTACCGGCGCGACGCGGCGGACACGGACCTGTGGAACACGGACCTGCTCTGGCCCTGACCGCCCTGGGGGCCCGGCCCTGGCGGACCGCACCCGACGGTTGCCGAGAGCCCGACGGTCGCCGAAGGTCCGGGCTTCCTGACGGGAGGGCCCGCGCTCAGGCAGGCGCCCCGGGCTCCGGGGCCGGGTCGGTCGCGAGCCGCGCGTGCAGATGGGCGTCGCGGAAGCAGCTCGTGTCCCCCGCCTCGAACATCTCTCCGCGCAGCGTCCCCTCGTAACGGAAACCGCACCGCTCCGCCACCCGGCAGGAGACGTCGTGGCCGACCGCGTGGCCGAGCGACAGCCGGTGCAGCCCCACCACGCCGAACGCCCAGCGGGTGAACAGGTCCAGCGCGCCGCTGGCGACCCCCTGGCCCCGTGCCTCGGGCAGGACCCAGTAGCCGACCGTGCCGCGCCTCATCCACAGGTCGAGGACGCCGAGACCGACACTGCCGATCGCCCGGCCGCCCCCGCCCGGCGCGACGGCGAGCACGCAGCCGGTGCCGCGTTCGTAGTCCTCGGCGCGCTGCCGGATCCACTCCAGTGCCTGGGCCTCGGTCCCCACCAGCAGCTTCGGAGTGTTCCACCGGCGGTACTCGGGATCGGTGGCGCCCCGCACCAGCGCGGGCGCGTCGTCCGGGCGCCAGGGCCGCAGGCGCAGCCCCGGCCCACCGGGGCCCGAGCCGGGGAGCTGGCCGGGGAGCGGGCCGCTTCCGGGACCCGGCCCGGGGCCGGTACCGGTCCGCAGGGCGCTGTCCGTGACGACGAGCGACCCGGCGGGCGGCAGCCGTGCCTGGTCGAGAGGACGGGGGCGGGAGAGGTCGTCGCGGTCCGCGGCAGGGGTGGTCATCAGCCCATTGTGCGTGTGAGGGTTTTGCGTGTGTGATCTTTTCGAAACCGATTCAGGTCGCGACCGATATCCAAGCGAGACCTGCCGGGCGCGCCCGGGATGAGAGCTTTTTGTCATGCCCGACCACACAACTGCCGCTCCAGGCCCCGCGAAAGAACTGCCCGTGTACGTGATCGGCGCCGGTCCTGGCGGGTTGGCGGTCGCCGCGGCCCTGCACAGGCGCGGCGTACGGGCGGTGGTGCTGGAGAAGTCGGACGCGGTCGGCGCGTCCTGGCGCGGCCACTACTCCCGGCTGCGCCTGCACACGACGCGGCGCTGGTCCGCGCTGCCGGGACTGCCGATACCGAGGTCCTTCGGACGGTGGGTGCCGCGCGACAAGGTCGTGAAGTACCTGGAGCGGTACGCGCAGTTCCACGGCCTCGACGTCGTGACGGGCGTCGAGGTGTCGCGCGTCGAGCGGCTGTCCGGGGACGGCCAGGAAGGCACCGGCGGCGGCGCGCAGGACACGCGGAACGGCTCCATGACCGTCCCCCCGGACGGCGCGAAGTGGCTGCTGCGGGCCACGGGCGGACGCGAACTGCGGGCGCGCGCCGTGGTGGTGGCGACGGGCTACAACCACACGCCGAGACTTCCGGCCTGGCCCGGTCTCGGCACGTACACCGGGGAGCTGCTGCACGCGCGCGCCTACCGCGACGCCGAGCCGTACCGCGGCAAGGACGTGCTCGTGGTCGGGGTCGGGAACACGGGCGCGGAGATCGCGGTGGACCTGGTGGAGGGCGGGGCCTCCCGGGTGCGCCTGGCGATCCGGACACCGCCCCACATCCTGCGCCGCTCGACACTGGGCTGGCCCGCGCAGGCGAGCGGCATCCTGTGCCGCCGCCTGCCGAGGCTGCTGGTGGACCGCGTGGCGCGCGGTGTGGTGCTGCGGGCGCCGGGCATCCCGCGCCCCCGCAAGGGCCTCGCGACCCGGGCGCGTGAGGGTGCGATCCCGGTACAGGACGTGGGCCTGGTGAAGGCGGTACGGGAGGGGCGCGTCGAACCGGTCGCGGCGGTCGAGTCGTTCGACGGGGACGCGGTGACACTGGCCGACGGCTCGGTGGTGACCCCGGAGGTCGTCGTGGCCGCCACCGGGTACGAGCGGGGGCTGTCGCCCCTCGTGGGGCATCTGAACGTCCTGACGGCCGAGGGCAGGCCGCTCGGCCGCAACCCCGTGGCGCCGGGCCTGTACTTCACCGGGTACACGACCCCGCTGAGCGGCATGCTGCGCGAACTGGCGCGCGACGCACCGAAGATCGCCAAGTCCCTGGCCCGCGGGCGCTGAAACGCCCCGCCCGGGCGCCCGGCGCCGTACGGGAGGCCGGCGCCGTACGGGAGGCCGGGCCCGGCCCGTGCCGTGCGGTGCCGCCGGAGCCGCGCGGGGCGGGCCGCGGACACCTGTCCCGAGCCCGCGCCGGGGCCGGTGCGGGCGCCGGCTCCCGCTCCGGCCGCGGTCCTACGCCACCGGTCGCGGTCCTACGCCACCGCCACCGCGCCGATCCCGGGGGCCGCCCGGCGCACCACCAGCGCCATCAGCGCCGCCACCGCGCACAGGGCACCGGCGCCGTACCAGACCACGTCGTACGAGCCGAAGACGTCGCGTGCCACGCCGCCCACCCAGGCGACCACCGCGGCGCCCACCTGGTGCGCCGCCAGGACCCAGCCGAAGACGATCGAGCTGTTCTCGCCGAAGTGCTCCCGGCACAGGGCGAGGGTCGGCGGCACGGTCGCCACCCAGTCCAGTCCGTAGAAGACGATGAAGAACAGCATCGTCGGATGGATCGTCGGTCCCAGCAGCATCGGCAGGAACAGCAGGGACACACCGCGCAGCGCGTAGTACACCGCCAGCAGGCGCCGCGCGTCGAGGCGGTCGGTGAACCAGCCGGACGCGACCGTGCCGACCACATCGAACACCCCGATCACCGCCAGCAGCGACGCCGCCGTCGTCACCGGCAGCCCGTGATCGTGCGCGGCCGGCACGAAGTGGGTCTTCACCAGCCCGTTCGTGGACGCCCCGCAGACCGCGAACGACCCGGCCAGCAGCCAGAACGGGCCCGTACGAGCAGCCGACGCGAGCGCGCCGAGGGCCCGCCGCGCCGCACCCGTCACCGGCGGCGGCTTCTCCTCGTAGGCGGGGGCGCCGTAGGCCGACTGCCCGATGTCCGCCGGGTGATCGCGCATCAGCAGCAGCACCAGCGGCACGACCGCCGCCGCCGACAGGCCCACGGTGATCGCGGCGGGCCGCCACCCGTGATGGGTGACGAGCCACGACAGGACGGGCAGGAAGACGAGTTGGCCGGACGCGCTCGCCGCCGTCAGGATGCCCGTCACGAGCCCGCGCCGGGCCACGAACCACCGGCTCGTCACCGTCGCCGCGAAGGCCAGCGCCATCGAGCCGCTGCCGAGCCCCACCAGCACGCCCCAGTACAGGACGAGTTGCCACACCGCGTGCATCGAGACGGTCAGCAGCGAACCGGCCGAGATCACGACGAGCGCGATCGCCACCACCTTCCGGATGCCGAACCGGTCCATCAACGCCGCCGCGAACGGCGCGGTCAGCCCGTAGAGGGCGAGGTTGACGGAGACGGCGGCGCCGATCGTCCCCCGCGACCAGTGGAACTCCGTGTGCAGCGGGTCGATCAGCAGGCCCGGCAGGGACATGAACGCCGCGGCGCCGACGATGGTCACGAAGGTGACGGCGGCGACGAACCACGCCCGGTGGATGCGCCGTCGCGGCCGGCGTCCCGGGACGGGGGCCCCTGGGGCCACGGGCGCCACCGGCGTCCGGCCGTCGGTACGGGGGCCCGGGGCCGCCTCGTCCGTGCGGAGGTGCGCGGCGCCGGCGGCCACGCCCCCGCTCCCGCTCCCGCTCCCGCTCCCGTCGAAACTCCCGTGCCCGAACTCGCTCTCGTGCCCGTTTCCGGTCCTTGTCGGATTCACATCAGCCAGCATCCTCACGGGGCGACTCCCGGGACAGTGGCCCGATGGACATGGTTCGTTAGGATCGGGCCATGGCCACGCCACCCCGCACGCCGGCCCCCGCACCGGACCCGGACCCTGCCCGTACCCGGCCCCACCGGGTCGTCGTCCTCGCGCTCGACGGCGTCATCCCCTTCGAACTCGGCATTGCCCAGCGCATCTTCGGCCGCGCCAGGGGATCGGCGGACGAGCCCCTCTACACGGTCACGACCTGTGGTGCCGTGGCGCCAGGACCGGTCGCCACCAACGCCGACTTCGCGATCCTCGTCGAGCACGGCCCCGAGGCCCTCGGCGAGGCCGACACCGTCGTCGTCCCGGCCTCGTACGAGATCGGGTCCGCCTTCGAGGACGGCACGCTGCCCGGGGACATCGCGTCGGCGTTCGCCCACATCCGCCCCGGCACCCGGCTCGTGTCCATCTGCACCGGCAGTTTCGTGCTCGCGGCGGCCGGGCTCCTCGACGGCCGGCCCGCCACCACGCACTGGAGCAGCGCCGACCACTTCCAGCGGCTCTACCCGCGCGTCAGGGTCGACCCCCACGTCCTCTTCGTCGACGACGGCGACGTCCTCACCTCGGCGGGGGTCGCCGCCGGGATCGACCTGTGCCTGCACATCGTCCGCCGCGACCACGGCACCGCCGTCGCCAACGAGGTCGCCAGGGGGACCCTCGTACCGCCGTTCCGCGACGGCGGGCAGGCGCAGTACATCGCCCGCCCGCTGCCCGAGCCCCGGCAGGCCGGCACGGGCGCCGCCCGCGCCTGGGCGCTCGCCCGGCTCCACGAGCCCATCACCCTGCGGGACATGGCGGAACGGGAGGCCATGTCGGTGCGCACGTTCACCCGGAGGTTCCGCGAGGAGGCCGGGATCAGCCTCGGCCAGTGGCTCGTCCACCAACGAGTCGAGCGGGCGCGTCAGTTGCTGGAGTCAACCGATCTGTCCATCGACCGGATCGCGCGAGACGCCGGGTTCGGCACGGCCCAGTCCCTGCGGGCGCACCTGCAGGCGGTCCTGGGGGTGGCCCCGACGGCGTACCGCCGCACCTTCCGCGTGAACGGGGGCGCCACCGAGGACGCGAGGGACACCACGGCCGGGAACGGTTCCGGCGCGACCGCACGCACGGGTGTGCGTACGGGGACGACGCCCGGGGGCCGTTGACACGCGAGGAGCGGGACCGCGACGGCTCCACCGTGACACCTCGGACGGCCCGCACGGACACGCCGCTCCGGGCGGGCACGCGGCGGGCCCGGTACTCAGGCGGGGCGGGGCAGCGCGCACGCCGTCCGGTGCGCCGGATGCCCCGCATGTCCGTCCGTCGCCGCGGCGGTCACCACCATCGCGACCGGCGCCGCGTCCCCGCCGCACTCCTCGCCCCGGTCGACCTCGCACCAGATGCGCTTGCCCGCGCCCTCCGGCTGCCAGCCCCAGCGGTCCGCGAGGCCGTCGACCAGTTCGAGGCCGCGCCCGCCGGTATCCTCGCCGCCCGCGTGCCGCGGGTTCGGCGGCGTCGCGCAGCCGTCCGCGACTTCGACCCGTACGGTGCCCGCCTCGGCGGCACCCAGGCCGAACAGTATCCGCAGGACGGCCGGACACCCGGTGTGCACCACCGCGTTGGTGACCAGCTCGGAGACGATCAGGACCAGGATCTCCGCTGCCTGCTCGTCACGGTCCATCCCCGAACCCGCCAGTCTGGAACGGGCCCACCGTCTCGCCCGGCCGACCTCCGCCGGGTCGGGGCCGATCTCCAGCTGCACTTGAAGAACCTGCACCGCTCACACCATCCGAACCGGCGGACACATCGCCTCGCGCCTCGACAAGTGCCTCGACCCGCAGCGTGGCGGGATCGGGGTCACGGACCGTGATTCCCTTACGGGACAGCATGGTTGACGTACAGTCACCGCGACAAGCGCTTCGGGCATATTCCAGCGCGAAGGAGTACGCGTGGTGCATACTGTGCGACGCTCGCCGCGGGGAGTCGAACAGAGGCGCCCCTGACGCCCTTTCAGCCGTGCGGGCGGGGCACATGCGGTTCGCAGCAGCCGCCTCACCGGCGACTCCGCCGACTCCCGCATCAGGACCGTCTCGCACCCCACGGAGCGTACCCGAGCGGTGGGACGACTCCCCCCCGTGACGGCGCGGCGCGAGGACACAACCCGGTATCGGCAACGGCCTTGGCCGCATCGTGCACGCAGGGTCACCTGGCGGTGGCGGGCCACCGCCCCGCTCAGGGCTCCGGCGTGACGTAGTACTCCGCGAAGGCCCCGAGGAGTTCGTCCTCGCCGATGCGGCCGTCACCGTCCGCGTCGAGCGCGGCGGCCACCCGCACGCCGGTCTCCTGCGGTACGCCGAGCACACGCAGCGCGCGCTCCAGCGCGGCCGGGGTCACCCCGCGCCCGTCCTCGTCGGCGACGGCGATCGCCGCGTGCAGGAAGGGACGGGCGATCTCGGCGAACCGCTGAGGGCTGTCCCGCAGCCGCTTCACCGCCCCGGTGAGGAACTCCTGCCGGGTGACGCGCTGATCGCCGTCGACGTCCGCGATACCGGCCATGCCCTGCCAGAACGCCTCCGCGCCGTAGTAGAGCGCCTGGCCCTTGTCGGACCTGGCCTTGACTCCGAACTCGGCGAGCAGCGCAGCAGCAGCCCCGCTGAACTCCTCGCGGTCGATGGAGCCGTCATGGTCCTGGTCGAAGGCCGCGAACCGGGAGGTGACCTTGCGGTCGTACTCTGCGCTGTCCATGCGGGGAGCGTACGACGCCCGGACATCACCGGGCGTTCACTCCCGCCGGACACCACCGCGCGGCGAAGCACGCACGGCGCACGACGCGGGGCACGCGACGGGCGCCGCGTGCCACGGCGCGCGCCGAGCGCACGACGCGCACCGCCGACGAGGACGCGCTCCTCCGACCGGGCCGCACGGGCCGACAGAGTCGCTTCGGGGGCGGTCCCGCGGCGGTCGCGGCAGGGACGACGCGGCCGGTACTCCGGCCGCCGCCGGGCGCTCGGCGGAGAGCGGCACTCCGCGCACTACGCGGAGAGCGGTTCGGCCTCGTCGTCGATCGCGGACTCGGCGTCCGGGAAGACTTCGAACAGGCGCCGCACACCGAGCGCGGTCAGCACGCGGTTGACGTGCGAGCCGTCGGTCATGCCGCCGGCCGGCAGGACGATCCGCAAGGAGCCCTGGCAGGATCTCAGCAGGCGGCGCGCGGCGATCAGGACGCCCACACCGCTCGAATCGCAGAAGTACACGTCCGAAAGGTCGACGACGACCTCGCGGTGCCCCTCGGCCACGGCGTCGTGGACGCGGCGGCGCACATCCGGCGACGTCACCAGATCGAGCTCGCCTGTGACCTGGAGCACGGTCCAACGGCCCTGTGCCGCCTCTTCCACACTGAGTGTCACGCGCTCAGAACCTCCCTCGCCCCCACCGCGTGCGGCGCGCCCGTCCCTCGGGTCGCCATTCATCGGGGTCTGCCCCATCACTCCCTTCCGAAACATGACAGCCGCAGCGGGGCGGGAGCAGGGGCGCACTTGCGGTAAAGGGGCGTGCGCCGTGGGCCCCGACGACTACATTCGGATTGCGGCGGTGCGGGACGGGGCCGGCTCCCGGGCCGGGCGGAACGGGGGGAGCACATGGCGGCGGAGACATCGCCCCGCTGGGACCGCAGGATGCAGCAGCGGCTCGCGCGCGCCGAGGAGGCCGCGCTCGGCGAGCTGTACGACCGGCACGCCTCCACGGTGCACAGCCTGGCCCACCGCGTCCTGGAGGACGACGCCGCGGCGGACGAGGTGACCCGCGAGGTCTTCGCGCACGTCTGGCAGCACCCGGAGGACTTCGATCCGGCCCGGGGCACACTCCGCAGCTGGCTGGCCCGCCTCGCCAGCGACCGAGCGGTCGTACGGCTGCGGGAGGGCGGTGCGGCCCCGGAGAGCCGCATCCGCCGGGCGGCCACGGCGGCCCGCGCGGACTTCATCGTGACGTCGATGCCCTCGTCGCTGCGGGACGCGCTGGACAGCGCGTACCACCAGCGCCGTACCTACCGCCAGACCGCGCGGGACCTGAACGTGACGGAGGACGAGGCCCGCCGCCGCCTGCGCCTGGGCCTGCAGCTCCTGTCCTCGGCGGACACCCGCACGGGAAGCTCGTCGTGACCGCCCGGCACGATCCCGGCCACCCGCCGCCGGAAAACAGGGAACCGGACCGCACGGTCCCGGACCCGGGCCGCCCGGCTCCCGGGCCACCGGCCGAGGAGCCGCCGGCCGAGGAACGACCGCCCGAGGACCGATCAGCTCAGGACCGCCCGGCCGAGGAGCGACCGGCGGGCCGGGACCGCCCGGCCGAGGTCACAGGGCCCGCGTCGCGGGCGCCCGCGGCCCCGGCGCCCGGGGCGAGGACGCGGGCGGTGGCCGCCGGCCCCTCCCACAGCGTGCTGATGTCGCTGCTGGGCGCGTGGGCCCTCGCGGTGTGCTCGCCGGAGGAGACCCTGTACGTCGAGGCGCACCTCACCGAGTGCGACACCTGTGCCGAGGAGGCGCTGCGGCTGCGGGACGCGGTCGGGCTGCTCCAGACGGAACGCGGCCTCGACCTCGATCCGCTCCTGCGCTCGCAGGTGCTCCGGGACTGCCTCGACCGCAGGCCGGCCCGTACGCCCGTACCGGACTGGGCCCGGCCCTACGACGCCGAGACCGCGCGGCTCGACGCGCTGCTGCGCGACATCGGGGAGGCCGAGTGGCACGCGCCCGTGCGGCTGCGCTGGTGCGAGGAGGACGAACCCGTCGTCCGCCGCACCACCGTCGCGGGCGTGATCGGTCACCTCATGGTCGTGGACGGCCTCGTCGCGGTGCCGCTCGGCCTGGACGATCCGCTCTTCCCGGCCGCGCCCCTCACGCCCGACGAGCGCACCGAGCGGCTGTGGGGCGCGGCGGCCGCACCCCTCACGCGGAGTGTGCACGCGCCCTGGCGGGAGCAGAACCACGCGCTGATCCGGCGGGTGTCGTTCGCGTCGGGCGGCGTCGCCGACCTGTCCGTCCCGTACGGGGACTTCGCGCTGCCCCTGCGCGACGCGCTCATCGACCGCGCCTTCGAGTGCTGGATCCACGGCGCCGACATCGCCGACGCCGTCTCGTACCCCTACGACGCGCCCGGCGGTCCGCACCGGCACGACATGATCGACCTGGCGGCCCGGCTGCTGCCCGCCGCGCTCGCCCACCGCAGGCGGCTCTCCCTCGCGGGGCCGCCCGCCGAACTGGTCGCCGCGGGCTCACCCGGCCGGTCGCTGCACCTGGAGGTGGAGGGCCCCGGCGGCGGCGACTGGTACATCCCGCTGGACTCCCCCGCCGCCCTCGGCTCCCCCGAACGCGCCGTGGCCCATCTCGCCGTCGAGGACGTGGAGTTCTGCCTGCTGGTGGCGGGGCACGTCGCCCCGAAGGAGGCGGCGGCGGGGCAGCGCGGCGACCAGGCGGCCGTGCGAGACGTGCTCTACGCCGCCGCGGGGCTCAGCCGGTTGTGACCGGGGCGGCCCCGGACCGGCTCAGCGCGCCGGGTCCGGCCCGGCCCGGTCGGTCGGGCGGGCCCTCGGGGGTCCGCCGTGTCAGGCGAAGACGACGGTCCGCGAACCGTTCAGCAGGATCCGGTGCTCCGCGTGCCACGTGACGGCTCGCGCGAGTGCCCGGCACTCGACGTCCCGTCCGATCGCCACCAGTTGCTCCGGGGTGGCCTCGTGGCCGACGCGTTCCACCTCCTGCTCGATGATCGGGCCCTCGTCCAGTTCGGCCGTCACGTAGTGCGCGGTCGCGCCGATCAGCTTCACGCCGCGCGCGTGCGCCTGGTGGTAGGGCCGCGCGCCCTTGAAACTGGGCAGGAACGAGTGGTGGATGTTGATGATCCGGCCGTTCAGCCGCTTGCACAGGTCGTCGGAGATGACCTGCATGTAGCGGGCCAGCACCACCAGCTCGACGTCCTCGTCCCGTACGAGGTCGAGGAGCCGCTGCTCCGCCTCGGCCTTGGTGTCCCTGGTGACCGGGATGTGCTGGAACGGGATCCCGTACGAGGCGGCGAGGCCCTGGAAGTCCGTGTGGTTGGAGACGACGGCGGCGATGTCCACCGGCAGCGCCCCGATGCTCGCGCGGAACAGCAGATCGTTGAGGCAGTGCCCGAACCTGCTGACCATCAGCACGATCCGCATGCGCGCGTCCGCCCGGTGGATCTGCCAGTCCATCCGGAACGCGTCGCCGATCGCCGCGAAGCTCGCCCGCAGCTTTCGCACCGAGACCGCGGCACCCGCGTCCGCCGCACCCGCCTCCGCGGCGCCGGTGCCGTCCGTGCGGCCGGCGCCGTCCGCCGCCTCCGCCGCCTCCGCCGAGAAGTGCACCCGCATGAAGAACAGACCCGTGTCACGGTCGCCGAACTGGCGACTGTCCTCGATGTTGCAGCCGGTCATGAACAGATAGCTGGAGACGGCGTGCACGATCCCCTGCTTGTCGGGGCAGGCCAGGGTGAGGACGTACTGCTCACGCCCGGCGCTGTCGCCCGCGCTCCCGGCGGCGGCTGCGGTCGGCTCGTTCATACACCGGAGGATCCCACACGCGGCCCACAGGGGTCCCCGCAGTCCACGCCCGGCCCCGGACCCTCGCCGGGGGCCCGGGGCGGCTCAGGATCCCGCCTGACAGGGATCCCGCCCGACACCCGGGCCGGGGCACGGCACACCCGCCCGTACGGATGCGGGGCCAGGCCCCGGGGATCCGGACGGCTTCAGGACGGAGGCCGCGGGGGTATCCGGACGGCTCCCGGCCCCGGGTACCTCAGACCGCCCGCGTGATGATCCGCAGGACGTCCAGGGACTGGGGCGGGGTGTCCGGGTCGTCGCCGTCGTTCGTCGCCAGCAGTGCGTGGGCCTCGCGCGCCGCCCGTACGGCCTCCGGCCAGCCGTGGTGCTGCATGTACGCGGACACCTGGGCGTCGGGGCCCACCTGGTGCATGATCCGCAGCACGCGCAGCACCGCGACGTCCACGAGGGCGGACTCGCCGGAGTCGCGGAAGATCGTGCCGACGTACTTCTCCGCGGACCAGTTGTCCAGCCAGGTGTCCTCGACCAGACGGTAGACGGCGTCGGTGATGTCGCCGTACCCCTCGCGGCCCGCGAGCCAGCACTCCTGGTGGAAGACCGGATCGGAAAGCATGTGCAGCGCCGAGCGCACATTGCTGCGCCAGCGCCACCACGGCATGTCATTCAAGGGCATGCCGCCCATGGTGGAGGAGCGACGGGCACGACGGGAAGAGTTCTCGGTAGCTTGCTGCACGGTCGTCGATCGTACGTCGACCATATCTTCGGCACAGAATCCCTCATTCGACCCCCCGCTATTCACCTTCCGGCCACTTCACGTGCAGTCAAGCCCGGAGCGGTGTTCCCCGGTGGCCGGAAGCGTTCGGCCAATGAGTCGTCGGCTACGTCTTCTTTCTGCCCAACTGCCCCGTCCGGCACACGCCGCGAAGCTGCGGGCCCTGTGCGCGGCGGTCGTCGGCGTCTCCGTCCTCGCGGGCTGCGGGGCGCTGCCGGGCAGCCCGGGGGGCAAGAACGACATCACGGTCATGACGTGGGCTCCCGTCGGCACCAACGCGACGAACATGCCCGGCATGCCGGGCATGGCCAAGGCGTACGCCCGCTGGGTCGACTCCACCGGCGGTCTGGCCGGGCACAAGCTGACCGTGCTCACCTGCAACGAGCGCAACACCCCGGCCGGCGCCGCCGCCTGCGCCCGCGAGGCCGTCTCGAAGAAGGTCGACGCCGTGGTCGGCTCGTACAGCCAGTGGGGCCAGCAGTTCATGGCGCCGCTGGAGGCCGCTTCGATCCCCTACATCGGCGGGTTCGGCCTCAGCAGCCAGGAGTTCACGAGCTACCTCTCCTACCCGGTCAACGGCGGCCAGGCCACGCTCCTCGCCGGGAACGGGCAGCAGCTCGCCGACTCCGCGTGCGCGCACACCGCCCTCGTACGGCCCGACACCAGCGCGGGCGACACCCTCGCGCAGCTGCTCGACACCGGGCTCGCCAGCCGGCACGGCCACAAGGCCACGGACGTCCGCGCGCCCGAGGACGCCACCGGCTACGAGACACAGGCCGAGAAGGCCCGCGACGACGCCGGGGACGGCGGCTGCGTCACCGCGCAGCTGGGCGACCACACGTCCACCTTCTTCGACTCCTTCAGACGCCTCACGGACGACGGCCGCGACGTCCGCGTCTCCTCGGTGGTCGGCAGCATCGACCAGCCGCTGATCGACGCGTCGGGCGGCGCCGACGGCCTCTTCGAGAAGGCCCTCGTGACCGGCTGGTACCCGGACTCCTCCGACCCCGTGTGGAACCCGATGAAGAAGGTCATCGCCAAGGAGGCGTTCGAGGACAACACGATCGACGCCGCCAACGCGGGCGTGCAGACCACGTGGATCGCCTACACCGCGCTCCAGCAGGTCGTCTCGTCCATCAAGGGCGACCAGGTCGACTCGGGCAAGATCATCGACGCCCTCGACGACGGCACGACGGTGCGCACGGGCGGGCTGACCCCGCCGCTGCGCTGGCGCTACGCGGACATGCTGGGCGCGCCCGGCTTTCCCCGGATCGTCAACGCGGACGTGACCTACCAAGTGGTCCGCGACGGGCGGCTCGTGGCGCAGAAGAAGGGCTTCGTGAACGTGGCGAAGACGCTGGTGGGCTCGGACCTGCCGACCGGCTGACCCGGGACGGGCCCGCCGCTTCGAAGGGTCTCCTCGAAGCGGCGGGCCCGTCCCGTCGGGCGTGCCGGGGTGCACGGCAGCCTGTCACCGGCAGGCGAGAGGCCCGCGAGCCCCTCGTCTGCCGGTCGTCGGCCTGCCGGTCGTCGGTCCGTCAGTCAGTCCGTCGGTCCGTCAGCGGACCACGTAGCCGAACCGGACGCCGGCGGCCGGCAGGCCGCCCTTGCCCGGCTCGTACGCGGTGACCGGGGCGACCGCGCCGCCCGCGGTCACATTGGACAGCGGCAGGGCGTACACGGCGCCGTAACTGGCCGGACCGTAGGGCATGCCGACGTCCAGCGCCGAGCCGGTGTAGTGCAGGCTCTGCCCCACGTACTGCTTCGCGCCCGGAGTCCCGGGAATGCCGTCCCCGTCGCCCGCCTCCAGCCACCTGTCGTTCGCGCCGGGCGCGCCCAGGAGGGAGAAGGTGCTGACGGCTCCCGCACCGGCCAGGTCGCCGATGGCTTCGTCCGGCTCGCCGACCGCCATCTTGAGGGTCGCCCCCGTGCTCACCGCGCGCGGCGCGGTGTTCACGGCGGCCACGGTCTGGCCGAAGTGGTCGCCGGCCTCCGCGGCGCCGGACACGTCGTCGTCACCGGTGCCCTGCGAGTACCAGTTGAGCTGGCTGAACGTGCCGGCCGCGGTGAGGTCGAACGACTCGACCATGCCCGCCCCCGCCTTGTCCGCGCCCGCGATCGTCAGGGCCTCGCCTGGCGAACCGGCCACGAGGACGGAGTCGGTGGCCGCGGCCTCGCCCTGCGTGCGGTACGGGACCATCGCGAGGGACGCGCCGAACAGGTCGCCCGGCTCGGCGCCACCGGAGACCGCCGCCGAGTCCTGGTCGAGACCGAACAGCGGGGTCGGCAGGCCCGCGCTGGTGAGCTTCTGGTCGAAGACCTGCAGGTTGCCCGCGTCCTTGTCGGCCCCGATGGCGTCGTGCGGGGCCGAGATGGCGATGTGGTTCGCGTCGGCGGCGATGGCGGTGCCGAAGGCGTCACCGGCTTCCACGGCGCCGGGGACGTCCGGGCTGTCCTGGTCGATGGTGACGCTGGTGTCGCCGTGCACGTAGTACGCGTCGCCCGCGCCCGCGACGGAGCCGATGGCCTCGCCGGGCGCGCCGATCACCAGGTAGGGCTCACCGGCGGCCGTGGTCCCGGCGGCGAGGGCCTGGCCCATGCGGTCGCCCGCCTCGTTCGTGCCCGCCTTGATGGAACCGGTGCCCGAACCCTGCTCGAAGTGGCTGTACTTCGTCGTTCCCGTACCGAGACCGCCGGGGGCCCCGTACAGAACGTCGACCATCCCCGCGTCGGCAGCGCTGCCCAGGTCCTCGGACGGGGTGCCGACGACCAGGTCGCCGCAGCCGTCCTCGTTGTAGTCGACGGTCGCGAGGGCCTCACCGAACCAGTCGTCGGCCTCGGACGCGCCCGGGACCCAGTCGAGGTCCTGCGTGATCTCGTCGGTGCCCTTCCCGCCGCCGTAGACGATGCGGACGAGGCCCGCGCCCGCGTGGCCGCCCACGGTCGCCTTCGGGTCGGAGACCGCGACATCCTCGATGCCGTCGCAGTTGAAGTCGGTGACGCGGCTCGCGCCCACCGTGCTCTCCAGCCAGGACCCCAGGTCGTCGACGCGGGCCGCGACACCGCCCGTGCGGGTCTCCGCCGGGTCCGTGCCGAAGCAACCGCCCTGGTAGGACCGGCTGGTCAGGGCCGCGAGCTGGGGCGTCCCGTTCGCCGTGCGGACCACGGGGCCGCCGGTGTCGCCCATACAGGCGGCGGCGTCCTTGCCGGTGAACGTGGCGCTGGTGGCACCGGTGGCATCCACCGAGAGCGTGCCCGCGTGCAGCGCCAGCGGTGCCCACTCGGTCGTGCTGCGCCCGTACCCGGCGAACTGCAGCTCCTCGCCCGCGGTCGGCGCGGCGGTGGCGAGGGCGATGGGGGCGACGTTGGTGACCGGCCGGTTCAGGCGGGCCAGCACCACGTCGCGGTCGGTACGCGGCACGAGTTGGACGACATCGCGTACCGCGCCGGCGGTGCTGGTGAGGTCGGAGCGCCCGATGGTCGCGGTCGTGCTCAGCTTCGGCTTGCCCGCGGGCACCGCGAGGCTCGTGGCCGGGTCGTCGGCGAAGCAACTCGCGGCGGTCAGCAGCCACTCGGGGTCGACCAAAACCGCCGAGCAGCCGCGGTCGTGGTCGCCGACGACGAGCTGGGCGCTGTAGCTGAACGTGGTGCCGGCGACCGGGTCGCCGGTCACCGCCGACGCGGGCGCGGTGCCCAGCGCGATCGAGGCCGCGGCCAGGGCGGTCGCCGCCGCGCCGAAGCGCATGCGTCTGCTGTGTGTCATGCCATGACTCCTGGGACGGGGGGTCTGCGGAAGGCGAAGGGGCGCCGGAAACGGATCAACATGGCGTTTTCAAGGGTCACTTGGAGGACCTGATCTCCACGAGAACGAAGTCGCGGCCGTCCGGGTCCGCGCTCTGCCCGATGGGGGCGAACTGGTTCTTCGGAACGTCGAAGGTCTTCGTCTCGTCGCCCGTGGTCATGTCGACCTGGGTCGCGTAGTCGTTGCCGTTGACGCCGTAGACCGAGGGGATCTCCAGGGTCAGCCAGCCGGAGTCGCCCTTGACCTCGAAGCAGACCTCCTCGTTCTTGCGGGACCAGAACTGGAGCTGTCCCGTGCCGTCCTCGCAGTCGGCGAGCGTGATGTGACCGTCGCCGCGTTTGAGGACGATGTTCTTCTCGGCGAGGATCTTGTCCGCCCCCGGGTAGGCGAAATCCTCCACGGCGTAGCCCGGGGCATCGTCGGCGACGGCCCCCAGGGCGGCGCCGTCACCGTGGGCGGCCGGCGCTCCCGCCGTGCCGCCGCTCATCCCGAGCCAGGCGAGGGCACCGGCGGCCAGGGCGGCGCCCAGCGTGCGCGCCACGAGACGCATCGGTCCCGGATTCTTTCTGCCACGTTTATTCATTGCAGCCCCCAACGGTCGTTCCCGATAAAAAATTGACCCTCACACACGCGCCCATAAATGGGCATGGCCGTGCGTCCCTCCGGAATTCCGTCCAGGGGGCAGCGTCATTCTTGGGAGTCCGCCGAGCCGATCACCCCCCGGCACTCTCGGCCTGATGCATCAAATCTCCACAGTTCACGGTCTGTCCAGTCAAATAAAACTGTCCAAAGCGGCAGAAAGGCCCAACACCCGTTGTGGCCCATGTCACCTGATGGAAAGGTTAAGTCCACCTGTGGAGTTCGGGTGAAGGTCACCGGAGATTCAAAAACTGGTCATAGGTAAGTAATCCGGCAAGATTCTCCCCGTCCCCGAGAATTCCGCCCTCACAAGCCCCCGAGCCTCTGTAGGGTCGGATTCGAAAACGGCGCCCCGCCCCCTTTCCTTTCGAGCGGGCAGGAAGGCGCCACGCGCGTTTCCACACCGTCGTATCCACACGGAAAGGGTCACCTCTTGTCAGCGCCTTTGTGGGACAGACGCAAGCTGCTCAAGGTCCTCGCCGCGGGGGCCGCCCTCCCCGCCCTGCCCTCCCTCGCCACCCTGGCCGCCACGCCCGCGTGGGCCGACGCCACCGGCGACGGGGACACCGGCACCGGCCTGCCCGACACCGACCGGGGCAAGGCCGTCTGGGCCTACCAGACCGGCGGCCAGTCCGTCCGCGACGCCGCCGCGGCAGCCCTGGTCGCCTCCCCCGCGGCCGTATCCACCTTCCTCACCAGCGGACTTCCCGCCGCCACGGCCGACGACAACCGCTTCGCCGTCGTCTCCTCCCTGCCCTACGCGGGCGCCTCGACCCAGGAGGCCGCGAGTACGGCGCTGTCCGCGGGGGACAGCGCGATCGCCGGCTTCCTGGCCGACGGGTACCAGCAGGCCGTCACGACGGACCTGCGGGTGTCCGTGTTCACCGTTCTCAACAACAGCGGCACCGCCGTCAAGGACGCGGCGAACACGGCGCTGTCCACCAACACCCTGAAGTCCCTGCGGACCTTCCTGCAGGAGACGCAGTACACGGCGCAGCAACAGGACGAGCGGGTCGAGGTCTTCACGATCCTGGCCACCGCGTCCCCCGAGGTGGCCACGTACGCCCAGCGCGCCCTGAGCGACGGATCCCCCGAGGCGATCCACCAGTTCCTCGTCTCCGGCCAGTACATAGCCCGCGCCCGCGACGAGGAGTCCGCGACGATCGACCAGCTGGTCGCGATCGTGGAACGGGAGGGCCAGCAGGCCAAGCTCCAGACCGAACAGGCCGTCACCGCCTCCGACCAGGCGAAGAAGGCCGCCGCCGAGGCCAAGGCCGCGGCCCAGAAGGCCGCGGCGGAAGCTGCCGCGGCCAAGGACGACGTGGCCAAGTCGGCCGCGGCCGCCGGGGCCGCCGCCAGCGCCGCGCGCGGTGCCGCCGGCGCCGCGAACACCGCGATCGCCGCTTCCCGCACCGCCCAGTCCGCGTCCAGCCGCGCCGCGCAGGCGGCACAGGCAGCCGCAGCTGCCGCCGCCTCCGCGGGCAGTGCCGCCTCCCGCGCCTACCGCGCGGCCATCGCCGCCTCCAAGGACGCCTCCGCGGCCTCGGCCGCCCGCCAGGCCGCACAGGGCGCCCGGACCGCCGCGAGCCGTGCCCGCACCGCGGCCGCGGCGGCCGGTCAGGCCGCCATCGCGTCACAGCAGGCCTCCTCCGCCGGCGCGTCCGCGGCGAACGCCGCGCAGAACGCGGCGGCAGCAGCCAACGCGGCTGCCGACGCCGCCACTTCGGCGGGCGTCGCCACCTCACAGGCCGCCGCCGCGCGCCAGGCCGCGGCCGAGGCATCGGCCGCCGCCGCGCGGGCCACCAGAGCCGCGAACACCGCCCAGACCCTGGCGAACCGGGCCGCCTCCTTCGCCGGCGTCGCCCGCGACGCCGCCAACAGCGCCGCCGACCACGCCGACGCCGCCGCGGACGCGGCCGACGAGGCGGCGGAGCACGCGGGCGAGGCAGTCGAGTACGCCAAGCGCTCGACCGCCTATGCCAAGGCCGCGGTGGAGGCCGCCGACACGGCGGCGGACACGGTCAAGCAGGCCATGGACGTGGAGGAGGCGGCGCGAACCGCGGAGAGCGACCGCATCGCCCAGGACACGGAACTGGGGGTCGAACAGGCGCGCCTGGCCGCCCAGAGCGAGGCCGACGACACGGCGAAGGCCGACAAGCAGCGTACGCAGGCGGAGAAGACCTCCCAGGACGTCAAGGACGCGCTCGCCGCCGCCGCCACGGCCCTCGGGGCCCAGGACGCCGCTACCGCCGCGACCGACGGGCGCAAGGCCGCGCTCCTGCTCCTTGACTCCACCGGCACCTGGACCCGCGAGGCCGCGGCGTTCGCCCTGGCCGGCCAGGACGAGGACGTGGTCAACTGGCTGGAGACCGACCGCGCGATCGCCGAGCAGCAGGACGACCGCGAAACGGTGCTCGCCGTCGCCCAGGTGTCCACGTCCGCCGTCGCCGAGGCCGCCGCCGACGCGCTGGCCAGTGACGACCCCGACGCCCTGCGCACCTTCCTGGAAACCGGCGCGACCGAGGCCGGGGCCACCGACAACCGGGTCAAGGTCTTCTCGCTGCTGGGCAACAACCCCGGCGAGGCCGTGAAGGCGGGGGCGCAGGCGGCACTCGCCGACGGCAGCGCCCAGGCGCTGCACCAGTTCCTCACGATCGACCTGCTGGCCGCGATCAAGCAGGACGACCAGGTCGAGGTGTTCCGCCTGCTCGGCACCGGCGGCCCCTACATGCGCTCCGCGGCCCAGATCGTCCTGGAAAGCTCCGCCCGCATGCGGCGGAACTTCATCATCCACGACCAGTTCGACATCGCCCGTCTCGACCAGGACGACGCCACCCACGTCGCCGCCATCCGTGCCGCCATCGCCCACGCCGCGAATGTCGCGGCGACGGCCCAGCAGGACGCCGCGCTGGCGTCCAAGGCGGCCGCTGAGGCCAACCAGGCCGCTCAGGAGGCGGCCGACTGGGCGTCGAAGGCGCAGGGTTACGCGGACGACGCCGCCGATTCGGCGAAGGAGGCCAAGGACAACGCGGACGCCGCCGACAAGTCCGCTGCCGACGCGGCGAAGTCGGCCGCCACCGCCAAGCAGGCGGCGGTCGTGGCGCAGGGCGCGGCCCGTACGGCGAACTACTCGATGCGCCAGGCCGCGACGTCCGCCCAGCAGGCGGTCTCGTCCGCCGCGAGCGCGCAGGCCTCGGCCGCCTCGGCGCAGGCCTCCGCGGTCCAGGCGGGCAAAGACGCGAAGGCCGCCGCCGACGCCGCGACCCAGGCTCGTCAGATCGCCACGGCGAAGGCCCGGGCCGAGGCCGCCGCCGCGGCGAAGAAGGCCGCGGAGGCGGCCAAGCAGCACCAGGCGGACGGCACGAACCCGTCGCAGACCGAGGACAACGACGAACCCTGGTACGCGGACTGGGGGATCTGGCCCGAGGACATCGGCAGCGCGGAGGACTGGGCGGAGGTCACCCACCACTGGAGCTCGCTCGTGGGCACCGCCGGTGTCGCGATCGCCGTCGGCGGCCTGTTCCTCCCGCCGCCCCTCGACGCGGGCGCGGAAGCGGTCGCCCTCGGCGTGGGGGAGGCCTCCTGGGGCATCCACGGGGTGAGTACCGTCCTGGACGGATTCGCTTACGGCTGGACCAGCAGCCAGTTCCAGTCATCGCTCGGGATGTTCCTGGTCGACGGGATCTTCATGGGCCAGGGGGCCCTCCTGCGGAAGTTCGGCGGCGAGGAGGCAGAGCAGCTCGGCGGCAAACTGGTGCACGTCGGCACCGAGGCAGCCACCACGGTCGTGGGCTGGCTGACCTGGTAGTCGCCCGGTCGGGGAGGGGAGGGGCGGCCGTCCTGCCCCTCCCCTCCCCCCACCCGACGGTTCTCGTCCGTGCGGCGGATCCTCGCGGTCCTCTCGGTCCAGGGAAGGTAACGCACATGCTGACACCCGACATGTCCGACACCGGATGGTCCCTGTTTGCCGTTCTCGCCGGCCTGGCTCTCGGCGTGGCGGGGATGACCATGGCCACGACGCGCGGCAGGCAGTGGGCGCTCCTCCTGCTGCCCCCGCTCGCGGGCTTCGCCGCCGCAGCCTTCCAGTCGACGGTCGACGGGGACTCCGGACGGGAGGTGTCGTACCTGTTCACTCTGGCGGCACTCGACCTGGTGGTACTGCGGCTCGTCTACGCGCCGTGGATGAAACGGCAGCTCGCCCTGTACCGGGAGGGCCGGCCGGTGACCGTGGTGGGCGCGAGGCAGATCTCGGTCTTCCTGCTCCTCTTCGCGGCCGTCACCGCGGCCGTGGCCTTCCTCGTCCACTGACGCGAACCGGCGCGCACCGCCCAGCAGAAGGCGTTCACGCCACGCGACCTGGTCCGCGCGCGTGAGCCGTTCCCCCAGGGCGATGGGGGGGTGGCGCCGTTGGTGGTCCTGGTCCGTCCCGTGCTCCCCGGCCGCCGCGCGGGCGGCCGGGGAGCCGGAGAGGTGAGGCACCGGCGCAACCGACGGCCCGGGCCGTCGTGCCGCCCCCGCTGGACCGCACGCCGCCCCGCGAGGTCCCGAAGACCTCAAGAGCCCCGGACCCCCGGAATTCCTGGTCGTCCTGCCGGGAGTCCTGATCGTCCTAGAGGTCCGACGACGAGCGCTGCTTGAGTCCGTACTGCGTCGCGACGGCGTTCCACAGCTTGGCCGCGCGGGTCTTGGCGGTGGTCGCCTGGCCGCTCGACGTGTCGCCTTCTCCGGCCGCCGACGTCCTGCGCGCGCTGCCGTGCTTGCACACCTTGCGGCTCTTGGCCTGCTTCGCCCACTGCGCGTAGTGGTCGTCGGCCGCCGCCGAGGCCTTCCAGCCCTGCGTCAGGGACGCGGCCAGTTCCGCGTGGTCCGGCAGCTTGTCGATGGTGATCTTCCCCAACTGGTCCACCAGGCCCTGGCGCTGGGTGGCCGCGTTGTGCAGGTCGGTCGCGGCGCCGTCGAGGTTCTTGCAGGACTTGATGTCGGCGACCGCTCCGATCACGGACTCCCGGCTGCTGTTGCTGGAGGCGAGGAGCGAGTCGAGGGACTTCGCCTGGCCCGCGCCGGCGTCCGCCGCCGGTGACTTGCCGTCGCCGGGGGAGGCCGCGGGCGAGTCCGCCGCGACCGTCGCGTCGCCCTTCTTGTCGTCACCTCCGCCGCTGCTGAGCAGCGCGCCGACACCGAGGCCGACGACCGCGACGACGGCGACGGCCGCGATCAGGATCGCGGGGGACTTCTTGCCGCTGGGTCTGCCGCCCGTCCGGTCGTCGTGGTACGTGTCGCCCTGGCCGGGCGGCGGGGTGCCGTAACCCGTGCCGGGCGGCGGGGTGCCGTAGCCCGTGCCCGGTGGCGGGGTCCCATAGCCCTGGCCGGGCGGGGTGCCGTATCCAGCGGGCTGCTGGTATCCGGCGTTGTAGCCGTCGTAGCCGCCCGCCTGGGGCAGTTGCTGGGTGGAGTCCGGTATCTGGCCCGGGGACGGGGTCAGGGAGACCCCGCGCGACTGGTTCATCCGGCCGCCACGGGTGGCGCCGCCGTCGTCGCTGCGGAAGAGGTTGTCGAACTCGGCGGGCGGCTGCCGGGGCGCGTCCTCGTCGGCCGGAGTCATGTCGTACGACGCGGGCGCGCCCGGCGGGGGTGTGTGCGGGCCGCCCGGGTCGTGGGCCGGTACGGGCGCCATGAACTGGGTCGCCTGCGCGTCCGGGTGGCCGTCCGCACCGCTCTGCTGCGGGAAATGCGGGATGAACTGGGTGGCCTGCGCGTCGCCACCCCCGGGCACGGGGCCGCTCGCGCCGGGTACGGGCGGCAGGAACTGCGTCGCGTCACCGCCGCCGGGCGCGGAGGACTCTGCGGGCAGCGGCTGCGCGCCGCCGTAGCCGTACGCCGGCCCCGAGCCGTAGGACCCCTGGTCCGGCGCGTAGCCGCCCTGCCCCTGCTGGTCCTGCTGCCCGGCGTAGTCCTGCTGGTCCTGGTAGGCCGGCCGGCCCCGGTTGTTCTGCTGGCCCTGGTAGTTCAGATAGTCGTCCCGTTCGTCCTGTTGGTCCTGGTACGGGGGCAACGCTCCACCGCCCGGGCCGTTCAGGCCGTCGTCCGCCGGACGCCAGGGCTGCCCCCATGGCTGCCCGTCGGCAGGCGTGACCTGTTCATTCCCTTGCCTGCGGTGCGTCACCAGGACTCCTACGTGAGGAACGTGTGGACCTTCGGAATCGTCGGTTCACGCTACCGGGTGAATCCAGCGATCTGCCACGCGTCCCCTGTGACGTGACGAACGCCCCGTCAGAGAAAACGGCGCCCCCGGCTCGCCGCGGCCCCCTCCCCCGGCGGGCGCGGGAGGTCCCGCGCCCCCGCCTCACCTCACGCGACCTCCCAGGCGACCCGGCCGTCCACGTGCGCGGCGAACTCCCGGACCACGGACTCGTTTCCGTACGGCTCCAGCCGCAGGCGCAGATCCTCCAGGTATTCGGTGCCCCTGCTGGAGCGCAGCGAGCCGAGAAGTTCGGCCGCTTGCGCACCGGTTCTGCACGCCTCCTCCACCTCGCGCTGCTGGACCTGCGCGGTCGCCAGGACGACCAAGCCGATCGCCCGGCGCCTGACGCGGGTCGCGGGGTGCCCGTCGAGCGCGTCGCGGGCGTGCTGCGCCGCCGCCTCGGGACGGCCGAGGTCGCGGTAGCAGTGTGCGAGTTCGTCGGCGAGGTATGCCTGGTCGAAATGGGCGATCCAGTCCGGGTCGCCGGCCGGGTCGTCGCCCGCCTGGTCGAGAGCCGTCTGCGCCTTGTTCGCGACCTCCTGGCAGAGGTGCGCATCACCCATGAGGGCGTGGCCCCTGGCCTCCGCCGCGTAGAACATCGCCAGCGCGCGCTCCGGTACGTGCCCCCGTGCGCCCTCCTGTGCCGCGCGCGCCAGCTGGGCGATCTCGCGCGGGTTGCCGAGCTGTGCGGCGAGGTGGCTCATGGACGCGGCCAGCACGTAACCGCCGTACCCCCGGTCCCCCGCGGCCTGGGCGAGGCGCAGGGCCTGGATGTAGTACCGCTGGGCCAGCCCCGGCTGGCCCGTGTCGATGGCCATGTATCCGGCGAGTTCGGTCAGGCGGGCGACCGCGGCGAACAGCCGCCGCCCCACGGCGTCCCGGTACGAACCGGCCAGGAGGCCGGACACGACGCTGTTGAGATAGTGCACGACGACGGGGCGCACGTGCCCGCTGCCGAAGCGGTGGTCGAGGCCGTTGAGCGCGCTGGTCATGGCCTGAACCGCGTCCACGTCGGCATCACCGACACGCGAGCCCACGGACCGCTCGACCGCCGAGTCGGCGCCCGTGATCAGCCAGTCCCTGCTGGGTTCGACGAGTGCGGAGGACGCCACGGACGAGCCGGTCAGGAAGTCGCGCCTGCCGACGTCGCTGCGCCACAACTCGCAGACCTGCTCGATCGCGCCGACGACCGTCGGCGCGAACTGGAGCCCCACGCCGGACGCGAGGTGCTTGCCGTTGGCCATGCCGATCTCGTCGATCGTGACCGTACGGCCGAGTTTGCGGCCGAGTGCCTCGGCGATGATGCCCGGCGCACGCCCGCGCGGCTGCTGACCGCGCAGCCACCGGGCCACGGACGTCTTGTCGTATCGCAGGTCGAGGCCACGCTCGTGGCCGACCATGTTGACCCGGCGGGCGAGGCCCGCGTTGGAACACGCCGCTTCTTGGATGAGCGCCTGGAGCCGTTCGTTCGGCTGGCGCGCGACGAGAGGTCTGGCTGCCAATGAAAACCCCCTGTGGCCGCAGTGATCATTTCCGTCACACTGCCCTGCTGGTATGCGGAGAATGCGGAAGTTCAGCGTTATTGATGACGTTCGCGCTGTTCACCGGGTGTGTCGGCGGTTCCGCCTGGCATGCTGCGGGCACCGGTCCGCCCTTCGGCGTCCCGCCCATTCGCCATGCCGTGTGCGTTCCGTGCCGGTGTCCCCGCAGAGGGTTACCCGCTGGCAGGGCACAGGCCAGCGCGCGCCCCCGGCATTGCACCGGTGCGCCCCAGATGTCCCATCCGGGCTTTCCGCGAGCCGGGGCGCACGCCCGTAACCCGGCCAGGCGGCGGGAGTTGTGCTGTGCGTGGAAGACAGCACCGGTGTCCAGAACGCCGCCCCGATCCCCCGCCAGCGCACGGAACTCCCGGTCGAAAGCGCGGTGATGTATGCGGAGGAGCGGCACTGGGACGTCTTCCCCGGCACCTGGCTGGAGGCGGGCGACCGCACGGAGACCTGCTCCTGCGGCCTCCCCGACTGCTCCGCGCCCGGCGCACACCCGGCGCGCCCCGACTGGGCCACGGAGGCGACCGGGAGCGGCAGCACGGCGCGCAGGCTGTGGTCACAGCACCCGAAGGCATCCGTTCTGCTGCCCACCGGGCGCGCGTTCGACGTCCTCGACGTGTCCGACTCGGCCGGGTTCCTCGCCCTCGCGCGCATGGAGCGCATGCGGGTGACGCCCGGGCCTGTGGCGTGCACGCCGGATCGGCGGATGCTGTTCTTCGTCCTGCCGGGAGGCGCGGCGAAGGCGGGGGGCCTGGTGCGCGCCGTCGGCTGGTCGCCCGCGTCGCTCGACCTGATCGCGCGCGGCGAGGGGCACTACGTGCCGGCGCCGCCGACGAGGATCGGCGGGATGGGCGCGGTGCAGTGGGCGCGCAGGCCCACCCAGGCGAACCGCTGGCTGCCGGACGCCGACGAGATGATCAACCCGCTCGCGTACGCCTGCGGTCAGGAAGTACGCACGGGCGGTCAGGAAGTACGCACGGACTGAGCGGGCCCCCGCGGCCCGGGGGCGCTCGCAGGCGCGGAGCGCCCCCGCGGTGACATGCCGGGGCGGGCGGCGGCCTCGCGACGCCCGCCCCCGGGTCTCAACGCGGCGCCAGGGGCACCTGTACGAGCCGTTCCGGGCGCAGCGCGACCGGGCCGAGCAGGCCCGACGCGATCGTGTCGCCGTGCGCGTTGGCGCCCGTGTTGGTGACCCGCACCCGTACGGCATTGGCGCCCGCCCGCAGCGCCGACGTGACGTCGACCCGGTAGGGCGGCCACAGCCGGGCCGGCAGCGCGGTGCCGTTCACGGTGATCTCCGCGACGTCGCGCACGTCGCCCAGGTCGAGGCTCCACACATGCCCGGACAGGGTCCGCGCGTCGAGGGTGAACCTCCGCTCGTAGACGGCAGATCCGGAGTACGAGGCGTCCGTGCCGGTCCAGGAGCCCAGCGGGCGGGCGCTGGTCCCGGCGCCGTCACGGTCGAAGTGGAAGCTCCAGTCACCGTCCAGCGGCACGGCGTCGCCCGGCGAGGGCGCGGTGACGCTCCCCGCGTACCGGCGCTCGCCGTCCTGCGCGGCCACACGGACGGTGCCCGCCGAGGAGACCCGTACGGTGGCGGTGGCGTGGCCGAAGCCCTGCCGGACGGTCAGGCGCTCCACCGGCGCGGTCGACTCGGTGGCGTGCGCCGGCCCGCCGGGCGCGGCCGCGCGGAAGACCACCACGAGGGCGGCCCTGGCCTCCAGCCGCAGCGCCACCGCCGTACCTCCCGCGGGCCGGCCGGTGAACGGCGCCGCGCGCCAGATGCCGGCCGGCGTGACGCGCCCCGTGTCCGGGTCGCACACCTCCGGTGCCCCGGTGGCGGGGAAGGTCGCGGTGACCTCCACCGCCGCCGCGCTCTCGTTGGTCACGAGGAACGTCATGTCGTCGTCCCGTCGCAGGCGCAGGACGCGCACCTCCGCGGTGGCGGGCGACAGGGCCGCTGCGGCGCCGCCCGCCGCGACGACGGCCGCGGCGGCGTGCGCCGGGTCCACGGCCCGGTGCGCGCGGGACGCCCGCGCGCCGGAGAACAGCCGGCGAAGCGCCCGCGCCAGCCGGTCGTCCCGGCCCGACGCCTCCCTGGCCGGCAGTTCGCCCACCGCGACGAGTGTCCCGCCGCCGTCCACGAAGGCGGTGAGGGACTCCACCGCGCCCACCGACAGCAGGGGCGTCTCGGGCAGCACGACGATGCCGTAGCTCTGGTGCCCGACGACGAGCCGGGGGCCCCGGGGCCGTCCGCGCTCGGCCAGGGCCGGGTCGGCGTCCAGCGCACCCTCGTCGACGAAGTCGAAGTCGCTCTGAACGTCCTCCAATGCGTGCACGACGGAGATGAACGCGTCATCCAGAGCGTCCTGTTCCGGCGTGTCCTGGTACGTCTCCGCCGCGCGCTGCGGCTGGAGCAGCGCGGTGGGGGCGCACGGGGTGGCGCGCGCGGCCTCAACGAGCCGTCCGATCCAGTCGTTGAGCGGCGCCGACAGGTCCCACCACGGGTTGGCCGGCTGGAACGGCGGCGCGAAGACGATGTCGTCCTCGTTCGAGAAACGGGCGTGCAGCAGCACCTTGTTGATGCCCCGGACGACGAACGCCCCGACGACCTCACGGGTGAACGCCGGGGTGACCTGCCACCCCGTGGCGCCCATGGCCTCCAGATACACGCGCTCCCTTCCCCGCTGGTGGGCCGAACTGGCCGGCCAGCGCGGCAGGATGCGGTGGTAGCCCCGCTGGTACTGGTCGGATATCAGGTCGGTGCCCGGCACCTGGGCCCACTGGTGCGCGGTGTTGAGGTTGCCGGTGCTCTTGATCTGCTCGGCGGGGCCGTACTCGTCCCACAGCGGGTTGGAGATCAGGTCGAGGCCGTGCCTCCCCATCCAGTCCCCCACGCCCCGGTAGTACGCGCCGGAGAAGCGGTTGGACACGGCCCGCCAGAACGCGCCCCGCAGCTCGGCGCCCTCCTCGCCGAGGTCGTCGTGGACCGCACTCAGCACCGTTCCGAGGCCGGTCTTCGGGCGCAGCCGGCCGATCTCGTCGGCCAGGCTCGCCGACCAGGGCACCTGGGCCCACTCGGCGTCGGCGGACGCCACGAACGGCTCGTCGTCGGCGAATCCGCGCAGCACGCCGCCCACCGCCCAGGGGAACCTGCGGACGTACTCGCCGGGCACGATGTCCATGAACAGCCGCACCGCCTCGTCGTCCAAGAGGTCGAGGTAGGCGCGGCGGCTGCCCGTCGCGTCGGCGAGCAGCCCCACCGTGTGCAGGTCCACCTGCCACCGGCCCGCGGGTGCCGTCCATGTACCGTCACCCCCGACGAGCGCGGTGAGGTCGATCATCTGCGCGAGGGCGCCCGCGCCGCTCGCACCGGCGGGCCTGGCCACTGCCGCGACCACCTCGCCCAGGTCTGCGGGGGTCGCGAAGTCGGAGACGGACGACGGCGCGTCGAACGTCTGGTCGTACAGGGTCCCCCCGGCCGCGTCCACGACGGACAGGCTGTCCCAGGACGAACGCTGGGTGGCCGTGGCCCGGACCCCGACGGTGCCTCGCGCGTAGGTCGCGTCACTCACCGCCGGGAGGGCCTCGCCGTCCAGCGAGGGCGTGATGTCCGGGCCCCGGAGGACGACTTCGAGCCGGTGGTCGGCCCCGGCGTCGAAGCCCTCGGCGGCCGTGCCGGAGCGCAGCAGCGTGAACGCGCCGTCCGCCTGCCGCCACAGGTCGACGCCACCATCGGCGCGCAGGTCCGCCAGGTATCCGTTCTTCGCGTCGGCGCAGCGCACCATCAGCCCCGCGGTGCCCCGCTCCACGCGGACCACGGCCGTGACCGTGCCATCGGCCCAGTCCGTTCCCTCCTTGAGGACACGGACACCGTCGTACGTGGCGGCGTCGACGATCAGCCGGCCGTCCACCACGCCCAGCGCGCGGCCCGACAGCGCGACGGAGGTGCCGCCCGCGACATCGACGGTGCTCCTGCGCACGCACTTCGTCCGCAGGTCCGGGCGCGGCCGGTAGGTCGTGCTGCCCACCGTGCCGCCGTTGACGACGAAGCCGCCCGCGCGGCCGCTCGGGAAGAAGTCGTCGTTGAACAGCCACAGGCGCATGCCGTGGCGGTCCGCCTCGCGCAGCGTGTGCTCGACGATGTCGAACCAGGCCTCGGTGAAGAAGGCGGGCTTCAGGGCGGTGGTGTCGAAGGGGAAGACCAGCACCTCGCTCACCCCCTTGTCCCGCATGTCGGCGAGTGCCGACTCGACGAGGGCGGGGGTGACGGTGCCGTTCCAGAACCACAGGATCAACGGCATGCTGTCGGCGGCCGGCCGGGCGAACCGCGCGGCGGACAGCGCGTCTGCCGGGGCGGGCGTCGCGGCCGACGCGAGGGGTGCCCAGAAGGTCGCGGCACCACCGGCCGCCGCTGCCGCCGCCGCGAGGTGGAGGGCGTGTCTGCGGGTCACCTCGTGGCGCCCGGCCCCGGTGGGCGCGGGCCCGGGGCTCTCGGCGCCGTCCGTCGCCGTGTGCGCGCGGTCGTTCATCGAATCTCCTCAAGGGGTCGCTTCGAATCCGGGCTGACCTGCGGCTGAGTGGTGCGCGGCCGTCTGATGTGAAAGGTTTCAACTCCCGTGGCGCAGACGCTAGGACAGGCGCTCGCCGAGCGTCAATGCCCGGGCACGGATTCGCGGAACGCATCGCACTCCCCGTCATAAAACGTTTCATGACGGGGAGTCGCTGCGTCGCGCCCGGCACCCGGAGCGCGCGAACGCCAGCACCCGGGAAGCCGGTCGCGGGCGCGGTGCGGCACAGGGCCGCGTACGGGTACAGGAACGGGAACGCGTACGGTTAAGACAGGTAAGTGCGTGTACGGGCGCGGAGGCGCGCCTACGGACACGGGTGCGCGTGCGCTGACGAACGCGGAGCCGGAAGCAGTACGGGCAGGGAGACGGCGCGCAGGTGTACGGAGACGGCCGCCCGTACGGGTACGGAGGCACGGGACCGTACGGCTGCGACCGCCGTTACGGCTGCGGCTTCGGCCGGCGGGTCCTCAGCGGGCCGGCCGGCTGCGCAGGGCGTAGCGGACCGCGTCCGCGCGGGAGTGGAAGTCCGCCTTCGCGAACAGGTTGTTGATGTGCGTCTTGACCGTCGCCTCGCTGATCACCAGGCGGGCCGCGATCTCGGTGTTGCGCAGCCCCTCCCCGATCAGAGCGAGGATCTCACCTTCGCGCGCGGTCAGGTTGACGGCCGGCTCCTCGGGCACCGCGGCCGGCGTGGGCCGGGACGCGAGGGCGAGCAGCCGGCGCTGCACCTCGGGCGCGAGGACGGTCTGGCCCTCGGCGGCGATGCGCACGGCGTGCAGGATCGTGTTGCGGTCGGCGTCCTTGGTCAGGTAGCCGCTCGCGCCGGCCTGGAGCGCGGCCAGGATCGACTCGTCGTCGTCGAAGGTGGTCAGCACGAGGACGGTGGCGTCGGCACGGGCCTGGCGGATGCGGGCTGTCGCCTCCACGCCGCCCATGACGGGCATGTTGAGGTCCATGAGCATCACGTCGGGGCGGTGGCGCTCGGCGGCCTCGACGGCTTCCGCCCCGTTGGTCGCGGTGGCCACGACACTCACGTCGGGGGCGAGGCCGAGCATGACCGCGAGGGCCTCGCGGACAGTGGCCTGGTCGTCGACGACGACCAGGCTGATCGTGGCGTTCTCGGTCATCGGGGCAGCTCCAGTTCGACTTTCCAGCCACCCTCGCGGGTCGGCTCGGCCTGCAGGGTTCCGCCGAGCAGGGCGGCGCGTTCGCCCATGCCGACGAGGCCGACCCCGGTGCCGCCGGCCAGTCCGGTGCGCGGGGCCTCGGTCGGGGGCCCGTTGCGCACGGTCAGGGTGACGTGCTCGGCGGTGAAGGCCAGGCGCATGTCGCGGCTCGCTCCCGGTGCGTGCTTGGCGGCGTTGGTCAGCGCCTCCTGCGCCGCCCTGACCAGCGTGTGCGTCGCCTCGGCGCCGACCTCGCCGACCTCGCCGACCTCGCCGGCGATCGTGAAACCGGCCGCGTTGCGCTCCGCGATCCGGCGCAGGGTCTCCGGCAGCGGCAGGGTGTCCTCGCGCAGTGCGTGCACGGCGCGCCGGGTCTCGCTGATGCTGTCGACGGCGAGCGCGCGGGCCCTGCGGATGACCGCTGCGGCCTCCTCGTCGCGGCCGCCCTCGCGCAGCGCGTCGGCCATGTCCAGTTGCATCGCGATGCCGGACAGCGAGTGGCCGAGCACGTCGTGGATCTCGCGGGCGATGCGGCCGCGTTCGAGCAGTGCCGCCTCACGCGCCTCGGACTCCGTGGCCCGCCGGGCCTCCTCGGCTGCCCGCTGGGCGCTGCGCACGGCGTCGAGCCGGTCCCGGCCGGAGATCCCGACGAGCACGGGCAGCCCGACCGTCAGCGACACCCACCAGGGCCACTGCGACTCGTGGGGCGCGAACGCGTCGGCGACCAAGACGGCGGTGCCCGCGACGACCGAGCCGAAGACGGCCACGCCGATCGCGGCCCGGCGGGAGGCCAGTCGCGCACCCGCCGTCGACGCGGCGAGGTAGGGGAACAGCGCCGCCGTCGTCGTCTCGTGCGCGAACGGCAGCAGCAGCGAGCCGAGCAGTATGTACACGCTCATCAGAGCGATCTGCGGGCGCTCGCCCAGCCGTGTCCAGGGCAGCAGCCCGCCGATCGTGGCCAGCGAGAGGACGATGAACAACGGCAGGGCGACCGCCGGGTACAGGATGTGGGTGGAGGGCCACTGGGCGATGGTCCCCGCGATCGCGGCGATCGCGAGGAAGGGCCGGATCAGCTCGTCCCGGAAGTACAGGGCTCCTGCCGGGGGCCGCTGGTGCGTCTCGGTCATGATGCGGGTGTCCCGGTCGTCATCGGCGGCGGCGAATCCTGTCGCGCCGAGTCTCCCACCTCGGGGCCGGGGTGTAGCCGTCGCGGTCGGACAGGTTGCGCCGCAGGTTGTCCAGCGTGGGGGACGTGCGGTGCGGGGCGCCGTCCTGGCCCTGGGCCCACACCACCTGGTGGCCGTCGCGCAGGGCGCGGGCGAGAACGACGAGGCCTTCGGCGAGGATGCCGAGCCCGAGGGTGAGCATCAGGCTGTTGCTGACGCCGCCCGCGTCCTTGGAGTCGAGCGCGCCGAGCGCGATGTTCGCGCCGAACTTGATGGCCAGGTTCACCACCCACAGAACGACCGTCATCCCCGAGTAGCGGACGAAGGCGACCCCGTCGCGCTGCGAGATGTGCACGCTCGCGCCGCGCAGCATGCCGAGGACGACGCTGACGGCGGCGGTGGCCACCAGGAACACCAGCGACATCGACGTCTTCACCTCCCCGGACAGGTCGGACAGGCCGATCGCGCAGAGCAGCACGGGCAGCAGCAGCATCCGCTTCGCCTGCGCCGGCTCACCCGCCATGCGCCGGACCAGCACGTAGCCGATCGCTGCCAGGATCAACACGACCTCAACGGGACCGCTCATTTTCGATGACCTTCAATCCGATGTCGTTGCGATGGGTAAAAACTAGGCCTGACCAGCGCCGATGGCGTGGGGCGAGGGCCGTATCCCCGGGTGGAGATCCCTCTCCACCCGGGACCGCGCAGCGCCGCAGGGGCGGGGCGTAACGGGCCGCCGGGTGGAGTCCGTCTCCACCCGGCAGCCGGTTGTGCCACTCGCGGGATCTCTCCGCCTACGAGCCGATGACCGGGCCGGGCCGCGCCCCCTACGCTGGGCCGTTCACGGGGCGAGCCACATAACGGGGAGCAGGTGCGGACCATGCGGGACCAGGAGACACAGCCCGAGGCACTGTCGAAGGCAGGGCCGCCCGAGGCACGGCCCGGGACACCGCCGGTGGCACCGCCGCGTCCGGGCGAGGCAGGGGCGGGTACGGGCGCGGGTACGGGTACGGGTACGGGTACGGGCACAGGCACGGGAACGGCTACGGGTGCGGGCACGGGCACGGGGACCGGTAAGGGCACGGGTACCGGCGGGGTCGCCGTACGCGTCGAGGGCCTGTGGAAGCGCTTCGGCGACCAGGTCGCGGTGGCCGGGATCGATCTCACCCTGCCCGCAGGCCAGTTCATCGGGCTCGTCGGACCCAACGGAGCGGGCAAGACCACGACACTGTCGATGATCACCGGCCTGCTCCGGCCCGACCAGGGACGAGTGAGCGTGGCCGGGCACGACGTGTGGCGGGACCCCGCCGAGGTGAAGGCCCGGATCGGCGTCCTGCCCGAGGGGCTGCGGCTGTTCGAGCGGCTCTCCGGCAGCGAACTGCTCGGCTACACCGGCAGGCTGCGCGGCCTGCCCGGCGCCGAGGTCGACAAGCGCGCCGACCAGCTGATCGACGTGCTGGACCTGACGGGCTCACGGGACAAGCTCGTCGTGGACTACTCGACGGGCATGCGGAAGAAGATCGGACTGGCCGCCGCGCTGCTCCACAACCCCGAAGTGCTGTTCCTGGACGAGCCGTTCGAGGGCGTCGACCCGGTCTCCGCGCAGACCATCCGCGAGGTCCTGGAGCGGTACACGGGCTCGGGCGCCACGGTGATCTTCTCCAGCCATGTGATGGAGCTGGTGGAGTCGCTGTGCGACTGGGTCGCCGTGATGGCCGGGGGCCGCATCCGCGCGCAGGGCACCCTCGCGGAGGTACGGGGCGACGCGCCCTCGCTGCAGAGCGCGTTCCTGGAACTCGTCGGTGCGCAGGGGCGCGGGACCGGCGGCTCGCTCGACTGGCTGGGCGGGGGCACCCGATGACCGCCCCGGCAGTCACCGAGCCGGCACCCTTCCCGGCCGGAGCGAGCCCCGCCCGCCCCGCCCCGGGCGGGCTGACGTCCCTCTTCGTACGCCTCAAGCTGTCCCTCCTGCGCAACGGCCTGCGCCAGTCGTCGAGCAGGACAGCGGTGTGGGTGACCTCGCTGGTCGTCGTCCTGCTGCTGTCGGCCGGTGTGCTGCTCGGCCTGGCCGCGCTGCGCGCCGTTGACGACGCGGTGGCGCCCGTCGTCCTGGTGACGCTGCTGCTCGCCATCGGGTGGATGGTGATGCCGCTGTTCTTCCCGAGCGGTGACGAGACCCTCGACACCACCCGCCTCGCCATGCTGCCGCTGCGGCCCCGCCCGCTGACGGTCGCACTGCTGGCGGCTTCGCTCGTGGGCATGGGGCCGGTGTTCGCGCTCTGCGTGCTCGTCGGCGCGGCCGTCGCGACGGCGCACGGCGCGGTCGCGGTGGCCGTGGCCGTGGTGGCGGTCGTCGTGTCGCTGCTGACCTGCGTCGGTCTGGCACGAGCCATCGCCACGGCCAACACCCGACTGCTGAGCTCTCGCAGGGGACGCGATCTCGCCGTGCTGAGCGGTCTGGTGGTCGCCGTGGGCATCCAGTTGGTCAACTTCTTCGTGCAGCGCCTCGGCGCCACATCGGGCCTGTCGTCCCTCGACCCCACGGCGGCCGTGGTGCGCTGGATCCCGCCCGCGTCCGCGATGGCCGCGGTGACATCGGCGAGCGAGGGCGCGTACGGGCGGATGGCGGCGCAACTCGTCCTCGCGCTCGCCCTGCTCGCGGGCGTGATCGCGCTCTGGCAGCGCTCGATGGTGAAACTCATGACCGCGCCGGACAGTTCGACGATCGCCGCGGCGGCGCCGAAGCGGCGCGGGCGCCGCTCGGGCGGATCGCGGCTGCTGCCGGAGGGCCGCACGAGTACGTCGATGCTGCGCACGCTGCGTTACGTCGTACGGGACCCGAAGACGAAGACCGCGTGGGTCACGTCACTGGCGATCGGGCTGATCGTGCCCGTGTTCAACGCGCTGCAGGGCGCGAGCACCATCTACTTCGGCTGCTTCGCCGCGGGCCTGCTGGGCACCCAGATGTACAACCAGTTCGGCCAGGACACCTCCGCGTTCTGGATGGTGGCCATGACGATCGCGTCGAAGCGTGACGCGTATCTGGAGCTTCGGGCACGGGCGTTGGCACTGCTGGTGGTGACGCTTCCGTACTCGGTGCTGGTCAGTGTGGTGATGGCGGCCCTCACCCACGACTGGCGGGCGCTGCCCGAGGTGATCGGCCTGTCCTGGGCGCTGCTGGGCGGCCTGCTGGCGGCGGGCTCCGTGGCGTCCGCGCGGTTGCCGTACTCCATCCCGCAGGAGAGCCGGAAGAACGTGGCTCCGGGTCAGACGGGCCTGGCCGCCATGTCCATGCTGGGTGGTCTCCTCGTGGCCGCCCTGCTCGCCGCGCCCGTCCTGGCCCTCACGATCTGGCTGCACGTCGCCGGCCACACCGACTGGACCTGGCTGCTGCTGCCCGCGGGCACGGCGTACGGGGCTCTCGTCGCCTGGCTCGGGCTGCGCCTGGCGGCGGGCCCCACGGCGGAGCGGCTGCCGGAGATCCTGGCGGCGGTCAGCAAGGGCTGAGGGTCCGGACCGTCCCCGCCCGGGTATCCCGGCACGGGGGCGGCCCCCGGCCCTTCGGGCGAACCCGGCGGAAGCCCTCACCGACGGGCTCAGGAGGCGGCCCCCGGAGTGTGGGGCACGAGGACGTCGTCGAGGCCGATGCGTGTCAGGAACTCGGCGCGGATACGGTCGGCCACAAAGCTGACCTCCTCCGAGCCGTCGTCGGCGGGGTCGACGTGGACGCGGAACGGGCGGCTTCCGTGCGGCGTGTCGACGATTCTGACGATGGCGTCCGCCACGAGCGAGACATCGGCGTTCGCGGGAGCGAGGGCGGCGAGGCGTTCGGAGACCTGCTCCATCATTCCGGCGTACCGCTGCTCGTACTGGGCGACCACGTCCTGCTGGGCGGGATGCCCACCGGTGACGAAGTGGTCGGTCCCCGAGGTGAACGCCCCCGGCACGACGATGGAGGTCTCGATGTTGAATCGGGCCAGTTCGGCGGCGTAGGAGACGGCGAAGGCGTCCATGGCCGCCTTGGCGGCGAAGTAGGGCGCGAGGTAGGGCGGGGTGCCGCCCTTCGTGCTGGACGAGCCGACCCACAGGACGAGCCCGTCCTGCTGGGCGCGCAACCGGGGGAGCGCGGCCCGGTTGACGCGCTGGGTGCCGAGGACGTTGGTGTCGTGGACGGCGGCTATCTCCTCGGGCGTGAAGGCCTCCGAGGGGCCGGTGACCATGTGACCGGCGTTGTGGATGACGACGTCGAGCGAGCCGGTCTCTTCGACGATGGTGGCGATGGCGCGATCGGCCGACTCCTGCGAGAGGACGTCGAGTTCGACCGTGCGGAGGTCCACGTCGTGCTGCGCGGCGTAGGCGTCGGCGTCGGCGACGCGTCCGGCGTTGCGGCCGGCGGTGTCACGCATCGCGGCGTAAACGGTGTGGCCGGCACGGGCGAGTGCGCGTGCGGCCAGGGCACCGAATCCGGAACCGGCACCGGTGATGACGATCGTCTTGTTCATGAAGGGGCTCCTGCGGTGTGACGTACGAGGCGGGCGGGCGATGTGCCGTGGGGGCGGAGAGCTGCCGCCAGGCGGGCGGGTCCAGCGGGCCGGTGATATGCGACGACGGGACCACGGGACCACGGGACGACGGAGAACGGCCCGGTGGCGGCGGTGCGGTGGAGCCACCGGGCGGCAGCGCGACGGACAGAACGCGGCGAGGAGGCGGACGCGGCGGTCCGGGGACCTGGTGACGGGCGGGGCGGCAGGGGCGCTCCCGGGTCAGATGACCCCGCCGTTCGCGTAGAGGATCTGGCCGTTGATCCAGCGGGCGGGTCCGGCGAGGAACGCGACAGCCTCGGCTATGTCGTCCGGGGTGCCGAGCCGCTCCAACGGCGCCATGTTGGCGAGGCGGTCGACGACGGCCTGCTCCTTGCCGTCCAGGAAGAGCGGGGTGGCGGTGGGGCCGGGAGCGACGGCGTTGACGGTGATGTCACGGCCGCGCAGTTCCCTCGCGAGGATCAGCGTGATCGCGTCCACGGCGCCCTTGGTTGCGGCGTAGGCCGTGTAACCGGTGAGCCCGATCTTCACGACGGACGAGGAGAAGTTGATGAGTGCGCCGCCGGCGCGCAGGCGGCGGGCCGCCTGCTGGTCGACGACGAAGGTGCCCCGGATGTTCGTGCGGTGCATGCGGTCGAGGACGTCCAGGTCCTGGTCGACCAGGGGCGAGAGCAGCATGATCCCGGCGGTGTGCACGACCACGTCGAGGCCGCCGTAGAGCTCCTCCGCCGTGTCGAACATCGCGGCGACCTCGGCCTCGTCGGCGACGTCCGCGCTGACGGCGGTGGCGGTGCCGCCCGCCTCGGTGATCGTCCGCACCGTCTCCTCCGCCCTCGCCCGGCTCCCTGCGTAGTGCACGAGGACCTTCATGCCGTCGGCCGCAAGGCGTTCGGCGACGGTGCGGCCCATGCCTCCCGAACCACCGGTGACGAGGGCGACACGGTCCGCGACCGGGGTGGCCCCGGGGGTGGTGAGTGACGTGGTCATGGTTTTCTCCGGTCTTCAAGCGCGGCAGCGGCCACCGCGTCGGACGCCGTAACGGTGTTTCGCTCCGGCCAGAACGAAGTTACCCGATCACGCGTAGCAGCGCTACCCCTTTCTCGTATCAGGGTTCATAACGCGGCTACGCCGGGTGTTACCGTGCACTCATGGACGTACGGACCCAGATGCTCGAAGCCGCGGAGAAACTGCTCGACGAGTCCCCGACCCGGGACATCGCGACGCGTGCCGTCTGTGACGCGGTGGGCGTCGGGGCCCCGGTGCTCTACCGGCTCTTCGGTGACAAGAACGGCCTGCTCAAGGCCGTGGTGGACCACGGATTCGACCGCTACCTCGCCACCAAGCGCCAGGCGCGGTCCTCCAGCGACCCCGTGGCCGACCTGCGCACGGGCTGGGACACGCATGTGGCGTTCGCACTCGCACACCCGGCGGTCTACCGGCTGATGTACTCACCCGGATTCGCCGAGGTCCCGAGCGCGGCGGGCGAGGCACTCGGCCTGCTGCGTGAGGTGCTGGTCCGCTGTGCGGCGGCAGGTCTGCTCACGACCGACCCGGAACAGGCCGCGCAGGCGATCATGTCCGCGAACATCGGGGTGTCCCTCAACCTCGTGACCCAGCCCGAGGTCTACACCGATTCCGGCCTGTCCGTCCGGGTCCGGGACGCGGTGCACTCGACCCTGCTGCGGGACCATCCGGCGACCGTGCCGACCCCGGGTCCGAACGCGACCTCGGCGGCGGCGAGGCAGTTGCGGGCCCTGCTGGACTCCACCGAACAGGACCGCCTGACGGCGGCCGAGACGGCGCTGCTCCTGCAGTGGCTCGCGAAGCTGACCGCCGACCGGAGTTGACGTCGCCCGCCGCGGGCCGGCGGCCGGGCACGCGCGTACGCACGAGGCAGGCAGGCGGGCGCACGGGCAGGCAGGTGCGCGGCCGGGCCCCCGCCTGCGCGCGACCAGGCACGCGACCCCAATCCCCCGCGACTTGCCCCGCGGCCCCGTACGCACGCTCGCCCGATAGGGCTTCCCCTCGGCGTCAGCCGGTCAGAACCCCGTTCAGGAACGGTTCCGTCGCCGTGCGCCAGGCGTCCGGGTCCGCGTAGTGGACGAGGTGGCCCGCGTCGGGGATCTCCGCGTACTCCCCGCGCGGCAGCACCCGCACCATCTCCATCGCCTCGGCGCGGCCGAGTTCGCCGTCCATCCCGCGCACCACCAGCGTCGGGCAGCCCACCTGGGCCAGCTCGTCCCAGTGCGCGTCCAGCACCCATGTCTCACGCGTGCGCAGCATCTGACGGCGCGAGAAGACCGGCCGCCAGCCGTCCTCCCGCCGCGCCAGCATCTCCGCGTGGAAGTCACCGCGCGCCGACGCCCGGCCGCCCGCGAGCCACGGATCCTCCTCGGCGAACCACCGGCGCGCCTCACCGAGCGACGGGAAGGGCACCGGCCACGTACGGAACCAGTCCTCCCACCGGCGCTGTGACGCGGCTCCGAGCGCCGAGGCGCGCATGTCGAAGATCACCAGCGCGCGCACCAGGTCGGGCCTGCGCGCCGCGAGCTGCCAGGCCGTGAGCGCACCCATGGCATGGCCGACGAGCGTGACGGGTCCGAGCCCCAGGGCCTCGACCACCGCCTCCGCGTCCGCCACGTACGCCTCGCGCGTCAGCAGTCCGTCCGCGGGGCGCTCGCTGTCACCGTGCCCCCGCTGGTCGAACGCGACGACCCGGTGCCGCTCGGCCAGCCAGCGCGCCGTACCGGCCCAGTGCGACGCCCGGCCCATCAGCCCGTGCAGCAGCAGCACTCCCGGCTCGGCGGCGCCCGCTCCCTGGGGGCCGCCCCCGGCGGGCGCCAGGCTCTCGGGCCCGCCACCGCGTCCGTACTCCCAGGCCGCGAGGCGTACCCCGTCGGCACCGATCACATCGGTGCGCCGCGCCGCGTGCTCCGTGTCGTTCTCCAGCATGTGTCCTGGCACCCCCCTCGGTTCTGATGGTCGAGTCAGATTCCGTCGTGGCCGTCGCGTGGTGATGACGGCCGGGGACCGTGGGGCCGACGGCCTCCCGAAGGCTGCCGCGCTCCTCACGCCCCCACTGTCCCGTGTTCCGGACGGCTCCACGACCCCGCCCCCGCGACCGGTCGCACATGCCGTCGAACCTGTGTCGGTTCCCATGGGATCTTATCGAACGATTATTCGAACACGGGCCTCTCCGGCCCAACATCGCTCATTCGAGTGACCACCCCGCAGGATTGACCGCTCCCGCCGAGGGGAGATCTTTCTCCGGGAGGCGGACCGCTCGGGGATGACGGTCCGAGGGGATTGACCCTGGGAGCTCGGGGCTCCGGGTCAGCAAAGGGGAGGACGGGCCCCGGTGCCGCGAGGCGCCGGGGCCCTCATCCGTTCCACACCCCGTGACCTGCACCGGGAGCACATCCCGTCCCCCGCGGTGTCCTTCGCCGCACCCCCCACGCGACGGCTCCGCTCCACCCCGGCACCGCCTTCTTCCGCCCGCTTCGCGCTCGGCCCCCACCGAGGGGCCGCTCAGCGCTTGGCCACGAACACGTGCGAGGCGACCTCGGCCCCCAGCTCCGCCGCCTCCCCGCTGCTGCCGACGAGCACGCCCGCCGGCGACTTCGTCACGCTCACGACGGAGCCCGGCTGCACGCCCGCCCGCCGCAGCGTGTACATCAACTGCGCGTCCGTCTGGATCGGCTCGCCGATACGCCGGACGACGACCGTCTTGCCGTCCCCGCCGGCGTCGAGGTCGGCGAGGCTCACCAGCCCCGCGTCGAGGAACGGGTCCACCGCCGACGGCTCCCCCAGCTCGTCGAGCCCGGGGATCGGGTTCCCGTACGGCGACTCCGTGGGGTGGCGCAGCAGGTCGAGCACGCGCCGCTCCACCGCCTCGCTCATCACGTGCTCCCAGCGGCAGGCCTCCGCGTGGACGTGCTCCCACTCCAGGCCGATCACATCGACGAGCAGGCACTCGGCGAGCCGGTGCTTGCGCATGACGCGCGTGGCGAGCATGCGGCCCTCGTCCGTCAGCTCCAGGTGCCGGTCGCCCGCGACCTGGACCAGGCCGTCGCGCTCCATCCGCGCCACCGTCTGGCTCACCGTCGGGCCGCTCTGGTCGAGCCGCTCGGCGATCCGGGCGCGCATGGGGACCACACCTTCCTCTTCCAGTTCGAGGATGGTGCGGAGATACATCTCCGTCGTGTCGATCAGTCCGGACATACGTGCCCCTTGTGGAATCGGTGCGGCCCTGGCTTCAATTCTGACGCATCCCACCGACAACCGTGCCGTGCCCGTCCAACCCCTGAAGACTGGGCGAACGGACAGGACGGGTGGCGACCGGACGCGCTCGCCCGGGGACGCTGGGTCACCTCAGTAGTGGATCGCTCCCCGCGCGCCTCCGGACACGATCACCGGGTCGCCGTTCATGGCGACACTCAGCGGGCTCGCGAGGAAGGCGACCACCGAGGCGACCTCGTCGGCCTCCACGATCCTGCCGATGGACACGGAGGCCGCGAACTCCCGTTCCACCTGCTCGGAACTGACTCCCCGCGCGGCGGCCTGCCGGGCGATGCTCGCCCGCTGGGTCTCCGTGCGCGTCATTCCAGGATGCACCACCGTCACGTTGATCCCCCGCGCGCCGAGCTCGTCGGCCAGATTCTTGCTCATCGCCGCCACAGCGACGTTACGTACGGACCCCACGACCGAACCCGTCCCCCGCGCCGCGAGCCCCGCGATGTTGATGACCCGGCCCCAGCCCCGCTCGGCCATCGCCGGCGTGAGCGCGCGCGTGGTGCGCAGATAGCCCCGGACCTTGACGTTGATCTGCTCCTCCAGCGCGTCCTCGGGGAACGCGCCGGGGCTGGACGTCGCTGCGTTGTTCACGAGGATGTCCACACCTCCGAGCAGCCGCCCGGCCTCGGCGGCCATGGCGGCGACGGAAGCGTCGTCCCCGGTGTCCGCCGCGATCCCGACGACCCGGGCCCCGGTCTCCCCCGCCAGCTCGTCGGCCCGCTCCTTCACGGTGACCGGGTCACGGCCCACGAGCGCCACGCCGGCGCCCTCGCGAGCCAGCGCCCGCCCGATCGCGAGACCTATGCCCCGGCTGCCGCCGGTCACGAGGGCGTTGCGTCCGGCCAACTGAAGATCCATGGGGGCTCCCTGTCGCTCCGCGTCTGTGTCGTTGTACGCGGCCGTACGCACGCGGGGGCCGCCGTACGTGAACGTACGACGGCCCCCGGGTCATACCTGCGCCGGGATCATCCCCGCACGAGGGTGACGAAGCTCTCCCACGCGGCCGGCACCACCGTCAGCACGGGGCCGCTCGCCCGCTTCGAGTCCCGGACACGCACGGCGGTGGCGCTGTCGCAGGCGGCGACCCCGACACACTCGCCACTCTCGCCACCCTCGCCGCTGCGGTAACTGTTCTTGGACCAGGCGATCTCGACGCACTGACCGCCGCCACTGTCGCCGTGACTGCTCTTGAACCAGGCCGGTTCGGTCACGGACATCAGCTCCGCACGAGGGTGACGAAGCTCTCCCACGCGGCCGGCGCCACCGTCAGCACGGGGCCGCTCGCCCGCTTCGAGTCCCGGACACGCACGGCGGTGGCGCTGTCGCAGGCAGCGACCTCGACACACTCGCCACCCTCGCCGCCGCTGTAACTGCTCTTGAACCAGGCCAGCTTGGTCATGTCTCTCCCAGGAGTCCCTCGATGCGGGCCAACGACTCACGCGGAGTGAGCGCCTGTGCTCGGAGAATCCCATACCGCGAACCAAGTTCGTGGACCTTTGTATGGTCGCTGTACAGGCGGCTGTCGCCCTGCGCCGCCGCATACGCCAGACGCTCGCCCTTGGCCAGGTCAATCATAGTGAACGCCCCGTCGAGGCCTACGTGTTCCTCGCGATCAGTCGGCATGATCTGGACATCGACGTTCCTGTCGCCCGCGAGGACCAGGATCTGCTCCAACTGTCCCCGCAGGACCTCCCGCCCGCCGATCGGCCGGTGCAGCACCACCTCCTCGATCAGGAAGCTGAGCAGCGGCGCCGGACGCCGCGCGTAGATGACTTGCCGTGCCAGGCGCGCCACGACGCGCTGCTCGATGATCTCGTCGTCCAGGACCGGGCGGCGCATCCGCAGAACCGCCCGTGCGTAGGCGTCGGTCTGGAGCAGACCCGGCACGACCTGTACCGCGTACTCGCACAAGCCGACCGCCTTCGCCTCCAGCCCCGCCATGTCCCTGAAGAACGCCGGGTACTGCGCCTTCGCGACCTCTTCCTTCAGCGCGATCAGGAGCCCGCCCGCGCCGAGGACCTCGTCCGCCTTGTCGATGGCCGCCGGGGTCGGGATGCGCCGCCCCTGCTCGAACGACGCGATGCTGGACGGCGAGTAGCCAACGAGCTTGCCGAGTCCCTCGGGCAAGACGGTGTGGGCGGAGTACGTCGTCGGGACGCGCGCCGATGGGTGAGGCGGGGCAGACGGGGGCGGACGCGGCGAAATGCGCTTGCACCGGGCCCGTTCGTGCCCGACGATCCCCTCCCGTGACCTTCAGCGAAGAAGAGCGGATCCTGTCCGGCAGCCCCCGTCCCCTGGCGCTCGTCACGGGGGTCGGCCGCAGCGTCGGCATCGGCGCCGCGATCGCCCGGCAGCTCGCCGCGTCCGGCTGGGACATTGCCTTCACCTACTGGACCCCGTACGACGAACGGATGGCGTGGGGCGTCGAGCCGGGCGCGGAGGCGGCAGTGTCCGACGGGCTCGTGGAGGCCGGCGCCACCGCCTTCGCGGTCGAGGCGGACCTGGCCGATCCCGGCACTCCCGCGCGGATCTTCGACGCGGTCGAGACCGCGCGCGGCGGCGTGAGCGCGCTGGTGATGTGCCACTGCGAGTCCGTCGACTCGGGCCTGCTCGACACGACCGTCGAGAGCTTCGACCGGCACTTCGCCGTCAACACCCGGGCAAGCTGGCTGCTGATCCGCGAGTTCGGCCGCCGCTTCGGCGGTGATTTCGGCACCGGCCGGATCGTCGCGCTCACCAGCGACCACACCGTCGGCAACCTCCCGTACGGCGCGAGCAAGGGCGCCCTGGACCGCATCACCCTGGCGGCTGCCCAGGAGCTCGCACATCTCGGCGTCACCGCGAACGCCGTCAACCCGGGCCCGGTGGACACGGGTTGGATGGACGAGCGCCTGCGGGCCACGGTCGTGGACCGCACCCCGCTGGCCCGCCTCGGCACCCCGCAGGACCCCGCCCGCCTTGTCGACTTCCTCTGCTCGTCCGAGGGGCAGTGGGTCAACGGACAACTGCTGGTCAGCAATGGCGGGTTGACCTGAGCCCCACGCGATTTCGCCTCGCCCCGCTCCGGTCCCGGGTCCCGGGGGGTGGACGCGGATCTTCCCCCCGGACCCTCTGCGGGGGTGTGAACGCGATGGTGCCTGCCACCGTCCACCGTGGCAGGCACCCCCGTGTGCTGACATCAGCCCGCCGGCATCCGGACTGTGGTGTCACCGGGCGCGCGCGTATCGCCCGAGGCGGCAACTAGCGCGCGGTGACGCGGTAGCTGCCGTGCTGCTTCACCTTCAGGTAGACGTAGCCGGACGCGAAGTGGCCACCGGTGACACCGGCCCCGGCGGTGAAGTCCCCGTGGCGCCACACCACCTTGCCGTTGACGGTGACCGTGCGGGCCCGGCCGGAGACCGGGATGGCGATGGTGCCGCTGGTGCCCTTGGGGGCGTCGACGGTCAGGCTGAACCGGTCGGCGCCGGTCTTCGCGGTCCAGTGGACGTCGATGTCACCGTGCGGGGTGGGGACACTTCCCTGCGTCCAGGCGAGGTCTCCCGGATGGGGCTGGACCGTCCAGGTGGCGTATCCCGCCGTGTCCGGGAGAACGCCCAGGACGTACCCGGACAGCGCGGAGGTCGGGGCCGTGGACCACCCGTGGGACAGACTCGCCCCCGCCCCCAGGCCGGGTGTGCCGTCGCTTCCGGAGATGTTCTCCCACATGGTCCCGGTCTGGTCCGGGCCCGGAGCGATCATGTGGCCCCACACATCGTGCAAGAGCTCCTGTGCGTTCGCGGTGTCACCGGCCGCCAGGCGCGCCTGGAGTTCGAACCCACTGACGAAGGGGCTGACCAGGTCCCTGTCGCCGGCGCCGGAGGAGAAGGGAAGCGGTCCGTAAGGGGTGGTCCACAGGGCCGACTTGAGCTTGCCCAGGATCTCCGCCTGCTTCGAGGACGGCGCGACTCCGTACAGGACGGCCAGGGCGTTGGCGTCCTGCGCGACACCGGACTGGGTGTCGCTGATCTTGTAGAGGCCGCTCTCCGGGTCGTAGAGGCGTTCGTTGATGCGCGCCTTCAACGCCTGCGCGTCCGCCCGGTAGGCAGCGGCTTGCGAGGCCTCTCCCGCGGCGGTGGCCAGCCCCGCTCCGTCGAGGAGTGCCTTGTAGTAGAGGATGTTGTAGGCGGCGACCTCGCCGCCCTTGTCGCTGTCGTAGAAGTCCCAGTCGGCGCCGTCGACCCCGGCCCTGGTCGAGAAGAGCCCGTTCCCGTCGAGCCGCGTGGCGTTCCAGGCCAGTTGGCGCTGGACGACGGGCCACTCCTTCGCGACGAAAGCCTTGTCGCCGGTGTGGAGGTAGTAACTCGCCAGGCCCGCGACGAAGTACATGGAGTACGTGGCCGAGTAGGTGGTCGTGTCGCCGGGGGTGAGCGGTCCGAGGTGCGGCACGCTCGCCGGGTGGAGGGCGCCCGGCACGAATCCGCTGGAGAGCTGCCGGCTGCCCAGCAGGTTCAGGGACTGCTTGATGTACTCCGGGTTGTTCACCGAGTAGTAGTCGGTGAGGCCCTCCACGAGGATGTCGCCGCTCCAGATCGCGCGGTCGCGCCTGGCCCCGTCGAGGACCGACGGCAGCGCGTTGGACCCGGGCGGAGTGAAGTCGGCGAGCGTGGCGGGCCCGCTCAGCGCGTTGCCGTAGAGCTTCTTGCCCGTACCGCTGACGACGGTGAGGTCCTTGAAGGCCGCCTTCTCGTCGCCGAACTCACGGAATCCGATGGTGCCGGCGGGCCGGGCGACGGCGCCGGCGGGCAGGGCCGTCGTGTCGAAGCGGTCGATCCGGCTGCCGTCCAGCGAGATCGTCACGCTCGTCCCGGACACCGTGGTGGCCACGGTGTGCCAGGTGCCCTCGTCCACGGGGGACGGCAGCGCCACGGAGCCGAGGCTGGTGTAGGCGCCGTCCTGGACGTCGAACTTCTGCAGCGTGTTCGGGGCACCGCCGCTGTCGGTGCTGTCGTCGAGGATGAACAGGTAGCCGTTCTGCGCGTTCTGCGCGCGTACCATCCACCCGGCCTGGTCGTGCAGGATGCTGGTCCTGAAGGTCGTCGTGCTGTCGCTCCAGGAGGATCCGCGACGCAGCACCCCGGCACCGTCATTGATCTTCGAGCCGTCGGCTTGCAGGCCGCCGCCCTGGATGGACCACGTCCCGGGGAGGGAGTCGGCCGGAGCGAGATCGGTCTGCAAGGTGTAGGCACCGGCGTACCAGATCTTGTTCAACTCGTTCGAACTCGACAGGAAGTGGCCCCCGTACCCGGCCGCCTGGGTGCGGTCGGCGATGTAGTCGATTCCCACCTTGCTCAGGGTGAGACGGCCCGGCGTCGAGAGCGTGATCTGCTCGTACCGCTCGCCACCCTGCGTGGAACTGTTGGTGATCGTGCCCGGCCCCGACACCGGGTAGCCGTCGGACCGGGAACTGTCGCCGTCGGCCCAGGGCGGCGACCCGTCACCGGTGGGGCTCATGTACTGCAGCCCCTCGCTGTACGCGGCCTTCAGGGTCGGCGACCCCGACTGGGCGGAGACGGTGAAGTAGGGCAGCCCGCCCGTCTCCTGGCCGTAGTCGAGCAGGATGGTGGGTGCCGCTCCGCCGTCCGCGTAGGTGAGCGTCACCCCGCCCGATCCGCCGCACACGAGGTTCCGGGCCCCTTCGACCGCGCCCGAGGTACTGACCACGGACACCGGGCACACGTCGGAACTCTTCGGTGCCCGTACGTACGTGTGCCAGTCGCTCGCGGCCCGGGGGGCCGTGGACCGCGCGGAGACGAGAGCCGGCGTCGCGGCGGACGATGCCGTCGGCTGGGCGAGCAGGGCGAGGAGCAGGGCAAGGCCCAGTGAGAGGGCCGCGCCCGCCGAACCGAGCCTGCGGCGTGGACGTCTTCTGCCGTGAACGATCATGCGGACTCCGAGGTTGTGGGTACTTCCCCTGACGACTGACGACTGACGACCCGGCGCGACGGTGCTCCGCCGATGAACGAGCGGTATGGGCCGGGCGGTACGGATCAGGTACGTGACGGCTCATTGGTTGAAACGTTTCAGTTCGATGCGGCAAGACGCAAGGTATGCAGAAGCTGTGAGTGCGTCAACCCATGGCACAGGACTCGTCGCATCAGCCGCGCTCGCCGGCGGGCCGGGAGTCCCCGCACGGGTCGAGCGCCCCGCCTGCCATCGGCGACCTGGCCGGGACGCGGCACGCGACCGGAGAGCACCAGGTCAGCGAACGCCCCCACCCGCCGCGGGGGTTCATCGGGAAGTGGGGCCACGCGTACGGCCGGTGGCCGTTACGTACGGCGGACGGCCCACGTGGACGGCGCGGCCCGCGTGGACGGCGGGCGGCGGTACGGCGGACGGCCCGCATGTACGGCGGGCGGCCCGCGTGGCGAGAGGCCCGCATGTACGGCCGACGGCCCGCGCGCACGGGGCAGCCCGTGGACGGGGCGGCCCATGGCCGGGGCGGCCCATGGACGGCGGGCCGCCCGCACACCTCAGTGCGCCGCAGCGCCGCCGTCCGCCGCCGTCTCCTCGCCCTGCGCGCCGCCCCGTGCGCGCCGTGCCCGGCGGACGAGGAGGACGGCACCGCCCAGGAGTACCGCCGCCCCGGCCGAGATCCCGGCCACCGTCCAGGGCGTGCGGTCCGGCCGGGTGTGGCCTGAAACGGTGACCGTCTCGTGCGGCGCGACGGCCGTGATGTCGCGGTACGTCACCATCGTGTCGTCAGGGGTCAGCAGGTGGTTGTGCGCCCGGAAGTCGTCCAGTCCGCCGGTGTAGAGGCGCCCGGTCGGGTCGGCCAGCACGGTGGCGCCATCGGTCCGGCGGCCGAGCAGCAGGACGATCCGCTCCAGCTTCCCGGTCCTGTGGTGTTCCACCAGGAGACCGCGCGGGGCGTAAAGCCCGTCGTGGCCCGCGAACCGCTCCGCGGCCCGCACCTGCGCGGGGGCCAACTCCGAGGCCGGGTCCGTCGTATCCGCCCGCGCGGCACGCGCGCCGGAGATCAGGAAAACGGCGGCGAGAACGGCGAGCGCGACGGAGATCCCGGCCGTACGGGCCGCTCCCTGAGTGCTGGTCATGAGCGCGCTCCTGTCCGAACTCGCCCAGGCGGATGGCGCGTTCACCCGGGAATCGTGGCACCGCCGAGCATGCCCGGTCACGTGAACCGCCGAAAGCGCACCCGGTCGTGTGACGGGCGGGCCGGCACCCGGTGCCGATGTCGTGTTGACACCGGGACGCTCCCGACCGGAGGGTGATCCGCGGCACCGGCACAGAGGCTGCCGCAGAGACAGCGCACTGACCGTCCCCACGGAAGGCCCCTCATGGACGACCGCAGCCCCGCAGACCGGTTCTTCGACGCCGCCGCCGGGCTCCTGGGCCGCGTACGGGACGAGGAGGCCGCGAGCATCGCCGCCGCCGGGGCCGCGATCGCCGACGCCGTCGCGGGGGGCCGGCGGCTGTTCGCGTTCGGGGCCGGGCACTCGTCGCTGCCCGCGCAGGACACCGTCTACCGGGCGGGCGGACTCGCCGTGATGAACCTGCTCACCGTGCCCGGCATGACCGGTGTCGACGTACGGCCCGCGACGCTCGGTTCCGCGCTGGAGCGGGTCGAGGGGCTGGCAAGCACCGTGCTGGACACCTCCCCCGCCACCGCCGGCGACATCCTCGTGATCATCTCGCTGTCCGGCCGCAACACCCTGCCCGTGGAGATGGCGCGGCACGCCCGCGAGCGGGGACTCACCGTGATCGGCGTGACGTCCGTGGCGTACGCGACCGGCACCACGCCCAGGAACGCGAGCGGCACCTTCCTCAAGGACCACTGCGACATCGTCCTCGACAACAAGATCGCCATCGGGGACGCCGAACTGACCGCCGAGGGCGTCGCCGCGCCGTTCGCACCCGCGTCCACCGTCGTCACCAGCGCGCTCATGCAGGCCGTGATGGCGACCGCCGCCTCCGACCTCGCGGCACGGGGCATCGAGCCGCCGCTGCTGCGGTCCGGCAACATCGACGGCGGCACCGAGTGGAACGTGCGCGTGATCGAGGAGAACGCCGACCGGATCTTCTGGCACTAGCCCCGTACGGGGACCATGCGCCCCGGCGGCGACGCAGCGAGTCCCGCAGAAAACGCACCGTGTCCCGGGGCGACGCACCATGTCCCGGAGGTGCACCGTGTCCCGGAGGGCGCACCGGGTCCCTGGGAACGCACCGCGCCTACCCCCGGGTAGGGAGCGCGTGTGTCGCACGCCTCCCGCAGGAGAGCCCGGGGCCCGGGCTCACGGCTGCGGGCGCAGGACCTCCGCCAGGTCGAGCGCCGCCGCCATCCTGACCGTCACGTCCTCCGCGTACAGCGCGTCCGGCCGCTCGAAGGCCGCCCGCCCGCCGCACCGCAGGAACGTCACGACTCCGAGTGAGCGGCCCCGGCTGCGCAGCACCGTGCACAGCGCGTGGACCGAGTCCGTGGGCCACTGCCGCGCGGCGGCCCATGTCTGCGGGGCCGGGACCGGTGACGGGGCCGCCTGGGACGGCTCCCGTGCCGACGTGCCCGGCGCGCTCCGTCCCGGCGCCGGGGCGCTCGCCCGCACCGATCCGGCCCGCTCCATCGCCCGCAGCGCGGGATGGCCGTCGAGGTAGCCCACCGGGATGCCGCCGCCCGCGACCCGGCCGACCGGCCCCGAGGCGCCGGTCGGCGTCGCGGCCGTGCGGACCAGCCGTACCGGCGCGTCCGGGTCGGTGGCGTCGTACGCCCCGCCGCCCCGGCGTCCCGAGGGACCGGCCACCAGATCGATCAGCGCGTGGTCCGCGAAGCCCGCGAGCGCGAAGTCCAGGTAGGTGGTGGCGGCCTCCATCGGGTCCTCGCACTCGGCGGCGGAGCGTGCGGCGCGGTGCAGCTGGTTGGAGCGGAACCGCAGCCGGTCCGCCTCCTGCGCCGTCAGCCGCGCGTCCGTCACGTCCGTGAACAGCCAGCCCACGCCGAGCGGCACCGGCTCCTCCGCGAGTGGCGAGGCGAGCCGCAGGAATCCGCTGCGCCAGCAGCGGCGCCGCTCACCCTCGGCCGTACGGACCGTGACCCACAGTTCGGTGAGGCCGGTCGGCGCGCCCTCCGCGAGGACGTGGTGGAGGGCCGCCTCCAGCTCCTCGGACCCCTGCACGACGAGTTCGCCCAGCGGCCTGCCGAGCACCGTCGTACGGCCGGAGCCGAGCGCCCGTGCCGCGTGCGCGTTGATCACCGTGGGCCGCAGGTCGACGTCGACCAGGACCACACCCCAGGACGCGTCCGCGAACAACGCCTCGCTCAGCGCTATGGAGCGCTCCAGGTCGATCTGCGCGTGCACCTCGCTGAACGCGCAGTACACCCCTGCGGGCTTCCCGTCGGCGCCGCGCACGCCCGCCGACTGGGTCCGTACGAGCACCCGGCCGCCGTCCTTGCGCAGCATCGCGAACTCGTGGACCTGCCGTCCCTCGCCGTCCATGGTGGCCATCAGGCGGGCCAGCACCTCGTCGGCGTCGGCCGAACGGGCGGCCCAGCCCGCGAACCCGTGCCGCCCCACCGCCTCGGCTGCGCTCCAGCCGAGTATCCGCTCGGCCTCGCGGTTCCAGTGCGTGACGACGCCCCCGGCGTCGAAGGCGCAGAGAGCGGCGTCCATGCCGTCGAGCAGAGCCGCGAGCAGATCCGATCCCGGCTCGTCGGGTCCCGCCGCGTCGGTGGTCTCACTCCGGGAAGCACTCATCCTGCCACCCCCATGCGGGACGTCCGCGCCTGTTCCGCACACGTCCACTCACTGCGATCATTCCACTGAACGTGACGCGGCACACACAAGGTTCCCGAAAATCGTATCGCGGCGGGTGAGCGGGCGTGCGGGCCGCACGCGCCGGGGCCGGATCGGGCGGCGCCACGGGGTGCCCGCGTCAATATCCAGGTAATTCGCTTGTCGTCCTCCACGCGGTTTTTTAGGGTGTGGGTACACGAGAAGGGAGGTGGTTCGTCAGATGTATGGCAACCGGACGCGTGAGGTGGCTGCGGGCTAGCGGCCCGTTCGTCGCACTCTGTGCGGTGCCGGCTTCCGCCGGCCAATCCCAGCAGTCACCGACCCGCGAGCTCGCCGGTACGTCCGGCCGGCTCCCTCCCCGGAGGGAACCCGAGCTCGCGGGTCTCTGCGTTCCCTGGGCCCGTACCGCGCGCCGGGCCGCGCTCCGCGTCGGGCCCGCGATCCGAGCCGGGCGCGCGCTGCGCGTCAGGAGCACTGCGGGAGAGCGGTCTACGGCCGCTGCCGCCTCCAGCTGAGGGTCGCGTACCTCTCGCCCTCGCGCGGGAGCCTGCGCCAGGGCCCGGTACGGAGGACGTGCAGGCGCCCGCGCTCCAGGGCGAACCGGGGCAGCCGGACGCCGAACTCGGCCGCGACGGCCTCCAGCGCGTCCCGCTCGTCCCGCCTGACTCCCTGATCGTCCCGGGCGAAGAGGCGCTCCGGATCCAGGGCGTCCGGCACCGGGCCCCGCAGGCCGACGTCCGTACCCCGCACGGTGAACGCGTACCGCTCCTCCCCGTCCACCGCGCAGGAGAGATGGAAGACAGCCGGGTGCTGCCCCGACGCGGGCTGCCGCCACACCGTCACCGCCCGGGTGCCGTGCGAGGCGGCCGTACCCGGAGAGACCATCCACTGCTCGACGAAGCCCTCGGTCTCGGCCTCGAACGCGAAACTCCATCCGGGGCCCGCCCGGCCGACCATCGCGTTCCCCTCGTCCCGCCAGGTCGAGGATCCCGGGCTGCTCCTGCCCTGCCGGCGCGATTCCCACCGGGTCATCGGCCCCTCCAGGACGGCGGCGGTCCCGTCGGCGCCGAGACGGCCGGGCAGTTCGGCCGGTTCGACCCCCTCCACGAGGACGAAGCGGTACGCCGCCCGCATGCTGTCGCCACCGGACTCCGCCAGCCACGCAAGCCCCGGAGGATCGGCGTCGGGCGCGGGTACCGGGGTCTCACCCGGCTCGCCCGCCCGGGGCGTGGCCAGGAGTTCGGCGCCGCGCTCCGGTGTGATCAGCGGTCCGAGGAGGGGGTCGGCGCACAGGCCCACCGGGGCGAGGTGGTCGGGGCCGAGCGGCCGCCACGCGGGCAGTGCGGCACGCAGCGTGGCCCAGGCCTCGTCCGTCCCGCCCCAGAGCGCCTGCTCCCGCGCTTTTTCGACGGCCCGCCCGAAGGGTCCCTCGGCGGTGTAGCGGAACGCTCCGCCCCGCACCTGCCGCAGGATCCCGTCCGCCGCTTCCCGCAGCGGGTCCGTGGCGCCCCGCAGGCGATGTCCCCATGCACTGTCGTCAAGATGGCTGCTGCGCACGTGCTCTGCCGCCAACAGGGGCACCACCTCCGGCGCGTACAGCGGATCGACCGCAAGGCCGGGGAAATACACCATGTAGGTCTTCCCGAGCAGCCGGTGGATCTGGTCCAGCAGGCCCTGGGCCCGGGGTCTGCCGTACGACACCGCCTGCGCGAGGCCCGCCGAGGCCCGCTCGTGCCGCCCGGCCAGCGCGTCCAGCCGGGCGGCCTCCACGGAAGCGTCCTGGGCCCGCGTGGTCGCGTTGGCGAACGCGACCGCCGTGCGCACCGACTCGTTCGCCGTCAGGCGGTGGAACTCCCGGTACATGTCCTCCATGAACAGGCGGAAGGACGCATACCGCTTGGGTGGACTCGCGCGCCACGACGCGTGGCTGTACACGGCCCACTCACCGTCGTCCCCCACGTCCCCCGGGTCCAGCAGGACGTCGGCCATGTCCGACTCCACGGCCAGTTGGAGCGAGCGCCCCCACATCCCGGCGAGCAACACGTCCTCGGGAGAGGAGTTCTCGTGCAGTTCCCCCGGGTAGTACGCGGCCCGGCCCGCGCCGCCCTCGAACCACCGGGCCGCTTCGGCGCCGGCGAGCAGGTACACGAAGCCGCCCGCGTGCCGCCATCCGTCACTGACTTTCAGGAAGGTCCGGTAGGACGGCGGCAGCCGGCGCCCGAGCCGCTCCTCCGCCGCGCCGATCCGCTCCTCGGACGCGGGCGGGAACCCCAGCCGATCCGCCCGGCGGGGCTCCTCGTCCTCCAGGCCACGGTGGTCCTCCCGCAGCCCCGGGGCCCGCACGTCCGCCCATTCCCGGCTCCACCGCTCCAGGAAGGGACGCCAGTCGTCGATCGTCTGCGTCATGCGGGCGATCCTGCCAGCGGACACTGACAACGGCCCTTGAGGCGGCGGGTGTTCGGGCGCCGTGCGCGGCCGCCGTGCGGCCCGCTACGGGCAGAGCCGTTCCACCCGCCAGGCCTCGCCCTCCCGCACGTACCGCAGCCGGTCGTGCAGCCGGTTCTCGTGGCCCTGCCAGAACTCGACGGTCCCGGGCGTCACACGGAAGCCTCCCCACTGCGGCGGCACCGGCACCTGCTCGCCCTCCGGGTAGCGCGCGGCGAGCAGCGCGTAGCGCTCCAGCAGTTCCTCCCGGGACGCGATGGCGGCCGACTGCTCGCTCGCCCACGCGCCCAACTGCGAACCGTGGGGCCTGGTACGGAAGTACGCGGCGGTCTCGTCACGTCCCACGCGCGCGGCGGTCCCGGTGACGATGACCTGGCGGGCGATCCGGTGCCAGGGGAAGAGCACCGAGACATAGGGGTTCGCGGTGATCTCGACGCCCTTGCGGGAGGTGTAGTTGGTGTAGAAGACGAATCCCCGGTCGTCGTACTGCTTCAGCAGGACCGTACGGGACGACGGGCGCCCGCGCGGGTCGGCGGTGGAGACGACCATGGCGTTGGGCTCGGGCAGCCCGTACTCGGCGGTGGCCTTGAACCACCGGGCGAACTGGTCCATGGGCGTGGCGGCCACGTCGGACTCCAGGAGCGGCGTGGACCGGTACTGCTCGCGCATGGTGGCGGGGGCGGGACTCTCGTCAGACACGGCACCATCCTGCCCCAGGCCCGGCCCGCGCCGCGCGCCGACCTGCAACGGGCCCCGCCGGGGCCGCGATCGCCCAGGGAATCCGGGGCCCGGCAGCACCGGAGACCGGGCCGTGGCGGCGCCCCTGCCCCGTCTTCCGGCGGTGCCGCGCCGCCTTCACCGCCGCCCGTCGCGCGTTGCCTTCAGGCCAGGGCGCGGCTCACCAGCGCCGACCACTGGCCGACGACGCGGGAGCGGCGCGCCGTGTCGTCGCTGAGGAGGGTGGCGAGGCCGAGGCCCCTGGCCATGTCCAGCAGCCCCTGGACCGTCTCCCGCACGCCGGGGCGGGACTCGTCGGCCGCCAGCAGTGCCACGGCGACGCGGTGCGCCTCGCGGCCCACCCGGGCCTCCAGTTCGACGACCCGGGGGCGCAGCAGGTCGCCGTACTCCTCGTCGGCCGCCGCCACCCACAGGTGCAGGGCCGCCCGGAACAGCGGGCCCGTGTAGAGCCCGACCAGGCCCTCGACGGCTTCGGCCCGGTGGCTGGGGCCCGGCGGGAGAAGCGCCCTGAGCGCACGGGAGCGTTCCTCGGCCATGTACTCGACGGCCGCCACGAACAGGTCCTCGCGGGTGGGGAAATGGTGCTGGGCGGCACCGCGCGAGACGCCCGCGCGTTCGGCGACGACCATGACCGTGGACCCTGCCCAGCCGCGTTCGGCGAGGCAGCTGACGGCCGCCGCCAGCAGCCGCCGCCGGGTGGCCCGGCTGCGGTCCTGCTTCGGCTCCCCGGGGACCGTCGCGGCAGGGCCGCCCGGGGGCGTTCCCGTGGCCGCCGGCGGGGCGCCGGCCGGCTCCCCGCGGTGCGCGTCTACCTCACCCACGCCGGGTCCCGCCGCTCCATGAACGCCGCGATGCCCTCCCGCGCCTCCGGCGTGATGAAGTACGAGGCGGACCGCTGCACGAGGTCCTCCGCGTGCCGGTCGAAGGCCTCCAGCACATCGAGTGTCAGGAGCTTCTTCGCCTCCGCGAGCCCCTGCGGCGACGCCCTGCGCAGCCCGTCGAGCAGGCCGGACAGCGCCGCGTCGACATCATCGGCCGCCGCCGTGAGGAGCCCCGCCGCCTCGGCGGCCGTCGCGTCGAACAACTCACCTGTCAGGTAGTAGCGGGACGCCGCGCGCGGGTCGATGCGCGGCAGGAGCGGCATCGAGATCACCGCCGGCGCGACCCCGATCCGTACCTCCGTGAACGCGAAGTCGGACGTGCGGTCCGCCACCGCCATGTCGCACGCACCGACGAGCCCGAGGCCGCCCGCCCTGACGTGGCCGCTGACCCGCGCCACCACCGGTTTCGGGAGTTCGATGATCTGCCGCATCAGGCCGACGAACGTGTACGGGTTGGCGGGGGACTTCAGGTCCGCTCCCGCGCTGAACGTCGTGCCGGTGTGCGTCAGCACCACCGCCCGTACCGCCCGGTCCTGCGCGCAGCGCGCGAGTTCCTCGCTCAACTCCCGTACCAGGCGCGCCGAGAGGGCGTTGCGGTTCGCGGGCGAGTCGAGAGTGAGCGTCGTGATCCCGCGCTCGTGCGCGGAGCGTACGACGGGAGCCCCGGGGCCGGTGCCCGCCGGCCCGGCGCCTGTGCCCTGCGCTGCCGAATGTCCCGTCACACAGCATCTTCCTTCGTGTCGATCGGTCGGCCCGGGGCCCGTGCCGCCGGGCGGAGCCCCTGCGGGCCTCCGGGGAAACGGACAATGTACGCCCTCCTGCCCCCTTTCCCTGAAGGGTTCGGCGTTTGCCCCGGAGGGACCGGCCGCGTCGGATCCGGGACCGGCGGCGTCGGGTCAGTACGACTTGGGCAGACCCAGCGACTGGTGCGAGACGTAGTTCAGGATCATCTCCCTGCTCACCGGCGCGATCCGGGCCACGCGTGACGCTGTGATCAGCTGCCCGAGCCCGTACTCGCGGGTGAGGCCGTTGCCGCCGAGGGTCTGGACCGCCTGGTCGACGGCCTTGACGCACGCCTCGCCCGCCGCGTACTTCGCCATGTTGGCTGCCTCGCCCGCCGCGACGTCATCGCCCGCGTCGTACAGCCGGGCCGCCTTCTGCATCATCAACCGGGCGAGTTCGAGTTCGATGTGCGCCTGGGCCAGGGGGTGCGCGAGGGCCTGGTGCGCACCGATGGGGGTGCCCCACACCGTGCGTTCCTTCGCGTAGGCGACGGCCTTGCCCAGTGCGTACCTGCCCATGCCGATCGCGAAGGCGGCCGTCATGACGCGTTCCGGGTTGAGTCCGGCGAACAGCTGGAGCAGCCCCGCGTCCTCGTCCCCGACGAGCGCGTCGGCGGGCAGCCGCACGTCGTCGAGCAGCAGCTCGAACTGCTTCTCCACCGCCCGCAGTTCCATCTCGATGGGGGTCCGCCGGAACCCCTCCGCGTCGCGCGGGACGATGAACAGGCACGGCTTCAGCTTCCCCGTGCGCGCGTCCTGGGTACGGCCGACGATCAGCGTCGCGTCCGCGATGTCGACGCCCGAGACGAACACCTTGCGGCCGGTCAGGATCCAGCCGCCGTCCTCGGCCCTGCGCGCGGTGGTGGTGATGCGGTGCGAGTTGGAGCCCGCGTCCGGCTCGGTGATGCCGAACGCCATGGTGAGCGTGCCGTCGGCGAGCCCCGGCAGCCACCGCCGCTTCTGCTCCTTCGAACCGAACCGGGCGATCACGGTGCCGCAGATCGCGGGCGACACGATCAGCAGCAGGAGCGGGCAGCCCTGGGCACCCAACTCCTCAAGGACTATGGACAGTTCCTCGACGCCCCGGCCTCCGCCGCCGTGCTCCTGGGGCAGGTTCACACCGAGGTAGCCGAGCTTGCCCGCCTCGGACCAGAGCGCTTCCCGGTCGTAGCCCGCGCCGTGCCGGGCGCCGAGCCGGGCGACGGCGGCCCGCAGGTCGCGTTGTTCCGTCGTCTCGATGACGGTGCTCGCCGTGCCGTTCCCGCCGCTCATGGCGTCTCCTCCGGTTCGCTTCCCTGGCCTCGTGGTGCCGCGTCGTGTGCTGTGGGGTGCGGTGCTGTGCCCTGCGTGCGGTGCTGTGCGGGGGCGGCGCCCGCCTCGTCCGGCGTCTTCGGCGCCCGGGGCGTGATGACGGCGAGGAGCGCCCCCATCTCGACCTGCCGGCCCGGCACCGCGTGCAGCGCCGCGACCGTCCCGGCGGCCGGAGCGGTGACGCGGTGCTCCATCTTCATGGCCTCCAGCCACACCAGCGGCGTACCCGCCTCCACCGAGACGCCCTCCGCCAGGCCGTCGGCGACCCGCACGACGGTGCCCGGCATCGGCGCGAGCAGGGAGCCCGCCTCGGTGGGCCCGCCCGGGTCGGTGAAGCGCGGCAGCGCCCGCAGGCGGTACGAGCCGAGGCCCGCGCTGTCGACATACACCGCGTGCTCGCCGGTGCCGGAATCGCTCCCGGCGCCCCGGGGGCCACCACGGCCGACGCCGGTGCCGGTGCCGTCGGCCGGGTAGCTCGCGACGTCGAAGTGCCGTACCAGGCCGTCGACTTCGAGACTCACCCGGGCGGGAGACACCGCGACGACCCGGATGCCACCGCCCTCGCTCTCCCCGCCCGGCCCGGAATCGACTGCGTACCCGTCGCGGCCCGTGCGGTAGCGCACCTCCAACGGCACGCCGCCGCCCGCCCCGGAGGGCCAGGACACCTCGTACGTCTTGCTCTGCGGGCGTGAGGGCACATTGCGCCAGCCGCCGATCCGCGCCGGCACCCCGGCTCCCGCACCCGGTGCCGCCCTGCGGGCCGCCGCGTCCGCGAGGGCCGCGGCGAGGGCCGCGCAGCGGGCGCCCGGCCCGGCCGGCGGAGCGGTGAGTCCGGCGAGGTTGCGGTCGTAGAAACCGGTGTCGAGCCGGTCCGCGCCGGTGAAGTCCGGATGCGAGAGCGAGCCCACGAGCAGGTCCCGGTTGGTGGCCGGCCCGTGCAACCGGGCCCGCCGCAACGCCTGTGCGAGAGCCCGGATCGCCGCGGCGCGGGTGGGCGCCCGGGCGACGACCTTCGCCAGCAGCGCGTCGTAGTGCACACCGACGGTGTCACCCGCCGCGTACCCGGCGTCGACCCGTACCCGCGTCCCGGGGGCCGCCCCCGCCCCGGCCGGTCCTGCCAGGACGTCCAGGGCCTCGATCCGCCCCGTCCCGGGCGCCCAGCCGCGCGCCGGGTCCTCCGCGTACAGCCGCGCCTCGACCGCGTGACCCGACGGCGACGGCGCTTCGGGCGGCAGCGCGGCGCCCTCCGCCACCGCGAGCTGCCAGGCCACCAGGTCCGTCCCGAACACCTCCTCCGTGACCGGGTGTTCCACCTGGAGGCGGGTGTTCATCTCCAGGAAGTACGGCCGCCCGTCCGGTGCGAGAAGGAACTCCACGGTCCCCGCACCCCGGTAGCCGACCGCGCGCGCCGCGGCCACGGACGCCTCGTACAGCGCCCCGGTCAGCTCCGGCGTGAGGCCCGGTGCCGGCGCCTCCTCGATCACCTTCTGATGGCGCCGCTGGAGCGAGCAGTCCCGGGTGCCGAGCGTCCACACCGTGCCGTGCGCGTCGGCGAGCACCTGCACCTCGACATGCCGGCCGCGCTCCACGTACGGCTCGACGAAGACCTCGCCGTCCCCGAACGCCGCCTGCGCCTCGGCCCGGGCCGCCGCCAGTTCGCCGGGCAGCACACCGAGGTCCCGGACGATCCGCATGCCGCGCCCGCCGCCCCCGGCCGCGGCCTTGACCAGCAGCGGGAGATCGGCGGCGCTCGCCCGCGCCGGATCGACAGGGGCGAGCAGCGGCACCCCGGCGGCGGCCATCAGCTTCTTCGCACGCGTCTTGGACGCCATCTCCTCGACGGCCGAGGGCGGCGGCCCGATCCAGCACAGCCCCGCGTCCTCGACGGCACGGGCGAACGCGGCGCTCTCGGACAGGAATCCGTAGCCCGGGTGGACGGCGTCGGCACCCGCCGAAAGGGCCGCGCGCACGATCGCGGCGCCCCGCAGGTACGTGTCGGCGGACGCCGTGCCCGGCAGCCGTACGGCGCAGTCCGCGTCGCGTACGTGCAGGGCCCCCGCGTCGGCGTCGGAGTACACGGCGACGGTCGCGATGCCGAGCGCACGGCAGGTGCGGAACACGCGGCACGCGATCTCGCCGCGGTTGGCCACCAGAACGGATGTGATCATCGCCGGACCTCTCGCCCTCTTCCACCACTGACTTCTCCCCCGGCTTCGCCGCCCGCGGGCGGATCGCCGGCGCCCGTGGGCCCGCCGCCCACCGAAGCACTGCGCGCGCTCACATCCGGAACACACCGAACCCGCCCCGCACCCCCCGCACCGGCGCGTTGTGCACCGCCGACAGGCACAGACCGAGCACGGTCCTCGTGTCGCGCGGGTCGATGACACCGTCGTCGTACAGCCGCCCCGACAGGAACACCGGCAGCGACTCGGCCTCGATCTGCGCCTCGACGGCGGCCCGCAGCGCCGCGTCGCCCTCCTCGTCGTACGCCTGGCCGCGGGCCTGCGCGGCGGCGCGGGCGACGATCGAGAGCACACCCGCGAGCTGCTGGGGGCCCATCACGGCGGACTTGGCGCTCGGCCAGGAGAACAGGAAGCGCGGGTCGTAGGCCCGCCCGCACATGCCGTAGTGCCCGGCGCCGTAGGAGGCGCCGAGGAGCACGGACAGGTGCGGGACCGTCGAGTTGGCGACGGCGTTGATCATCATGGCGCCGTGCTTGATGATGCCGCCCTGCTCGTACTCCGTGCCGACCATGTAGCCGGTGGTGTTGTGCAGGAACACCAGGGGGATGTCGCGCTGGTTCGCCAACTGGATGAACTGGGCCGCCTTCTGCGACTCGGCGGAGAACAGCACCCCCTGCGCGTTGGCGAGGACGCCGACCGGATAGCCGTGCAGTTCGGCCCAGCCGGTCACCAGGCTCGGCCCGTAGAGCGGCTTGAACTCGTCGAAGACCGAACCGTCCACGATCCGCACCACGACCTCCCGCGGATCGAAGGGCGTGCGCAGGTCGGCGGGGACGATGTCGAGCAGTTCCTCCGCGTCGTACGCGGGCGGCGCGGCAGGACCCGGATCGCCGCCCGGCTTACGGTGGTTGAAGCGCGCGACGATCCGCCGCGCCTGCCGCAGCGCGTCCTGCTCGTCCTCGGCGAAGTGGTCCGCGAGCCCGGACGTGCGGGCGTGCATGGCGGCGCCGCCGAGGGATTCGTCATCGCTCTCCTCGCCGGTCGCCATCTTCACGAGCGGCGGCCCGCCCAGGAACACCTTGGACCTCTCGCGGATCATGACGGTGTGGTCGGACGTGCCGGGCACGTACGCGCCGCCCGCGGTGGAGTTGCCGAACACGACGGCCACCGTGGGGATTCCGGCGGCGGACAGCCGGGTCAGGTCGCGGAACAGCGCGCCGCCCGGGACGAAGATCTCCTTCTGCGACGGGAGATCGGCACCGCCCGACTCGACCAGGCTGATCAGCGGGAGCCGGTTGGTGTACGCGATCTCGCCCGCCCGCAGGGCCTTCTTCAGTGTCCACGGGTTGGACGCGCCGCCACGCACGGTCGGGTCGTTGGCGCTGATCACGCATTCGACGCCGGACACGACGCCGATGCCGGTCACCAGGGAGGCGCCCACCGGATAGTCGCTGCCCCACGCGGCGAGCGGGGAGAGTTCGAGGAACGGAGTGTCCGGGTCGAGCAGCAGCTCGACGCGTTCGCGGGCGAGGAGCTTGCCCCGGCGGCGGTGGCGCTCGACATAGCGCTCGCCGCCGCCCGCCAGTGCCTTGCCGTGCTCGGCGGCCAGTTCGGCAAGCTTGTCGAGCATGGCGCCGCGGGGCGGGACGGGGGGTGCCGGCGGCTCGTGGGGGGTCGTGCCCGGGGGGTCGGTCTCGGTGGTCACAGCAGCACCTCCGGTATGTCCGTGTGGCGCGAACGCAGCCACTCCCCCAGGGCCTTGGCCTGCGGATCGAAGCGCGCGGCCGAGGCGGCGCCCTCGCCGAGGAGTCCGTGGAGGGTGAAGTTCAGGGCGCGCAGGCCGGGCAGGACATGCCGCTCGACGCGCAGGCCTGCCGTCTCCGGCAGGAGAGTGCGCAGCGCCTCGGTGGTCAGCGTGTGGGCGAGCCACCGCCACGCCTCGTCGTCGCGCGCCCACACCCCCAGATTGGCGTCGCCGCCCTTGTCGCCGCTGCGCGCGCCGACGACCCGGCCGAGCGGGGCCCGGCGCGTGGGACCGGCGGGCGGTGGAGAGGGCAACGCCGGCGCCGCGACGTCCGCGAGCTCCAGGAAGTCCACCGGCTCCGGCACTCGTACGCGCTCGCCGTCCGGCAGTACCGCGAGATGGCGCACCGTCCCGCGGGCCACGCCCACCGCCTCGAACACCCCGTACGGCGACCCCTTCCCCGGCGGGGCGGTGACATGGAACCCGGGGTACGAGGCGAGCGCCAGCTCGACGGCGGCCCCCGTGACGGCGCGGCCCACGGCCTCGGGGTCGCTGTCGCGCACGACGAGCCGCAGCAGCGCGCTCGCGGCCTCCTCGGTGTCCGCGTCCTGGTGGTCTGTACGGGCCAGCTCCCAGCGGACGCCAGCCGGACGGCGCCCGGCGAGGGCGTCCTCCACCTGCCCGCGTACGAGCGCGGCCTTGGCGTCGACGTCGAGGCCCGTGAGGACGAACACCACCTCGTTGCGCCAGCCGCCGATCCGGGTCAGTCCGGCCTTGAGCGTGGGCGGTGGCGGCTCTCCGCGGGTCCCGCTGACGGCGACCCGGTCGGGTCCCTGGCCGCGCAGCCGTACGGTGTCGAGCCGCGCGGTCACATCGGGTCCCGCGTACCGGGCGCCGGCGGTCTCGTAGAGGAGTTGAGCGGTGACCGTCCCCACGTCGACGACACCGCCGGTGCCCGGGTGCTTGGTGATCACGGCGGATCCGTCGGCGCTGATCTCGGCGAGCGGGAAGCCGGGCCGCCGCACGTCGTGGTCCGCGAAGAACGCGTAGTTGCCGCCGGTGACCTGGGCGCCGCACTCCAGGAGGTGCCCGGCGACGACGGCGCCCGCGAAGGCGTCGAGATCACCGGGATCCGTCACGTCCCAGCCGAAGTGCGCGGCGGCCGGACCGGTGACGAGGGCGGCGTCCGTGACGCGGCCGGTGACGACGATGTCCGCGCCCGCGCGCAGACAGGCGGTGATCCCCGCGCCACCGAGGTAGGCGTGGGCGGTCAGTGTCCCTTCGTGACCGGCGAGTTCGTCGCCCTCCACATGTGCCACGCGCGCCGGAACGCCGAGCCGGTCCGCCAACTTCCGCACGGCGTCCGCCAGTCCGGCCGGATGGAGACCGCCGGCGTTGGTGACGATGCGGACGCCTTTGTCGTGGGCGAGGCCGAGAGTGTCCTCCAACTGCCGCAAGAACGTGCGCGCGTAGCCGGCCGAGGGGTCCTTCAGGCGGTCCCGGCCGAGGATCAGCATGGTCAGCTCGGCGAGGTAGTCACCGGTCAGGACGTCGAGTTCGCCGCCGGTGAGCATGGATCTGAGGGCGTCGAACCGGTCGCCGTAGAAGCCGGATGCGTTGCCGACGCGGAGGACGGGCGCGGTCGCTGGCATGGGGGCTCCCTTCCCCCGGGAGCATGGCAGTGACACTGGCGCGAAACAAGCATGCGTGCTTGTTTGCCTCCGGCCGACCGGTCGTCGACGGTCCTCGACGGCTGCCGGCAACGGGACGCGGCACTGCGGACGTTGCCGGGGAGGCCGCCGAGGAGGCCACCGGGGAGAGTGGCTGAGCGGGAGCGGCCCCGCCGGCCAACCGTCCCCTCAGCCCGCCCGAGCAGGAGTGGCCCCGCCGGCCAACCGTCCCCTCAGCCCGCCCGAGCGGGAGTGACCCCACCGGTCAACCGTCCCGTCAGCCCGCCCGAGCGGGAGTGACCCCGTCGGTCAACCGTCCCCTCAGCCCACCTGAGCGGGAGTGACCCCGTCGGTCCAGTTGCCCTCAAGGACCGTCTCCCGCTCGCCGACGACCGTGACGGCGTCCAGTCGCTCCACGTCCGCCCCGGTGAGGGTGACCTCGGCGGCCAGCGCGTTCTGTTCGAGGTAGGCCGCGCGCCGGGTGCCCGGGATGGGCACGACGTCGGGGGCCTTCGCGAGCAGCCAGGCCAGCGAGACCTGGCCGGGGGTGGCGCCATGGGCGGCGGCGATGTCCCGGACGACCTCCAAGGTGGCGAGGTTGGCGTCGAGGGCGCCTTCGGCGTAGCGGGGCATGCCGCGCCGGTAGTCGTTCGCCGGCAGGTCGTCGCGCGAGGCGATGGTGCCGGTCAGCGCACCCCGGCCCAGCGGGCTGAACGGGACGACGCTGATGCCCAGTTCGCGGCAGAGCGGGAAGATCTCCGCCTCGATCTCCCGCGACCACAGCGACCACTCGGTCTGCAGGGCCGTGATCGGGTGGACGGCGTGCGCCCTGCGAATGGTGTCGGGCGCGGCCTCGGACAGGCCGAGGAAACGCACCTTGCCCTCCTTCACCAGCTCCGCCATCGCGCCGACGGTCTCCTCGATCGGCACGGCGGGGTCGACGCGGTGCAGGTAGTACAGATCCACGTGGTCCGTGCCGAGCAGGGACAGCGAGCGCTCGATCCGCTCACGCGCGTAGGCGGGTGTGCCGTTCAGCACGGCGGGGCGCCCCTCCGTGGGTCCTGCGACGATGCCGAACTTGGTCGCGAGCACGATCCGTTCGCGGCGGCCGCCGATCGCCCGGCCGACGATGCTCTCGCTGTCGCCGTAGCGGTCGGCGGTGTCGACGAGGGTGACGCCGAGCTCCAGCGCCCGGTCGATCAGCCCCTCGGGGGTGTCCTTCGTGTCGGACGGCTTCTGCCCGTACGGCATCGCGTAGCTCATGGCGCCGAAGCCGACGGCTCCCACGTCGACGTGGCCGCCGAGAGTGCGGGTGGGGATGGTCATCACGTGCCTTTCACCGGGCGGGGTAGGTCGGGGGACGGAAAGTCCTCGACTGAGGACAACGTTAGTCCTCAGTCGAGGACATCGCAAACACCCCCGGGCCGGGACCCGTATCCTGGCCTCTGTGAGCAGCGAACGGGCCAGTGAACGGACCACTGAAGCGACCAGCGCCGACCGATCGGCTCCGGCCTCGGATCCGGGTGCGGGAGCCCTTCCGGGCCCGGCGTCCGCTTCAGGTCCGGGATCCGCTCCGGGCCCGGCGTCCGATCCGGGCCCGCGCAGGCGGCGCGACGCCGCTGCCACCCGGGAGGCCGTCCTGCGCGCCGGCATCGAGGTGTTCACCGAGGTCGGCTACGACCGGGCGGGGATCCGCGACATCGGCGCCCGCGCCGGGGTCGACGGGCGCCTGATCGGCCGCTACTTCGGGTCCAAGGAGAAGCTGTTCGCCGAGGTCGTCGCCGTCACGTTCGAGAAGACGATGATGATGGGCCCCGGCCACAACCGCGCCGCGTCGATGACGCTGCTCGCGGGGCGGCCCGCGCCCGCCGAGGGCATGCTGCTGGCCCTGCGCTCGGCCTCCAACGAGCGCGCGGCCGCGATCATGCGCGCCCAGTTGGAGAGCGACTACGAGCGGCGGGTCGCGGACGGCCTGTCCGGCTCGGACGTGGCCGGCCGGGCCGCCCTGCTGATCGCCGTCTGCTCGGGCGTGCAGCTCATGCGGGACGTGATGGGCAGCACGGCCCTCGGCGCCGACGACCTGACCCGCCTCGCGCCGTACCTGGAGGCCGCGCTCGACGCGCTGTCGGCGACACCCGGACAGAGCCCCGCCCAGGCTTCGGGACGCAGCCCCGAGCAGGCCCACGAGTAGGGGCTTGCTCCGCGCGGGTGACCGCGCGTCCCGCCGTGCGGGGCCCGGTCACGTCACGGCGGACCCGAGCCGTTCAGCCAGAAGGCGCCGTAGAGCGCGGAGCCGAGCACGACGGTCACGGAGACCGCCGTCACGGTACGCCTGCCGCATCTCGCCAGCAGCGTCGAGAGCGGCACAAGAACCGTGAACGCGGGCATGAGCAGTCGCGGTTTGGAACCGAAATACCCGGACGTGCACAGGGCGAGCAGCAGAACGATCCCGGAGTAGACCTGCACGGGCGGCGGATACTTCTCCCTGAAGCCGAGGCAATAGGCGTAGATCAACAGACCGACGCCGAGGACGAGCGCGATCGCGGCCAGGGCCGCCGGACCGTGCAGGAGCGAGCGGACGAAGGCGGCGAAGGCGAGTCCCCCGTCGAATCCGTTGCCCCATCCGCGTTGCACGCGGAGATATCCGAAGAGGTCATTGGTTCTCGCACCGACCCACAACACGTAGGCGCAGGCGCCCAACGGCGCGATGGCGACGCCCAGGACGACATCGGCCCCGGGCCTGCTCCGACTCGCCCTGCCCATCGCCCCCGCCAGAACGGCGCAGGCGACAGCGAGTCCTATCGGGCGGGTGAGCCCCGCGCACGAGGCCAGCACCCCGGCGAGAACCCATCTCTCCTTGAGCGTGCAGTACAGCGCCCACGCGGCGAGCGCCATGAACAACGACTCGCTGTACGCCATCGACTGGACGATGCCGACCGGCAGCGCGGCCCACAGGACGACGCAGAGGAACGCGGACCGCCCACCCCCGAAGGCATGCACCGTCGCGAAGATGCCGGCCGCCGCGACCAGGGACGACACCGAGCTGACGAAGAGGCCCGCGTCGCCGTGGCCAAGGCCCGTGAGCGCCGACACCAGCCCTTCGAGCCACGGCAGGAGCGGGAAGAACGCCATGTCGGAGAGCGTCCGCCCGCCCGGCGCGCTGAGCGTGAACTCGTAGCCCTGCCCGATGACACGCTCGTACCAGAGCGAGTCCCAGCGGGCGGCGAGGAGGGTGTGCGCGCTCTTGCCGTCGGCGGCCGACCAGATCGCGAGCACCAGCACGCCGAAGGCCCTTACCGCCGCGTAGCACAGGACGCCGGCCAGCAGGCCCCTGGCGGGGAACGGCGGACGGACCGGCACCCCGGCCGGGACCACGGGCGCGCTGTCGCCCGCAGGCTCCACCCTGGGCAGCATGATCGACCGCTTTTCCCTCGACGTGCACGGCAGAGACGGCGAGGCCCCGGTCCCGGTTGCGCGTGCCGACGGAGCCTCGCCGCGGTCACCCCGTGTGTCGTCTTCCCGCCGCAGAAAGCGGAAATGGAGCCTTTCTTCCGGTCCCTCTCCGGTCCCTCTCCGGTCCCTCTCCGGTCCCTCTCCGGTTTTTCTTTCCGGTCGGTCTTTCCCGTCGAACTTTCCGCCGCCCTCTTCGAGGGTCCTTTCGATTCCTGACGGACGTTTCGACCGGCGGATTCCGTGAGGGAAAGCGAACTCCCCCTGATCATCAAAACTCCGGGAAGTCACCCCCGGAAGCCCCGCGGCGAAACAGTCTAAGCCGTCCCCGGACTCCGGCGGGATCGGCCGTGGGCCCTTGCCCCGCGGCGCCCTCCCGGCCTGTGACCCACCGGGATTCACGGACCGCCCGCCGCCGCCCGCGCACGCGACATGGCCCGGCCGGGCGGGGGTGAGGTGCGCGCCGGTCCTTCACCACCGACCGGTCCCCCTCACTTCCCTGGCCGACCCGGCGCCGAACTGCGCCCACCACGGGCGGACGCCCGGTGCTCCTCTGGACGTCGAGCCGCAGGGGCGGGGTCCGTCCGACCGCTCACGCGCGAACCGGGCGCGCTGCGGGGCGCGGGGAGTCGGTGCTCGACGAGCCGGTGGCCACCCACGGCCTGTGCGATGCGCCGTCGCTGTCGGTCCACGGCTGCACGACCAGTGCCGCCTCGACGGGACGCCCGTCCCGCGCCCGGAGCAGCACGGTCCGTGCGGCGCCCTCCTCGGCCCCCAGCAGTCCCCGACGCGTCGCCGCCGGAACCGACGCGTCCAGCAGCCCTCCGCGGGCCGTCCCACCGTCTCGTCCGCCGTGTATCCCAGAAGCTGCTGGACACCGGAGTTCCACGCCGCCACCTCCCCGCGCGGGCCCAGCATCGCCACCGCCGTGCCGGCGACTTCGCGCATCTCGACGGGCTGTCCACTCGCGGCCGCCTCATTGGACTCCATGGTCTCCCCGGATACCCCCGCTCACATATTCCTAAAAGATCACACATCATCTTTTAGAGGCGATTGCGGTGTTTATCGCCTCTCCAGAGATCGTGGGGAGAGCGCGGTCCGCGCGGAGTGAACCGGGCAGGCCCCCGCCGCCTTCCGCGCGGAGGGTGAGCCGGCGCATGGGCCCGGTCGGTGCGAGTCCACCCCCGTGGCAGGCCGGGACGCGAGGTACGGGCCGCAGGGTGAACCCGGTGGTCCTGGAGTCGCGAAGTGACGGGCGCCGACTCCCGTGCTAGTTGCCGAGCGCCTTGAACTGGGTGCGGATGGCGCCGATGCTGGCGCCGATCACCAGGGCGATCGCGACCGCGTCCACCGCCGTCACCGCCTGGTCGAGGATGAGGAACCCGGCGGTCGCCGCGATGGCCGGTTCGAGGCTCATCAGGACGGCGAAGGTGGCGGCCGGCAGGCGCCGCAGCGCGAGCAGTTCGAAGGTGTACGGCAGAACGGACGACATCACGGCGACGCCGAGGGCGAGTCCGACGGTGGACGGCGCGAGCATGGCGGGACCGCTGTCCACGATGCCGAACGGCAGCGCGAGGAGCGCGCCGAACGCCATCGCGAGGGCGAGTCCGTCCGCCTGCGGGAAGCGGCGGCCGGTACGCGCGCTGAAGAGGATGTACGTGGCCCACATGACGGCGGCCGCCAGCCCGAACGCGACCCCGACCGGGTCGAGTCCGCCGATGCCACCGCCCCCGAGCCCGCTCAGCAGGAAGACACCGGCGAGCGCACAGCCGGCCCACACGAAGTTGATGAGCCGCCGGGAGGCGATCACGGACAGCGCGAGGGGGCCCAGCACCTCCAGGGTCACGCCGGCGCCGAGGGGGATGCGGTCGACGGCCTCGTAGAAGAAGCCGTTCATGGCGGCCATGACCGTGCCGAAGACGAGGACGGTGACCCAGTCGGCACGCGAGTGAGCGCGCAGTGCGGGCCGGCAGACGACGAGCAGCACGAGAGCGGCGAGCACCAGACGCAGGGCGACGATGCCGAGCACGCCCGCGCGCGGCATCAGCGACACCGCGAGAGCACCGCCGAACTGCACGGACACACAGCCCGACAGCACCAGCCCGAGCGCGCCGTAGGACCGCTCGGGCGTGCCGCCGCCCGGACCGGAGCGGCCTCGCGACACGGTCGTGGCGGTGGCCGCCACCGGTGACGACGACGAACCCGAGCTCACCCGAACCTCCGAACGCGAACGCAGTACATTGCACTGGACAAGAAGTCCAATGTACTGCACAGGGCAACCCAGCACACATACGTGCGAACCGCGCCTCCCGGCGGGTGAACGGGGGCTGTTCCCCGACCGACCGAGCGATCAACCGAGCGATCCACCGGCCGACCGACGGACGGATCGACCGAGCGCCCGTCCGCCCACCGCCGCAGCGCCGCACGGGGCCCCTATCACCCGCAGCAGCACCGGACGCAGCACCGGAGTCCGCTTATCACATCCCGGCGCCTCCTCGTCTCATCCGACGGACACGTTTCCTCGGGGTTTGCCCGAAGGACTACGCTCCGCCCCGTGGCCGATATTCAGATTCCCGCTGACATCAAGCCCTCCGACGGCCGGTTCGGCTCGGGCCCCTCCAAGGTGCGGACGGAAGCGGTCGACGCGCTGGCCGCGACCGGCACGTCCCTTCTCGGTACGTCCCACCGCCAGGCCCCCGTCAAGAACCTCGTCGGTGAGGTCCGCGACGGCATCCGGAACCTCTTCTCGCTTCCCGACGGTTACGAGGTCGTCCTCGGCAACGGCGGCTCCACCGCCTTCTGGGACATCGCGACCCACGGGCTCATCGAGAACAAGTCCCAGCACCTGACGTTCGGCGAGTTCTCGTCCAAGTTCGCCAAGGCGTCCAAGCTCGCCCCGTGGCTGGCCGAGCCCACCGTCCTGTCCGCCGACCCGGGTTCGCACCCGGAGGCGAAGGGCGAACCGGGCGTCGACGTCTACGCCCTGACGCACAACGAGACCTCGACCGGTGTCGCGGCGCCGATCAGCCGGGTGCCCGGCGCCGACGACGGTGCGCTCGTCCTCGTGGACGCCACCTCGGGTGCCGCGGGACTGCCGGTGGACATCGCCGAGACCGACGTCTACTACTTCGCCCCGCAGAAGGCGTTCGCGTCCGACGGCGGACTGTGGATCGCGGTGTTCTCGCCGGCCGCCCTGGAGCGGGCCGCGCGGGTGCACGCGTCCGGCCGCCACGTGCCGGAGTTCTTCTCGCTGCCGACGGCGATCGACAACTCGGTGAAGAACCAGACGTACAACACCCCGGCCCTCGCGACCTTCTTCCTGCTGAACGAGCAGCTGAAGTGGATCAACGGACAGGGTGGCCTGAGCTTCTCCACCGGCCGATCGGCCGCGTCGGCGCGCGCCCTGTACGGCTGGGCCGACGCCTCCAAGCACGCGACCCCGTTCGTCACGGACCCGGCCAAGCGCTCGGCGGTCGTGGGCACCATCGACTTCTCCGACGAGATCGACGCGGCGGCCGTGGCCAAGGTGCTGCGCGCCAACGGGATCGTGGACACCGAGCCGTACCGCAAGCTCGGGCGCAACCAGCTGCGCGTGGCGATGTACCCGGCCGTCGACCCGGCGGACGTCGAGGCGCTGACCGCCTGCGTCGACTACGTCATCGAGCACCTCTGAGCACGTACCGCGCGCGCGACCGCCCGTAGGCACCCCTCGTCGCTCCTCGGCCCGTCCGGCCGCGGGAGGCGCGGGCCGCCGCACGCGGCGTCGGCATACGGCCAGGGCCCGGCCCCCGGCGGATCATCCGCCGGAGCCGGGCCCTGGCCGTACCCGGCCCCACCGCGTCAGGACGAGCGCCGTGACCGCTTCCTCGCGCCGAACACCAGCAGCACCACCAGCAGGACCACCACCGCGCCCGCCGTCACGTTGCCCTTCGACCCGGACGACGAGGACCCCTGCCCCGCACCGCCCTGGTGCGAAGCCCCCGACCCGGAACCGGCCGCGGCGCCCGAACCGGAACCCGAACCGGGCCCGGAACCCGCCCCGTTCAGGTCGACGCGCTTGACCTGGCTGTCCTTGCCCTCCGAGCCGAACATCAGGGCCTTCCCGTCCCGCGTGTACGTCACCGACTCGGCCTGCGGCTGGAACGGGGCGCTCACCGGGAAGGTCTTCCCCAAGTGCCCGTCCTTCCAGGCGTATCCGTACGCGCCGAGGTACGAGCGCAGCACCAGCTGCTTCCCGTCCGGCGAGAACGCGCCGTCCGTCACCCAGGGCACGGCGCCGATCCTGCGGAAGACGTTCGTCCCGGTCGGTGTGAGATGCGCGGGCCCCTCGTAGAGCCCGCCGCCGTCCTCGTTCTTCGAGGCGATGTAGACGCGGCCGGTCGTCGGATCGACCATGAGCGACTCGGCGTTGCGCGGCCCGTCCGCGTACTTCACCGTGAACTGCGTCGCGTCGACGCTCTGGTCGCGCAACTGCTTCGGCTCGGGGAAGCGGTAGATCCACACGTGGTCCCAGGCGCCGTTCAGGTTGTCCCCGATGTCGCCGACGTACAGGTCGCCGTCCGGGCCGATCGAGATCGCCTCGACATCGCGGGGCGCCCCGACGCCCCGCAGGGTGACCCGCGCGAGGGTCCGGCCGGTCCGGGAGTCGACGGCGTAGACGTAAGGGCCGTCACCGCTGTCGTTGTGGGTCCAGTAGATGCCGGGGTGGAGATGGCTCGCGGCGAGGCCGCTGGACTCGGTGATGCGCGGGTCCGTGATGGTGAAGCTCTGGTCGGCACCACCGTCGGCGAACGCCGGGGCGGCGCACGGCAGTACGAGCGCCGCGGCCACCAGTGCGAGGACGGCGGCGACCGCCGCGGCCCCGGCTCTGGCGGCGGCGCGGTGGGGCCGCGACGGCGGCTGCGGGCGAGGGGGACGCATCACCCCACCTTGCCATCCCGCGTCACGGGCGGGGCGATGACGGTCGCCTCCCGGCCGTCACCGGCCGCGCCCCGCCGGCATCGGGCCGTCCCCTGCGGGTCCTTGTCGTCCCGCGCCGTCCCGCACCGCTCCCTTGCCGGAGGGACGGACGAGGGCGCCCGGCGCGGGGGCCGTCCGCCCCGGTCCGCCGGGCCCGCGCGGTCTTCGGGATGATGACCGGATGCGTTTTCTGTTCGTCGGCGACTCCATGACCATCGGCCGCAACGGGGAGGAGACGTGGCGGTACTGGATGGCCCGGCACCTGCGCGGCTGCCCCGCGTGCGTGCGCCCGGGCGGCGGCCCCGCCTCCGTGGTCGGGCCCTGGACCCATCAGTACGCCGACGGTGACTCCACCGGAGCCGGCAGCGGGACCGGCACGGCAGTGACAGGTACGGCCGGAACCGGCAGGGAGGACAGCGGCAGGGAAGCCGGTGACGCGTCCGCCGGCCGTCACCGTCATCTCGCCGCCTGGGGCGAGGGCTGGCTCCACATGGCGTCCCGCATAGGCGCCGCCGTGAGCGACCACCGCCCCGACGTCCTGCTCGTCTCCCTCGGCCTGATCGACCTGGGGTTCTACACGGACAGCGCGGGGACCGACGCCAACGTGCGCCGGTTCTTCGCCGAGGCCCGCGCCGCCGGGCCCCGGATACGCGCCGTGGTCCTGCCCGTCGTGCCGAACGTACGGGCCACGACCGACGCCCCCTTCGCCGCCGAGGTCGAGCGTTTCAACGGGCTGCTGGCACGGACCCTGGCGGGCCTCACCCTGCCCGGTTCACCGCTGACGCTCGCACCGTCGCCGACCGCGCCGCCCGTCTCGTACGGCATCGCGTCCGACACGTACGACGGCACGCATCCGTCGCCCTCGGGCGCGCGCAAGCTCGCGGCGGCCTTCGCCCACGCCCTCCACGCGCCACCTGACCCGACCGCCCCGTCGCCGCCCGCCCTTCCCGCGGCTGCCATGGCCGGTCCGGGGTCGACGGGCGCGCCGGTGAGTCTGTTGGCGAGCGTGGAGAGCGTGTAGGCGCCAATGCCGAGGGCGACTTCGAGGGCCTCGCGTTCCGTGCAGCCGCACGAGCGGGAGTCGGCGAGCGCGTCACCTCCGGTGTCCCCGCCGTCGTGAGTACGGCCGACACACGAACCGGCCGACGCGAACCGCCGGACGGCCTCCGGCCGTCCGTCCGCCAGGGGCTGCCCTCTCCGCAGCGGCGGATCAGCCCCTCGTCGGCGTGCAGCGCGCGCAGCCGGGCGGTGAGCGGGGCCACGCAGACCCCGCAGCCGCGGCGCGACGCGACGTTCAGGACGACGACTCCCGGGCGACCGGGTCGAGCGTCGCGGCACCGAACAGCGCGAGGAGTTCCCGCAAGCCGCCGTCCCCGTCGGCCGGCCCTCGCAGGCCCCGGCGGATCGGCCAGGTGCCGGCGAAAGGACCTGCGTGTCAGCAGCAGTCCTCGCCGCGCCAGGCGCGGCGGCCGTCTCGGAGGGCCATGCCCGCGACGGCGAGTCCTGCGAGGGGGTCGACCCACCACCAGCCGAGCGCCGTGTCGGCCAGCAGGCCCACCAGCACGCCGGCCGCGAGGTAGGCGCACAGGAGGTTCTGGGCGCCCTCACCGGCAGTCGCCCCGGAGTCCAGGCGGGCGCCGAGCCGGCGCTTGGCGCCACCGAGCGCGGGCATGAGGACGACGCTGGAGAGCGTCAGCGCGATGCCCAGCGAGGACGTCGACGAGTGGCTGCCGCCGACCAGATCGACGAAGGACCGCACCCCGACATAGGGAGCCAGCAGCCAGAAGCTGACCGCCACCGCTCGCCGCGCCGTTGCCTCGGCGTGCGCGGAGTGGACGCGCGCCCCGGTGAAACGCCACACGACGATGACGCTCGCGAGTCCTTCGACGACCGACGACAACGCCCAGCCGACCAGTCCGATGGACCCTGCCCGGATACCGGCGACCAGGCCGAGCGCGCCTTCGAGCGTCATCCAGATCAGGCTCGCCCAGGCCAGCACCCTCGCAAGGCGGGCGTCGCGCAGCCACACGGCGTCCCGGACGGGCTCGGGGGCACCGCGCTCGTCCGTCCCCCCGCCGGGAGCGACCCGGGCGCAGCAGGTGTCGACCGCGACGGGTGCGGTTCCGGTCCCGGTATCGGTCCCGGTACCGGTACTGGTGCCGGTGCCGGTGCCGGTCGGTGACGGCGTGCGGCAGCCGTCCGCGCAGGCGTCGGGCGACGGGGTCCCGGCGCCGGCGCGGGCCGAGGGCAGCAGGACGTCGGAGCCGCTCCGCTCAGCCACGGGTCGCTTCCTCGTCGTGATCGGTGGCGTCCGGCGCGGGCGGGCAGCAGCCCGAACCGATGACGCAGTCGCCCGCGGTCCCGGCCGCCGGAGCGGCGGGCTCCGTGCCGGTGTCGTGCTCCACCAGCAGGACGAGGGCGGCGAGTTCGGCCAGTGCGTGGGCGAGGCGGGGATCGGAGATCCGGTACAGCGCACGGCGCCCGACCGCTTCACTGCGCACCAGCCCGCATCCGCGCAGGCACCCGAGGTGGTTGGAGACATTGCCCCGGGTGAGTTCCAGCTGGTCGGCGAGGTCGGCCGGATAGGCCGGGCCTTCCAGAAGCCTCAGCAGCAGCCGTCTGCGGGTGCCGTCGGCCAGTGCCAGACCGATGCGTTCAAGGGCGGCCACGTCGATCGCGACCGCCGGTGAGGGGATGTCCATGGGCCAAATAGTAAAGCCAACGCTGTATTCAGTCGCTGGTTAATACAGTGAAGACTGAACCAATTGCCGTCATCACCGAGGCAGCGAACCGCCCGCCTCGCACAGGGCGCAGGATCGTGTCGCGCCCGTGTCACCACGCACCTGTCCGCACTCCGGGCAGACCAGCTCCAGCATGCACGCGGGCTCACCGCCCTCGGCGGCCGCTTCTGCGGCCGGAGCCCTCCGGACCACCGGGGCCCGCTGCCCTTCCCGGCCCACCGGCTCTCCCGGCTCTCCCGGCTCTCCCGGCCCGTCGCCGCCCGTCGTCCCGTTCCGCTCCGTCGCCACGTACTCCCCGCCTCCCGCCGTCACGATGCCGCATGCCCGCCCGGCGGGCCCGCACCGCGCGAGGCCCCGCCGCTCCCGGCACCATCCTCCCGCCGGACGCGTGCGCACACCACGCACCCTTGCTTCGAGTCCGCTCGAACGCGTTGGGTATGACCCATGAAGTACACGCAACTCGGACGCACGGGACTCGAAGTCAGCCGCATCGTTCTCGGCACCATGAACTTCGGACCTCTCACCAACGAGGCCGACAGCCACACGATCATGGACGCCGCTCTCGACGCGGGCGTCAACTACTTCGACACGGCCAATGTCTACGGGTGGGGCGAGAACAAGGGCCGCACCGAGGAGATCATCGGCACCTGGTTCGCGGAGGGCGGCGACCGCAGGGACAAGGTCGTCCTCGCCACCAAGCTCAACGGCAACATGGCGGGCGACGGACCGCCCTGGCCGAACCACCACAAGCTGTCGGCGGTCAACATCCGCCGGGCGGTCGACGCGAGCCTGAAGCGGCTGCAGACCGACCACATCGACATCTACCAGTTCCACCACGTCGACCGGAACACGCCGATCGAGGAGATCTGGCAGGCGATCGAGGTCCTGATCCAGCAGGGCAAGATCCTCTACGCCGGTTCCTCCAACTTCCCCGGCTACAAGATCGCCCAGGCCAACGAGGCCGCCCTGCGGCGCGGGCGGGTCGGCCTGGTCAGCGAGCAGTGCCTGTACAACCTGGCCGAGCGGCGCGCCGAGATGGAGGTCATTCCGGCCGCGCAGGAGTACGGCCTCGGCGTCATCCCCTGGTCGCCGCTGCACAGCGGCCTGCTGGGCGGCGTGATCCGCAAGGAGCGGGAGCGCGGCGGCGACGCCGGTGGCCGCTCCGTGGGCCGCCTCAAGGACTCGCCGGCGCTGCGCGATCAGGTGCAGGCGTACGAGGACCTGCTCGACAAGCACGGCATCCAGCCGGGCGAGGCGGCGCTGGCGTGGCTGATGACGCGGCCGGGCGTAACCGGCCCGATCGTCGGCCCGCGCACGCTGGAGCAGCTGGAGTCGGGGCTCCGCGCGGTGGACCTGGAGCTGTCGGACGAGGTCCTGACGGGTCTCGACGAGATCTTCCCGGGCCCGGGCCCGTCGCCGGAGGCCTTCGCCTGGTAGGCGGTAACGGGATCGCCCAGGCATCGGGGCGGGTGGGGCGGGTGAAGCCGTACCGCCCGCCCCGGGGCCGTCCCGCCCGCGCCGGAATCCGCGCCGGAATCCGCCCAACGGCCGCGCCGCCGCGACGGCCGGGCGTGCGCTCAGTGCGTCGCGGCGGTCACCGCGACGATGGCGAACAGCAGCAACAGCACAACGGCCATGATCCGGTTCCGGGTTTTCGGGTCCACCCTCCGAGGTTAACGACCCCGTCCGAGCGGCCACCGCGCGAGGGTCTCGTAGCGGGGCCGCGCGCCGGGCGTCCGGCCGTCGGGCAGCCGGCTGCGGACGAGGCACAGGCCGTCCACCTGCCAGACCTCGCCCTCCACCGCCGCGAGCCGTTCGACGTGGGGCCGCAGGTCCACCGGGCTCTCCCCCGCGGCGGGTGCCGAGGCGCGGGCGAGGGTCAGGTGCGGCCGGTACGCGCGGTGCTCGTCCGTCCCGATCCCGGCGCGCCGGGACGCCGCACGTGCCCGTTCGGCCAGGCGCCGCAGCGCGGGGATGTCACCGTCGGCCCCGGCCCACAGCGCCCGCCCGCCGAAGTGCCCGCCGCCCGTGACGCGCAGCGGGAACGGCTCACAGCGGCGCGCCGCCCGGGCCAGCCGTTCGCCGAGGCCGGGCAGCAGGTCCTCGTCCACCTCGCCCAGGAAGACGAGCGTGAAGTGCCACGCCTCGCGGCCGGTCCAGCGCAGACGGCCCGCGCCGGGCAGATCGCGCAGCGGCGCCACGGCCGCCTCCAGGGCAGCCCTCACGTCGTCGGGCGGCAGCACGGCCGCGAACAGTCTCACGCCCACCACCCAAGCACGGCGCCCGCTCCGGCACCGGTCCCGGCGCCCGGCCCGCGCCCCGCCGTGCGCCGGCGCGCCCCGGGGCCGCCCGGTGCCCGCCCCCGGACGTGCGAAAGGGCGGGCCGCGCCGAACGCGCCGCCCGCCCTTTCGCACCGGGAGCCGGGATCACCCGACAGAGGCCAGCTCCGCCTCCCTGCGGCTGCCCTCGCGCGGAACGAGTTCCACGTACGGCAGTCCCCTGCGCACGCCCATCCGCGGCCGTACGCCGACGACCTTGACCAGGACGAACCCGACGACGAGCGCGGCGATCAGCGTGACACCGCCGCCCGCCAGGAAGCCGACGCGGGCGCCGAACCTGTCGGTCACCCAGCCCAGCAGCGGTCCGCCGATGGGGGTGCCGCCGACGAACACCATCATGTAGAGGCTCAGCACGCGCCCCCGCATCGCGGGCTCGGCGGCCATCTGCACCGTCGTGTTCGCGCTGATGTTGGTCGTCATGCCCATCATGCCGATCGGCACGAGGACCAGGCAGAACAGCCAGACGTACGGCGAGAAGGACACGAGGACCTCCAGCAGCCCGAACGCGGCCGCCGCGAAGACCAGCAGCCGCAGCCGCGTCGAGCGCCTGCGCGCCGCGAGGAGCGCGCCGATCAGTGAGCCCGCCGCCATCAGGATGTTGAAGAACGAGTACAGCCCCGCGCCCCCGTGGAAGACGTTGTTCGCGAACGCCGTCAGCCAGATCGGGAAGTTGAAGCCGAACGTCCCCACGAAACCCACGAGGACGATCGGGGCGATCAGCTCAGGCCGCCCCTTCACATACCGCAGGCCCTCCCTGAGCTGCCCCTTCCCCCGCTTCACGAGCCGGCCCTTGTGCAGTTCGCCGGAGCGCATGAGGAGCAGTCCGGTGAGGGGTGCGAGGAAGGACAGGCCGTTGAAGAGGAACGAGTAGCCGCTGCCGACCGAGGTGATCAGGACACCGGCGACGGCGGGACCGACCAGGCGCGCGGTCTGGAAGTTGGCCGAATTCAGGCTGACGGCGTTCCGCAGCTGGTTCGGGCCGACCATCTCGGAGACGAACGACTGCCGTGTCGGGTTGTCCACCACCGTCACGACACCGACGAGGAACGCGATCAGGTACACGTGCCAGACCTGGACGTGTCCGGACAGCGTGAGTGTCGCCAGGACGAGACCGCACAGGCCCATGGCCCCCTGCGTCCCGAGCAGCAGCCTGCGCTTCGGATAGCGGTCCACGAGGACGCCGCCGTAGAGGCCGAAGAGGAGCATCGGCAGGAACTGGAGGGCCGTCGTGATGCCGACGGCGGCCGAGGAGTGGGTGAGGCTGAGGACCAGCCAGTCCTGCGTGACGCGGGACATCCACGTACCGATGTTGGACACGACGGCACCGGTCGCGAACAGCCGGTAGTTGCGGATCTTGAGAGAGGAGAACATGCCGCCGGGCGCGGTGTCCGGCAGGGCCGCCGCACCCGTGTCGCCGCTGCCGGCGTCGGGGGCGGAAGGGGAGCCGGAGGCGGGCGCGGTGTCCGTGGCGGGTGCGTCCGGGGCGGGGGGATCGGTGACGGCGTCGGCCGCCGCGAGGCCCTCGCCGGCCGCTTGCGCCGTCCGAGCGGCGGTGGATACGGAGTCGGCGTCCGTACCGTCGCCGGATATGGCGGTCCCGGGGCGGGCCCCGGGAGTGCCGGGGGAGCTGGGAGTACTGGGAGAACTGTCTTCTGTGTCGTGGGCGGAGTGCGGTGCGGGGGCGGAGTCTGCTCCGGATCCCGTACTCAAAGTGCGTTCGCCTCCTCAGCGGTTACGCGATGGTGCGGCGCCGCCGTCACCGGCGGCGTGTTCGGGCAGCACGCGATGGCACACGTGCTTGTCGCGGCGCGGCTCCGGTGTCCGCCGCTCGCGACCCGTGAGACCTCACAGGTCGGCGAGCTTCTCCAGGACCGGGGCGGCCGCGCGCAGCTTCGCCCACTCGTCCTCGTCCAGGCCCTCGGTGAGAGAAGCCAGCCAGACGTTCCGCTTGCGGCGGCTCTCTTCGAGCATCGCCTCGGCCTGCTCGGTCTGGCTGACCACTTTCTGCCGACGGTCGTCGGGGTGCGGTTCCAGCCTGACAAGCCCCTTGGCTTCCAGCAATGCCACGATTCTGGTCATCGACGGCGGCTGGACGTGTTCCTTGCGGGCCAGTTCGCCGGGTGTGGCGGAGCCGCACCGGCGCAGCGTGCCCAGCACCGACATCTCGGTGGGGCTGAGCGACTCGTCCACACGCTGGTGCTTGAGCCGCCGCCCCAGCCGCATGACGGCGGAGCGCAGGGAGTTCACAGCGGCGTCGTCCTCGGCGCCGTGGGACAGGTCAGGCATGTATTTAGAGTAACTCATTACTCAATCTAAGTACCACCCGCATGCATCCATCTCGGGGTGGCATCGCCCACACAGTTCACTCGTACGAGTGAGACTCCTCCGGAAACCCTCCCGAAGGTCCGTACCGGGGCCGGACGCTTGCCGACATGGGATCGACAGTGCTCAGCCTGCGGATCGACGGTGAGCTGCTCGACCGGATCAGGCGCCACGCGGCCAGACGGGGGATGAGCGTGCAGGACTACGTGGTCAGAACGCTCGTACGGGACGACTTCGACGAGCGCTTCAAGACGGCCGTCGACGAGACGGAGAAGTTCTACCGGAGCTCCACCGGGTGAGCCGTGAGGCGCGCGTGGTGACCGGCGTGCGGTGAGCGCTCCGGGGCCACGGCGCCGGACCGGGGCCGTGGCCGCCTCCCTTGCCGCCCCCGATGGCCGAAAAACGTGCGGTCCGCCGGAGAAACGAATCTCCGGCGGACCGCACGTCCGCCCCGGGGGCCCGGACATCCCGCGGGCCCACACCCGCACCGCCGGCCGTACTCACGGCCGCGGACGCGCTACTCGTGTACGGGTACCGCACCACCGGGCCCTGCGCCGGGCCCGCTCACGCTCACGCGAGTCCGAGCGCCGGCATCAGGTAGTAGAAGAGGAAGACCGCCGACACCACGTACATCGGGGCCGGCACCTCCCTGCCGCGCCCCAGCGCCAGGCGCAGCACGGTGAAGGAGATGAAGCCGATGCCGATGCCGTTCGTGATCGAGTAGGTGAACGGCATTATCACCATCGCGAGGAACGCCGGAATGGCGATGGAGTAGTCGCTCCAGTCGATGTCCCTGATCGAACCGGCGAGGATCATGAAACCGACCGCGACCAGCGCGGGGGTGGCCGCCTGCGACGGCACCATCGTGGCGAGCGGTGTGAGGAACAGCGACACCACGAACAGCAGGCCGGTCGTGACGGACGCCAGGCCCGTCCGGGCGCCCTCGCCGACGCCCGCCGTCGACTCGACGAAGCAGGTACCGGCCGACGAGGAGCTCGCGCCACCCGCGGCGACACCGATGCCATCGATGAAGAGGATCTTGTTGATACCGGGGATCCGGCCCCGCTCGTCCGTCAGGCCGGCCTTGTCGCCGACGCCGAGGACCGTGCCCATGGCGTCGAAGAAGGACGACAGCAGCACGGTGAAGACGAAGAGGACGCCGGTGAGGATGCCCACCCGGTGGAAGCCGCCGAACAGGCTGATGTGCCCGAGCAGCCCGAAGTCGGGCGACGAGACGGGGTTGCCGGGCCACTTCGGCACCGTGAGGCCCCAGTCCGACACCTTCGCGACCAGGTTGACGACGATCGCGAGGACCGTCATCGAGACGATCGAGATCAGGATCGCGCCGGGGACCTTCCGTACCAGCAGCACCAGGGTGAGCATCGCGCCCAGCGCGAAGATCAGCACCGGCCAGCCGTTGAGGTGGCCGTCGCCACCGAGCTGGAGCGGGACGGTGGTCTCGGCGACGTCGGGGATACGGGAGACGAAGCCCGAGTCGACCAGACCGATCAGCATGATGAACAGGCCGATACCGATCGCGATGCCCTTGCGGAGACCGCCGGGCACGGCGTTCATCACGCGCTCCCGCAGCCCTGTCGCCACCAGCAGCATCACGACGAGACCGGCGAGCACGACCATGCCCATCGCGTCCGGCCAGCTCATCCGGGGCGCGAGCTGGAGGGCCACGACCGTGTTGACGCCGAGACCGGCGGCGAGCGCGATCGGCACGTTGCCGAAGACACCCATCAGGAGCGTCGTGAAGGCGGCCGTGATGACGGTCGCGGTGACGAGCTGCCCGCCGTTGAGGTGGTGCCCGAACATGTCCTTCGCGCTGCCCAGGATGATCGGGTTGAGCACGATGATGTAGGCCATCGCGAAGAAGGTGGCGAAGCCGCCGCGGATCTCGCGGGCGATCGAGGAGCCGCGCTCCGTGATCTTGAAGTAGCGGTCGAACCCGTTGTGCGGATCCGCGGGAGCGGGAGGCAGACCGGCGGGGTCGACCGGAGCGGAGGGCATGCGTGGAGACCTCAGTCGTCATCGATGGCGGGACGGGGGCGTAATCGGTCGGACGCGCTGCTCATTTGGATGTTCGAACGAGCAGATTAGGTCAACGATCAACCGGAAACCGTTTCAGTATGAATAAAAGTAGGTGAAGATCACCATCTCCGCGCGTAGATGCCCGATATATCGGGGCACACCTGTACATTCCCCCGGCCGGCTCGCCGGCCACGAGCACGCCCGGGTACTTGGACCTCTCTACGAAACGGCCCCGTGCCCAGCACCCGCGAGGACCCCACAGGGTCCGGTGACACCCCCCACATAGACTGAGGCCCATGACCGGTCCCACGGCGACGCCGCAGCGCGAGGCCCCCGCACCCCTCGAAGGGCCGATCGTCGCCACCGTCACGGGCGGCACGATCATCTGGCTCGTGATGTTCCTCGGCCAGCTGCCGTTCTACGGCTGGTTCAGCGACCACGGGCACGCCTGGTGGATCTGGACCTGCCTGGCCGGCGCGGGCCTCGGGTGCTTCGGCATCTGGTACGTCCGGGCACGGGAAGCGGCGATCAGGCATGCGGCGGCAGCCGACGCCGCGGAGCCCGGGAGCGGATCTCCGGCCGGATCCCGCGACCAGGAGCCGCCCTCCTCCGCCGACCGCAGCAACGGGACCGACTGACCCAGGGCCCTCCGCCCCGGGCTCCGGGACCCCGGTTCCGGGACCCACTCCCCCCGCGTAGGGGCCTCCCGCGTACGAGCCGGCGCGCCCGGCGCCCGCCGCACCGCGACACTCCCTCGCCCACGGCGCTGTCCGACGGGTGAGGCGGCACGTGCGCCCGTACCGTCACCACCATGACGCACGACGGCGGCGCCGAGCTCGATCCCGTCCACCCCGTCCCCCTCCCGCCCCCGCCCGACGCCGGGGTGCCGGCGTCGGCGCGGCGCGGGCTGACCGGCGCGGAGGTGGCGCGGCGCGTCGCGCGCGGCGAGGTCAACGACGTGCCGGTCCGCAGCAGCCGGTCCTTCACCGAGATCGTCCGTGCCAACGTCCTCACCCGCTTCAACGCGATCATCGGCGTGCTGTGGCTGCTCGTGCTGTTCGTCGCGCCGTTCCAGGACAGTCTGTTCGGCTACGTGATCGTGGCGAACACCGCCATCGGGATGGTGCAGGAGTGGCGGGCGAAGAAGACGCTCGACAGCCTCGCGGTGCTCGGGGAATCCCGGCCGACCGTCCGCAGGGACGGGACGCCGACCGAGGTCCCCGTCGCCGGAATCGTGCTCGGGGACATCATCGAACTGGGGCCTGGGGACAAGATCGTGGTCGACGGTTCGACCGTGGAGGCGGACGGCCTGGAGGTCGACGAGTCGCTGCTGACGGGCGAGGCGGACCCCGTGCTGAAACGAGCGGGCGAACCGGTGATGTCGGGCAGTTTCGTCGTCGCGGGCAGCGGGGCGTTCCGCGCGGAACGCGTCGGCCGCGAGGCCTACGCGGCCCAGCTCGCCGAGGAGGCCTCCCGCTTCACCCTCGTCGACTCCGAACTGCGCGGCGGCATCAGCCTGATCCTCAAGTACGTGACCTGGCTGATGGTCCCGACGGCGGTCGCCCTGATCATCAGTCAGCTGGTCACGGAGCGGCACGCGCTGAAGGACGCCATCGCGCGGACGGTCGGCGGGATCGTCCCCATGATCCCGGAAGGCCTGGTGCTGCTGACGTCGGTGGCGTTCGCCATCGGGGTTGTCCGGCTCGGCCGCAGGCAGTGCCTGGTGCAGGAGCTGCCCGCGATCGAGGGGCTGGCCCGGGTGGACACGGTCTGTCTGGACAAGACGGGGACGCTGACCGAGGGCGGCATGGACGTCAGCGAGCTGCACCTGCTCGGCGGCGCGGGACGGGCAACGGCCGCCGGCGCCCCCGAGGACCGGAACGACCCGGACGACGGAGAGGACCGGCAGGACCGGAACGGCCCGGACGACCGGGACCGCGACGAGGCGTACGTACGGCGGGTGCTGGGCGCGCTGGGGGCCGCCGACCCCCGGCCGAACGCCAGCCTGCGCGCGGTCGTCGCCGCGTATCCGGCGCCGCAGGGATGGCGGAGCACGGACGTCCTGCCCTTCTCCTCGGCGCGCAAGTACAGCGGAGCGGTGCTCACCGACGAGAGCGGGGTGCCGACCGGATGGCTGCTGGGCGCGCCCGACGTCCTGCTGCGCCGCGACGACCCGGCGCTGCCGGAGGCGGACGAACGGGCCGCCCGCGGCCTGCGCGTCCTGCTGCTGGCACGGCGGGACGACACCGTCCCCCGGGAGCGCACAGGACCGGACGGGAACGGGTCGGACGAGGGCCCCTCGATCGGGCCGGACGAGGGGCCCTCGATCGGGGCAGGAGACGGTGGGGCGTCAGGGCCGGGCGGGGCCGTGCGCCCGGTGGCACTCGTGGTGCTGCGGCAGCGGCTGCGGTCCGACGCGGCCGCGACGCTCGCGTACTTCGCGGAGCAGAACGTCGCGGCGAAGGTCATCTCCGGTGACAACGCCGTGTCGGTCGGCGCGGTCGCGGCACAGCTCGGGCTCCCCGGCGCGGACCGTACGGTCGACGCGCGGCGGCTGCCGGCCAACGACCCCGCCCGGACGGCCGACGCCCTGGAGGCGGGCGCGGTCTTCGGCCGGGTCACCCCGCGGCAGAAGCGCGACATGGTCGCGGCGCTCCAGTCGAAGGGCCACACGGTCGCGATGACCGGCGACGGGGTCAACGACGTACTGGCCCTGAAGGACGCGGACATCGGCGTGGCGATGGGCTCCGGCGCGGAGGCGACACGCGCGGTGGCGCAGATCGTGCTGCTCGACAACAGCTTCGCCACCCTGCCCTCGGTGGTGGCGGAGGGGCGGCGGGTGATCGGGAACATCACCCGGGTCGCGACCCTGTTCCTGACGAAGACGGTCTACTCAGTGCTGCTCGCCGTGTTCGTCGTCTGCTTCCAGGTGCCGTACCCCTTCCTGCCACGGCACTTGACGCTGCTGTCCACCCTCACGATCGGCGTTCCGGCGTTCTTCCTGGCGCTGGCCCCCAACCACGAGCGCGCGCGGCCCCACTTCGTGAGGCGGGTGCTGCGCTACTCCGTGCCGAGCGGGGTGATCGCGGCCGTCACGACGTTCACGACGTACCTGCTGGCCCGTCACTACTCGACGGGTCCCGACACCCTGGGCGCCGAGACCAGCGCGGCCACTGTGACCCTGTTCCTCGTGTCGCTCTGGGTGCTGGCCATCATCGCGCGTCCTTACACCTGGTGGCGTCTGGTGCTGGTGGCGGCGATGGCCGCGGCGTTCCTGCTGGTCCTCGCGGTGCCGTCGTTCCAGCGCTTCTTCGCGCTGAAGCTGGTCGGGGAGACCATGCCCTGGACGGCCGTGGGCATCGCCGCCGTGGGCGGGGTGCTGCTGGAGGCGGCGTGGTGGTGGATCGCCCGCCGGACGGTGGAGAGCGGGACGTGACCGCCCGGCGGAGCCGGGGCGCACCGCCCCGGCTCCGCCGCCGGTCCGGCCGTCGCTGCCCCCGGCCGTCGCCGGTCCGGCCGCGCGAGGGGCGCGACCGGACCAACCGCCCGCACCTGTCCCAGGGTTGCGGGCCTGCGGGCTTCCCCGATCACGGGGTTACGGGGCCGCCGGACCGCCGGGTCCGTGGCGTCAGCGGACGTCGACGTAGTCGCCCGCGGCGCTGACCGCCGGGGTGGTGGACGTCCCGACGAAGCTGTAGTGCCAGTAGCCGTCCACCGAGGCCTTCACGGTGGTCTTCAGCGTGCCCGTGGAGGACGTCTTGAGGGTGGTGACCGTCGTGTACGCCGAGCTGCCCGCCTTGCGGAACTGGAGCCTCACAGGCTGCGTCGTGTACCCGGCGTACGTGCCGGTGTCCCAGTTGGCGCGGGAGAGTCTGCCCGTGACGGTGAGCGTCCCGCCCTTCTTCACCGGCTCCGGTGCGGCGTCGGTGGTCAGCTTCGAGGCGCGCTGGAACGCGATGGTGGAGAAGGTGTCCTTCTCCGTGACGCCCTTGTCCTTGCCAAGGGCCGCCGCGCCGACGTGCCACGTCCTGGCGTCGGTGTTCCACAGCTCCCCCGGATCGGCCGTGATGGTGAACGTGCACACGGCCGCGGTCGTGCCGCTCGCCTTGCAGGTGGCCTTCTTCTCGTTCATCACGTACGTCACGTCATTCGCGGCGTCGGGGGTGGCGCCGTCGTAGAGCAATCCGGCCGCGTCCTGGATGCCGGAGTCGTCGGACGCGGTGACGGAGACGGACAGCTTCTTGGCGCCGGTGGTGCCGAGGACGACGGGCTTCCCGCCGTTGACGACCACCTTGCTGATGACGGGTGCGGTGTTCGCCGTCGTCGCGGTGGCGGCCTCGGCCGGTCCGGCAAAGGCGGTCAGAGCCAGCACACCGCCGACGGTGGCGACGGCTGCGGCAGTGACACGTATGCGCATGTGTTCCCCAGATGATCTGTGAAGTGCCTGTGGGAATCCTGTGCGTCAGGAGACCCGACGGGCCAGATATGCCGGGAGTGGTTTTGGTTGTACCCCTTGGCCAAGCCTTTGCCGGGCCCGGCAAAGGCTTGGCCCGGGATCACCTCACGCGTCGAACCAGCGGTCGCGCTCCAGTTCCGCCGTGCGCGTCGGGTCCTCCAGCAGCGCGGCCACCTCGAAGCGGCGCGGCCACTGACCCGCCGCCCAGGCCAGACCCGCCGCCACGCCCTCCAGCGTCGACGCGTGCAGGGTCCCGTCCGGCGTGTGGCGCCAGTCGAGTTCGACGTCACCGTCCGGGCCCCGTACGACGAGTTCCCCGTGTTCGACGTACGTGCGCGGGGTGGCCGGGCCCAGCAGGACACGGACCGGCTCCGGCACGTCGTGCTCCTCGCCCTCCGTACTCACCCCCGCGAGTCCCGCCCCGGCGAGCGACTCGACGAGGCCGCGCACCTGCAGGAGTTCCGCCAGGTCGGCGGCGCGTGCCGGCGAGACCGGCAGCAGCGGGATGCCCCCGCTGAGCGGCAGCAGGTCGGGGGCGTCGGCGACGACCGCGTCCACCGCGTCGACGACCCGCACCTCGCCGTCCACGACGGCCCGCAACTCGTCCGGCAGCGTGACCTGTTCCGGATCGAGGTCCGCGAGGGCCGTGTAGAGGGCGCGCAGTTGGGCGGGGCGCACCGGACGGTCCGGGTCGGCGAGGCGGCTCAGCAGCTCGGCGGCGCCGCCCGGTTCGTCCAGCAGGGCGGCGGCGGTGGTCCGGACGCCGAGGGCGCGCAGCACCTCCGCGTCCTCGAAGCCGCTCGCGTCGACCTCGTCGTACAGGCCGTCGAGGAGCGGGTCGGCGCCCGCCGCGCGCAGCCCCGCGGGCCTGCGGCCGTCGAGCACGGGGTGGTCGCGCAGCCACCAGGCCGTGTACGAGCGGACCGTTTCGACGGTGCCGTCGGGCAGCAGGACCCGTACGCGCTCGGTCAGCGCGTCGCGCAGCGGCGGCCGGGCCAGCAGCGCGAGGACGCGGGGCCAGGCGTCGTCGTCCACGAGTTCCAGATCACGCACGGCGACGATCTCCGTGGCGACCGGCGGGACCGGCGTCTCGGGCAGCCCGTCGAGGACGTCCTCGCACCACACGTCGACCGCGTCGAGCAGGCCCGCGTCGTCGGGCTCCGCGAAGTCACCGCTGCGCGGCTCCAGTTCGTCGGGATCCAGGACGACGTCGGTGGCCCGTACGAGCGCGAAGTCCGCCAGCACCCCGCACGCGGCCAGCGGCCGCGCGCCCCAGCGGCCCGCCAGCTCACCGTCCACGAAGGCGAGTTCGTCCTCCCGCAGGACCTCCGCGAACGTACTGCCCGGCACCACCAGTTCCCCGGCGGGCGCCAGTTCGCCGTCCTCGTCGGGCAGGGCGAGCGCGCCGAGCCACGGTTCGTCACCGGGTTCGAGGGCCGCGTCGCGCACGAGGCGCAGCACGGTCTCCGCCAGCTCCTCGGGTCCCGGCGCCCCACCGGCGGCGTCGTCCTCGTGCCACACCTCGTCGGCGTCCAGGGACGCGGCGACGGCCGCCCGCACCTGGGGCGTCGTCAGGACGGCCCGCGGGGTGGCGGGCAGCGCGCCCAGCTTCTCCAGCAGCGGGTGGACGGCGTCGGGATGCGCGACCTTCAGACCGAGCCTGCCGAGGTCCGCGGGCGGCTCGGTGCCCGGCAGCGGCAGCAGCACCTGGCGGGGGCCGATGGTGGTGCGGCCCGACGCGAGCGGCACCGGCAGGCCGGACAGCCGGTCCGGGTCGACGCCCGCGAGGGACTCGTACAGTCGGTGCCACCACTGCGGGGGGCGCCCGGCGCCGGCGATCCGCTCGATCGCGTCGCCGAGCGGCAGCCGGCCCACGCCCAGGGTGCGCAGTTCGGCGCGGCGCTCGTACCCGCCGGGCAGCAGCGTCGGCAGCACGTCCGCCAGGACCTCCACGGTCTCGGCGCTCGCGCCCTCCACCACCTCGGCTTCGAACGGCCGCAGCGCGCGCAGTTCCTCCGTCGGGAGGGCCGGCGCGAGGAACGCCACGCGCGGCAGCCGCTGCAGGATCGCCGCGCGCAGCAGCCCGTCCAGCTCGCCCTTGCCGAGCGGACCGGGCACAAGATCGATGGTCCCGGGGGTGACGGGCTCCCACGAGCCGAGGAGTTCCGCGTACGCGCCCGCCGCCTCCTCGATCAGGAAGTCGGTGAGCGGGCCGGGCGCGGGATGGCGGCGGGTCGGGTCCAGCGGGAACGACGCGATGAGCAGCGCGGGTACGCCGAGCGGCTCGTCGGTGGGCGTCGGCGCGTGCACGACCGGCGCGGTGCGCGGGCGGCCCGGACCGCCCTCGTGCCCGCCGTCGCCCGCGGCATCCACCGGGACGGCCCACGTCACCGACCAGTGCGGGCGTAGCCGTTCCTCGGTGGGCCGGTCGGCGAGGAGCCGCGGCTCGATCGCGCCGTGCCGCCGCGCGACCCGCCAGGTGCGGGTCTCGGCGCCGTCCTCGACCCGGACGAACGGGCCATCCTCGACGCGGCGCAGCACCCGCTCGCCCGCGCCCGCCGGGCTCTCGGGGCTGCCCTCCCGCTCCACGTCGCCCTCGACGACGATCTCCTCCAGCCCGGTGAGGGTGAGGAGCAGCGAGTCGTCGATGCCGGCGAGCAGCCGCCGTACGAGGTCGAGAGCGGTGCCGTCGCGCAGCGGCAGGATCACGGCGGTGTCGTAGCCGACGGGCGCGGCGCCCTCGGCGGGCAGCGGGAGCCGCAGCAGCGGCACGTGCCCGTCGCGGCGCCTGATCTCCTCGGCGAGCGGGGTACCGGCGTCCTGCGTGGGGTCGCCCGCGGCCTCCCGGGCCAGGGCCTGCGCGTCGGTCAGCGACCAGCGGACCCCGCCGGTGCGGCTGACGACGGCCGGCTCGTCGCTGACGGCGAGCACGGCGGCGAAGCCGACCCCGAAGCGGCCCACGGCGCCTTCGGTGTCGGCCTCCTCGCGCTTCGCCGAGGCCCGCAGGGTCGACAGCGACTCGACGCCTGCGGCGTCCAGCGGCGCACCGGTGTTGGCCGCGACCAGGACGGGCCCGTCGCCCGCGCCGTCTCCGCCCCGGCCGCGCAGGGTCAGCCGCAGCCGGCCGGGCACCCCGGCCCGGGACGCCGCGTCGGCGGCGTTCTGCGCCAGTTCGACCACGAGGCGGTCCCGGTAGCCGCCGAGAGCCAGGTCCTCCTCGGCGTTGGCGTCCTCACGGAACCTCGCGGGGCTCGCCGCCCAGGCGTCGAGCACCCCGCGCCGCAGCCGCGCGGTCCCGAACGGGTCGGCCCCTTCGCCTGTCCTGACGCTCACGTTTGTGACTCCGCTCTGTTCTGTCCGCCGGCCCCTGGGCAGGGACCCGCGCCGTGCGGCCCGAAGGTACCGCCCCCTACCCCGCCACCACACGTCGCACTCCCCGCCCGCGGGGTCCGGCGCGGCCGGGCGCCGCCCGTCGGCACCCTCGTCGCGTACCACCCTCACCTGGGCGCGGAGGCAGAGCCCGGCTCAGGGGCGGGGGTGGACCCGGGGTCGCGGAGTGGCCGGTCACCCGGGCGGGGAGCCGGGGCCCGGGCCGCGTGCGTACCTGGTCGGCGAGGGCCGCCGGGGGCTGCGGGCGGGCGCGGAGCCGGGGACGCCGCCGCGTGTCCCGACAGCTCGCCGGGCCGCTCGGAACCCGAGGACTCGGAGGCCGGCCGGGGACCGCACCAGCGTGCGGGACGGTCGGGCAGAGCGCGCAGGCCCGCCTCTGATCAGCGGGAACTCCGGGACGGCGGGGTGGCCGCGCGTCACCTTCGCGGAGCGGGGCGGGATCGCTTCGTGGGACGTGCGGGGCGAGTGGCGTACGGCCGCACGCCACTCGCGGCTTCCGCGCGGGACGGCTGCCGGGTACGGACCGCCGGGCCGCCCCACGGACCCCGGTCGGCCGCCGGCGCGACGCGTACGGTCCGCGAGGGACGCCGTCGCCCGGGGCTTCGGCCGTGGCGGTCCGCAGGCGGGCGGCCCGAGCCGGAGCCGGGGCCGGGCCCCGGCCGGCCGATCAGCTGTGGCCCAGGTCCTCCGAGTCGTCCGGCTCGGCGGGCACCGCCACCGAGCCCTCCTCGTGGGAGGGGTGCAGCGGGAACGTGTCCGAGCCGACCGTGTCCAGCACCGGCGGCGGCGGTACCGGCGGCTTCGGCATGACCGCGGCCTCGGAGTGACCGCCGCAGCCGTACGCGAGGGACACCACGTGGCCGTCGGCCGGGGAGAACTCGTTGGCGCAGATGCCGAACGCCTGCCGCAGCGATCCGCAGAGCGGCACCAGGAACCCGCACGACACGCAGGGAGCCGGGGCGGCCTGCGCCATCGGCGTCTTCGGGCCGAACTCCTCGTCCCACCGGTCGGCCGCGGCATGCAGCCCGTACCGGGACAGCACACGCGGCCTGCCCATGCCGAGTTCCTCGGCCACCGAGGCGATCCGGGCCCGCGCAGGCACCGCCGACGGCAGGTCCGGGGTGTTCAGCTCGGCGTCCTCGGCCTCGACCAGGTCGGCGACCGCGCCCGACGCCAGCCCGGCGGGCAGGCCCTCCACGGCGGGCGGCTCGACGGCGGGGGCGGGTTCTGGCGCTGTCGGAGCGCCCAGCGCCTCCTCGACCGCCTCACGGACCGCGACCTCGTCCGGCGCGTTCGGCGGCTCCTCGTCCTCGCCCGTGTAACCGGGTTCGAGACGCAGGTCGTCCGCCTCGGTCGGCAGCAGGTCGCCGGGGCCCATGTCGCCGGGCCGCAGCCGCTCGCTCCACGGCACCCACTCCGGGGCGAGAAGCGCGTCGGGGCCGGGCAGCAGCACCGTTTCGTCGAGGAAGACGGCCTTCGCGCGGGAGGCACGGGCCACGGTCACGGCCCAGCGCCAGCCCCGGTAGCCGAAGTCCTTGCACTCGAAGAGGTGCGTCACCACCCGGTCGCCGTCGGCCACCACCGAGACGTGCGCGCCCACGATCCCGGGCGCGGCCACCTCCTCGGCGGCGGAGCGCGCGAGGTCTACCGCCTCTGCGCACAGGCGGTCGGGGGTACGGCTTCGCGTCGTCGCAGCACTCACAGGTCTCGCTTCTCTCCTACGCCGTAGCAGCACGGGTGCGCCGACCGTGAGCGGTCTACGGGCCGAAGGCGGAGCGGACCATGGGGCCGCATCGACGTCGTCGCCCGACCGGCTTCCCGGGCGCACCTCAACGTTGTCCACAACCATTCTGCGGGATGACGAAGAGGCGCGCGGTCGCGAGCAACCGCCGGTGGCGCGCTACGCACGCTACCTCGTCCGTAGCCCCCGGCCCACCTGCACGCCGCCATTCCCATACTTCGGGCCCTGTCGCAACCGAGCCGTGACCCAACGAACGGACCCACCGGCGCCGCCGCGCGGCCCCCTCCAGCGCCCATGGCCGAAGGAAGACGCGCACGTGAACACGTATGCGAACCGATCGGCCGGCATCGTTCGCCGCGCTGTCACGTACGAGATCGGTTCGCTCACCGGGCCCGTGGGGCACTATGACGGAGTGGCAGCCGCCAGGTCGTCCGATTCGTCCGGTCCGCTCCGCAGGACGGCGCGGGCGATCGGTCGTGCCCTGCACGCGCCGGTCACCGGCCCGGCCAAGGGTGTCAGGAAGTTCACGCACGCCCACGGCGCCGGAGAGTCGGGCCTCGGCAAGCTGATCGAGCTGCACGCCGTGAACGGCGCGGGCGACGTGATGATCACCGTGGCGCTCGCGTCCACCGTCTTCTTCTCCGTGCCCACCGACGAGGCACGCGGCCGGGTCGCCCTCTACCTCGCCATCACCATGGCGCCTTTCACCCTCCTGGCCCCCGTCATCGGACCCATTCTCGACCGGCTCCCACACGGCCGCCGCGCCGCGATGGCCATCGCCATGCTGGCCCGCGCCATCCTCTCGATCGCCATGTCCGGGGCCGTGGCGACCGGCGGCATCGAGCTGTACCCGGCGGCGCTCGGCTGCCTCGTCGCGTCGAAGGCGTACGGGGTGGTGCGCAGCGCCGTCGTGCCCCGGCTGCTGCCGCCCCAGTTCCCGCTGGTGAAGGCGAACTCGCGGGTGACGCTCGCCGGGCTGCTCGCCACCGGGGTCGCGGCACCGCTGGGTGCGGGGCTGCACCAGGTGGGTGTCCAGTGGCCGCTGTACGGGGCCTGCGTGATCTTCCTGGGCGGTACGTGGCTGGCGTTCTCGATGCCGCCGAAAGTGGACTCCTCGAAGGGTGAGCGGCGGGCCCAGCTCGTGGAGCACCACAACGCGCTGGAGCGCTCGGTCGAGCACCACACCGCGCTGGAGCGCGCCGAGCGGGCGGAAGAGGCCGAACGGGAGGAGCGGTCCGAGCCCCCGCCGAGCCCCTCCACGCGATCCGACAAGAGGCCCGGAGCGGACAAGTCAGACAAGAACGCCAAACGGCCGCGTCCGTCGCTGCGCACGGTCGGCCCGTCCGTCCTGCACGGCCTCCAGGCCAACGCGTCGCACCGCGCCCTCTCCGGCTTCCTGACGTTCTTCCTCGCCTTCCTGCTCCGCGACCACCCGCTGTCGGGGACGAACGCCGCCGTGTCGCTGGGCATCGTCGGCGTCTCCGCCGGCGCGGGCAACGCGATCGGCACGGCCGTCGGCGCCTGGCTCCGCTCGCGCGGGCCCGAGCTGATCATCATCACCATGCTGGGCCTCGCCCTGGCCGCGACGATCCTCGCCGCACTGTTCTTCGGACCCATCACGGTCGCCCTGGTGGGCGGCGGCGCGGGGTTCTCGCAGGCCCTGTCGAAGCTGTCGCTGGACGCGACCATCCAGCGCGACGTGCCGGAGCAGGTCCGCACCTCCGCCTTCGCGCGTTCCGAGACCGTCCTGCAGGTGGCCTGGGTCCTCGGCGGCGGCCTGTCGATGGCCCTGCCACTGAACGCCTCGCTGGGCATGTCGGTGGCCGCCGCCCTGATGGCGACCGGCGCTCTCACGTCCGTACGAGGGCTGCTCCGCGCGGCCCGGCGCGGCGCGGCGCACCCCCGCGCCGCGTGAGCGCGGCGGACCGATAATCTTCGCCCATGACCGTTGCGATCATTCCTGCCAAGGCCCGCAGGGCCGGCGTCGTCCTCGGTGCGGTGTCCGCCGGGCTTCTGGTGCTCTCCGCCTGCGACAAGCCGACGCCCCTCGCCACCGTGACGGTCGGTTCGGGCTCCGTCCACACGGAGGCCAGCTGCTACAACGACGGCAAGGCCCTCCAGACCGCCGAGGCGCAGGCCTGCCTCGCCAAGAAGGCCGACCACACGATCACCGTCGGCCCCGACGACACGGTCGGCTTCGGCGTCGACCCCGCGCTCACGGACAACGACAACGGCTGGGCACTGTTCCTCAACGGCCAGCAGGCCGAGGCGCAGCCGTCGACGTCCACCTACCGTCCGATCCCGGCCGCGTCGTTCTTCCAGCCGGACCAGACGACGGGTCAGGCGCCCAAGAGCGTGCAGGTCGCCATCGTGGAGAGCAACAAGAAGACCCCCTCCATCCGCGGGATCTGGCACTTCGAACTCAAGATGAAGACCAGCGACTAGACCACGTCCCTGAGCCGGGGCCCCCGCACCCTGCCGGGCCCCGCCGCTCGGGACGGCGCCTCCCTCACCGGCCGGCGCCCGCCGCTTCTCGCCCGCCCGCCGCTTCTCGCCCGCCCGCCTTCCGTTCCCCTGCCGAGTGATGTGCCCCATGCCGAGTGATTCGCCCGTCCCCCAGGCCCCGTCCGTCCCCTCGGCACCCGGAGCGACGGGGCGGGAGCGGGCACCAAGGGTCCTGGTGGTGACGGCCGTCCCGGCCGAGGCCGAAGCCGTCACGGCGGGCGCACCCGGGCTCGACGTGCTGGCCGGCGGGGTCGGACCGGCCGCCGTCGCCGCCTCCACGGCGATCGCCCTGACGACCGCCCGGGCCGCCGGCACCCCCTACGACCTGGTCGTCTCCGCGGGCATCGGCGGCGGCTTCGCGCCCCACGCGCCGCTCGGGGCCGTCGTCGTGGCGGACGCGATCCTCGCCGCCGACCTCGGCGCCGACACGCCCGACGGCTTCCTGCCCGTCGAGGAACTGGGCTTCGGCCGGGGCACGCACCTCCCGCCCCCCGCGCTGATCGCCCGGATGGCCGAACGGCTCTCGGCCTCACCGGACTTCCCGACGGTGCTCGCGCCCGTCCTGACCGTCTCGACGGTGACCGGCACCGCACGGCGTACCGTCGAACTGACCGCGCGCCACCCGCGCGCGGCCGCCGAGGGCATGGAGGGATTCGGCGTCGCGGAAGCGGCCGCCGCGCACCTCCTGCCCTGCGCTGAGATCCGCGCGATCTCCAACGTCGTGGGCCCACGCGATCGCGCCGCCTGGCGCATCGGCGCGGCCCTGGAGTCGTTGCAACGCGCGTTCTCGCTGCTCAACCCCGTATTCGAGGAGTCGTCCCATGAGTGCCGATAGTGCCGCCGGCCCCGCGCCCGCAGTGACCGCGACCCCCGCCGGCGGCGGTGCGAAGCCGCTGGGGCTCGTCTACTCACCCTGCCCCAACGACACCTTCACCTTCGAGGCGTGGGCGCACGGCCGGGTGCCCGGAGCGCCGGACATCGACGTGACGTTCGCGGACATCGACATCACCAACGGGATGGCGGAGCGCGGTGAGGGCGACGTCCTGAAGGTCTCCTACGCGGTACTGCCCTGGGTCCTCGACGAGTACGCGCTGCTGCCGTGCGGCGGCGCGCTCGGCCGGGGCTGCGGACCGCTCGTCCTGACCAAGGAGGCGGGCACCGACCTGACGGGCAGGACCGTCGCGGTGCCCAGTGAGCGCTCCACGGCCTACCTGCTGTTCAGGCTGTGGGCCGCCGCGACCGTCCCGGGCGGCGTCGGCAGCATCGTCGTCATGCCGTTCCACGAGATCATGCCGGCCGTGCGGGACGGCAAGGTCGACGCGGGCCTCGTCATCCACGAGGCGCGCTTCACGTACCAGAACTACGGGCTCCACTCGCTCGCCGACATGGGCGAGCACTGGGAGTCGACGACCGGGCTGCCGATCCCGCTGGGCGCGATCATCGCGAAGCGCTCGCTCGGCGAGGAGACACTGCGGGCGCTCGCGTCGGCGGCCACCACGTCCGTACGGATGGCCTGGGACGCCCCGGAGGTCTCCCGCCCGTACGTCCTCGAACACTCGCAGGAACTGGAACCGTCCGTCGCCGACCAGCACATCGCCCTGTACGTCAACGAGTTCACGGCGGAACTCGGCGACGAGGGGTACGCGGCGATCAGGGGCCTGCTGGAGCGGGCCGCGGCAGCGGGCCTCGTCCCGCCGATCGCCGAGGACGCCCTGCGCTTCGTGTGATCGCGGGCGTCGTCCGATGACGACCGAGGGCGGCGGCTTCGTACGATCACGGACCGAGGGCGCCCGCGGCCGGCCGGCGCCTTCCGGCCGGCACAGCGCGGGCGCTTCAGCGGGCCCCCGGTCAGACGTCCAACTGGTCCGCGACCGCGCGCAGCAGGCCGGCGATCTTCTTGCCGTGTGCCTTCTCCGGGTAGCGCCCGCCCTCCAGCGTCGGCGAGATGCTCTCCAGCAGCGTCGTCAGGTCCTGGACGATTGAGGCGAGTTCGTCGGGCTTGCGGCGCTGGGCCGCCGCGACGGAGGGCGCCGGGTCGAGCACTGTCACCGACAGGGCCTGGTCACCGCGCTGACCGGCGACGACACCGAACTCCACCCGCTGCCCCGGCTTGAGGGCGTCGACCCCGGCGGGCAGGACCGACGAGTGCACGAAGACGTCGCCGCCGTCGTCGCGGGAGAGGAAGCCGAAGCCCTTCTCGCTGTTGAACCACTTGACCTGGCCGGTAGGCACGTCTGTCCTCGTCCTCGAACTCGTTGGGGCGCTGGCGCGCACACGTGACAAGAGAAAACCACTGCAAGAGGGCACCACGGCGGGCCCTTCGACCCGCATGCGTCAAGGCTAGTGGCCCGGTGGCCGGTGACAAGACGTCGCCGGACGGTCGCGCTGCGGAGAAGCCGCCCCGCGGTACCGCCGAAACCCCCCGTCGCGTGGGAACTACCCTGGTGCCGTGACTGCTACTCCTGCATCCGGCACGACCGGCGCCGCCGGTGCGGCCGACGCCTCAGGCCCCGGCGACCAAGGATCGGGCCCCGGCGACGGACTCGTCCGCGCCGGCGGAATCCTCTTCATCATCGGTGCCGTGGCCACGCTGGTCACGATCGCACCCCTGTTCCTGCACACCAAGCCCTTTCCGACGGCCGCCTATCTGGTGTGCATGCTGATGGCCGTCGGCTTCGTGCTCGCGGCATCCGGGGTCCTGCGGTCGATCGGCGCGCAGCGCCGTCAGGCGACATCGTTCTCGTCCGCGACCGCGCGCGACGCGTCGGATGCCCCGTCCGCGACCGGCGAGCCCGCGGATGAGCCCGCCGCCGACGCCGCTTCGCCGGACGGGACGGAGGACGGCGAGTCCGCGGCCGGTGCTCCCGTCGCACCGGGCAGCGCGCCGCGCGCGTAGGCGTCGAGCCAGGCGGGGAACGCGGTCAGGTCCCTCAGGATGACGTCCGCGCCCGCCTCGCGCAGTTCCTCCTCGCCGCAGGGACCGGTCGGCACGGCCACCGACAGGCAACCGGCCGCCCGGGCACCGCGTACGTCCCCGGTGTGGTCGCCGACGTACACCCGGGCGCCGTACGCGCGCAGCGCCTCCGCCTTGGCCTCGGCCCACAGCCCCCCGACGACGGCGTCCGGCCTGATGTCCAGGTGGGCGAGGTGGAGTTCCGCGTTCGGCTGGTGCTTCGCGGTCACCACGAGCGCCCGGCCGCCCAGCGCCTGGACCGCCGCGACGGCCTCCCGGGCGCCCGCCGTCGCGGGCGTCGGCCGGATCGCGAATGTGGGATACATCTCCCGGTAGCGGTCACCGACCGACGCGATCTGTTCGGCGGGGAACCACACGGCCAGCTCCTGATCGAGCGGCGGCCCGAGCCGGGAGACGGCGAGGTCGGCATCGACGTACACCCCGGTCTCGGCGGAAAGCGCCAGGTAGGTGGCGTGGATTCCGGGCCGTGAGTCGATCAGGGTCATGTCGAGATCGAACCCGACGGTCAGCGGGGCGGCCTGTGACGGGGCCGGGATACGGGAGGACATGGCCCCCATTGTGCAGGGGCGGGCCGCCGCGGGGCCCTTGAGCCGGCTGGCTAGACTTAGGCACGCCTAACCAGCCCCTTCCGGTTCTGGTGACGCCGCTCGTCCCCGCTGTGCCGCTCCGCTCCCCCCTCTGACGCTTCGCCGGCTCCGGCCCGCTCCCGATTGGTTCCGATGTCTGCCGCTGCCCCACCGACCCCCGGCGGGTCGGAGAACGAGGCTCCCGGCACGTCCACGCCCCCGCCCCGGGCCGGCTCCCGGGCCACGGACACCCTCGCGGGTCCCGCGCCGTCGGCGCCGTCCCCGTCCACCGGTGGCGGCAAGCGGACGCTGCTGACCCGGCGGGTGGCCTGGACGGTGGCCGCCGTGGCGGCCCTCGCGGTCGCGGTCGTCCTCAGCCTGGCCGTCGGCGCGCGCGCCGTGCCGCCCATGACCGCCGTCGACGCGCTGCTGCACGGTGGGCACAGCGACGACGCCGAGGTCGTACGGCAGTTGCGCGTACCGCGCACGCTCATCGGCCTCATGGTCGGCGCGGCGCTGGCCCTCGCCGGTACGACCCTCCAGGGCATCACGCGCAACCCGATCGCGGACCCGGGCATCCTCGGCATCAGCCAGGGCTCGTCGGTCGGCGTGGTGCTCGCGATCACCTTCGCCGGGGTGCACACCCTCGACGGGTACGTGTGGTTCGCCTTCGCGGGCGCGGGCGCCGCGTCCGTCGCCGCCTACGCGATCGCGTCACGGGGACGCGGCGGCGCGACCCCGGTCAAGCTCGCGCTCGGCGGGGCGGCGATCAACGCGCTGCTGGTCGCCGTCACCCAGGGCATCCTCACGACGAACGCGGCCACGCTGGAGGAGTTCCGCTTCTGGCAGGTGGGCTCGCTGACCGGCCGCCAGGGCTCGGTGGCCGGCGAGGTGTGGCCGTTCCTGCTGGTGGGCGCGGTGCTGGTGGTGTACGTGGCACGCGGCCTCGACGCACTGGCGCTCGGCGACGACGTGGCGGTCGGGCTCGGCCAGAACGTGGCCGTCGTCCGGATCGTCGGCGGCGTCGGCGCGACGCTGCTCGTCGGCGGCGGGGTCGCCGCGGCCGGACCGATCGCGTTCGTCGGACTCGCCGTACCGCACATCGCACGGGCCCTCGTCGGCACGGACCACCGGTGGGTGCTGCCCATGGCCGCGCTGATCGGACCCGTGATGCTGCTGGTGTCGGACGTGATCGGACGGATCGTCTTCCCGCCGAGCGAAGTGCCGGCGGGCGTGATGACGGCGCTGATCGGTGTGCCGTTCCTGGTGGCGCTGGTGCGCAGGAAGGCGGTGCCGGCATGAGCGCCACCACGAACCGCACACCCGGGACCCGGGCGGGACGTCCACCGGGCGCGCGCCCGGCCGGCTACGGGGTGATCCGCCGGGGCCGGGGCTCGTTCCTGCTGCACCGGCGTGCGGCACTCGCGGTGGCCGCCCTGCTGGTCCTGCTGGCGCTGATCTGCGTGGCGTACCTGTGCGTCGGCGACAGCTTCATCTCGCCGGACCGCGTGGTCGCGGTCGTCCTCGGCGGCGGGCAGTCCTCCGACCAGCTGATCGTGGGCACACTGCGGGAGCCGCGGCTGGTGCTGGGGCTGCTGGTGGGCCTGGCGTTCGGCGTCTCCGGCGCGCTGATCCAGACCGTCGCCCGCAACCCGCTCGCCAGCCCCGACATCATCGGCATCAGCCAGGGCGCGGGCGTCGTGACGGTGGGCGCGCTGACCTTCGGCGTCACCTCGTACACCCTGCTGCCGTACCTCTCGATCCTCGGCGGACTCGCGGCGGCGGCCCTCGTCTACCTCTTCGCGTGGCGCGGGGGGCTGCACGCGACCCGGTTCGTGCTGATCGGCATCGGGTTCTCGATCGCGCTGAAGTCCGTCATCACCCTGTTCATGACGAAGGGCGACGTCCTGGTCGCCCAGCAGGCCCAGGTGTGGATGACCGGCTCGCTGAACGGGCGCGGGTACGACGAGGCCACGCCGATGCTGATCGCGCTGATCGTGCTGACACCCGCCGTCCTGTGGGCGGCGTACGCGCAGCGCACCGTCGCGATGGACGACGACACGGCCACGGCGCTCGGCGTACGGCTGAACCGCGTACGGCTCGGCCTGGTCGTGATCGGCGTGGTCCTCGCGTCGGTGGCGACGGGGGCCGCGGGCCCCGTGGACTTCGTGGCACTGATGGCGCCGCAGATCGCGCGGCGGATCACCGGCACGGCCCAGATCCCGCTGCTGACGTCGGCGCTGACCGGCGCCGTCGTCGTGGTGCTCGGCGACCTGCTGGCGAAGACGCTGTTCTTGCCGACGGAACTGCCGGTGGGCGTACTGACGGCGGCCGTCGGCGCGCCGTACCTGATCTGGCTGCTGATACGGCGGAGCGGCGCGGGCACGGGCGCGCGGGCGACGGGAGGCAAGTGATGAAGGACCACGGGACCGGCACGGCCGGTACGGATCAGACCGACGGCACGGACGGTGCCGTCGTGTCCCAGGAGGCCGCGTCCCGGCCCACGGAGGCCGCTTCGGCGGCGTCCGGCACCACTCAGGCCGCGTCCGGCCCCCTGGGGACGGCCGCCCGTCCCGCCGAGGCCGCGTCCCGGCTCGCGGCGAGGGAGCTGACCCTCGCCTACGACGACCGGACGGTCGTACGCGATCTGCACCTGTCGATCCCCGACGGCCGGGTCACGGTGATCGTCGGCCCCAACGCGTGCGGCAAGTCCACCACCCTGCGGGCGCTCGGGCGGCTGCTCAAGCCCCGGGCCGGCACGGTACTGCTGGACGGCGAGGAACTGGCATCCGTCCCGACCCGGCGCATCGCCCAGTCGATCGGTCTGCTGCCGCAGTCGCCGACGGCGCCCGAGGCCATCACGGTCGCCGACCTGGTCTCCCGCGGCCGGCAGCCCCACCAGCGCTGGTGGCAGCAGTGGTCCGAGGACGACGAGCGTGCCGTCACGGCCGCGATGGAACGCACCAACGTCACCGATCTCGCGGACCGTGCGGTCGACGAACTCTCCGGCGGCCAGCGCCAGCGCGTGTGGATCGCGATGGCGCTGGCCCAGGATACGGACCTGCTGCTGCTCGACGAACCGACCACCTTCCTCGACATCGCGCACCAGGTGGAGGTGCTGGACCTGGTCCGGCGTCTCAACCACGAGCGCGGCAGGACCGTGGTGATCGTCCTGCACGACCTCAACCAGGCGGCGCGCTACGCGGACCACCTGGTGGCGATGAAGGAAGGCAGCATCGTCGCCGAGGGCAGGCCGGCGGACGTGGTGACCGCGGACCTCGTCCGCGAGGTGTTCGGCCTGACCGCGGTCGTCATCCCCGATCCGGTCACCGGCAGCCCCCTGGTCATCCCCGGCACCCCCTACGCCCCACCGGCCGGCGCGAGGCTGCCGGGCCCCGCCGGGCCGACGGCCGGGACCGGCTCAGGGACCGGCTCAGGGACCGGCTCAGGCACCGGGACCGGCTCCGGGACGGCGACGCGCTGAGATCCGGCGACCCGTCCGGGGCCCCGGGGCATCCGGCGGTGCACCGGGGAGTACGGGCCTCAAGTGCCACCGGCCGGCCGCCGGCCCCCGTGGGCCGGGCGAACCCGCCGTGACCCCCGGCCCCGCCCCGACCACCGGGCCACCGCCCGGCTCAGCGCACGCGCCGTGACCGCCACACCAGGAACAGCGCCGACACCACCGCGGCGACCCGCACCACCACCGGCCAGGTGTCCGACAGCGCGTGCCCCATCGTGCCGTCCGGGATGGGCGTGCCCCAGCGGTCGTTGAAGCGGCCCCACAGCCAGACGATGCCGCCCGCCACCGACACGCCCGGCAGCCAGAAGACCGCGACTTTCGCCTCGCTCCTCGTCAGCGTCCGCGAGAAGTAGGCGAACACCCAGCCCGCGAGCAGCGCCCAGATGTTCCCCAGGACCGCGCCGACCACCAGCAGCACCGCGGTCAGCAGCAGGAACGGGCTGGTCAGGCCGAACGTGCCGGAGCCCCGCACCCCACCGCGCCGCCACCACCCGCGGGCCGGCTCGTCCTCGACGACGACTTCCTCGATCGTCCCGCCACCGGCGACGCCCGGCACGGCCTTCGTCAGCGGCACCGCCGACGCCCCGTCACGTCCCGGAGGACGCAGTATCTCCGGGATCTCGACGCCGCCCACGAACCCGCCGACACGCATCTGTCCCGGTCCCATCGCGTCCTGCGCGGGCCCCGGCTGCACCCGCCACCAGTCGGTGGTGCCGCCGTTCGCCGTGTCCGGGCCCGCGCCCCGCTCGTCCATACCCGCCAGGTGCGGTCCCGTCGGCGCGGGCCGCGCCGACGTGGGCTGCGGGGGCACGTACCCCGAGCCCCCGGAGCCCACCGGTGCGGACGGGCCGCCCGCCCCGGTTGACGCGGAACCGACGACCGTCTCCGGTGTCCCCAGCTGTCCCAGGATCCGTTTGACCACCGCGGTCGTGTCCCCGCCCGGGTCACCGCGCCTGCGGTCGATCTCGCTGCGCAGCGACGACACGAGTCTCATCCGGTCGCCGGAGGTCATCTGTCGCTGATGAGCCACGTCACCGACGCGGCTGAGGTAGTCAAAGACCAGCTGGTCGCTCTCGATCCCCACCACGTGATGGTGTCGGAGTCCTCAGCGCACGTCCAGTGCTCTCCGGCTCGCGTCGGGCTGTCCGTCCCGCGGACCCTTGTCTTTGCCCCGGCCGAGGGCCGTCCCCGACCGGGGCAGGCCGTCGGACCGCCGCCCGCGCCGCACCTCCGCCCGGCGGAGCGCGGGCCCGCACCGCCGCCTCCGCCGCACCCTCCGCCCGGAGCGACGGACGACCGCTCCGCCGCCTCCCGCGCACCACCGCCTCCGCCGCACCGCCGGCCGGGCCCGGGGGCCGGCTCACCCCCGACGGACCAGGGCGGACCCGTACGGCGGGCCCGCGCCCGCGCCGTCAAGGGCTACCTTGGGTCGGATGGGACAACGGGCCGTACCGAGGAGGCGCACGTGTCGGAAGGACCCGGCGGAGCAGGGCACGGGGCAGGCCGCGAGGCGGGCGGCCGCGCGCCCGGCGGCGGCACGGACGCCGGCGGTTCCTCCGGCCCCGCGGGCGCCCGGGCCGCGCGTGGCAGCGGTGCCGCCGGACCGCCCCGTACGCTCGCCGAATCGCTGCGCTCGCGGGGCGACGCCTCGCTGATCGCGCTGCTGCAGGCCCGCCCCGACCTGCTCTCGCCCGTCCCCAGCGACCTCTCCCAGCTCGCCGGGCGCGCCGGCACCCGTGCCTCCGTGGTCCGCGCGCTGGAACGGCTCGACCGGTTCACCCTCCAGACCGCCCAGGCCCTCGCCGTGGCGCCCGAGCCCTCCCCGCTGGCGACGCTGCGCGCCCTCCTCGCGGGCGACGACCGCGACCCGGCCGTCGAGGCGGCGCTGCCGGTCGCCCTCGACACGCTGCGCGACCAGGCCCTCGTCTGGGGCGACGAGGACCGTCTGCGGCTCGTCCGTACGGCCCGCGAACTCCTCGCCCCGTCCGCCTCGCAGCCCTCCCCCACCGGTCTCGGCCCGACCGTCGCCGAGGCCACCAACGGCATGTCCCCCGGCCGTGTCCAGGAGATCCTGACCGCCGTGGGGCTGCCGAGCACCCACGACGGGGTGTCCGCGGTCGCCTCCCTGACCGCCCTGTTCACGGACCGGCGCCGGATGGCCGAGCTTCTCGACACCGCCCCCGGCGAGGCGCTGGCCGTACTGGACCGGCTCGTGTGGGGGCCGCCCTACGGGGAGGTCACCGCGAGTTCGACGCCGCCCGTGCAGTGGCTCCGCCACCGGGGTCTGCTGCTGCCCGCGTCGCCCCGCACCGTCGTCCTGCCGCGCGAGGTCGCCCTGCATCTGCGCGGCGGACGGGCGCACCGGCAGCCGGAACCGCTGCCGCCCGTGCTGGAACCGCGCGGCGTCTACGCCCCGCCCGTCGTGGACAGCGCGGCCGCCGCGCAGGCGTTCACCGCGCTCGACATCGTCGAGGAACTCGGCAAGGACTGGAACGAGGGCGGCCCCGGCGTCCTGCGCGCGGGCGGACTGTCCGTACGGGACCTCAAGCGCACGGCCGCCGCGCTCGACACGACCGAGCCGCTCGCCGCGTTCTGGGTCGAACTCGCTTACGCCGCCGGGCTGATCGCCGCCGACGGCGAGGCCGACGAGCGGTACGCGCCGACCCCCGCGTACGACGACTGGCAGGAGCTGACCGCCCCCGAGCGCTGGGCGGTGCTCGCGACCGCGTGGCTGGCCGCGACCCGGACGCCGGGCCTGGTGGGCAGTCAGGACAGCAGGGGCCGCACACTGTCCGCGCTCGGCCCCGACCTGGACCGGGGCGCCGCTCCCGAAGTGCGCGGCCGGGTGCTCGCGCTGCTCGCGCTGCCGCCCGAGGGCACGTCACCGACGCGCGCGTCGCTGCTGGACCGGCTGAACTGGGAACGCCCGCTGCGGGGCGCCGGGGTGACGGGCCGTACGGAGGATCTGCGCAGCCGGCTCGCGAACTGGACGCTGGACGAGTCGGAACTGCTCGGCATCACGGGCCGGGGCGCCCTGTCCGCGATGGGGAGGGCGTTGCTGCCCGAGGCGGCCCGGGAGCCGGACGCGCCGCACGAGGCGGCGGTGTCCCGGGAGACCGGCGCGGAGGCGACGCAGGGGCGGGACACGGAGGGTGCGGCGGCGCCGGCCCACGCGGCAGGTGGTGCGGCGGCGCAGGCGAGGGAGACGGTCGCCGCGGCGGACACCGGTGCCGACGCGCCCGGCGCGCGGGCCGCACGCGCCGCCCGCGCCCTCGCCCCGCTGCTGCCAGAACCGCTCGACCACGTCCTGCTCCAGGCCGACCTGACCGCCGTCGCGCCGGGACCGCTGCTGCGCCCGCTCGCCGACCTGCTGTCCGTGGCCGCCGAGATCGAGTCGAGGGGCGGCGCCACGGTCTACCGCTTCACGCCCGGTTCCGTACGGCGCGCGCTGGACGCCGGGCAGTCGGCGTCCGATCTGCACGCCTTCCTCAACAACCACAGCCGTACGCCCGTGCCGCAGCCGCTGAGCTACCTGATCGACGACGTGGCGCGCAAGCACGGCCACCTGCGGGTGGGCGTGGCGTCCGCGTACGTACGGTCCGACGACGGCGCGGTGCTCGGCGAGATCCTCGCCGACAAGCGCTCGGCGAACCTGCGGCTGCGGCGCCTCGCGCCGACCGTCCTCGCCGCCCAGGCCGATCCGGCGACACTGCTCGACGGGCTGCGCGCCATGGGGTTCGCCCCGGCCGCCGAGTCGGCGGAGGGCGATGTCCTCGTCACCCGCGCACACGCCCACCGCACGCCCGCGCGCACCGCGCCCGCGCCCGTACCGGACGGGCCGCCGCTCCCCGAACCGCCGCTGCTCGCGGCGGCCGTGCGCGCCATCCGCGCCGGTGACCTGGCCGCCACCGTCGAACGCAAACCGCTGGGACAGGCCCCGGGCCCCGATCCCGCCGCGACAGCCGGCGAGCCGCCGCGCACGACGGCCGCCGAGACCCTGGCGACCGTCCAGGCGGCGGTCCTGACCGCGTCCGCCCTGTGGATCGGGTACGTCAACGCCGAGGGCGCGGCCAGCCAGCGGGTGATCGCGCCGGTCCGGGTGGAGGGCGGCTTCGTCACCGCGTACGACCACACGGCCGACGAGGTCCGTACCTATCCGCTGCACCGGATCACCGGGGTCGCCGAACTCGCCGACGACCCCGCCTGACCCTCGCGGCCACCCGCCCGCGGCCGTACGGGACGAAGACCGGCCCGGCCCGCGATCCCGGCGGCCCGCTGACCGCCGCGTCCCGCGACCGGCCCGGCCGATCCCCCTGGGCGCCCCACTGGCGCCCCACGCGGGGTCAACGCCGTCGGAGCAGCCCGGCCAGCCCGCCCGTGCGCTGGGTGCCGGTGCCGGTGGCTGCCGGCTTCAGCTCCGACTTCGCCCCGGGCTTCGGCTTCGTCCCCGCCTCGGGCCCCGGCTCGGACTTCCGCCTCGGCGTCCTCGGCTTCGCCGCTGCCGGCTTCCCGGTACCCGCCTTGGCCGTGCGCGCCTTGTCCGGGACCGTCTTCGTCGTCCGCGCCTTCGCGGTACCCGACGAGGCCGCCGCCGGTTTCCGCGCCCTCGGCTTCGCCGCCGGCGGAGCCGCGTCCCTCGCACCCCGCGTCGACAGCCGCCGCTTCACCACGCCCCACGTGGAGCCCGATTCCTCGGTGGCCGCGGGCGCTGTCCTCCCCGGGCCCGTCCTCCTGCCCCGGGCGGGCGCCGCCGCCAGGGCGGGCTTGCTCTCCGGGTCCGGCTTCCGCCACGGCAGCGACCTCTTCGACGCGGGCTCCGCTTCCGGCGTCCGACGGGACGTCCGCCCGCGCCGCACCCGTACCGGCCGCGGCTCGGCCAGGGCGTGGTACTTGTGGCCGATGATCCGGCCGATCAGCGCGTACGCGATGATCGCGCCCGACGTGTTCAGGATCACATCGTCCACGTCGAAGGCGCGCCCCTCGACCAGTGCGCCCTGCGCCAGCTCCACCAGGACCATCACGAGCATCGTCAGCAGCACCACGCGCACCATGCGCAGCCTGCGCGGTACGAGCACCGGCAGGATGATCCCGAACGGCGCCCCGATCAGCAGGTTGCCGCCGACCTGCTTGCACGCCCCGAGGAACGTGTAGTCGTCGGCGTACTGCCGCAGCGAATGGCCCGGCTGGAGATTGGATCCGGCGATCCCCCGGGACGCGGGCGACGGCGTCAGGGTCAGCTCGGCGAGCAGCACCGAGAAGGCCACCAGCGCCGCGAAGGCGACCACCAGGATCAGCACTCTTAAGGCCGTACGGCCCCACCCTCGCCTCATGGCGACCTCGTCGCCGTCGACATCCTGCGACACGGTGGATTCCGTTTCTGCCGTCATGCGTTGCGGATGCCCCGGCCGCCCCCGCTCATTCCGTGCGCGCGGAACCACACGTCGTACGTCTACGGTCTCTTACCGTCCCGACACGAGACCCACCCCGGATCCGCGCGCGATGGGAGACACTGGACGTTTGGCGTACCGCACAGGTGGCCATCGGCACGGAGCACGGGAAGGGCGCGGCTGTGAACGGACCTCTCATCGTCCAGAGCGACAAGACGTTGCTGCTGGAAATCGACCACGAACAGGCGGACGCGTGCCGCCGCGCGATCGCGCCGTTCGCCGAGCTGGAGCGTGCGCCGGAGCACATCCACACGTACCGGCTCACGCCTCTCGGTCTGTGGAACGCGCGCGCGGCCGGACACGACGCGGAACAGGTCGTCGACGCGCTCGTGGAGTTCTCCCGCTACCCGGTGCCGCACGCGCTGCTGGTGGACGTGGCCGAGACGATGGCCCGCTACGGGCGCCTCACCCTCGCCAAGCACCCCACGCACGGCCTGGTGCTCACCTCCACGGACCGGCCCGTGCTGGAGGAGATCCTCCGCTCCAAGAAGGTGCAGCCGCTGGTCGGCCCGCGCATCGACGCGGACAGCGTCGCCGTGCACCCGTCCGAGCGCGGGCAGATCAAGCAGACCCTGCTGAAGCTCGGCTGGCCCGCCGAGGACCTCGCGGGATACGTCGACGGCGAGGCCCACCCGATCGAACTCGACGAGGAGGGCTGGTCGCTGCGCCCCTACCAGAAGCAGGCCGTGGAGAACTTCTGGCACGGCGGCTCCGGCGTCGTCGTCCTGCCGTGCGGCGCGGGCAAGACCCTGGTCGGCGCGGGCGCGATGGCCGAGGCGAAGGCGACGACGCTGATCCTCGTCACGAACACGGTCTCGGCCCGGCAGTGGAAGCACGAGCTGATCAAGCGGACCTCGCTGACCGAGGACGAGATCGGCGAGTACAGCGGCACCAGGAAGGAGATCCGGCCGGTCACGATCGCCACATACCAGGTGCTCACGACCCGCCGGAAGGGCGTCTACCCGCACCTGGAGCTGTTCGACTCCCGGGACTGGGGCCTGATCCTCTACGACGAGGTGCACCTGCTGCCCGCTCCGGTCTTCAAGTTCACCGCCGACCTCCAGGCCCGGCGGCGGCTCGGACTGACCGCGACGCTCGTACGGGAGGACGGCCGCGAGTCGGACGTCTTCTCGCTGATCGGGCCGAAGCGGTTCGACGCGCCGTGGAAGGAGATCGAGGCGCAGGGCTACATCGCGCCGGCGGACTGCGTGGAGGTACGGGTCAACCTGACCGACAGCGAACGCCTGGCCTACGCGACCGCCGAGACCGAGGAGAAGTACCGGTTCTGCGCCACGACGGACACCAAGCAGAAGGTGACCGAGGCGCTCGTGCGCAAGCACAAGGGCGAGCAGACCCTCGTGATCGGGCAGTACATCGACCAGCTCGACGAACTGGGCGAACACCTCGGCGCACCGGTGATCAAGGGCGAGACCAGCAACGCGCAGCGCGAAAAGCTGTTCGAGGCGTTCCGGCAGGGCGAGCTGTCCGTGCTGGTGGTCTCTAAGGTCGCGAACTTCTCCGTGGACCTGCCCGAGGCGACCGTCGCCATCCAGGTGTCGGGAACGTTCGGCTCACGCCAGGAGGAGGCGCAGCGGCTCGGCCGGGTGCTGCGGCCGAAGGCGGACGGGCACGAGGCGCGGTTCTACTCGGTCGTCGCGCGCGACACGATCGACCAGGACTTCGCGGCGCACCGGCAGCGCTTCCTGGCCGAGCAGGGCTACGCGTACCGGATCATGGACGCGGACGATCTGCTCGCCGGCGAGGTGTGATCCCTCCGGGCACGGCATAGCGGAGACGGGCACGGGGTTACGGAAACCGGCTGATCCGGGCGCGGGGCACGACAAGCGTCCCGCGCGCGGCGAACGCGGGGGCACCGCAGGCGTTCAGCGGGCTGCGGACGTCGGGCGAGCGGCGTGCGGCGGGCTGCGTGCGGCGGGCTGCGGGGGTACGGCGCCGCCTGGGCCGCGGCCCGGTCAGTCAGTCGCCGTGTGGAGCACGTGGAGCGGGGACGGCGTGGCGGCGCTGGATGCCGGCCTCCTCGGCGTATTCGCCGAGTACGGCCACGTTGAACGCGGTGGCCACGAAGACCTTGACCGCGCGCAACGTCTCGCCGACGCCGTGGCCCGGGTGGGAAAGGGCGCCGATGCCGGTGGCGGTCGCGCCGTGCGTGGGGGTGAGAGTGTGTGCGCTCATACCTCCATGATGGATTCCGGACATTCTCGGCACATCGGTCCGTGGACTGAACCTCGGCCCGGACCCCTCACCCTTGAGGGCAGCCGCCGTACGCCCTGAGGCCCATACCGCGGCCCCCGGATCCCCTACGGGGCGGACGCTGGTTCTCCGGGATCACTGTCCGTCCCGCAACTGATCCGGAGCGCGGCCCATCGCACGCCGATCGGGCCGGACAGGACCGCCGTGGGAAAAGAGTTCGCCCCGCGTCGGCACGATGGCTAGAATCTCGCGTCTTGCCCGCCTCCTTCGTGGAGTGCCGCCGTCCGGACGGAAACCGGATGGCCGCCGTGACGTGATCCGCTCCGTACGGAGACCGCCGCACCGCCCTTCGGGACGGCGCCCCGGGCCGTCGGCGTGCGCACGCACCGCTGCTCCAGCCGCGTATCCGTAGCCGTGTACCAGTCACCGGAGGCCGCACCCGTGCCCTCGCACGCCCCTGAACCCGACACCGACCCCGCGCCGGCCGCGCCGCCCAGCGCCGACGCGCCGCCCGCGGCATCCGCGCCGCTCGACCCGGCCGGTCCACGCGACCCGCTCGACTCACTCGATCCGCTCGATCCGCTCGATCCGCTCGATCCGCTCGATCCGCTGGGGCGGGAACGCGGCCACCTGACCTCCTCACGCGCCGCGCTGCGCGCCATGCGTGAGGACGCGGAGTCGCTGGACATCCGCGACGTCACCGCGAACTGGGTCAACGCGGCCGTCCTCGACGCGCAGATCAAGGAACGCATCAAGTCACTGGCGGACCTCGCGCACACACCGCTGTTCTTCGGCCGCCTCGACTACCTGCACGACGTCGGCGCCGAGCAGGCGGAGGGCGCGGAGGGCGAGTCGTTCTACATCGGACGCCGCCACGTGCACGACGCGCAGGGCGACCCGATGGTGATCGACTGGCGGGCCCCCGTATCGCAGCCGTTCTACCAGGCGTCCAGGAAGAACCCCCTGGACGTACGGCTGCGGCGGCGCTTCGGCTACACGAGCGGCGAACTGACCGCATACGAGGACGAGCGCCTGTCCGACCCGGCGGAGGCAGCCGACGGCGAGCACACGAGCAGGCTCCTGCAGGCGGAGATCGAGCGCCCGCGCGTCGGTCCGATGCGTGACATCGTCGCGACGATCCAGCCCGAGCAGGACGAGATCGTGCGATCCGAGCTCGGTGGCACGGTCTGTGTGCAGGGCGGCCCCGGCACCGGAAAGACGGCCGTGGGCCTGCACCGCGTCGCCTACCTGCTGTACGCGCACCGCGAGCGGCTCGCCCGTACGGGCACCCTCGTCATCGGCCCGAACGCGTCGTTCCTGCACTACATCGAACAGGTGCTCCCTGCCCTCGGCGAGCTGGAGGTCAAGCAGGCGACGGTCGAATCCCTCGTCACCTCCGACGCGGTCCCGGTACGCGGTACCGACCCGGCACCGACGGCCGTCGTCAAGGGCGACGCCCGGATGGCCGAGGTGCTGCGCCGCGCGCTGCGCTCGCACGTCTCGCCGCCGGCCGAGCCGCTGATGGTGGTACGCGGCTCCCGTCGCTGGCGGGTGCCCGCGTACGAGCTGGAGGAGATGGTCCGCGAACTGCTCGACCGCGACATCCGCTACGGAGCGGCGCGCGACGCACTCCCCCAGCGGATCGCGCACGCCGTGCTCGTACGGATGGAACAGGCCGGTGAGGCTCCCGACGACCGGGTCCAGGACGCCGTGGCCCGGAACCCCGCGGTGAAGGCCGCCGTCAAGGCGGTGTGGCCGCCCGTCGACCCGGCGAAGCTGGTCCTCAGGCTGCTGTCGGACGCGCGGTTCCTCGCCGAGCACGCGGAGGGCCTGCTCACGGCGGACGAGCAGCAGGCCGTGCTGTGGGCGAAACCGCCGCGCAGCGTGAAGTCGGCCGCCTGGTCAGCGGCCGACGCCGTGCTCATCGACGAGGCGAACGACCTCGTCTCGCGTACCCACTCGCTCGGGCATGTCGTGCTGGACGAGGCACAGGACCTGTCCCCGATGCAGTACCGCGCGGTCGGCCGCCGCTGCTCGACCGGCTCCGCGACCGTCCTCGGCGACCTGGCACAGGGCACGACCCCCTGGGCCACGACGAGTTGGGAGCAGGCGCTGCTGCACCTCGGCAAGCCGGAGGCACTGGTGGAGGAGTTGACGGCGGGCTTCCGCGTCCCGCGCGAGGTGATCGCGTACGCGTCGCGGCTGCTGCCGTCGATCGCGCCGGGCCTCGCGGAGGTCCGCTCGGTACGTGAGTCCCCGGGCTCCCTGTCCGTGCGGGAGGTCACGACGGACACGGGCACCCTCGCGGGTCCGGTCGGGGCCGCCGATGGCGGCACGGGCGCCCACGGCGGGACGACAGCGGACGCCGCTGCCGCCGCGGCCGGGGACGCCGCGGTGCTGGACGCCTGCCGTCAGGCCCTGAAGCACGAGGGCTCGACCGGCCTGATCGCTGCCGACGCCCGCGTACCTGCTCTCGCCGCGGCGCTGGGGGCGGCCGGGATGCCGTATCTCTCGCCGGGCGAGGAAACGACGGCGGAGTCCCGCCTGACGCTGGTGCCCGCCTCCCTGGCGAAGGGCCTGGAGTACGACTACGTGGTGCTGGACGAGCCGTCGGCGATCGTGGCGGGCGAGCCGGACGAACGCACCGGCCTGCGGCGCCTCTACGTGGCGCTGACCCGTGCGGTCTCCGGCCTCGCCGTCCTGCACACCACACCCCTGCCGGCGGCCCTGGCCGGAGCCCCGACGGCCTGAGGCTCCAGGCCGCCCCGCCCCGGGGCTGCCCGAGGCAGCTGACTCAAGGCCCCGGGCGCCCCGCCCCGGGCGCCGGCGCCCGGTTCACCGCGCCGGGACGGAAGCCGCGTCGAGAGGACAGCGGGCCACGGTCCCGCCCCGGCGCGAGTACGCCCAGGGCCGCGCTCGCGCGGAGCGGCGGCGGGCTGCCGGCTGCCGGGGTTACGCGTCCAGCGTCCGGCGCCAGACGGTGACCGCGTCCGGGGAGACGGGCGCCTGCCAGCCGTCCGGTCGGGCCGCGCTGCCGATGTGGAACGCGCGCACGCCCGCCGCCCGCAGCCGGGGCAGATGGTCGAGGCGCAGCCCGCCGCCCACCAGCAGCTGCGGTTCGTAGCCCGGTTCTTCGCCGACCGTGGCCGCCGCTTCCGCCAGCAGCGTCGGGAGCCCCTCGTCGACACCGGCCGGGGAGCCCGCCGTGAGGTAGGTGTCCAGGCCCGGCAGGTCGGCGAGGCGCTTGCGCAGGGCGTCGCGGTCGCCCGCGCGGTCGATGGCACGGTGGAACGTCCACCGGCAGCCGTCGAGCTCCGCGACCAGCCGCTCCACCGTCACCAGGTCGGGGCGGCCCCGCGCGTCGAGGAAGCCGAGCACGAACTCCTCCGCCCCCTCGGCGCGCAGCTCCGCCGCCACCTCCACCAGCCGGTCCACGTCGGCGGGCGTCCCTGCCAGGAATCCGTCCGTGAGCCTGAGCATCACCCGCAGGGGGAGGTCGACGGCCGCGCGGATGCGGCCGACCGTCTCCCGCGACGGACTCAGACCGTCGGCCGCCATGTCGGTGACGACCTCCAGGCGGTCCGCCCCTCCGTCGCGCGCGGCGACCGCGTCGTCGGCGTCGAGGGCGATCACCTCCAGAACTGCGCGCTCGCTCATGCCATCCCATTTCGACAGGTCTAGTCCAATTGTTTCCCCCACCTTACGGTCCCGTCACATCCCCCCGCATCACCGCCCCGCCCGTCTCCCGTACCCCCTTGCGTTTCATACCCCTCGGGGGTATACCGAAGGGAGGACCCATACCCCTAGGGGGTAGGATCAGATGCGTAATCGACGTCGAGGAGCGACCTCATGAGCACCAGGACCACGCAGGCCGACCCTGGGCCAGGCCTCGCCCCCGCCGAGGTCGAACTCTCCATCGGCGGGATGACCTGTGCCTCCTGTGCGGCGCGCATCGAGAAGAAGCTCAACCGCATGGAAGGCGTGGCGGCGACGGTCAACTACGCCACCGAGAAGGCGAAGGTCAGCTACGGAGGCGAGCTGTCCGTACGCGACCTGATCGCCACGGTCGAGGCCACGGGCTACACGGCGCGGGAGCCGGTGGCCCCCGCTCCCGCTCCCGCTCCCACCGCGGCGCACGACAGCGGCCCGGCCGGCAACGAGCGCCGGGGGGAGAACGCCGAGCAGCGCTCCCTGCGGCAGCGGCTGACGACGGCCGTCGTCCTCGCCGTCCCGGTGATCGCGATGGCGATGATCCCCCCTCTGCAGTTCGACAACTGGCAGTGGCTCTCCCTGGCACTCGCCTCCCCCGTCGTCGTCTACGCGGGCTGGCCCTTCCACCGCGCCGCCTGGACGAATCTGCGGCACGGCGCGGCCACGATGGACACGCTCATCTCCGTCGGTACGCTCGCCGCCTTCCTCTGGTCGCTGTGGGCGCTGTTCTTCGGCACGGCCGGAATGACCGGCATGCGCGACTCCTTCGAGCTGACGGTCACCCACTCCTCCGGCTCCGGGAACCTCTATCTCGAAGCCGCCGCGGGCGTCACCGCCTTCATCCTGGCCGGGCGCTACTTCGAGGCACGCGCCAAGCGCAAGGCGGGCTCCGCGCTGCGCGCCCTGCTCGAACTGGGGGCCAAGGAGGTCACGCTCGTGCGCGCGGGCCGCGAGGTGCGGGTGCCCACCTCCGGACTGCGCGTCGGCGACCGCTTCCTCGTCCGGCCGGGCGAGAAGATCGCCACCGACGGCCGGGTCGTCGAGGGTTCCTCAGCCGTGGACGCCTCGATGCTCACCGGCGAGTCCGTGCCCGTCGAGGTCGCCACCGGTGACGCCGTGACAGGCGCGACGCTCAACGCCGGCGGCCGTCTCGTGGTCGAGGCCACCCGGATCGGCGCGGACACCCAGCTCGCCCGGATGGCGCGGATGGTCGAGGACGCGCAGAACGGCAAGGCCGCCGCGCAGCGTCTCGCGGACCGGATCTCCGCCGTCTTCGTGCCGGTCGTCATCGTCCTCGCGCTGGCCACCCTCGGTGTCTGGCTGGCCGTCGGCGGCGGAGCGGCGGCCGCGTTCACCGCCGCCGTGGCCGTGCTGATCATCGCCTGCCCGTGCGCCCTGGGCCTCGCCACCCCGACCGCCCTGCTGGTGGGTACCGGCCGGGGCGCGCAGCTCGGCATCCTGATCAAGGGGCCCGAGGTGCTGGAGACGACCCGGCGGGTCGACACGATCGTGCTCGACAAGACGGGAACCGTCACCACCGGGCGGATGGAGCTGCGGGACGTGCACCTCGCCGCCGGTGTCCCGGAGGCCGACGTCCTGCGGCTGGCGGGCGCGCTGGAGCACGCGTCGGAACATCCCGTCGCTCGGGCCGTCGCGGAAGCCGCCAGGCGCGCGGGAGCGCTGCCGGCGCCGCAGGACTTCGTCAATGTGCCAGGACTCGGCGTCCAGGGCGTCGTCGAGGGGCACGCGGTACTCGCCGGGCGGCCGAAGCTGCTCGCCCAGTGGGAGATCCACCTCCCCGAGGACCTGGAGCGTGCCCGGCAGGAGGCGGAGGCCGCCGGCCGGACGACCGTGGCGGTCGCCTGGGACGGCGAGGCGCGGGCCGTCCTCACCGTCGCGGACGGCATCAGGGACACGAGTACGGAGGCCGTGCGCCGACTGCGCGCCCTGGGTCTGCGGCCCGTGCTCCTCACCGGGGACAACCGGGCCGTCGCCGAGAGCGTGGCAGCGGAGATCGGCGTGGACGAGGTGATCTCCGAGGTGCTGCCCGAGGACAAGCTCGACGTGGTCAAACGGCTCCAGGCCGAGGGCCGCTCCGTCGCCATGGTCGGGGACGGGGTCAACGACGCGGCGGCACTCGCGCAGGCCGATCTCGGTCTCGCGATGGGCACGGGCACGGACGCGGCGATCGAGGCGGGGGATCTGACCCTCGTGCGCGGGGACCTGCGGGCCGCCGCCGACGCCATCAGGCTGGCGCGCCGCACCCTCGCCACCATCCGGGGCAACCTCGTGTGGGCTTTCGGATACAACGTGGCCGCGCTGCCGCTCGCGGCGGCCGGGCTGCTCAACCCGATGATCGCGGGCGCGGCGATGGCCTTCTCCTCCGTTTTCGTCGTGGGGAACTCCCTGCGGCTGCGGGGCTTCAAGGGGCTGTGACCAGGCTGGTTCGTCATGCGGAAAACCGTAGGCGCGGCGGCCACCGCCGCGCCGCGCGTTGTCCACAACCCCGACCGTATTGTCGTACCCATGGCCCACCCTGTGGATGAACCCGAGCCCGGCGGATCACGGGCGGCCTCCGCGCCGGACCCGGTCGCGCTGCGGGCCCGTTTCGCCGCCGCCCTGCGCGCCGCGGGCGCGCCGGACACCGACCCGGCCCCGTACGCCGAGGAACTGCTGACACGGTGGTCCGAGCCGCAGCGCCGCTACCACACGACCCGGCACCTCGCCGCCGTGCTCGACCACATCGACACCCTGCGCGAACTCGCCGCCGACCCCGATGCCGTGCGGCTCGCCGCCTGGTTCCACGACGCCGTCTACCGGCCGGACCGCAGCGAGAACGAGGAGCGCTCCGCCGCCCTGGCCGAACGCGCCCTGTCGCAGGCCGGTGTCCCCGCCGGCGCCGCCGCCGAGGTCGCCCGCCTGGTCCGGCTCACCACCACCCACGCGCCGGAGCCCGGCGACACGAACGGTGCCGTCCTGTGCGACGCGGATCTCGCGATCCTCGCCTCCACCCCCACGGCGTACGCCGCCTACGCGGCCCAGGTCCGCGAGGAGTACGGGTTCGTGCCCGACGACCTGTTCCGCGCGGGCCGCTCCGACGTGCTGCGCCAACTGCTCTCCCTGCCCCGCCTGTTCCGCACCCCGCACGGCGAGCGGGAGTGGGAGGCGACGGCGCGCCGCAACCTCACCGCGGAACTGCGCCTCCTCGACGCCGGATGAAGGGGGAGGATGCGGCGGGAATGCCCCGAAGTCCGGCCGTCGTTGACCGTGACATGCCTCAGACAACGGGTCGACGTGACCGCATGCCGCTCGCCGTCTACATATTGGGACTGTCCGTCTTCGCGCTCGGAACCAGCGAGTTCATGCTGTCCGGGCTCCTGCCGCCGATCGCCCGCGACATGGACGTCTCCATCCCGACCGCCGGGCTGCTGATCTCCGCCTTCGCGATCGGCATGGTGGTCGGCGCCCCCCTGCTGGCCGTGGCCACGCTGCGGCTGCCGCGCCGCGCCACCCTCATCGCCCTGATCTCGGTGTTCGGTCTGGGGCAGATCGCCGGTGCGCTGGCCCCCACTTATGGGGTGCTGTTCGCCTCGCGTGTCCTCAGCGCCCTCGCCTGCGCCGGCTTCTGGGCGGTCGGCGCGGGCGTCGCGATAGCGATGGTCCCTCTCAACGCACGTGCCCGCGCCATGGCCGTGATGATCGGCGGGCTCTCCATCGCGAACGTGCTGGGTGTACCCGCCGGCGCGTTCCTCGGGGACAGCCTCGGCTGGCGCGCCGCCTTCTGGGCCGTGGGGGTCGCCTCCGCGATCGCCCTCGTCGGGGTCGTCACGCTGATCCGCCGGATCCCGGCGCCCGAACGCAAGCCGGACCTGAGGCGCGAACTGACCGTCTACCGGGACCGCCAGGTGTGGCTCGCCGTCGCGATCACCGCGCTCGCGGGCGGTGCCGTCTTCTGCACCTTCTCCTACATGGCGCCCCTGCTGACGGACGTGTCGGGAGTGGCGAACGGGTGGGTGCCTGGCGTGCTCGCGCTGTTCGGCCTCGGCGCCCTCGTCGGCACCACAGTCGGCGGCCGGTACGCGGACGCACACCTCTTCGGCGTGCAGTTGAGCGGCGTCATCGCCTCGACGCTGCTGCTGGCCGCGCTGGCGCTGACGGCGTCCTCCGCGGTGACCGCCATCGTGCTGACGTTCCTGCTCGGCTTCTCCGCCTTCTACACGGCCCCGGCCCTCAACGCCCGTATGTTCAACGTCGCCTCCGCCGCTCCGACGCTCGCCGGGGCGACCGCCACGGCGGCCTTCAACGCGGGCAACGCCGCGGGCCCCTGGCTCGGCGGCCGGGTCATCGACGCGGGCTTCGGCTTCGCCTCGACGGCCTGGGCGGGCGCGGCCATGGCGGCCGTCGCGATCGGGCTGTGCGTGCCCGCGATGCGGCTGCACGGTGCCGCCCAACGCCGTGGCAGCACCCTCGTCGCGTCCTCGCCGCTCCCGACGCGGGAGCGGCCGAAGCAGCGGGAACAGCAGGAGCGGTGACCGCGCTCCGCGCGGATCAGGCGGCCGGGCGGCCCTTCGGCCTGCGCAGGCCCGCCTGCGTGATCCTGCGGACCAGTTCCTTCGAGCCGATCTCCACGGCCCCGGCGCGTACCGCGTCGGCGTAGCGGTGCGACGGCAGGTCGTAGTGGTCGCGCTCGAAGGCACGCGGCGGGCAGCCGAGCGCGGCCGCGAAGACGTGCAGTTCCTCGAACGTGGCATCGCTCACCAGGTGCGACCACATGCGTCCGTGGCCCGGCCAGGTCGGCGGGTCGATGTAGACGGTCACGGGTGCGCCCCCAGCTCACCGACCCGTGCGATGACGACGACCGCCTTCGCGCACACCCAGTGCGGGTCGGGGCCCAGCTCGGGCTCGACCTCCAGCGCGTGCGGGTCGTCGGGCCCGCAGAGCGGACACAGCGGCCAGCGCCCGTACGCCTCCAGCAGGGCGTCCTGCACGTCCTGCGCGACGAGGCCGGCCAGGTACGACGCACCGTCCGGCCACTGTTCGACCCACCATCTGCGGTGGGCCACCGCCTCCTCGACGAGCGAGACGGTCTCGGCGCCCCTGACGTCGCTCGCGGCCAGATCGGCCATGACCAGCGCGCGGGCCGCGTGCAGCGCCTGCTCCAACGGGTTCACCTCGTCCATCCCGCCATTGTGACCCGAACGGCGGACACACTGGGCACGACGGTTGTCCACAGGGAGGGAAAGGGGGGTTGACTGCCCGCACGGACCGAAAATATCTTTCAATGGTGGCCAATGACCTGAAGGAAATTTTCAGCGGTAACACCCCGCCCGCACCGGCGGCCCTCGCCGCCAAGGTGCGCACGCTCGCGCCGTCCATGACCCGCTCCATGCAGCTGGTCGCGGAGGCTGTCGCGGGCGACCCCGCGGGCTGCGCCGCCCTGACGGTCACCGGACTCGCCGAACTCACCGGGACGAGCGAGGCCACGGTCGTGCGCACGTCGCGCCTCCTCGGATATCCCGGATACCGGGATCTGCGCCTCGCCCTCGCCGGCCTCGCGGCCCAGCAGCAGTCCGGCCGCTCCCCCGCGGTCACCGCCGACATAGCGGTCGACGACTCGATCGCCGACGTCGTCGCCAAGCTCGCGTACGACGAGCAGCAGACGCTCGCCGACACGGCCGCCTCCCTGGACACGACGCAGCTGGGGGCCGTGATCTCCGCCGCGGTGACCGCCCGCAGAATCGACATCTACGGCGTGGGCGCCTCCTCGCTGGTGGGGATGGACCTGGCCCAGAAGCTGCTGCGCATCGGCCTCATCGCCCACGCGCACACCGACCCGCACCTCGCCGTGACCAACGCGGTGCAGCTCCGCTCAGGCGACGTGGCGATAGCGATCACCCATTCGGGCTCGACGGGCGATGTCATAGAGCCACTGCGGGTCGCCTTCGACCGGGGCGCGACGACGGTCGCGATCACCGGCAGGCCGGACAGCCCGGTGACGCAGTACGCCGACCATGTGCTGACGACGTCAACGGCACGGGAGAGCGAACTGCGCCCGGCGGCCATGTCCAGCCGTACGAGTCAGCTGCTCGTCGTGGACTGCCTGTTCATAGGCGTCGCCCAGCGGACGTACGAGACGGCGGCACCCGCGCTGTCCGCTTCGTACGAGGCGCTGGCCCACCGGCACAGCCCGCGCGGCACCCGCTGAACCCAGCGCGCCGGGACCCGGACCCCCTCCGCCGGCACCCCTGAGCCGGGCCGGCCCGAGCCCCACTGCCCCCTCACCACTCCCCGCACCGCTCGCACCCCTCGCACCGACCCACCGGAGCGCCGTCCGGCCGCCCAGCGGTCCGACGACGCCTGCGGCGTACCCGTTGGCCGACGGCACGCCGTGCGCCCCGCCCCCACACCCCGACCCTCCGCGCCCCGAGAAAGAGCCGCACCAGATGACCTCAACGCCCGCGCCCGCGCCGTACGGAGACCTCCGCGCGCAGCTGGAGACCCTGACCACAGAGGCGTTCCGCGCCGACCTCGCCGAGATCGACCGGCTGCCCACGGCGGAGATCGCCCGTCTCATGAACGGCGAGGACGCCACGGTTCCCACCGCGATCGCGGGAGCGCTGCCGGTGATCGCGCAGGCCATCGACGCGATCGCGGAGCGTGCCGGGCGCGGCGGCCGGCTGATCTACGCGGGCGCGGGCACGGCGGGGCGGCTCGGCGTGCTGGACGCGAGCGAGTGCCCGCCGACGTTCAACACCGACCCGGGCGAGGTGGTCGGCCTGATCGCGGGCGGACCGGGCGCCATGGTGACCTCGGTCGAGGGCGCGGAGGACTCCAAGGAGCTGGCGGCGGCGGACCTCGGCGCTCTGCGGGTCGGCCCCGACGACGCGGTGGTCGGCGTCTCCGCCTCCGGCAGGACGCCGTACGCGATCGGTGCGGTGGAGCACGCGCGCTCGCTCGGCGCCCTGACCGTGGGTCTGTCCTGCAACGCGGACAGCGCCCTCGCCGCGGCGGCCGACCACGGCATCGAGGTGGTCGTGGGCGCCGAGCTGATCACCGGCTCCACCCGGCTCAAGGCGGGCACGGCGCAGAAGCTCGTGCTCAACATGATCTCGACGATCACGATGATCCGGCTCGGCAAGACCTACGGGAACCTCATGGTCGACGTCCGGGCGTCCAACGAGAAGCTGCGCGCCCGCTCCCGCCGCATCGTCGCGCTGGCCACCGGGGCGTCCGACGCCGAGATCGAGGCCGCGCTCGCCGCCACCGACGGGGAGGTGAAGAACGCGATCCTCACCATCCTCGGTGGCGTCGACGGCCGCACGGCCGCCTCGCTCCTGACGGAGTCCCGCGGCCATCTGCGCGCGGCGCTCCAGGCATCCAGGCCCCTGACGGGGTGACCTGTACGTCCGAACCACTTCGCACAGCAAGGCACCAGGCACCATGGCAACTGACAAGAACCGCGCGACGGCGGAGGCCATCCTTCCGCTGATCGGCGGCGCAGCGAACGTCACCTCCGTCGCCCACTGCATGACCCGGCTCAGACTCGGCCTGCGCGACCGCTCCCTCGTCCAGGACGAGGCGCTGAAGGCCCTGCCCGCCGTGCTCGGCGTGGTCGAGGACGACACGTACCAGATCGTCCTCGGCCCCGGCGCGGTCGCCCGGGTCACCCCCGAGTTCGAGTCGCTGATCGCCGGGGACACCGAGGCGGCGACGCCCGCCGCGACCACGGCGGCGCCGTCCGCGGAGCCGGGCGCGGCCGCCCCGGGGGCGGCGGACGTCCCCGGCGGGGCCGCGCCCAGCGCGGACCAGCTGGCGGCACAGGGAGCGCAGATGCGCGCGGCCAGGAAGGCGAAGAACGCGACGCCGTTCAAACTGTTCCTGCGCCGGGTCGCGAACATCTTCGTCCCGCTGATCCCGGCACTGATCGGCTGCGGCATCATCTCCGGACTCAACGGCCTGCTGACCAACCTGCACTGGCTGCCGTCGGTGGTACCCGCGCTGGCGGCGCTGGCGTCCGGCTTCATGTCGCTGATCGCCGTCTTCGTCGGCTACAACACGGCGAAGGAATTCGGCGGCACCGCGGTGCTCGGCGGCGCGGTCGCGGCCATCACGGTCTTCCCCGGGGTCACCAACGTCGACGCGTTCGGCCAGAAGCTGGCACCGGGCCAGGGCGGCGTCCTCGGAGCGCTCGGGGCGGCGCTGCTGGCCGTCGCCGTCGAGAAATGGTGCCGCAGGTGGGTGCCCGAGGCGCTGGACGTGCTGCTCACACCGACGCTGACGGTCCTGGTGGCCGGGCTCGTCACCCTCTACGGCCTCATGTACGCGGCGGGCGAGGTGGCCACCGGCATCGGGGACTTCGCCACCTGGCTGCTCGCCAACGGCGGCGCCGCGGCCGGATTCGTGCTCGGCGGGCTGTTCCTGCCACTGGTGATGCTGGGCCTGCACCAGGCCCTGATCCCGATCCACACCACGCTGATCCAGCAGCAGGGCTACACGGTCCTGCTGCCGATCCTCGCGATGGCCGGCGCGGGCCAGGTCGGCGCGGCCATGGCGGTCTACCTCAGGCTGCCGCGCAACGCGTCGATCCGCCGGACCATCAGGTCGGCGCTGCCCGCCGGGTTCCTGGGCGTCGGCGAACCGCTGATCTACGGTGTCTCGCTGCCACTCGGCCGCCCGTTCATCACGGCGTGCGTGGGCGGGGCGTTCGGCGGCGGGGTCGTCGGGCTGTTCAACCAGTTGGGCGACGCGGTCGGTTCGACGGCGATCGGGCCCTCGGGCTGGGCGCTGTTCCCGCTTCTCCGCGGCAACCACGGCCTGGGCGTGATGATCTCCGTGTACGCGGCGGGGCTGGTCGTGGGCTATCTGGTGGGCTTCGTCGCCACGTACTACTTCGGCTTCACGAAGTCGATGCTGCGCGACCTCAACGCCGATCAGGAGGCGGCTTCCGCCGAGCCGGAAGCGCAACCCGCGACAGGGCCCGCCGCCGCCACGCCCGAGACAGCGCTGCGCAGCGGTTGAGCATCCCCTTGGGCGCCTGAACCGGCGGGCGCCCGAACGGGGGACACCGGACCGCGCCGCCCGCGGCTGATCGTCGAGGGTCGACGGCGGGGCGCGGTGCCGGTGCCGGAGCGGTCACACGACACGCCGGCGGACCAGGGCGCCCAGTGTCAGTGCGGCCGGGACGAGGGGCAGCCAGACGGTGATGATGCGGAAGCCCAGCACGGCGGAGGTCGCCACCGGGACGGACGCGCCGGTCGTCACGAGCGCCACGACGAGCGCCGCGTCGACGGAACCGAGGCCGCCCGGCATCGGGACCAGCGCCGCGGCGACACTCGCCGCCAGGTAGGCGATCGCCACATGCAGCACCGGTACGGGCACCCGCAGCGCGAGCGCCACCGTCACGAGCCCCGCCGCCTGGAGGGCGGGGAAGCCGAGCGAGCCGCACCACAGGGCGAGCGCACGCGACGGCCGCGCGTGCAGGGAGCGGATGTCGGTGAACGCCGTCGCGAGGAACGTACGGATGACGCGCCGCAGCGAAGGCAGCAGCACCAGCACGAGGCAGAGCACTCCGACGAGGCCGGCCGCCCCGAGCACGACGGGCAGCAGGAGCCCGGCGGGCAGCCGCTGCCCGAGGTGCAGAGCGCCCAGGTCCAGCGCGTCGGGGAAGGCGGCGAGCAGCACCAGCAGCAGGAGGCAGCGCCCGACCGACTCGCAGAGGAGATAGAGCGCGAGCGCGGCGGATGAACGGCCGAGCGGCAGGCCGCACTTGCGCAGGAAGCGCAGGTTGACCGCGCCCGCGCCGAGACCGGCGGGAAGCAGGTGGTTCGCCGCTCCCGCCGCGAACTGCGTGGCGAACAGCCGTCCGGCCGGGAGGGGTTCCAGCACGGTGCCCTGCCGCGCGAGCGACACCGCGACCCAGCCGAGCGCGGTGGCGCCGACCGCGGCGAGCAGCCAGTAGACGTTGGCGGTCAGCAGTTGCCGGGCACCACCGGCGATCAGCGGCCAGTGCGCGAACATCCAGTAGCCGATCACCACGATCGGGACGCAGCACAGGACCTGACGCGGCGACAACCACCGAGGAGCCCGCTCCCGCAGACGGCGGAAGGCCGACACCGGCAGGTCGGGAACCAACATCGGCAGGCCGGAAGCAGACACCGGCAGGTCCGGACCGGACCTGGACAGGTCCGGACCCGACACCGGCAAGTCGGGAGCAGACACCGGCAGGTCCGGAACCAACATCGGCAGGCCGGAAGCAGACACCGGCAGGTCCGGACCGGACCTGGACAGGTCCGGACCCGACACCGGCAGGCCGGGAGCAGACCTCGGCCGGCCCGGACCCGACACCGGCAGGCCGGGAGCAGACCTCGGCAGGTCCGGACCGGACCTGGACAGGTCCGGACCCGACACCGGCCGATCCCCGGCCGGCTCCGGCTGATCCGGGAGCGGCCCCGGCCGGTTCGGACCCGATCTCCTCGGCGTGGCCCAGCGCGTCAGCACCGCGGCCGCGCGAAGGCGGTGGCGAGCCGGCGTTGCCGGGAGGGTGTCGAGGGTGTCGGCATCGGCGGAGCGTGCGGGGCTGACCCTGGTCACAGTCGTCCTAGTCGTCGTGCGCATGCCCGTACGGGGGACGGCGAGGAGCCCCGGCGCGACGGCGGCGGGGCGCTCCCCGCCCCGCAGTCTCCCCCGGCGCACGGGGTCCTGTGCTGTCCCGCGTCATACGGTTGGCGGACATTTGGGCATCCGACCGGTGGCTCGCGCGTTCACCTGAGGTGGGTAAGACACCGAACATGCGCTGTTGTCCCTCGGCCCGCCAGGAGTTGCTGCACCGCGCCGCCGTCTGGGCCGCCGCCGTGGCCCCGCCGCTGCGAGCCGGACCACGCGGCCTCGCCGCCGCCGTCAGCCCGGTCGGGCTCGAACTCGTCACGCTCACCGAGGACCGGGCGATCTTCACCTGGTACACCGGGGTCCCTGGCACCGACGACGGCTGCGGCCGGATGCTGCCCGCTGCCACGGACGGCGAGATCGTCTTCGGCACCCACCCGGGCCGGCTGACGCGCCGCGTCGGCGAGGAGCACCGCACGGCCTACCACCAGGTGGAGATCACCGGCCTCGAACCGGGCCGCACCTACTACTACCAGGCGCTCTCGTACGGGCGTGCCGCGCTGCCCACGCCGCTGTGCCTGGTCGCGGGAAACGCCGCGGGCACCTCGCCGTACGGGCTCGGCACGGCGGGCGGGCCGTACGCGTTCACGACGCCGCAACCGCCGCCGGGCCGCTACCTGTTCGCCGTCGCGCTCTGCAACGACCTGCACCTGGGCGAGACCACCGCCGGCCGCATCGCGGGCGTGCCGAAGCTGCCGGGCTTCCCGCTGCTCCAGGGCGTCTCGCAACCCGAGGGCTTCGCCCCGTACCCGGAGCTGATGGGGCGCGCCCTCGTGGCGGAGGCCGTACGGCGCGGCGCCGACTACCTCCTCGCGGCGGGCGACATCTCCGCCGAGGCAGGGCAGGCGGACCTGCGCAAGGCGAAGGAGATCCTGGACACGTTCGGGCCGCACGGCGAGCGGTACTTCATCACGCGCGGAAACCACGACCGGCCCCGGGCGCGGGACGGCTTCCGGGACGCGTTCTCGCCCGGCGGCGGACCCACGTACTTCGCCCGCGACCTCGGCGGTCTGCGGGTCGTCGGCCTCGACACGTACGACAAGCCGGGCAACGGCGGGGACAGCGGGGGCCTTTCGCCGGAGCAGCTGTCCTGGTTCCTGCGCGGCCTGAGGGAGCACCGGGACCAGCCCACCGTCGTGTTCGGGCACCATCCGCTGTCGGTGCCGCACTCACCGTTCCCCGCGACACGCGGCCAGCACCTCGGCCGCCGCCAGGCCCGGGCGATCCTCGCCGCCTACGACGCCGCGCCGGGCGTCTTCCTGCACCACGCGGGGCACACCCACCGCAACAAGCGGTCCATCTCGCTCAGGGCACCCCGGGTGACGCTCCAGGAGGTCAGCGCCGTCAAGGAGTACCCCGGCGGCTTCTGCCTGCTGCGGGTGCACACCGGCGGCTTCGCGCTCAACTACTACAAGGCGGGCGAGGCCGCCGCGCGCGAGTGGAGCGAGCGCAGCCGCTCCCAGGCGGCGGGCCTGTGGCCGCAGTTCGCGCTGGGCCGCTCGGTCAGGGACCGCAACAGCGTGACGGCACGGGACCTGTCGGGCGTGCACCGCCCGGCGCACCGGGCGTCCGCCCCGCAGGAGGGCCCCTTCACCGGGGTGGCGCACGAGGCCCCGTACGCCGGGGCGCGCCGGGCGTCGTCCGTGCCGCCGCCCCAGGTGTCCGGTCCGTCCGTGAACGGCCCGGTGGACCTGTCCGGTCCGTCCGTCAACGGCCCGGCGGGCGCGTCCCGTCCGTCCGTCTACGGCCCGGCGGGCGTGGACCGTGCGCCCGGACAACGCGCCGAGGGCGGCACCCCCTGGGAGTAGGGGTGCCGCCCTCGGATCCGAACCGGATTCCGAACCTCGGTAAGAGGATCAGAAGTCCATGTCACCGCCCGGCATGCCGCCCGGCGCGCCACCGGCGGCGGCCTTCTCGGGCTTGTCCGCGATGACGGCCTCGGTGGTGAGGAACAGCGCCGCGATGGAGGCCGCGTTCTGCAGAGCGGAACGCGTCACCTTCGCGGGGTCGATGATGCCCTCGGCGATCATGTCGACGTACTCGCCGGTGGCGGCGTTCAGACCGTGGCCGACGGCCAGGTTGCGCACCTTCTCCACGACGACGCCGCCTTCGAGACCACCGTTGACGGCGATCTGCTTCAGCGGGGCCTCCAGGGCGAGCTTGACGGCCTGCGCGCCGGTCGCCTCGTCACCCGTGAGGTCCAGCTTCTCGAAGACCGAGGACGCCTGCAGCAGGGCCACGCCACCACCGGCGACGATGCCCTCCTCGACGGCGGCCTTGGCGTTGCGCACCGCGTCCTCGATGCGGTGCTTGCGCTCCTTGAGCTCGACCTCGGTGGCGGCACCGGCCTTGATGACGGCCACGCCGCCGGCCAGCTTCGCCAGACGCTCCTGGAGCTTCTCGCGGTCGTAGTCCGAGTCGCTGTTCTCGATCTCGGCACGGATCTGGTTCACGCGGCCCTGGACCTGGTCGCTGTCACCGGCCCCGTCCACGATCGTGGTCTCGTCCTTGGTGATGACGACCTTGCGGGCGCGGCCCAGCAGGTCGAGACCCGCGTTCTCCAGCTTGAGGCCGACCTCCTCGGAGATGACCGTGCCACCGGTGAGGATGGCGATGTCACCGAGCATGGCCTTGCGGCGGTCGCCGAAGCCCGGGGCCTTGACGGCAACGGACTTGAAGGTGCCACGGATCTTGTTGACGACCAGGGTCGACAGCGCTTCGCCCTCAACGTCCTCGGCGATGATCAGCAGGGCCTTGCCCGACTGCATGACCTTCTCCAGCAGCGGAAGGAGGTCCTTCACGTTGCCGATCTTGGAGTTGACGATCAGGATGTACGGGTCGTCCAGGGACGACTCCATACGCTCCATGTCCGTGGCGAAGTACGCCGAGATGTAGCCCTTGTCGAAGCGCATGCCCTCGGTGAGCTCAAGCTCCAGACCGAAGGTCTGCGACTCCTCGACGGTGATGACGCCTTCCTTGCCGACCTTGTCCATCGCCTCGGCGATGAGCTCGCCGATCTGGGTGTCGGCGGCGGAGATGGAGGCGGTGGAGGCGATCTGCTCCTTCGTCTCCACGTCCTTGGCCTGCTCCAGCAGGGCGCCCGAGACGGCCTCGACGGCCTTCTCGATGCCGCGCTTGAGGGCCATCGGGTTGGCGCCGGCCGCCACGTTGCGCAGGCCCTCGCGGACCAGCGCCTGGGCGAGAACGGTCGCGGTGGTCGTACCGTCGCCGGCGACGTCGTCCGTCTTCTTGGCGACTTCCTTGACCAGCTCTGCGCCGATCTTCTCGTACGGGTCCTCGAGCTCGATCTCCTTGGCGATGGAGACACCATCGTTGGTGATCGTGGGCGCGCCCCACTTCTTCTCAAGGACGACGTTGCGACCCTTGGGGCCAAGGGTGACCTTGACGGCGTCGGCGAGCTGGTTCATCCCGCGCTCCAGGCCGCGCCGTGCCTCCTCGTCGAACGCGATGATCTTGGCCATGTGAAGTGGTCCTCCCGGACTGGGGTGGATTGCTCCGGACCGCGCCCGTGCCCGCGACGGACGGCCTGCGCACTGTCCGTTCCTTCCGGACCAGCGCTACGGGCCTCACTGACCCGGTCCAAGTTGTCACTCTCACTGGGAGAGTGCTAACGCAATGATTAGCACTCGACCCACCCGAGTGCAAGCCGCTCCAGGAGTGCGGCGCATCGCGCCGGTGATCGTTCGCCCCGCGTACGTACGCACATCCGAACGTGTTCCACCCCCTGACGCCCGTCCGCGCCACGCGGAACGCCCCGCCCCGGGCACCCCACCCGGAGCTCCGGACATCCGCCCTGAACGCCCGCCCCGAGCCTCGCACGGGCCGCCCCGCGCCTGCCGGCGCCCGGGCGACCGGCGACGTTCCGGGGGCGTCCCGTCACCGCTCGGGCGCCCCGAAGCCGCTCCCCGTAGGTCTCGCACACGCGGGCGGCACGCCCGCGTGTGCATGCCCGCCGCGTAGGCGCGCGCGAGAGGCCCGTACCCCCGTGGAGCGGGTACGGGCCTCTCGACTAGGATTGCCCTGGCCGATCGCGCCGGGATCAGACGGCGAGTTTGACCATGTCCGCCTGCGGACCCTTCTGGCCCTGCGAGATCTCGAACTCCACTCGCTGACCTTCTTCAAGGGTGCGGTACCCGTCCATCTGGATGGCGCTGTAGTGGACGAAAACATCCGCACCACCGTCGACCGCGATGAAGCCGTAGCCCTTCTCCGCGTTGAACCACTTGACGGTGCCCTGAGCCATGCCCAACTCCCCTATTACAGGCCCCTGCTCGGGACCGCACTTCGCGTCGGAACGCGTCGACCGCGGCTGAATGTATCTGCCCAACTGCCCTCTGCAACAGGTCAATCAGACGAGAATTCTGGGCATGGCTGAAGACGCGAACCGGATGTATGTTCGCGTTCTTGGGCAAGTCGGGCCACACAAAGCGCACTTATTGCGCTATCAGTACCAAAACTTTGACCCGATGTTGTCGCGTTCTTGTGCGCGTTCAGTAGGGGCTCCGCACGTCGCGGCTCCGCGGTTCCGTGCTCGGTCGAATTGTACCGTGCTCAACCACATGGAAATGCCCCCTCCGCCGGTGGTGGAGGGGGCACACGTCCAACAGGGGCGCGGGGCCCCGTGGTTCAGCAGCCGCCGGCGACGGCGGGGATGATCGAGACGCCCGCGCCCTCGGGCGTGGCGGTCTGAAGACCCTGCTCGAAGCGGACGTCGTCGTCGTTGACGTAGACGTTGACGAACCGGCGGAGCTTGCCCTGGTCGTCCAGGACGCGCCCGGCGATGCCCGGGTGGTTGTTCTCCAACGAGGAGATGACCTCGGACAGGGTGGAGCCCTCGGCCGCGACCTCGGCCTGGCCGCCCGTGTAGGTGCGGAGGATGGTGGGGATTCGGACCTTGACGCTCATCGGCGGGGTGCCTACCTCTCGGATGTCTCGAAGCTCGGTGACGTGGGGCGCGCGCGGTGACGTGGTGCGCGCGGCGGCCGGGATCAGCTCGCCAGACCCGCCGCGCGGAACGCGTCCAGGCTGGGCCGGATCGTCGTGGTCGGGCCGGTCGTCGGCGCCACCGCGTCCAGCGTCTTGAGGCCGTCGCCGGTGTTCAGCACGACGGTCGTCAGGGTCGGGTCAAGCAGCCCCGCGTCGATCAGCTTCTTGGTCACGCCGACGGTCACACCTCCGGCGGTCTCCGCGAAGATGCCCTCGGTGCGGGCCAGCAGCTTGATGGCGTCGACGACCTGCTCGTCGTTGACGTCCTCCACCGCGCCGCCGGTGCGCCGCGCGATGTCCAGCACGTAGGGGCCGTCCGCCGGGTTGCCGATCGCCAGGGACTTCGCGATGGTGTTCGGCTTCTGCGGGCGTACGACGTCGTGGCCGGCCTTGAAGGCGGTGGACACCGGCGAGCAGCCCTCGGCCTGCGCACCGAAGATCTTGTACGGCTTGTCCTCGACGAGCCCGAGCTTGATCAGCTCACGCAGCCCCTTGTCGATCTTCGTCAGCTGCGAGCCGGACGCGATCGGGATGACGATCTGGTCGGGCAGCCGCCAGCCGAGCTGCTCGCAGATCTCGTACGCGAGCGTCTTCGAGCCCTCGCCGTAGTACGGCCGCAGGTTGACGTTCACGAACCCCCAGCCCTCGCCCAGCGGGTCGCCGATGAGCTCGGAGCAGAAACGGTTCACGTCGTCGTAGTTGCCCTCGATGGCGACGAGTTCACCGCCGTAGACGGCGGCCATGACGACCTTGCCCTGCTCCAGGTCGTGCGGGATGAACACGCACGAGCGGAACCCGGCCCGGGCGGCGGCCGCGCCGACGGCGCCCGCGAGGTTGCCCGTGGACGAGCAGGAGAGCGTGGTGAAACCGAAGGCACGCGCGGCCTCGACGGCGATCGCCACGACGCGGTCCTTGAAGGAGTGCGTCGGGTTGCCGGAGTCGTCCTTGACGTGCAGTTCCCCGGTGATGCCGAGCTCACGGGCGAGGTTGTCGGCCTTGACGAGCTTGGTGAAGCCGGGGTTGATGTTCGGGTGCGCGGCCACGTCGGCGGGGACGGGCAGCAGCGGCGCGTAGCGCCAGATGTTGTCGGGGCCCTCGGCGATGCGCTTCTTCAGCTCGTCGGGGGAGTCCGTCGGCAGGTCGTAGGCCACTTCGAGAGGGCCGAAACAGCTCTCGCAGGCGAAGATCGGGCCGAGGGGGAAGCGCTCGCCGCATTCGCGACAGGAGAGCGCGGCGGCGGGTCCGAGATCGACGGTTCCGGTGGCGGATTCGTTACTGCTCGGGACGGTCTGCACAGCCATGGAGGCGAGGCCCTTTCCTCATCTTCCTCGCGACGCGTCTCGCCGCAAGACGGAATTGGCACCTTCCCCACCATGACCTCGCGGTCGGCGGGAGGGTTGCCGGGGCTTCAACGGGCCGTTCCCTCTGCCCCTCTGGATGAGCGCTATGGCGACCGGAACCAGGCTCCGGCGCGTTTGTCCCGCGGACGGCGACCCGGCATGCGGGCGCCTTTCGCGTTGTTCAAGACTGTAACCGAAGCACCGGACGGTTGAGACGGTCGTCCGTCACGCGAGATGGATCACGCAGTGGCCCAGCAAGGGAGAACCGATCGTGCTGGAAGAGGTGGAACGCTGGCTGACCAGCCGTTCCTGGTCCGTCGACGACCGGCCGCTCGACCGGCTGATGGTGGCCAAGGCCACACGCGGGACCACGGTGAGCGTGGTGCTGCCCGCGCTCGACGAGCAGGAGACGGTCGGCGAGATCGTGTCCGTGATCCGGCGCGAACTGATGACGAAGGTGCCGCTCGTGGACGAGCTGGTGGTCGTCGACTCCGGGTCCACGGACCGTACGTCGGAGGTGGCGGGCCTGGCCGGTGCCCGAGTGGTGCACCGTGACGCGATCCTGCCCCGCCTGCCCGCGCTGCGCGGCAAGGGCGACGTGCTGTGGCGCTCGCTGCTGGTGACGACGGGCGACGTGGTGTGTTTCGTCGACGCGGATCTGCGGGAGTTCTCGGCGGACTTCGTCTCGGGGATCGTCGGCCCGCTGATGACCGACCCGGACCTGCAGTTCGTCAAGGCGATGTACGACCGCCCGCTGCGCGCGCGCACCGGGGGCGGGGCCGGAGCCGGCGGCGGGGACGGGGTCACGGCGGGGCAGGGCGGCCGGGTCACGGAGCTGGTGGCACGCCCCCTGCTGAACCTGCACTGGCCGCTGCTCGCGGGCTTCGTGCAGCCGCTTGGCGGCGAGTACGCGGTGCGCAGGTCGCTGCTGGAGCGGCTGCCCTTCCCGGTGGGCTACGGGGTCGAGCTGGGCCTGCTGGTCGACGCGCTGCGGCTGGTGGGGCTCGACGCGCTGGCACAGGTCGACGTCGGCGTCCGGCTGCACCGGCACCAGGACGACCGCGCGCTCGGGCGGATGGCCGCGGCGATCTACCGCACGGCGCAGTCGCGGCTGTCCCGCGCCCACCTCGTGCGGCCGGTGCTGACGCAGTTCGAGCGGGGGGAGCAGGGCTTCGAGCCGCGGACGCACGCGGTGGACACCGAGGAACGGCCGCCGATGCGGGAGATCGCCGAGTACCTGTCGCGCCGCGCGGCCTGACCTGCGCGGGCCGGCCGGGTCGACCGGGGCGCCCGCATCGTCCGAACCGCCCGGACCGCCCGCATCGCCCGCATCGCCCGCATCGTGGCATCGCACGGGTCGCAGTGGCATCGCACGGGTCGCAGGCGTCGCACGCCGGAGCACCCGTCGTACCGGAGCGGAGCGTGGCTCTCCGTGCGCCGTGCGCGCCCGCCTCGGCGTCACGATCCGCGCGTCGGCGCGCTCGGAGGGTCACCGCCGGAGTGATCCGTGCGCGCGCCGTGGCCGTGCCGTCATGCGCCGTTACTGCGCCGCCCCCATGCGCCACACCAGCCCCGTCCGTACGTTTGAGCGTTTCCGTGACCGGCTAGGTTCGCGATATGGCTTCCCAGCACGACGCCCACGGCGCCCCCGTCCTCGTCGCCTCGAACCGCGGCCCGGTCTCTTACGCCCTCGGCGACGACGGCACACTCACGGCACGGCGCGGCGGAGGAGGACTCGTGTCGGGCCTGTCCGCCATAGGGCCCGACGCCGGCGCGGTCTGGGTGTGCGCCGCGCTCGGGGACGGCGACCGGGAGGCCGTACGGCGCACGGACGGGCGGCTCGATCCCGACGACACCGGCGGGCAGCGCGTCCGCATGCTGGGCATCCCGTCCGAGGTGTACAGCGACGCGTACAACGGGGTCGCCAACTCCGCGCTGTGGTTCGTGCACCACATGCTGTTCCAGACGCCGCTCGAACCGTCCTTCGGGGCCGAGTTCCGGGCGCAGTGGGCGTCGTACGAGACGTACAACCGCGCCTTCGCCGAGGCCCTGGCCGACGAGGCGGGCGAGGGCGCCGCGGTGCTGGTGCAGGACTACCACCTGGCGCTCGTGCCCGGCATGCTGCGCGCGCTGCGGCCCGACCTCAGGATCGGGCACTTCTCCCACACCCCGTGGGCGCCGGTGGACTACTTCCGGCTGCTGCCCGACGACATCGCACGCCAGTTGCTGCGCGGCATACTCGGCGCGGACCGTGCGTGCTTCCTCACCACCCGGTGGGCGGACGCCTTCACCGCCTGCTGCGCCGAACTCCTCGGCGGCACCGGCAAGACGCGCATCGGCGTGCACGGCCTCGGCGCCGACGCGGACTTCCTGCGCGAGCGCGCGCACCGGCCCGACGTGGCCGAGCGGATGGCAGCGCTGCGCGAGCAGATCGGCACCGACCGGTCGGGCGCGCCGCGCCGCACGGTCGTCCGGGTGGACCGCACCGAACTGTCGAAGAACATCGTGCGCGGCCTGCTCGCCTACCGGGCGCTCCTCACCGAGCGGCCGGACTGGCGGGAGCGGGTGGTGCACGTGGCGTTCGCGTACCCGTCCAGGCAGGACCTCGCGGTGTACCGCGACTACACGGAACGGGTACGGGTCCTCGCGGCCGAGATCAACACCGAGTTCGGCACGGACGGCTGGACCCCGGTCGTGCTGCACGTCGAGGACGACTTCGCGCGCTCCCTCGCGGCGTACCGCATCGCGGACGTCGCGCTGGTCAATCCGATCAGGGACGGCATGAACCTGGTCGCGAAGGAGGTCCCGGTCGTCTCCGACGACGGCTGCGCGCTGGTGCTGTCCCGGGAGGCGGGGGCGTACGAGGAACTGGGCGAGGACGCCCTGGTCGTCAACCCGTACGACATCACGGCGACGGCGCACGCGCTGCACGAGGCGCTGACCATGCCCGACGACGAACGCACCCGCCGCACCAAGCGCCTCGGCGCGGCGGCGACGGCTCTCCCGCCCGCCCGCTGGTTCCTGGACCAGCTGACCGAACTGCGGGCCTGACCTGCGGGCGTGACGCACGCGGGACCCGTCGGCTGACAGGCTCCGAGAGCCGCTGACCACCGTCGGCAGGGGGCCGCGGGCGCCCGCCGGCAGGGGCCCGCGGGCGTCAGGCGCGGTCGTGGGCGAGCGTGTCCGCGAGGGCGGCGAGGAAGCCCGCGACCGCCTCCGGGTCCGCCAGCCGGAGGTCCGCGCGGGCGGTCAGCTCGCCGATCGACGTGCCGCTGCTGACGAGCAGGCCCGCGCGGCCCTCGGCCCGCAGCGCCTCCACCGCGTCGTAGGCGGGCAGGTCGCCGAGGTCGTCGCCCGCGTAGAGGACCGTGCGCGCGCCGGTCTCCCGTACGTACGCGGTCAGCGCGACACCCTTGTCCATGCCGGGCGGGCGGAGTTCGAGGACCATGCGGCCCGGTTCGAGCAGCAGCCCGTGCCGGGTCGCGAGGTCCCTGAGCGGGGCGCGCAGGGCGGCGAAGGCGGCCTCGGGGTCCGAGGCCCTGCGGGTGTGCACGGCGAACGCCTGGCCCTTCTCCTCGGTCCACACGTCCTGCCCGGGCGCGAACCGGTCGAGAACAGCCGGGAGTTCGTCCCGCGCGGCGGCCACACCCGGGTGCGGGGGCGGCGTGTGCAGGGTGCCGGTGGCGGCGTCCCAGCGCTCGGCGCCGTAATGCCCGAGGACGACGAGCCGCTCAAGACCCGGGACGTCCGCGAAGCCGCCGTACTCGACGGCGACCGCGGCGGGACGGCCGGTGATCACCACCAGGGACCCGAGGTGCGGTGCGAGCGCGGCGAGCGCGGGACGCGCGGCCGGGTGGGCCCGGGCCTGCTCGGGGTCGGCCACGATGTCGGCGAGCGTGCCGTCGAAGTCGAGCGCGACGACGGCGTCGGCGGGGCCGGCCAGCAGCGCGGCCAGGCCTTCCGCGCCGGCTTCGGTTTCCGGCTGCGGCAGGGGGGAGGGGTTGCTGCCCATGGGCGTGACCCTACCGGGCCCGGCGTTCGGCGGTCGCTCAGCGGGTGTCGCGGTGCGCCTGGCGGACGCGGCGCAGCCGGTTGAGCGTGACGGGGTCGTGCGCGGTCGCGGCCGGGTCGTCCACGAGCGCGTTCAGCAGTTGGTAGTAGCGGGTCGGCGACATGCCGAGCTGCTCCCGTATCGCCCGTTCCTTGGCCCCGGGGCCGGCCCAGGAGCGCCGCTCCAGGGCGAGCACGGCCCGGTCCCGCTCCGACAGGACGGGCCGGACGCTGCCGCCGTCCCGGGCTCCGGCGTCCGGGACCCCACCGGCAGCACCGGCAGCACCGGCAGCACCGGCAGCACCGGCAGCACCGGCAGCACCGGCAGCACCGGCAGCAGGCATATCGGGGGCATCGGAAGCGGCACTGGACCCGGAGACCTCCGCGGACCCGGAGTCACTGGTGGCCCCAGTGGCCTCCGCACTCCCGGGAGTCCCGGAAGCCCCGGGACTCCCGGAAGCCCCAGGGAGCTCGGAGGTCCCGGAGGTCCCCTGCGCACCGGGGCCGCCCTCGCCGTCCGAACCGCCGCACGCCCCCGGGCTCCGCCCGTACGGCGGGCCGGGGGGCGGCCCGGCTGGTCCGGGGGCGGGCTCGGGGGCGTCGGTAGGCATCGGTGAAAGGCTACTTGCCCGCGGCGGCGGCGTCGGCCGCGTCCGCCGCGTTGGCGGCCTTGGAGATCTTCGTCAGGACCTGCTGCGGGTCGTGGCCGGGCTCGACGGCCTGCCCGATGTTCTTCTTGATCGTCTCGCTCACCCCGGACCAGGAGCTCTTGCTGAACGGATACAGCTCCGAGGAGTTGAGCGTCTTCTGGAATTCGCCCAGGTCGTTGTGCGTCTTGTCCTGCGCCATCACGCTGTTCGCGCTGTATGTGACGGGCAGCAGGTCGTACTGCTTGACGAAGTCCATGACGTTCTTGTCGCTGTAGGCGTAGTCGAGGAACTCACCGATCTGCTTGCCGTGGCCGTTCTGCTTGAACGCCATCATCCAGTCGGCCACGCCCATCGAGGACTTGGCCTTGCCGTCCTTGCCCGGCATGGGCACCATGCCGAAGTCGATGTGCGCCTTGCGCGCGTCGTTCATCAGCGTGGGGTGGCCGTTGAGCATGCCGACCTTGCCCTCGGTGAACTCCTTGAACGCGTCGGCCCGGTCCAGCTTCCCGGGTGCGACGGGGCCGGTGAGGCCCTCCCCCACGAGGTTGTGCTGGAGCCAGTCGAAGGTCTTGACGTTCTCGTCGGAGTCGATGCTGTACGAACCGTCGGTGCTGCTGGTGTAGCCACCGCCGCCGCTGAGCATCCACATCATCGTCTCGGCCTGCGACTCCTCGGTGCCGAGCGGCAGCGCGAACGGTACGGACACCCCGTCGGCCTTGAGTGCCTTCGCGTCGCTCTCGATGTCCGCCCAGTTCTTGGGGGCCTCGATGCCGGCCTGCTCGAACATTTTGCGGTTGTAGAACAGCAGCCGGGTGGAGGCGACGAACGGCAGCCCGTACTGGGTCTGGTTGACCTTGCCCGCGTCGGCCAGTTGCGCGACGAACCCGGACTGCACGGGGACGCTGAGGATCTGGTCGGCGCTGTAGAGCTTGCCCGCGTTCGCGTAGTCGGCGAACGAGCCGACCTGCGCCATGTCCGGCGCCTTGTCCTGCTTGACCATGCTCGACACGTCGGCGTCGACGGTCTTCCAGGAGCGGACGTCCACGTCGATCGTGATGCCCGGGTGGGTCTTCTCGAACGCGGAGGCGAGTTTCTTCCAGTAGATGCTGGAGGACGTCTCCGGGCTGTTGCCGTAGTCCGCGGCGACGAGCCTGAGCGTGACATCTCCGGAACCGGTCGAGCCACTGCACCCCGCGAGGCCCATGGAGCTCATGACGGTTATGACGGTGGTTATGCCCAGATAGCGGTGACGCACTGGTCCTCTTCCCGCCCTTCGCCCGCCGCTTGGCGGGAACTCGATGATCGAACCGCGATTTTGTCTCGTTCGAACGTTTGAGTCCAGACGAAGGGACGAATGCCCCCACACCTTCACCAGGGTGAAGGCGGGAAAGATCACGATGAATGGACTAGACCTCTCATGGGTGCACGCGCGAGACTGTCAGGGTGAAACACGTCATCGCCCTCGATGTGGGCGGCACCGGCATGAAGGCCGCCCTCGTGGGGGCGGACGGCGTGCTGTTGCACGAGACCCGCAGGCCCACCGGCCGGGAGCGCGGCCCCGAGGCCGTCGTCGAGACGATCGTCGGCTTCGCCGCCGAGCTGTACGCGTACGGCGTCGAGCGGTTCGGCGAGGGAGCGCGCGCGGCGGGTGTCGCCGTCCCCGGGGTCATCGACACCGAGCGGGGCATCGCGGTCTACGCCGCGAACCTGGGCTGGCACGACGTGCCGCTGCGGGACCTGATCGGCGAGCGGCTCGGCGGTATCCCCGTCGCGCTCGGCCACGACGTACGCACCGGCGGCCTCGCGGAGGGCCGCCTCGGTGCGGGACGCGGCTCCGACCGTTTCCTCTTCATGCCCATCGGTACGGGCATCGCGGGCGCCATCGGCATCGACGGCGCCATCGAGGCGGGCGCGCACGGAGTGGCCGGCGAGATCGGTCACGTCGTCGTACGCCCCGGCGGGGCCGAGTGCAGCTGCGGTCAGCGCGGCTGCCTGGAGATGTACGGCTCGGCCCGCGCGGTGACCCGCGCCTGGGCCGAGGCGAGCGGCGACCCGGAGGCGGACGCGGCGGACTGCGCCAAGGCCGTGGCCTCCGGTGACCCCGCGGCCGTCGAGGTGTGGCGGGACGCGGTGGACGCGCTGTCCGCCGGGCTCGTCACGGCGCTGACCCTGCTCGATCCCCGCACGCTGATCATCGGCGGCGGGCTCGCCGAAGCCGGCGACACGCTGTTCGAACCGCTGCGGGCAGCGGTCGCGGCGAAGGTCACCTTCCAGAAACTGCCCACGATCGTTCCGGCCGCGCTCGGCGACACCGCCGGGTGTCTGGGGGCCGGCCTGCTCGCCTGGGACCTACTCGCCTCGGAGGTAAGCGCCTGATGGCCGCCGCAGCATCCACGCCCCCCGCTCCCACCGCGTCCGCCCCCGCGGCGACCGGTCCGGCCGCGCCCGTCGGCACCGGCGCGTACACGGTGCTGTCCGGGGGCCGGGTCGTCCTGCCGACCGGCGTCGTCGACGGCGGCCGGGTGATCGTCCAGGGCGGGCGCATCGCCGGGTCGGCCCCCGCGGACGCGCCCGCGCTCGACCTGAGCGGGCACTGGATCGTGCCCGGGTTCGTGGACATGCACAACCACGGCGGCGGCGGCGCGTCCTTCACCTCAGGAACGCCCGAGGAGGTCCTCAGGGGCGTCCGTACGCACCGGGAGCACGGCACCACGACCGTCGTCGCCTCCACGGTCACCGGCGAGCTCGACTTCCTCGCGCGGCGTGCGGGCGTGCTGTCCGAACTCGTCGAGCAGGGCGACCTCGCGGGGCTGCACTTCGAGGGCCCCTTCATCTCCCCCTGCCGCAAGGGCGCGCACAGCGAGGCGCTGCTGCGCCACCCCGACCCGGCCGACGTGCTGACGCTGGTGAAGGCCGCGCGCGGCACCGCGAAGATGATGACCCTCGCCGCCGAACTCCCGGGCGGCCTCGACTCGGTGCGGCTGCTCGTGGACCACGGCGTGATCGCGGCGCTCGGGCACACCGACGCGACGTACGAGCAGACGGTGGAGGCGATCGACGCGGGCGCGAGCGTCGCGACCCACCTGTTCAACGCCATGCCCCCGCTCGGCCACCGGGTGCCGGGACCGATCGCAGCGCTCCTCGAAGACGAGCGGGTCACCGTCGAGCTGATCGACGACGGCACGCATCTGCACCCCGCCGCCCTGGAGTTGGCGCTGCGCTGCGCCGGCCCGTCCCGCGTCGCGTTCATCACCGACGCGATGGACGCGGCCGGCTTCGGCGACGGCACGTACTCCCTCGGCCCGTTGGAGGTCGAAGTGAAGGACGGTGTGGCGCGTGTCGTCGAGAACGGATCGATCGCCGGCTCCACGCTGACACTCGACACCGCGTTCCGGCGCGCCGCGACGGTGGACCGGATGCGGGTGGAGGACATCGTGCGGGCCATCTCCGCCAACCCGGCTCGCCTGCTGGGCCTCGACGACCGGGTGGGCTCCCTCGAACCCGGCAAGGACGCGGACATCGTCGTCCTGGACGCGGACTTCACGCTCAAGGGCGTGCTGCACAAGGGCGCCTGGGTGCTCGACCCCCGTACCGCCTGACGGCGGGCGGCCGGCCCCCCTTCCCCTTCCCGGCCGCCGGGTCGGGGCGCCCCGCCCGTGGGCAGCGCCCCGCCCCCGGCGGTCCGGCCGGATCGCCCTCTAGGCCGGAGCCCCCGCGTTTGGCATGATCGAATGCGGTGGTCCGCCGGAGCGGAAGCGCCGGACGCGATCGACCGATCAGGCGACGGGGGGCAGGGCGTGATCCTCACGGTCACTCTCAACGCCGCCCTGGACCTCACGTACCGCACCGCCACGCTCGTCCCGCACTCCACGCACCGCGTCGGCGAGGTCGTCGAGCGGCCCGGCGGCAAGGGGCTCAACGTGGCGCGGGTGCTGTCCGCGCTCGGGCATGACACGGTCGCCACCGGCTTCCTCGGCGGCCCCGCGGGCGACGAGGTGCGGGAGCTGCTGGCACGCCTGTCGCCACGCACCGCCGACGCGTTCGTCCCGGTCGCCGGCGCGACCCGCCGCACCGTCGCCGTGACGGACGAACAGCACGGCGACACCACCCAGTTCAACGAACCGGGCCCGCTCGTCTCCGCCGCCGAGTGGGGTGCCTTCACCGCGTCGTACGAGGGGCTGCTGGACGGCGCCGACGCCGTGGCGCTCTGCGGCAGCCTGCCGCCCGGGGTGCATGTGGGGGCGTACGCCGAACTCGTGCGCCGTGCCCGCGCCGCCGGGGTGCCCGTCCTCCTCGACACCAGTGGCGAACCGCTGCGCCGGGGCATCGCGGCCCGGCCCGACCTCGTCAAGCCCAACGCCGAGGAACTCGCGGGGCTGACCGGCGCGCGCGAACCGCTGCGTGCGACCCGGGACGCGCGCCGCCGCGGGGCACGCTCGGTCGTCGCCTCGCTCGGTCCGCAGGGTCTGCTCGCCGTCACCCCGGACGGCACCTGGCAGGCCGCACCGCCCGCCGCGGTCCGCGGCAACCCGACGGGGGCCGGGGACTCCGCCGTGGCGGGACTGCTCTCGGGCCTGGTCGAGGAACTGCCGTGGCCGGCCCGGCTGGCCCGCGCCGTCGCGCTCTCGGCCGCGACCGTACTGGCCCCCGTGGCGGGCGAGTTCGACTCCGCGTCCTACGAGGAACTGCTCCCGCGCGTCACGGTCACCGAACCCGGCTAGTCGCGGCGGTGGTTGACGAGGACACTCCGCACACAGGCGCCACCGGGCCGTGCCACAGGCCGCCCTGACGGCACGTCAACCCCTCGCGCCCTCAGAAACGCCGCGTCCCGGCCCCGCGATGCGGTGGCCGGGACGGTGGCTGATTCTCTGCGGGTCCTGGGTTCCCCGCGCTACTGCTTGACCTGCCCCGACTTCAGCGAGAGCTGATCGAGGTTGACGCCGCACTGGTCTCCCTGCTCACAGGAGATCTTTATCGTGTTGGAACCCTTCTTGAGGGTGATCCAGGAGAACGTGGTCGTCCATCCCTTGTCCGCCTGGCCCGCCGGGGCGTTGGCGAAGTTCTTCATGCTGATGGAGCGGCGGTCCTGATCGTTCACGAACAGCGACATCTTCGCGTCCGTACCCGGCACGCCGTAGTTCGCGAAGAGGGTGTAGTCGCCCCCCTTGGGCACATCGACCGTCCAGGTCGCCGAGGCACCGACGCCGGGCATCGCGACGTACACGCCGCCCTTGGCCTTCGCGCCCGGCACGTCCGAGGCGGCGGCGGCCGGCGCTCCGAGCTGGAGCGTCGAGGCGTCCTGCTCGGGCAGATCACCGCTGCTCGCGCTCGCCGAGGGGTCGCCGGAAGGCTGCTGCGACGGGCCGGAGCCCGACGAGGCGGAAGCGCCCGCACCCGCCTGGTCGTCCTTGGAGTCCCCGCCACCGCTCGTCATGAGCGCGACCGCGATGCCGATCACCACGGCCGCGACCACCGCGACGGCGGCGATCAGCAGGCCACGCGTGTTGGGCCCGCCACCGCGGCCGCCCCGCTTCGGTCCCGGCGGACCGGCCGGCGGGCCCTGGCGCCCCGGGACGCCCATGGCCTGCGTCTCGGGCGCCGCGTAGTGCGGGTTGGGCGCGCCGTAGCCGCCCTGCTGCTGGCCGTAGGGCGGCTGCTGCTGGCCGTACGCTCCCTGCGGGGCGCCGTACTGGCCGGGCTGGCCGGGCTGGCCGGGCTGCTGCGGGTACTGGCCCTGCGGCGGCACCTGCTGCTGCGGGGCGCCGTACTGACGCTCGCCGACGGTCCTGACCTGGTTGTAGGACGTTCTGGGCACGCCGGGCTGGGCCGCGGGGCCCGGGTAGCCGTAGCCGCCCTGCCGCCGCTGCTGGGCACCGCCCGACTGCTGCCCGTCGGCATACAGATAGCCGAAGGGGTCATCGTCCTCGGGTGTGCTCGCGCCGTCGTTCCCGGCCGTCATCCCTGGGTCACTCCTCTACCATCTCGTCAGCGTCGCCGACCGGGCGAGCCTACCTCGTGAGCCTGAGCCCCAGAACTGCGCTCGGCCGGGCGAACACCGGGTCCGGACAGGCTTCTGCCCTCATCAGCGCACCCCCGGTGGACGACCGGGTACGGGCGTGGAGCGCCGGGGTGAACAATGTCTCGTCAGACGATCCGGGACCGTTCGGATTCGGCCATGACCATCGGGGCAGGCGGTCCCCGGGCAGTGCCCTCGCGCGCGTGCACGGAGCCCTCGGCCGTGGCGGACGACGTGCTCGGCCATGGCGGACGGAGCCCTCCCGCGCAGGCCCCCGTGCGGGCGGTCGTGGGCCGGCGGAGCCGTCCGGGGCCCGTCCGGCGGTTGCCCGAAGGCGGCGGGACGCGGCACTCAGCCCGCCCTGCGGCCGACCTTGCTCCGCGACCTCTTCTCCAGGTACATCCGCTGGTCGGCCGACTTCAGCACCTCTTCGACGGTCATCCCGCAGCTCGCCCAGCCGATACCGAAGCTCGCCCCGACCCGCACCGCCCGGCCGTCCACCCGGATCGGCGGGAGGATCGCGTTGCGCAGGCGGACCGCCAGGTCGGAGGCGTCCCCCGGGCCGAGGCCGTCGGCGAGCACGACGAACTCGTCACCGCCGAGGCGCGCGACCGTGTCCCCGTCCCGCACCCCCGTGGTCAGCCGCCGCGCCACCTCGATCAGCACGGCGTCGCCGGTGTTGTGGCCGAACCTGTCGTTGATCGACTTGAAGCCGTCCAGGTCGCAGAAGAGGACGGCGAGTCCCTTCGCGCCCTCGTCCACCGCACCCTCCACCGGCGCGGTGACATGCACGTGATGGTCGTAGGCGGCGTCGGGGCCGAAGCCCCCGAAGCTGCCGCCGCGTTCCCCGGTGCGCTCCTCGTAGGAGTCGTGGCCGGATACGTACCCGTCATAGGCGATCTCGTACGCGCGCTCGTCGTGCGACCCGTTCTCGTACCCGCCGCTCTCGTAAGGCCCGCCGTCGTGGGCGCCACCGCCCGCGTCGTACGCCCCGCCGCCGTCGTACCCGCCGAACGCCGCGTCCAACTGCTCGACCACCGTGGCCGCGCGCGAGGCACCGGGCCGGGAGCAGATGCGGGCACTGAGCCGGGCCCGCAGTTCGGCGCTGTTGGGCAGGCCGGTCAGTGAGTCGTGCGAGGCGCGGTGCGCGAGCTGGAGCTCACGGCCCTTGCGTTCCTCTATGTCCTCGACGTGCGTGAGCAGGAAGCGCGGACCGTCCGCCGTGTCCGCGACGACGGAGTTGCGCAGGGACACCCACACGTACGAGCCGTCGCGGCGGGTGAGCCGCAGTTCGGCCCGGCCGCCCTCCGCCGACGTGCGCAGCAGGGTGCCGATGTCCTCGGGATGGACGAGGTCCGCGAACGAGTGCCGGCGCATCGTGGACGCGGGCCTGCCGAGCAGCCGGCACAGCGCGTCGTTGGTCCGCAGCAGCCTGCCGCGCTGGTCGCCGCCCATCTCCGCGATGGCCATGCCGCTCGGCGCGTACTCGAAGGCCTGCCGGAACGACTCCTCGCTGGCGCGCAGCGCCTGCTGCTCCCGTTCGAGCCGGACGAGGGCGCGCTGCATGTTGGCGCGCAGCCGCGCGTTGCTGATCGCGAACGCCGACTGCGACGCGTACATCTGCAGGGCCTCCTGGCCCCAGGTGCCGGGCTTGCGGCCGCCGCGCGGGCGGTCCACCGAGATCACGCCCAGCAGTTCGCTGCCGCCGCCGCCCGTGGACGCGTACATCGGCGCGTAGAGGCGGTCCTGCGGATGCCACTCGTCCGCGAAACGGGGCTCGGGGCCCTCGGTGTGCCACTGCGGCACGTCGTCGTCGAGGAGGACCCAGCCCTCCTCGTACGGGATGAAACGGAGTTCGCCCCACCGCTCGCCCATGTTGAGGCGGCGCTCCCAGGACGAACGGGAGCCGACACGTCCCGCGATCAGCGCCTCGGCGGCAGCGGACCCGGCGAACGCGGCGACGACGAGGTCACCGTCCGCCTGTACGACGTTGACGCAGGCGAGCTCGTACCCGAGGCCGGTCACGACCCCGTCGGCGACGGTCTGCAGCGTGTCCGCGAGGCTCCGGGCAGTGTTGAGCTCCGCGACGGCCTGATGCAGCTGCCGCATGGTCGCAAGACGGACATAAGGCTCCGACTCGGTCTCCATCGCTCGCTCTCCCTGAGACCTCGACAGCAACTCCAGATTTCTGATCGGCTCTCGTGTTGCACTGTTCCCTTCACTGAATCACAGCGAGCTGTTCGGCCGGTACACAGGGTCAGCGATTAGTGAGCTCTGTGAGTCAAGTCACATCAAATGATGAACGATCGGGACGAGGCAGCGGGATCGCCGGATGGGGGCTTTGAATACGGTTCAGCGCGAGCGACCGGACCACGGCGGCTTTCCGTGCTGATTCCGGCGACGACCCGGCCCGCCGGCCCTGCCGGCCCTGGGCCCGTCGGCCGGTTCCCGGGCCCGTCCTGCCGGTCCCCGAGTGCGGTTCCGCCGGCTCCCGGGCTGTCCGGGCGGCTTTCCTACCGACAGCCCCGGCGGCTCCCGAGTGCGGTTCCGCCGGTTCCCGGGCCGGTCCGGGCGGCTCTCGTTCGGAGAGCCGCGGCGGCTCCCGCGCCGGTCCCGGCCACTCTCCCGTACGAACGGTCCCGGCCGCTCACGGACTGCTGGTCCCGGCCGCTCACGGGCTGGTCCTAGGACCTGGCTGGTCCCCTGGCCCGATGCGGCGGAAGGCCCCCTCCCGTTAGCGTCCAGGACGTGCACCAGACGACTCCCGCAACAGCCCTCCCCCTGCCGTCCGCCCCCCGCGACGTCCCCCATGCTGAGGGGGTGAGCAACGACGAGTTCCGCGGCGCGATGTCCCGACTGACCGCGGGCGTGGTACTGGTGACGGCCCGCGAGGCGCCCCTGTCCGAGGACGGCCCGAACGGTGAGGACGCGGGCATGACGGCGACGTCGTTCCTGTCCGTCTCACTGGACCCCCCGCTCGTCCTCGTGAGCGTGCGGACCGGCTCCCGCATGGACGACCTGCTGGAGGAGCAGCCGCTGTGGGCGGCGTCCCTGCTCACGGAGAGCCAGCGGCACATCGCCGGACGGTTCGCGATGAAGGGCCGGCTCAGCGACCGGCTGCTGTTCGAGGACATCCCGTACCGCAGGGGTGAGGTGACGGACGCGCCACTGGTGCGCGGGTCGCTGGCCACCCTGGAGTGCCGTACGGAGCAGCGGGTGGCGGCCGGGGACCACACCCTGGTGATCGGTCGGGTCCTGACGGCGGAACTTCCCGCGGCCGAGGGCGGTCCGCTGGTGTACTACCGCGGGCGGTACCGGCAGCTCGGCTGACGGGCGGTACGGGGCTGTACGGGCGGTGCGGGCGGTCGGGGGGCCCGCCCGTGGCGCGAGGGTGGTCCGTGCGAACCGTCGGCGGCCGAGACGGCTCAAGGTCCGGGCGGCCGGAGGTCACGGCGCCATGAAGCCGAGGCGGTCACAGGCCGAGGCGGTCAGAGGCCGAGGGGGCCTGAGCGGAGGTCCCCTACCAGTCGCGGCCCGAGCGCCCCTTCTTCGTGTCCGCCCGGCGCTTCTTCTCGCGCAGGCGGCGCTCATTTATCCCGCGCGGGACCTTCGACGTGCGCCGGGTGCGCGGCGGCGGCGCCGTCGCCTCGGCGAGAAGCGCCGCCAGCCGGACGGCCGCGGTCTCCCGGTTGCGCCACTGTGAGCGGTGCTCCGACGCGCGTACGGCGATCACGCCACCGTCGACCAGCCGGGCCGCGAGCCGCTCCAGCGCGCGCTCCTGCCACACCGGGGGCAGGGCCTTCGTGTTCGCCAGGTCGAAACGCAGCTCGACCTGCGAGTCGGTCGTGTTGACGTGCTGGCCACCGGGCCCCGACGACCGGGAGAAACGCCACATCAGCTCGGCCTCCGGCAAGGAGACCGAACCCCTGATGACATACGGCGGCCCGGACATGTGTCCCATGTTCTCGCGTCCCTGGCCGGGCGTCATCCCGTTTTGGCGCGGAGACACCCCGCGCGGCCCCGGCGCCGGGACCATCGGGGCGCCCGCAGGGGGACGGCCGGAGCGCCGGACAGCCCGGCCGCGGGGGCCGCGGACCGCAGAGCGGACGCGCGGACCACCGAACGGCCACGGACCGCAGAGCGGACGCGGACCTCCGAATGGCCGCGGACCGCAGAACGGCCTGAGGTCCCTGGGTGCCGGGCTTCCGGTGCCGAACGCATCAGAGCCGGGTAAAGAAAGTAAAGCCGATGGAACCCGCCACTCCCCTGGTCGCGTTGTAGGGGGTGGCGGTAGCTTCCCAACCGTCACCGGCGTTCGCAACGAAAGGGACAATTCCCATGGCTGTAAGCCTGTCCAAGGGCGGCAACATCTCGCTCACGAAGGAGGCCCCCGGCCTCACCGCCGTCACGGTCGGCCTCGGCTGGGACGTCCGCACCACGACCGGTAAGGACTTCGACCTCGACGCCTCCGCCATCGCGGTGAAGGCGGACGGCAAGGTCGTGTCCGACGGCCACTTCATCTTCTTCAACAACAAGAGCGCCCCGGACCAGTCCATCGTGCACACCGGCGACAACGTCACCGGGCAGGGCGAGGGGGACGACGAGCAGATCAACGTCAACCTGGCGGCCCTGCCGGCCGACTGCGACAAGGTCGTCTTCCCCGTCTCCATCTACGACGCGGACAACCGCCAGCAGAACTTCGGCCAGGTGCGCAACGCGTACATCCGCGTCGTCAACCAGGCCGGTGGCGCCGAGATCGCCCGTTACGACCTGAGCGAGGACGCCGCCACGGAGACCGCCATGGTCTTCGGCGAGCTGTACCGCAACGGCGCCGAGTGGAAGTTCCGCGCCGTCGGCCAGGGTTACGCCTCGGGTCTGGTGGGCATCGCGACCGACTTCGGCGTCAATCTCTGAACGCTCGGTCCGACGTGAGCGTGGGGCCCGGCTCCGGCCGGGCCCCCGCGCGTACGCTGCCCGCATGATCGTCGAACCGCTGGAGCCCGTCGACGGCGACCTGCCCGGTCCGCTGCTCACCGAGCTGGCCGCGCTGTATGCGTCGGACCACGCGTTCCAGCAGCTCAGCGGCGACTTCCCGGACCCGGAGGCGATCCGCCCCGAACAGGTGGCGGCCTCCCTCGCCGACGAACTCGCCGAGCCCGGGGCCGAGGTGCTGCTGGCCCGCTCGGCGGGCCGGCTCGTAGCCGTCGCCGTCACGCTCGCCCAGGTCCCGGACCCCTGCGGCACCCGAACCGGTGCCACGCCGTTGTCCGACGGCGAGCCGGAGGGCGGGCCGGCCCCCGCGCCGGACGCAGCGGCCCGTCCCGCATCCGGCACGTCGGGCACGATCAGCACGTCCGCCACGTCCGCCACATCCAGCACGTCCGGCACGTCCGGTCCCGACGCGTGGATCGGTCTTCTGATGGTCCACGGGGAGATGCGGCGGATCGGTCACGGACGGCGGCTGGCCGAAGTCGTCGAGCGGCGGTTCGGGGACGCGGGCCGCTCCGGGGTCCGGCTCGGCGTACTGGAGAGCAACACCAGGGCCCTCGCCTTCTGGACCGCTCTCGGTTACGAGGAGATCGACCGGCGGCCCGACCGGCGACTCGGCCGGCCCTGCGTCGTACTCCGCAAGGACCTGACCGGGACCTGAGAGCCCCGGCACCACCGGCATCGACACGGCCCTCCGCACCCGCTCCCGCACCGGCACCGGCTCACCAGCACCGGGCACGCTCTTGCTTCTACGGCTTCGGCTTCGGTTTCGGTTTCTTCGTGCCGTACAGCCAGGTCCGCCAGACCTCGGAGTCCAGCCGCTTCCCCCGGGCGCCCGCCTCCTTTTGCGCATAGGACAGGAAATCCGCCGTCGACGCGTTCCCGTAACGGTGGGACCGCGGCCAGCCCCGGAGGATACGGAAGAAGGCGGTGTCACCCACGACTTCCCGTACCCGCTGCAGGACCATGGCGCCGCGCCCGTACACCGGCGACGCCGAGATGTCTGCCGCCTTCGGCGGATCGGCGGGCGAGAACGCCCAGTTGTCCGGGTCCTCGTAGGCCCGGGCGAAGCTGCGCGCGAGCGGCACCCGGTCCTTGCCCTTACGGCTGTCGAGCCAGAGCCATTCGCCGTATGTGGCGAAGCCCTCGTTCAGCCACATGTCGCGCCAGGTCGCGGGGGTCACGGCGTCCCCGTACCACTGGTGCGCCATCTCGTGCACGAGGGTGGACGTCGCGCTCGGTCCCGGCAGGAACGGGCGGTTCTGGGTCTCCAGGGCGTACCCGGCCTGGCCGGACCTCCCGATGATCACGCCGGTCGAGGAGAAGGGGAACGGGCCGAAGGTCTTCTCCTCCCACGCCATGATCCCCGGCAGGGCGTCCAGCAGCCGCCGGCCCTTCGACGCCGAGTCCGGGTCGGTGGCCGTGCAGACGGTGACGGGACGGCCGTCGGGGGAGGTTCCGGTGGCGGCGGGGAGCCGCGTCTGCCGGATCGCGTACGGGCCGATCGCGAGCGTGGCGAGGTACGACGCCATCGGCTGTGCGGTCCGCCAGACGTATGTGGTGGTGCCCGCACCCGTGCCCTCGCCGTTCCCCTGCCCCGGGCCGGACGCCGGGGCGCGGTACCGCGAGCGCAGCTCCCCGTTGGAGACCGCGGTGAGCGAAGAGGGGACGGTGACGGAGATGTCGTACGTGGACTTGTCCCCCGGCCGGTTGTCGGACGGGAACCACGCCATGGACCCGGTGGGCTCGCCGAGTGCCGCCACCCGCCGGCCGCCGTCGGAGACGAGCCAGCCCTCCTTGGACCCGTCGGGGTCGGTGATGGTGCGCGGCACGCCCGCATAGTGCACGACGGCGCGGAAGGTGTGACCGCGCCGCAGGTCGTGCCGCAGGCTCAGCGTCAGTTCCGAACGGGTCCGGGCGACGGAGGCGGGGGCGCCGTCGACGGTGGCGGAGGAAACGTTCATGCCCGCCAGGTCGAGGTTGAAGGCGCTCAGGTCCTGTGTCGCGCGGGCGGTGATCTCGGCGGTGCCGGCCAGCCGGCCGTCGCCGGGGGTGTAGGCGAGGGTGAGGCCGTAGTGCAGGGCGTCGTAGCCGCCGTTACCGAGACCGGTGAAGTACGGGTCGCCGACCCCCGAGGTGCCGGGACGCGCGCCCGCGTGCGCCTCGGTGCAACCGGAGAGGACCAGAGTGGCCGCGAGGACGGTCGCGGCGCCGCGGGCGGTGACCGCGGGCGTATGGCGTCTGCGGGTGATCACGAGGGCGATCGTAAGCGGGAGTGCGGTGCGGCGACAGCGCTGTGCGCCGCGTGGCGGCGCCCGGCCACGTCCGGGGGTGCCCGCGCCCGGTGGCACGTCCCGCACCGCAGGGCCGTGCGGGAGGGGCGGGTCGTGCGGGAACGGCGGCCGGCGCGGTGGGTACGAGGTAGGGGGCTCGGGCCAGGAGGGCGGCGGGCACGGGGGTACGGGGCTCGGGGCGGGAGGCCGGGCGGGAGGCCGGGCGCGGAAGGGCGGCGGGCACGGGGGCGGGAGGCCGGAGCGGGGCATGACACGATCGGCGGGTGCTCGACATCGGTTACTCGCTCTCCCGCCGCTTTCCCGACCCGCCGCAGACGGACTACCGCACCGCGGACTCCCGCTCGCTGCGGCACGACCTGTTCTGCGGGGACGTGTACCTGGCCGACACCACGGCCGACCGGGAACTGTCCACAGCCTGGGGATGGGTGCCCGTACTCGACTTCGCCTGGGCGCTGTGCGACATCGTGGAGCAGCTGGACCGCGATCCGCGAGGCAACCGGGCGGCCCAGCCCCAGTACGCCGAGCTGGACTTCACCGAGTCGAGCGACCGGATGCTGTTCATGCGCCGGTTCGGCTGGGTCGAGGTCGAGGCGGACTGGATGCCCGGCGACGAACCGCCGCTGACCTTCAACCACCGGGCGCTGCGCCGCGAGTCGCGGGACTTCCTGCACGACGTGATCGCGGACCTCACCGACCTGCACGAGGGGCTCGGGGACAACGTGCTCGTTTGGGACCTCCAGGCCCGCTTCCCGCGCATATAGGCCGGGTGGACCCCGGGAGGCCGCCCTCGTCGCACCGGTGTGTGACGGGTGGGGTGTGCCGTGTGACGTCAGCGATCCGTCATCATTCGGCCGCTCCCCGGCGACCCCGGCGCGCCTACCCTGGTCCTGGGCGGCCCGTCGGGCCCGCCCCTCCTCCGATCCGAGCGAGGCGACCATGCTCACCCCGGAGTCACCGCGACCACCCCGGACACCGCGACCACGGCTCTCCGACGACGGCGGGCAGACACCACCCGCCGTCCCGTCGGCCCGTTTCTCGGAGCTGCCCCGGCGCATCCGCCCGGAGGAGATGGTCGAGGAGGTACCGGCCGCACCGCCGAACGACCCCGAGATGGGGCGTAACGCGGAGAACGACTGGATGGTCCGCTACAGCGCCTGAGTGCGCTCCACGGTCCGACGCCTGGACCTCGACCTCGACCAGCATGCGCACCTCCTAGACGCCGACGAGCGCCGCTCCGCGCAGCCTGTGCTGCCGGCCCTCCCGGGGGCGCTCCGCCAGGACGAACACTCCAGCGCCCCGTTTCGCGCGGACCAGCCTGAGACCCGCGAGCACGCGCAGCGCCTCCCGCAGGGTCGACCTGCCGACGCCCAGTCGCTCCGCGAGCGCGGTCTCCGCGGGCAGCTTGCCGCCCACGGGCCACCGGCCCCCCGCGATCTCCTCACGGAGCCGGTTGGCCGCTCGTTCCACCAGGGGGCTCGGGCCGACTGCTTCCATCAGTGCCCGACCTCCACGCCCGACCTCGCCCTTCCCCAGTCAACCCCGCTCCCGCGGCGACAGGCCGCCCGGCACGCCTGGCACGCCCGGCGCGCCCAAGGCATTCCGCGAACCCGCTTGCCTCCGGGGACCGGCATGTCCGCGGGTGAGGACCGGGGGCTGAGGACCGCGGGCCGGGCGTCGAGGTCCCGAGGTGTGCGGGCCGCGGCCTCCGCTAGGAGTGGGTCAGCGCGTGGCCCGTCGTCGCGTCGACATGCTCGGGGATCTCCTCGTGACGGTCCCCGACCGACACCGTGCCCGACGGCTCGAACATCAGGATCGACGCACCCTCGGGAGACGAGGGCCGGTGCTCGATGCCCTTGCCCACCACGAAAACCGAGCCGCGCGTCAGCCGGACCACCCGCTCCGACCTCGTGCCTGGATCACGAAGCGCCCGGTCACGATCCCCGTCACCCTCGCGGCCTTCTTGGCCGCTCCCATGGCCCGCGGTCCGCCCGGTGTCCTCGCGCAGGGAGATGGTCAGTTCGCCGTCCAGTACGAGGAAGAACTCGTCGGTGGTGTCGTGGACGTGCCAGACGTGGTCGCCCCTGACCTTGGCGATCCGGACGTCGTAGTCATTCACCCGGGTCACGATCCGCGGGCTCCACAGCGCCTCGAAGCCCGCCAGGGCCTCCTGGAGCCGAACCGGTTCCGGCACGCTCGGCACGTCGTACGCCTCGGACGTGTCCGGTGTTGCCGGCGTGTCCGGTGCTCCCGGCGTGTCAGGGGTGCCGAGCGATCCTGCTGTGTCGGATGAGCCCGGTGTGTCAGGTGCGTCGTGCGCCCCGGGTGTGTTCGCGGTCGTCATGCGTCCATGGTCCCCGTGGCGCCGCCGCCGCACGAGTGATACGAATCGCATATGTCGCGCCGATCCTCGCACTCGGCCGGGACCTCCCCGCACTCCGTGGCACTCGTCGTCGACGAGGGGTCCAACCCCTTCGAGCTCGGCGTCGCCACGGAACTGTTCGGGCTGCGCAGGCCGGAGCTCGACCGGCCCTGGTACGACCTGACGCTCTGCGCCGCGGGCCCGGCCGTCGACATGCACCTCGGCCTGTTCACCCTGACCGGTGTCGCGGGCCTCGATGCCACGGAACGCGCCGGCACCGTGATCGTCCCCAACCGTCCCGATCCCGAGATCGAGCCCTCTCCCGCCGTCGTCGAGGCCGTCCGGCGCGCCGCCGACCGGGGGGCACGCCTCGTGAGCTTCTGCACCGGCGCGTTCACTCTCGCCGCCGCCGGTGTGCTGGACGGGCGCAGGGCCACCACCCACTGGCGGTGGGCCGACCTGTTCACCGCCCGCTTTCCCGCCGTACGTCTGGACCCCGACGTGCTGTACGTACGCGACGGCGACGTCTTCACCGCGGCGGGCAGCGCCGCCGCGCTCGATCTCTGCCTGCACCTGATCACCCTCGACCACGGCAGCGAGGTGGCGAACGCCGTCGGCCGCCGCCTCGTGTTCTCCGGTCATCGCGACGGCGGGCAACGGCAGTTCATCGAGCGCCCGGTCCCCGCCGTACGGGACGCGTCCCTCGCTCCCGTGCTGGACTGGGCACGCGCACAGGTGGACGGCCCGCTGACGATCGGCGGCCTCGCGGCTTACGCGAACGTCAGCCCCGCCACCCTGCACCGCCGCTTCCGCGCCGAACTCGGCACCACTCCGCTGGCCTGGCTCACGGGCGAACGTGTCGCGCTCGCCTGCCGGTTGATCGAGCGCGGCGAGGTCCGGGCGGACGTGGTGGCCCGGTCGAGCGGCCTCGGCACGGCGTCCAACCTGCGAGTCCAGCTGCACCGGCACACCGGCCTCACCCCCACCCGCTACCGCGAACGCTTCGGACCCCGCCCCGGATCCGCGCCGCCCGTCCCCCCGTCCCCACCCGCCTGACGGCGCGCGACACGGACGCCTGAGCCTGACACGTGACGCCAGGCGCCAGGCCCAAGGCCCCAGCGGCCCCAGGCGGTCGGCGCGCCGCGCGCGAGCGCCCTGCGAGGGACCGGCTCCGGAACCCGGCAGGACAACACTGCTGATTACCGGTCGATCGGGATCAATCTCGGCCACATACGCCTGCCTGGACCGGACGGCTCCTCGACGGCATCCCCCTCGCTCCGCCCTTCCGCCGCGATGGGTGCTACGCGGCCCCCAGGACGCCCGCCCGCCCGCGAAAGCGGAATCCGCGGACGTCCGAACCCGCGTCGCCACGCGCCGGGTTCCCGTGCCCCGGCGGAACGCGACGGCGAGGCAGCGTTCGCCAAGCAGTCGTAAACCGGCCAACCGGCAGGGATCTCCCGGCCGGTTTCTGTGATACGAGGAAGGGGGGCAAGAACGCAGGTCGTGAGCGCTCCCCCGCTCCGACCGCGCGCCGCCCCCGACGGCCGCTCCCGAACCTGAAACGGGAGCGGCCGTCCACCCGGCCGTCCGCCCCTTCGGCGACGTGCGCTCCGACCCGCCCGCACGGTTCCCGAGCGCCTCCGGCCGGGCCCCTCAGCCCAGTTCGAGGCTGGTCCCGCCGAAGACACGCCCGGCCGGGGTGGGCGGTGCCTCACCCGCGTACATCCGTACCGTGTACGAGCCCGGCACCAGTCCCCGCGCCTCCACCAGGGAGCGCGCGGCGGCGTGCCCTTCGGGTACGTCCACGACGACGTCGCTGTCCGGATCCGCGTGCGCGAGCAGCGCGTCCAGCAGGGCGCCCGCGTCCTCGGGCGTGTCCGCGAACAGGGGGCCCACCCGGTGACCGGACCTGGCCGGACGGATCACGCCGTACCCCCGGATCACGCCGCCCCGCAGCCGTACGTAGGCGACATGCCCGGGCTCCGCCAGCCACCGGCCGAGGAAGCCGCGCCGCTCGGCGGGAAAACAGCGGGCGTCATACGCGGCGACGCGGTCCAGCAGGGCTCCCCTCTCGCGCACCACGCCGTCGGCGAGCGAGGGATCGGCCGGCGGCTGACCGGGGGCCGGCGCATCAGCACTCCACGGGCCGGCGTTCGGCGGACGGCCGGCAGGCAGCGGGGCCGGGAGCCGACCCGCCGGGGGTGGCGGCGCGGACCGGCGCGGGGGACGGCCTCCGTACCGCAGGGAGCGGTACGCCGCCACGAAACCGGAACGCCGGTACGTCGCCTCCTGCTCCGGCACCGCGTCCAGTCCGATCGTCCGCGACCCCGCGTGCGGCACGGCCGCCTGCCAGGTGGCGAGGCCGAGTCCACGCCCGCGCAGAGCGGGCCGGACGAGGTAGTGGCCGAGGAACGCGTACCCCTCGGAGTACCTGACGACGGAGACCGCGGAGACCGGGCGGCCACCGAGACGGCCCACGAAGAACCCCTCGGGATCGGTGGGGTGGAAGCAGGCCGTGTCACGCAGGCCGGGGTTCCAGTTCTCGCCGGCCGCCCACTCCTCCACCTGCGCCCAGTCGGCGACGGAGGCCGGGGCGACGACGAGTCGGTCCTCGCGGGGCGCCGGGATGCCGGGCTCGGTCATGGCGGTCGTTTCGTCCCTCCGGTCGGCGGCGGGCCTCGCGACGGCCGCCGCGCGACCGCCGTCCGCCGTTTCCTGGCATGGCGTCACTCACCGTACCGAACCCGGGACTTCGCGTCACCGCTCGCGGTGCGACGGGCCGCCCCGGGCGAGCTTCCCGATGCCCGGCACACCTCCGCACCTGCTGGAGGCGGCAGGCCCGTGCCGGTCCTGTCAGGAACACGGGCGGGCCGTGCGTGACGACGGCGGGCGGGCCGGCGCGTCCGCTCGGTCACGTCGGTGCGAGCGCCCTCAGCGACGCCCTCGAACGGGAGACGGGCCTCACACCCGGCGCTACCGCGACGATCACCTGCCACCGAGGTCGCCGCCGCCATGCGTCGCGCCGCGGAAACGGGGTAGGCGGCGCTGCGCACGGATACGCGACCGACACGCGAGGGTCCCTGCTCCTCCCGACGCCCCGGGGAACCGGAACCACCCGAGGAGCCCGAGGGACCCGCGTACGCACGCAGCCCGGCCGGACATCGGCGGGGCCGAGCGGGTCCTGGACGGCACGGCGAGCAGCCGGACCGGACCGGCTGCGACCGGATCAGAGCGGACCGGCCCCGGGCCGGCCCGGAGATCCGTGCGCCCGACCAATCCCGTACGCCCGCGGTGACGAATGTGCATTGACGTTCCGCGGTCGATGCCGCGTGCGAGAACCACACTCGGAGGAGAGCCGCGTGAAAGAGGCCGTTCATATCGGCGAACCCGTCCCCGTGGGCCCTGACCTGGAGGAACTGCTCGGCCTGGTGGCACGGGGCGACCAGGAGGCCTTCTCACGCGTCTACGACATGGTCTGCGGGCCCGTGCTGGGGCTCGTACGCTCCGTGCTGCGCGATCCGGCACAGTCCGAGGAAGTGGCGCAGGAGGTCCTCCTTGAGGTCTGGCGCATGGCGGCCCGGTACCGGCACGACAAGGGCAGCGGCATGACCTGGGTGCTGACGCTCGCCCACCGGCGCGCGGTGGACCGCGTCCGGTCGGCGCAGGCGGCCAGCGACCGCGAGCAGAAGGCGGCCCTGCTGGACCGCACCCCGTCGTTCGACGAGGTGACCGAGCAGGTGGAAGCCCGGCTCGAACGCGAACAGGTACGGCGCTGCCTGCGCACGCTCACCGAGTTGCAGCGCCAGTCGGTCACCCTCGCGTACTACCAGGGACTGCTCTACCGCGAGGTCGCCGAACTGCTGTCGGTGCCTCTCGGCACGGTGAAAACCCGGCTCAGAGACGGTCTGATCCGGCTGCGCGACTGCCTGGGGGTGACGGTATGACCACCGCTGACCTGCATACCCTGACGGGTGCCTACGCCTTGCACGCGCTCGATCCGGCGGAGAGCGCCGAGTTCGAGCGTCATCTGCTGGCGTGCCCCGCGTGCGCCCAGGAGGTCGCCGAACTGTCGGCCACCGCCGGGCGCCTCGGCCTGGCGGTGTCCGTGATCCCGCCGAACGCCCTCAAGGAACGCGTCATGCGGAGCGTCGCGACCGAGCGCCAACTGCCGCCCGCCGTACCAGGGGCGGGCCGGCCCGGCCCCGGCGGCCGGCGGCGGCGGGCCCTGACGCGATGGGCCCTCGCCGCGTGCGTCGCGGCGGCGGCCGGGCTCGGCGGGGTCGCCGTCTGGCAGCACCAGGAGGCGCAGGACGCCCGTGCGCAAGTGCAGGCAGCGCAGCACGACTCCCGCCGGCTGGCGACCGTACTGTCGGCGCCCGACGCCCGCACGACAGCCGGGAAACTCAGCGACGGCGCCAGCGGCACGGTCGTCGTCTCCCGCTCGCAGAACCGCGCCGCGTTCATCGCGTCCGGACTGCCGAAACCACCGAACGGCAAGGTCTACCAGCTCTGGTACGACGACGCGGGCACGATGCGCCCGGCCGGCCTGATCACCTCGCCCTCGGCCTCGCAGGCCGTACTCCTGACAGGCCACATCGGCAAGGCGTCGGCCATGGGAATCACCGTCGAACCCGCCGGCGGCTCCACGTCGCCGACGTCGAACCCGCTCGCGCTGATGAAGTTCCCCGCGTGACCGCATGACCGCGTGAGTACGTGCGTACGTGACCGCGTGAGTGCGTGACCGCGTGAGTACGTGCGTACGTGACCGCGTGAGTGCGTGACCGCGTGAGTACGTGCGTGCGCGGCCGGGCCGGCTGACCGGGCTGTACGGCCCGGTGGCTGCCCCGCCGGGCGGCCAGGCAGCCGCGTGGCCGCCCGACCGTTCGACCGCGCCGACGTGTCGGCGCCGCACCGCCTGTGGCCGCTCCGGCTCGTCGCCGGGGCGGCCACCCGCGTACGGACCCATGATCTACGGGCGTCGGCCGCCGATCCCCGGACGCGGGCCCCCGGCCGACGCACCACGGGGAGGACCAGCGCGGCTCGGCTCCGCCGGAAGCAACCGCCGCAGGCGGGAGCGCGACCCGGACGCTCACCACGGGGACGGGCGCCACGGGTGCCTGCGAGGTCCGGGCGTGAGGCACGAGCACGGCGTGCACCCGTATCACCCACGTGCACGGCCGCCACGGTCCACCGGCGCGACGCCGAGGGGCGGTCACCCCGATGTACGGGTGACCGCCCCTCGGCGTGAGCCCGCTACGGCCCGCCACGCACCTACCGCGTCACCGCGTCACATCTTCGGCATCAGAACGCTGTCGATGATGTAGACCGTCGCGTTGGAGGTCGGCACGTTGCCGCAGACGATGTTCGCGGTGTCGTTCACCTTGAAGGCGTCGCCGGAGCCGGCCGTCATGACCTTCTCCTTCTCCAGGGAGGCGAACGCGCCGTTGCCGAGCTGCGACGGCGTCACCCTCTGGCCCACCACGTGGTACGTGAGGATCTTCGTCAGCGTCGCCTTGTCACTGAGGACCTTGTCGAGCTGAGCCTTCGGGATCTTGGCGAACGCCTCGTTGGTGGGCGCGAACACCGTGATGCCCTTGGCGTTGTTGAGGGTGTCGACGAGTCCGGCCTTCTTCACGGCCGTGACCAGCGTGGACAGGTCGGGGTTGTTCGACGCCGCGGTGGCCACCGGGTCCTGCGACATGCCGTTGAAGCTGCCGGCGCCGCTCTTGGGAACGGACGAACAGGCAGGCCCGAACGGCTGGTCCATCGTGCTGGGGGCGCTCGACGCGGAGGCCTTGGGCGGCATCGCCGACGAGGCTGCGGAGCCCGCCTTGTCGCTGCTCTTGCTGTTGTCGCTCGAACACGCCGTCAGGACGACCGGCAGGGCGAGGGCGGCGGCGGCGATGGCGGCGGTCCGCTGGAAACGCTGGGCGATCATGAGGTTCTCCTTCTGGTCGGCGCACATCCGTGTGCACCCTGGGGGGTTGGGTCGTGACTGGGGAATGACTGGCTGTTCCGGCCGCACCCGGCCCGGTTGTCGCGGGCCGGCCGCGGGTGCCGGGCCGAAGACGCACGGGCGAGGCCAGGTCAGGAAGGCGTGTCCCGCCCGACGGCGACGCGGTGGGGGAATCAGGGCACGGCGACCACCACCGAATGCCAGCCGGTGGCGCCGTTCGGCACCGTCCCGACGCGCTTCTCCGTCTGCGTGTAGCCCGTGCGGTCGGTGGCACGGACCTCCAACGTGTGGCTGCCCGACGTGGCGGGCCACGGCCACATCCACTGGCGCCAGGTGTCGCGGGTGTCCTCCGCACCGAGCTTCGCCTCGTGCCACGGCCCGCCGTCGACCCGGACCTCGACCCGGGCTATGCCCCTGCGCTGTGCCCAGGCCACACCGGCGACCGGCACCACACCCGCCTTCGGGCTCGCGAACGGCCGTGGTGTGTCGATCCGGGACTCGGTCTTGATGGGCGCCTCACGCGACCACGTCCGCTTGACCCAGTAGGCGTCGAAGTCGTCGAACGTGGTGAGTTCGAGATCCGTCAGCCACTTGCAGGCGGAGACGTACCCGTACAGGCCCGGCACCAGCATGCGTACGGGGAAGCCGTGCGCGAACGGCAGCGGTTCGCCGTTCATCCCGAGGACGAGCAACGCGTCCCGGCCGTCCATCACCGTCTCCACGGGGGAGCCGATCGTCATCCCGTCGACGGAGCGCGCGACGAGCTGGTCGGCCGGCCCGCCCTCGGACGGGGGCCGTACACCCGCCTCCCGGAGAACGTCGGCGAGGTGGACCCCGATCCAACGGGCGTTGCCGACGTACGGGCCACCCACCTCGTTCGAGACACACGTGAGGGTGATGTCACGCTCGACGAGGTCACGCCGCAGCAGGTCCCGGAACGTCAGTGTCACCGGCCGGCGCACCCCCTTGCCGTGCAGCCGCAGCTTCCACGTCATGGCATCCACCTGCGGAACGGCCAGCGCGGTGTCCACCCGGTAGAAGTCCTTGGTGGACGTCATGAACGGGCTGAGACCCGCCACCCCCAGGTGCGCCCCGGCCGGGACCGGCCGGGCAGGCGACGCCGGGCGCGGCAGGACGATGTCCGCGCGGTCCGCCGCCTGCGCCGCCGCCTTGTCGCTGTTGAGGTGCCGGCCGAGAGCGCCCGCCCCGGCCGAGGCCGCCGCAGCCGCTGTCGCGGCGACGACGAACCCACGCCGGTCGAACACGCCCCGCACGAGGGGCACGTCCCCGGGCCCCGCCCCCGGCCGAATACCGGGCCCTGCCCCGGGCCCGTTTCCGGACTCGGTGCCGGACGCCGAAGCGGTGCTGGGCCCGGACGCGATGCCGGTGTCGGGCTCGGAGTCGGTGCAGGACGCCGACTCGCTGCCGGGCTCGAACGGACTCCCGGTCCCGGACTCGGACTCGGACCCGGACGCTCGGACGGGCACGCGACCGGTCCTGGTGCCGGACGCGGGCGTGCTCTCACGGCCCGCCGCCTTCCGCGACCCTGCCGCGTCATCCGAACCGGTCGCATCCCGGGCCGCTTCCTGGCTGAGTGTCCCGGCCCCGCCCCCGTACGGGGCCGGAACCCGGCCGACCAGCCAATGGAGCAGCCCGCAGGCCACCACTCCACCCACGGCGGACGGCAGGACATCGGACAGTCGCGCGTCCGGCCGGGTCGACGCCGCGGCGACACCCACAGCACCGAACAGGAGCGCGACGCCGGCACCCGTCCTGCGGTACCGGAGGGCGAACACCCCGACGGCGACGGCGAACAGAGCCAGGACGACCACGATGCCCAGCTGCAGCACCGCCTTGTCGTTGGTCCCGAAGTGCCGTACCGCGAAGTCCTTCAGCGCGGGCGGGGTGCGGTCGACGGCCGCGCCACCCACCACCGTGACCGGACTCGCCTCGGGGCGTACCGCCGCCGAGACCAGTTCCGCCACGGCGAGCGCCGCGAACCCCGAGAGCAAACCGCTCGTCGCGCCCAGCAGGACACGCGGTCCCCGGCCGCCCCGACGCCCGGGGCGGCCCTTCGGTGTGCCGACTTCCGTATCTCCACTCACGACGGCCATTCGGCGCAACGAGCTCCCGGGATTGGTCATTCACACGTGGGAATGAAATCGCCCGGCCGATGCGAACCGGAGTACGACGGGGACCAGTCCTCAGTGGCTTCCGCTCCGAAGGACCCACGTGAGGGGCACGACCGGACGGCCCCGCAGGGAAGGAGAACGATGAGTGGAGCGGCGCGGAGCACGGCCGTCGTGGGCAGCGGAGTGGCCGGCCTGACGGCCGCCTGGATCCTGCGCGGAGGCGGCCACGAGGTGACGCTCTACGAGGCCGACGACCGGCTCGGCGGCCATGCGCACACACACGACGCAGCCTCCGCCGACGGCCGGATACACGGGGTCGACTCCGGCTTCATCGTGCACAACGCGCGCACGTATCCGTATCTCCTGCGCCTCTTGCGGGAACTGGACGTGCGGACGCAGGAGTCGGAGATGAGCATGTCCGTACGCTGCGAGGGCTGCGGCCTTCAGTACGCGGGCGCACGCGGCCTCCGCGGTGTGTTCGCCCAGCCGCGCAACATCCTCAATCCCTCCTATCTGCGCATGCTCGGCGAGATCCCCCGCTTCCACCGCGCGGCCCGCCGCCTGTTGACGCGGGACACCCGGGAGCGAGAGCAGGAGCAGCCTTCGCGGGAAGGTCAGGAACACGGGAACCCCGTTCCCGAGGCGCCGGCAACGCGTCGCGCGGCGGCGACGGACGCGGGGCGGGAGCCGGCCGCACAGGCCACCACCCTCGGTGCGTTCCTCGACGCGGGCGGCTTCTCCCGCTACTTCATCGCTCATTTCATCACCCCCCTGGTCTCGGCCGTCTGGTCCTGCGACGGGCAGACGGCGCTGCGCTATCCCGCTCACTACCTGTTCCGCTTCCTCGACCACCACGGCCTGCTGTCCGTCAGCGACTCCCCCTCCTGGCGCACGGTGACCGGAGGCTCGCGAACGTATGTGGAACGCATCGGCAAACAACTCACCGCCGTCCACACGGCGACTCCCGTACGCACGATCGCCCGGGGCCCGCGCGGAGCCACCGTCACCGCCGAGGACGGCCGCACCACGTCGTACGACGGTGTGGTGATCGCCGTCCATCCCGGCGAGGCCCTACGGCTTCTCGCCGACGCCACCGACGAGGAACGGCAGGTGCTCGGGGCCTTCCGCTACTCCCGCAACCCGGCCCAGCTGCACACCGACACATCCCTGCTGCCGAGTGCGGCCGGCGCCGCGGCGTCATGGAACATGCGCCTCCCGAGCTGCGACGCGAGCGCGGCGGCCGTCCGCATCAGCTACGACATGAACCGGCTCCAGCGCCTCGACGCGCCCGAGCGGTACGTCGTGACGCTCAACGGCGCGGACCTCGTCGACGAGGGGAGCGTCATCGCCCACGTGGACTACGAACACCCCGTGTACACACCGGAATCGGTGGCCGCGCAGCACCACCTGCCCGGCCTGAACACCGGTGTCACCGCCTACGCCGGCGCCTACCACGGCTGGGGTTTCCACGAGGACGGCTGTCGCTCCGGGGTGCGGGCGGCCGCCTCACTGGGGGTGGACTGGTGACACCGACGCCTCGCGCGCTCCCGCCGTTCTCACGGCCGGCGGCCGACGGGCCCGCCACCGCGAGCGGCCCCACGACGCCCGCGCTGTACCCCTGCACCATCGCGCACGTCCGCGTCTCGCCGCGCCGGTACGCCTTTCGTGTCCGCACCTACCTGTGGCTGATCGACCCGGACCGGCCACCGGTGCTCCCGTGGTGGCTGCGCCCGCTGGCCCGCTTCGACGCCCGCGACCACTTCAGCGGCAACCTGCCCTCCATCCGCGCCGGGCTCGACTCGTTCCTCGACGCCCGGGGCATCGACCTGGCAGGCGGCCGGGTGGTGATGCTCGCGCACGCCCGTGTGTTCGGCCATGTGTTCAACCCCCTCACGCTCTACTGGTGCCACCGGCCGGACGGCTCCACGGCCTGCGTCGTGGCGGAGGTGCACAACACCTACCGGGAACGGCACTGCTATCTGCTGGGCCCCGACGGGGCCGGGCGTGCCACGGTCGACAAGGACTTCTACGTCTCGCCGTTCTTCCCCGTCGACGGCGGCTACACCATGTACCTGCCGGAGCCGGCGGACCGGCTCTCCCTCACGGTGCATCTGGACCGCCCGGGCGGCCGTGCCTTCACCGCGACCGTGCGCGGTTCGCGCCGCCCCGCCACACACCGCGAACTGCTCGGCGCCGCCCTGCGCCATCCATGGTCGACCGCCGCCGTCTCCGTGGGCATCCGGCTCCACGGCATAGCACTCCGGGTGCTGCGCGGTCTGCCCGTACAGCCCCGTCCCCGACACCCGCACCAGGAAGGCGTGGAGTAAGACGTGACCCTCTCCCCGTACCCGCAGCACAACCCCTCCGCCGAAAGGACCACGGACGTGGTGGCGGGCGCCGCCGCCATCGACCCGTCGCGCTGGCCCGATGTCGCGCGACCGCCCCGTTCGTCCGGGCTCCGGGCGGCGATCGCCGAGCGCCTCGTGCGCCGGGCACTGGGCGGCTTGCCGCTCTACGTGCACATCGAGGGAGACGTCTCCGGACCGATCGGGCTCGGCGGGCCCCGGATGACCATCCACGACCCGGCCGCCTTCCACCGCAGGATCGGCACCGGCGGGCTCATCGGCTTCGGCGAGTCCTACATGGCGGGCGAGTGGGACGCACCGGATCTCGTCGCCGTGCTGACCGTTCTCGCCGGCCACGCGGACCGTCTCATCCCCGCGGCACTGCAGCGCCTGCGCACAGCGTTCGTGCGGCGGCATCCCGTGGCGCAGCGCAACACTCCCGAGGGCTCGCGCGGCAACATCCACCACCATTACGACCTGTCCAACGAGCTGTTCGCGCTGTTCCTCGACGAGACGATGACCTACTCGTCGGCCGTCTTCCGCGCCCTGCCCGGTGACCGTGTGCTGCTGGCGGACGCGCAACGGCGCAAGATCGACCTGCTGCTCGACGCGGCGCGGGTCGGGCCCGGTACCCGCCTGTTGGAGATCGGCACCGGGTGGGGCGAACTCGCCGTGCGGGCAGCGGAGCGGGGAGCACGCGTCCACAGCGTCACCCTCTCCGAGGAACAGCGGGACCTGGCGCGTGAACGGGTGCGGGCCGCCGGTCACGGCGACGCCGTCACGATCGAACTACGGGACTATCGCCGCGTCGAGGGCACCTACGACGCCGTGGTCAGCGTCGAGATGATCGAGGCCGTCGGGGTGGAGTTCTGGCCGACGTACTTCGAGACGCTGGACCGGCTGCTGGTACCGGGCGGCCGGGTCGCGCTGCAGGCGATCACCATGGCGCACGACCGGCTGCTCGCCACCCAGGACACCTACACCTGGATCCACAAGTACATCTTCCCCGGCGGAGTGATCCCGTCCCTGGAGGCGATGGAGACCATCAGCCGTAACCTGACGGGCCTGAGGACCGTCCGGGTGGACGGATACGGCGCGCACTACGCCGAGACCCTGCGACTGTGGCGCGAGGCCTTCACCGAACGCGGCGGTGAGGTGGACGCGTTGGGATTCGACGAGACGTTCCGTCGCATGTGGACCTTCTACCTGGCGTACTCGGAGGCTGGCTTCCGCTCCGGTTATCTGGATGTGCGGCAGGTCGTGCTGGCCCGGACGGGCGACGGCGCCGGGCCGAGCGGCGGCGGCGAGCTGTGAGCGGCTTCCCCTGGGGGCCGTTCGGAACGGGAGTCGGGGTCTCGGCCGGTGGTGTGCTCGCCGTCATGCTGGTGACTTTCGCTGTCGGTGTGGCGAAGGGCAGACACCGCTACGTGGACGTGGCATGGGGTGCGGCCTTCGCGGTGGCCGCGCTCGTCTCGCTCGCGATGGCGGCCGGCCGGGGCGAGGGCGACGGCGTCCGTCAGGGACTCGTCACGGCGCTCACCGTGGTCTGGGGCGTGCGGCTGTCCCTGCACATCGCCCACCGGGGCCGGGGCAAGGGCGAGGATCCGCGCTACGAGAAGATGCTGGCGAAGGGGTCGGGTGACCCGCGGCTGCGGGCGCTGCGGACGGTGTATCTGCTCCAGGCCCTCCTGGTGGTGCTGGTGTCGTTGCCGGTGCAGGCCGCCCAGTACCTTCCGAACGCCGTGGGGCCGTTGGTCTACGTCGGCTGCGCGTTGTGGCTGCTGGGACTGTTCTTCGAGGCGGTGGGCGACCACCAGCTGGCAGCCTTCACCGCTGACCCCGCGAACAAGGGCCGCATCATGGACCGGGGCCTGTGGAGCTGGACCCGTCACCCCAACTACTTCGGTGACTTCTGCGTGTGGTGGGGATTGTTCCTGTTCGCGTGCGGTAGTTGGCCGACGGCCGCCGCCACCGTGGTCAGCCCTGTCGTGATGTCGCTGCTCCTCACGAAAGGCAGCGGGAAACGGCTGCTGGAGCGGCACATGGCCGATCGGCCGGGCTTTTCCGACTATGCCTCCCGTACCAGCGGCTTCCTCCCCCGGCCTCCGAAGAGGCGCCCGGCGCAGGGCAGCTGACGAGGCGGGCCGACCGCACCGGGTCGTCGGTCTGCCGCAGGACGGTTTCGCGGAGGCGTCCGGTGGGACCGCGGCGGAAAGCGAAACGGAGGTACCGGTGGTGAGCGGCGCTCGTCCAGGCGGTACCGGGTGAGCGGGGCTCGTCCAGGCGGTACGGACGGCCGTGGAGTCGGTGGCGAGGTGCCCCGGCACACGAGCGGCCGCGACCGGCGACGCCCGGCGGACCGGCGGAGGCGAGCCGGCCCCTCACGGCCACCACCCCGGTCACCGCCGTCGCCCGGCCAACCGTGACGGCCCGCTCCAGCGGGAGCGGGCCGTCCTGGGCCACGGGATCACTTCCACGGCCTCGCCCAGGGGCCGGCCGAGCCGCCCCACCGGCTGGGACGAACGGCGTTCCAGGGGTACCCGTCTCCTGAGCTGCGAGAAAGGAGTGATCTGTGGCTGGGGAAGACCCGCTGAGGCGTTACCGGGGCAAGCGAGATTTCGGCGCCACAGGTGAGCCGCGTGGCGATGACGAGGCAAGGGGCCGGCGCGGGGAGGAAGCGAGGGGCGACAAGAGCCGCAGGGGCCACGAAGGGGCCTCCGAGAGCGCCGACGGCCCGGAGCACCGGGGGGATTCGGGGAGCGCAAGCGGGCAGGAAGGCACCGGCCGGGGCGGTGGGGATGACACTGCCGGGGACCTGCCGTCGTACGTCGTACAGATTCACGACGCGAGCACCATGCATTTCGACTTCCGGCTGGAGGTCGACGGTGTTCTCAAGTCCTGGGCGGTGCCCAAGGGGCCTTCCACCGACCCCGGCGACAAACGGCTGGCCGTACCCACCGAGGATCATCCGCTGGAGTACCGGGAGTACGAGGGCACCATCGACCGGGGTGAGTACGGTGCGGGCACCGTGATCGTGTGGGACACCGGGACGTACAGGCCGCTGGGCAAGGACGGTACGGCGAGCGATGCCGCGTCGTTCGCGAAAGCCCTGGCCGAGGGCCATGCGAGCTTCTGGCTCGACGGGGCGAAGCTGAAGGGCGGTTACGTACTCACCCGTTTCCGGGGCGGGGGTGGAGCGGGCCATGAGGAGGACGGGGAAGAAGCCTGGTTGCTGGTGAAGCGGGCCGACGCGAAGGCCGACCGGAGCGGCACCGCGACTCCGGACCCGCGCCGGGCCAGGTCGGCGCTGTCGGGGCGGACCTTGCACCAGGTCGAGCGGGACGACGGCGACCACAGCGGGAGCCACCGTGACGACGGCGGACAGTCGGGCGGGCACGGCGCAACGGACAGCACCGGTGCGAGGAAGGCCGGACGTGGCACGGTGCGCCGCGTCGACGGACGAGAAGGGCCGGGCCACGAGGACGGGCCCCCGGGCAACGCCGGTGCCGGCCGGACGCACGGGGGCACGGCGCACGCAGGCAGGGCAACGCGAGGTGGTGCCCCATGAACCGGCTCCTGTCCTCCCTCTCACCCGACGAACAGCGGCTTCTGTCCGACGCACCGACGGGTGGCGAGCTGGCCGCGCAGCCGATGCTGGCCACCCTCAGCGACCGCAGGGATTTCGACGCCGGTGGCTGGATCTTCGAGCGCAAGCTCGACGGGGTCCGGATGCTGGCCGTGCGTGACGAGCACGGTGTCAGGCTCCTGTCACGGGGCGGTCTGCGGCAGAACGCGACCTACCCGGAGATCGCCGATGCGTTGGCGGCACAGGAGGCGGCGGATTTCGTCCTGGACGGCGAGGTCGTGGCGTTCTCGCACGGCCGGACGGATTTCGCCCGCCTCCAACGGCGCCTGGGAATCACCGACGAGCGCCGCTCACGTGCGAGCCGCGTCGCCGTGACGTACTACGTCTTCGACATCCTCAGGCTGGAGGGCGCCGACGTGACCCGCCTGCCTCTGCGTGCCAGGAAGTCACTTTTGCGGCGCGCCCTCAGCTACCACGCGCCTCTGCGGTTCACGCCGCACCGCAACGAGGGCGGTCAGGAACTGCTGGAGCGCGCCTGCGAGCACGGCTGGGAGGGCCTGATAGCCAAGCGTGCCGCGGGCGGCTACCAGCCACGCAGGTCGGGCGACTGGCTGAAGCTGAAATGCGCGCGAGGGCAGGAGTTCGTGGTGGGTGGCTTCACCGAGCCGGCGGGCTCCCGCACCGGATTCGGTGCGCTGCTCCTGGGCTACTACGAGGGCTCACGACTGCGTTACGCGGGCAAAGTCGGCACCGGGTACGACCGGGCGACGCTGCGCGACATCCGCGACCGGCTGGACGGACTGGCCACCGCCAGAGCTCCGTTCGCCGACCACATACGGGAGCATGCGGCGCACTGGGCGCGGCCCGAGCTTGTCGCGCAGGTCGGTTTCACGGAGTGGACCAGGGAGGGCATGCTGCGGCACCCGCGATTTCTGGGACTGCGTGAGGACAAGGAGCCCGGCGAGGTGGTGCGCGAGAGGGTTCCGGGCTCGGGAACCTGATCACCCGGGGCCCGCGGAACCCGGCTCCGTCGGGGCGCGGAAAGCCCGCTCCCCTGGGGCGGGGGACCCGGTTTCGTCGGCGAGGGGAAACCCGGCTCCGTCGGCACTTGGGAAACCTGCCTCCATCAGCGCCGAGGAACCAGGCTCGTCAAAGGCCGGCGCGGGGGTCAGCCGACCGCCGTACTCAGCAGCCGCTCCAGTTGGACGGCCGCCGCGTGCAACTGCCGTACGACGAGCGTCTGCCGTCTGCGGTCCATGCGGCCGGCGGGGGCGGAGGCGTTGATCGCCGCGATCGCGATGTCGCGGCGGTCCCTCACCACGGTCGCGACGGACACGATCTCCTCGGCCTCGCGGTAGTTGGTGGCGTAGCCGCGTTCTCGCACGCGGGCGAGCTCCTCGTCGAGTTCCTGGCGCTCGGGCGCCGTGAGTCCGTCCGCCGTCGTGGCAGGTCCGGGAGGCGACGCGGGGAGGGTGGGGAAGAGTTCGTCGAGTTGCCCGGCGGTGAGTTCGGCCAGCAGTGCCTTGCCGGTAGCGGTCCGGGGCGCCGCCATGAGCTGCCCGGTCCGGTCGGCGACGCGCAGCGCTCGGCCGCTCTCCGCCCCCGCGAGATAACGGATGCGGCCGCCTTCGAGCTGGGCGAGGTGCACCGTCTCGTCGACCTGTCGCGCCAGTTCGGCGAGAACGGGGCCCGCCAGGTTACGGATGTCAAGGGTGCGTACGGCGGCGAGCCCGATCTCCAGCAGTGCGGGCCCGGTGACGTACACGCGCAGTGTGTCGTCGCGTCGTACGAAGTCGTGGTGGATGAGCATCGCCAGAAGGCGGTGTGCGGTGGAGTCCGCGACGCCGAGCGCCTGCGCGACCTCGGAGAGCCTGAGCCGCTTGTGGTCGCGGAACATCAGGAGCAGCCGCAAGGCGTTGTCGACGGAGGTGATGGGGTAGGCGGGGCCGTCGGATCCGGCTCTGTTCTCCATGCCGGCTCAGTCCTCAAATCCGGTGTGTCCGTCGGACCCCGCGCCGGCGAACCCGTCGCGGCACCTGAGTCCGGGTGTCCCTGCCTGCCCGTCGGGTCGGGATCCGGCCGGTCCGTGGGCCCCGGGTCCCGGGGGCCCGATGCTGTTCGGTTCGCCCGATGTCACCCGTGCCGCCGCCATCCGGCGATCGTAGCGTCCGGCCGAGAGGTCGTGGCGTGGGCGGGAGGTGTCCTTGACCGCCGAGAAGGGCCGGTGGCACGGTTCTCCATTGAAAGAAGTAGTTTCTTCACAGCAGAAGAGTTGGCACTGCCATGAGCTTTCCCGACATCGGTACGGACACGGACGCAGGGACGCATACGAGTGCGGACACGGACGCCGTCGCGGACCGCGCACCGGCGACCGACCCCGCGGGGGTGATTGCCTTGGGCTGCCGCATCCTGGCGTTCCAGGGCCTGGCGGAGGACATCCTCGGCCACATCAGCCTGCGCGACGCCGACGCGCCGGACACCCTGCACATCCGGTGCCGGGGGCCGCGCGAGCGTGGACTGCTGTTCACGGAGCGGGCCGACGTACACCGCGTCCCCCTGGACGGGCCGGCGTCCGGACTCCCCGAGGGGACCAAGGCGCCCAACGAACTACCCATCCACCAGGAGGTGTTGAAGGCGCGCCCGGACGTGCGGGCGGTCGTGCACGTGCATCCGCCGTCCGTCGTCGCGGCGGACCTGGGCGGACTCGCACTGCGCCCGATCGTCGGCGCGTACAACATCCCGGCGATGCGGATGGCGCTGGGCGGCATCCCGGTCTATCCGCGCGGCGTACTCATCACCCGCCCCGAACTGGGGAGGGAAGTGGCCACCGCGTTGGGCGACCGGCCGGCGTGCGTGCTGCGTGGTCACGGCATCGTGGCGACGGGCGCGACGGTTCAGGAGGCGGTCGTCAGGGCGTTGAACCTCGACGCGCTCGCGAAGATCACCCTGGCGGCGAACGCGCACGGCGTCCCGCCCGTACTGCCCGAGGAGGACATCGCGGAACTGCCTGACCTGGGCGGCGGGTTCAACGACGATCTGGTGTGGCGCACGAACGTGGCCAAGATGCACCATGCGGGGCTGGGCAGGATCTGAGACCCGGCACCGGGCTCGCGCCGGTACCGCGTACCGGTACCCCGTACCGGCACCGGCACCGGCACCGCGTACCGGTACCCCGTACCGGCACCGGCACCGGCACCGGCTGAACACAGCGGCTGCACAAGGGGTCGCGCAGGCCGCGCGGCTGATACTCGCCCCCACGATCCCGCTCCTACCGCCTCGGGACCTCGCGGCCCCCAGGTTTCAAGGACCGGAGGACCTGAGGTTCCGAGGCCCGCGACCCCTGAGCCCCTCACCCCGGAGGGTCGGCCCGCGAACCTCCGGGCCGTCTCCGGCGCGCCGGAGCAGCCCACGGCGAACGCGGCCGGGCCGCCGCGCGCCCGGCAGCCCCCCCGGGCGGGCGCACGGCGAGGCGCGGGCAAGGCCGCGCCGAACGGGCGTTCAGCCCACCGGGGCCTTCCCCGGGCCGGCCGCGCCGCCACGGCCGTCCTGGTCGCCGACGCCACCCGGGCCGCCGTCGCCCTGACCGTCCGGGCCGGGGTTCTGGCCCGGGACCGCCTTCTCGCGGACCCGGCCCCGTACCTTGAACCAGCCCGCCACCAGCGCCAGCGCGATGACGGGGATGATGAGGATCGTGTTGCGGCCCACGGGCTTGTCGAACCACATCAGCACCATCACGCCCGCAAGGAACGCCAGCGTCACGATCTCCACCACCGGGGATCCCGGCAGGCGGTAGGAGGGGCGCTCGACGAGGCCCTGCTTGGCCCGGCGGACGAAGACCAGGTGGCAGATCATGATCATGCCCCACGCCGTCAGCACGCCGAGCGACGCGATGTTCAGGACGATCTCGAACGCCTCGCCGGGCACCACGTAGTTCAGGACCACGCCGAGGATGCAGACGGACGCGGTGAGCAGGATGCCGCCGTAGGGCACCTGGTGGCGGTTCATCCGGCCGGTGAAGCGGGGCGCGGAGCCCGCCATGGCCATGGAGCGCAGGATGCGGCCGGTGGAGTAGAGGCCCGAGTTCAGGCTGGACATCGCGGCGGTGAGGACGACGAGGTTCATCACACCGCCGGCCGCCGGTACGCCGATCTTGGACAGCACCGTGACGAACGGGCTCTGCCCGTCCGAGAAGCCGGTGTACGGCACGAGCAGCGCCAGCAGCACCACCGAGCCCACGTAGAAGATCATGACGCGCCACATGATCGAGTTCACGGCACGCGGCACGATCTTCTGCGGTTCGGCCGTCTCTCCCGCCGTGACGCCGATCAGCTCGACCGCCGAGTACGCGAAGACGACGCCCTGGAGCACGACGACGACCGGCAGCAGGCCCGCGGGGAAGATCCCGCCGTGGCTGCTGATGATGTCGAAGCCGGGTGTCCTTCCGCCCACGGGGTGTTGCGTGACCAGCAGGAACACGCCGATGGCCAGGAAGACGACCAGCGCGGAGACCTTGATGATCGCGAACCAGAACTCCATCTCGCCGAAGATCTTCACCGAGATGAGGTTGATCGACAGCACGACGGCGAGCGCGATCAGCGCGAGCAGCCACTGCGGCACGGACGTGAACATGCCCCAGTAATGGACGTACAGAGCGACCGCCGTGATGTCGGCGATGCCGGTGGTCGACCAGTTCAGGAAGTACATCCAGCCGGCCGTGTACGCGCCCTTCTCGCCCAGGAACTCGCGTGCGTACGAGACGAAGGAGCCGGACGACGGCCGGTGCAGCACCAGTTCGCCCAGTGCCCGCACCACGAAGAACGCGAACAGTCCGCAGACCGCGTACGCGAGCGCCAGTGCGGGACCGGCCGAGACGAGGCGGCCACCCGCTCCCAGGAAGAGACCGGTGCCGATGGCGCCACCGATCGCGATCATGTTGATGTGGCGGGACTTGAGGTCCTTGCTGTAGCCCTCGTCGCCCGCGTCCGGCCCCCCGGCGCCCGGGTCGGAGCCGCCGCCCGGCCCGGTGTGCGGGCCGGCGAGGGGGCCGGAGCCCGGGCCCGGCGCGGGACCGGCGTCGGGAGCGGCCCCGTGGCCCGTGCCGCTCATCGCGCCGGGGCCCGCCGCTCCCGCGCTGTCCTGGCCGCCGCCCGTGGGGGGCTCGGCGTCCCGGACAGTTTCTTCGCTGCTCACGATGTGTTCTCGCTTCGTTCGTGGGGGAACTGGGCCACCCTAGGCCAGCACGGCGCGGCTCGATTTCCCACAATCGATGATCCATGTGGGAGATAAGTCACAGATGCGAAGGCATTCGGCGTGCCTGACCTTCGACCCTCACACGTTCCCGCATGCTGCCCGGCCGATGCGCGCGGTGCGCGGTGTAAAGCGGTCCCACGTGTCCCTTTCGCATGATCACCGTACGATCGAGCCGCCGGCCGGGGGCCGGTGCCATCGCCCGTCCCGCGGCAGAAGGAACGACGAAGTGAAAGCAGCACTGTACGAACGCAACGGATCCGCTCGTGATGTCCTCAAGGTCACGGAGGTTGACCGCCCCGAGCCCGGACCAGGGCAGGTACGGGTCAGGATCACCCTCTCCGCGGTCAACCCGACGGACGTGAAAACCCGTGCGGGTCTTACGGCCGCACCCATTGACGGCTTCCAGATTCCGCACCAGGACGGCGTCGGTGTCATTGACGCCGTCGGGCCGGGTGTGGACCCGGCACGGGTCGGACAGCGGGTGTGGCTCTGGTTCGCGGCCTACGGCAACCGATACGGCAGCGCCGCCGAGTACTGCGTGGTGCCCGCCGAGCGTGCCGCACCACTGCCGGGGGGCGCCGGCGACGAGCTGGGTGCCTGCCTCGGCGTACCGGCGCTCACCGCGTACCGCTGCCTCTTCGCGGACGGCCGGATCAACGGCCGTACGGTCCTCGTCGCGGGCGGCGCCGGCGCCGTGGGCCACTTCGCGATCGAACTGGCCAAGCACGCGGGCGCCAAGGTCATCAGCACGGTCAGCGGCCCCGAGAAGGCCGAGCAGGCCGCGCGCGCGGGTGCCGACCATGTCGTGAACTACCGGGATCCGGGCGCGATCGACGCCGTCAGGGAGCTGGCGCGCGGCACCGTGGACCGCGTCGTCGAGGTGAACCTGGGTGCCAACCTCGGACTGGACCTCGCCGTGAGCGGTCCGAACACCGTCATCTCCACGTACGCGGCGGCGGGCGAGGTCTCCCTGCCGGTGCGGGCCCTGATGACCGCGAACGTCACGTTGCGCTTCGTCCTTCTGTACGGGGTCCCGGCGCACGAGCTCGCCGAGGCGGTCACGGGCGTCAACGCCGCTGTCGAGGCGGGCGCGTTGACCGCCCTGCCCGTGCACCGCCACCCGCTCGCGGACGTGGTCGCCGCGCACGAGGCCGTCGAGGCCGGTGCCGTGGGCAAGGTCGTGATCGACCCGACGACGGCGGGCTGAGCCGGGCCGGACGGCAGCCGGCGGAACACCGGGGGACGGGGGGACGCAGGGGCCGGGGGCACGGACGGGCCGGGGGCAGGCAGGACGCCACCCCGCGCCCTCCGCCCGGGTCCGTGACCCCTGACCCTGACCCCTGACCCCTGACCCCTGCAGTCATGCAGCCATGCAGCCGTGCGCGGACGCAGGGACGCAGGGACGCAGGGACGCAGGGACGCAGGGACGCAGGGACGCAGGGACGCAGAAAGACGGTGGGGCGGTCGGGCAGCGGGCAGCGGGGCAAGGGGCAGTGATCAGCGCGCCGTGCGTCCCGGCCCTCCGTGCCAGCGGGCCCGGGCCGCCTCCACCCGGTACAGGTAGTCCGCGTACGCCTCCTCGTAGAACGCGACGCCTTCCGGGTCCGGGTCGACCACCAGGTCCGGCTTGGTCCACTCCCTCGTGTCCACGGCGAGGCCCAGGTCCCCGCCCCGCGCGTCGAGCGCGGCCAGGACGGCGCCACGAGCGCCCGGTTCGGGGCCCCTGGCCACCTTGAGCGGCCGGCCCAGCACGTCGGCGAACACCTGCAGCCAGGGCAGGCTGCGCGCTCCGCCGCCGCACACCCCCAACTCGCCGGTGAGGCCCGCCGCTTCGAGGCAGTGCCGGGCCGCGAACGCGATGGCCTCGCACATGCCCCGGACCAGTTCGGCACGCGAGGCCCGCAGGTCGAGGCCGGTGAACTCGGCGCGGGCACGCGGGTCCACGAACGGCACGCGTTCACCGGACGGCGAGAGGTACGGCAGCGCCGCCACGCCCCGGGCGCCGCGCGGCGTCTCGTCCAGCATTCCCGACAACTGCTCGTGCGTGCTGCCCGTGACGCCGAGGACCCAGTCGAGTGCCACGGTGCCCGTCATCGCGGGCAGCGCCCGCAGTTGCCGGTCGGCGCGGTCCGTCGCCAGGTGGAAGCCGACCGGGTCGCCGTCGCGCACGACGTGTTCGGCGACGACCTCGCAGGCCAGCGTCGTACCGATGATGAGAAGGCCGTCGCCCGGTTCGGTGATGCCCGCCCCGAGGGCGCAGGCCGGCAGGTCGTACGGGCCGGAGCTGACGGGCGTTCCGGCCGGCAGCCCCGTGCCGTTCCGGCCGCCGAGGGCCCTGCCGAACGGCAGCGGCGAGCAGATAGGCGGCAGCAGGTCGCCCCGGTGCTCGATGCCGAGCGCTTCGAGGACCTGCGGCGAGTAGGCGCGGGCCGTCGGGTCGAGGAAGGGCACGGAGGCGTCCGACAGGTCCGTGGACCGTTCGCCGGTCAGCCGCAGATGCAGGATGTCCTTGCAGCAGGCGGCTGTCGCGGCGGCGTCCAGGGTCTCGGGCTCGTTGCGGTCGAGCCAGGCGAGCAGGGCGCCCGGGGAGCCGGGGAAGAGCACGTTGCCGGTGTGCCGGAACAGGCGCAGCGCCGTGCCGTCCTCCATCCAGTCGGCGACGAGAGCGCCCGCCCGGCCGTCCATCCAGGACAGCGCGGGCCGTACGGGCCTCCCGGCCGCGTCGACCAGCCAGAGCCCGTCGCCCTGCCCGGTCATCGCGACGAGCGCGGGCGGACTCCCGTCGGCGACCGCGTCGACGACCCGGACCGCGGCCCGCACGACCTCCTCGACGTCCTGCTCCACCCGCTCGCCGCTGCCGCCCAGCGACACCGGCACCGACTCGACGCGCAGCGCCGTACCGTCCTCGGCGAAGGCCACCGCTTTGGCCACCGACGTTCCCATGTCAAGCCCGACGAACACCGCGCACACCGTGTACTCCTCTCAGCCCTGCGGGGAGCCCTTCCCGGGGCCGACCCCCCGAGGGCCGGCCCCTGAGGGGCAGATTGTCTGTTCTCAGACGACGCGGTGGGCCAACGGCTCGCCGCGCAGGTACCGGCCGGCCTCGGCGGCGGCGATCCGGGCCGCGTTGTGCGCGACGGCCGTGTTGGCGCCCGCGAGGTGCGGGGTCATCACCAGGCGCGGAGCCTTGCGCAACCGGCTGTCGGCAGGCGGCGGTTCGACGGCGAACACGTCGAGCGCCGCACCCGCGAGCCGCCCGGACTCCAGCCCGTCGCACAGGGCGTCCTCGTCCAGCAGGGCGCCACGCGCGCAGTTCACGACGACCGCGCCGTCCGGCAGCAGCGCCAGCTCGCGCGCCCCGAGCAGCCCCCGTGTCTCGGCGGTGAGGCGGGCGTGCAGCGACACGACGTCACTCGACCGCAGGAGTTCGGTGAGGTCCGCGACGGGCGTCGCGCCCGACGCGCGCAGTACGGAGGCCTCCGCGTACGGGTCGTACACCAGGACCCGCGCCCCGAAGGCGGCCAGCGCCCGCGCGACGCGGCTGCCGACGGCGCCGCACCCGACGAGCCCGACCGTCGCACCGTCGAGGCCGGGCCCGCAGTTCTCGTACGTGTAGAACTCCCCCGCCCATCGGCCGGAGGCGAGCGCGGCCGACGTCTCCGGGATACGGCGCATCGCGGCCAGCATCATCGCCACGGTGTACTCGGCGGTCGCGGCGGCGTTGCGGCCGGGCGTGTTGCAGACCCGCACGCCGCGCTCCTTTGCCGCCTGAAGGTTGACGTTGACGGGCCCACCGCGCCCGACGACGACGAGTCGCAGGTCGGGCGCGCCCTCAAGGACCTTGGCGGTGACCGGCCCCATCTGGGTCAGGCAGATCTCGGCGCCCGCGAGTGCCTCGATCATGGTGTCCTCGTCGCCCGACGCCTCGTCCACCTCGGACACCGGCCCGAAGGGCGTCAGGGGCCAGGGGAGCGTCAGCGGCGTGACCGTGTGCCCGTGGCCGTCGCCGAGCGCGGCGGTCAGCTCCCGCGCGAAGAGGTCAGGGGCTACGAAGTGGTCACCGGCGGCCAGGATCTTCATCGGAAGGGGGCTCCTTGAGGATGCGTGGGTGCGGGGAGGCTGAGGTGGTCGGGGAGCTGGGGTGGCCGAGGAGGCGGAGGTGGTCGGGAGGCGGCGGGAAGTGCGGCGGAGGCGGCTTGCGGACGAGACGGTGCGGGGGACACGTGCGACGCGGGCGGTACGGCGGACTCGGACGACGTATCAGACGGTACGGATTCCCCGGGGCGTGAGGCACCCCCGGCGCGCGGCGGACCGCCGGAATCCGGTCCTGACGGGCGCCGCACGACAGGCGGACCGCGCGAAGCGCCTGCGCCCGCCGATCAGCCCCAGCCCCCGTCTCCGGTCCCGCCCCCGCCCCCGTCCCCGTCCCCGGCATCGGCATCGGCATCGGCATCGGCATCGGCATCGGCATCGGCATCGAGGACGGCCTTCTCGGCCCGCATGACCTTCCCGCGCCACGCGGCATTCCCCTCGAAGACTCCCGAAAGCCGCGCGATCACCCCGCCGCGCTTCGTGCCCGGGATGCTCTCGCGCCCAGTGCGTCGATGTCGCGGCAGGCCGTCATGAGGCTCACGCCGAACCGGGCCACCGGCGCGGGGCGGGCACGGGGTCTTCGCTCAGCACCTGCTTCGGCGAGTGCGCGGCGCCGCCGGCCGGGGCCACCGTTCCCACCGATGGCCCCCGGCTCCGGGCCCCGGTCAGCACCCTGGTCGGAGCGACGATCCCCGCCCCGGACCGGGACCCCGTCGGCGTCCCGGTCCTGCCCGCGATCCGCTGCCCACTGCCCACTGCCCGCTGCGCCATGGGGGCGACTCCTGACTCCCGTCCCGACGCACATCCGGCGCCGGGGAAGTCACCTTGATCTAGGGTGATGCCGCGCTGAAGTGACCGGGTCTCCCGCGTGTCTGACGATGTGACGGCATAGGACGACGTGAACGCGACGACATGAAGAGGTGGAGCGGTGGCAGCCGTGGAAGCGGACGACGACACCGTCTGGCTGGGCATCGACCTGGGCACGCAGAGCGTGCGCGCGCTCGCCGTCACGACCGGCGGCCACGTACGGGGCCACGGCTCGGCACCCCTGACCGGCACGCGGGACGGCGCGCGGCACGAGCAGCTCCCGGCCGACTGGTGGTCCGCGACCGGCGCCGCCGTCCGGGGCGCCGTGCGGGACCTGCGGGTACCCGTCGCCGCGGTCGCCGTGTGCAGCACGTCGGGGACCGTGCTGCTGACGGACGACGAGGGCGAACCCGTCTCGCCCGCGCTGATGTACGACGACGGGCGGGCGGCCGGGGAGGCACGCCGCGCGCAGGAGGCCGGTGAGGAGCTCTGGCGCGAACTCGGCCAGCGCATCCAGCCGAGCTGGGCTCTCGCGAAGCTGCTGTGGCTGACCGGTGACGGCGCGACGGCCCCCGTGGGGCCCCGGCCCCGGGTGAGCCATCAGGCGGACGTCATCACGTCCCGGCTGGTGGGCCGGCCGGTGGCGACCGACTCCAGCCACGCGCTGAAGACCGGCTACGACACGCGCCGCCGCGCCTGGCCGACGGAGGTCCTGGACCGCCTCGGCCTCAGTGAGCGCCTGACGTTTCCCGACGTCGTGCTGCCGGGCACGGCGCTCGGCACGGTCGGGTCCGCGGGTGCCGAGGCGACGGGCCTCGCGGAGGGCACGCCGGTGATCGCCGGCATGACGGACGGCTGTGCGGCCCAACTCGGCTCCGGGGCCTGGGAGGTGGGCCGCTGGAACACGGTGCTCGGCACGACCCTCGTCCTCAAGGGAGTCACCGCCGACCCGCTGCACGACCCGTCCGGCGTCCTCTACAACCACCTGTCCCCCGACGGGACATGGCTGCCGGGCGGCGCGTCGAGCGTCGGCGCGGGCGTGCTGTCGGCGGCCTTCCCCGGCGCGGACCTGGCCGCTCTCGACCGCGCGGCGGCGGCCCACGAACCCGCCGGCGCGCTCAGCTATCCGCTGGTCTCGCGGGGCGAACGGTTCCCCTTCCTCGCCCCGGACGCCGAAGCCTTCACCCTGGGCACTCCGGCCGACGACGCCGACCGCTACGCGTCCCTTCTTCAGGGGGTCGCGCTCGCCGAGCGGCTCTGCCTGGCCTACGTACGCCTGCTCGGCGCGGACGTCGAGGGCCCGATCGTCTTCACCGGGGGCGCGACGCGCAGCGCCTACTGGAACCAGCTCCGCTGCGATGTGCTCGGCAGGCCCGCGGCCGTGCCCGAACAGGCGGACTCCGCACTCGGGATGGCGGTCCTCGCGGCACGCGGTGCGGGTACGGCCCGTAACGACGTACGCGGCATGGTGCGGATCGCGGCGGAGTTCGCGCCGAGGGCCGCGGTGAAGGAACGCTTCGACGAGGGATTCGGGGAGCTGGTGGACGCGTTGGAGCGGCGTGGCTGGCTGCCCTCGGAGACGGCACGGTACGCGCGGGACAAAGGATGAGGGCGACGAACGACATGACCCCACGCGACGACCCGCCACGCCAGAACCCGAACCCGAACCGGGCACGGGACCCGGACGCGGCCCGGGATCCGCATCCTGCGACAACCCCGTCCCGGCATACGGGCCCGGGGACGGGCCCAGGCGCTGAGCTCTCCCCGGTGGCCACGCTGTTCCTGGTCCGGCACGGCGAGACGGTCTGGCACGCGGAGAACCGCTACACCGGCAGCAGCGACATCGCCCTCACCCCGCTCGGCGACGAGCAGGCCGGGGCGCTCGGCCGCTGGGCGGCGACGGCACGGCTGGACGCGATCGTCACCTCTCCGCTCTCCCGGGCCCGCCGCACGGCCGCGCCCGCCCAGCTCGCGACGGGTTTGCCTCAGACCGTGGAGGACGGGCTCCGCGAGGTCGACTTCGGGATCGCCGAGGGCCGCACACTCACCGAGGTGGCGGCCGAACACCCGCAAGCCGTTGAGGAGTTCCTGAGCCGTCCGGCCACCTGCCCACTACCGGGCGGCGACGACCCGGTGACCGCCGCCGCCCGGGCGGCGGCCGCCCTGTGGCGTATCGCGGAGCGCTTCGCGCGAAGCCGCGAGGACGCGGCTGAGGGGGGCGGCCGGGTGCTGGTGGTCGCGCACAACACCCTCTACCGGCTCGTGCTGTGCCACCTCCTCGGCATCCCGCTGGACGAGTACCGCCGTGTCCTGCCGGGCCTGCGCAACGGCGCCGTCACGGAACTGCGGATGCGCCCGGCCGAGCGCCGGGCGGCACTCATGTCGTACAACGTGCCGACCTCGACCTCGAACTGACGGGTCGTCCGGCACGTGACGGCCACGGGGACAGGTACTCCGGCCGTCAGTTCGGGCAGCCCGCGCGCCAGCGGCCCGGACCGTGACCCGAGCGACCGCTCAAGCGGGCGCGCGGACGGCCCGCTCGGGGAAGCGGCCGGACGGTCCGCTCACGCGCCCCGCCGGTGGAGACGGAACGCCTCGACCGCGATGGGGCTGAGGCGCAGCCGTCCCGTCAGGGACGCGGGGAACCAGTGACACATCACGCCCTCGGTGAGCGGCAGGGCGTGCGCGTCGCCGTTCCAGCGGCCCAGGAAGAGCTGGATCCGCCCTGCCACGGCTCCCCCGCCGTCGGTGAGGCGGATCAGTCCGAGGGGCCTGAGGCCGGGCAGCACCAGGCCGATCTCCTCGTGGATCTCACGGTCGACCGTCTCCTTCGCCGTCTCCTCGCCCTCCCGGCCGCCGCCGATGAGCGACCAGGCGCCGGGGTCGCAGATGCCGGGGATGTGGTCGCGGAGGTGGAGGAGGTAGTGCCCCGCGTCGTTGACGATCAGCGCGGCCGTGCCCGTGTGGGCGATGGCCCCCGTTTCGGCGCCGGGCGCCGCGGACTCCTCGGCAACGGAGGCCGCGGCAACGACCGACGACGTGTGGGGGACAGACGCGGCGACGACGGACAACACGTCGGGTCGGCCCGCGGCGGGGACGGACGACGCGCCGTGGCCGGACGAATCAGCGGCGCCCGGCCCGTCCGGGACCTGCGTCATGCCCTGCCCTCGCGAGTGGGGACCGGCATGGCGGCCGGGGCGCCCGGGACGCGCGCCGGGGGCGGTGCCGGGTGGCCGTGGCGCAGGGCCACGGTCGTGCCGGCGCGGTCCGCCGCGAACGCGCCGGCGAGGCGGCGGGCGAGCTCCGCGGGCACCAGGCCCAGTGCCTCCCGCTCGGTGACGAACCGCGCCTCCCCGATCTCCTCGTCCTGCAGCGCGAACCCGCCGTCGGGCTCGCGCGCCGGTTCGGTCGCGTAGACGAACGCGAGGATCGTCCGTCCGTACACGGCGGCCGGGATGGTGTCGACGACGAGCAGCCGCCCCGCCCGTACATCCAGGCCGAGTTCTTCGCGCACCTCGCGCACCATCCCGGCCTCGGGCTCCTCGTCCTCCAGCATCCCGCCGGGCAGGTCCCAGCCGTCCTTGTAGGTCGGGTCGACGAGCAGGACCCGGCCCTCGGCGTCCCGGATCAGGGCGTCCGCGCAGGCGGCGGGGGACGAGTGGCGGGCCAGGTAGGCCGCGAGTTCGGCGTCGGCGTCGGCGCCGGGGCGGAAGTCGGCGTCACCGGAAGAAAGCTGCATGGCGTCGCTCCTCTGGGGTGGGCTGGGGCGGGTGGGCGGGTCACGCACCCTGCGCAACACCGCCACCCCGACCCTCGGTACGCCCACTTTCGGCCGTTAATGCACCACTTCCCGGCCCGCGTCCTGGTGTGATCGCTCCGCACCGTTGGGCGGCGGGTCCAACGGCCGGTCCGGGCGCCGCACATCGACGGTGATGACCGTGCCGTGCCAGGGGCCGGTCTCCCCCGGTGGCGTGTCGAGGCCGCCGGACCGCGCGTCGAGGATGAAGTCGTCCGCCGTCAGCGCCTCGGCGTCCGTGGAAGGGCCGTCGCCCTGGAGGCGGTCCAGATGGGCGCCGAGCGCGTCACGGAAGGCGGCGACCACGTTGTCCGCGCGCTCCTTGCCGATCCGCAGCGCCTCCCCGAAGTGCGGCTGGCCCGCGAGCGCGCCGGTGTCGTAGCCGGTCACCGTGACGGTGGGAAGGTGCGGATGTCCCTTGCCCCGCATGGTGAGTGCGGTCCTGGCGAGAGTGCCGGACAGCCGGCCGATCTCGGCGCGCACGGTCTGCGGCACCTGGGTGGAACCCTGGGGGAACTCGGTCGCCCGGCTGGTGAGCCGCTGCGTCCAGGCGTCGGGTCCCGCGAGCCCGGCGGGCGCGCTGGGCGAGCGGCGCAGGGCCGCCCCGCCACCGGTGCCGGTGCCCTGATGGCCCCGGGCCGCGCTCTGCCGGACGGGCCCGTCCTGCGCCGGGGCCGTACGCTCCCGGGCCGGGGCCGTACGTTCCTCTGCCGGATTCCCCGCGTCCCGGGCCGGGTCCGTACGTTCCTCTGCCGGATTCCCCGCGTCCCGCAGCGGGTTCACGTCGTGACGCGCCGGATCCGCGACGTCGAGCGCCGGGTTCACGTCGAGCGGCCCGGACGGTGCGCCGTCGTCCTCGGCGACGAGCGGCCGTGGCGTCGATCCGTCCCATCGGGGAGCGGGCTCCCAGTCCCCCCGTACGCCCTTGACCTCGATGGTCCCGCCCGGTCCCTGGCGAGTGACCTCGCCGTGTCCACGCCGCTCCCACGCCTCGGCCCGGATGTCGGGTGCGGTGCGCATCGCGGCCTCGACCAGGGAGCGGCCGGAGTCCTGCCAGGAGTAGGCGGCGAGTTCGTCGCGCAGGCGGAGCGCGTGGGCACGCCGCTGCGGCAGGTCCCCTGCCAGCTGCGTGATCGCGTCGGCCCAGGCCCGGGTCCTCGTGTCGGGCGACGTCGGGTCGCCGACCTCGTGCGGCGCCGCGACGACGGCGGGCGAGCCGACGTCGCCGAAGCGGTGGAGGAACTCTCCCGCGCCGCTCTCGCCGTTGACCAGCAGCGGGATGGCCCGGCCCGCCGCCTCGGTGGCGACGAGTCCGAACCCCTCGTGCAGCGACGGCATGATCAGCGCGTCGGCCTGCTCCCGGTCCTCGGCCAGGTCGTCGGCGCTGGTGGTGAACGGGAGGATCTCCACTCCCCCGCGCCCATGATCGCGGGCCTGGCCCTGCCAGTACGCGTAGTCATCGTCCGTGGGCAGGGGGCCGCCGCGGATCGTGAGGCGTACGTTCAAGCCCCGTTCCCGCACCGCGCCCACGGCCTTGATCGCGCCTTCCACACCCTTGATCTCGTCCGTCGCCCGGCCGGGCAGCAGGAGGCGGATCTCGTCGGAGCGGGAGGGGTCCTTCTCGACCACGGGGCCGATGTCGGTCCCGGGGACGAACTCGTGCAGTGCCGACACCCGAAGAACCTGCTGCGACAGCCGCTCTGCCTCCCGGGTCAGCAGCGGGCCCACGCCGACGACGAGGTCGGCCTCGCGCATGACCTCGCGTTCCGACCGGCTCTTCTGGCCGCCCTTTGCCGGCTGCCCCTTGATGCGGTCGAGGCGGACCGGGCTGGTGTGCAGGAAGTGCACCAGCCTGGCCTGCGGGTACCAGGCCTTCTGGATGGCGAGCGCGCCCGGACCCGAGAACCGCGAGTGCCCGATGACCAGGTCGAACGCGTCGGGGTCCGCCGGCAGCCCGTGCTGCTGCGCCGGGGCCTGGACGAGCCGGTCGAAGGCGTCGCGCGCCTCGACACCGGCGACGGGCCGGTTCACGATGACCGCGTTGCCGTGCTGGCGGGCCTTCGCCGCCGCGTCGTACGGCTTCGGGTCGGACGTCAGCAGGGTCACGTGGTGCTCCGCTGAAAGGCCCCGCACCAGCTCCATGTTGAACACCGGGACGCCGCCCAGGCCGAGGCCGCTCACGTCGGAGACCACGAGGATCCGCTTCGCCCCCGGCGGGAGTTCGACGGCGGAGCCGGACTCCCCCTGGTTCCCGTCGCTCACCGCGTCGGTGGAGGCGTCCTCGTCGGTGTCACGGACCGGTGCGCCGTGCGAGGTCTCCTCCAGCGGCTCGGGCGACTCCTGGTGCACCGTGTCGCGGGTCGGCTCGGCGTGCTCGGGCTCTCGGGGCGCCGTCGGCAGAGCCACGCGGTAGTGCCGGTCGGACAGGTGCAGGACGACGTGCGGCAGGCCCTCGCCCGCCGTGCCGGGCGGTACGAACTCCTCGAACGTGCCGCCTTCCCGTACGACCGTCACCTTCACGCCGAACACCCGGGCCGCGAGCGGGGGCAGGAGGTCGGCCGCGCCGTGGTCCCATCCGCTGTCGCCCGGCTCGTCGCCGTCCACCGTTGCGGGCCTGCGCAGTTGGGCCTCGGCCAGTCCCACGCGCTCGTCCGGGGACAGCACCTCGTGCAGCGGCATGCGGTGGGTGGCGTCGAACTCGCGCTGCTGCGGCGAGTCCTCACGGAAGCGGATCCCCGCGTGTGCCGCCTCGTCCGGGGTGAACGTGTCGTGCGTGTCGGGCGCCGTGAACGCCGTCAGGTCCGCGTTGTCCGGGTCGGCGAGGTGGTCCGCGAGGAGGTGGCGCAGCGCCTCGTTCGTCTCCTTCGGGTCGCCGACGGGCACGAGTTCGGCCAGCCGCGCCGGGTCGATGTGGTCCAGTCCCGCCGCGAAGGAACGGAAGAAGCCGTCGCCGTCGCGCGGTACGTCGTGCACCGCGTAGGTGCGGGTCCCGCCGGGCGAGGTGAGCAGGGGCGGGTGGTCGGTGCCGCCGGGCTCGACGGCGTAGCGCGCGGCGCCCGCCGCCGTGGCGCTCGCGGGCTTCGGCGCGGGCTGATAGCTGACCGCTGTGGGCTCCTCCACCCCGGCGCGCTCCTCGGACGGCAGCCGGTGCCACCGCGTGAGGCGGTCCGCGCCCGACCGCACCCGGTGGAACTCGGCGGCGGCCTTCTTCGCCGCGGCCTCGCCCGTCCTGAGCCCGTCGAAGGCACGGTGCGCCGCCCGCGCGGCCAGGTGCACCTGGGACCGCGCCTCGCGCAGGGCCTCCCGCGCCTCCCGCACCGCCACTTCAGCGGACTCGCGTGCGGCCGTCTCCGCCTCCCGTGCGGCCGCGTCCGCCGCTTCCCGTGCGGCCGGGTCGACGGTGTCGTGGTCCGGCCCATGGACGTCTTCGTTCCGCGGGGCCGCCGCCGCGAGCGCGTCGGTGAGCGCCCGCTTCGCCGCCCGCAGGTCGCTCCTCGCCTGCTGGTGCAGCTCCCGCAGCCCGGGCAGGGAACGCCGGGTCTTCCAGTACGCGTTGTCGGCGGCGACCCACGCGTCGCCCGCCTTCTTCACCGATCCCCAGGCGTCGGCCACGTCCTTCGGGAAGTTCCCGTCGTCGATCAGACCGAGATCCCGCGCGACGTCCTCGCGCACCCACGCGAGGACGTGCGTGTCCGTCTCGACCGCCTGCGAGCCGGGCTTCACCGGTCCGAACGGGCCGAGGTTCCGTGACATCCACGAGCCCACCGCGCTGTCCTTGAACGTGCGGTGCACGTCCGCGACGCCGAGCCAGCGCGTCGGGATCGCGAAGAGGAACGCCTTCCCCGCCGTCGGCTTCAGCGTGACCTGTCCGGCCTCCGCGCTGCCCTGCCGCCTGCTGTCGCCCTCCGTGGCGGTGGCGTCGGCGCCCTGGACGCCGGGCTGCGCCCGCCCCGGATCACCGCTCGCCAGCACAGGACCGCCGCCGAGGATCGGCTGCTGTGCGCCGCTGCGCATGACCGAGGTGTCCCTGCCCTCCGTGGAGCGCTCCGCGCTTTCCATACTCGCGTCGGGCGCCACCGCCAGCAGCTTCGCCCCCGTCAGGTCGGGCCGCGAGTAGAGCCGGTACGAGCCCTCCGCGCCGCCCGCGAACGTGTCCTCGGACAGGCCGGCCACCTGGTAGCCGTCGTCCTCGGTCGTGTCCGCGAAGAAGGCGGCCAGCGACTCGGCCGTCGTGCCGTCGTGCAGGGCGAGCGAGGACGCCGTGCCCGGGCGGGTCAGCCCCGACGTGCGGGCCTTGGCGACGGCGTTCTTCAGGCCGTCACCTGTGAGGTGCGCGCCACCGCGCCGGCCCGCGCCGATCGAGGTGCCGTAGGCCTTGGCGACCGCCAGGTCCCCGGCCTGCCGGAGCCCGGTGAGCCCCACCACCTGGCGGACGTGGAAGCCGACGTCCGGGACGGTGAACGGCCGTCGTGTGCCGTCGGGGTGGGCGGTGGCGCGCCACTGGTCGATGACGTCCTGAGTCACGTCCCGCGGGTTCCAGAGGTTCGCGTCCCCCGACAGGGCGGTCAGCAGCGGGGCTTCGAGCGGATCGTGGCCGGTCGCGGTGCTGGTGCGGGTCTGCGTGCCGTGCGTGCCGTCGGTGCCTGCGTCGGTGTCGGTGCCTGCGTCAGTGTGGGGGGTGTGCGTGAGCGCAGGCGTGCCGGTGTCCGTGACGGCACGTGTGCCGGTGCCGCCCGCCGTCGTGTCGTCGGTGCCGTGGTGGGTGGTCGTCGTGACCGTCGTGTCCGGGTCGGGGACGGTCGTCCTCCCGGGCGGCTCGTCGCCGTCCTGCTCGTCCCGCACGCGCTGCCGCGTCGCGTCCAGCGCGTCGCGGACGTCGTCGCCCCAGCCGCTCGCATCCTGGCCGCCGAGCGGATCGGCCCCGAGCCCCCGCCCCGTGCCCTCGGACTCCGCCGCCGCGTGCGCCGGTACGGTCAGGCTCAGCGGGACCTGTTCCCGCAGCCGGCCGACATCGCCCTCGGACGTGATCTGCTTCCCGTCGCCGAGGTCCAGCGTCAGCTTCAGCCGGTAGCGGGTCAGGTACTCGGCGTGCGGCTCGTTGGCGTAGAAGACGGTGTTCTTCATCCGCGCGGTCGAACGGCCCGACGACACCTGCTGGGTGCTCGACCCCTGCTCCGCGTACGTGGGTCCCGCCGCGTTCGCGACGTCGTCCCCGGTACGCACGGCCTCGCCGAGCTGGACGCCCAGCGCCTTGATCCTGGCGTCGGTACGCGTCGTGTCGGTCGTCTCCGTGGCGTGACGGCCGTCCTTGAAGACGGTGCTGTGGCCGAGCCCGTCGAACTCCGTTTCCTGCTTGATGAGTTCGACCGTCACCAGGCGCGTCCTGCCGCCGACCCGGAACCAGCCCCAGCCGGGGCCACCGATGCGGGAGCGGGTCTCCGCACCGCCGGACGCCAGCCTCCCGTACAGCGCCCGCAGCGGGCGCGGCATGGTGCGGGCGCGCGCGTCGTCGCGGCTCACCTCGTCGGCGCCGACGCTCTCCAGCTGCCGGGTGAAGTCCGCGACCACCCTGGCCGCGTCGAGGGAGTTGACGGGGTAGGCGCCGAACGGGCTGTCCTCCCACCACGCGGGCAGCTGCCACTCCTGCTCCGTGTAGCGCGGTACGTCGCCGAGCTTGTCCCGCAGCAGACCGATCCGGTGGGCCGTCTTCTCCGTGACGTGGCCCACCCAGTCACCCGCGAACGTGAACCGCCTGCCCGCCCACGTCGTACGCATCCGGGTCGCCAGCGCGTGCACCGGGGCCAGCAGGCCGTCGCCGCGCGCCGTGCCGGCGATCTCGTGCTCCGTGTCGCCGACCACCATGACCTTGTGGCTGGTGTCGACGGGGTTCATGTCGGACGTGACGGTCCTGGTCACCGACCGGGTCACACCGTGCGCACTGCCGATCCGGCCGACGCCGCCGTAGGTGCCCGCGACGGTCGGCGACGCGCCCTGGGTGTGGACGGCGTTGCCCGCCATGGCGAGGGTGAAGGTGTGCGTGGTGGTGACGGCGCCCGACGCGAGGGTGTCCGAGCCGAGGTTCTGCTCCGTATCGATCTTCACCGGCTTAGACGCGACCCGCAGGTTGCCGACGCCCATGCGGTGCACCAGCGCGCCCAGCCGGTTGAGGTAGGGGCCCTGGCCGAAGAGGCCGTTGACGCGGCTGCCGGCGGGCGCGGACAGCTGGTCGAAGTCGGCGGTCAGCGGCCCGGACTGCAGCGAGCGCACCAGTGCCTCGTGCGCGGGGGCGCTCGGCTGCCGGAAGAACCACGCGTTGTTCGACACCTGCCGCATCACGTCCACGGCGCCCTCGACGAGCTCCGGGTGCCCGCCGACCCCGACGGTGTGGAAGGGATGGTCACCGAACTGGCTCGGCGCCTGCGGCGGCGCCCCCAGCAGGTCGCCGTCCAGCAGGGCCTTGGCCTGGGCCGTCGTCAGCGGCGCCTCGGTGTGACGCGGCGAGCCGTCGCCGGTGTGGGCACCGAGGTGCGGATCGGACGTCGGGGTGTGCTCCGACGCCACGGCGAGGATCACACGTCCGGTCACACCCTCGCCCGCCGCACCGCCGACGAGGTCGGTGTGCGGCTCGTTCCGTACGAACAGCTGCGTGCCCAGCACACCGAGGGACGCCGTACCGCGCCAGAGGTGCCGAAAGCGCCGGTAGCCACCGGTCGATGCCGACAACTCCAGCCGGTAGCTGTGCAGATGGGAGGGTGACGTGCTGCTGCTGAGGGACTCGAACGACGCGGTGGAGCCGTATCCCGTCCGGTGTCCGGTCTGCCGGCCCCAGCGGGGCCCGACCTGGAGCGTCCCGATGTTCTCGGGCCGGCCCACGACGTCGTGCTCCGCGTCGCGCACCGCGAGGGATGCCTCGACGCCGCCCTCGAACCCCCGGACGACGTTGCGCATACCGTCCATGCGCTGGGTGCCGGGCGCGCTGGTGCGCACGTACAGGTCGTTCTGCGTGCCCTCGTAGCGGCGGTCGGTGAGCTTGCCGTCGATCCACAGGTACCGGTGGGAGCGGTGCAGCCGCCCGGGGCTGACCAGTTCGACGCGCACACCGGTGGTGATCAGCGTCTCCAGGTTGCCGGCCATGCTGTGGTGGGACAGCGTGTTCACGACGTTCAGTGTGTTCTGCAACGCCATCCGGTAGTGCTCGCGGCTGTTCCACCGGGAACTGCCGACGCCGCCGAAGTCCTCCAACGGCGCGATCATCTCGGGGTACTTATCGGCGGCGGCCTCCAGCACCCGCTGCGTGAACTCCTGGAGGAGGCCGGGCCGTGGCGGGACCGGGGGCGGGACCTCCCGCTCCTGCGACTCCCTGCGGCGCTCCTCCTGCTCACGCTCCTGGTGCTGCTCCGGTGTCCCCTGCTCCTGCTCCGGTGTCCCCTGGTGCTGCTCCGGGAGGCCCTCCCGTACCGGCTCGTCCTGCGGAGGCCCTTCCCGCGTCGGCTCCTCCTGTACCGGCTCCTCCCGCGTCGCCTCCCGCTGCTGCGGCTCCGCCTCGTGGACGAACGCCTCCGGGCGGCTCATGCCGAGCACGCTCGGGTGGTCCTTCGTCAAGTACACGGGGGCGAAGGGCTCGTTGTCCTTGCGCGAGGTGAGCGCCGTGCCGTCGTCCCAGCCGGCGAGGCGGCGCGCCTCGGTGGTGGTCATCCGGTCGAGGCTCCACGTCGTGAACGGTGTCGACGTCGTGTCGCCCGTGCGCCGTACGTACACCGTCTTGTGCACGAGGTACAGGTGGGTCGGCACCTTCTTGGCCTGCCCGACGAACTTCTTGTTCGCCGTACCGCCGAACACCGTGCCGTGCAGCGTCGAGCGGGCATAGCGCCCGAAGACACCGGCCATCGCGCGCAGTCCGGCCGCCGGGCCGAAGAAGGACGACACGTCGGCGCTCGGGCCGACGCTGGCGCTCAGTTCCTGCGTGTAGGTCTTCGAGAGAGTCCGTTCGTTCCTGACCGCCTGCTGGACGGTCATACGCATCTCGGCGGCCGTCGTCTCCGTCAGCAGCGTCGCCTTGCCGGGGACCACCCGGTCCACCACGAAGGCGCCCATCGGGGAGCGGTCCTCGTCCTCCCGCGTCAACTGCCGTGTCGTGACGAGGCCGTGCGAGAGGCGGTCGGCCATGCGGTGGAAGTTCTCCGTCGTGAAGAACCCGGAGATCTCATCGTGCGCCGACGTGCCGGGCCGGGCGTACGCGCGCTTCAGCGCCCAGTCCCTGATCTCCTTCACCGGCCCGAAGCCCTCGGTGTGCACGAGGCGGTAGCCGGCGTCCGGGTCGATGGTCATCTCGCGCGGTGCCTGGCCACTGCCGGCCGTGGAGGCGCCGGTCCTGGTCTCGCTCGACGAGAGCCGCACGGTCAGGCCGTTGCGCACACCGAAAGTGAAGTGGGTCGTGTCGGCGTGACGTGCGAGCCCCGGGTGGGAGGAGAGCGGCCCGCCTTCGAGGCGCACCTCGTACTGCACGTCGTCGAGGTGCAGGTTCGACGTGTCACCCATGCGCGTCTCGGCCTGGCTGAGCGTCTGGTTCTGCATCGCGTAGTCGTACGTACGCGCGTAACCGAGGCCGCCGCCGACCCGCCCGTACGCGGCGATGCCGGAGGCCGGGCCGAGCGAGAAGCCCGGGGCGAAGCGCAGCCCGGTGGACTGCACCGCGCCCGCGCCGGTGGTGACCTGGCTGCGCTGCACCGAGTCGAACTTGAACGGCGAGCCGAAGGAGTCGTCGAACCGCTCCCACGCGTTGTGCGGGCGCGTGGTGACCCGGAGGTAACGGGTCTGCCCCGAGGCGTTCTTGAACGCCGGCGAGCGGTAGCCCTCGCCGTGGAACTGCCACGGCGTGTCACGCAGCGCCCGGCGCAGGTCCGCGAGCGCCTCCGCCTGGCCCTCGGGGCCGTACTGCGACAGTCCCGCGCGGTGGCGGATCTCCGTCACCACCTGGCTGACGGCGCGCAGGGTCACCCGGCTCTCGCCGTACGTCCCGGAACGGCCGGAGTCCGTGCCGTCGCCGGTGATGTACGTGGGCAGGTGGGTGCCGTCGTCGAACGTGACGACGCGGCCGTTGCGGGGCGGCGGCACCATGGTCCGGTCGAGGTGGGGCCTACGGTACGTGTCGAGGCTGGTCTCGACGGTGGTGTGGCGCGGCATCGTGAACGGGGTGCGGGTGGACGTGGCACTGCGGGTGCCCGCCGTGTGCGCCTCGCCGGGAACCGTGCCGTCCGCGAAGTGCACCCGGGGACGGGGCGGCGCCTCGGTCGTCGTCACCGAGGTCGTGTCGTGAGTCGTGTCCTGTGTCGTGTCGTGGGGCGGCTCGACCGTGCTTTCCTGGCCGTGGGAAGCCGAAGTCGAGGCCGTCGTTGTCGACGGCGGCGCCGTTGTTGTCGTCGTTGTCGTCGTTGTCGTCTGGTCCTGCAGGGCGTCGTACGCGGAGGCCGTGTCGTCCAGGTCGGCGGTACCCGTGCCCCGCGACTCCTCGACCGGCGGCAGCGTGTCCTGCCCGCGCTGCACGACGGCGCGGATCCCGGACGCCGACGCACCCGGGTCCTCGGCGTGGGCGACGGCCCCGGCCTCCAGCACGGTGTTCCAGTGCTCAGGCGTCTGCGTCACGTCGTCGGGCAGCCCCAGCACGTCCCGGGTGATCTGCCGCAGGACGTCCGCGTTCATCCGGCCGCCGGTGTGCAGGGCGGGCAGCCCTTCGGTGCCGGGGTTCCAGCGCAGCCTGTCCAGGGCGGCCAGACCCCGCAACGCCGCCTCGTGTGCGGCGCTGCTCTCGATGTCGGTGCCGAACGTGCCGCGCAGGGTCCGCACGTACTGCAGGGTCCTGGTCGTCGTCCAGGGGTCTGCCGGGCCCTCGTCGTCGTGCAGCCCGGCGACCCGCGCGAGGTGATCGAGCGTGGCACCGGACGGCTCGGGCGTGAAGGTCCTCCAGGCTCCGGGATTGTTGGCCGCGTCAGCGAAGAGGACGGCCTGCGGGACGCCATGACGGTCACGCACCGTGCCGGAGGGCGTGGTGGGCGCGTGCACGACCCGGCCGGTCACGTTCGCGACGTGCTGGGCGACGGAGAGCCCCCCGTACGCCGGATCGGTGCCGGTGGTGCACGACAGCAACACCAGGGGACGGTCTTCGGGCCCCAGCGAAGCCGCGTTGCGGACGAGGTAACGCCCCAGCTCACGGCCACTGACCCGGACGACGCGGCCGTCGCCGAGGACGAGTTGGACGTGGTTCGAGGCACCGTGGGCGGCGAAGAAGGACACGTCCGTGCTCTGCCACGGGACGGACTGCCGGGCTCCCATGAACCGGCCCCGGCCCGCGGCGCCGAGGGCGGTGTGCCCCCGGAAGGTCTGCTGCGCGAGCAGGACGGGCAGGCGGTCCGCTCGGCTCGCCCAGTCCTCGGGCCGGTAGGTGCCGAGGCCCTGCGAGGGGTGCCCCTCCCCCTGCGACAGCGGGTCCACACTCAGCTGGGTGTCCGGCGCGGCGGTGTCCTGAAGGGTCTGTACGGCCGTACCGCGATGCTGCTCCGCGTTCCAGTCGGACAGTCCGGGCCGGCTGGAGCGTCCCGCGCCACCGGCGGTCTCCCGCTGCGTGGAGTCGGCCGGCCCGGGCCGGGTGACGGCGGCCTCCTCGTCGCCGTCCGTGACCGGGTCCCCACTGCCCCTGGTGGTCGTGTCCTCGCCGCCGTCGGCGGCCGGGGCCTCGACGACGTCGGTCGCCGCAGCGGGCGGTTCCGAGGACACCGTCGTACGGTCCTCGACGGCGGGACGCGGCGGCGGGGGAAGCATTTCCTTGCTCACGCTCGATCCGCCGAGCATTCCGGCGGCCACCCGTCCCGCCAGAAGCTTGTAGTCGGCGGCGACGTCCGGTTCGGTCTTGAGCGGCGGGACGTGCGCGTGCAGATCACTCAGCGCGGTCTCATCCAGCATCCACTGCCGGTACTCGTTGTAGACCGTCGCGATGTCCTGCCGCACCCGCACACTGCCACTGCGACCCGGTACACCCAGAAGACGATCATCATTCGTCGCCGCGATCGACGCCACATCCATGAGATACGAATCCAGGACATCCGTCACATCACGGAACGTCGGACCCGCCGACGCCCGCGCCTGCCCCAACACCACACGCGCCATATCGACAACAGCCCGCCGATACACCTCATACCGCGCATTACCCCGGATCGCACCCAGCACGTGATCCGACTGCTTCGCCAACGACGCGTTCATACTCCGCTCCGGCAACCCCGGAACCCGCATCGGCATGTCACGGAACATCTCGTCCTCGGCCTGCACATCATGGCGAACACTCGCCATCGGATGCACTCCGAACTCGTGCGCGAGCATGCCCGCCACATAGCCGATCGTGTACTTCTCGAAGTAGTAGGCGGCGAGTTGGACCTGGTACCCGCCCTGCCCGTCCGACCGCACCTCGGCCGGCGACTCCAGCGCCCGGTTCTCCAGGATGATCCTCGCCTGCCCCGTACCGAGGAAGTCCGTGATGCCCTGGTGTGACGACAGGAGATCCAGCACCTGCGCGGCCTTCTCCACGAACTCCGGCTTCGCCGACGACAGGTTCGCGAAGTGGATACGCCCGGACGACATCATGACCGGCGGGGCGGGCTTCAGCCAGTTGTCGAGCAGCCCGGCGCCCCGCAGACGGCCCGGTTCATGGCCCACCTTCAAAGCCGCGATGTCCTGTGCGATCTGGCGTGTCGTGCGCTGCACGGTCGCACCGCGCTCCACCAGCTGCCGATGCAGGTCGGCGACCTCCTCAGCCGAAATCTGCTCCCGGCCCTGCTCCTCCCCCAGGAGGCCTCGGACCTCGTGCAGCAGCGCGACGTCCGGCGCCAGCTCGTGGCTGCCATCGGTGCGGGTCGACTCGCTGTCGTCCGACCGGGTCACCGTCGGCGTCCGCTCCCGGCCAACCGCCCCCCTGGTGCCCGGCTCGCCGCTGAACGGGTCGTGCGCCGCGTCGAGTTCGCGTGCCTGACGGCGCAGCTCGGCCTGGCCCAGGGCCTCTTCGGCGGTGCGCAGCCGCTGGAGCGCCGCATGAGCCCGTCCGTGCAACGCGTCGGCGGAGGTGCCGATGCCGTGCGCGTCCAGCTGCTCCGCCGCGGCGACGTCCTCCTGGGCCCGCGCGAGGTTGCGCAGTGCGTCGCCGTACTCCTCGTGCGGACCTTCCAGTTCGTCGGGATCGTGGCCCTCGGAGAGTGCCGTGCGCTGCTGCGGCCGGTCCTGGTCGTCCTGCCCGGCGCCGTCCCGCTCCTTGCCCTTGTCGTGGGCGGCGTCGTGGACGTCGTCGTCCTGTGTCGCGGTCTCGTTGGCCCGCCGCTCCTGCGGCTCCCGCAGTTCGTGCGGGTCCTGCTGCCCGTGCGGGTCCTGCTGCTCGTGCGGGTCCTGCTGCTCAAGCCGGGTGGAGTCCACCGGCGGGTGCTCGGTGGTCGACTCCACCGGAACCGCCTCCACCGGAGCCGACTCCGTGGCGGGCCGGTCCACGACGAGGGGACGCGACGGCGGGTCGAGCATCTCCTTGCTCACGCTGTAACCACTGAGGAGCTTGGCGGTCGCCACCTGCTTCAACAGCACCTTGTAGTCGGCGGCGACGTCCGGTTCGGTCTTGAGCGGCGGGACGTGCGCGTGCAGATCACTCAGCGCGGTCTCGTCCAGCATCCACTGCCGGTACTCGTTGTAGACCGTCGCGATGTCCTGCCGCACCCGCACGCTGCCATTACGACCCGGCACACCCAGAAGACGATCATCATTGGTCGCCGCGATCGACGCCACATCCATGAGATACGAATCCAGGACATCCGTCACATCACGGAACGTCGGACCCGCCGACGCCCGCGCCTGCCCCAACACCACACGCGCCATATCGACAACAGCCCGCCGATACACCTCATACCGCGCGTTACCCCTGATCGCACCCAGCACGTGATCCGACTGCTTCGCCAACGACGCGTTCATGCTCCGCTCCGGCAACCCCGGAACCCGCATCGGCATGTCACGGAACATCTCGTCCTCGGCCTGCACATCATGGCGAACACTCGCCATCGGATGCACACCGAACTCATGGGCCAGCATCCCCGCCACATACCCGATGCTGTAGTTCTCGAAGTAGTACGCCGCCAGTTGGACCTGATACCCGCCCTGCCCGTCCGACCGCACCTCGGCCGGCGACTCCAGCGCCCGGTTCTCCAGGATGATCCTCGCCCGTCCGGTGCCCAGGAAGTCCGTGATGCCCTGGTGCGACGACAGGAGATCCAGCACCTGCGCGGCCTTCTCCACGAACTCCGGCTTCGCCGACGACAGGTTCGCGAAGTAGAAGTGCCCCGACGACATCATGACGGCCGGCGCGGCCGTGAACCATCCGCCGGCGCGCAGACGGGGCGGCTCCTGACCCAACGCCAACGCGGCCACGTCCTGCGCGATCTGGCGTGTCGTGCGCTGCACGGTCGCACCGCGCTCCACCAGCTGCCGATGCAGGTCGGCAACCTCCTCAGCCGAAATCTGCTCCCGGTCCGGGACATCGGCCAGGACACTGCGCACCTCGTGCAGCAGCGCGACGTCCGGCGGCAGCTCGTGCACGGCGCCCGAGCCGTGCGCACTGTCGCCGTCCGCCGTCAGAGGCCTCTCGGAAGGTTCGGAATGCCCGTGAAGGGACTCCCCCGGGGTGATCAAGCCGAGCTGCCGACCGAGATCACTCAGCCGCCGCAGCCGCTCCGTGTCATCCATCGTGCGGCCGGTGGGTGCGGCCGTCGAACCGTCCCAGCGTTCCGTCGGCTGCCACGGCTGCCGCGTACCCAACGACTCCAGGCCACCGCTCGGCCCCTGCCGGGTGATGTCACCGAGCCCCGCCCGCCGGTGGGCCGCCAGAGTCCGCTGCGGGGCGGGAGTGTGCAAAGCCGCCGAGACGAGGGAATCGCCGGACTGCTTCCAGGAGTACTCCGTCAGAACATTCCGCAGATCAGCGGCGTCCTGCCACCTCTCGTCAATATGATCATGCAGATCACCGATCGCCTGCGCCCACGAATCAACCCGACTCTGCTCATTATCCGGATCACCCACCTCGAAGAGCGAATCCACCACACTCTTCTGACCCGCCGGATACCGGCCGAAGAAGTCGGCCGCGCCACTCTCCTTGTTCACCAGAACCGGAATACCACGACCCGCCGCCTCCGTGGCCACCAGACCGAACCCCTCATGGAGGGACGGCATGATGACCGCGTCGGTGTTCTCACGGTCATGGTTGAGTTCAGCCGCACTCGTCGTGAACGGCTTCAACGTCACCGCACCCGGCGCATGCTCATCGACCCGCTTCTGCCACTGTGCGTGCTCGGCCGTCCCCACGTCCGGGGCACCGCGCACCGTCAGGTGGACGTGGTAACCCTGCGCCTGCAACTGACCGATCGCCTTGATCGCCGGAGTGACACCCTTGATCACGTCGTCCGCCCGGCCAGGCAACAGCAACTGCACCGCCCCGGACGGATGGGGCTTGCGTGTGACCAGGTCACCCAACTCCGAGCCCGGCACGAAATCATGCAGCGCCGGAACCTTCAAGACCTGCTCGGACAGCCGCCCCGCCTCATCGGACAGGAGCTTCCCGACACCGACCACCACATCGGCATCAGCCATCGCCCTGCGCTCGACCGTCGCCTTCGCGCTGCCCTTCTCCGGCTGATCCTTGATCCGGTCCAACCGCACCGGACTCGTATGCAGGAAATGAGCAACCCGCGCGTCCGGATAATGCAAGTCACGAATCTTCGAAGCCGCAGGACCCGAAAAACGCGAATGACCGATGATCAAGTCGTAAGCGTTCGGACCGGTCTTCAACCCGTAACTGTCCGGATCACTCTCCACAAGCGCGTTGAGGGCGTCCCGGCTCTCCTTGAAGTCGGAGTTCGGCACATTGACGATCGTGGCGCCGCCATGCTCCTCGGTCCTTGCCGTCAGGTCATAGTTCTCGGCAGGATCCACGGTCAGCATGGTGACGTCATGGGACTCAGAAAGTCCCCTGACCATCTCCATGTTGAACACCGGAACACCACCGAGGCCACGCCCGCTCACATCCGACAACACCAGGATGCGCGCCCGCGGCCCACCGACCAGTCCCGACCCCAAATCGCCAAGCCCGAGATCGACCGTGCCGATCGAGTCATCGGAGGAGTCATGCGCGGTGTCGTGAGAGGGGGCGAGTGAGGAGTCGGCGACGGCATCCGTCGTGACGTCGTCGTTCGTGTCGTCCGACTCCTGGCCGCCCCGCGACTGCTGACGGTCTCCGCCCCCGTGAAGGGACTCGCCCGGAGTGACCAGGCCGAGCCGGCGGCCGAGATCGCTCAGTCGCCGCAGCCGCTCCTCGTCACTCATGGTGTGGCCGGTGGGCGCGGCGGTCGAGCCGTCCCACCGCTCTGTCGGCTGCCACGGCTCGCGCTGGCTGAGAGTCTCCAGGCTGCCGCCCGGCCCCTGCCGGGTGACGTCACCGAGGCCGGCACGCTGATGCGGGTCCAGATTGCGTTGCGGGTCGGGAGTATGCAACGCCGCCGAGACGAGGGAATCGCCGGACTGCTTCCAGGAGTAGTCGGTCAGAACATTCCGCAGATCCGCCGCGTCCTGCCACCTCTCGTCAATGTGGTCGTGGAGATCACCGATCGCCTGCGCCCAGGAATCAACCCGGCTCTGCTCATTTGCCGGATCACCCACCTCGAAGAGGGAATCCACCACACTCTTCTGACCCGCCGGATACCGGGCGAAGAAGTTCGCGGCACCACTTTCCTTGTTGACCAGAACCGGAATTCCACGACCCGCGGCCTCCGTCGCCACCAGACCGAACCCCTCATGGAGGGACGGCATGATGACCGCGTCGGTGTTCTCACGGTCGTTGTTGAGTTCCGCCGCGCTCGTCGTGAACGGCTTCAACGTCACCGCACCCGGCGCATGCTGATCGACCAGGCTCTGCCACTGAGCGTGCTCGGGGGTCCCCAGGTCCGGAGCACCACGCACCGTCAAATGAACCTTGACGCCCTGGGCCTGCAACTGACCGATCGCCTTGATCGCCGGCGTGACACCCTTGATCACATCACTCGCCCGACCCGGCAACAGCAACTGCACCGCCCCCGACGGATGGGGCTTGCGTGTGACCAGGTCACCCAACTCCGAACCCGGCACGAACTCATGCAGCGCCGGAACCTTCAAGATCTGCTCGGACAGCCGCCCCGCCTCATCCGAGAGCAGCTTCCCGACACCGACCACCACATCGGCGTCAGCCATCGCCTTACGCTCGACGGTCGCCTTCGCACTGCCCTTCTCCGGCTGATCCTTGATCCGGTCCAACCGCACCGGACTCGTATGCAGGAAATGAGCAACCCGCGCGTCCGGATAATGCAAGTCACGAATCTTGGACGCCGCAGGACCCGAAAAGCGCGAATGGCCGATGATGAGATCGTAAGAATCCGGACCCGACTTCAACCCATACGTATGGGGATCGTTCTCCACCAGGGCATTGAGTGCGTCCCGACTCTCCTTGAAATCGGGATTCGGGACATTGACGATCGTCGCCCCACCATGCTCCTCAGCCTTCGCCATCGGATCGTAATTCTTGTCCGGATCCACCGTCAGCATGGTGACGTCATGAGACCCCGCAAGGCCCTTCACCATCTCCATATTGAACACCGGGACGCCACCAAGACCCAGACCACTCACATCCGACAGCACCAGAATCCGCGCCCGGGGGCCAGTGACCAGCCCCGACCCCAAGTCGGTGTCGATGGCAATGTCCGTGGAAGGGTCCGCCACGGCATCCGTCGTGAAGTCATCGTCATCCACCGTGTGGTGGCCCACATCGGTCGACGAATCCGCCACCGCATCCATCGTGAAGTCGTCATCCGACTCCTCGTCGTCCCGGAACTGCTGATGGTCGCCACTGCCCGTACGTGTCGTTTCCGCCGCGTTGGAGGAGCCCCCATGGAGAGACTCACCCTGCGTGATGAGCCCAAGCCGTCGACCGAGATCGCTCAGTCGCCGCAGCCGCTCCTCGTCGCCCATCGTGTGGCCGGTGGGCGCGGCAGTGGAGCCGTCCCACCGCTCTGTCGGCTGCCACGGCTCGCGCTGACCGAGAGTCTCCAGACTGCCGCCCGGCCCCTGCCGGGTGACGTCACCAAAGCCGGCCCGCTGATGCGGATCAAGATTCCGCTGCGGGTCGGGAGTATGCAACGCCGCCGAGACGAGCGAATCCCCGGACTGCTTCCAGGAATAGTCCGTCAGGACCTTCCGCAGATCAGCAGCATCCTGCCACCGCTCATCAATATGGTCGTGCAGATCACCGATCGCCTGCGCCCACGAATCAACCCGACTCTGCTCATTATCCGGGTTACCCACCTCGAACAGCGAATCCACGACACTGTTCTGACCCTCCGGGTAGCGGGCGAAGAAATCAGCCGCGCCACTCTCCTTGTTCACCAGAACCGGAATTCCACGGCCCGCCGCCTCCGTCGCCACCAGACCGAACCCCTCATGCAGGGACGGCATGATCACGGCATCCGTGTTCTCACGGTCATGGTTGAGTTCCGCCGCACTCGTCGTGAACGGCTTCAACGTCACCGCACCCGGCGCATGCTGATCAACGAGAGTCTGCCACTGCGCGTGCTCGGGGGTCCCGAGATCCGGAGCGCCGCGCACGGTGAGGTGGACCTTGACACCCTGGGCCTGCAACTGACCGATCGCCTTGATCGCCGGCGTGACACCCTTGATCACATCACTCGCCCGACCCGGCAACAGCAACTGCACCGCCCCCGACGGATGGGGCTTGCGTGTGACCAGGTCACCCAACTCCGAACCCGGCACGAACTCATGCAGCGCCGGGACCTTCAAGATCTGCTCGGACAGCCGCCCCGCCTCATCGGACAGGAGCTTCCCGACACCGACCACGACATCGGCGTCAGCCATCGCCTTACGCTCGACGGTCGCCTTCGCACTGCCCTTCTCCGGCTGATCCTTGATCCGGTCCAACCGCACCGGACTCGTATGCAGGAAATGAGCAACCCGCGCGTCCGGATAATGCAAGTCACGAATCTTCGAAGCCGCAGGACCCGAAAAACGCGAATGACCGATGATCAAGTCGTAAGCGTTCGGACCGGTCTTCAACCCGTAACTGTCCGGATCACTCTCCACAAGCGCATTGAGGGCGTCCCGGCTCTCCTTGAAATCGGGATTCGGGACATTGACGATCGTCGCCCCGCCATGCTCCTCGGTCTTCGCCACCGGATCGTAGTTCTTGTCCGGATCCACCGTCAGCATGGTGACGTCATGAGACCCCGCAAGGCCCTTGACCATCTCCATGTTGAACACCGGAACACCACCAAGACCCAGACCACTCACATCCGACAACACCAGAATCCGCGCCCGCGGACCAACGGCCAATGTCGACCCCGAGTCGGTGTCGATGGCAATGTCCGTGGAAGGGTCCGCCACGGCATCCGTCGTGAAGTCATCGTCATCCACCGTGTGGTGGCCCACATCGGTCGACGAATCCGCCACCGCATCCATCGTGAAGTCGTCATCCGACTCCTCGTCGTCCTGGAACTGCCGATGGTCGCCACCGTCGGTCCGAGTTGTGTCCGCCGGGTTGGCACCGCCGTGGAGAGACTCGCCCCGGGGGATCAGGCCGAGGTTCCGGCCCAGGTCACTCAGTCGCCGCAGCCGCTCCTCGTCGCCCATCGTGTGGCCGGTGGGTGCGGCGGTCGAACCGTCCCAGCGCTCTGTCGGCTGCCACGGCTCGCGCTGACTGAGGGTCTCCAGACTGCCGCCCGGCCCCTGCCGGGTGACGTCACCAAAGCCGGCCCGCTGATGCGGATCAAGATTCCGCTGCGGGTCGGGAGTATGCAACGCCGCCGAGACGAGCGAATCCCCGGACTGCTTCCAGGAATAGTCCGTCAGGACCTTCCGCAGATCAGCAGCATCCTGCCACCGCTCATCAATATGGTCGTGCAGATCACCGATCGCCTGCGCCCACGAATCAACCCGACTCTGCTCATTATCCGGGTTACCCACCTCGAACAGCGAATCCACGACACTGTTCTGACCCTCCGGGTAGCGGGCGAAGAAATCAGCCGCGCCACTCTCCTTGTTCACCAGAACCGGAATACCACGGCCCGCCGCCTCCGTCGCCACCAGACCGAACCCCTCATGCAGGGACGGCATGATCACGGCATCCGTGTTCTCACGGTCATGGTTGAGTTCAGCCGCACTCGTCGTGAACGGCTTCAACGTCACCGCACCCGGCGCATGCTGATCAACGAGAGTCTGCCACTGCGCGTGCTCGGGGGTCCCGAGATCCGGAGCACCACGCACGGTGAGGTGGACGTTGTAACCCTGCGACTGCAACTGACCGATCGCCTTGATCGCCGGCGTCACACCCTTGATCACATCACTCGCCCGACCGGGCAACAGCAGATGCACCTTCCCCGACGGATCCGGATTGCGCGTGACCAGATCGCCCAACTCCGAGCCCGGCACGAACTCGTGCAGGCCCGGAACCTTCAGGATCTGCTCCGACAGCCGACCCGCCTCATCCGAGAGAAGCTTGCCCACTCCCACGACAAGGTCCGCGTCCGCCATCGCCTTACGCTCGACGGTCGCCTTCGCACTGCCCTTCTCCGGCTGATCCTTGATCCGGTCCAACCGCACCGGACTCGTATGCAGGAAATGAGCAACCCGCGCATCCGGATAATGCAAGTCACGAATCTTCGAAGCCGCAGGACCCGAAAAACGCGAATGACCGATGATGAGATCGTAAGAATCCGGACCCGACTTCAGACCATACGTATGAGGATCGTTCTCCACCAGGGCATTGAGCGCGTCCCGACTCTCCTTGAAATCGGGATTCGGGACATTGACGATCGTCGCCCCGCCATGCTCCTCGGTCTTCGCCACCGGATCGTAATTCTTGTCCGGATCCACCGTCAGCATGGTGACGTCATGAGACCCCGCAAGGCCCTTGACCATCTCCATGTTGAACACCGGAACACCACCAAGACCCAGACCACTCACATCCGACAACACCAGAATCCGCGCCCGCGGACCGACAACCAGGCCCGGACCCGACTCGGTGTCGATAGTGATGTCCGATGACGGATCAGCCACGGCATCCGTCGTGAAGTCATCATCGTCCGCCAGGTGGTGACCCACATCGGTCGACGAATCCGCCACCGCATCCATGGTGATGTCGTCGTCGTCCGACACCACGCTGTCCTGGGAGTGCAAGTGGTCCCCGCCGGCGCCCAGCGACTCGCCCCGGGGGATCAGGCCGAGGTTCCGGCCCAGGTCACTCAGTCGCCGCAGCCGCTCCTCGTCGCCCATCGTGTGGCCGGTAGGTGCGGCGGTCGAGCCGTCCCACCGCTCCGTCGGCTGCCACGGCTCGCGCTGGCTGAGAGTCTCCAGGCTGCCGCCCGGACCCTGCCGGGTGACGTCACCAAAGCCGGCCCGCTGATGCGGATCAAGATTCCGCTGCGGGTCCGGGGTGTGCAACGCCGCGGAGACGAGCGAATCCCCGGACTGCTTCCAGGAATAGTCCGTCAGGACCTTCCGCAGATCAGCGGCATCCTGCCACCGCTCGTCAATATGGTCGTGCAGATCACCGATCGCCTGCGCCCACGAATCAACCCGGCTCTGCTCATTATCCGGGTTACCGACCTCGAAGAGTGAGTCCACGACACTGTTCTGACCCTCGGGGTAGCGGGCGAAGAAATCAGCCGCGCCACTCTCCTTGTTCACCAAAACGGGAATACCACGACCCGCGGCCTCCGTCGCCACCAGACCGAATCCCTCATGCAGGGACGGCATGATGACCGCATCCGTGTTCTCACGGTCGTTGTTGAGTTCCGCCGCACTCGTCGTGAACGGCTTCAACGTCACCGCACCCGGCGCATGCTGATCAACCAGAGTCTGCCACTGCGCGTGCTCAGCAGTCCCGAGATCCGGAGCACCACGCACCGTCAAATGAACCTTGACGCCCTGGGCCTGCAACTGACCGATCGCCTTGATCGCCGGCGTCACACCCTTGATCACATCACTCGCCCGACCCGGCAACAACAACTGCACCGCACCGGACGGATGGGGCTTGCGTGTGACCAGATCACCCAACTCCGAACCCGGCACGAACTCATGCAGCGCCGGAACCTTCAAGATCTGCTCCGACAGCCGCCCCGCCTCATCGGACAGGAGCTTGCCGACACCGACCACCACATCGGCATCAGCCATCGCCTTACGCTCGACGGTCGCCTTCGCACTGCCCTTCTCCGGCTGATCCTTGATCCGGTCCAACCGCACCGGACTCGTATGCAGGAAATGAGCAACCCGCGCGTCCGGATAATGCAAGTCACGAATCTTCGAAGCCGCAGGACCCGAAAAACGCGAATGCCCGATGATGAGATCGTAAGAATCCGGACCCGACTTCAACCCATACGTATGGGGATCGTTCTCCACCAGGGCATTGAGCGCGTCCCGACTCTCCTTGAAATCGGGATTCGGGACATTGACGATCGTCGCCCCGCCATGCTCCTCAGCCTTCGCCACCGGATCGTAATTCTTGTCCGGATCCACCGTCAGCATGGTGACGTCATGAGACCCCGCAAGGCCCTTCACCATCTCCATATTGAACACCGGAACGCCACCAAGACCCAGACCACTCACATCCGACAGCACCAGGATCCGCGCCCGGGGGCCAGTGACCAGCCCCGACCCCAGATCGTCGTGGCCGAGACCCAACGTATCGATGGTTTCGTCGGAGGAATCGTGCGTCGTGTGGTGATCGGTGTCGGTCGAGGAGTCAGCCACTGCTTCTGTCGTGGCGTCGTCGTCGTGGGTCGAGGTGTGATCGCCCCGCGTGGAGGTGTCATCGCGCGTCGACGTGTTGTCGTGGGACGACGTGTCGTCGTGGTGTCCCTGGTCGTCCCGGGGGCGCTGGGTGTCGCCCGATCCGTGACCGTCTGTGTCCTCGTGGTCGCCCTGGTCCGTGGTGTGGTCGCCACCGCCGGCCGTCCTGGGTCCCTCCACAGGCTCGGGGCCACTGTGGAGAGACTCGCCGGGAGTGATGAGCCCGAGCCGTCGGCCGAGGTCGCTCAGTCGCCGCAGCCGTTCCTCGTCGCCCATCGTGTGGCCGGTGGGCGCGGCAGTGGAGCCGTCCCATCGCTCCGTCGGCTGCCACGGCTCGCGCTGACTGAGGGTCTCCAGGCTGCCCCCAGGCCCCTGGCGAGTGATGTCACCGAAGCCGGCCCGCTGGTGGGGCTGCAAATTGCGTTGCGGGTCGGGAGTATGCAACGCCGCCGAGACGAGGGAGTCCCCGGACTGCTTCCAGGAGTAGTCGTTCAGGACCTTCCGCAGATCGCCGGCGTCGTTCCACCGCTCATCAATATGGTCGTGCAGATCACCGATCGCCTGAGTCCAGGAATCCACCCGGCTCTGCTCGTTGTCCGGGTTGCCCACTTCGAAGAGTGAGTCCACGACACTGTTCTGACCCTCGGGATACCGGGCGAAGAAATCAGCCGCGCCGCTTTCCTTGTTGACCAGAACCGGAATACCACGGCCCGCCGCCTCCGTCGCCACCAGACCGAACCCCTCATGGAGGGACGGCATGATGACCGCATCCGTGTTCTCACGGTCATGGTTCAACTCGGCGGCACTGGTCGTGAACGGCTTCAACGTCACCGCACCCGGCGCATGCTCATCGACCAGGCTCTGCCACTGCGCGTGCTCGGGGGTCCCCAGGTCCGGAGCGCCGCGCACGGTGAGGTGGACGTTGTAACCCTGCGACTGCAACTGACCGATCGCCTTGATCGCCGGCGTGACCCCCTTGATCACATCACTCGCCCGACCGGGCAACAGCAGATGCACCGTCCCCGACGGATCCGGATTGCGCGTGACCAGATCACCCAACTCCGAACCCGGCACGAACTCGTGCAGGCCCGGAACCTTCAGGATCTGCTCCGACAGCCGCCCCGCCTCGTCCGAGAGAAGCTTGCCCACGCCCACGACAAGGTCCGCGTCCGCCATCGCCTTGCGCTCGACGGTCGCCTTCGCACTGCCCTTCTCCGGCTGATCCTTGATCCGGTCCAACCGCACCGGACTCGTATGCAGGAAATGCACCACCCGCGCATCCGGATAATGCAGATCACGAATCTTCGAAGCCGCAGGACCCGAAAAACGCGAATGACCGATCACCAGGTCGTAGGAATCCGGACCTGTCTTCAAGCCGTACGTATGGGGATCGTTCTCCACCAGGGCGTTGAGCGCGTCCCGGCTCTCCTTGAAATCGGGATTCGGGACATTGACGATCGTCGCCCCACCATGCTCCTCGGTCTTCGCCACCGGATCGTAGTTCTTGTCCGGATCCACCGTCAGCATGGTGACGTCATGAGACCCCGCAAGGCCCTTCACCATCTCCATGTTGAAGACCGGAACGCCACCAAGACCCAGACCGCTCACATCCGACAACACCAGGATCCGCGCCCGGGGGCCAGTGACCAGCCCCGACCCCAGGTCGTCGTGGCCGAGACCCAACGTATCGATGGTCTCGTCGGAGGAATCGTGCGTCGTGTGGTGATCGGTATCGAGTGAGGTGTCGGCAACCGACTCGGTCGTGACGTCGTTCTCATGGGTCGACGTGTGGTCCTGGACCACCGTGTCGTCGTGCGTGGTCGTGTCGTCGTGCGTGGTCGTGTCGTCGTGCGTCGTGACGTCGTCATGCGTCGTGACGTCGTCATGCGTCGTGACGTCGTCATGCGTCGTGACGTCGTCATGCTGAACCGACGGGTCCTCGTGGACGGTCTCGTCGTCGTCCTGTGCGGGATGCGCCTCGTCCTCCGAGACGCTCTCCTCGTCGGACACGTCCTCGTGGTCCGAGGTCCCCGGCCGGTCGCGATCGCCGCCACTGCCCTGGTCGTCCCGGCCACCGCCGCCTTGATGGTCGCCGCCCTGCTGGTCACCCGAGCGGTCCTGGTCACCGGACTCACGGCCCCCGCCCGGCTCCTGGCTCTCGTGCGGCTCCTGGTGGCCGCCGGACGTCTGGTTGCCGTCGGCGGTGTTCTCGTGGTCGCCCTGGTCGGTCGTCTCTTCCTGGCCGCCGTGCTGCGTCCCGGAGCTCTGGCTTGTGCCGGGCGTCTCGTGGTCGCCGGAGGTGGACGTGCCGGGGGCGGGGGTCTCGTGCGTGGTCTCGTCGGAGTTCGCCTGGATCGCCGCGCGCAGGTCGTCCAGGTCCCTCACGTTCGGTACGGGGTGCAGCGTGATGTCGTCGGTGTCGTCCCGCGTGTCCTCGTCCGTGCGGGGACGCTCCTGCTGGAGTGTCTCCGAGCCCGGCTGTGCCGTGTGGGGGGCGGGGTGCTGCTGCGTCGACGGGCCGTTGCCGTGCCCGGACCGTACGTCCTGCGGACCTGTGCGCACGTCGTCCGGGGCGCTGCGTACGTCGTCGTGACCGGTCCCCGGGCTCTCGTTCGACGAGGAGTTGTCGTGGGCCGCCACGGGTTCCGGACGCGTCGTGCCGTCCGTGTCACCGGTGTGTTCCTCGCTGCCGTGGGTCGTCGACGGGGCCGCGAGATGATCGACGCCGGGCAGGTTCGGGAGGTCGTGCGGAACCGACGGCAGGTCGTGCGGAACCGACGGCAGGTCGTGCGGCACGGACGGGAGGTCGAGGTGGTCGCCCGGGGTGGGCAGGGAGTCGAGGAGATCCGCCAGTTCGTCCGGGGAGCGGTTGTCCCCGCCGTTCTCACCCGGCCCCGCCTCGTCGCCGCTGTGCTCTCCCGAGCCGCCGGCCTGGAGGTCGAGGCCCTTGGTGACGATCCTGTCGAGCCGGCCGGTGTCCTCGGGACGGTCGACGCCCTGGCGCAGTTCCTCGTTGAGCGCCCGCATCCGTTCGTCATGGGTGAGGGTGTCGTCCAGCTGCTGCCGTACGTCGTCGATGCGCTGCCCGGTGCGGGCCGCGGACTCGTGGTTGCCCTTGAGCAGGTCCTCGGTGTGCTGGTCGTGCAGCGAGTCGAGCCGGTTGCGCAGTTCCTCGGCCCGTTCCTGGCGGGCGGTCTCCTGGCTCTGCTGGTGCTGTTCCAGCTGCTGGAGGGCCCGCCCGGACTCCTCTTCGGTCTCCGCGTCGTGGGCACGCTGGCGGAGTTCGGCGGCCCTCGCATCGTCCTCGCCGGCGTGCAGGGCGTCGAGGCGCTGCCTCAGCTCCTCCTCGCTGGGGATGTCGCCGCTGTGGCCCTCGTCATCGTGGCCGGTGGACGGGTCGAACTCCTTGAGCCGGTCCAGGCGTTCCTGGAGTGCCTGGTCCTCACGGTGCTCCTGGAGTTCCTGGAGGGCGCGCTCGGACTCCTCCTCGGTCTCGGCGCGGTCCAGCTGCTCCTGGAGTTCCTGGGTGCGTTCGTCCTGGTCGCCGCGGAGCTTCGCCAGCCGGGCCTGGAGGTCCTCGTCCGAGCCGGGGGGATGGCCGGTGCCGCTGTCGTCGCTGTGGTCGCCGGGCGCGTCGTCGGAGTTCAGCCGGTTGATGCGGTCCTGCAACTCCTGCAGCTCGCGGTGCTCTTCGAGCTGGTTCAGCGCACGCTCGGCCTCCTCCTGGGTCGCCGCGTTGGCGAGACGCTGCCGCAGCGCCGCCTCCTCGGAGTCCTCCCCCGAGTGCAGCTGGTCGAGCCGGTCACGCAACGCGGCTGTCTTCAGGAGATCCTGGAGCTCGTTGTGGAGACGGTCCGCGTCGCGCGAACCGGTGGCTTCGGCGATCTCGCGCCGTACGCGTTCGAGGTCGGAGTCGTACGGGCGTGCCGAGTCCTTGCCGGTCAGGACCTCGGCCGGGACGTGCTGCTCGACGTAGTTGGTGTACTCGCGCAGCGTGCTGTCCATCAGGTCCGGGTCGCCGCTGCGGCGCGCGCCGTCGACGGCGTCGACCTTGCTCTGCCAGTCCTCACGGTTCGCGCCCAGATCGCCGAGACGGTCGAAGCCGCCCGCGACGTGGTTGTTGAACGCGTCGATGCGCTGGTTGAGCGCACGCATGTCGATCATCTGCCGGAACTCGGACAGATGGCGGGTCGCGCCGCTCCAGTCGTTCCCCTTGGCCGCGTCCTTGATCGCGGTCGTGTACATGTTGCGCGCGGGCCCCGACATCCCCGCGTCCTTCGCGAGCTGGTCGAGCGCGTCAGCGCGCCGATCCACGGTGGCGCGCGGGGAGACGATGGCCGTGGTGGGCGCCTCGGGCGCGTCGCGGAGGGGGTCGGGGCCGCCGCCGGGGTCGTGGGTGGGTGCGCTGATGCTGTTGAGCGCCTCGGCGAAGTCCGCGTCGGAGCTCTCGGAGGTGGTCGTGTGGGGGTTCGGGGCGTCCGTGTCGTCGTGGGTGGAGATGTCTTCGGGGTGGGACTCGTCCGGCGTCCGGGCGGGGGGCGTCTCCGCGGTGTGTCCCGCCTCCTCCGTCCCGCCGCCGGCGCTCGTGTGACTCGGCCCGTTGGTGTCGGCGGAGCCGTGCGTGCTGGTCGGGCCGTTGCTGCTGGTGGTGGTGGTGGTGTTCGTCGTCTCGTGGGTATCGCTGGGTGTGCTGGTGTCGGTCGTCCCGTGCGTGGTCGCGGGGCCGTCACTGGTGGTGCTGGTGGTGGTGCTGGTGGTGGTGCTGTTCGTCGTCTCGTGCGTATCGCTGGGTGTGCTGGTGTCCGTCGTCCCGTGCGTGGTCGCGGGGCCGTTGCTGCTGGTGTCCGTGGTGCCCGGAGTGTGCGTGTCCGTCGTCACGGGGCGTGGGCCGCCGGCCTGGCCGGTCGCGGCCGGCCGTGCGGGCGAGTTCCCGCCGCTCGCGGGCGGCTGGTGCGTGCCCTGGGCGCCCGTACCCGTACCGGCGCCCGGCCGTACCTGCGTCTGGGGCGCCGGCTGCGCCTGCGCCGGCCCCTGGTTGGAGCCCTGGTTCGTCTGCGTGGGGTCGGTCAGCACCACGGGCTCGGCGCCGTCGTGCGCACCATCGCCGGTGGGGGCCGGTTCGTGGAGGTCGAACGCACCCGGCTCGGTGTGCGGGACGTTCGGGAACGTCAGGTTCTCGTCGCCCCCGTCGTGGGGACCCGAGGCGGCGGACGGACCGCCTGTCGTCAACTGCTCCTGCCCGCCCGGGCCGTTGTCCTGCACCTGGACCGGCACCTGCGTACGCGGCACGTCCTGCGAGCCGCCGGACATGTCACCGCCGTTGGCGGCCGGTTCGTGCACGCCCGGGCTGCCGGGCTGCGTGTGCGGCACGCTCGGCAGCGACAGGTCCTGGTCGCTCCCGCTGTGCCCGCCGCTGTCGGTCACGGGCTCGTGCGGGACCGGAGTGGTGTCGGTGACGGGTGTCCCCGCGCCCGGCGCCGTGTGCGGTACGTCGGGCATCGTCGGCAGGTGCGAACCGGTGTTCTGCGGGCCGCCGGTGCTCTGCGGATCGGCCGTGACGTGCGCGCCGCCCGTGTTCTGTTCACCGCCGGTGTGCTGGACACCGCCCGGGAGCTGCGTGCTCTCCGTGACGGGCTGCTGCGTGTGCGGTACGGAGGTGTCCGTCGTGCCACCGCCGCCCGTGGTCTCCGTCGGGCCCTGGGACGTCGTGGTCACATCGGGCCCGCGGGACGTCGTCACCGTGGGGCCTGAGCCCGGCGCGTGGGCCGGGCCGCCGCCGGTGGTGCCGGTCACGGGGCCCGTCGTCGTACGGCCGCCACCGGTACCGGGCGTACCGCTGACCGTACCCGTGCCGGAGCCGGTCGTGCCGCTGGTTGTCGTGCCGGGGCCCGTGACGGTGCCCGGTCCCTTGAGGGTGGTTTCGAAGCCGGACAGGCCGGTGGTCGCCGGGGGCGGTTCGGTGGCCGTGCGGGTCTCGGTGTGCGGAGTGCCCGTGCCTGTGCCGGAACCCGTCCCTGTGCCGGTGCCGGTGCCGGTGCCCGAGCCGAAGCCCGTGTCCGACGGCGCGTTGCTGTTCGAGGTGTTCGAGGTGTCACTGCCGAACCCGCTGGTCGAGGGCTCGGGCGCACCAGTCGTGTTTCCGCCGCCGACGGTCGCCGGTTCGTGCGTCCCGGCCGTCGAGGTCGACGGCGTGGAGGCCGGTGTGTGCGTGTTGGTCTCCACGGTGACGTCGGCCGGGCCGGAAGACACCGTGTGGGGAAGGCCGTTGGTACCCGCGTTGCTCCCGGATTCGCCTCCCGGGTTCTGGCCGCCTCCGCTCTCCGTGGTCAGGCCGGAGTGGTCGAACGGCGTAGGCACCCCGCCGAGCCCCGGGCCGATAAGTGGTGTGTCGGGGGGCTTGGGGAGGTTCAGGTCGAGGCCGGTGGGGACGTGGACATCGACCGGGTCGACCTCCGTCTTGTCCCCGCCGCCGAACCTGCGCTTACCGCCGCCGCCCAGAGCGCCGATCGCACCCGAGGAGAGCGCGCCGGCCAGCCCTCCCTCGCTGCTGCCGAAGATGCCGTCCATGGCTTCGGTCGTGGTGATGCCGGTGAGGCCGCCGAGCGCCAGCTTCCCGATCAGGCCCGCCTCGAACTTCGGCACGAACGCCGCGGCCCCACCGAAGATGCCACCGCCGATCGCCCCCGAGATGGCCCCGGACTCCAGTGCCTGGAGGGTGTTCTGCGTGCTCCACTTCGTACGGTCGCCCTTGAGCATCTGGATGCTCTGGATCACCGCGTCCATCCCGAGCATCATGCCGACGCCCGTGGCGATCGAGATCAGCAGGCGGCGCAGGATCATCTGCACCGCCACCCGCGCCGCGGTGATCATCACCGGGATGGCCTCCGGCGCGAAGAACGCCCACTGGGCGATCTCGGCCGCCAGCCAGATCAGCTGGGCCAGGATCATGTACTTCGAGTACTCGACCTGGACACCCGTGTTCTTGCCCAGGTCCCCCAACTGCTTGGCCGACGTGGCCATTTCGGGGAGGTTGGCCTGCAACTGCTGGACGAAGTCCTTGAACTCGTCCGCGACCTGCCCACCGACGTTGTTCAGCACACCGGCCGCGGCCGGACTGATCTCGTCCACGATGGAGACGAGCTGCTGTGCGGCCTCGTCCCAGGCGCGGCCGAGTTCGAGCAGCTTGTCCTCGTCGCCCTTCGGCCAGGACTGTCCGACCGCGAGATAGGAGACCCAGCTGAGTGCGGGGGGCAGGTTGACGCTCATGCCTGACCGGGCTCGTCCACGCGGTCGGCGATCCGGACATCCGCCGGCAGCGGTTCGATCGGCATGTCTCGCTCCAGCGGCAGCAGGGGTTGCGCCGGGGTCTCCGGCATGAGGAGGTGCGTCGGGGTCACCGGGGTCTGCGGCTGCCCCGGCGTCTGCGGCAACAGGTGGTGCGCGGGTGTCACCGGCGTCTGCGGCAACAGGTGGTGCGCCGGAGTCACCGGCGTCTGCGGCAACAGGTGGTGCGCGGGAGTCTCGGGCATGAGGTGGTGCGCCGGGGTCGTCGGGATCTGCGGCGTCAGGGGCTGTGCCGGGACCTCCGGCATCAGGCGGTGCGCCGGGATGCTCGGCTCCAGTGCCGAGATGCCCTCGCTCCGCTCTGCCGGGATCGCCGGGATCTGAGGCGTGAGCCGCGAGAACTCACGCGGCTGGTCCGGCACCGTTCCGTCCGGGACGGATCCACTGTCGTGCGAGTACTGCAGCGGCGCCTCGACACGGCTGAACGCCTGCACCGGCTGGGTGGGCACGGCCGGTACCGCCTCGGTCCGTGCGAGCATCTGCGGCTGCTCCTCGCGCAGCATGTGCTGCGGGGTCATGCTCGGCGTGACGGGCTCCGCGGGCACCTCGCGCGACGCCGGAACGTCCTCCACGAACTGGCGCGGCTCCACCGGCGTCGCGGGCGTCACGGGCTCCGCGGGCACTGCCGGTGTCCGCGACATCAACCGGCCCTGCATCATCGGCTGCAGCGGCTCCATCGGCTCACCCGGCGTCGCAGGCACCTCCGCCTCACGCTCCAGCGGCATACTCGACCGCTCGAACTCACGCGGCTCATCCGGGATCGCCGGCGTCCGCGACATCAACCGGCCCTGCATCATCGGCTGCAGCGGCTCCATCGGCTCACCCGGCGTCGCAGGCACCTCCGCCTCACGCTCCAGCGGCATACTCGACCGCTCGAACTCACGCGGCTCATCCGGGATCGCCGGCGTCCGCGACATCAACCGGCCCTGCATCATCGGCTGCAGTGGCTCCATCGGCTCACCCGGCGTCGCGGGCACCTCCGCCTCACGGCGCGTGGCGCGCATCAGGGGACGTTCGACGCCTTCCGGGAGCAGTTCCTCGCCGTTCCTGGAGCGCAACGCCGCCATCCGCTTGGTCGGCTGGAGTGCCTGCGTGCCGTCGCCACCGCCCGACCCGCCACCGCCCGAGCCGCTGCCCGAGATGTCCACGTCGGGGTCGGCGACCTTGAGCTTCTGCAGCGCGAGCATGTTCTCCTGCTCAAGACGGTCGTAGTTCTTGGCCATCGTGTAGATGCCCTCGACCGTGCTGTCGAGCACTTCACCGCTGCTGCTGATGCCCTCGACCAGCTGTTCCTTGGGCTTCGTGTACTGACTGAGGAACTGCTCGCCGTTCTTGTCCTCACCCCAGCACGCGCCCAGGGACTCCAGCTTCCCCTGGAGCTGCGAGCCGATGGACCTGATCCGGCTCGCCAGGTTCTCCACGTCGGGGATCACATGGGACAGGCCCTCGGTGTCCACGGAGAACGAGTTGTTGTCACCCATCACAGCCTCCTCGAACGGCGTGCGTCACGTGCCTCGTCCGCGCCGTCCGGCGCGCCCGGGTCATGCTCCCTCCGGGCGGCCGTTGTCGACGTACTCCCGTACCGAATCCGGCATCGTCGGGTCCTCGGCCAGCAGCCGCGACGGGTCGACCTCGCCCCGCAGCAGTCCCCCCATCGTGACACCGTCCGGCAGCTGCCCCGCCATCAGGTCGCCGACCTTCTCCAACGCGTCGGCCCTGGCCTGCTGGATCGTCGAGAGGAGCTGGTCCGCCAACTCCTTCGGCGGCAGCCTGCGGTAGGTGCCGGTCGGGAACTCGATCGCGGTGACCTCACCCTGCGCGCCCACCGTCACCTTGACCACCTGGCGCGGCGCGGTCGCGGTGCCGGTGATCTCGTTGATGCGGCGACGCGTCTCGACGGCCTCCTCGCGCTGTGTGCGGTACTGCTGGAGGAGGTCCTCGATCTGCTGGTCGTACGGCGATGTCATCCGATGACTCCCATGTCCGCGGGCGGTGCGCCCCACGTGCCCTGGTCCTGTACGAGCAGGTCGGCGATGCCCTTCTCGGGCTCCTCCTCGTCCTTGTCCTTGTCCTTGTCGGCCCTGCTCCTGCCGGAGCCGGCCGGCGCCTGGGGCTCCTCCTCGGGCTCCGCGGGCGGCTCCTGCACCGCGCCGGACGAGCGGTACACCTGCGCGCTGACCGTCCCGGAGCCCGGGGTCCTCGCCGTGCTCTTCGCACCGGCGGACGTACCCGAACCGCCGGCGGTAGCGGCCCGGCTGGGCTTCCAGGCCGTGAGCGCGGGCTCGTCCTCGATCACGGCACCGGCGGCCGCCGGTCCGGCCGTGTCGCCCCACGTGCCCTCGTCCGCCTTCGCGTAGCCGGGGGTGCGTGCCTCGGGCCCGTCCTCGGCGGGAACGGACCAGAGCTGCGGGGTGAAGCTCTCGCCCTCGGCGTCCCACGCGGCGGTGTCCTCCTCCAGGACCTCCTCCTCTTCGGAGCGGCGCAGGACAGCGACCCGGTCGTCGGGGTCGTCGCCGTACGGGTCGGTGCCGTCCGGACCGCCGCCGTCGGGGTCGTCACCGTCCGGGCCGTCCGCGAGTTCGGTGTCGAAGTCCTCGGGCTCCTCCGGGTCGTCGCCCGCGGGCGGATCGTCGCCGCCGCCGTCCGCTGGTGTCCGTCCCTTGCCTTCCTCGTCGCCCTCGTCGTCGTCCTTGGCGCGGCCGGGGAGTCCGCCCGGCAGGCCCACGAGGATCAGGCCGTCGGGACGGCGCGCGTCGTGGTGCGCGTGTCCCCCGGATGCCTGACCGTCCTGCCCCTGACCGTGGTGACCGTGCCCGTCCTGTGCCTGGCCGTCCTGCGCCTGGCCGTCTCCGGCCGTGCCGGACGCGCCGTACTGCTGTCCGCCGTCCGCGGCCTGCGAGCCGGCCGCCGTACGGCCCGTGCTGCCCGAGGCGGACCCGGAACCGGAACCCGAACCGCCCGCAGAGGCGGTGGAGGCGCCCGCGCCGGGAACCGGAACGGCTCCGACGCCGGCCAGGGCCGCAGCGGTGCCCCCAAGGGCGGGCTGCCCCGCGTCCTGGCCGCCCGACGCACCGAACGCGCCGGATGTGCCCGGCCCGTCCGGGAGGCCCAGCTCCGACGTCCACTCCGAGTCGTCGCCGCCGAGCGGGGCCGACGGGTCGTGGTGGGTGGTGGTCGCGTGCGCGACCTGGCCCGGGGCCGCGGCCGTGCCCCCGGTGGCCGGGGCGGCCGTCGGCCCCCCGGCGGCCGGCGCTCCGGTGCCGGGCCCGGCTGCCGCGGGTGTGGCCGCGACCGCGGCCGCCGTCACACCCGCGACGGCGGCGGTGGCCGCGACCGCGGCCGGCGCGGTCAGTCCCTCGCCGCCCGCGGGCGTGCCTGCGGTGGCCAACTCCTCGTCGGCGTCCGGTGCCGCGCTCCACGGGTCGGCGTTCGGCTCCAGCAGCGCCGACGCCTCGGACTGTTCGCCCGCGTCGCCGACGGCCGCGCCGGACGCCCCGCCGTCCGCGCCCACACCCGGCATGTACGGGACGCCCTCGGCGGCTTCGCCCGCCGCCTCCGCGCTCTGAGAGGCGAACGCGGTGCGCGTGCCGGCCGCCGTGCCGCTCTCGGAGCCGACCTCGTCGTCGCCTTCCAGCTCGCCCGCCCAGGCATCGGCGCTCGGTTCGAGCAGCGCGGAGGCGTCGGAGCGTTCGCCGCTGCCCGTACCGGGCTGACCGGCGCCACTGCCCATACCGCCGCCCATGCCGGGCATCATCGGGACGCCCTCGCCGGGCACGCCCGCCGCCAACGTCTCGTCCGGCAGGCCGAGTTCCTCGCCCTGCAGGCCCTCGCCACCGGCGTCGGTGCCGAGGTCGGAGCCGACGTCGCCGTCCACGGACGAGTCGCCCGTCCACGGCTCGGCACTGGGATCCAGCAGCGCCGACGCGTCGGAACGTTCCTCGCTGCCCGAACCGGGCTGACCCGCGCCACCGCCCATCCCGCCGCCCATGCCGGGCATCATCGGCATACCGCCGGCCGGCACACCCTCGCCGTCCGTACCCAGACCACCGGCGAAATCACGAACACCCGCACCCGGCAGGTCGAGACCCTCACCGCCCGCACCGGCACCGAACTCCGAGCCGACGTCGCCGTCCACGGACGAGTCGCCCGTCCACGGCTCGGCACTCGGGTCCAGCAGAGCCGAAGCGTCCGAGCGTTCGCCGCTGCCCGAACCGGGCTGACCCGCGCCGCCGCCCATACCGCCGCCCATGCCGCCCATCGGCATGCCGCCGGCCGGGACGCCCTCGCCGTCCGTACCCAGGCCGCCACCGAAGGCGCGTACCCCCGCGCCCGGCAGGTCGAGGCCCTCGCCGCCGGCACCGGCACCGAGGTCGGAGCCGACGTCCTCGCCGACGCTCGGATCACCCGTCCACGGCTTTCCGCTCGGGTCGAGCAGCGCGGAGGCGTCGGAGCGTTCACCGCTGCCCGTACCGGGCTGACCGGCGCCGCCGCCCATCCCGCCACCCATGCCGCCCATCGGCATGCCGCCGGTGCCGCTGCTCACGTCCGTACCGCCGGTGAACGGCGCCGCGAAGTCCGAGGCCGGTCCACCCGTGTGGAGCGCGGCGTTCTTGAGGCCGTCGGCGCCGCTGAGGGACGAGGGCAGGCCGGACTCCGTCGACGTACCGCCGGGGAAGGCGGCCGGGGAGCCCAGGCCGTCGCCGAGGCCGTCGCCGAGGCCCGACGTGGCGCCGCCGACGCCCAGCTCGCCGGGAAAGTCCTCGGCCGGCAGGTCCTCGTTGAAGGCGTCCGGGTTGGTCGCGAAGTTGGTCTTGGGGAGGTTCCCTGTCCCGCCCGTGCCCGGGCTGCCGCCGAACGCGGATGGACTGAACGCGGGAATTCCGTCGCCCGAGCCGAGTCCGTCGCCCGCGCCGACGTCGGTCGAGCCGGGGAAGGAGCTGGCGTTCGGGTTGAGCAGGTTGTCCAGCGCGTTGGGGTCGAGGGTGTCCGACCCGCCGGTATCGGTTCCGCCCGGGAACGCGGCGAGGTTCGGGAAGTTCGCCCCGCTGCCTCCCGTACCCGTGCCGCCGCTGAACGGGGAGGGGTTGGCGGTGTTCATCTTCAGCCCGTTGGGGTCGAAGGCCGCCGCGCCGCTGGGGTTGAAGTTGCTCGGCCCGCCGGTGCCGGTCCCGCCGGGGAAGCCCATCCCGCTCAGGTCGGGTGCCTTGTAGTCGGGCGGCGGCGGGGCGTTGTAGTTCTGCGGGCCGTTGTCGGGGATGTTGATGTCCGGCCCGTCGGTGTTCGGGTTGCCGGTGCCGTTCGGGTTGCCGGTCGGTGAGGTGACGCCGGACGGCGAGTGCACGGAGTCGATGGTGACCTGGTACTCACCGGCGAGGCTCTTGAGGACGGCCCGCATGTCCTCGGACATCATCTTGACCAGCTCGGGCTTCTGGCTGATCGGGATGAGGCCGTTGTCCATGGGCGTCACACCCATGAGCACGGCCTGGTTCGCGTACCAGTTGTCGATGTCGACGATCTTGTTCTGGGCGTTCACGAGGTTGACCGCGTTGTCGGCGAGCTGCTGCGGCACGGAGTGGCCACCACCCGAACCACCGCCCAGCACGTCGGCGTTGGACTGCACCTGCTTGGAGAACGTCTGCATCATGTCGTGGAAGGCGTCGGCGGCGTCCCCCTTCCAGGGGCCGTCGTCACCGGCGAGTGCCTTCGCCTGGTCGCTGAGTGCCTTCGAGATCCCCGTGAGGGTCATCTGCACCTGGTAGAAGGCGTTCGCGGCGTCCTGCAGGGTCTGCGGGTCGGACACGGATTTCGCATGGGATTCGTTGGACGAGCTGTCGGTGCCGGCGGACATGCCATTGATGGCCGCCATGATCTGCTTCCAGTCCCAGTTGTCGTAGTCCGAGACCGATCCGCCGCCTTGGCCGGGATCGCCGAAGACGCCGTCGTCGCTGTCGTGGAACCCGCCGCCGTTGTAGTCCGTGTCACCCATTCCGCTCACACTCTCCTGTCGACACCCGCGCCGCGCGGCCCTCGCCGCCCCGGGCCCCCCGCGCCGCCGGCCGCGCCGCGCGCCCCGCCCCCTGACGGGGGCCGGAGCGACGACGGGCGGCCGACGGGCGGGAGGACTTCAGACTCAGGCCCTCAGGCCCCCTGGCCACCGGGGGGCGTCAGACCGGGCGTGCTGACCGCCCCGGTACCACCGTTGTCGGTCATCATTCCGTTGAAGTCGTCGGTGACCGTGTCCATGGCGTCGGTCAGGTCCTTCGACTTCATGCCGTTGGCGTCGTCGATCGTCTTGTACTTCGCCGCCAGCGTCTTGACGCCCTCCCGCAGGTCGGTGAGACCGTTGGTGAGGTCGGAGAGCACCTTGATGTACTGCGCCTTGATCCCGTCGTCGCCGTTCGTCCCCGTCACCTTCGTGCGGATCTGGTTGGCGTGGTAGAAGGCTCCCGACGCGACGGTGACCGGGGTCAGCGCGTCGGATGCCTTCTGCAACGGCGACAGCAGCAGGTCGATGTTGTCGGCGAACACCTTCATGGACGGTGTGTCGACCGACGTGCCCTTGCCGCTTCCGCCCTTGCTCGGGACGGGCGGCGCGTTGAACGGGTTCGAGTTGGTGTACGTCCCGTGCCCCGCGCCGAGGCCCGAAGTGCCGTCCCACTCCTGCGGTTCGTGCTTCGGCGGCGGAGGCGGGGGCGGCAACGTGCCGTCGAGTGTTCCGTAAGTCATGACTCAGCCCTTCGAAAAGCCTGTCAGAGGCCTGTCGGATCTGCCGGGTCCCGGCTGGTGTCGCCGGAGCCCGTCAGCCCTGCCAGAGGTTGACGCCCTGGCGCTCGCCGTCGCTGTAGGACTGGTTGATGTTGCCGAGCATCTGGGTGGCCTGGGTGGCCATGTTCTGCATGTCGGCGGCAGCGGAGTCCCACTTGGCCTTGACCTCGTAGTAGGTCTGCTGGGCGTCGCTGGTCCACTCGGCCAGGTTCATCTTCGACTGGTTGTCGAGGTTCTGCAGCGTGCCCTGGATCTTCTGGGTGATGGCCTGCATCTCGCCGACGATGTAGTCGACCTGCTCCATCTGGACGGTGTACGTGGTCACTGTGGCTCCTGGTTGGGGAACGTGACGGGTAGGGGGACGAGGTGGTGCGCGGCCGGGTGTCCGGCACGGGAGGGTGCGCGCCGCGAGGCCGCGGTGCGCACCCCGCGGGTCAGGAGGGGAAGCCCGCCAGGCCGGAGAAGTTGCCCGACGAGATCAGCTGCTGGACCTGGTTGGCCTGCTGCTGGGTGTCCTCGTGCGTGTTGGCGTACACACCGGTGTTGGACTGGAGCTTCTCCAGCATCGTGCGGAGCGCGTTGTTGACGACGTTGAAGTCCTCCAGCCACTTCTCCATCGCGCTGCCGTAGATGGTGGAGGCCTGGCCGGTCCAGGAGGACCGCAGGCCCTCGATCTGGCCGTCCATCTGCGAGTACGAGCTGGTGGTCTCGTCGAGCGCGGTCTGGAAGGTGCCCTGGGCAGCCTTCATTCCGTCAAGATCGACAGCGGTGTTGTTCGCCACCTTGTTTCCTCTCGGGGTAGGCAGGAGCCCGGTCCGCGATAACGGCCGCTGCTTCCTGCGGTATGCGGGGACCCCACGGGTCCGTGCGGTGCGCGGCCCTCATCAGGTGCGTACCAGGGGTGGGGTGTCCTCCTGCCGGGACGGCGCGTCCGCCGGGCCGGCAGTGGTCTGTGGGGGGACGCCGTCGGCGGTCCCGGACGCGGCGGGCGGCCCGCCGGGCGAACCGGACGTGCCTGCGGGCGGGTTGGCCGGCGGGGTGGCTTTCGGTGCCCTGTCCGGAGCCCGCTGTGCCGCCCCGTTCGACGCCTGCTGTGCCGCCCCGTTCGACGCCTGCTGTGCCGCCGCGCTCGGCGCTGTCGCGCGCTCCAGGTCGTCCGGTGTGATGGTGCGGGTCCTGGCGAGGGCCGCGAGCCGGTCGGCGAGCCGGTGGGCCCCGTAGGCGCCGCCGGCCGGGGCCTGCCGGGTGAAGCGGGCCGTCATGGCCTCCCCCGCCTCGGGTGCGAGCCGGAAGCCCAGCGAGGTGAGCCGCCGTTCCACCAACTGCCTCACCTGCTCCGGCGTGTACGCCTCCAGCGGCAGGTACGCGGCGAACGCCTGGGCCAGGTCGATGCGTTCCCGCATCAGGTCCATCAGGTGCGGGGGTCTGCCGAGCAGGACCACCGGGGTCTCGGGGACCGCGGCGATGGCACGCGCCAACGCGTCGAGTACGGCGACCCGTTCGGGCTCGGCGCGCCGGTCGAACGCCGGATCGATCTCGGGCACCAGCACGCCGCCCGCCGCCTCCTCGAAGGCCGCCGCGAGCACGAACCTGGGCTGTTCGGCCCACCGCACCGGCACCGAGGCGAGAGCGAAGTGGTGCACGGCTCCGGTCGTGATGAGCCCCAGTTCGGCAAGGCTGCGCCCGTACAGCCGGGCCAGTGCGCGCCGTCCGGTGCCCGGCGGTGCCTCCAGGACGACGTTGGCGAGTCCGGCGCCGCGCTCGCGCCGCTGCTTGAGGCGTACGAGGGTGTCCAGCCGGACCCGCAGCGCCTCACGCGTGGCGTCCTGGCCGGTCAGCGCGGCGAGCTTGCGGATGCCGGGACTGTCGGCGCGCGGCCTCGGCGTACGGCCCTTGCCCGGGCCACCGCCGGTGCCCCCGGCCGCGTCGCCGTCGCCGTCGTCGGCCATGTCGTCCAGGTCGAAGCCGGTGTCGGCGGCGTCCAGCATGCTCAGGGCGGCGTCGTCGCGCGGCGGGTCCATCGCGAGCCGGGACGCCTGGTTGCTGATCATCTGCTCGAAGATCTGCCGGGCGACGCGTCCGTTACCGAACGTCGACGTCTTCGGGATCTCCACGAAGTACTGCGTGAGCGCCGCGAGGGCGTCCTCGGTCATCTCGTAGTAGTGCTTGGCGCACAGGCCCCGCACGATGGTGACCAGTTCCTCGGGCGTGTAGTTCGGGAACTCGACGGTGCGCGCGAACCGCGAGGCCATGCCCGGGTTGGACGCGAGGAACTGGTCCATCTGCTCGGAGTACCCGGCGACGATGACGACGACCTCGTCGCGGTGGTCCTCCATCATCTTCATCAGGGTCTCGACGGCCTCCTGGCCGAAGTCGGGCCCTGTGCCCTTGGACTGGTTGGTCAGCGTGTACGCCTCGTCGATGAACAGCACGCCGCCGAGCGCCTTGTTGAAGACCTCCTGCGTCTTGATGGCCGTCCCGCCGATGATCTGCGCCACCAGGTCGGCCCGCGCCACCTCCACGATGTGGCCCTGGCTGAGGATGCCCAGCTCGGCGAGGACCGCGCCGTACAGACGCGCCACCGTGGTCTTGCCGGTTCCCGGCGGCCCGGCGAACACGAGGTGACGGCTCATCGGCGGCATGGGCAGGCCCATCTCCATGCGCCGCTGCGTCATCTTGTTCAGGTTGATCAGGCCGGTGACTTCCTTCTTGACGCTCTCCAGGCCCACCAGCGCGTCGAGTTCGGAGAGCGGTCCGGTACCGGTGTGGTGGGCGCCGGCCCGGCCGCCGTCCCACTCCTGCTCGGCGGGCGCGCCCGCACCCGCCCCGGCCTCGGCGGTGGCCCCGCCCTTGCCGGAGCCGGCCGGGTCCGAAGCCTCCGCGCCACCGGTGTCCAGCCGCTCCACCGAGACGTGCGGGCCCGCCGTGAGCTGGTGCACCGGCCGGCCGCCGTTGTCGCGGATCTCGCAGTCGTGGACGGTGACGGTCTCCTCGGTGTTGCAGCGGACGCCGTCGCCCGCGTTGTCGAAGACCGCGCAGTGGGACAGTTCCGCCCGGGACGACGCCTGGATGTTCAGGCCGTGCCCGCGCGCACCGGTCACCCGGCAGCCGACGGCGGTCAGCGCACCGCCGTTCACGACCCGCACGCCGTCCGTGTCGGAACCCGTGAACTCGCTCTCCCGAGCCGTCAGTTCCGCTTCCGCGCCGACGAGTGCCCCGCACTCCAGCAGCGCGCTCGACTCCAGTACCGCGGACGCGCCGCCCGCCAGCTCGATGCCCTGGCCGCCGCTGCCCCGCCCACTGCCCGCCGACCGCAGCCGTACGTTCGTCAGGGTGCCCTCGGACTTCTCGTCGAGCCGCACGGCCGCCCCGCCCGCCGTGATCTCGCCCGTACGCACCGACAGGGTCGACGCGCCGCTCGCCACCACGCCCGCGCCCGACCCACCGGAGACCGTCAGGCCCTCCACACGGGCCGCTGCGGCGTCGGTGAGCTGCAGGGCCGCACCACTCGCGTCCCGTACGGTCAGCGCGGTGAACGTCGCCTCGCTGCGCGCCTCCACCGCCACCCCGACCGGGGACCCGATGACGGCACACTCCTCCAGGCGGGGCCGCGACGCGCCCGTCACCTGGATGCCGCTGGACGCCGCGCCGTTCACGGTGCAGCCGCGCAGCAGCGGTGCGGCGCCGCCGGTGATGTGCACGGCCTGCCCGCCGGAACCGGTGAAGGTGCAGTCGGCGAGGACCGTCTCGCCGGTGCTCGTGAGGTACGCGTCGAGCGCGGCGCTGCCGCTCACCGCGACCTTGCGCAGTTCGGCCGTGGCCTGCTGCTCGACGGCGAGCGCGGGCTTGCCGCTGCCGTCGATACGGGTGGCCTCGATCACCGCCGTGGCACGGCCGTTGACGCACACGCCGTTGCCGCGCGCGTTGGTCAGGACGCACTCGCGCACCGTGAGACGGCCCGCCTCGGCGATCACCACCGCCGACGAGCCGACGTCGGTGATCTCGGAGCCCTCCAGCACGTTCGCGCCGGCGGACGTCACGACGACGCCGGCGCCCTGCGCGTTGGTGACCCGGCAGCCGCGCAGCGCCAGCACACCGTCCTGCCAGGCCAGCACCGCCGCCCAGGCCCCGCCGGAGAGGGAGCAGCCGTCGAGGGCCGCCTGCCCGCGCCGTACGTCGAGGACCGGCGCCTCGGGGTCGGTTCCCGACAACACCAGCCCGGACAGCTGTACTTCGGCATCCACGACGACTGTCGTACCCGCCGACGAGTGGATCTCCACCCCGCTGCGGCCCTCCGCGACGAGGCTGACCGGCCGGGTGATGTGCAGGGCCTCCTCGTAACGGCCCGCCGCGAGGGTGATCAGCGCCCCGTCGGTGGCGTCGGCCAGGGCCTGCGCGATGGACCGGTGCGCACCGGGTCGGTCCGCTGAGACCAACAGGACTTGCCGGCTCACGGCTTCGCTCCCTCGTTGCGTACGGACGACTCCTTGCGGCCGGAGACAAGACCCGGGGGCCAGCCGCTGCCCGGCACAGCCTCGGCGGGCTCGGCGGACGTGCCCGACTTCGCCTCGGCCTTCGCGGTGCTCTCCACGACCTCGACGGCCTGTTCGAGCCCGGCGAGCGCTATTTCGTCCAGGGGGACCCGCGCCACGTCGACGCGGCCGTCCTCCCCGATCTCGGACGGCAGCAGCTCCCGCAGCAGCACGGTGGGCCGCCCGCTGTCCCCGTCCACGCCGCGCAGCACCTTGAAGCTGGTGCCGGGTACGAAGATGATCTGGTCCGAGCGCGCCGGATCGACCAGGACGGTCCTTCGGGCCGTCATCGACCACACGAGGAAGTCGGTGTCGCCGGCGCCGGCGGCCGCCACGTTGGTGCGGGCAGCGCAGAACCCCCACTCGGTGACGAGCCTGCCCTCCCGGAACCACGCGCGCTCCGCGGCGCTCGCGGAGATCCGCAGCAGGGCGGGCCCCCGGTAGGAGGGCAGTCGTCGCAGGCCGGACGCCACACAGCGGGCGAGCGGTACGTGCGGCCCGACGGTCGCGGACCGTACGGCGCGGTCGACCTGGCCGCTGTCGCCCGACAGGTACAGCTTCACGGCGACGAGGTCGGTGAGCGCCTCGGCCGCGTCGGCGCGCGAGGCGCCGCGCAGGCCGGGGGATTCGGACATGACGCGCGAGACGGATCCGGCGACGGCGTTGTACTGGGAGCTGAACGTGCGCCGCACCCAGTCGCGTTCCTTGCCGACCTCGCGGTCGCCCGGCGCGGCGCAGGCCGCCGCCTTGGGCACGGGCTGCACGCGTACGGCGGCCCGCTGCTGCACGGGCGCGGCCGCGGCGGCCGGCGCCTGGGCGTCGGGGGCGGCCCGGGGGCGCCCATGGGCACGGGCGCGGGCCCCGTTCCGTCGGCCTCGGGTGCGGGCACGGGCGCCACGGGCACGGGCGGGGCCGCGGGCGCCGGGGCCGGCGCCCCGGACTCCAGCCGGATCCGCGGTGCGCTCGGCCGCGCGGGCGCGGCCGCCGGGGCCTGCGTCGGCGCGGTCGGTTCGGCGGGCCCGGCATCCGGAACAGCGGGAACGGCCGGAACAGCCGGAACGGGCGGCGCGGCGGGACCGGGCCCGGCCGTCGGGCCCGGGCCCACGGGCACCGGCGGCAGCGGCGCGGCGGCCGGCGCGGGAACGGCCGGCGCCGGCGCGGGCGGCAGCGGCGCGGCGGGCGGCACCACGGCAGGAGGCAGCGGCGCGGCCGGGGCCGGCGCGGGCGGGGCCGGCGCCACCGGCGCGGCGGGCGGCCGCGCCGTGACGACGGGCGGCACCACGACGGGCGGGAGCGGCGCGGCGGGGGCGCCCGGGCCGCCGAGACCCGCGAGGGCCCGCAGCGACATGGGCGGCGGCGGGGGCGGCGACACGGGCGAGGCGCCCGTACCGGGCGCGCCGGGGGCGGGGCGGCCCGAGGCGGTGAACGAGTCGGGTGAGCCGGGCGGGGGCGGGAACACCGGCGGGGCGGCGAGCGGAGGTTGCTCCGCCGGCGGGGCCGCGACCGGCGGGGCCGAGGTGGCCTGCGCCGCGCCCGCCACGGCGTGAGCGGCGGCGGCCTCTTCGGCGGCGGGGTCCGCTGCCGGAGCCACGGCGGGCCCCTCGGACGCCAGTCCGCCCGGCACCGCCCGCGCGCCGGGGGCGCTGCTCTCGCGCCCCTCCTGGTCGTTCTCGCGGGCGGCTCCCCGCGCGGTCGGGTCCGCCGCTGTCTCCGTCTCGGGCCTCGGCGGGGCGGCCTCGGCCGCCGCGTCGGCCCGGCCCCGGGTGCGGCCCTTGCGGGCCCGCGAGAGCCGTGCCCCGGCGAGCTTGGACGCCATGTCCGGGCCCGCCGCGCCCTGCTGGGCGCCTGCGGCCTGCTCCGCGTCCGCTTCGGCGACGGGGGCGGCGTCGGGCTGCAGCGCCGCCTCGGCGCGGCCACCGGCCCGGCCGCGCACGGCGGTGGACACCGGGGCCTGGGCGGGCGCGCTCTCGGTGGCGGCTGCCACCGACCACACCTCGTCGTCCGCGTAACCGAACGCGCCCCACGGGTCGTCGGCGGGCGCGACCTGGAAGGTCACGCGGGTCGCCGGGTCGAGCCGCCACAGCATGTCCTCGGCGAGCGCCTTCATGCGCGCGGCCGTCGTCGGCGTGCTCCGGTCGTAGAGGATCGCCAGCCGTCCCGGGCCCGCCGGGACGCACCGTACGTCGTCGGCGTCGGCGGGTTCGTTGTTCGGGCGCATCCACAGGCCGCTCTGCACGACCTCCAGGACGGCGTCGGCGGCGTACTCGTACACGCCCGGGGTGATCTCGGGGACGCCATCCAACGGACGGCGCACGCCGAACAGCGCGGGAGGCGCCGGGCGCGCTGCCGGGTTGTGCCGTGGGAAGTACATCAACTCGCTGGCGAAGGGCCGGGATTCGGCCGTCCCTTCCTTGTGCAGGGCGATGACGGCAGGCGCTTCGAGACTCGTCCGGGTCTCCACGGGCATGCCCGCGTACACGACGACCTGCTGTCCCAGCCGGTCGGCGATCTCCTGCCCGTACGCACGCCCCTCGGGTGTCGACACGGGCCCGTAGTGCACGAACCGCACCCGTGAGCGCACCGAAGGCAGCACCGTCTCCCAGAACCGCGCCACGTCCACGAGCGGCACCGCGGGGCCGCCCGGCGTGCCCAGCACCACCGTCAGGATGTCAGGGTGGCACGGCAGGCTCTCCATCAGCCACTTGCGGCCGCGCGCGCTGTGGCCGGGGCCCGCGCCGCGTACCCACACACCGCTCGGCAGCGGCTCGACGGTGCCGTCGGCGCTGGTCTCCCAGGGGCGGCTGAACGTGGAGAACTCCCACGGCGGCTTCGGGAACCGTTGCGAGTCGCGCTGCGGGCCGCGCCCCGGGCGGTACGCGAGCCAGCCGATGCCCCGGTCGCTGGGGATGAACAGGCCGCCGTCCACGGTCGGCACGACCTCGCCGTCGGGCGTGACGACCGTCCGGTCCAGGCGGTCGGCGAGCCGCTGCCCCATGGCCCGGGACTCCCGTGCCGTGGTGGGGCGCGCAAAGACGATCCGCAGGCTCCCGGTACGGCCGGAGAGTGTTTTCGCGACGGACTCCCACTCCGCCTCCACCGTGCCGGACGGCAGGTCGACGACGGCCAGCGTGTGCTGGGTGTCGGCGGCCAGCCCGGAGGCGAACGCGACCGCGCGCGGGTCGGGCTCGCCCTTGGGGTGGAGCAGCAGCGCGTGACCGGCGGGCCTCGTCTGGAGAGGACCGCCGAGCAGGCGGGGTGGCTTGAGCCCGATGTGCACGGCTATCCCCTCTGGACGGTGGCGACGGCGGCGGCCCTGCTCAGTTCGGGGCCGCGTGGCAGCAGCGTGAGGACGTTCTCCGGCAGCGGCAGGCCGCCGGTGCCGTATCCGAGGGCGGAGGTGGCCTGGTCGTCGCTGATCGAGTACTCCACGCCGTCCTCCGTGATGAGGAACTCCCGCGGGCTGACACCCTGCTTGCCGACCTGCGCCTGGTCGAGCGCGAGGACGCCGCTGCCCGGCGGCAGCAGCACGGGCCGGGATCCGGTGGCCGCAGCGCCGCGCTCCAGGACGACCCCGCTGCGCAGGTCGGCGCCGTCGGACTCCTGGCGTACGCAAACCGCAGCGCCCTTGGTGTCGGCGGCGGGCATGTCCAGCAGGTCGGGCAGGCGGTGCATCAAGGTGCGGTCCTTGGACACCGGGGCGACGGCGATGTCCGCGGCGGCGACGGAACGCGGCTTGGCGGCGCCCGAGGTCGCGGACATCAGCGCGGACTCGGTGGCCGTGACGGGCGCGATGCCATCGGCGAGCATCACGTAGAAGTGCGCGGAAGCGCCCGTACCGCCGGTGGTGAACAGGTCCCCGACGGCGGTGGACCGGCCGGCGACCTGGCCTGCGGGCTGTCCCGCGCCGTCGATCTTCGCGGCGGCCAGGGCGGGCCCGTCGGGTACGGCGGAGAGCCAGTTGTCGGGCGCGGGCACCGGCTGTTCGTCGTCCATGCCGAGCGCGATCATGACGGCGTCGTCGGTGATGCGGTACTTGGAGCCGTGCCACAGCAGGTACCGCGCGCCCTTGGAGCCGGACAGGAGGACCTGCCGGTCGTCGGGGAACGCGGCGGTGTGCCCGTCGGGCGAGAAGTCGACGAGCTGGCCGCCGGCCAGGCCGGGCCGCAGGCAGCGGGTCCAGGCGCCGGTCAGCAGCGACGCGGCGCCGGGCACCACGTCGGGCGCGTCCGGGATGCCGACGGGCGAGCCGACCCGCACCCCGGCAAGGGACTTGGCGGACACGGACTCGGGGTTGGCGGCACCCTGCCCCGAGATCAGCAGCGCGGACGCGAGGTTGCGCACGGGGTGCAGCACGCCGGCGACGTAGAGGAAGCGGTTGCCGTTCTCCTTCTGCACGACGACCGCGCCCTGCGTCTTCCACGACGTCTTCGCGACGGGCGAGATCAGCCCGTACACGCCGAAGCCGATGCAGAGCAGTACGACGATCGCCGCGCCGAAGAACGTGCCGAGGGAGGCGCGCCGGGTGGGGCTGTCACCGCCGCCCGGGTTGCCGCTCACGAGCGCGGTGGCGAGGCGTCCCATCGCGAACTGGTACGCCTGGACCTGGTCCTTCCGTGTCTGCACGGTGCGCTCCTCAGCTGGCCAGTTGGCGGAAGAAGGCGTACACGTGCAGCGCCTGCAGGAGCAGGGGCAGCAACGCGACGGCGGTCAGGGTCTCGGCGATGTCGCCGAGGTGGCCCCACACCGGCAGCAGCCTGCCGGTCGGCAGCCGCCAGGCCGCGACCACCAGCAGGACGGCGGCCGCGAGGAACACGCCCATGACGACGGCACGGTCCGTGGTGCCGACCGTGGCGAGCCGCGTGAGGGCCACCACGGCCAGGCCGAAGGCGCCGACGGCGGTCATCGGCACGCGCTGCAGGGCGCCCCCGAGGCCCCGGGCGCGCAGCAGGACGGCGGCACTGAACACGAGCGGCAGCAGCCAGCCGATCCAGCCGCCCTCGTGCACCAGCGCCGCGAACGTCACCGCGTAGATGAGGGCGGAGGACATGCTGAGGGTGTTGAGGTACGAACTGGCGGCGCGCACCCGGCGGGTCACCGACTCCTCGTCCTCCGGCTCGATGCCCTGCTGCAGCTCCTCAGCGGTACGCGGCAGCTGCGGGACCCGGAGCCGGGCGGCCCGCAGGGTCAGACGCGGCCCGAAGTGGCCCAGTACGAACATCGCGACGCCGACGATCCCCGCGGCCTGGACGGCCGACTCGTCCCCGAGCCGCGCGACGGCGACCCCGACGGCGGCGGCGATCGCGCACACCAGGAACGTTCCCGGCAGCGCGAAGGGCAGCACCCGCAGCGCCAGCAGCAGGGCCGCGAGGAAGGCGACGGCGCCCGCCGCGAGAAGCAGTCCGTGGATGCCGAGCGCGAAGTGCCCGAGCGACGCGTGGCCGTGCACACCGGCCGGCAGGACCGCCGGGACGCGCGCGGCGGAGAACGGCGCGAACCCGGCGAACGCCGCGAACACGAGGCCGCCGACGGCCGCCGCCCCCGCGGTGCTCTGATCGGCACCCGCCCGGGACAGCACGGCGGAGCCCGCGACGAGGACCAGCGCGGTCACCGCGCAGGCCACCGTCGCGAGGACACCGGGACCCGCGCCGAAGGCGGTGACGCCGAGCGCGGCCAGGACGAGCCCGCCGACCGCGATGGCGAGGCCCCGGGTCAGTTCGGGCCGCCACAGGTCGGAACGGCCGGTCACCGCGTGGGCGACCCCGTCGGAGATGTCGTCGAAGTGCAGTCCCGGCAGCGGCTCGTCGGCCGGCCGCAGGTACAGCACGTCGCCGTGGCGCAGCCCCAGCGTGTCCGGGCTGCCGTCGAGGTCGAACGGCTCCTCTCCGAGCCGCTGCAGCACCCAGGGCGCGTTGGCGCGCTCGGGCGAGGTGGCCACGTGCCGCAGCAGCGTGGGCAGGAGTGCGGAGAGCGGTGTCGCCACGGGCAGCGCCAGGTCGGCGCGGCCGGTGGGGCCTTCGACGGTGATCCGGCAGACGTCGCTCGTGGACACGGACACCGCGGGTGGCGAGGTCGTCATGACGCTCCCGGTGGGCACGGAGGGGGACAGGAACAGGAACGGGGGTTCTCGGCGCGCCCGGTGCCGCGCGGGGACGCGGCGGGGACGGGCACGGCGGACGGAGGCACGGTCACGACGGTGGCACCACCAGACCGGTCTGGACGAGCCGCACCCCGCGCCGGGTGACGAGCTGGGCGCGGCCCACCGGCAGAGTGCGCGGCTTCGCCTCGCCGAGGAACTTGCCCTCCTCCTTGGGATAGGAGAACAGCAGCGCCGGGTTCCCCAGTTCCCACAGGCGTCGCAGCATCGGGTCCATCATGGCCCGCATCGCGCCGGAGGTGCTGCGGGCCACCACGACGTGCAGGCCGATGTGCGTGCCCTGCGCGAGGAGCTGGGTGAGCGGGCCGACCGGTGAGGCCATCCCGGGCGCGCCGGTGACCAGGTCGTAGTCGTCGATGAGGACGAACAGCTTGGGGCCGGTCCACCAGTCGCGCTGATCGAGCTGCTCCGGTGTGACGTCCGGCCCCGGGACGCGCTTGCCGACGGACACGGCCGCGTTGTTCGACAGCTGCACGAGGGCCTCGGCGTCCACCACGTACCCGACGCGGTACTCCTCGGGTACGGACTTCAGCAGGCCGCGGCCCGGGTCGGCCACCATGATGCGGGCCTCGTCGGGCGTGTAGCGCGAGGTGATGCCGTTGATGACGAGGCGCAGCGCGTTGGTCTTGCCGGTCTCCCCGTCGCCCAGCACCATCAGGTGCGGGGTGGCGCCGAAGTCGTGCCAGTACGGCGCGAGGCGCTGCTCGTCGAGGCCGAGGCAGATCCGCAGGTCGTCGGTGCCCTCGGCGGCCGGCAGCTGGGCGGCCGGGAGTTCGGTCGGCAGCAGCCGTACGCCGGGCGCGGAGCCGCCCGTCCAGAACGTGTCGATCTCCACGACCGCGGACTTGGTCGCCACGGTCAGGTCGGCGGTCTCCGAGGAGCCGTCGAGGCGCGGGATCGCGGCCATGAAGTGGTGCCCCGCCGAGGTCAGGCCGCGGCCCGGCTGGTGCGGGACGCCCGCCGCCGCCTTGGAGCCGACCTCGGACTCCATCGAGTCGCCGAGGCGCAGTTCGAACTTGGTGCCGAGCATGTCCCGCAGCCGCGAGCGGATCTCCGACCAGCGGACGGCGGAGGCGACGATGTGCAGGCCGAACGAGAGGCCGCGCGCGGCCAGTTCGTTGACGCGCGGCTCCAGGTCCTCGAAGTCCTGGCGCAGCGTGCCCCAGCCGTCCACGACGAGGAACACGTCGCCGTACGGGTCGTCGATCTCGCCGGACGCGCGCAGGGCTCGGTAGGCGGCCATGGACTCCAGGCCGCGCGAGGTGAACATCTGCTCGCGGCGCTCCAGCAACTGGGTCAGCTCGGCCACGGTACGCAGCACCCGGTCGCGCTCCAGGCGGGTCGCGACGGAACCGACGTGCGGCAGGCCCGCGGTCGACACGAGACCGCCACCGCCGAAGTCCAGGCAGTAGAACTGGACCTCCTCCGGCGTGTGGGTGAGCGCGAGCGACAGCATCAGGCTGCGCAGCATCGTCGACTTGCCGGTCTGCGGCGCTCCCACCAGGCCGACGTGCCCGTCGGCACCGGACAGGTCCGCCACCAGCAGCTCACGCAGCTGCTCGAAGGGCTTGTCCACCATGCCGAGCGGGATGCGCAGCGAACCGAGCGCCGGGTGACCGGCGGCCGTCATACCGCGCGCCGGGTCCGGGACGATGCCCGGCAGGAGCTGGTCGAGGCTCGGCGGGGACGTCAGCGGCGGCAGCCACACCTGGCGAGCGGGCGGGCCGCTGTCCTCCAGCCGGTTCACGAGGAGTTCGAGAAGGCTCTCCTCGCTCTCCTCGCCCTCGTCGCCCCCGGTGCGCAGGGACTCCTGGGTGAGGGCGCTGAGTGCCTCGTCCTCCCGGGCGGAGCGCAGCTCGCCGCTCTGCGCCAGGGCGAACGGCGCCACCTCCGTGGACAGTTCACCACCGGCCGCGTACGGGTCGCCGGTGCCGGTGGGCGCCGGCGCGGCGCCGGAGACGTAGGCCGCCTTGAAGCGGACCAGGTTGGTGGTGTCGACCTTCAGGAAGCCGTTGCCGGGGGCCGACGGCAGCTCGTACGCGTTGGACACACCGATCACACTGCGCGACTCCATCGAGGAGAACGTCCGCAGCGCGATCCGGTACGAGAGGTGGCCCTCCACCTTGTGGATGCGGCTCTCGTCCAGTCGCTGCGAGGCGAGCAGCAGGTGGACGCCGAGGCTTCGCCCGAGGCGGCCGATCGACACGAACAGGTCCACGAACTCCGGCTTGCTGGCGAGCAGTTCGGAGAACTCGTCGACGATGATCAGCAGCGAGGGGAGCGGGGTCAGCTCCGCGCCCGCGCCGCGCGCCTTCTCGTAGTCGAAGAGGGACGCGTAACCGGACTCGCGCAGCAGTTCCTGGCGGCGGATCATCTCGCCGTTGATGGAATCCCGCATCCGGTCCACGAGGTGTATCTCGTCGGCGAGGTTGGTGATGACCGCCGACGTGTGCGGCAGCCGGTCCATGTTGAGGAACGTGGCACCGCCCTTGAAGTCCACCAGGACCAGGTTGAGCACCTCGGACGAGTGGGTCGCGACGAGGCCCATGACCAGGGTGCGCAGCAACTCGCTCTTGCCGGATCCGGTGGCACCGATCAGCAGGCCGTGCGGGCCCATGCCGCCCTGCGCGGACTCCTTGATGTCGAGATTGACGACCTCGCCGTCGTCGGTCACACCGAGCGGCACCATCAGCCGGGCGGCCTGCTCGATACGGGGACGCCACTTGGTGGCCACGTCGAAGGTGTGCGCGTCACGGATGCCGAGCAGCGCGGTCAGGTCGAAGTCGGAGTCCAGCGCGCGGTCGGAGAGGTCGACGCTGCCCCCCGTGCGCATCGGCGCGAGGATGCGTGCCAGGTTCCCGGCGGCCCGCGCGGTGAGCGTGTCGGCCTGCGCGGTCACCATGTCGCTGCCGCTCGGGAACTCCACCTCAGTGCCGTGCGTGGTGAGCCGCAGGACCTTCGGGCCGCCCGTCATGGCGCCCGTCGCGTCCAGCAGCACGACGCCGCGGATGCCCGCGCCGAGCAGCCGGGAGCCGTCGGGGATCCGTACGCCCTGGGCGACGATCACCACGAGCGGCTCCACCACACCGGGCGTGGACGCGGGGTCGTGGTCGGGCCTGCCCTGCACGTCCGAGCCGAGCAGGTCGAACAGCGCGTCGTAGTCGTCCGAGCAGAGCCGCAGGGGCCCCGCGTCGTCCTCCTCGTACGGATGCGCGTTGTGCGGCAGCCACTTCAGCCAGTCCCACTCGGCGCGCCCCTGCTCGTCGGCGAGGACCGCGACGCGCAGTTCGTCCGGCGAGTGGAAGACGGCGAGCTGGGCGATCATCGCCCGGATCAGCCCGAGCGCGCTCTCCGCCTCGCCCGCGAACTCCACGCTGGTGAAACGGCCGAGGGCCACCGGGATCGGCAGGCCCGGCACGGTCTGGTGGGCGCGGGTGAAGCGGCGCAGCGAGATCGCGGACAGCGGCTCCAGGTCCTCCACGGGCTTGGTCTGCGGCGGCAGGAACTGCAACGCGGCCCTGCGCACGCCGAGCCCGATCCTGACCCGGCCGAAGTCCTCGTGGGCGGGGCGCCGTTCCCACAGCCGGGTGCCGAGCGCGAGCGCCCACAGGTCGGCGGCGTCGGGGTTGTCCCACAGCAGCGACGCGCGCTGCTCGTCCGCCGCCTGCCGGGCCTGGATGCGCTTCTGCGCCAGGTAGCGGAGGTAGTCGCGGCGCTCGGCGCGCATGCGCTTGCGCCGCTCACCGCCCGCGCGGCCGACCTGAGTGAGCGTCATGCTCACCATCGCGACGGCCATCATCCCGGACATCATGTACGTCGTCGGGCCGCCGCCGCGCATGGAGAACATCAGCACCATGGCGCCGGCACCCAGGCCCATCGGCAAGTACATGAGAGTGGACCCGAAGTCCGCTGTGGCCGGCTCACCCAGAACGGGAGGTTCGGCCAGTTCGACCTGACCCTCCGGCAGACGGGGCGCCTCGGCACGTGGTGAGCGCTTTGCGACCACGGTGCTCAAATCGGCTCTCTTTCCTGCTCCACGCGCGCGCTAATGGGGTTGTCAACTATAGAGAGTTCCAAAGAACTGGCGACCACCCCCCGGTAAATCTTGCGGTTACGTGAACGGGCTCGATTTGCCCACAAACGGACAGCGTCAAGGTCACGTCAGGATGAAACGGTCATCAGGCCCTCCCGGTGACAAATGTGATGGCTCGTTACTCCCTGTACGCCCCTTCTTGCCCTGGAGTAGCCGAGATTCCACATGGACAGACACCCGGCGCCGCCCGGACGTTCCCGTCACACGAAGTTTATGAAGTTGAATTCATCTGAAATTCCCCCCGGGATCCCGACCGGCACGACACACCGGGACGCGCTGTGACAAACCTCATGCACAGGACCGTGAACCACGGGCGGACCCCGTAATCCCGATCCGGCACAGCCGAAAAGCGGGCGCAAGTACCGCGCAATACCCTCTCATCCGGGCGCGGGCCCGCTCGCCCGCTCCGGCGTCGCGGCACCCGGACGGCGACCCGGTGACGGACACCGGCCCGGGGACACCGGCCGACGGGCGGGCGGAACCTCGATGACGGCCGCGCCGCCGCGCGGCGGGACCCGCCGCGAACGGGCAGGCAGGCGGGTCGGGCACCGACGCCGGCGGCGCCCCCGTACGGCGTCGCGAAGGGCGCGGCCCCGCGAACCGCGGGCGACGGGCATCAGCCGCCCGCCCCACAGGCCATGAACTCCGCTTCAAGATTGGGGAGTTGGACGATCCGGTCAGCGTTCGGGCGCCACCGCACGCGATGCGGGCCCGGACGTCTTCGGGGGCGACCCCGCGCGCAACGTGACGGCCTCCTCGGACGTGAGGGGCCCCACGGCACGCACGAAGCCGAGCACGGCCTCCAACTGCGCGTCGCTGTACTGCGAGCAGAGCTCGGCGAGCGAGCCCCCGAGCGAGGCGAAGAGCGGAGCGATGCGCGCCTCGGCGCCGTCGAGCGGGGTCACGATGACCCGCCGCCGGTCGTGGGGGTCCTTCTCCCTGCGGACGTGCCCCGCCGCTTCCAGCCGGTCGACGACACCGGTGATCGCACCGGTCGTGACGCCGTTCTCCTCCGCGAGCCGGCCCGCCGTCATCGCGCCACGACCGACCAGGGCCTCCAGGCAGTTCAGATCCAGCACGTTCAACCCCAGGCGGTCCGCCACCGCTTGGTGGAAGCGGACGGAACCCGAGACCAGGCCCCGCACCTCCTGCTCCACGGCCCCCACCAGGGCCGCACGGCCGTCGCGTGACGCCACTCCCACCCTCCGTACACCCGGTTGTCGCTTCGGCCACCGAGACGAACCGCTCAGGCACCTTGTTCCGCGCTGACCTTCTCACGCGCGTTCCCGCCGGTCACGGACGCCGGTCCGGACCCGGTCCGGGCGTCGGTCGGGCGTCGTACCAGGGCGTCCGCGCGGGTCGGTGCGACGGCGTGGGGCGGTCGCGCGAGGCGGGCGGGGCCGACGCGGCGTTCGCCGGGCGTGCTGACGCGCACGGGTGCGGACGGGATCGCACCCGCCTGGGTCGCGCGGTGGCGATCCGGCGGGTGCGGAGGGTGCTGAGGGTACGGCGAGCACTGCCGTGCGGGTGCGGATACGCGGGGTCAGCGGGCGCGCGGGTTCAGCGGGTCCTGCGTCCCACCCCGCCGTAGAAGCCGATCTCGCCCGATCCGGCCGGTGGCGGCGTCTCCGGGCGCCAGAACGGGACCTGGGCCAGGCCCGGTTCGATCAGCTCGAAGCCCTCGAAGAAACCCTCGACCCCGGCGCGGGAGCGCAGATTGAGGCGTGCGCTGGCGTTGTCGTAGACGGCCTGGGCCTCGCTGCGGTCGGCGAAGTCCCCGGTGGCGTGCGAGAGCACCAGGAAGCTGCCGGCCGGCAGCGCGTCGCGCAGTGTGGCGATGATCCGCCCGGGTTCGTCGGCGTCGGCGAGGAAGTGCACGACGGCGACCAGGAGCAGCGCCACCGGCTGGTCGAAGTCGATGACCCGGCGGACGTCCGGGTGCTGCAGCAGGGCCCCGGGTTCGCGCAGGTCGCCGAGCACCACGCTCGTCTCGCCCGCGCCGCTGAGCAGCGCGTCGGCGTACGTGTTCACGATCGGATCGTTGTCCACGTAGGCGATGCGCACGTCAGGCGCCACTTCCAGGGCCGTCTCGTGCACGTTCGGCGACGTGGGCAGTCCGGTGCCGATGTCGAGGATCTGGCGGACGCCGCTGCCCACCACGTACCGCACGGCACGCCGCAGGAACGCGCGGTTGGCCCGCACCCCGATCCGCACCTCGGGCGCCGCACCCGCCAGGCGTTCTCCCGCCTCGCGGTCGAGTTCGTAGTTGTTCTTTCCGCCGAGCAGGTAGTCGTAGATCCGCGCGGGATGCGGCCTGCTCGTGTCGATCTCGTCGCGGTGGAAGCTCTTCCGGGTCATGCTGCGCCCCTCTCGACTACCGCCGCGGCGCCGCCCGCGGCCGGCTGGCGCCAGCCTGCCACATCGGCCCGGCAGCCTGCCCGTGAGCGTCCAACTCCCCTCTTCCGGGCGGGCGGCGGCCGACGGCGTGCCGCCTTCTCCGACGCGCCGTCCGACGTCCACGTCATACTTCCGTCACCTATTTGACGGGTGACGCATGCCGTGCGAAAGTCATCGCGCACGCAAACCCACCGAGGGCGGCGCGGGCAGCCGACCGGCACACGCCCGGCGGCACGCAGGCCGGCACACCGAAACGCGCGGAGGACCCACCATGATCAACCGACGTACTTTCAGCATGGCTCTGGGCACCGGCGCCACCGCGGCCTCACTGACCGCCCTGACCGGCGTACCGGCCGCCTCCGCCGCGACGAGGCGCCCCACCCCGGCGCCGACCCTGCCTTCGGTCAAGGGCGGGGCCCACACCTCGTTCGCGTCGCTGAAGCAGGTCAAGGCCGGCGTGCTGACCATGGGTTACGCCGAAGTGGGCCCCGCCCACGGCCCGGTGGTCATCTGCCTGCACGGCTGGCCCTACGACATCCACAGCTACGTGGACGTCGCGCCCCTGCTCGCGGCGCAGGGCTACCGCGTGATCGTCCCGTACCTCCGCGGCCACGGCACGACGCGCTTCCTCTCCGCCCGGACCGTCAGGAACGCCCAGCAGTCCGCGGTCGCCCTCGACATCGTCGCGCTGATGGACGCCCTCGGCATCGAGAAGGCCGTCCTCGCCGGATACGACTGGGGATCGAGGACCGCCGACATCATCGCGGCCCTCTGGCCGGAACGCTGCAAGGCACTCGTGTCGGTGAGCGGCTACCTCGTCACCAACCTCAAGGCCAACCTGAGTCCGCTCGCGCCCGCGGCCGAGTACGCCTGGTGGTACCAGTACTACTTCGCCACGGAGCGCGGCAAGCTCGCCATGGAGACCCCGGCCGACCGCGACCAACTGGCCGAGCTGGTCTGGAAGACGGTCTCCCCCACCTGGAACTTCGACGCAGCCACCTTCGCGCGCACGGCCGCCGCCTTCGACAACCCCGACTACGCGGCCATCGTCATCCACAACTACCGCTGGCGGCTCAGCCTCGCCGACGGCGAACGCCGCTACGACCGTTACGAGCAGCAGCTCGCGGCGGCGCCCACCATCGGGGTCCCGACCATCACCCTCGACCCCGCGCTGGACCCATTCACCGCCCCGGGCGACGGCAGCATGTACCGGGACAAGTTCACCGGCGCGTACGACCACCGCACCCTGGCCGGCGTCGGCCACAACGTGCCGCAGGAGGCGCCCACCGCCTTCGCCCAGGCCGTCGTGGACGTGGACCACTTCTGAGGGACCCGGACCCCACGGGCGCGGCGGGCGCGGGGCCGCGCCCGGCCCGGCGGCCTTGCGCCGGGCGACCGGCCACGGGGCACGGGGCACGGGGCACGGGGCACGGGGCACGGGGCAACGGGCGAGGGCCGACGGGCGGGAGGCTCCCACCCCCCATCCGTGGCGCGTCGCAGGTCACCGGCCGCACGCCGTAAGTGTTACGTCATACATCACCTTCTTGACAGGTGACGCGAGCGACTGTCAGCGTTATCGGCACAGAGCGGACATCGAATGCCGCCACCGACTGAGCGGAGAGTGACATGGCCATCACGATCACGATCGACGGCGCCGCCGCGGCGGCCCGCCACGCGCGGTTCGGCGCTCTTCCCGAGCGTGTCCACTACGAGGACATGGTCGAGGAGAAGCCCGTGTCCGCGAGGGAGCGGGCAGGGGACGCGTACAACCCCGAAGGCGCGTGGAACCACTACTCCTGCCTGGCCCTGGACCTGGGTCTCTGACCCTTCGCCTCCGGAAAAGGCGCCCACCGGAAGCGCGTCCCGCAGCCGGCCGGGCGTCCAGGAGGCACCCGCCGAAACCCCCTACGAGCCCGGCCGGAACGGCGGACGGAGAGGTATCGGGCTTTGCCAACGCGGACGTCACTTGCCAAAATGGTGACGTGAATCCGAATCATGTCTTCGTATGCGGAAACCCGGCCCTCGACTTCGCCGCGACGCTGCGAGCGCGCCGTACGGTGCGGTTCGAGATGTTCGCGACGCCCGACAGGCTGACCGCCTGGTACCTGGAATCCGGGATCGTCGACGCGGTCGACGTCGGCGGCCAGGCGGACGTCGACCGGGCGGCGACGGTCCGTGAGGCGATCTACCAGTTGATCACCGCCCGCCGCCTCGGCGAGGAGTACGACCACGAGGCACTGGCCACCCTGAACGGGGCCGCGGGCGAGCCCGCGGCGGCACCCCGGCTCACCCCGTCGGGCCGGTGGACGAAGGCGACGGCGCCGGAGGCCCTGTCCACCGTCGCCCGGGGAGCCGTCGAGCTCCTCAGCGGCCCCGACGTCCCGCTCCTCAAGGAGTGCGACAACCCCGAGTGCACCCGTGTCTACATCGACCGTTCGCGGGGCATGCGCCGGCAGTGGTGCGGCATGGAATCCTGTGGCAACAAGATCAAGGCCGCCGCCTACCGCGCCCGCAAGAAGACGACCCACGCCGCGCCCGCGCACTGACCCCGCTCGCCCGGGACGTCACCGCCGCCACGCCTGCGGGACTTCCCTGCGGTCATACGGCTCTGCGGCGATGCGGCTCTGGGGCTCTGCGGCGATCGGGTCCGGGGCGATCGGGTCCGGTCGCTCTCACCGCGGGCATCCGCGCGCGGCACCAACCACGGGCCGAACACCCCTGAGGACGGCGGCAGTTCACCGGTCCGTCGGGACCCTTCCGCGACCGCTTCCTCCTCCTGCCGCCACTGCCGCAGCCGCAGCCGTGCGGGGTCAGAGAGCGATCAGACCGGCGCTCGTCGGCCGGAAGCCGCACGCGTCGAAGTAGAAGGGACCCAGGTGGTCCTCGAAATCGACGTGCAGCCACTCGCAGTTCGCCGCGCGCGCCTCTCGCGCGGCGGTGTCGATCAGGGCGGCGCCGATCCCCCGCGTCCGTAGCCGCCGGGCCACCACGGTGTCCAGGACGAAGGCGTGGACTCCGCCGTCCCAGGCGACGTTGACGAATCCCACGAGGCCGCCCTCGTCCCACGCGCAGACCCAGCCGAGACTGTGCCCCTCCAGTTGAGCCCGCCAGTCGGCGTTGTCCGGCGGATGCCCGAAGCCCTCGGCGTGCAACGCGTCCAGGGAACCGTTGTCGAAGTCACCGCGCCACTCGTATCTCACCGTCACGCCCCGATCGTAGGCGCGCCGATCGCAGAGCGGACCGATCGCAGGCCGGACGATCGCAGGCATCGCGCGAGCGACGGTTGGTCGCCGAGCCGTGCGAGCGACCCCGCCGGCGCGAACAAGCCGGCGCATACGAACGCAGGCTCGTCACGATGCTCGTCGCCGGCCCGCCGGCCCGCCCCCTGACCACCGTTCGGATCCACCGTTCGGATCCGGCGACGGGCCCGCGACGGAGGTTCACGGATCTCAGCGGGCCCCGGGGAGCCCGTCGATCAGCAGGCCGACGGAGAAGTCGAAGCGGTCGTGGATGGTGCCGGCGGTGAGTTCTGCGGCGTACCGCTTGGTGTGGGGGAAGGTGGCGGGCAGTGCCGCGAACCGGCGCAGCAGCTCGTCGCGGCTGACCACCCAGTTGTCGCCCGAGCGGTTGAGCCGTTCCTTCGCGAGGGAGACCTCAAGGCTGTAGGCGCTGATGTACAGAGACAGCGAGTCGATCGCCCAGGCGGCGGACTGCGGGTCGATGCCCCCGGCGAGCAGGACGGCGAACATGCCCTCGCTGACGCGCAGCGTGTCCAGGTTGGACGGTGCGGCGGCGAAGGCGGCCCGCGAGATACCCGGGTAGCGCAGGTACTGGTCACGCAGTTGGGTGCAGATGCTGATGATCTGCTGCCGCCAGCGGTCGGGCTCCGGCTCCGGCAGGTCGATCTTGGCGCACAGACGGCCGATGAGCAGCTCGTCCAGGTCCTCCTTGTTGACCACGTGCGCGTAGAGCGACGACGGTCCCGTCTCCAGCGCGGTGGCCAGACGCCGCATCGTGAGGGCCTCGTAGCCCTCCGTCTCCACGATGCCGAACGCGGCGCCGATGATGGCCTCGACCGTGATCGGCTTCTTGCGCCCGCCGGAGGGTCCGCGCCGGGCCGCGGGCGTGCCGGAGCCGGTGCCCAGCTGGTGCCGCGCTTCGCGTCGCTGCTGCGGAGTCGGTGACATACCCGGCAGTCTAGCCACGTCGGCGAACGGCGTTCCGCGCTATGGCGAACGCCGTTCGTCTTGTCACGAACGGCGATCCACTGTAGAACAGTGTTCGTGTCCATTATCCAGCGCCCACCCCGGGCGCCCACCACCAGCACGCTGCCCCTGCGCACCGCGGGGCTCGTCCTGGTCGTCGTGATCCTGGCCGACATCATGGATCTGATCGACTCCAGCGTCGCCAACCTCGCGGGCCCCTCGATCCGCGCCGATCTCGGCGGTGACCAGGTCACCGTGCAGTGGGTGCTCAGCGCCTACACCGCGGCCTTCGCGCTCGGCCTCGTCACCTCAGGACGGCTCGGGGACCTGCTCGGGCGCCGACGACTGTTCCTGCTCGGCATGAGCGGCTTCACCCTGGCCTCGCTCGCCTGCGGTCTCGCCCCCCACGTGGTCTTCCTGATCGTCGCCCGGACGCTGCAGGGCCTGTGCGGATCGGTCATGATCCCGCAGGGACTGGCCCTGGTGAAGGTCGTCTTCCCGCCCCAGCACCTGCGCAAGGCGCTGACCCCGGTCGGCCCGCTGATGGGCCTGACCATGGTGGCCGGACCCATCCTGGCCGGCTGGCTGCTCCACCTCGACCTGTTCGGCAGCCAGTGGCGATCGATCTTCCTGATCAACGTCCCGTTCGGCGTCGCCGCCCTCGCGCTCGGCCGGCGCGTCCTGCCCCGCCGCGGCGGCGAGGACCCGACCGCCCGCCTCGACCTCACCGGCGTCGGACTGCTCACCGCGGCCTCGGCCCTGCTCATCGTCCCGCTCATCCAGGGACGCGATCTCGGCTGGCCCCCCTGGACGTACGCCATGATGGCCGCCGCCATCGTCCTGCTCGCACTGTTCGTCGTCTCCCAACGCCGCAGCGAGCACCCGGTCATCACACCGTCGCTGTTCCGCAAGCGCAGCTTCGTCGTCGGTCTGCTGATCGTGGCCGGGTTCTACGCGTCACTGAGCGCGTTCGTGCTCGTCATCAACCTGCTCCTGCAGCAGGGCATGCACTGGACGCCCCTGCACACCGGCCTCACGCTGATCCCCTGGGCCCTCGGCACCGCCGTCGCCGTCCTGCTCGCGGGCGCCGTTCTCGCCGAGAAGCTGGGACGCGCCACCCTGCACCTGGGGCTGTCCATCGCCGTCGCCGGTCTGCTGGCCCTGTGGTGGTCCGTCGCCCACTGGGGCGCCGACATCACCTTCTGGAAGCTGGCGCCCGCGCTGCTGCTGACCGGTTTCGGCTCCGGGCTGGTGTTCGTCCCGTTGGTCGATTTCATCATCGGCGATGCCACGGCCGAGGAAGTCGGCACCGGCGCGGGACTGCTCAACGCCGTCCAGCAGTTCGCGGGCGCCATCGGCGTCGCCGCCCTCGGCACGGTGTTCTTCACCCGGGTCGGCCACGCGTCCGTCCATTCCTACCTCGCGGCGGCGGAACTGGTCTTCGGCATCACCGCGGGCCTCGGCTTCCTGACGCTGCTGCTGGTGGGCCTCCTGCCCAAGCACGCGCAGCAGGCCCACGGTTGACCCCGAGCCACCCGCCCGCACCGGCGGCGTTCACGCGCAGCCGGCGGCCCGGCCCACCGGTGGCGCCTCGGACCGCCGTGACCGGGCGAGTGCCGATCGCGACAGCACCAGCTGATCCCGCAACCTGGTGGATGCCCCCGATCGCACCGCGAGCCCGCGTCGGACCCTGTGCGAGTCGCGGTGGGTCGGAGCCGACACGGTCGTCACGCACCGCGCCGGCTCCGACGCTGCTCACCAGCCGCGGCGGAGCCGGTGAACGCCGTCGGCCTCGAAGTCGTAGACATCCTGGTTGATCCGGAGCCCGTCGACGGCTCCGATCCACATGTAGTCCCGCCCCTTACCCACTGCGGCGGTCTTGATGGTCGGGGCCGCGCCTCCGTCGTTCAGCGCGGTCCTCAGCTCCTGGAAGGTGCACGGGCCGGCCAGGTCGCAACCGGTCACGGTGCCCGCGTTGCCCGTGAGGAACCAGCTGCCGGTGGTGGTGGCGTCGAGGTAGGGACTCCACTCGCCCGTCACCGGGGAGGCGTCCGGCTGCCAGTTCATCGTGGAGTAGTGGGTGGTGGGAGCCGCGGCCAGGTTCGGATCGATCTCGAACCTGATGTTCGGCATGTTCTTGGCACCGTTCGCGCCGCCGCCGCCGTAGGCGATGTTCTCGTCGGTCTGGAAAACGTGGAACCCGACGCGCTTGAGGCCCAGCACCGGGTCACCATAGAAATCGACCTCGTTGCCGAAGTCGACTTTCTCACTGGGCGGAGTCAGCGAGGTGGAGTGGTCGGCCACCTCGATGCCGAGGCTGCCCCTTCCGTAGGGCGGCCTTGCGGCGGGTCCCTGCACACCGGCCGAGCCGAAGGGCCCGTTCCGCAGATCGGCGACGGGGGAACCGATCGTGTTGCGCGTGATCACGCCCCAGTGGTCCTCGCCCCGGTGATTCACGCCCGCGTGACTCCCGCCCGTGGCGGGAGCTGAGGCCGACGCGGAGATGGTCGAGAAGGTGAGGGCGGCCAGCGCCGTGACCGCGAGAGCGGTCTTCCTGTACATGTCAATGCGAGCGGTCACGCTCGCTCCTTCCAGTTCGCCGAGGGGCCACCGCGCCGAAGTCGAGCCGACGCGCGATCGCCACGGTAAACACGCGGTACAGATAACGAGCAGGACAAAACCCCACTATCAGAATATTTATCCCCTGCCGGCGTAATAGGCGGACAGGCATCCACAGCCCTCGGCCAGGACAGGTCGGCGCCCGGAAAAGGGCGTGCCCGATGACAGCGCCCGATGCCAGCGATCCGTACCCGTCCCCTCTCGTCCCCGCTCGTCGCAACACGCGCGGGGCCCGGGACCGCGAACGCCCGAGCGAGAACAGGCCGAGCCGCACGCGGCGTCCCGACCGCCCGGCAGCACGTCGGCCACCGAGACCGACGAGGGGCCGGGCCGCCAGCACACCAGCCGGTTGGCGCCTTGAGGAGTCAGCCGGCGACGGTGTTGTAGTTGACGATCCCGTCCACCATCAGGGCGACCGCCCCAGCCAGGGGACTGACCACCCCTTTGCTCGCCACGTCGGGCAACCGGTGCGCCTCGTCCTCGGCCACTGCCACCATGCCCCAGAACGCGTTGAAGCCCGAAGGATCGGCCGGCTTGTCGGTGGCCTCCTTGACCGTCAGGACACCGCCGTCCTCGACCACGGCCAGCGCGCCCATCTGCCGCAGCGTGTCGGGATCGCGCTCCTCGGTGGCCACCACGCTCCAACCGGTCGCCCCCACACCTGACGTCCCCACGTGCCGCAAGGCGGCGAGCAGACTGCCGGTGCTCCCCGCGCCGGAGAGAACGATGTCAGGAAGAACAAGGGCCACCGGCCCTTGCGTCATCGGCAGGGCCGACCGGATCGCGCCGTCGAGACCCTGTTCCAACGACTCGTCCTGGTAGACGAAGACCACTTGAAGGGTCTCCGCGTAACGCGCGAGATAGCTCACCGTGTCCAGCTTGTGCGTCCTGAAGACGACGACCAGGCGCACGTTCAGCCCACTTCTCGCCAGTTCGACAACGGGCTCCAGGCTGCGGTCGAGCACCGTGACCCCAGGAGCCAGACAGTGCAGCTCCTTCGAGTAGGGCGCCCCGAAGCGCGTCCCGAATCCTGCGCAGGGCATGACAATCGAAACATCAGGGGTGGGCGATGACGAACTGGGCATCGGTTGGCTCTCAGGTTGTGTTGACGATCGGGTAACCCCGCTTGCCTCGCCGCCACGGGCCGCCCAAGGCCGGCACTGCGACGCCGCGTGGGCAGGCACGCTGGCGCTCACCGTAGCCACCGGGCACGGCCCCACGCGAGAGGGAGCGTTGCTTGATCGGCACGACCGTCCGCAAGGTGACCCGGGAGTCCCGGGCCGCCACCCGGGGGGCAGAAGTCGGCCTTTACACCGCCGAGTTGGCCGATAAACGGAACGCGTCCGGTCGTCGCGCGGCCCGACCGGCCGACCCGCCGCATCGAGCGCCCCCCGACGTACACTGCTGCCCGCACACCAGCCACGACCGACACATCGCCGTCGGCGCGGACCGCGCGACGGCTGAGCGGTACGGGCCCGGACTCATCGGAACACGACCGAAAGAGGAGCCACCATGCGGGTGTTGCTGTCGACCTACGGGACGCGTGGCGATGTCGAACCGCTGGTGGCACTCGCGGTGCGGCTACGAACAGGCGGCGCGGAGGTGCGGATGTGCGCCCCGCCTGACGAGGAGTTCGCGCAACGGCTGGCAGGTCTCGGCGTACGGCTGGTGCCGGTCGGCCCCCCGGTACGGGCGGCGAAACGCACGGAGACACTGCCGTCGGCGGCGGAACTGTCCCGGGCCCGCAACGAGATGGTCGACACGCAGTTCGACCTCTTCCCCGCCGCCGCCGACGGATGCGACGTCCTGGTCGCGGCCGGCCTGGCGCAGATCGCCGCGCGGTCCGTTGCCGAGGCCGCCGGCATCCGCTACGTGTACGCGAGCTATTCGGCGGTCCAACTGCCCTCGCCGCACCACGCGCCGCCGCCACGGCCGGGCTGGCCGGAGCCGGAGACGAACGACAACCGGAAGCGGTGGGAGCTGGACGCCCGCAACGTCGACGCGCAATTCGGCGAGATACTCAACGGCCGCCGGGCATCGATCGGCCTGCCACCGGTGGTCGACGTCCGTCGTCACGTCTACACCGACCGGCCGTGGCTGGCAGCGGACCCGGTCCTCGGACCGTGGCGGCGGACCCCCGGCCTCGACGTGACACAGACGGGTGCGTGGAGCACCGCCGACGAACGCCCGCTCCCGGCCGACCTGGTGACCTTCCTGGACGCGGGCACACCGCCCGTCTACGTCGGCTTCGGCAGCATGAGCCCGTCGCAGGACACCCCCCGCAGGACCATCGAGGCGATCCGCGCGCAGGGCCACCGCGCACTCGTCTCCCGCGGCTGGGCCGGCCTGGGCCTGATCGACGACCAGGACGACTGCTTCGCGATCGGCGAGGTCAACCACCAGCGCCTGTTCACCAGGGTGGCGGCCGTTCTGCACCACGGCGGCGCGGGCACGACGATGACGGCCGCCCGGGCGGGCGTCCCGCAGGTGGTGGTCCCGCCCCAGCTGTCGGACATGCCGTACTGGGCCGGCCGGGTCGCGGACCTCGGCATCGGCGCGGCACACGAGGGCCCGACCCCGACCACCGAATCCCTGAACCTCGCGCTCAAGACAGCCCTGGCCCCCGACACCCGGGCACGGGCCCAGGCCCTGGGCCCCCAGATCCGCACCGACGGAGCCGCGGTGGCCGCGAACCTGCTGCTCGACCGCCTGGGATGAACGAGCCGCCGGCCGGAGAGCGCCACTTTTGAGCCCGTAACGGAGACCACCCCGTCCCGGGCCGCTCGCGCGAAGCGGCGCAGGCGCCTCCGACAGCCAAAAAACCGCAGGTCAGACAATGTCTGACCTGCGGTTTGGATGAGCCGCCTTCGGGATTCGAACCCGAGACCTACGCATTACGAGTGCGTTGCTCTGGCCAACTGAGCTAAGGCGGCGTGCCGACTGCACCATGGTGCGATCAGCGGCGACGCCAAGTCTACACAGTTTCCCGGGGTGCTCCGTCCACCCCGGGAGACAGGGTGTTTGGCCTGGTCAGGTGCACTTTTTACCCTTTGCGGGGGGCGTGCCGTCCAGGAGGTACGTGTTGATCGCCGTGTCGATGCAGTCGCTGCCCCGGCCGTAGGCGGTGTGGCCGTCGCCCTCGAAGGTGAGGAGGCGGCCCGAGTCGAGCTGGGAGGCCAGGGATCTGGCCCAGCGGTAGGGGGTGGCGGGGTCGCGGGTGGTGCCGACCACCACGATGGGGGCCGCGCCCCCGGCCTCGATGCGGTGGGCAGTGCCGGTGGCCTTGACCGGCCAGTACGAGCAGTTCAGGGAGGCCCAGGCGAGGCCGTCGCCGAAGACGGGGGACGCCTTCTCGAAGGCCGGCAGCGCCGCCTTGACCTGGTCGGGGCCGGTGAAGGCGGGCGGGAGGTCGAGGCAGTTCACGGCTGAGTTGGCGTACATCAGGTTCGAGTAGGCACCGTCCTGGCCGCGCTCGTAATACGAGTCGGCGAGCGTGAGCAGCGCGGCTCCGTCGCCCGTCAGGCCGCTGCGCAGCGCCTGGCGCAGCTGGGGCCAGGCGGACTTGTCGTACATGGCGGCGATCACGCCGGTCGTCCCCAGCGACTCGGTGAGCTTGCGGCTCTGGCCGGTCGGCAGCGGCTTGCCGTCGAGCTGCTTGAAGAAGTCCTTGAGGCGGTTCTCGGCCGCCGGGACGGACGTGGTGCCGAGCGGGCACTGCGCCTGTTTGACGCAGTCCCGGGCGAACGACTCGAAGGCCGTCTCGAAGCCCGCCGTCTGCTGGAGGTTGAGGTCCCGCGCCGACAGGGACGGGTCCATCGCGCCGTCCAGCACGATCCGTCCCGTGTTCTTCGGGTACAGGCCCGCGTAGGTCGCGCCGAGGAAGGTGCCGTACGACGCCCCGACGTAGGACAGCTTCTTGTCGCCGAGCACCGCGCGGAAGATGTCCATGTCGCGTGCCGCGTCGACCGTCGACACGTGGGGCAGCACCTTCGCCGCGTGCGTCTCGCAGCCTTGGGAGAACTTCTTGTACGCGGTGGTGAGGTTGCTCACCTCCGCCGCGTCGTCCGGTGTCTGGTCGACCTCGGTGTACGCGTCCATCTGGCGGTCCGTCAGGCAGTCGACGGGTTCGCTGCGGGCCACGCCGCGCGGGTCCATCGCGGCCATGTCGTAGCGCGCGCGGACCTGGGCGGGGTAGCCGATCCCCGCGTAGCTCTGCAGGTACTCGATGGCCGAGCCGCCGGGGCCGCCCGGGTTGACGAGGAGCGAACCGAGGCGCTTGCCGGGCCCGGTCGCCTTCTTGCGGGCCACCGCCAGCTTGATCTGCGCGCCGTCCGGCTTCGCGTAGTCGAGCGGCGCCTTCATGGTGGCGCACTGGAAACCGGGGACCTCGCACGCGTGCCAGGCCGGTTTCTGGCCGTAGTACGCGGCCAGGGCCGCCTGGTCCACGGAGCCCGCCCCGGGGTTCGGGTCGGAACCCGGGCCCGACGAGGTACAGCCGGAGAGAAACAGTCCGGCCGCCACGAACGCGGCGGCGGGGGTACGCAGCAGGCGCCTGGTGTCCATCAGCGGAGCCTAACCGCCGGGCCGGTGCCGCAGAGCGCCCCGCCGCACGTACGGGTGAGGGTGGCGTCGCTCGTCAACGGCCCGGCCGGTACGGCGAACAGGTCGGACACCGTCGCCGTACGGCCCGTGCGCGGCGCGGGTCAGCCCGCGCGCAGCGCCATCGTCATGGCCTCGACCGCCAGCAGTGGCGCCACATTCCGGTCAAGGGCCACCCGGCAGGCACCGATCGCCTCCATCCGCCGCAGCGTCCGCTCCGGGGTCGAACCGCCCGCCACGCGGTCGAGCGCGTCCCGCACGTCCTCGTTGGCCAGTTGCACCCGCGAGCGCAGCTGGATGGCCAGCACATCCCGGTAGAAACCGGTCAGGTCCGTCAGCGCCAGGTCCAGGCTGTCCCGCTGTGTACGCGTCGACCGGCGCTTCTGGCGGTCCGCCAGCTCCTTCATGGCGCCTGCCGTGCCCCGTGGCATCCGGCCCCCGCTCTCCGCGCCGAGCGCCACGCGCAGATCCTCCGTCTCCTTGACGTCGGTCTCCTCCGCGGCCTGTTTCGCGTCCTCCCCGGCCGCGTCCACCAGTTCCTGCGCGGCCCTGAGGCACGCGCCGACGTCGTCCACGCGCAGCGGCAGCTTGAGGACCGTGCTGCGGCGGGCGCGCGCCCGCTCGTCCGTGGCCAGCCGGCGCGCCCGGTCGATGTGTCCCTGGGTGGCCCGGGCCGCCGAGCGGGCCATCTCCGGCTCGATGCCGTCCCGCCTCATCAGCACGTCCGCGACGGCGTCCACCGACGGCGTGCCGAGCACGAGGTGGCGGCAGCGCGAACGGATCGTCGGCAGCACGTCCTCGACGGACGGCGCGCACAACAGCCACACGGTGCGCGGCGCGGGCTCCTCCACCGCCTTCAGCAGGACGTTGCCCGCGCCCTCGGTCAGCCGGTCCGCGTCCTCCATGACGATGACCTGCCAGCGCCCGACCGCGGGCGAGAGCTGGGCGCGCCGCACGAGCTCACGGGTGTCCTTCACGCCGATGGAGAGCAGGTCCGTACGGATGACCTCCACATCGGCGTGCGTACCGATCAGTGCGGTGTGGCATCCGTCGCAGAACCCGCATCCCGGCTCGCCGCCGAGCGCGCGATCCGGGCTGACGCACTGCAGCGCGGCGGCGAAGGCTCGTGCCACCGTGTCACGGCCCGCCCCGGGGGGGCCGGTGAACAGCCAGGCGTGTGTCATCTTCGAGGCCGCGGGCGGGTCCGTACCCCGCGACTCCGCCGTGACGAGGGCGTCGGCGTCCCGGGCGGCGGCCGCCAGCGACACCTGGACGCGCTCCTGGCCCACCAGGTCGTCCCATACGGTCATGCGCGCTCCCCAGTTCCGTACCCGGCGCCGGTTTCGTACCCGGCACCGCCCAGCACTCCGTGGCCCGTCCTGCCTGGCTCCACCCTTGCGGGCTCCGCCCGGCCCGGTGCCCCGCCGGGGGCCGTCAGGGCGTCCGGGCAGGACGGGCCGTGGCCCCGGTGGCCGCCGAGCACGACGGACCGGAAGAAACCGGGACCGCGCCGTGCAGGGCGCGGTCCCGCCGTCTTCTTCCATTGTGGCGGGTGGGTACGACAGTCCCGTCCCCGCGAGGGTTCAGCGGCGGCGACCGCCGCGACGGCCGCCGTTGTCGTCCTCATCGTCGTCCTGCCCGCCGAGCAGTTCGTCGGCCAGTGACGGCAGGTCGTCGAGCGGAGTCTCCTCCGCCCAGTCGGACCGGCGGCGCGACCCGGTGCGGCTTGCGGCGTCCGGGTCCCGCGTCTGCCTGCGGCCCTGGTCCGCCGGGCCCGCCTCGCCCGCGCTCCGCACCTGCGGGATCTCGCGGGTGCGCTCGTTGCCGCCCCCCGGCACCGCGGTGGCGCCGCGTACGGCGGAGGCTGCCTCGTCCCGGAAGTAGCCCTTCGGGAACCGCTCGTCGCCGTGGGCGCCCCGGGCCCCGGAGCCGTCGGAGTCGTCCCGTACCTGAGGCAGTACGGCAGTCTCGTCGGCGGAGCGGTACTGCGGCAGCACCGCGGTCTCCTCCGCCTCGCGTTCCTCGGCCGACACCGGCAGCTCCGCGTCCGCGTCCGCGAACCGCGGCAGCGTGGTCGTCTCCTCCTGGTCGGAGGCGACGGTCGGCACCGGAGCAGAGGCCGTACCGGCCGGCGGCGCGTCGGACTCCCGCGCGGCCCATGACGGCCCGCGGCGGGGCGCCTCCCGCGCCACCTCGTCGGAGGCCGGCCGCCCGTTGTCCGGGCGCCCGTTGTCCGGGCCGGTCCCGGGCTTCCGCTCGGTCTGCGATCCGGTCCCGGAGTCCCGCTCGGCGTCGGCGTCGGCATCCGCACCGGGGTCTCGGACGATGGGCGTCTGGAGCGTCGTCTCGTTCGGTGACACGCCGGGCTCCGGGTTCGCGGCGGCGACCTCCGCCGCCTCCTGCTCGGCCCTGCGACGCGCTTCCTCGGCCTTCAGCAGCGCCTCTTCCGACAGCCGCTGCTTCTCCAGACGGCGCTCCGCGTCCTCCTGGCGCTGCCGTGCCTCCTCGGCGGCCCGCTGCTTCAGGCGCTCCTGCTCCGCTTCGTACGCCGCCTTCTCAGCGGCCCGCCGGCGTTCGGCCGCCTCGGCGGCCAGCCGTGCCTCCTCGGCCTGCCTGACCTCTTCCTCGGCCCGCAGGCGTGCCTCCTCCTCGGCGCGCCGCCGTTCCTCCTCGGCCCTGCGGCGCTCCTCCTCGGCGCGCTGCCTGGCCTCCTCCTCCTGGCGTTCGATCTCGCGCTGCCGCGCCTCTTCCAGCTCGCGGCGCTTGCGCTCCTCCTCCTCGGCACGGAGCTTGGCGAGCTGCGCCTGCCGCTCCCGTTCGAGCCGCTCCTCCTCCGCCTTCCTGGCGGCCTCGCGCGCGGCCTCTTCCTCCGCCCTGCGCCTGGCCTCCTCGACGGCGGCCTTCCGCGCGTCCTCCTGGGCCTTGATCTCGGCCTCGGAGAGCGGCAGCAGCTGGTCGAGCCGGTGGCGTACGGCGGTGGTGACGGCCTCGGGGCCCTGGCCCGCGTCGACCACCAGGTAGCGCGCGGGGTCCGCCGCGGCCAGCGTGAGGAATCCCGTGCGCACCCGCTCGTGGAACTCCGCGGGCTCCGACTCCAGCCGGTCCGGCGCCTCCGTGAACCGCTCGCGGGCCGTCGCGGGATCGATGTCGAGCAGCACCGTCAGGTGGGGTACGAGCCCCTGCGTCGCCCATCGCGAGATACGGGCGATCTCGGTCGGCGACAGGTCGCGGCCCGCGCCCTGGTACGCGACGGACGAGTCGATGTAGCGGTCGGAGACGACGATCGCGCCGCGCTCCAGCGCGGGCCTGACCACCGAGTCGATGTGCTCCGCGCGGTCCGCCGCGTACAGCAGCGCCTCGGCGCGGTTCGACAGGCCCGCGCTCGACACGTCGAGCAGGATCGTCCGCAGCCGCTTGCCGACCGGCGTGGCGCCCGGCTCGCGGGTGACGACGACCTCGTGGCCCTTGGCCCTTATCCACTCGGCCACCGCCTCGACCTGCGTCGACTTCCCGGCGCCGTCACCACCCTCGACGGCGATGAAGAAGCCGGTCCCGGTGGCGGTCTGCGCGGGGTCGGACCCGCCGCGCACGGCGTCCAGCAGGTCCTGCCGCAGCGGTACGCCCGAACGGTCGTCGGTCTTGGCCAGGACGACGGCCGCGACGGGCAGCAGCAGCGCGCCCACCAGCATCAGCGTGAAGGCCGCGCCGCCGTGCGCGAAGACGAAGTCGCCGCTGGCCAGACGGTGCGGGCCGATGGCCGCCGCGACGAGCGGCGCGATGATCGCGGCGATCGCCATGGTGACCCGTACGACCGCGTGGAGGTGTTCGGTCAGCCGGCCGCGCCGCCGCTCCTCGGCCTGCAGTTCGACGAGGGTGTGGCCCGCGTTCGCGGCGACGCCCCCGGCGAAACCGGCGAGCAGCGCCAGCAGCAGGACGGTCGCCGTGTCCGGCACCAGGCCCATCACCAGCAGGGCGACGCCGGTGACGGCGATCGCGAGCACCATCAGCCGGTTGCGCGAGAGCGCCGGCAGCACCTTCGGGCCGCGTCGGATACCGAGACCCGTACCGCCCGTCAGGGCGAGCACGAGCAGGGCGAAGGCGACCGGGCCGCCGCCGAGGTCCTTCGCGTCCAGGACGGACACGGCCACGGCTGAGGTGATGGCTCCGGCGATCGCGCCGCAGGCGAGGACGAGTACCGGCAGTACGCCCGTACGGCCACGGTCCGGGGCGGCCGCCGCACCGGCGGTGGAACCCTTGGCGCCGGCGGAACCCGCGGCACCTTCGGAGGTCTTGGCGGCAGAGATGGCGGAGGCCGGGGCGACCGGCCGTCGCAGGCCCTCCAGCGGCGAACGGGGGCGCGGTGTCCTTCCGTCCGGGAGTTCCAGCAGGACCAGCGTCGAGACCGAGGCGGCGAAGAGGCCGGCCGCGACGTACGAGGCGAGGCCCGCCTGGTGCAGCGTGAACCACTCCACGCCCGTGCCGATCAGATTGCTGATCAAGGTGGCCACGAGCAGCACGAGCGCCGCGGCGGGGACGGAGAGGAACGATGTGCGCAGCGACAGCCTGCGCAGCGCGTCGAGGTGGTCGGGCAGCGGTCGCACCGCGTCGCCCTCGGGCGGCGGCGGGGGCAGCAGGGCGGGCGCGGCGCTGTCCTTGGCCACGGTCCAGAACCGTTCCGCCACACCGGCCACGAAGACCGTGCTCAGCAGGATCGGCAGGGCGCGGTCCGGCATCCAGTCGATCCACAGCGGCGCGACGATCAACAGCACGAGCCGTACGGCGTCCGTGACGATCATCGTCCAGCGGCGGTCGAGGGGGCCGCCGTCCCGGGACTGCCTGCGCGCCCTGGACGGCTTCGGCCGCCCAGGAGCGGGGCTGCTGTCTCCTGCGGTCCTGGAGGACCCGTCCCCCGTGGTGCCGCCCGTCTTCCCCGTGTCGGCGGCCTCCGCGGCCGGGCGCGGCTTGCCGCTGCCGGGCGCGAGGAGTGCCGTGAGGGGTCCAAGGAGTACCGACCCGAACAGCAGCGTCGCGACGACCCGCGCACCGAACACGGCGGCCACGGCGAACGCGACCCCCCGGTACCCGGGCCCGAACGAGCCGTCCGCGATCGCCGCCTGGAGGGTCAGCACCACCAGCACAAGCACCGCAAGCACATCACCGATGCCGCCGGCGAACTGCGCGCCCCACAACCGCCGAAGCGGAGGAAGGCGCAGCAGAGAACGAACGGCGCGCTCTCGTGAGTCTGCGGCAAGTGCGTCGTGGTCGGAGGTGGGGCTCACGACCGTTGGCTGCTCGGCTCGCGTCATCCGCCCAGCCTATCGGGACCGCATGGCCTGCCGGAGGCCCGGTCCGTACAAATGAACCAATTCCGGCACCCAGGAGAGCGATCCGTTGTGGCCGGAGGTGCCCGTGGGCCCCTGACGGGCGGACAGGCGGCCGGTCGGCACCCAAACATCACGTCGAGTAGGGCGTGTCCACGCGAAAACGGCGCATTCGCACAGATAAGGACATCTGCACGAACGCGCCGTCATGTCTTCCGCATCAGCGGGCCGTCGACCCCGGAAGGGGACCGCCGTCAGCTCTCCGCATCCGGGGACGAAGCCGTCGTCCTCTTCGCCGCGGTCTTCGTCGCTCCCGACGCCGCCGTCGTCTTCTTCGTGGCGGTCTTCTTCGCCGTCGTCGCCTTCTTCGCGGGCGACTTGGCCGTCGTCGTCTTGGCCGTCGTCGTCTTCGCGGCGGCCTTCTTCGTGGTCGCCTTCTTGGCGGTGGTCTTCTTGACCGCGGCCTTCTTCTTCGCGGGCCCCTTGGCCCGCTTCTCCGCCAGCAGCTCGTAACCGCGCTCGGGCGTGATCTCCTCGACGCTGTCGTCGGTCCGCAGCGTCGCGTTGGTCTCGCCGTCGGTGACGTACGCCCCGAAACGGCCGTCCTTGACGACCACGGGCGCGCCGCTGACCGGGTCCGTGCCCAGTTCCTTCAGCGGCGGCTTGGCCGCGGCCCGGCCGCGCTGCTTCGGCTGCGCGTAGATCGCCAGCGCCTCGTCCAGCGTGATGTCGAAGAGCTGATCCTCGCTCTGGAGCGACCGGGAGTCCGTGCCCTTCTTCAGGTACGGGCCGTAGCGGCCGTTCTGCGCGGTGATCTCGACCCCTTCGGGGTCCGCGCCGACCACCCGCGGCAGCGACATCAGCTTGAGCGCCTCGGCGAGGGTCACCGTGTCCAGCGACATCGACTTGAACAAGGAAGCCGTACGCGGCTTGACCGCGTTCTTCCCGGTCCTCGGCGTGTCCTCGGGAAGCACCTCGGTCACGTAGGGGCCGTAACGGCCGGCTTTCGCGACGATCGGGTGGCCGCTCTCGGCGTCCACGCCCAGCTCGAAGTCGCCGCTCGGCTTGGCGAGCAGTTCCTCCGCGTACGCGGTGGTCAGCTCGTCCGGAGCAAGCTCCTCCGGCACGTCCGCGCGCTGGTGGTTCTCCGCGTCCTTCTCGCCGCGCTCCACGTACGGGCCGTAGCGGCCGACGCGCAGCATGATGCCGTCCCCGACGGGGAACGACGAGATCTCGCGCGCGTCGATCGCGCCGAGGTCCGTGACCAGCTCCTTGAGACCGCCGAGGTGGTCGCCGTCGCCGTTGCCCGCGCCGGACGCGGCACCCGCGTCCTCGCCGCCCTCACCGAAGTAAAAGCGCTTCAGCCACGGCACGGAGTGCGCCTCACCCCGCGCGATGCGGTCGAGGTCGTCCTCCATACGGGCCGTGAAGTCGTAGTCGACGAGCCGGCCGAAGTGCTTCTCCAGCAGGTTGACCACCGCGAAGGAGAGGAAGGACGGCACGAGGGCCGTGCCCTTCTTGAACACATAGCCGCGGTCGAGGATCGTGCCGAGGATCGACGCGTACGTCGAGGGACGGCCGATCTCCCGCTCCTCCAGCTCCTTGACCAGCGACGCCTCGGTGTAGCGGGCGGGCGGCTTGGTGGAGTGGCCGTCGGCGGTGAGCTCCTCGGCGTGCAGCGCGTCGCCCTGCGCGACCTGCGGCAGCCGGCGCTCACGGTCGTCGAGCTCCGCGTTCGGGTCGTCCGCGCCCTCGACGTAGGCCTTCATGAAGCCGTGGAACGTGATCGTCTTACCGGACGCGGAGAACTCGGCGTCCCTGCCGTCCGAGGCCCGGCCGCCGATCCTGACGGTGACGCTGTTGCCGACCGCGTCCTTCATCTGGGAGGCGACGGTCCGCTTCCAGATCAGCTCGTACAGCCTGAACTGGTCGCCGGTCAGTCCCGTCTCGGCGGGCGTACGGAAACGATCGCCCGAGGGCCTGATCGCCTCGTGCGCCTCCTGCGCGTTCTTGACCTTGGTGGCGTAGGTACGCGGCTTGTCCGGCAGGTAATCGGCACCGTACAACTGCGTGACCTGCGCACGCGCCGCCGAGACCGCCGTCTCGGACAGCGTGGTGGAGTCCGTACGCATGTAGGTGATGAAGCCGTTCTCGTACAGCTTCTGGGCGACCTGCATCGTCGACTTCGCGCCGAAGCCCAGCTTCCGCGACGCCTCCTGCTGGAGCGTCGTCGTACGGAACGGGGCGTACGGCGAGCGACGGTACGGCTTCGACTCGACGGACCGCACGGCGAACGACGCCGACTCCAGGGCCGTGGCCAGGGCGCGCGCGTTCGTCTCGTCGAGGTGGAGCACCTGGTCGGACTTCAGACGGCCGTCGGACCCGAAGTCGCGGCCCTGCGCGACCCTGCGGCCGTCGACCGAGACGAGCCGCGCCACCAGCGACGACGGGTCGGACGCGTCACCAGCGCGGCCCGTGCCGAAAGTGCCGGTCAGGTCCCAGTACTCGGCGGAGCGGAAGGCGATGCGCTCGCGCTCCCGCTCGACGACGAGCCGGGTCGCCACGGACTGCACACGGCCCGCGGACAGGCCACGCATGACCTTCTTCCACAGGACGGGCGACACCTCGTACCCGTACAGCCGGTCGAGGATGCGGCGGGTCTCCTGCGCGTCGACCATCCGCGTGTTCAGCTCGCGCGGGTTCGCCACCGCCGCCCGGATCGCTTCCTTGGTGATCTCGTGGAAGACCATCCGGTGGACGGGGACCTTGGGCTTCAGCACCTCCTGGAGGTGCCACGCGATGGCTTCGCCCTCGCGGTCCTCATCGGTGGCGAGGAAGAGTTCGTCCGACTCGGCCAGCAGCTCCTTGAGCTTCCTGACCTGCGAACGCTTGTCGGAGTTCACCACGTAGATGGGCTGGAAGTCGTTGTCGACGTCGACACCGAGCCTGCGCACCTCACCGGTGTACTTCTCGGGGACCTCGGCCGCGCCGTTGGGCAGGTCGCGGATGTGCCCGACGCTCGCCTCGACGACGTATCCAGGACCCAGATAGCCCTTGATCGTCTTGGCCTTGGCGGGCGACTCGACGATGACGAGTCGGCGACCGCCATTCGCGGTCTCGCTGGTCGGGGACAACTTCGTTCTTCTCTCTCCGGTCGACGCTCGACGGGGCCCGGCGGGTCCGTACGACTCTTACGACAGTACGGCGCGACTCCACGGGACCCGTGGTGTGGCCCCACTGTGGCGCTCCTCCGCTGCGGAGTGTGACGGTACAACCCGCCCCTGTGTCAAACGGCGCATTCCCGCAACGGCCCCTCGAACGGTAACCCGACTTCCGGCATTCCTGCCGCCGGACCCCGCCCGCCGCGGCGCAGGACACGATCGGCGCACGGCCGCCCCACGCGTTCCGCGTCGGCGCGCCGCACGATCCGTCCGGTCGGCCCCGACCCGCCGGCGCGCATCTCGTTTTCGCAGGTCAGACCGCGTACGGTACCGGTCGGCGCAATCCATGGCAGCAGCTCGCCGCATCCCGCACGGCGGATTCCGGTCGCCCGCTGGTCCCGTCCCGTCACGGTCCGCCCGCAACGGTTCCGCCGGAACGGCGTGAATCACGTACGTACGAAGACGCACACGCCGAGAGCGACGAAGACCACGCCGGAGGCCACCGGCGCGCCCTGCGCGTTCCCCGTACCACCGGCGTGCGACGCCCCGCGCGTACGGCCGGCTCGATGCGCCCTGCCTGGGCCCTTCCGACCGCGGGGACCCGCCCCTGAGCAGCGGAAACACCCCTCCTGCGGTGACGGCCGCCCCGGCGGCTGATGGCGCCCCCCACGAGAGCCGGGGGCACCCGCCCCAGCAGCCCGCGGCGCCCGGCCCCGCCGGCCGGGAACGCCTCCGCGCCCCGGGCCGGTGGTGCCCGTCCCGCTCCCGTCCGCCCCCGGCCGGGCCATGCCGGCGTTCCCTTCGTCACTACGCCGCGCGCCGTCACGCCCGACCCGCCCCCGCGAGCCGCCCGCCCCTCGCCGCGTCCCGGGGCCCCGTCTCCCCCGACCGGCCGACGGCCCTGTCGGACCCGTCGGCCTAGTCCCCCACCGGTTCCAGATAACCCTCCTCCACCAGCAGGCGGATGGACTCGGGCGTACGGTCCCGCAGCGCCACCGGGTCCTCCTCGACCAGCTGCGCGATCGCGTCGAGGATCCGGCCGGCCGTGAGTGTCCCGTCACACACGCCCGCGAACCCCGCTCCGACCGTGTCGACCTCCGTGGCCCGGCGCATCCCCCGGTGCTGACGGAGCACCACGTGCTCCGGGTCCTCCGCGCCCGGCACTCCGACCTGTTCCTGCACGACCTCGGACGCCAGGGTGAACCGCCCGGCGAGCAACGCCGCGTCGTCGTGCGTACGCAGATAGTCCTGCCGGTCGAAATGGGCCCGTACGGTCTCGCCGAGCGGCTGCTCCACCGGGTGCGGCCAGTCCTCCACGACGACCGAGGGACGCCCGGTCCCCGTCTTCCGCAACGTGATCCAGCCGAAGCCGACGGCCCGGGTCTTGCGGGCGTCGAACTCGTCCAGCCAGGCGTCGTACAGGCCGGCGTAGCGCTCGGGATCGCCCGTGCCGTGCTCGCCGCTGTCCCGCAGCCACAGCTCCGCGTACTGCGTGACGTCCTGGACCTCTCGCTGCACGATCCACGCGTCGCACCCGCGCGGCACCCAGGACCGCAGCCGGTCCTGCCACTCCTCCCCCTCGACGTGCTCCCAGTTGGCGAGGAAGTGCGCGAATCCGCCCTCGGTCAGATGGGCGCCCGCCTGCTGGACCAGCGTGCGGCACAGGTCGTCACCCGCCATCCCGCCGTCCCGGTACGTACGGCGCGCGCCGGCGGTGTCCGGCCCGGCGGGCGAGATGACGAACGGCGGATTCGAGACGATCAGGTCGTACGCCGTGTCCCCGACCGGCTCGAACAGCGAGCCCGTCAGCAGCTCCGCCGCCGGCGCCCCGGACAGCGCGAGGGTCAGCCGGGCGAACGCCAGGGCCCTCGGGTTGAGGTCGGTGGCTGTGACGCGTGCGGCGTGCTGCGAGGCGTGGAGCGCCTGGATGCCGGAGCCCGTGCCGAGGTCGAGCACCGAGCCCACCCTCGTACGGACCGTGAGCCCGGCGAGCGTGGTGGAGGCACCGCCCACACCGAGCACCACGCCTTCGCCCCGGCCGCTCGCACCCGCCGCGCCCCCGACCGCGCAGCCGAGGTCGGAGACGATGAACCAGTCCTCCCCGTCGGGTCCGCCGTACGGCCGGACGTCGAGCGTCGCCCGCACGGCGTCCGCCCCGTCGAGATCGGCCTCCGACGCGGCGCCATCGGGTTCAGCGGGAACGAGCCAGCCGTCCCCCAGCGCCTCGTCGAGCGGGAGAGCGGCGCGGGCGCGCTCCACCGTCACGGTGCCCTGCAGAAGGAACAGCCTCACCAGCGTGTCGAGCCGGGAAGCGCCACGGGTGGCACGGAGCGCGGGCACGGTTTCGCTGCGGGCCAGCGCGGCATACGCGGGCGCGCCGAGCAGGTCGAGGAGGCCGTCGACGGTGAACTCCGCGGCGAGCAGGGCTTCACGGAGCCGGTCAGCGCGGTCGGGTGCGGGAAGACTGGTGGTACTCACCCCCACATTGTGACGGCCGCCACTGACAGCGCCCCGCACCGGCCCGCACCGCACCCGCGCGCCGGACAGTGCTCGCGCACCGGACCGACCGTCAACCGGGCGCCCGCCGTTCCGCGTACGCGCCCGGGATCGTCGGTATACCGAGCGCCCGCAGCGGTCCGCGTACCGGACGCGGCCGGCCCCAGCCGTCACCGGCCCCCGTACGCCCCGCTCGAAACGACAACCGGTCCTTCGAACCGGCCCGTCCCGCCGCCACTACGCCTCGGACGTGCCTGGAGGAGAAGGAAGGTCAGGAGGCCGTGGACGAATCCGCCCCGGCCGGTGCGCCCTTCTTGCAGCCGGCCTGCTTGGCCATGGCCTGGCCCAGGTCGCCCGACTGGAGCTTGCGCAGCGCCGTGTCGCCCCCGGAGCCGATCTTGCCGAGCTGCGTGGAGACGTCGCTCAACTGCGCCGCGAACTTCGCCTGGTCCGAGGTCTCCAGTCCGTCGACCTGCTTCTTCAGCTGCGCGTACGCGGTGGACGTCGAGTTGAGCTCCTGGATGGCGTCCTGCTGGGTCTTCGCACCGTCGTCCACGGGCGGCGCGCCGGCGGCCTTCACCGCGGACGCCAATGCCGCGTAGGCGGTGGCGTTGGTCCCGAAGGCGGCCGAGTCCACCCTCTTGACGTCGGCGGGGGCACTGGCCGTGGAGGTCGCCTTCACGATGGACGCGTTGGCGCCGGCGATCGCCTGCCGCTGGGGCTGCACCTTGTCGCAGAACCCCTTGGCCCAGTCATTCACCTTGGCGTCGTTGCTGCCGCACCCGGACAGTGCCAGGAGCACCACCGCGCCACCGGACAGCGTCGCCGCTAGCTTCTTGTTCACTGATCGGTCCCTTCCGAGGCTCTCGGCCCCGGAACTTACACGCCACGTGACCCGCGCCCCGGCCGCCGAGGTCCGTTCCGTTCCTGTTGCACTGATTTATGCCGAGCGAGAGACACCTCACGCTACCGACGGGTACAGAAATTCGAGTCAATACTCGGACGGGTGGGTGACATGGGCCTGGGCCTGGGCATCTGCGCGGGCGCCGGCCGTGCTCCCGGTGTCCACATGGGCCGGGATACGGACACGGACCTGGGCGTCGGCGTGGGCCCGGATCCGGATACGGACGGGGGCCAGAGCAACGGACGCCACGCGCACGTCGAACACGGGCGGCGGCATAAGCGCGAAGGCATAAGAAAAGAGGCCCTGTCCACAGGACCTCTCCCCATCAAGCTGTCGACCGTGCCGAAGCAAAAACGATCACTCCGGCCGGCCGGGACCTCAGGTTCACGACAACGGCACAGCCGCAGCCGCAGTCGTCGGCCAGCTCATCCTGATCACTCCACCATCGGCACCCGAGGTGACCTTCACGTCGTCGACGAGACCGCTGATCACGGCGAGGCCCATCTCGTCCTCACCCTCCACGTCCGCTTCGTAACCGTCCGCACCGGGGCGGCCACCGGCCACACCCGCGACGGACGCGCCCGACCCCGGCACGTCGTCACCGACCTCGATGGAGAACGTCTTCTCCTCCTCGGTCAGCACCACCTTCACCGGGGACGTGACGGCATGAGTGCGGTGCAGGCCCACGGCGCGGCTGCACGCCTCACCGACGGCGAGCCTCACCTCGTCGAGCACAGCCTCGTCGACTCCCGCCCGCCGCGCGACGGCCGCCGCCACCAGGCGGGCCGTCCTGACATGCTCCGGCTGGGCGCTGAAGCGGAGTTCAACGGTGGCCATTCGGATCCCCCTCGAACATACGAGCGTGCACTCTCCACCACTTCCACGAGCTTGCGGGCGTGGGACCCGGGCATGCTCGCCCGGCTCCCCTGCCCATTCCTCCGGAAGCCGCGGCCGACGTCAGTCGGTCGCGGCCACGGCCTCGTCCACCGTGGTGTGGATCGGGAACACCTTGGTGAGACCCGTGATCCGGAAGATCTTGAGAATGCGCTCCTGGTTGCAGACGAGACGCAGCGAGCCCTCGTGCGCACGGACCCTCTTGAGTCCGCCCACGAGAACGCCGAGTCCGGTCGAGTCGAGGAAGTCCACGCCCTCCATGTCGACGACCAGGTGGTAACTGCCGTCGTTCACCAACTCCACCAACTGCTCGCGCAGCTTGGGCGCGGTATACACATCAATCTCGCCACCGACCTCGACGACCGTTCGGTCGCCTCCAGGGCCGGACACGTTGCGAGTCGACAGGGACAGGTCCACGGATCCTCCAGCACCTTGCTATCGAGCGGTCGCCCCTCGGGTCTCCCCGACGGAGCCAGGGGACGTATCGCCAGCCGCGATGGCATTCAATCACTTACCGGCAGCCATGCACGACGCCTTGGGGCCATTGTCCCGCACGCCAGTGACACACTCGATGCCGATGGCCAGGAATCACCACCCCAATGGACCCGCCCGGAGCGGGGACAACCGCCCCACGCCGGACACGGTCCTCGACCGCCTCGCCGCGGGGGCGGGCCGAGCTGCGCGCATCACCCATACGGAGCACCTGCCCCCGCGACCGGGCCGTCATGCAGTCTGGCCCGACCGCATTCGACCCGAGATCATTTCGGCGATCCAGCGGGCAGGCATCGAGCACCCCTGGGCCCACCAGGCAGAGGCCGCCGAGTACGCTCTCGACGGCGAATCCGTCGTGATCGCGACCGGGACCGCCTCCGGCAAGTCGCTGGCCTACCTCGCGCCCGTCCTCACGGCCCTCCTGGACGGCTCGGAGGCCCCCAACGGCCGGGGCGCCACCGCCCTGTACCTGGCGCCCACCAAGGCCCTCGCCGCAGACCAGCGGCGAGGCGTGCGGGAACTCGCCGCGCCGCTCGGCACGGCCGTGCGGCCCGCCGTGTACGACGGCGACACCCCGGTCGAGGAACGCGAATGGGTCAGGCAGTACGCGAACTACGTACTGACCAATCCGGACATGCTGCATCGCGGCATCCTCCCGTCCCACCCGCGCTGGGCCTCCTTCCTGCGCGCCCTGCGCTACGTCGTGATCGACGAGTGCCACACCTACCGGGGCGTCTTCGGTTCGCACGTCGCCCAGGTGCTGCGCCGGCTGCGCCGCGTCTGCGCCCGCTACGGGGCGAACCCGGTCTTCCTGCTCGCCTCGGCGACCGCGGCGCAGCCCGCCCTCGCCGCGGGCCGCCTCACCGGCCTGCCCGTGCGCGAGGTCGCCGACGACGCCTCACCGCGGGGTGAGCTCGTCTTCGCCCTGTGGGAACCGCCTCTCACGGATCTCAGCGGCGAGAAGGGCGCGCCCGTGCGCCGCAGCGCGACGGCCGAGACCGCCGACCTCCTCACCGATCTGACCGTGCAGGGGGTCCGCACGGTTGCCTTCGTCCGCTCCCGCCGTGGCGCGGAACTGATCTCCGTCATCGCCAAGGAACGCCTGGCCGAGGTCGACCGCTCGCTACCGGACCGGGTGGCCGCCTACCGGGGCGGTTACCTGCCCGAGGAACGCCGAGCTCTGGAGGCCGCCCTGCACTCGGGCGAACTCCTCGGCCTTGCCGCCACCACGGCGCTGGAACTCGGGATCGACGTCTCCGGCCTCGACGCCGTCCTGATCACCGGCTACCCGGGCACCCGGGCCTCCCTGTGGCAGCAGGCAGGCCGGGCAGGCCGGGCCGGGCAGGGCGCCCTTGCGGTGCTGGTGGCCAGGGACGACCCCCTGGACACCTTCCTCGTCCACCACCCGGAGGCGCTGTTCCACCAGCCCGTCGAGTCGACCGTCCTCGACCCGGACAACCCGTACGTCCTCGCCCCGCACCTGTGCGCGGCCGCCGCCGAGCTGCCGCTCACCGAGGAGGACCTGCCGCTGTTCGGACCCGCCACGGCGGACCTGCTGCCGCAGCTGGAGGCCGCCGCACTGCTGCGCCGCCGTTCCTCCGGCTGGTACTGGACCCAGCGCAGGCGCGCCGCCGACCTCGCGGACATCCGCGGCTCGGGCGGCGACCCGGTCCAGATCGTGGAGGCCGGCACGGGACGGCTGCTGGGCACTGTCGACGAGGCCGCGGCCCACACCGCCGTCCACGACGGGGCCGTCCACCTGCACCAGGGCCGCACGTACCTGGTGAAACAGCTCGACCTGGCCGATTCGGTCGCCCTGGTCGAGGAGGCGAACCCGCCGTACTCGACCACGGCGCGGGACACCACCGCCATCTCCGTACTGGAGACGGAGACCGAGATCCCGTGGGGCGACGGACGCCTGTGCTACGGCTCCGTCGAGGTCACCAACCAGGTCGTCTCCTTCCTCAGACGCCGTCTGATCACCGGTGAAGTGCTGGGCGAGAGCAAGCTGGACCTGCCGCCGCGCACCCTGCGCACCCGCGCCGTGTGGTGGACCGTCACCGAGGACCAACTCGACGCGGCGCGCGTCAACCCCGAGCAGCTCGGCGGCGCCCTGCACGCCGCGGAACACGCTTCCATCGGACTCCTTCCGCTCTTCGCCACCTGCGACCGCTGGGACATCGGCGGCGTCTCCGTCCCGCTGCATCCGGACACGCTGCTGCCCACGGTCTTCGTCTACGACGGCCACCCCGGCGGCGCCGGGTTCGCCGAACGCGCCTTCCGCACGGCCCGCTCCTGGCTCACCGCCACCCGAGAGGCGATCGCCTCCTGCGAATGCGACGCGGGGTGCCCGTCCTGCATCCAGTCGCCCAAATGCGGCAACGGCAACGACCCCCTGCACAAGCGCGGCGCCGTCCGCCTCCTGGGTGAGCTGCTCAAGAACGCCCCAGAGGATCCTGAGTCGCCGGAGGATCCCGGCCGGCCGGCGGCACCGACGGCGACGCAGGCCGCACCCTGACCGCCGGCCCCGGCCCCGAAGGCTCCGGATGCGCGTCCCGCGCCCCCTGACGTCCGGCCGGGCCCGCCAACTCCTCGGCACGGGTCCTCGGCACGGGTCCTCGGCACGGGTCCTCGGCACGAGTGCTCGGCATCAGTGCTCGGCGGCTGACGTCCAGGCCCTACAGCGCTCCCGGTACGTCTTCCGGGCCGCCCGACGTCCGCGCCTGTCAGCTCCCGCAGCCCCCCTGACCTGCGGACTCGGCACTGCCCCCGGTACGGGTCCTCGGCTTCTGGCGTCCGGGGCCGCCGGCTCCCCCGGCGCGTCTTGCGGGCGCCTCCTATCCGCGCTCGTCGACTCCACTTCCGGGCGACCGGTGTCCGTGCTCATCAGCTCCCCCCGCCACCGGGCCCGGGTTCCCTGCCGGGGCCCACGGGTCCCCCGTCCGGCGGATCCGGGTCGGTCGGTCCGGGCCCGGCGCGCGCCCGGACCGCGGGCACATACGGTCCGACGCCGGCCTGCGCGGTCACGTCCGCGACCCGGCCGTCCAGCGCGCAGAGCGTCAACCGCGCGCCCTGGGCCGCCGCCACCCGTTCCGCCGCACCACAGGCCGCATCCCTGCCGGACAGCGCCCGGTCGGCGGCGGCGAGGGCCGCGAGGTCGGCTGCCGCTCCGGCACGGTGCCGGGCCGTCACGGCCTGCCCGAGGGCAAGGATCACCGCGAACAGCGCGCACAGCACCGTCGCGAGGACGGCCACCAGAACCGTCGCCGAGCCGCGGTCCCGCTCCCTGCGGGCCGACCCGCTCACGGACGTGCCCCTTCCAAGGCGGCCGAAGCGGCCGCGGCGTCCGGAACGGTGTCCTCGGCGGACGCGACCGCCTCGGCCGACAGGGTGAGCGCGAGGGCGTGCGGCCCCGGCGCGGGCGCCGTCACCCGCACGCGCCACAGGTCGTCCGACCGTCCGACGGTGATCTCGGCCCCCTTGGGCGCCGCGGATCGGGCCGCCTCGATCGCGGCGGCCCGCGGTTCCGTTCTCGCGGCGGCCCGCGCACCGGCCCGGGCCGCGTCCACGCACTGGATCTGTGCCGCGGCCGCCATGAGTGCCCAGACCAGGGCCATCGCGAAGGCCACGAGACCCGGCACGATCACGGCGGCCTCGGCCGTGACGTATCCCCCGTCGCGTCGCCCAGGGCTGCCCGGGCGGCGCTCAGGATTTCGCATGGAGCGCCTGCCCGATCAGCGACTCCAGCGCGGCCTGCACGGAAGGGCTGGTCACCACCTTGTAGAGCACCGCCGCGAAGGCGCACGCGGCGATGGTGCCCATCGCGTATTCCGCCGTCGTCATACCGTCGTCCGCACGAGTACGCCGTGCCCACAGCGCCTTGAGCCATGTCTTCATCACGTGTTCCCCCTGTCCGGCGTCCCCGCCGTCCTCAGTCCTTCGCTGTCCGACTCCGGCGCGCGGCGCACGTCCGACAACCCGTCGCATCGGTCCGTCACGCCGCCCGTCGCCGGTCCCGCCATCGATCCCCGTCGCCGATCCCGCTTCCAGGCCCCCTGCTCGCTCGTGATCACGCCATGGGCTCCCCGCCCCGGCTCGTATCCCGCCGCCCCCGGCTCCTGAGTTGCCCTCCTCGGCCCGTATGCCGGCGCGTCCGGCTCCTGGGTCGTCCCCCTCGGTCCGAATGCCGGCGCGTCCCCGGCTCACCGCACTCCGTACGAACTCAGCCGGCGTTGCCGAGCTCAGCCGCCGTTCAGCAGCCCCGTGGCGAGGCCCATGACCACGGGTGCCACGCCCGTCGCGAGGAAGGCCGGCAGGAAGCACAGGCCCACCGGTCCCGTGATCAGCACCTGCGCGCGCTGTGCCCTGACGGTGGCCTTCCTCGACCGCTCGGCCCGCAGCCCCTCCGCCAGCCGGGCCAGCGGTTCGGCCACGGGCGCCCCGGTGGCCGAGGCACGCTCCAGGCACCGGGCGAGCCCCGAGGCGCCCGGTATCTCCCCGAACCTCCCCCATGCCGCGGCCGGTTCGCCACCGAGCACGATCTCCGCGGCCGCCCCGGCCAGCCGGTCCCCGACCGGTCCGCCGAGCGAACCTCCGACGGCCTCCGCCGCCTCACGCGGGCCCGCTCCCGCGGCGGCACACGCGGCGAGCAGGTCCGCCACGAGCGGCAGCCTGCGCCCGGCTTCCTCGGCCGCGGCTCTCCCGTCCTCACCGCGTCGCCCGCGCGACCACCGCGCCACACCCAGCGCCGCGACGAGCCCCGCACCTGCCCCGAGCGCCCCGCCGACCAGGAACCAGCCCACGAGGAGCGCGGCGAGGGACGGCCCCCACCGGCTCGCCCCGTCCCGGAGAGCCGGGCGGAACGCCGGGCGCTCCCGGGTACGCTCCGTCGCGAGCAGGGCCACGGTGCGTCGCCGGACCGCTCGCTCGCCGCGCCGCTCGGCCCACGCCAGCCCCAGGGATCCCATCGCGGCTACCGCCGAGACCGTCATCCACAGCCTGTGGATAAAGAAGTCACTCATCCCGACTCCGCCGTCCTGACGATCCGGCCGGCCCACCACAGACCGGCCCCCTCCAGCAAGGCGCCGGCTCCGAGGCACCCGATCCCCGCCGGTGTGTGCAGCAGTACGCGCAGGGGATGCGCGCCCATCGCGGCGCCGAGCGCGAGACCCACCACCGGCAGAACCGCCAGCACCACCACCGTCGACCAGGCGCCGGTCAACTGGGCTCGCAGGGAATGACGTTGGTCGTACTCGGCCCGCAGCGCGTCCTCCAACCGATCGAGCCCGGCGGCCAGCCCGGCGCCGCCGTCCACCGCGACCTGCCAGCAGGCCGCGAGCCCCACCAGGCCGTCCGCGCCCGGTACCTGGGCTGCCTGCCGCAGCGCGGCCGGCGTGTCGCCGCCGAACCGCACGGCGGCCACCACCGCCGTCTCGTCCTTCCCCAGGCCCCCGGTCGCCCCCGCGGCGTCCATCAGTGCCCGCGCCGGCTGCGCGCCTGCCCGCAGCTCGCCCGCGGTCGCGGCACAGAGGGCGACGACCGCCTCGGCGCGCCGCCCAGCGGCCCGACGCCGCCCGGCGGCCTGCAGCCCGCGCCGCACCAGCGGCACCGCGCACGCCCCGGCGACGAGCGGCAGAACGGAGGCGCCCGCCGCCGCGACCAGGACGGCCACCGGCAGGCACAGCCACTCCCCGCCGAACGCTCCGGCCCGGCTCCTGAGCCACCCGGAGACCCGCTCGCCGACCGGCACCCGTGGCCCAGCTCCGCCCGGGAAGCCGGCGCACAACGCCCTGGCCCTGCGGCGCCGGGACTCCCCCGCCAGCGCCAGCCACCCGGCACAGCCGACGCAGAGCGCCGCGGCCCAACCGCACTCCGGCGCGGACACGCCCGTCACAGCGAGCGTCCGATCAGTGCGGTCAGGCGCGCGCACCCGTGCTCCCGGGCGAACCCGTCGGGCCCCCAGCGCAACGCGGGCACCGGCACCACCAGGCCCGCCGGGTCCCGCTCCAGTACGCACACTTCGGCGACCCGCCGACGCCCGCTCCTGTCCCGTACCAAATGGAGTACGACCGAGACCGCCGCCGCCAACTGGCTGTGCAGCGCGGCCCGGTCCAGCCCGGCCGCCGTGCCCAGCGCCTCCAGCCGCGCCGGCACATCGGCGGCCGCGTTGGCGTGGACCGTCCCGCAGCCGCCTTCGTGCCCCGTGTTCAAGGCGGCCAGCAGGTCGGTCACTTCGGCCCCGCGCACCTCGCCGACCACCAGCCGGTCGGGACGCATCCGCAGGGCCTGCCTGACGAGGTCCTTCAGCGTCACCTCTCCGGCTCCCTCCTGGTTGGCCGGACGGGCTTCCAGCCGCACCACATGCGGGTGGTCGGGGCGCAGCTCGGCCGAATCCTCCGCGAGGACGATCCGCTCCCGCGTCCCGACGAGGCCAAGAAGTGTGGAGAGCAGCGTCGTCTTGCCGGTCCCCGTGCCACCGCTGATCAGGAACGACAGCCTCGCCTCCAGCAGGGCGCGCAGCACCCGCTCTCCGCCGGGCGGCAGCGTCCCGGCGGCCGTCAGCTCCGCCAGTGAGAACGCCTTGGGGCGCACCACCCGGAGCGAGAGATATGCCGACCCGACGGCGACGGGTGGCAGCACCGCGTGCATCCTCGTGCCGTCCGGCAAGCGCGCGTCCACCCACGGGCGGGCGTCGTCGAGGCGCCTGCCCGCCACGGCCGCGAGCCGCTGGGCGAGCCGCCGCACGGAGGCGGCGTCCGGGAATGCCACGTCCGTGAGCTCCAGGCCGCCCCCTCGGTCGACCCACACCCGGTCCGGCGCCGCCACCAGCACATCCGTCACCGAGCTGTCCGCGAGGAGCCCTTCGAGCGGGCCCGTACCGACCAGCTCGCTGCGCAACTCCTCTGCGGCGCCCAGTACTTCCGTGTCGCCGAGCAGCCTGCCCTGTGCCCGAAGGGCTGCGGCGACCCGTGCGGGTGTCGGATCGGCGCCGCTTTGCGCGAGGCGCCTTCGTACCGCGTCGAGCAGGGCCGCACCGGCGTCTCCCCTGTTCTCCTCCGTGGTCCTCATGTCCGGGCACCTCCGTCCTGGCCGAGTGCCCGCTCCCAGAAAGCGGCGCAGAACACCCCGAGCGGTCCCCGGGCCCGCGACCCCGGCGGGTCACCGCTGTCCAGCGCATCCGACAGGCCGGGCTCCGGCGGCAGTTCACCGGCCAGCGGCAGGCCCAGGGCCTCGGCGATCCACGCGTCGTCCAGCCCGGCCGCATGCGGCCCGCGCACCACGGCGCGCAGGTCCCCCAACACCATGCGGACCATGGAGGCCACACGCTCCGCCGCCGCGACGGCCCGCAACTCGGCGGGCACCACGAGCAGTCCGACATCGAGTTGTGCGAGCGCCTCCGCCACCGGTTCGTCGACCCGGCGTGGCAGATCCACGACCACCACACCGCCGCGCCTGCGGGCAGCGGCCAGCACCGACCTCATGGCGTCGGGCCCCACGGTCACGGTGTCGCCGCGATCCCAGCTGAGCACGCTCAGGTCGTGCACACGAGGAAGCGACTCCTCCAGCGCCGTGCCCGCGACGCGCCCCTTCGAGGCGGCGAAGTCGGGCCAGCGTCTGCCCTCGGCCCGCTCGCCGCCGAGCAGCACATCGAGGCCGCCGCCGAGCGGGTCCGCGTCCACGAGCATGGTCCGCAGGCCCGCCCGCGCCGCCGTGACCGCCAGCGCGCAGGCGAGAGTCGACGCTCCCGCGCCGCCCCGGCCGCCGATCACCCCGACCGTCACCGCGTGCTCCGCGGCGCCCTCAGCGGCGTCCGCCAGCCGGTCGGCGATCCACCCCTCGGCGTCGGGCAGGCGCAGCACGCACTCGGCGCCGATCTCCACCGCCCGCTGCCAGACGGCCGGGTCGTCCTGGTCGCGGCCGACGAGCATCACACCGGGCCTGCGCGTCGCCCCGCGGCAGCGGTCCGCAGCGTCGTCCCCCACGAGCACCAGGGGCGCCCTCTCCCAACTCCCCCTCGCGTCTGGGATCTTGTGATGCACCTCCGGCTCCGCACCGGCTGCCGCGCACAGTCGCAGCAGGTCATCGAGCAGTTCCACGTCCTCCGTGACGATCAGCGGGCGCCCGTTGCGGTCCGCTGATCCACGTGCCACGCCCCGTGGTGTTTCGTCCGGCGTCCCGCGTGACCACCCCGACGCCTTGGACCCGACCATGTCCCCGCCCCCTGTCCGTACCTCTGTACGCCTGCGGGACCGCCCGATCCGTGAACGCCTCCCTTCCGGGACACATCCGATGGATCCGGTATCGACGATTCCGGCTTCTGCGGACTTCGCAGCTGGAATCAGGCTGCCCGGCAGCGGGAAATCATGGGGATCTTGCTCGAAAACTGTGGACAACTCAGCGAATGTGAATAACTCAGTAGCTCAAATCAGTGACATTCGCCGAGCGGCCCACCCACTACGCATCGTGACGACCGAAGCTGGGCAAGAAAGGTTCGGGCAGCATCCACGACCACGGGCAGGGCGCGCACCGCGCAAAGGAGAGGAGCGGCCAACTGGGCCTGGACATGCGACGACCCCCGCCGGGGGGGAGAGCGGGGGTCGTCCCCACGGCCGACTCGGGGGGGGAGGAGCCGGACCGGGTTAGACACGGTCGCGAACGATCCGTGACTTCCATGGTGTACCCGAGAGCCTTCCCGAGCAAACCCACACGCCGCACCTTACGCCGAATGGTGGGCGCATATGCTCGGGGCGTGGAAAACGACTACTTGCCACGTACAGCTGCCTTCTTCGACCTGGACAAGACGGTCATTGCGAAGTCGTCGACGTTGACCTTCGGCCGGTCCTTCTATCAAGGCGGTCTGATCAACCGTCGCGCTGTACTGCGGACCGCGTACGCGCAGTTCGTCTTCCTCGCAGGGGGCGCCGATCACGACCAGATGGAACGCATGCGGCAGTACCTCTCCTCGCTCTGCAAAGGCTGGAACGTCCAGCAGGTCAAGGAGATCGTCGCCGAGGCCCTGCACGGCCTGATCGATCCCATCATCTACGACGAGGCCGCGTCACTCATCGAGGATCACCACGCGGCCGGCCGCGACGTGGTGATCGTCTCCACCTCCGGGGCCGAAGTCGTCGAACCCATCGGCGAGTTGCTCGGCGCGGATCGGGTCGTGGCGACGCGGATGGTGGTCGGCGACGACGGCTGTTTCACCGGCGAGGTGGAGTACTACGCCTACGGTCCGACCAAGGCAGAGGCCGTCCGGGCGCTCGCCGGATCGGAGGGATACGACCTGACGCGCTGCTACGCGTACAGCGACTCCATCACGGACGTGCCGATGCTGGAGGCGGTCGGCCACCCCTTCGCCGTCAACCCCGACCGGGCGTTGCGCCGCGAGGCCACCGCCCGCGAGTGGCCCGTCCTCGTCTTCAACCGGCCGGTCCGGCTCCGGCAGCGGCTCCCCGCGTTCACCCTGCCCGCCCCGCCCGGTGTGGTGGCGGCAGTCGCGCTCGGCGCGGCCGTGGCCACGGCGGGCCTCGTCTGGTACGCGACGAATCGCAGGCGCGCCCGCGCCTGACGGGCCCGGCCCCCGCACTCCGGCCACCGGCCACCGGCCGGCGCCGGAGGCCGGACAGCGCGCCGGGCCACCCGCAACCCGCACGCCCCGCAGGACGGGACCGGCACACAAGGAGCCCGGGCACCTGGGCACCTGGGCACCTGGGCACTCGGGCACCTGGGCACTCGGGCGTCTCCGTCGTTCCCTACTTGTCCTTGTTTGAACTGTTTTAACCTAAAAGTAAAGTTAACTGGTTCCGGGTTCCGCCCCGGTGGCCTCAGGAGTACAAAGGAATCAACGGCCCGCGAGACCAAGGACATCCGAGAGGATCACCTCACACACGCACAGGCCGAACGGACCGAGCACGCAACCGGGCACCCACGCGACGTCGACCCGTCGATTACGGGCCAGCCGCACCAGGTCACGGGCGAAGCACCCGACCTGATGGGCACATATCCGAGGACGCCTGGTAACCCGGCGACCGTGCCAGCGGCGGCACCCCATGGGTGCCGCCGCACTCATTTCACCGTCGCGACGCCGCGCCGGAGAGAGCCACGGGCGCACTCGACAGCCGGGCGGGCGCACTCGGCAGCCCGCCGGATCGGAGAACGCCCCAGTTCTCCCCTCGGCGCTTGAGCCCGTTGAGCCGCCGGCACCGCCAGCCCGCCGGCGCGTGAACCCGTGAACCCGTGAACCCGTGAACCCGTGAACCCGCCAGCAGCCTCAGGCCGCGCCCCGCTGGAGCGCCTCGCAGACCGCCGTCGACTCCCTCACGCCCAGTTCCACGGCTCGCCCGCAGTGGGAGATCCAGGCGGCCATGCCGCCCGGGGTGCCGGAGAGGTAGCCCGCGAAGGCCGCGGCGTACGCGGCACGCCCCAGTTCGGCGTGGCCCACCTCCGCGGGGCAGATCGACTTCGGGTCGAGCCCGCTGTTGATCAGCACGATCCGCTCGGCGGCACGGGCCACCACCCCGTTGTACGAACCGAAGGGGCGCAGCGCCAGCAGTTCGCCGTGCACGACGGCCGCCGTCACCAGGGCCGGCGCGCCACTCGGTGCGAGGACGAGTTCGGTGAGGCCGTCGAGTCGCCCGGCCACCTCCGCCGGGTCCGGCAGCGGCGCCTCGGTCAGCGGTCCCACGGCCTCGCAGCCCGGCGCTTCCACGGCCGGCTCGTCCGCCAGCCGGGGCCGCCCGATCCGTTCGTCACCGACGCTCGCCCCGCCCGCCGCGACCAGATGCAGCCGAGCGAGTACCCGCGTGGGCGACTGCCGCCAGACGGACAGCAACTGCCCGGCCTCCGCCGTGACGCGCAGCGCGGCGCCCACGGTCCGGGCTTCCGCCTGCGCACTGAAGTCCGTACGCCGCCGGACCTCTTCGAGCCCCCAGTCCGCGCCGGACAGCGCGGCGGAACCGCGGGCGGCACGCAAGGCCGCCTCGGAGGTGATTTCCGTGCTGCGCCGGCGCATCACGCGGTGTCCGTAGACACGGTCGACGGCCTTGCGTACGGATTCCACCGCATCGGGCACGCCGGGGAGCGAGGCGAGGGCGGCGAGCGGATCGTCCCCCCGCCGGACGGCAGCCACAGCCGTGGCCCCGTCGGGAGCACCAGAGGCACCCGGGGGCGTGTGCGACCTGTCGGCTGAGGCGTCGGGGACGTCAGAGGCGGACCTACTCATAGGTAGCGAGGCTACGCGCCCGTGTCACATCACCCACCGTCCAGTGGCATTCTTCACGGAACCCGGCGACGCCCCGCAGCGGATCGACTACGCTACGTGAACATGAAGATCGCTTTCGTGGGCAAGGGCGGCAGCGGCAAGACCACGCTGTCCTCGCTCTTCATCCGCAGTCTGGCGGCGGACGGGACACCCGTCGTCGCCATCGACGCCGACATCAACCAGCACCTGGGTGCCGCGCTCGGCCTCACCGAGGCCGAGGCGGCCGCCCTTCCCGCGATGGGCGCGCACCTTCCCCTGATCAAGGACTACGTCCGGGGCAGCAATCCGCGTATCGCCTCGGCCGAAGCCATGATCAAGACGACGCCCCCCGGCAGGGGTTCGCGGCTGCTGCGCGTCGTGGAGGACAACCCGGTCTACGACGCCTGCGCCCGCCGCGTCGCGCTGGACGACGGCGAGATCCGGCTGATGGCCACCGGCCCGTTCACGGAAGCCGATCTCGGCGTCGCCTGCTACCACTCCAAGGTCGGCGCCGTCGAACTCTGCCTGAACCACCTGGTGGACGGGCCCGACGAATACGTCGTGGTGGACATGACCGCCGGCTCCGACTCCTTCGCCTCCGGCCTGTTCACGCGCTTCGACATGACGTTCCTGGTGGCAGAGCCGACCCGTAAGGGCGTCTCCGTCTACCGGCAGTACAAGCAATACGCACGTGACTTCGGTGTGGCGCTGAAGGTCGTGGGCAACAAGGTGCAGGACGAGACCGATCTGGAATTCCTGCGCGAAGAGGTCGGCGACGACCTGCTCGTCACCCTCACCCACTCGAACTGGGTACGCGCCATGGAAAAGGGCAGGCCCGCCCCGTTCGGGCAGTTGGAGCCGGCGAACCGGGCCGCGCTGGACACCGTGAAGGCAGCCGCCCTGCGGTCGTACGAGCACCGCGATTGGCCCCGGTACACCCGGCAGATGGTGCACTTCCACCTGAAGAACGCGGAGAGCTGGGGTAACGCGAAGACCGGTGCCGACCTCGCCTCGCAGGTCGATCCGGCGTTCGTCCTGAGCGAGACGGCCGCCGTGCCGCAACCCGGCTGACCGGCCGGTCACATGACCGGCCCCTCCCCCCAGGCGCGCCGGCTCCCGAACCCCGGACTACAGGTCCCCGCACCCCCCGGCCTCACCCTCGGCCTTCCGAACCCCGGCCGGAGCGCCGAGCGCCGAGCACGCAGCACCCCGCACCCCGCACCCCGCACCCCGCACCCACGATGCCGGCGCCCCCAGGCCGGAACCGGACCTCAGCAGCCCCGACGCCCGCGTCGGGGCTCCGTCATGCCCGCGTCGGGTCCCGCACGCCCCCGCCGCTTCCCGCACGCCCTCGTCGATCTCAGCACCCCCCTCGTCGTACCCCCACCCCATCCACGTCCCGCCGATTCACCGGCCGCATTTCGCCGCATTCTCGTGTTGTTCGTAGCGTCCTATGCCGCTCCATTGCGTCCGGATGCCGTCCCACGACATCCGATGGCGTCCGGTAGCACCCCGCAGCGCCCGGCGGCATTCCGATCGCCCCGGCCCCGCACGTTTCCACCGCTTCGGAACACGCCCCTTTCACCGCGTCCACCTCGCCCCTTTCCGTCACCCCTCTCCCCCTTTCTTTTCGCCGACACCATCGAAGGAAATCCCCGTGATCGAATATAAAAAATTACTATTCATCATTGCGGGTGAATAGTTCCGCCATTCGCCCTTCGACGCATGACACAGACTTTACTGATAGTTACGATTCGTTTACCAAGCCTTGAATCACGGATCGATCCCGCCACTGCACGTCGTGACTCACGGCCGCCGGACCACATTCCGCGACCGCGCCACCCCAGAGGAGACGGGAAACACATGTCTTCACGCGTACCCGGCCCCGCCTCGGGCCCCGCCCGTACCGACGCCGCGAGCACCACGTCCGCCCCTCGCCACCAGCGCCCGCACGGCCCGCCTGTTCCCGTGCGGGACCCGGGCGACGGGCCCGGCGGACGCCGCCCCCGCCGATTCCGTATCGCCGGCGCCGATCTGTCGGCGTCCATCACCGTCTTCCTGATCGCCATTCCCATGTCGCTCGGCCTCGCCGTGGCGATGGGCGCCCCACTGGGCGCCGCGCTCCTGTCCGCCGGCATCGGCGGAATCGTCGCCGGCGCGCTCGGCGGATCGCCCCTCCTCGTCAGCGGCCCCTCCGCCGGCCTGACCGTCGTCACCGCCGGGATGATCCAGCAGTTCGGGTGGCGGACCACCTGTGTCATCACCATCGGTGCGGGACTCACGCAGATCCTGCTCGGCACGTTCAAGGCCGCTCGGTCCGCACTCGCCGTCAGCCCGGCCATCGTGCACGGCACCCTCGCGGGCATCGGCGTCGCGATCGCGCTCGCCCAACTGCATGTCGTGCTGGGTGGCTCGCCGGAGAGCTCCGCCGTGGCGAACATCTCCGCGCTGCCGCACCAACTGGCCCACGTGGGGCCCGCGTCACCACTGATCGGCGCGCTCACCCTGACCATCCTGATCCTCTGGCCCCGGCTTCCCGGCCGGGCGAGAGGAACGATCGGGAAGGTGCCGGCCGCTCTGGTCTCCGTCGGGGCCGCGACAGGCGTCGCAGCCTTCGCCGCGCCCCGCATCGCCCGCGTCGACCTGCCGTCCTGGAGCGCGCACGTGCTGCCGGGCCTGCCGAGCGGCCCTGTGCTCCCGCTGCTGACGGCCGTCCTCACGATGACCCTCGTGGCGAGCCTCGAATCACTGCTGTCCGCAGTCGCCGTGGACAAGTTGGCCGCCGCCCGCGCCACGGCCGCCGGGAGTCGTCCCGGAGCCCGTCCCGTGCCTCGGAGGCCCCGTCCCGACCTCGACAGGGAACTGCGCGCCCAGGGCGCAGCCAACGCCTTGTCCGGCCTTCTCGGGGGACTCGCGGTCTCCGGCGGCGCGGTGCGCGGCTCGGCGAACGTGCGGGCCGGGGCGACAGGCCGCGCGTCCACGATCCTGCACGGCGTCTGGGTGCTGCTCGCCGCCGGGCTCCTCGTCTCCGCCCTCGAACGGATCCCGCTGGCCGCGCTCGCCGCGCTGGTCATGATGGTCGGCGTGCAGATGGTGTCGTACGCGCACATCCGCAACGTGCACCGGCACCGGGAGTTCCCGGTCTACGTGGCGACGGTGGCGTCGGTCATCCTCTTCGGCGTTCTGCAGGGCGTGGCCGTCGGCGGGGCCGTCGCAGTGGCGGTCGCTCTGCGCGGGCTGACCCGTACGCGCATCACGATCAAGACGCTCGCGGCCACGTACCACGTCTGTGTACGCGGGCAGTTGACCTTCCTCGCGGTGCCACGGCTCACCCGCGTCCTGCACCAGGTGCCGCAACACGCACAGTGCGTCGTGGAACTCGACGGGTCCTTCATGGACCACGCCGCGTACGAGGTGCTGCACGAGTGGCGGGCGGCGCACGTGGCCCACGGCGGAGCCGTGGAGTTCACGGGCAGGGCGGGCGGCCGCTTCGCCGATCCCGTGCGTGAGGAGAGCAGTTGCTGCCGCCCTTGGACGCCGTGGCGCAACCACCACTGCGACGAGCCGCCCGTGCCGGGAGCTCCGGGGCCGGGAAGCCGCCTCAGGCGTCGGCTCACGCAGCGGATCGGCCGGCAGCCCACGGGGCAACCGGATGACGGGCAACCGGAAGACGGGCAGCAGGATGACGAGCGGCTGGAGCAAGAGCGGGTGGAGCAAGAGGGGGTGGGGCACGACCCGTTGGGCAAAGGACGGCTGACCGGCCGGCTGCCGGACGGCGTGCAGTGGAATCCCGGCCGTCGGGACGAGGGACCGAAACCCGGGCACCGGCGTGCGCTCACCCGAGATCAGGGCCCTGATCTGGGCCCTGCGCAGGGGCCAGAGCCGGACCGCGAGCACGGCCACGACAAGCCGTGCGGCTCCGGGCCGGAACGCGAGCGGAGCCGGGGGGACATGCCGGAAGCGGCAGGGACCCGGGACTCCCGCACCTCCGGTGCCAGCCGCCTGGCCAGCGGACTCAGCGCCTTCCAGCGCAACACCGCACCCCTGGTGCGGGACGAACTGGCCCGGCTCGCGCGCGAGGGGCAGCGGCCCTCCCAGCTGTTCCTGACCTGCTCCGACTCGCGGTTGGTGACGAGCATGATCACGGCGAGCGGCCCTGGTGACCTCTTCACCGTGCGCAACGTCGGCAACCTCGTACCGCTGCCGGGCGCGGAGGGCGGCGACGATTCGGTGGCGGCCGCGATCGAGTACGCGGTCGACGTCCTGCGCGTGGAGTCCATCACGGTCTGCGGGCACTCGGGCTGCGGGGCGATGCAGGCACTGCTCGACGACGACACCAACTCCACAGCCGCAGCCACGGTCACCGCCGCACCCACAGCCACAAACCGTGCCACCGCCGTCGCCGCCGCCACTACGGCGAGGGATGCCGACACTTCGGGCTCCGGTGCGGCCGGGGCTCCAGGTGCGGGCGATGCGGCCGGGCCGTCGACCCCGCTGCGGCGCTGGCTGCGGCACGGGCTGCCCAGCCTGCGGCGGATGCGCGACGGGCTCGGCCCGGCGGCGCGGCTCTCCGCCCGCCCGACGGCCGACACGGCGGAGCAGTTGTGCCTCACCAATGTCGTCCAGCAACTGGACAACCTGCGGGCGCACACATCGGTGGCCCGTCGCCTCGCGGACGGGGTGCTGACGCTGCACGGCATGTACTTCCATGTCGGCGAGGCCCAGGCGTACCTGCTCAGCGAGGACGGGCCGGCGCCGGCCGGGGGGAGCGGCCCGCAGGCAGATCCGCATGACCTGACCCGGGATCGTGAAGCGGGCCCTGCCCGGGACCAGGACCAGGACGGCAAGGAACGAGACCAAGACCGGGCCGGGGACCGGGACCAATTCCGAGACCAGAACCTGGACCTGGAGCGAGGCCAGGGCCGGGACCGGGTCGATACGGCACAGACCCGGCGAACAGCCGGTCAGGTGGCGGCCCCCGTCGCCGTCTTCCACCGCGTGACCGCCGCCGAATCCACCAGGTCGCGCGCCTGAGGTTCCCGGCGCAACCATCCGTGAGACGGTGTGGGCCCCTCCTCGCGTGCACGAGGAGGGGCTCCGTCGCGCTCCGGGCACACGTACCGAGGGCGTAGGCTGACGCACATCCACAGAGGTCTAAACCAATTCCCCGTCGGCTCTTGTCACGTGGGCGTCCGGCTGATGAGCTAGCGGGAGAAACGTAGGGACGCCCTGGGAATGGGAGATGTCGTGAGCAAAGAGAGCCTGGCCAATCTGCTCAAGGAAGAGCGTCGGTTCGCACCGCCTGCCGATCTGGCCGCGCACGCCAACGTGACGGCGGAGGCGTACGAACAGGCCTCGGCGGACCGGCTCGGCTTCTGGGCCGAGCAGGCGAGGCGGCTCACCTGGGCCACCGAGCCGACGCAGACACTGGACTGGTCCAACCCGCCCTTCGCGAAGTGGTTCGCGGACGGCAAGCTGAACGTCGCGTACAACTGCGTGGACCGCCACGTCGAGGCCGGCAACGGCGACCGCGTCGCCATCCACTTCGAGGGCGAGCCGGGCGACAGCCGGACCCTGACGTACGCGCAGTTGAAGGACGAGGTCTCCAAGGCGGCCAACGCGCTCCTGGAGCTCGGCGTGGCGAAGGGCGACCGGGTCGCCATCTACCTGCCGATGATCCCCGAGGCCGTCGTCGCGATGCTGGCCTGCGCGCGGATCGGCGCGCCGCACTCCGTCGTCTTCGGAGGTTTCTCGGCGGACGCCGTGGCCTCCCGCATCCAGGACGCCGACGCCAAGCTCGTCATCACGGCGGACGGCGGCCACCGGCGCGGCAAGCCGACCGCGCTCAAGCCCGCGATCGACGACGCCGTCGCGAAGTGCCCGCAGGTCGAGCACGTCCTCGTCGTCCGCCGGACGGGCCAGGAGACGAAGTTCGACGCGAGCCGCGACGTGTGGTGGCACGACATCGTGGACCGCCAGTCGCCGGAGCACACGCCCGAGGCGTTCGACGCCGAGCACCCGCTGTTCATCCTGTACACGTCCGGTACGACGGGTAAGCCGAAGGGCATCCTGCACACGTCGGGCGGTTACCTCACCCAGACGTCCTACACGCATCAGGCGGTCTTCGACCTGAAGCCGGAGAGCGACGTCTACTGGTGCACCGCCGACATCGGCTGGGTCACCGGACACTCGTACATCGTCTACGGACCGCTGTCGAACGGCGTTTCGCAGGTCATGTACGAGGGCACCCCCGACACCCCGCACCAGGGCCGGTTCTGGGAGGTCATCCAGAAGTACCGCGTCACGCTGCTGTACGCGGCGCCGACGGCGATCCGCACGTTCATGAAGTGGGGCGACGACATTCCGGCCCGCTTCGACCTGTCCAGCCTGCGCGTACTCGGGTCGGTCGGCGAGCCGATCAACCCCGAGGCGTGGATCTGGTACCGGGAGAACATCGGCGGCGGCAAGACCCCGATCGTCGACACGTGGTGGCAGACCGAGACGGGTGCCGTCATGATCTCCCCGCTTCCGGGTGTCACCGAGACCAAGCCGGGCTCCGCACAGCGCGCGCTGCCGGGTATCTCGGCCACCGTGGTGGACGACGAGGGTCACGAGGTGCCCAACGGAGGCGGCGGCTACCTGGTGCTGACCGAGCCGTGGCCGTCGATGCTCCGCACCGTCTGGGGCGACGACCAGCGCTACATCGACACGTACTGGTCCCGCTTCGAGGGCAAGTACTTCGCGGGTGACGGCGCGAAGAGGGACGACGACGGTGACATCTGGCTGCTGGGCCGGGTCGACGACGTCATGCTGATCTCGGGCCACAACATCTCCACCACGGAGGTCGAGTCGGCGCTCGTCTCGCATCCGAAGGTCGCCGAGGCGGCGGTCGTCGGTGCGGCCGACGAGACGACGGGCCAGGCGATCGTCGCGTTCGTCATCCTGCGCGGCACCGCCTCGGTGGACGACGGGCTGGTGGCCGAACTCCGCAACCACGTCGGCGCCACGCTCGGCCCGATCGCCAAGCCGAAGCGCATCCTGCCCGTGGCGGAGCTGCCGAAGACCCGCTCCGGCAAGATCATGCGGCGGCTGCTGCGGGACGTGGCGGAGAACCGCCAGCTGGGTGACGTGACCACGCTCACCGACGCGTCCGTCATGGACCTCATCCAGAGCCAGCTGCCGACGGCCTCCAGCGACGAGTGACCTGATCGGTCCCCTGGGCTCGGGCTCGGATGGGGGTGGGGGGTACGCGGCCTGTACGCGTACCCCACACCCCCTTCGTCGTATCGGAACCGGTCCTCGCCGTGTCGGGCCCGGCTTTCGTCCTACCGGAACCGGTCCTCGCCGCCGCGCGGGCCGCCCGCACAGGTCTCCGGCATGGGCACGCGCGATCCGGGTCCGGGTTCAAGTTCCGGATCCGGGTTCAAGTGCCGGGTCCTGATCCGGATCCAGGTTCACGGTCCGGGTCCCGTGACGAGGGGTGCCTGATCCGATCGTGGCCCGGACACCGGGGCCCGTCTCGGCTCCGTACCCGGACACCCGGGCCCGTCTCGGCTCCGTATACAGGGCGCGTCGTTCCGCTTTCCGGACGCGTGGCGCCGTTCCCGGGCCGGGTACCGCCTCTCCGGTGGGTTGCCGACATCGGGCGGGTAGAACGCGGGCAAGCGGGGGTACCGATGGGTAACACCGTAGTTCCGGGCCACGACGCGTGGGGGCAGCGCGCGAGGACGGCGGCGGTCCGGCATGATCTGACAACGGACACATGGATACCCGGACACCGGTGCCGGACGCCGGTACACGAAGAAGCACGACACAAGAAAACGGTTACGGCCGAGGAGAGGGAGTCACCGATGAGCGACCCCGACAAGCAGGTTGCTGACGCGGTAAAGACGGGCACCGTCGTCGAGACCGTCCCAGCCGACCGCAGTCTCGGTCAGCTGGTCGCCGCCGCCACGGCCGAGATGTCGGAGCTGATGCACGATGAGATCGCTCTCGCGAAGGCGGAGCTGCGGCAGGACGTCAAGCGGGGGGCGACGGGCGGCGCCGCAGGCGGCGTGGCGGGCGTCTTCCTGCTGTTCTCGCTGCCCGTCTTCAGCTTCGCGGCCGCGTACGGCATCCACAATCTCGGCCTCGGCCTCGCCTGGTCGTTCCTGATCGTCGGCGGCGCCTTCGTGGTGCTCGCCGCCATTCTGGGCGGGTTCGCGATGCTGAAGCTGAAGAAGGTCAAGCCGCCCGAGAAGAGCATCGCGTCGGCGAAGCAGACGGCGGCGGTGCTCCAGAACGCCAAGCCGCACCCGCGAGAGCTCGGGACCGGCACGACGGACTCCTCGTCTGTGGCACGCTCGTCTGCATGACGGCCTCTGACTCAGGTGTGCGCATCGACGGCCCCTGGACCCATCGCGATGTGGCGGCCAACGGTGCGCGCTTCCACATCGCCGAGATGGGCGAGGGGCCGCTCGTGCTGCTCCTGCACGGCTTCCCTCAGTTCTGGTGGACCTGGCGCCATCAACTGGTGACGCTCGCGGAGGCCGGGTACCGGGCCGTGGCCATGGACCTGCGGGGCGTGGGCGGCAGCGACCGCACGCCGCGCGGCTACGACCCCGCGAACCTCGCGCTCGACATCACCGGCGTCGTGCGCTCCCTCGGCGAGCCGGACGCGGCACTCGTCGGGCACGACCTGGGCGGTTACCTCGCGTGGACTGCGGCGGTGATGCGCCCGAAGCTCGTACGGCGGCTGGTCGTGAGTTCCATGCCGCATCCGCGCCGCTGGCGCTCGGCGATGCTCTCGGACTTCGCGCAGACCCGTGCCGGGTCGTACGTGTGGGGCTTCCAGCGCCCGTGGATCCCGGAGCGCCGGCTGCTGGCGAACGATGCCGCGCTGGTGGGAGAACTGATCAGGGAGTGGTCGGGTTCGGACGAGCCCGATGACAAAGCGATCGGGATGTACCGGCGGGCGATGATGATCCCGTCGACGGCGCACTGCTCGATCGAGCCGTACCGGTGGATGGTGCGGTCCCTGGCACGCCCGGACGGCATCCAGTTCTACCGTCGTATGAAGCGGCCTGTGCGGGTGCCGACGCTCCAGTTGCACGGCGCGCTGGACCCGGCGATGCGGACGCGGTCCACGGCGGGGTCCGTCGAGTACGTGGAGGCGGCGTACCGCTGGCGGCTGTTCGAGGGCCTTGGGCACTTCCCGCACGAGGAGGACCCGGTGGCGTTCTCCACGGAGTTGCTGGACTGGCTGGCCGACCCGGCGCACGACCGCCGGGAGGACCGCGAGAGGCGGGGCGCGTAGGGCCGACCGGCCCCGTCGGCGTTTCGTCGTGCCGGCGCTGGATCGCCCGTTTCATCGTCCTCGGCGCCGGGTCGCGCGGTTTGTCGTCCCCGTACCGTCGGATCGCCGCGTTCCGTTTCCACGCCTCGCCGGTCCGCCCGCGTTCCGTTGGGCCCTCACCGCCGGATGTGTGGCGGGCGTCGTCCGGGGCAGGCGCTGGTCACCCATCACCGCGTCCACTGGCGTCACCCCTCGAACAGATCCCCCGAACAGACGCATCCACTACGACGATCGTACGAGCTGCCAAATGCCGGAAGCATAGGCCGATTGGCGCCCACTCAGGCGGTTACCGACCATGGGGCAGGGGCAGACGTCGGGTATGGGCTGGACGCACGATCACGGTGACGCAGCACGCAGGAACCCCACGTCGGCCATCGCGCCGATCACGCACCCGAGGGGCGGTGTCCCGCAGATAGGGGCCACGGAGCAGGATCAGCAACTCGGGCTCGGCATTCCCCGCATCATCCGCCGCAGGGCCCGTTGGGTCTCGGCCAGGCTGCGCCATCAGCGCGGCGGCGCGACGGCCAGGGCAGGTACACGCACCGGCACCTGATTCCGCGCCGGACCGGCTGACGTGCCGCCACCGGCGAGAGATCACGAGAGACCGCGAGACACACCACCACGACCACCGCCCCGGGCCGACCGCCCGGGGCTCATCCGTTTTCGGGGGCGTCCGCGGGGGCGGTACGAGGGGACCGAGCTGGAGACGCGTCCCGTGCCGGCACGGAGCACCGGGACGGGGCACCGGCACCGAGCGCCGCTGCGGGGACGGGACCAGCCAGCGTCACGAGGGCCATCGGGGGACCGGCCCGTCCCGGGCGCGAGGCGGTCACGCGACCCGGGCCGCTCACGCCCGCCCAGCCCGGTCAGAGGGGGCAGGCGCCCACCTCCGGGCCGGTGACATCCGCCCGGAGAGTCAGAGGGCGCAGCCCTGTGTGTCGACCTGCCGGTCGGCGGTCCTGCCCGCCTTGATGTCGGGCTGGATCTCGTCCGCCGTCAGGGCGTACCCCGTGTCGTCGTCGTCGAGCGACCTGGCGAAGATCACCCCGTAGACCTTGCCTGCGGGGGTCAGCAGCGGGCCGCCGGAGTTCCCCTGCCGCACGGTCGCGAACAGCGAGTACACGTCGCGCGTGACATTGCCGCGGTGATAGATGTCGGGGCCGCTCGCGTTGATCCGGCCGCGTACGCGCGCCGATCGGACGTCGTACGCGCCGTTCTCGGGGAAGCCGGCGACGATGGCGCTGTCACCGCTCTGCGCGTCGGCCGTGCTGAACTTCAGCGGCGTGGCCCGCAGGTTCGGCACGTCCAGCACGGCGATGTCGCGCTGCCAGTCGTAGAGCACGACCTTCGCGTCGTACAGCTTGCCCACCCCGCCGATCTGGATGGTCGGGTCGCTGACGCCGCCCACGACGTGGGCGTTGGTGATGACCCTGTGGTCGGCGAAGACGAAGCCCGAGCCCTCCAGGACCTTGCCGCAGCCGGAGGCCGTGCCGACGACCTTGACCACGGACTTCTGGGCGCGGGCCGCGACGGGGCTGCCCGCGAGGGCCGGGTCGGGCGCCCGGACCTGGGTGATGGGTTCGTTCGCGAACGGGCTGAAGACCTGCGGGAAGCCGTTCTGCGCGAGAGCTGAGGAGAAGTCCGTGAACAACGTCGTCGCCTGATTCGGCATCACCTGCGACACGCCGAGGAGCACCTTCGAGCCGCGCACCTCCTTGCCGATCGTCGGCAGGGAGGTGACGGCCAGCGCGGATCCGAGGAGCCACGCCACGAGCAGCATCGCGACGACGTTCACCAGGGCGCCGCCCGTCGCGTCCAGCGCGCGGGCCGGGGACCAGGTGATGAATTTCCGCAGCCTGTTGCCGAGGTGTGTGGTGAAGGCCTGGCCGACGGAGGCGCAGACGATGACGATCACGACGGCGACGACAGCCGCGGTCGTGGACACGTTGGCGTCCCGGGTCAGCTGCCTCCAGACCAGGGGCAGCAGGTAGACGGCCACGAGGCCGCCGCCGAGGAAGCCGATCACCGACAGGATGCCGACGACGAATCCCTGGCGGTAGCCGATGATCGCGAACCAGACGGCGGCGACCAGCAGCAGGATGTCCAGCACGTTCACCGTCAGTTGCCTCGCATTGTCGTCCCAGGCGCCTCGCGTGGTGGTCCCGAGGGCCTGGCAGGGTCGTGGCCCGCCCGCCCGGACCCGCCGGGTCTCGGGCAGGTCCGGGTGCGGGTGTCAGCCTGTCATGCCCGCCAGTCGAGGGGGACCCGCTTCTCGTGGTCCCAGGGCTGCTCCCACCCGGCGTAGTGCAGGATCCGGTCGATCACTCCGGCCGTGAAACCCCAGACCAAGGAGGATCCGCAGTGGAACGCAGGGCCGTGGTGACCCCTGGGGTGGATGGTCATCATGCGATTCTCGGGGTCCGTGAGTTCCGCCACGGGGACCGTGAAGACACGCGCAGTCTCCGCGGGATCGACGACACCGACCGGGCTCGGGGTGTGCCACCAGCCGAGCACCGGCGTGACGACGAAGCCGCTGACCGGGATGTAGAGCCGGGGCAGGATGCCGAAGACCTGGACGCCGGAGGGGTCGAGCCCGGTCTCCTCCCGCGCCTCGCGCAGGGCCGCGTGGAGCGGGCCCGTCGTGGCCGGGTCGCCGTCCTCGGGGTCGAGCGTGCCGCCCGGGAAGGACGGCTGGCCCGCGTGCGAACGCAGGCTGCTCGCGCGCTCCGTGAGCAGCAGTTCCGGGCCGCTGTCGCCCTCACCGAACAGGACGAGGACCGCGGACTGCCGGCCGCCGCCGTCGGCGGGCGGCAGGAAGGAGCTGAGCTGCTCGGGCCGTACGGTCGCGGCGGCGCGCACCACCGGCTGGAGCCAGTCGGGCAGGCCCGCCGCGCTGACCGTGGCTTCGCCGGGCGTACTGAGCGTGGCATCGCCGGGCCTGCTGACCGTGGCACCCACGGGCGTACTACCCGTGGCATCCACGGGCCTGCTGACCGTGGCGTCCCCGGGCGTACTGAGCTTGCGGTCACCGCTGAGCTCGGCGTCGGCGGCGGGTGCCGTGCCGGCCGTCCCCTGCCCCGCCGGCGCTCCGCCCGGCGCCTGCTTCCCGGTCGATGCTCCGGTCCCGCTCCCGGCCGCTGCGGCAGTCGTCGTGCCCGGGTGGTCACCGGCCCGCGTCCGGCTCGGTGTCCCGACCGCCGCGTCGGTCCCTGTCTCGATCGGTGTCTCCGTGTGCGTCATCGGCACCCCCGTGGTGTAACGCCGATCGGGCGCGAGATCGTTCCACGCGTCACCGTCACGCGGCGCGTCATCACGACGCGCCGCACCCCCACGCGCCGCACCCCCACGCGCCGCACCGTCACGCGCGGCACCGTCACGCGCGGCGCTGTCAGCCACCGCCGGTCCGCCCGTCACGCGCCACGTCCAGCGCTCCCGTCTCAGCGCGCCGCGACGGCACACGGCCGGAGAAGGCTCGCCCAGGGCCCCCGCCGGCGGCGGGCGCCCCTCCCGGCGCGGTCCCCGCCGGTGCCTGGCGCCCCGTCACGCGTCGCTCTCCGGGGCGCCCAGCGGCGGCGCGGCCCTGCCCGGGTAGTCGGCGGGCGGGCTGAGCCGCTGCCCCGGCTTGCCCGCCAGCTCGTACTTCAGCAGCTTCTTGGCCTTCTCCGGGTCGGTCTCGCCCTCGCCGTACGCGGGACACAGGGGCGCGATCGCGCAGGCGCCGCATGCGGGCTTGCGGGAGTGGCAGACACGCCGGCCGTGGAAGACGATCCGGTGCGAGAGCATCGTCCACTCGCTCTTGGGGAAGATCTCGGCGACCGCGGCCTCGACCTTCACCGGGTCCTCCTCCTCCGTCCACTTCCAGCGGCGCACGAGCCGGCCGAAGTGGGTGTCGACGGTCAGCCCGGGCACCCCGAACGCGTTGCCCAGCACGACGTTGGCGGTCTTACGGCCGACGCCCGGCAGCGTCACGAGGTCTTCCAGGCGCGGCGGCACCTCCCCGTCGAAGCGGTCGCGCAGAGCGGTGGACAGGCCGATCAGGGACTTCGCCTTGGCGCGGAAGAAGCCGGTGGGGCGGATGACCTGCTCCAGCTCCTCGGGGTCGGCAGCCGCAAGGTCCTCGGGGGTGGGGTACTTCGCGAACAGCGCGGGCGTCGTCTGGTTCACCCGGAGGTCCGTCGTCTGGGCGGACAGGACCGTGGCGATCAGGAGCTCGAACGCGTTCCTGAAGTCGAGTTCCGGGTGGGCGTAGGGATACAGCTCGGCGAGTTCGCGATTGATGCGGCGGGCCCTGCGGACCATCGCGAGATGCGACTCCGGTTTCACAGCATTTTTCCTGTTTTTCGTTTTTGCCGAGGACTGTTCGCCCACAGCGGAATGGGACTCCGCGGACACTCTTCAAGCCCCCTTGGCCTGCGCTGCCGCCGGTCGTTCACCGGTCAGTTGGACACCCGGCCAGCCTAAAGCCCGCCACTGACATCCGGAGGGACACGAGCCGTCCGTCACCCGATTCCGCCGGAGCGAGCGGCAGAGCGTTCTTTGTACGTCAAACTTTCCGTACGGATGAGGTTGCTGCACGTACGGCATCAGCAGCACCTACGGCATCATGGGGATCACGGTTTCCCGTCAGGGAGTCCGATTCCCGAGCAGGTCGACAAGGAGAGAACTCGTGGACGACGTTCTGCGGCGTGCCCCGCTCTTCGCGGCGCTCGATGACGATCAGGCCACCGAGCTCCGCGCCTCGATGAGTGAGACCACGCTGGCGCGTGGTGACGCTCTGTTCCACGAGGGGGACCCCGGAGACCGCCTCTACGTGGTCACCGAGGGCAAGGTGAAGCTGCACCGCACCTCCCCGGACGGTCGCGAGAACATGCTCGCGGTGCTCGGTCCCGGCGAACTCATCGGTGAGCTGTCCCTCTTCGACCCCGGCCCACGCACGGCGACGGCGACGGCGCTGACGGAGGTCAAGCTCCTCGGTCTCGGCCACAGCGACCTGCTGCCCTGGCTGAACGTGCGTCCCGAGGTGGCGTCCGCGCTGCTGCGTGCCATCGCCAGACGCCTGCGCAAGACGAACGACCAGATGTCCGACCTGGTCTTCTCCGACGTGCCCGGCCGGGTCGCCCGCGCCCTGCTCGACCTGTCGCGCCGTTTCGGCGTGCAGTCGGAGGAGGGCATCCACGTCGTCCACGACCTCACTCAGGAGGAGCTGGCCCAGCTGGTCGGCGCCTCGCGCGAGACGGTCAACAAGGCGCTGGCGGACTTCGCGCAGCGCGGCTGGCTGCGCCTGGAGGCGCGCGCGGTGATCCTGCTGGACGTGGAGCGGCTGGCGAAGCGCTCGCGCTGAGCGCCTACGCCCGTGTGCTGAGTGCCTGCACCCGCAGGCCGATTGCCCGTGGAGGGCTCGTAGGGCCCGGCGGTCGGCGTCGGTCGCCGACGTCTGCCGGGCGCTCCCGGCCAGGGGGGACATGCCCGACCACGATCCGTCCCGCGACGGCGAGGGCGGCGCGCGCGGCGACAGCGGCACGGAGCGCGACCTCGAACGCGGTAAGGGGCTCGACTCGGACGGCTTCATCGCGCGGGAGGGCTCCCTCGGCCGGGTGGGCGCACCCTTCGCGCCGCTCGTCGACGACGCCCGGCAACGGGTGGCGGACACCTACGGTCCACGGCTGCACAGTGTGTATCTGTACGGATCCGTACCGCGCGGCACGGCCAGGCCGGGCCGGTCGGACCTCGATCTCCTGATCGCCCTGCACCCGGAAGGCCCCATCCCTGGGCACGATTCCACCGTCCCGGCGGAGCCCTCGGACGCCGACCGGGCCGCCGCCCACGCGCTGGGGGCGGCGCTCGACGCGTCGTACGACGTGATCGACGGCGCCGGGATCCTGCTGTACACGGCCGGGCGGCTGCTCAGCGGGCGGGAGCGGTTCGACCTCGGCTGGTTCGTCGCCTGCCTCTGCACGCCGCTGGACGGCGAGGACCTGGCGGCCCGTCTGCCCAGATACCGTCCTGACTCGCTGCTGGCCCGCGAGACCAACGGGAGCCTTGAGCTCCGGCTCCCGCGCTGGCGCCGGCAGAACGCCGCCGCCGGGGACCCCGCCGAGCGGGCCCGGCTCAGCCGCGCGTACGCGCGCCATCTCGTCCGTACGGCGTTCACGCTCGTGATGCCCCGCTGGGGCGGCTGGACCAGCGACCTCGAACGATCGGCGGAGATCTTCGCCCGCTACTACCCGCAGCGCGGCGACCAGCTCCGCGCGGCCGCCGCCGTCGCCCGCGTCCCCGTCACGGACCCCGCGGTCCTCCAGGAGTACGCGGACGACCTGGGCCCCTGGCTGGCCGCCGAATACACGCGCCTCCACGGCCGGAAGTCCTGGCCCGAGTCCTGAGAGTCGCGGCGCGGTCGCGGCCACAGGAACAGCCACCGTGCGCGAAGCCCGACGCGGGACGCCCGACGTGAGACGCCCGACGTGGGGATGCCGGGAACACGTGGGGCACGTCCAGCACATGCGGTACGTCCCGTGCGGGAGGGCGGCCACCCGGTGGCGGGAAGGCGCGCGGGAAGACGTCCGCCCCCCGTACGCGCGCCGGGCCCGCCGGGCCCGCCGGGCCCGCCGGGCCCTAGATGATTCCGTGCTCGCCCAGGTACTCCAACTGCGCGCGTACGGACAGTTCGGCCGCCGGCCAGAGGTTCCGGTCGACGTCCGCGTACACCTCCGCCACCACCTCGGAGGCCGTCCGCAGGCCCTTCTCCACGGCCGTCTCGACCTGCGCGAGGCGGTTGGCGCGATGGGCGAGGTAGTACTCGACGGCGCCCCGCGCGTCCTCCAGGACGGGCCCGTGACCAGGCAGGACGGTGTCGACACCGTCGTCCACGGTCAGCGACCGCAGTCTGCGCAGCGAGTCGAGGTAGTCACCGAGCCGCCCGTCGGGGTGGGCGACGACCGTCGTGCCACGGCCGAGGATCGTGTCGCCGGTGAGCAGGGCGCGATCGGCGGGGAGGTGGAAGCAGAGCGAGTCCGCCGTGTGACCGGGGGACGGCACGACCCGCAGTTCGAGGCCGCCGGTCGTGACCACGTCGCCTGCGGCGAGGCCCTCGTCTCCGAGGCGCAGGGCCGGATCCAGCGCGCGCACGCCGGTGCCGGTGAGCTCGGCGAAGCGGGCCGCGCCCTCGGCGTGGTCGGGATGGCCGTGCGTGAGGAGCGTCTGCGCGACCCGGTGGCCGGCCCGTTCGGCCGCGCTGATCACGGCCCGCAGATGGGCCTCGTCCAGCGGCCCGGGGTCGATCACGACGGCGAGGCCGGAGTCCGGCTCCGCGACGATCCAGGTGTTCGTGCCGTCCAGCGTCATCGGCGACGGATTGGGCGCGAGGACGTTGAACGCACGCGCGGTCGCGGCACCCGATGCGACGCCGGCGCGGGGCCGTCCCGGCAGTTCCCCTGCGCCGGTCATCGCTGTTCGCCTTCCTGGTCCCGGCCGGGGGCTTCGGCCTTTCCGGCGTCCTGAGCGGCCGGAAGACGAGTGCTGCTGACCCGCTTGGTGAACTCGTCGTGGCCCGGCCAGCTGAGGACGAGCTCGCCACCCTCCATGCGGGCCCTGGCCAGTACGGGCGTCAGATCGCGCTGCTCCGCGGCGGCGAGGACGTCGGCGGCGGAGCCGTACGGTTCGAGCGCGCGCAGCGTCGAGACCGTGGGCGGCATCATCAGCAGTTCGCCTCCGTCGTACGCGGCGGTCGCCTCGGCGGGCCTGATCCAGACGGTCCTGTCGGCCTCGGTGGAGGCGTTCCTGGTGCGCTGTCCGGCGGGGAGCGCCGCGACGAAGAACCAGGTGTCGTAACGGCGCGGCTCGAACTCGGGGGTGATCCAGCGCGCCCAGGCGCCGAGCAGGTCACTGCGCAGCGTCAGCCGCCGCTTGTCCAGGAACTCCGCGAAGGACAGTTCGTGGCCCGCGAGGGCGGCCCGGTCGGCCTCCCAGTCGTCGCCCGTCATGTCGTCGACGACCGTGTCCGCGCTCTCACCGGCGAGCAGGACGCCCGCCTCCTCGTACGTCTCGCGCACGGCCGCGCAGACGATGGCCTGCGCCTCGGCCGGTCCGACGCCGAGCCTGCGCGCCCAGGTCTCCCGGTCGGGCCCCGCCCAGCCGACGAGCCGGTCGTCGTCCCGCGGATCGACGCCGCCGCCCGGGTAGACGTACGCGCCGGCGGCGAAGGCCATCGAGGCGCGCCGCCGCAGCATGTGCACGGAGGGACCGGGCACGCCGTCCCGCAGCAGTAGGACGGTGGCGGCGCGGCGCGGGGGCACCACGGCGAGCCCGCCCGCGGCGAGGGCCCGGATGCGCTCCGGCCATTCCGGCGGATACCACTGACCTGTAGGCATGGGCGGATGCTATGCGTTCGTGACCGGATGTTCGAGGGGCGGCCGTACGAGCGCCTGACCGGGCCGTGCACCCGTCGTAAGGAGGGGGCGGGTTTCCGGGCCCGGCCTTCGAGACGTACGCCCGCCGTAAGGAGGAGGCCAGGTTTGCCGGCCCGCCAGCCCTTCCCGTGGCGTCCGGCCTCCCGGCCCGGCCTGAAGGTGCGGCCTCCGTGCCCGGCCTCGCATGACGACCGCACGGCCGGGTGCGCACGGGACGGACCCTTCCGCCGACACGCCTCGTGCGAAAAGCCGGCCGGCGGACCCTCGCAGGGGTCCCGCCGGCCGGCTTCCCGGGCTCCTCGCCACTCTTGTGGCCCCGGCGCCCGCTGTTTCCAGGATCGGTGGTTCAGTCCTCGGTCAGTTCCACCTGGATCTCGACCTCGACCGGTGCGTCCAGCGGCAGTACCGCGACGCCCACGGCGCTGCGCGCGTGTACGCCCTTCTCACCGAGGACGCGGGCGAGCAGCTCGCTCGCGCCGTTGATCACTGCGGGCTGGCCGGTGAAGTCCGCGGCGGACGCCACGTACCCCACGACCTTCACCACGCGCGCGATGCGGTCGAGGTCGCCGGTGACGGATTTCACTGCCGCGAGGGCGTTCAGCGCGCAGGTGGCCGCCAGCTCCTTGGCCTCCTCGGCGGTGACCTCCGCACCCACCTTGCCGGTGAGCGGAAGCTTGCCCTCCACGAGCGGGAGCTGGCCCGCCGTGTAGACGTACACGCCGCTGCGGACGGCGGGCTTGTACGCGGCGAGCGGCGGCGCGACGTCCGGCAGGGTCAGCCCCGCCGCGGCGATCGCCGCCTCGACGGTGCCGCTCACGCGCCCTTCTCCCGCTTCAGGTAGGCCACGAGCTGCTCGGGGTTGTTGGGGCCCGGCACGACCTGGACGAGCTCCCAGCCGTCCTCGCCCCAGGTGTCCAGGATCTGCTTGGTCGCGTGCACGAGAAGCGGCACGGTGGCGTATTCCCACTTGGTCATGGGGCGACTGTAGTCGCAACCTCGGGGGCACCCCGAGAAACCCCAGGGGCGGCCAGGTGCGTAGGGCGGGACACGACTGGTTAGGCTCGAATATGTGAGCAGGCTCCAGGTCGTCAGCGGCAAGGGCGGCACCGGTAAGACGACGGTGGCCGCCGCTCTCGCGCTCTCCCTCGCGACAGAGGGCAAGCGCGCCCTCCTCGTCGAGGTCGAGGGCAGGCAGGGCATCGCGCAGCTCTTCGAAACGGAGGCGCTGCCCTACGAGGAACGGAAGATCGCCGTCGCGTCCGGCGGCGGCGAGGTATTCGCGCTGGCCATCGACGCGGAGCGGGCGCTGCTCGACTACCTCCAGATGTTCTACAAGCTGGGCAGCGCCGGGCGCGCGCTGAACCGGATCGGCGCGATCGACTTCGCGACGACCATCGCCCCCGGTGTGCGGGACGTCCTGCTGACCGGCAAGGCGTGCGAGGCCGTACGGCGGCGCGACCGCAACGGCCGGTTCGCGTACGACTACGTGGTGATGGACGCGCCCCCCACCGGCCGCATCACCCGCTTCCTCAATGTGAACTACGAGGTGGCGGGGCTCGCGAAGATCGGCCCCATACACAATCAGGCGCAGGCCGTGATGCGTGTCCTCAGGTCGCGCGAGACCGCGGTGCACCTCGTGACGCAGCTGGAGGAGATGCCCGTCCAGGAGACGGCGGACGGCATCGCCGAGCTGCGCGCGGCGGAGCTTCCGGTGGGCAACGTGATCGTCAACATGGTCCGCCCGCACCTGCTGGACGAGGCGGCGGTACGGGCCGCCTCCTGCGACCGCCGCAAGGAGGTCACCAAGGTGCTGGCGTCGGCGGGGCTCGCCGCGCCGACGAAGCTCGTGGGCCCGCTGCTCGACCAGGCCTCCGAGCACGCGCAGCGTGTGGAACTGGAGCGTGAGCAGCGCGCCGTACTGGAGAGGGTCGGCGTGCCCACGTACGAACTGCCCCTGCTGGGTGAGGGCATGGATCTCGCCGGGCTCTACCAGCTGGCCAGGGAGCTTCGACAGCTCGGGAAGGCTTTCGCATGAGCAAGGCCCAGGAGCCCGGCGGCACGGACAACGGCAGCGGCAGCGGCAGCGGCAGCGGCAGGGCGACCGGTGCCGGCACCGGCACCGGCACCGGGCACGGTCGTCGCCGGGAGGACGGTCCCCCGGCGCGGGCCGGGCTGCCGTCGGACACGCCCGCGCTCGACGTGGACGCCCTGCTGGACGACCCCGCGACCCGCATCATCGTCTGCTGCGGCTCCGGCGGCGTCGGCAAGACGACGACGGCCGCGGCGCTCGGCGTACGGGCGGCGGAGCGCGGACGCAAGGTGGTCGTCCTGACGATCGACCCGGCGCGGCGGCTCGCGCAGTCCATGGGGATCGACTCGCTCGACAACACCCCGCGCCAGGTCAAGGGGGTCGAGGGCCCCGGCGAACTGCACGCGATGATGCTGGACATGAAGCGGACGTTCGACGAGATCGTCGAGTCGCACGCGGACAAGGCGCGGGCGCGCGCGATCCTGGAGAACCCCTTCTACCAGTCCCTGTCGGCCGGGTTCGCCGGTACGCAGGAGTACATGGCCATGGAGAAGCTGGGCCAGCTGCGGGCCCGCGACGAGTGGGACCTGATCGTCGTGGACACCCCGCCGTCGCGCTCCGCCCTCGATTTCCTGGACGCGCCGAAGCGCCTCGGGTCGTTCCTGGACGGGAAGTTCATCCGGGTGCTGATGGCCCCCGCGAAGGTCGGCGGGCGCGCGGGGATGAAGTTCCTCAACGTCGGCATGACGATGATGACCGGCACCCTGGGCAAACTGCTCGGCGGGCAGTTCCTCAACGACGTGCAGACGTTCGTGGCCGCGATGGACACGATGTTCGGCGGCTTCCGCACCCGCGCGGACGCGACGTACCGGCTGCTCCAGGCGCCGGGCACGGCCTTCCTCGTGGTGGCGGCGCCCGAGCGGGACGCGCTGCGTGAAGCGGCCTATTTCGTCAGCCGGTTGGCGGCGGAGCGGATGCCGCTGGCGGGACTGGTCCTCAACCGGGTGCATGACAGCGGCGCGCGCCGGCTGTCGGCGGACCGGGCGCGGGCCGCCGCGGAAAATCTTGAAGAGTCCGGCATTGTGGATCAGGAGGCCGGGAATGGTGTCCGTGGCGCCACTCCCCGTAGCGCGACAAGCAGTGCGGGCACCCCGCGCGATGACTCCTCTCCCGAGGCCGCCGGGCCGTCCGAGAACCCCGAATCCCCGGACCCGAGCCCAACCGATTCAACCGATTCGCCGGGTAGTTCCGATTCACCGGCGGTCGACTCTGTCACAAGTGTGGAACAGCTGACAGCCGGTCTGCTGCGGCTCCACGCGGACCGCATGCACGTGATCGCGCGCGAGCAGCGCACACGGGACCGCTTCACGGCACTCCACCCTGAGGTGGCGGTGATCGCCGTCCCGGCACTGCCCGGAGACGTGCACGACCTGGTCGGACTCAGGTCCGTGGGGGACCGCCTGGCGGCGGGTGACACGTCGGAGTGACGCGCCCGCTCCGATAGGCGGCGCCGGTGGCGGCATGGCGGTGGCACGAAACGGTGGTGCTCGGAACCGACGGCGGCACTCAGCGACAGCGTGCCCTCAGCGGTGGCCGCCCTCAGCTGCGGTGACGGCTCCCGGGGCGCACTGGCGGGACGAAGCGCGCAGACGCCCCCGCAACCGCAGGTCGGCGCGTCGAAGCGCGCCATCCCGGGCCGGCGCTTCGGTCCGATGTCGGTCACCGCTCCCCCGGCGGTGGGTGGACTGCCCGGGCTAACTGACCGCCGCGAACGTCTCGAAGTTCACCTCGTCACCCTCGAGCCCGGCGGGCAGCAGGCCCGCGCTGCGCTCGTACTCCGTGCGCGCCGTCTCCAGCAGGCGCCGCCACGACATGACCGTCGGCCGCCTGCGCAGCAGCGCACGGCGCTCCCGCTCGGTCATTCCGCCCCATACGCCGAACTCGACGTGGTTGTCGAGCGCGTCTGCCAGGCACTCCGTACGCACCGGGCAACCGGTGCACACCGCCTTGGCCCTGTTCTGCGCTGCACCTTGAACGAATAGTTCGTCCGGATTGGTAGTGCGGCAGGCTGCCTGCGCACTCCAGTCGGTAACCCAGCCCATGCCGGCGCCGTCCTCTCCCGAATCGAGGCTCCCCCACGGCGGCAGAGGCATATTCACCGCTGCCAGTTGAGGACGTTACGGGCGGCGGGCACAGCGCAACACCCCCTTCGTGCCCAATCTTGAATGGCCCGAACGGACTATGCGTGCTCGAAAGATCACCCAGGGGAGTGAACGAAAGAGGCCCTGAACAAACCCGTACGACCAGGTGGTTCAGCCTCGTCACAGCCGATGCCAGGCAGCACACCGGAGGGTGCCCGCGCACGTTTTCCGGCGCTCGGGTTCGCCGGAAATTCATGACACAAGACCACCCGAAAGTGTGACCCTGGCCGGTCTCGGCCCGGCTGCCGTCGGCATATCTCTCGGAGTCCTCGCCCCGTACGTCCCGTACCTCTTCGTACGTCCCGCACCTCTGCTCGTACGTTCCGTACCTCTGCTTCGTACGTCCTCGACCGCACCGGCTCGGGATGCCGCGTGGTGCTTCGCCACACCCGCGTGCGAGATCGTGACAGTTGAGTGCAGCTTAGGCCAGAGCCTTGACCCTTGTCCGGCGAATCAGACCGTAGGCTGCACCCATGCCAAAGAAGCGCTCGGGCGGAGGCCTGTCCAAGACCCAGCAGGCCGCCAAGTTCCTGGGAGTCAGCGTGCTCGCCGGCGCGGTGCTCGCCGGCATCGCCCTGCCGGCCTTCGGATCGCTGGGTCTCGCGGCCAAGGGGACGGTCACGGGATTCGACGAACTCCCCGCCAACCTCAAGACCCCGCCGTTGAGCCAGCGGACCACCATCCTCGACGCGGACGGCGGCAAGATCGCCGACGTCTACTCGCGCGACCGCACGGTGGTGCCGCTGAAGGACATCTCCCCGTACATGCAGAAGGCGCTCGTCGCCATCGAGGACTCGCGGTACTACGAGCACGGGGCGATCGACATCAAGGGCGTCGCCCGCGCACTCAACCAGAACGCGCAGTCCGGCGGCGTCGCGCAGGGCGCGTCGACGCTGACACAGCAGTACGTCAAGAACGTCTTCATCGAGGAGGCCGGCAACGACCCCACCAAGGTCGCGCAGGCCACCCAGCAGACCCTGGGCCGCAAGGTCCAGGAACTGAAGTACGCGATCCAGGTCGAGGACGAACTCGGCAAGAAGAAGATCCTTGAGAACTACCTGAACATCACGTTCTTCGGGGAGCAGGCGTACGGCGTCGAGGCGGCCTCCGAGCTGTACTTCTCGAAGCACGCCAAGGACCTGGATCTTGAGGAGTCGGCGCTGCTGGCCGGCCTCGTCCAGTCGCCCAGCCAGTACGACCCGATCAACGACGAACCGACCGCACTCAAGCGGCGCAACACCGTCCTCACGCGGATGGAGCAGGTCGGCGACATCTCGCAGTCCGAGGCGGACAAAGCGATCGCGACGCCGATCAAGCTCAAGGTGAAGCGCCCCAAGAGCGGCTGCATCACCGCCGTCAAGGGCGCGGGCTTCTTCTGCGACTACGTGCGCGACACCCTGCTGGACGACCCGACCTTCGGCAAGACGTCTCAGGAGCGCGCCGACCGCTGGAACACCGGCGGTCTGACGATCAAGACGACGCTCGACCCGAAGGCCCAGGGATCGGTCCAGGCCTCGATCCAGAACCACGTCTACAAGACGGACTCGGTCGCCACGGCCGTGACCCTTGTCCAGCCGGGCACCGGCAAGATCGTCGCGATGGGCCAGTCCCGCCCGTACGGCTTCGGGACCAACGAGACCCAGCTCAACCTCAGCACCGACCACGACATGGGCGGCGGCAACGGCTTCCAGTCCGGCTCCACGTTCAAGCCGATCACGGCCGCGGCCGCGATCGACAGCGGCACGGACCCCGGCACCGTCGAATCCGCGCCGAACAAGATGAACTACCCCTCGCCGGTGCAGACCTGCAACAGCACCTGGCAGAACAGCACGACGGACCCCGCGACCGTCGAGAACGAGTCGAAGTCCGAGGTCGGGCCGATGAACATGAAGGAGGCCATGGCCAAGTCGGTCAACACCTACTTCGTGCAGCTGATCAGCAAGCTCGGCGTCTGCCCGGTCACGCAGATGGCCACGAAGATGGGCGTGCAGCGCGCCGACGGCAAGAAGCTCGACCAGGTGCCCTCGCTCACCCTGGGCACGCAGCTCGTCTCGCCGCTGACGATGGCCAACGCGTACGCGACCTTCGCGAACAAGGGCGTCTACTGCTCCCCCGTCGCCGTGGAGTCGATCACGACGACGACCGGCAAGTCGCTTCCCGTGCCGAAGTCGCAGTGCAAGCAGGCGATGTCCGAGCACACCGCCACCGTCCTGAACTCCCTGCTGAAGGGCGTGGTCGAGGACGGTACGGGTACGCTCGCCGGCCTCAGCGACCGCGACAACGCGGGCAAGACCGGTACCACGGACAACCTCAACGCCGCCTGGTTCGTCGGCTACACGTCGGACATGGCGGGCGCGGTCTGGGTCGGTGGCCCGACGCACAACGTGTCGATGCGGAACATCACCATCGGCGGCCAGTACCACACGCAGGTCCAGGGCGCCGATACCCCGGGACCGATCTGGAAGGACGCGATGAGCGGGGCGCTGGCGGGCACGACGTCGCCGCCGCTGCCCACGATCAACCTTCCCGACATGAAGAAGAAGGACCCGAAGCCCGGGAACCCCAAGGGTGACACCGGCGGCCAGGCCGCCACCGGCGGGGACAACGGCGGGGACAACGGCAACAACGGCGACACCGCGGGTGCGCAGGACGGCGGCGCCGGCCAGAACGGCGGGACCGGCCAGGACGGCGGGACCACCGGCGACAACGGCGGCGGGTTCGGCAACTTCTTCGGCGGCGGCAACGGCCACTGACGGCGGCCGGTCACCGACGAACGAACCGAGCGAACCGAACGGAACGAACGGAACGTACAGACCGAACCGAACGAACGAGGGCGCCCGCCCCGGTCCTCACCGGGGCGGGCGCCCTCGCGTATGCCCTGAACGCGGCGCCGCGCCGCCAGATGGCCGGTACCGCCACCTGGGCGACCCGGCGGTGGCGGCTGGGGCGGCGCCGTGGCCGTAGCCGTAGCCGTAGCCGTAGCCGTAGCCGTAGCCGTAGCCGTAGCCGTAGCCGTAGCCGTAGCCGTAGCCGTAGCCGTAGCCGTAGCCAGGGTTACCCGAGGAGGCGCTTCACCGCACCGGCGACGCGCCCGCCCTCGGCCCGCCCGTCCACGCGCGGCGTGACGATCTTCATGACGGCTCCCATGGCGCTGCGGCCCTCCGCGCCACCGGCCTTCGCCTCCGCGACGGCCTCCGCGACGATCGACTCCAGCTCGTCGTCCGTCAGCGGCTTCGGCAGGTACCCGGCCAGCAGCTCACCCTCGGCCAGCTCCCGCTCGGCCTGCGCGGCCCGGCCGCCCTTGGCGAACGCGTCGGCCGCCTCGCGGCGCTTCTTCGCCTCCCTGGCGATCACCTTCCGCACCTCGTCGTCGCTGAGCTCCCGCGCGGTCCGGCCCGAGACCTCCTCCTTCGTGACGGCGGAGAGGGTGAGCCGGAGCGTCGCGGAACGCAGCTCGTCGCGGGCCTTGATGGCGACGGTGAGGTCTTCGTGGAGCTTGGACTTGAGGCTGGTCATGGGGTCAAGTGTGGCAGGCGGTACGAGCGGTCGGCCGCCGAATTACGAGAGGGCCGCGAGGGGCGGCGCGCGGGGTGCCACGAAACGGACCCGCGCAGATCGCTCGCGGGACCCGGGCGGGCCGGGCGCGTGACCGGCCTCACGCCGGGTCTGCGACCATGGGCCTATGCGCGCACGCTACGGAGTCCCCTTGTCCATCGCGGCGGCCGGCGCGGCAGGCGTCGCCTATGCCGCCGGGTTCGAAGTCCGCTCGTTCAGACTGCGCCGGGTGACCGTGCCCATCCTCCCGCGTGGCATGCGTGACCTGCGGGTTCTCCAGGTCTCCGACATCCACATGGTGCGGGGCCAGCGCAAGAAGAGCCGCTGGCTCCAGTCGCTGGCGGGCCTGCGCCCCGACTTCGTCGTCAACACCGGCGACAACCTGTCCGACCCGGAGGCCGTACCGGAGGTGCTGGACGCGCTGGGCCCCCTGATGGAGTTCCCGGGTGTGTACGTCTTCGGCTCCAACGACTACTACGGGCCGAAGCTGCGCAACCCGGCGCGCTACCTCTTCGAGAAGGCGCAGGGCAAGCACGGGCTCAACGGCAACGCACCCGCCGTCCAAGCCCTGCACAACCCCTGGCAGCCCATGCGGGACGCCTTCGACGCGGCGGGCTGGACCAACCTCTCCAACACCCGCGGCCGGCTCAAGCTGGACCGCTACGAACTGGCCTTCACCGGCCTCGACGACCCGCACATCAAGCGGGACAGGTACGAGCAGGTCGCCGGCGGCCCCGAAGCGGACGCGGACGTCTCTATCGGCGTCGTACACGCCCCCTACCTGCGCGTACTGGACTCGTTCACGGCGGACGGCTACCCGCTGGTCCTCGCGGGCCACACGCACGGCGGCCAGCTGGTCGTCCCCTTCTACGGCGCGCTGGTCACCAACTGCGACCTGGACACGGACCGCGTGAAGGGCCTCTCGACCCACCGCTCGGCGGGCCACACCTCCTACCTCCACGTCTCGGCGGGCTGCGGCACCAACCGCTACACCCCGGTCCGCTTCGCCTGCCCCCCGGAAGCCACCCTGCTGACGCTGACGGCCAGGGCCGCCTGACCCGCTCCGACCAGGGTCGGGACTACGCCCGCCCGCCTCTCGGCCGACGCCGCCCGCCGTCCCGCGACCTCGTCCGACGAGGACCGCGCCCCACCAGAAACCGGATTTCGCCTGGGGCGGCGGGTGGGCTAAAGTAAACCTCGTTGCCGGAGCACGACGCGGCAGCGATCGGGGTGTAGCGCAGCTTGGTAGCGCGCTTCGTTCGGGACGAAGAGGTCGTGGGTTCAAATCCCGCCACCCCGACAGAGTAAGACCAGGTCAGGCCCGGTACTGAGAGATCAGTACCGGGCCTGATTTGCTTTGGGGGCCAATTTGGGAGCCGTTTGGGAGCCAACTTCGGGATGCGGCCCCTCGCCCGGCCGCTTGCGAGGATGTCGCCAGCAACGGACGCTTCGGCCGGAAGCGTGGCCTCGCTGTCAGTGCACCCGTCTAGCCTTGAACAACCACCGCCCCATAGGAGACCGGATTGGCCGGGTTCAAGATCGACAAGCGCGCGATCGCAAAGATGCAGAAAGAGATCGTCAAGGAGTTCGAGCGGGCGAACCGCAAGCATCCCGTCCGCATCCCCATCGAGGTCGAGCCCCCATCCATGGGTGTGCTCACCCTCGCGAGCGCCAGCGGCCTCGAAAGCGACCCGCAGCTGTCCCGCTTGCTGCTCTGGCTGTACGAGGCGATCCAGCAGAATCCGAGCCACTACGTAGACGTGCGGGACTTCGCGCAGGACGAAGGGCTACCTGAAGACGACAGCGACAACATGGCGCTGCAGCTTGAAAAGCTAGGGCTCGTCAAGATCGCGCGAACCCTCGCCGGCGGACTCTCCGAGGTGTTTCCCACCGACGACGGACTGCTGGAAGCGCGCCGCCTGCTCGCTCTGCGCGCCGACACGGTTGAACGCTTCGGGCACGCCTGCGATGTGTTGTTGCGCTGGGTCCTACGCGTAGGCGGAAGGCAAGCCTCTGTTCCGGCGCTGACGTTCCTGGAAGACCCACTGTGCAGCTTCGCCGGGGGCCCCCTGACCGAGGATGAAGTTCTCAGCGCTCTCGACTACCTGCGCGAGCACGCTCTCGTTGAGCGAGTGGTCACAGATGCCGAGGTCTCCGTCCTGATCACGGCGCAGGGCACCCACTGCGTACTCGCTGGAGGCACCGTGAATGACTTTCTGAGCAGTCAATCGACCGGCGACATCTACAACATCACTGACTCCCACGGCTTCGTTGCGGGCTCCCAGCAGCACGTCGTACAGAACAATTCCTTCGGCCTGGACGCATCCAAACTCGCGGAATTCGCCCAGCAGGTACGGCAGTTCGCACCGAGCCTGGGGGTCTCCGCCGAGGAACAGAGCCAGCTGATTCTAGAAGCAGAAGTCCTGGAAGAGACTGCTGCCACTGATGTACCTGAACCGGGACGTGTACGGGTGGCCTTTGATCGACTGAACTCAACCCTCACCGCAATCGGTACGGCTACTCCTGGCCTGACCATGCTCGTCGGGGCAGGGCAGAGCGCATACCAAGCAGTGTTTGGCGCCTGAATTGCCTGGAGCCAGCCGTCGAGGCTGGCTTCCACGTATCGCTCTCAGTGATTGGCCCCAGGTGGCGCTGAGAGGACTGTCGAGCGCCATCTTCCACGGTTGGTCGGGCCGGTTATAAGGCCCCGGCAGCGACGGAACCATCCACAGCAGCCATCACGTTGATCACGGCAAGAAAACTTGAGCGCTGGGACGAAGGCGGCGGCATGGCGGAGCGCGGAGGGCAGGCTGCTGCCTTCGGGTTTCAGTACCAGTATCTGGTCACGTTGGAGGAGCTGCTGGCTGCTGCCGAGGGGCTCCGACCTGGCGTACAGGCAGCGGTCATCGAACCGACTGAAACCGATGCAGAGGTAGTGAACGACCCGGACGCCATCGACTTCGACCTGGTAGATGGCGACCGGTCCCCCGTGCTGACCGCGCAAGTGAAATCAGGAGGACCGGGTACCGAGCTGTCTGCTCCGGCTGCTTTCGCTGTGCTGATACGGATGATCAAGGCCAGGCCGAGGGCCAAGACGTACGTCTTGATCACCAATATGAGACTGCACCCCAAGGCCGTTCAGTTGAACCGGGTTCTGCGCCTAACCGATCCCGATGAGCTCCAACACCAACTGACCGCGCTCCTGGAGCGCAGCTCTAGACAGGAAGGGAACGCCAAACGCCTTAACCACGACGAGCTGTTGCGGTTGCGTCGCGCACGCATCGTGCCGGATACCCGCGAGCCGCATGAGCTGCGCGAGCAGCTAAGGGAACGCATCAGGCAATTCCGTTCGCAGCAGCGGGGCGGCCTCGGACTTCGCTCGGCAGGGCGCATGACCAATCATCTGGTCTCGGAGATCTTCCGCAGAGCCTGTGGCGAGTTCGATGGAGTGCTGACCTTGACGGACTTCCGTTCCGAACTCTTGACAGAGGCCGCTCACCTCGCCCATGACCTTGGCAGCTTCGACTGGGGCATCATGGTGGGGCCCATCCCGTCGCCACCGGATCTCCCCAGGCCCGACCTGCTGGCACGCATTCACCGGGCACTCACGGGAACACCCGAGGATCGAGTGGTGCGGGCCTGCGTACTGCTGGGATTGTCCGGTATAGGAAAGACCAGTGCAGCAGCTGCGTATGCCCACGACGTAGCGGACTCCTACGACCACATTTTCTGGATTGATGCGGAGAGCGACGCCAGCCTGGCCGCCTCCTATCACGTCTTGCACGACTGGCTCGTCCCACAGCAAGCGCAGGCGAACATGGACTCTTCTGCCCTACGTCATCGCGTGCACGCGCTCCTGAGTGCGTTCCCGGGCCGCTGGCTTATGGTCATCGATAACGCCTCGGACCGTCGCCATCTACTTCCATGGCTGCCCACCAGCGGGCGTGGGCACCTGATCATTACGTCCACCAACCAGAGCAGTTGGGCAACCCACCCCCGACGAGTACCCGTCACTCACCTCACCACCGACCAAACCGTGTCGCTGATCCGTCTGCGTCTGTCGGACGACGGATCCGTCTGGAACAAGGTGAGTGAACAGGCAGCAGTCGAGCTGGCACATAACCTGGAGTGCTGGCCTCTAGCCATCGAACTGGCCTGTGGCTACCTGGCCAGTTGCGGGCTCGGCCTTGAAGAGGTACCTCGCTATCTGGATCTCATCCGCGATCGCGCATTGGACGACAAGCAATCTGTCCCGCCTGGGTATCCGTGCACGCTTGTCGCGGCAATCCGGCTAGCCCTGCAACGAATCGGCCGCGCCACGACAAGCGTTCGACCGCAGGACATATCGAGTGCTGCAATCGCGTCGATCAGCACCGCCTCGTACCTGGCCTCTCGCCAGATTCCGCTCCAGCTCTTGGTCGCCGCGGCCGTGGTATCCAAGGAGTCCGTCATGCGCAGTGGCCTGAAGGGGCCGCTGATCATGGTGGAATCGAGCCGGAATCCTCTCAGCGTCCTGGAGATACACCGTGCCTTGCGGACCGAGTCCCTCGTGCAGCGGGGTGAGCCGCTCAGCGCCGGCGGGCCTCATCGGCAGACAGAGTCAGGACATCCTGTCGAGCTCGACGAGACGATCAACATCAACGAGATCGTGCAGCACGTAGTACGGACCACCCTGGAAAACTCCAGCAACGTGGAGCCGATTCTGAGCCGCGCCGCCTTTCACACCCAGGGATGGCTTGCGGAGTTCATCGATGATGAGGATGAGCACCGCATGCATCGGATGGTTCCACACGCACAGAGCCTCGCTGGCCATGCCCTACGGCTCGGGGTTCGCTCCGACGACCTTGCAGTCCTGTACGGCAATCTCGGCGGCGCCTACTTCCGCATCGGGAGCCTGGAAGCAGCACGATCCTGCTTCGAATCGGAACTCGATGTAATTAGGGCCCGTACCACACCGGCACCCGTACTTGAGATCAAGACGCTTTTTCCCCTCGTTGCTGTGATGCGAGGAGAGGGTGCGCCACTGGACCAATTGTTCCCGCATCTGAAGCGTATCTACGGGCTAGCTCTGCAACTCGCTGACTCCCGTCCAACCGATGCAGCCAACGCGGTCGCCAACGTCATGAGTACACTCCGTATGGCAACGCATCGTGAAGTTCCAGGTGAAGCGGTCATGCGTCTTATGGCCGACCTGCAAGCACTTGGTACACGGCTGCCGGATACAGATGTCTCCAAGATTCTTGCTGAAATCGGGGACATCACACAGGCGCTGAGCGATAGAAGCGTCGATGACGCTGAGGTCGAGATTCGGTGTCGCATGATGCTGGACGACGCCCGATTGCCCGTTACCCAGCGGATCAACGTCATTGCCCTTTTGGCGGAAGCCCTCGCATTCCAGCGCCGCTGGACCGAGGTCACCGCTGAGCTCGCAACGCTCGACAGCTACGCGGCCACATCGAAGCTGAACCCTCAGTCAATCGCAACAGCTGTGCACAATATCGGCCTGCAGGTCGGCATGGCCCTAATCAAGAACGAGACCACCCATGCTCTCCCTGCACTACACATCCTGATGGAGATCATCGCCCATGTCGACGAGGAGCACCTGGCCAGAGAGGTCGACCGGCCGTTGAAGCTGCTGGTTCTCCGTCTCCTCGACGTTCTGTATCGCGGCGACCTTAGCGAGACCGAGGTGCTCCTTACAGAGCTCAAAACGGCGGATAAGTCTGTACTCAACGCAGCTCACGAAGTTGGATGGCGGTTGCTCACGTTCTTTACCATCTCGACGGCCACTGCGACTCTCGCGGGCTGAACAGGACACGGGTGTCGTCTCGCAGGCGCCGAGTTCCGCCCTGCCCCCGCAGCGACCTGCGCGGACAGAATGGAACTACCGGAGTGCGACCGCTCGTGCGCGAAGAAGCTCGTTGAGCACGCGCACCGGCGACGTCGGGCACATTGCGAGCCGGGCATCGAGCGCCGTCTCCCACCGCTCGGTCAGCCCCAGCACAAGGCGCTTGCGCATGCCAGGGGTGACATGGGCGTAGCGTGCCGAGACGGAGCCGTCGATGTGGCCCATGCGTTCGTCCATCAGAACCTTCTCGGTGCCGAGGTCCTCCATCACGGTCCGGTGGGTGTGGCGGAGGCCGTGGGGTGTGAGGCCCTTGGCGATCGGGAGCCAGCAAGCGTCGGCCCGGTCGCTGGCTCCGCGTCCTCGGGCCGGGACGCCGGGCCACGGCTCGCCGAGCAGCGGGACGGGGCGGGCTTCCTGTGGTGCCTTCTTCGGGTACCAGCCGGAGACCGCCGGCGTGAACAGCCAGGTCGCGAAACCGTTCCTGCGCCAGTGGGCGGCGTGCTCCGGCACGACGCCACCACGCACGAAGCCGAGGTCCGCGATGGCTTGCTCGACCTTCACTCGCGTGGCTTCGGTGACGCGCTCGGGGTGGTTGAGGGCGTTGGACACGGAGCCTGTCGAAACGCCGGCCCGGCGAGCGACGTCGACGAGCTTCGCGCCTTGGTGACCACCCGTACGCGCCGCCCCTTGTCCTCGGAAGACGTAGATCTTGCCATGGCAGGGGCACGGCGCGGGTTTCGTACGAGCGACGTGGTTGGCGACCAGGGCGGCCAACCAGTCCGTCGCGTCGATGGTGCGGTAGCTGTCGTCCTTCGGGGGGCAGCGCACCAACTCGCCCGTGTCGAGTTCGTACAGTTGCCATTCGACGCGTACGGATCCCGGGCGGGCGAAGCCGGTCTCCAAGCCGACGATCTCGCCCCACCGCATGCCGGTGTAGCCCTTGAGGACGACGGCGACGAACTCGTCGTCGCGGCCTGACAGGAGAGCGGCCCGCTCCGCGGTCAGCAGGATGCCGAGCGGGTCGGTGACGACCTTCTCCGGTCCACGGTCTCGGGAACGACCGGCCCGTTTTCCGCGCCCGCGTCTCCTGGCCGCCGGGTTCGAGGCGATCAGGCCCTCGTCGATCGCGTCCTCGAAGATCAGGTGGAGGGTCGAGCGCCAGGTCTTGACGCTGGAGGCCGCGTAGAGGGCGGCCTTCTCCTTCTTCTCCCACAGGTCGACGTCCGTGCGCAGGATGCCGGCGAGCGCCTTGTCCTCGAACTCGGGCAGCAGGTGCTCCTCGATGTGGCGCCTGTAGTTCTGCATGGTCGACGCGGCCAGGTCCTGGGACGCGTACCAGCGGTTCGCGTACTCGCCGAAGGTCTCCTGTCCCAGCGCGGGGTCGCGCCAGTCGCCACGCCGGTACTTGTTCTCGGCCTCGCTCGCGGCGCGCTGCGCCTCGCCCTTGGTGGCGAACTTGATCGCCTTGCCGCGTTCGTCGACGACAGTGAGGTGCTTGCCGGGCGCGACCTTGTATCGGCCGCGCCAGTAGGTTGCGCGCTTCTCCGCGAAGCCCAATTCCTGCCGTCCTCTTCCTTATTCCGCTGTGGCTGATGGGTGACCCGCTACACGACCGCGTCGTACAGCGCCCGACGAGGCGGCCGGGCGCGCAAGCTCGGCGCCGAGGCGCCGGACGTCCGGGGAGGTGGCACGGCGGTTCGAGCAGCTGGCCGTACCGGTGCGGGAGCAGCCGCCGCTGTCCGTGCTTGCGGAGGACGCTCTTCGTAGAGGCGGACGATCTCGACGAGGTGGCCGGCGGTGAAGCGGTAGGAGCGACCGATTCGTGTGTGGGGGATGAGGCGGCGCCGGGCTCGGTCCTTGACCCACCAGGCCGAGCAGCCGAGGGTCTCGGCGATCTCCTCTGGTCGGTATACGCGGGGCAGGGAGGCTTCGCCCTCAGTGCCGGAGAGGCCAGGGGTGAGGGCAGGGGGTATTGCGGAGTGACGCTGCAAGGGCGAGGGGTCCTATCTCGGTAGCGGGCGGATGCGGTCACGGGAGCGGAGCCGGCCTCGTAGCGGGACGCGCGGGCCTTGGAGCGGTACGAGCGGCCGAGGCGAGGATTTCTTGTCCGGTCGCGACGAGGTCGTCGACATCGCCGCGGTACCTGAGGCGCTCGATCCGGGACAACGCTTCACTCGGCGTAGGAGGGCGGAAGGGGCCACCCAGGTGGCCAACTCGCCCTGGAGATGCCTCGTTCGGCGCGGAGGATTTCGATGGGTGAGGCGGCTCGTAATCCCGCGCTCCCGGTTTCGACTGATCGTGCTGCCATGGCTCCAGTTCAGCGTGCATTCGCCGTTTTGGTTAACCGGCGATCGTCGTCTATGTTGCGTCGCGCACGACTCGTGCCGGGAGAGGTCATCGGCGCTACGGGTGCGAGTTCCCCAATGGCCGGGGGCGGCCAAACAGCGTCCTGGCGTGCGGTGTTGTGTTGTAGCTTCCTCCCCGCCGGCCGGTCAACGCTTTGACGATGTGATGCTTCTGGCTCGGTATCCGGAGCAACTTTTTGGTCAGAAGCCGATCACGCCTTACCGTTTTCCCACGGCTCTTCGCAGCCCGATTCTCGGTGGCCTTTCTGCCGTCAGAGATTCGGCCGCGACGGGCTGGACTTGCACACCTTGGGTGTGGCTATGTTGACGTCACCCCCAGGAAACGCGACCGGCTCCCAGCGCTCACGCGCGAACAGCCGGGCCTCTCCGCTGCCTTCACGTCCGCCCGACCCGACGGTGGGCCGTCACTGCCCGCCCGACGGCAACCGAGTGAGGACCGCCCTCTTGGCACGAATCCGCACCATCAAGCCCGAAGCCTTCGTCTCCGAGTCCCTGGCCACCGTCTCCCTGCCCGCCGAGCGCACCTTCTTCGGTCTGCTCACGCAGGCCGATGACCAGGGACGCCACCGCGACCACGCCGCGATCATCGCCGGACAGCTGTGGGTCCTGCGCCCGGAGCACACGCCCGCCGACGTCGAGCAGGATCTCGCCCAGCTCGCCGACGCGGGGCTGATATGCCGCTACAAGGGGCCGGACGATAAGTGCTACCTGCACATCGTCACCTGGCGGCGGCATCAGAAGATCAACCGACCCAGCGTGAGCCGCCTTCCTGCCTGTCCGCACCACGACGGGTCGGCTCGCACCGCACAGGACGTCGTCTCAGCGCCTGCGGGAGGAAGTGTCACGGAGCCCTCACCGCGGCCTCAGGCACCGTTCCGCGAAGGCTCCCAGCAAGTGCCCCAACTGGCGGCGAATCGCATCGATGCCGACGAACCAGCAGGTCAGAGCGATTTCACAGAGTCCTCCGCGAGGGAGCAGCGAGGTCTCCGCGAAGGAGCGGTGACACTTCACGCTACGGATCTAGGACCTAGGATCATGGATCTAGGAGATACCCCTGGGGGCGCAAGCGCCCCCGCGCCCAGCACCGTCTCGGCCAAGCAGCTCGTCACCGAATACGCGGACGCCTGCGCACACCGCCCGCCCACGGACGTCCTGGGCCATCTCGGCCGGATGGTACGCAAGCTGCTCGACGAGGGCATCGCGCCCGCACACATCCGGGCAGGGCTCGATCTGCACCGGGCCAAGGGCCTGCACCCCAGCACCCTGCCGAGCTTCGTGAACGAAGCCATGAACGCGGCCCCCAAGGCGCCGGCTGTCCACAGGGCGTGGACAAACCCCGCCGACATCGAAGCCGCCTACGGAGGTGAGCTCTGAACGCCACCGCCACCCGCGAGCCCCACCGGGTCGGTCCACTCGCCGACCGGCTCAACGGCATCCTGGCCAGCCGCGGCATCGACCTCGCTACCGCCGCCGACGAGGCGCATGCGGAACCCGTCACCGCGCTCGAACTCGCCGACGCGAGGATCCCCGCCCGCTACCGCCGGGCCTTGGCCGACCGCCCAAAGGTCACCGCTTGGGCCGACCAGATCGCCCATGCCGGGCGCCCCGGCCCCGGCGGGCCCGGCATCGCCAAAGGTCCGTCCCTACTGATCGCCGGCCCCACCGGGACCGGCAAGACGTACCAGGCGTACGGCGCCATCCGAGCTCTCCTCGCCCGAGGGGTCCGCCTGCGCTGGGAGGCGACGACCACCGCGGACCTCCACGCGCGCCTGCGTCCCCGTGTCGGCCGCGACGCCGAACGTGACCTGCGGAGTTTGGCACGCTGCCCGCTGCTGCTCCTGGACGACCTCGGGGCGGCCAAAGCCAGCGAGTGGACCGAGGAGCTGACGTACCGGCTCATCAACCACCGGTACGAGCACATGCTCCCCACCCTCATCACCACCAACCTCCCCACCGATCAGCTACGCAGCGCCCTCGGTGACCGCGTCGCCTCCCGCCTCGCCGAGATGACCGACCGAGTCGTCCTCGACGGCACTGATCGACGCCGCAGCACAGCGTCCGCCGCCTGACCGGCCGCCACCGGCACTTCCGCCCTCGGCCCTGCCTCACCCGCCGCCCGCGCTCACGCCTGCTCTGTCCCGCCCGTCGCGAGTCGTCTGAGCCGCGCTCAGCGTCCGCCGTTTCCGCACTCCGCCTCCGTTCCCTCCGCACCTTGGAGACCCACCCTGCCTGCTCGCACTCTCACGCCCCTGGCCACCCGGGATCGCGGCACCCGGCTCCTCCCGGACTGGGCCACATCCTCAGAGACCACCCTGGTGCTCCTCGCCCTGTTCGTGCTGCTCGCCCTTTTCGCCGGATGGCTGATCCACCGGCAGCGCCGGCAGCTGCCCAGCGCCAACCGTCGGCGCGGAACCATCGCGGTACCCGTAGCGGCCACGGCCGCGCTAGGTTGCACCGTCTACAGCGCGGACACCAGCTGGCGGTTCGCCGCCGACTACCTGGACATGGGCAGCACCGTCGAGCGCGCCTTCATGTTCGCCACCGCCGAGCTGGCCCTCTTCGCCACCGCGCTGATGGCCCGCCAGAACCTCGCCGGGCCCGCAAGAGCACCCGGCCTGCCCGGGTCCTTGGTGTGGGTGATCACCACCGTGCAGATCATCCCCGCCTACGCCGAGTTCGGGCCCGTCGGTGGCACCGTGCGAGCCTTGATCGGACCGGTTATGGCCGCGATGCTGTGGCATCTGGCCATGGGCATCGAGCTGCGCCACCGCAGCCCCGACGCCACCTCACGCAGCCTGGCCGCCGTCCTCGTCCGCCAGGCGCGCGAACATCTGCTGGCCCGGCTCGGCATCGCGGACCAGGACGCCGACGCGGCCCGGCTCATCCGCGAGCGCGCGCTGAGTGATTCCGTCGCCCTGATACTCCGGGCCGAGGCGATGACCGACAAGCAGCGCAGCAGAAGGAAGGGACAACGCCTGGCCAACCGGCTGCACGAGGCCCTGGAGCAGGCCGATGTCGACCGCGATCCCCGGCAGGACGCACTACTGCTGCGCAAACTCGCCACGCGCAAGCAGGGCCTCGGCCTCGCATCCATCACGCTGCCGCCGCGCTGGCACGTCCCGGACTCGTACACCGCCCGTGAACCCGGGCGCAGTCGACCGCGATCGGCCGCCTCGAAACCGACGCCACGGGCAGAGGACGCTGCCCGCCCGGAACCGGCCGGGCAGGTGGAGGACACCGCCCGCCCGCATCCGTCGGACCCGGATGACGGCGAGGAGCTCCCGGCTCCCCTGCCCGGGGCCGGGCAGCCCCCACGGGCAGACGTCGAAGACGCCCCACCGCTGGCAGACACCGGCTCGGGCAGCGCCACGGGCAGGCCCAGGCGGAAGCCCCCTGCCCGGAAGAGACACGCGGACCGCAGGCGCCGCGCCTCCGACGAGGTCATCCTCGGCTTCACCCGCCGGGCGTACGAGGAGAACGGAAGCGTCGGACGCGACCGGGTGGAGGACGCCCTGCGGACCGCCGGCTACACGGTCTCCAGCGACGAAGTCGGGCGGATCGTCCGTCATTTCAAGGCGCAGCTCACGGCCCCGGACAGCGATTCACCTCGCTGACCCCTTCAACGCCAACGCGCATCCCCACGCCCCGAGACGAGAGAGACTCCATGAACGCCCCGAACCGCCAAGACCCCACCTCGCCCGCAGGTTTCCTGGCCGCCACCTCTGCCCCAGGCGCAGCAAGTTGTCCCGGGAGCAATGCTCCCGGAGTTCCCGCCCCGGGGGTGGCGGGAACAGCCCGGCGCCAGGAGGCACCGGGCTGTCAGGCCGCGACCGCGGGCGGACCGCAGCCGGGAGGAGGACGGCAGACCGAGTCCCTCACGAAGAGACGCCAGCGAGCCCGTCAACCGAAATCCCACAAGCGCGTTCACCAGCCCAGCTGCCGTATGAACGACGCCGAGTACGAGCGCTTCACCGAAGCAGCCGCCCATTGTGAGATGTCCAACGCCGCCTTCCTCGCCTACTCCGTCGACAAGGCCGCCCGCGACTTGACCCGTACCGCCGCCGAGATCGCCACCGAACGGGAGGTCATCGACGAACTGTTCGCCGCCCGCCGACACCTGGGCCGCATCCACGGCCTGTTCAACCAGGTCGCCAAGGCCATCAACTCCGGCGCCGACACACCCCAGCTCGACGCCGCCGCCCGCGCTGTCCGCAGCGCGGCCCGCCGTACGGAGGACGCGGCCGACGCCCTGCTCGCTTACCGAAACGGTGACGTCGCCACGTGATCCCCAGCCTCCACAAACGGGGCGGCAAGACGGTCGGCCTGATCCGCTACCTGTACGGCCCGGGCACCCACGAGGAGCACACCGACCCCCACTTGGTCGCCGCCTTCGACCCGCTCACCCCCGACCCCGGCCGCGACCCGAAGGCCACCTGCGGGCAGCTTCAGCGACTGCTCGACCAGCCCGTCAACGCCCTGCCCGTCGGCAGGCGCCCGAAGAAGCACGTGTGGCACCTGTCCGTACGGGCCAGCCCGGAGGATCCGATCCTGCCCGACGAGGATTGGGCGGCCATTGCCCGCCGGATGCTCGCTGCCACCGGTATCGCACCTGACGGCGACGATGCCGCGTGCCGATGGGCCGCCGTCCGGCACGCCGACGACCACATCCACATCATCGCCACCCTGGTCCGCGACGACGGCCGCCGCCCCCGTCTGCACAACGAGGCCCGGCGCGCCCAGAACGAAGCCCGCCGCGTGGAAGCCGACTACCGCCTACGCCGAGTCGCACCCGGAGACGGCACCGCCGCCAAGCGCCCCACCAGCGCCGAACGCCGCAAAGCCGAACGCCAGGGCAGGGACCGCACGGCGCGCGAGGAACTTCGGAGAACCGTGCGGCACGCCGTGGCCGGCGCCACCAGCGAGGAGGAGTTCTTCGGCCGCCTGGCCGCCGCCGGCCTGCTGATCCGCAAACGCGTGGCACCCTCCGGCGATCTTCTCGGCTACAAGATCGCCCTCACCGACGATCGCAACAAGGACGGCGACCCGGTTTTCTACTCCGGTTCCAAGCTCGCCCCCGACCTGTCCCTGCCGCGCATCCGCGAACGCTGGGCGCTTCCGGCAGAGGCCGCCGTCCCGGCCGACGGCTCCGAACCGGCCCAGCGCGGCCTGCCGGACGTGACTGGTCCCGCGTTCGCTCGGCGCAGGGCCACCGCCGCCACCTGGCAGGCGCTGCTGATCATCGACCACGGCGACGACGGCTCGGCAGCCGCCCAGATCGCCGCAGCGGGCGAGGTCCTGGACGCCCTCGCCCAGACCTCCGCCGCCCACACCCGTGATCAACTCCGCGAGGCGGCCTCCGCGTTCGAGCGAGCCGGCCGCTCCCACATCAGGGCCGTACACGGGCGTGACCGCGCCCTGCGCCAGGCCGCCCGCGATCTTGTGCAGAGCGGGACCGCCCTGGGCCGCGGCGAAGACGGTGCCACCACCGCCATGCTCATCGACATGGCCTTCTTCCTCGCCATCGCAGCAGCGAACTGGCACGCCAGGAAGCACCACAGCCAGCAGGCCGCCGCCGCCCAGCGAACCGCCGAACATCTGCGCGCCGCCTACCAGGCCGCCGCGACCCAACCCATGACACTCCTCCGCCGGCGAGGCCAACACCTGGACCCGCGTCTTCGACAGGGGCACGCCGCACTTCTCCACCAGGTCTTGCCGGACCTGGCCCAACGAGTCCAGGCCGAACCCGCCTGGCCCGCCCTGGCGGCCACCCTCGACGACGTCCACAGAGCCGGCCACGACGCGGCTGCCCTGCTGACCGAAGCCGCCCGACGACGCGAACTCGACTCCGCCGCCTCCATCAGCGACGTGCTCGTCTGGCGACTGCGACGCACCGCCCGCCTGCCCGCCCTCGCCGACGGCCTCCAGGGCACAGGCTCCGGAGGCGGTCGGCACCCGCGTTCCCCGGCCGCCGGCACCCTGCAAGCGCCGCGCACCGCGAACAATGCCGGTCGTCGACGCTGACCGGGTGACGAGGGCACATAGCCGACGATCGAAGCCGGGCCTCCCGCTATGGGGCCCGGCTTCGACGGGTTGGACGGCTCTCAGCCGGCTGGGGCGCGCAGGAGCCGATCGCGCGTGCTTTCCGGCAGCACCCGGCGCAGGACCGGTGCGCTGGAGCTGAGGGAGTCGGCGAAGACGGCGACGAGGTCGGGCGGCACGCCGAGGCCGAACGACGCCGCCCACAAGTAGCCCGCCCCGCGCGTGGGCTCGGCCCACGCCTGCCACCCGGCCAGGACCGCGTCGTCAGCCTCAACCACCAACGCCAATGGGTCGGCGTCCTGAATGAGCGGCGGCATCTCACCGAGACGGATGTGGGAGGCGAAGGTCGGATCCGCCGCCGCAGCGCCGGGCTGGTCGGCGTCTCGTAGCCAGCCGTTCGCCGTAACCGCGTCGAGGACCGGCTCGTGGCCACCGAACGGCAGGGCGGGCTGCTCGCAGGCGTCGAGTGCGGCAAGGAAGTCGGCGAGGACCTCACCGGGGACATCACGGGTGAAGTAGGCCGACCACCGGGCGAGCGGGCTGCTCAGGTCCGAACGAGCGGACACCTGCCAGGCGATCGGCTGGTTCCCCAGGTGGAACGGCTCGTCCGGCAAAACCCATTGCGCCCATCTCAAGGCGTCGGGACTGACGTGCAGGACGGTGCTGCGCAGGACCTGACGGTCCTCCGGCGCCTCGTCCCGTTCCTGCCGCCCGCGAACGATCATGAGGCTCGTCCAGCCCAGGCCGGCGAGCGCATCAGCGACGGTGTCGTAGAGACGCCCGTCGTCACCGGCCAGGTGCCGAGGACCGACCCAGTAGGCGGGTGGGTTGCTAGCCGGGGTGGTTGGTCCGCACGGGAAGTCGGGATGCAGGGGTGCCTCCAAGGGCTCGTGAGGGTTCTTGTCGCCGCCGACGTTCTTGCGGCACTGGACAGGAAATCCGCGCTGGGTTCCTGTCGGCCTGGGGCGGATGGCCGACCTGGTATCCCCGCGCCCTGCCTTCTTCACGTAGGCGATGGCCGCCGTCAGGCTCTACCGCGAGCTTCCGCACACGCTCCGTGTCGTCCACAACCAGGGGAGAGCACGCGAGTCCAACTGATCTGTCACGAAGGCGACTCGGCCTCAGACCGCGCGGCCTCTCATGCCTCAGTAAAGGCGCGATGATGATGGAGAATCCGGCATGGGCTGCCGCAGTTACGGGGATCTCCTATTCGACCTGGCGCTTTCGCGGGAAGATCGTCCACGTTGACATGCCATCGCAGTGTTGGCCAGTCATTCGTGGATCTGTGCTGTCTGCCTGCGGCGAACCCCGGCACGGAGCGGGAGGCAACCGGTCACGCCCCGGAAAACGATGTGCGCGCGGTGGCGACCGTGCTGATAGTTGCCTCATGGATGCGATCGAGGCCGCACACGCCGTCGTAAATGGACAACCCCCGGACGCGCGTGCCGCGTTCCTGGGAGGCAGCGTCGTGACAGGCCGCCGCACGGCGACGTCAGACCTCGACATCGTGGTGCTGCTCCACGGCGCCCCGGCCCCGTACCGGGAAAGTCTCCAGTACGCAGAGTGGCCGGTGGAGGTGTTCGTACACACCGACGAGACATGGCACGCCTACGTCGAACGGGAGCTACACAGGCGCCGGTCACCGCTGCTGTGGATGTGTGCCGATGGGTTGCTGCTCCTCGACACCGATGGGCTCGGAGCGCGTATCGCCGCAGAGGCTCGGAAGCTGACCACCGCAGGACCACCCCCGTTGTCGGCGGAAGAGATCGACGACCGGCGCTACGCGATCACCGACCTCCTGGACGATCTCGCGGGAAGCGGCGACCGGAACGAGCGTCTGTTCATCGCCACCGAACTGGTCCGACGGACTGGTGAGCTGGCGCTGGCCATAGGCGGTTCTTGGGGTGGCGGTGGAAAGTGGCTGGCCCGGCGCCTTGGGACGACCGCACCGGGGCTCAGCACGCACCTCCGTCACGGGCTACAAGAGGTTCTGGGCGGGAGAGTGGAGCCTCTCGTGACCGTTGTGGACAAGGTGCTGGAGCAGGCCGGCGGCCGGTTGTGGGTCGGCTATAAGCGCGCCGGGACTCCGTGAACGATCTCGTATCGCGGACTGGCTCAGCGCCCATTTCGCTTCACTGACTCGGCCCGCGCCCGCTGACGTGTACCCGGTCGACAGCGAGCCTTGGGCCGCCGCCTTCCGGGCTGCTCTCAACGGGAGAGGGCTGCGTCGAGGTACACCCGCACAGGCCCGAACAGTCCAAACGGCACATAGCGAGAGACCGCACCATGCGCCAGCCACGCAAGATCGGCCACCTCGTCGGGTGCTGCGATACGGGCAGTGCCACTCCGTACCTCGCAGGCGATGTAGGACATCTGCCGCCCCGTCTCCGGGTGAACCCGCTCACCGAGTCGCTCCACAGCCGCCACGGCCAAACCTGTCTCCTCCCGCGTCTCACGCACGGCCGCCTCTTCACAAGTCTCACCGGGTTCGACCTTGCCGGCCGGGAACTGCCAGGAGAGCGACCCCTCCCTGACACGACGACGCACCATCAGTACACGTCCCCCGTGAACGATGATGGCCGCCGCCACGCCCGGCTGCTTCTCCGTCATCTCCGGCAAAAACTGTTCCTCCAGTCAGATCACTTGACGAAGAGCAACGCCCGAGCTTCCTCGGCGCACCCCCACGACAGCGTGACGCCGGCACCACCGTGCCCGCAGTTGTGCACGACCACGGTGCCGTCTTCCCACTGTTCCTCCTCCACACGGACTCTGGTGCGGGTTGGTCGGGCGCCGATCCGGTGCTCCAGGACTCGGGCCTTCGCAAGGCGGGGTTCGACCTCGGCGCAGCGGGCGAGGATGGCCGCCGCAGCCTTGGCGTCGGTGGAGAGATCGGCCTCTCCCTCAATGGCAGTGCCGCCCAGGACGACGGTGTCGCCATGCGGGTAGAAGCACAAGAGGTCCGGGGAGGGGCCGGTGTCCTCGGAGAAGAACTCGGTCAGACCGGGGTTGGTGACGACGACGTGCTGGCCGCGGATGGGCCGGAGTTCCGGGTCTGGCACCAGGTCGCGTGCGCCGAGGCCGGCGCAGTTGACGATCACCGAAGTCGGACCGGCATCCGCGAGCGTGGCCAGCTGTCGTCGCTCGACTGCACCCCCGGCATCGCGCAATCGGCGCAGGAGGTAGTCCAGGTAGACCGGCATATCGATGAGCGGCACGGTGAACCGGTAGCCCGCGGTGAACCCGGTGGGGAGTTCGGCAGGCTCGCACGGGCGGAAACCAGGCAGCGCGGTGGCCCAGTCAGGGGCGGCCTCGGCTGTTCGGGACGCCTCGATGCCGCTGGTCAGCCGGACGCCCGTCGCCTGGTCCTCGGCGAGTTCGCGAAAGATCTCCAGGGACCGCTGGCCCCACCGGTCGACCTTGTCTTTCGGCTCGACCAGGTACGGGCCCCACATCGCCCCGGCCGCAAGTGAAGTGGCACCGGGTACCTGCCCAGCGATCACGCGCACCGAAGCCCCGGCCTCGGCGAGTACGACGGCCGTGGTGAGTCCGGACACCCCTGCCCCGACGACGACAACGCACTCCCGTGCGGTCATGATCTCGACTCCACTGGCTGGCTGATATCGATGGGGCACGTCAAGTAGGCGACCACCCTCATGAACCAGCAGCCTCCTGACGCGAGCCCGGGGCCGCTCAGTCCCGGACAGATCGTCCGTACCTCCGTGCACCAGTGCCTTCACTTTGAGCTCGGGCAACGCAGGGACCCACGGAAACGTGATCCCACTCCATCACGTTGCCGCGTAGCTATCGTAGGGACCGCCCCTACATCACGGGAGGCAGCACGTATGCGTGGTCTCGGAGATCACCTGAGCATCGGCGAGCGGATCGCCTTCCACCGCAGACGCCGCGGGTACACGCAGCAGGTACTGGCCGGGCTGGTCGGCCGCAGCACGGACTGGCTGGTGAAAGCGGAGTCCGGTCGGCGCAAGCCACCGCGCATCGACATGCTCGCCGAACTGGCCCGTGTGCTGCGCGTGCCGCTCGGGGAGTTGGTCGGCCAGCCCGTACTCATGGAGGACGAGAGGCAGCAGGATGACGTCCCGGCCGTCCGCGACGCGTTGATGAGTCCGCGTCGCCTCTCCCGGCTGCTGTTCGGGCCGGAGGCCGAGGCACAACTCCCAAACCCTGGCCCGAGCGCGGAGCTCGCCGAACAGACCTGGAGCGACTATCAGTCCGGTCGCCTCGGCAAGGTGATCGCCGGGCTCCCCGGCCTCCTTCAGACCGCCCAGGAACTTGAGGATCGTGCGGCGCGTTCCGCCACGGAGAGCCGGGAATGCTGGGCCGTTTCCGCCCGGGTACATCACCTCGCCGCCACGACGCTCGCCAAGATCGGGGAGTCCGACATCTCGTGGCTCGCCGCCGAACGCGCCATGCGGGCCGCCGACGAATCCGGCGACCCGCTGGTCCTCGCGTCCGCCGCACGGTCCGGCACACATGCCTTGCTGGCCAACGGCCGGTACGACGAGGCCATGGAGCTGGGCGACACGGCGGCGAGGTGGTTGTCGGCCCGGGTCGACGAGACCGATCCGGCCGCCCTGAGCCTGCTGGGCATGATCTTCCTGCGGGCAGCCATCGCGGCGGCCCGGCGCCAGGACCGGGCTACGGCGACGAATCTCCTGAACCGGGCGGAAGCACTCGCCGACCGCCTCGGTTCCGACGAGAACCACTGGCAGACGAGCTTCGGGCCCACGAACGTCGTCTTGCACAGACTGTCGGCGGAGCTGGACCTGGACAACATCTCCTACGTCGTGGAACACGGCCAGATCGACGTGGGCCACATGCCCCCGGAGCGTGGTGTCTCCCATCGCATCGATCACGCCCGTGCCCTGTCGTTGGCAGGCCAGGGGGATAGCGCGTTCGCCGAGCTGCGTACTGCCGAGCACGTGTCGCCTCAGCTCGTACGGAACAATCCCCGTGTACGGGACACGCTGCGCGACCTGATCAAGCGGTCCCCGGCCACCGGCGGCGCCCGTTCGTCGGAGGTGTTCATGATGGCTCAACGATGCAGGGCGGTGGAGTGAACACACAGAAGCGGGGAGTCCTCGGGGTCGTGGGCACGAGTGCCGGGGGAGTCGAGGCGTTGCGTACCGGACTGGTGGAACCGGCTCTGGCGCGCGGGTGGCAGGTCGCCGTGACGCTCAGTCCGACGGCCGGTCGGTGGCTGCGGATGAACGGTGAGGTCGACCGGCTGGAGACACTGACCGGCCTGCCCGTACGCGACGAACCACGCCTGCCCGGAGAGGCGAGGCCGCACCCGAGCGTGGACTGCTACGTGGTCGCCCCCGCCAGCGCGAACACGGTGGCCAAACTCGCGACGGGTATCGCCGACAACCAGGCGCTGACTCAGGTGGGGGAGGCCATCGGCACCCTCGGACTGCCCGTCGTCGTCTTTCCGAGGGTGAACGCCGCTCACGCGCGCCACCCCGCATGGCGACGCCATATCGCCGCGCTGCGAGAGGCCGACGTTCACCTGGTCTACGGACCGGACATCTGGCCGCTGCACGAGCCACGCGCGGCCACCCCAGGCCGGGACCTCCCGTGGGAAGCGGTGCTGGACACGATCGACCGAGCCATGGAAGCCGCTGGGTAACGGGACGTCAACTGCCCTGATCTGCGGGAACAGAGGACCCTGACAAACTGTCCGGGTCCTCTGCTCATGGGGCGTCGAAGCTTGTCGCCATGCCTGAGATGGTCGACCGACACAACGCGGGAACGGCACAGACGGACCATCGCGCCCAGCGAGTGCCGGCCCCGTTCAGACCCCTCGATGCCGTTACCCGGCAGGGGCGGTGGCAACGGTGACGGCGCCCTTCCCCGCCGAGGACGCGGCGCCCGTCGACATCAGGCTCCCGCAGGTCATGTGCACGGACATCGCCCCGCAGCTTCACCTTGTAGCCCGCGTACGACACGCGGTCGTCGCCACCCTCCGGCAGTGGGGCGTCCCCGAGATCGCGGACGACATGGGGCTGATCGTGACCGAGCTGGTGGTCAACGCCATCCACCACGGCGACCCGGGCAGTGTGTCCGTGATCCTGACGATCCGAAACGGCGACGCTGTGCTGGAGGTCGAAGACGACAACGGTGGGCGCCCTGCCGTACGGCGGACCGCGGAGGACGACGAGGGCGGGCGGGGCCTGATCCTCGTGCAGGCGCTGGCCGACCGGTGGGGATGCCGACTTGGTGCTTGTGGCCGAAAGACGGTGTGGGCGTCGCTCCCGCTGTCGGAAGCCGGGCCGGAGGACGCATCGTGATCGTCTCCCGTCCAACGAACCGTGGCGTGCTCGACGGCCTGAGTCAGGCCGCCGCCACCGTCGACCGGGTCTGGCACCGCTCGTCGCCGTCCGAGCTCTTCCAGTGCGAAGCCTTCGCGACCCTGGAGAGCCCGGGCCCCCAGAGCGCGATCATCCGCTCGATGTTCTGGCTGAGCAGGGATTCCGTCTCCGGCCCGGAAGCGGCTCTCGCCTGGTTCGTCGCGCGGCTGGAACCGTTCGCCCGGTTCCTGAGCGGTCCCGACGTCGGTCGAGCCACCCGGTGGACCGGCGACGAGGAGACACGCCGACGGGCGCTGCTTGCCCTGCGCGCCGGTAGGCGGCTGTCAGTCGAGATCGTCGACTGCGACCACGTCCACTACCAGGCCGTGGTCTGCCCCGTACGTGAGTATCCCCGTGCCGGTTCCGCTCCCCCGTCGAGGACGAACACCCCAGCACCATCCGATGCCACATCGACAGCGGAGGACGAACGTGCGAATAAGCGTCGTGGTCGCGGTGCGAGGCAATATCGGCGCATTGGGCGACCTGGGCGAAGCGGTCCGCGCCCAGGACTACCCGGCCGAGGAGCTTGAGCTGGTCGTGGTGGACAACCATTCGGCGCCGGTCCTGCCGCAGGGACCGTACCGGCTGGGGCCCATGCCGTGCCAGGTCGTCCACGAGAGGCGGCCCGGGCTCTCGCGCGCGCGTAATACCGGGATCCGGCGGGCGCGCGGCGAGATCGTGCTGATCACTGATCCGGACGCACGGCCCGAGCCCGACTGGGCCCGGCGCATGGCCGCCGCCCTGGAGACGACGGGGGCGTACTGCGCGGGCGGCAAAGTCGTCCCGTACTTCACCGACGGGATCGTCGGCGACGTACCGGCCGACGTACTCCAGTTGTTCGTGCCTCCTACATGGCCACAGGCCACTACGGAACTGGCCTCCCCGTACTGGGTCGTCGGCTGCAACCTGGCGATACGACGGAACCCGATGCCCCGGTTCGACACCCGACTCGGAGTCGCCGGTCGGCGCCACCTGAGCTGCGAGGAGATGGAGTTCACCGTACGCGCCCAGCGCGGCGGGCATCTGGTGGTCGTCGTGCCGGATGCCGTGGTCCACCGCGCGATCCATCCGGCCGACCTGACGCCATCCGCCTTGCGGGGCCGTGCCCTGTGGCACGGCGTCTCGGTGGCCCGGCTGCTGATGATCCACCCCGGCGCGGACATCTACGACAGCTACCGACTGCGCGACGCGCTCGCCCCCGCGCGCCTGCGGAGCAGTGCGGGTCGCAGTGCGGCAGCGGCCGACGTCGCGCGGGTCGTGGGACTACGGGCGGAACGACTCCGGCTGGCCATGGCCGGAAGAAGCGAACACACCGCGAGCGCAGAGAAGTGCGCGACGACGAAGGAGGTCTCCCATGAGTGACGTCCCCATAGCCGTAGGGCTGAACCTCGGGCACGACGGCGGATGCGCGATCGTGACCGGGAACCGGGTCGTCGCGATCGCCGAGGAACGGTTGAACCGCACCCGGTACAGCGGCGGCTGGCAGGCCGCCCTCGCCTACTGCCTGGAAGCGGCTGACCTCACCCTCGCGGACGTCGGCGTCGTGGTGTTCTCATGCGTTGGCCCCCGCCTCGACGAAGGCTTCACCGGCGGTCTTGAGCGCTACGGCGTGGACGCACGCAGGATCGTGTCCGTCGACCACCACCTGTCTCACGCCTACGGTGCATTCTGCTTGTCCGACACCGACGAGGCGCTGGTCGTGGTCGCGGACGGATCGGGCAACGACCATCAGACCGAGAGCTATTTCCTGGCCGACCGCACGGGGCTGACCCGAGTGGGCGGGAACCGTACGGGAAGGGCTCGGGCGGGAGGAATCGGCGCGACGTACGAGGCGGTGACGAACTGGCTCGGCTTCGACGGGCAGGAGTCCGGCAAGACCATGGCTCTCGCCTCGTACGGCGATCCCAAGGCCATCGACCTGCAACTCTTCGACGTCACCGATGCGCAGGTCGAGGGGCGCTTGGAGCGGACCCACGACCGAGGACTGGTGGAGCTCGCCGCGGCGTCCGGGCTCGATCTCGGCAGACCGTACGCCTGGGCCGAGCCCCGGGCACGCGACCTGGCCGCCTGGGTCCAGGCCCAGACCGAGGACGCTCTCGCCGAAGTCCTCACCCACCTGATGGCAGAGCACCGCCAGACCAACGTCTGCTTCGCGGGCGGAGTCGCGATGAACTGCGTCGCCAACGAGGCGATCCGCCGCCGCACCGGCGCGAACCTGTTCGTGCCCCCGCCGGCCTCGGACCGTGGCCAGGCCCTCGGTAACGCGCTCCACGGCGTCCACCTGCTCACCGGCCGGACACCCAGGACGCCGCTCCCCGGACGGGACTCCTTCGGCCGCGTCTACACCGACTCCGAAATCCACCTGGCACTGCGCAGACATCCCGCCTCCGGCCTGGCGGAGCGTTACCCGCACCAGGCGTTCGCCTACCGGCGCGAGTCCGACCCGGCCACCGCGGCGGCCGAACTCATCGCGCAGGGAAAGCTCGTCGGCTGGTTCGACGGAGGAAGCGAACTCGGTGCCCGCGCCCTCGGCTCACGCAGCATCCTCGCCGACCCCCGCGCGGGAACCACCCGGGAAGTGCTCAACACCAGGGTCAAACACCGTGAGTTCTTCCGACCGTTCGCCCCGGCGGTGCCGGCCGAGCATGCCGGCGCCTGGTTCGAGATCGACCGGCCCAGCCCCTACATGCTGTTCGCCTCGCAGGTCCGAGCGCGGCACCGGGATCAGATCGCCGCGGTCACCCACGTCGACGGCAGCGCCCGCCTCCAGACCGTCGACGCCACCGCTCACCCAGCCTTCCACCGGCTGATCACCAGGTTCGGGGACATCACCGGCGTACCCCTCGTACTGAACACCTCCTTCAACGACACCGAGCCGATCGTGGAGACCCCGGCACACGCGGTGGCGACGTTCTGCCGCACTGACCTGGACGCCCTCGTCTTCAGCGGCGGCTTCGTAGCGGTGAAGACCGATGCCTGAACACCGCGAAGAACCTCGGGTCGCTGTGCTCTTCGACACCGCCGGCTTCCAACGCTCCCTCCCGCTGACCGGAGCCGCCGCCCGCACACTGCACCTGAACAGGCACCTCGCTGAGGCCGGGGTGGAGGTGACGCTGCTGCTGTGCGACCTCAACCCCCGTTCCAGACCCACCCGACGCTGGCCGTTCCCCGTCCGCTACCTGTCGTACGAGGCCGTGTACGAGGAAACCTCGCCGCTCACCGCGCAGATGAAGGAACTCGCCCCCGAGGTGCTGGTGATGTCCAACACACAACTGACCGTGCGCTACGGACGCGCTCTCGCCGACACCGCCGGGGCCGCCCTGGTGTACGAGATGCACGACGACGAGGCCGCCGTCGCCCGGACGATAGGCAAAGCCGAGTGGGAATGCCGCCAGGCCGCTGTCCTCCAGGCGGCGGCCGTGGCCACGGCGGATGCCGTGGTGGCCTTCACCCGCCGTGACGCGGACCTCGCGACCGCTCTGCGTGCGACGAAGGTGCACGTCGTTCCGTGCGGTGTGGAGCCGGGCCCGACCCCTGTTCGCGAACAGAAGACTCCGGGCTCGGCCGCGTTCGTCGGCAACCTCTTCTACGAGCCGAACGCCCGCGCAGCCGCCTTCCTCCGCACCCGGCTCGCCCCCGCGCTGGCGCCCCGGGGCGGATCCGTCGACGTGTACGGGCGATACCCACGAGCACTGCGCACCCTTGGCATCGGCAGCACCGTACGGCTGCACGGCCCGGTGCCGGATCTGCCATCAGCGCTGTCGACAGCCCAAGTGGGCTTGGCGCCACTGGACTCCGGCGGCGGGATGAAGCTGAAAGTGCTCCAGTACATGGCCGCCGGCCTGCCGGTCGTCGGCACAGCGGAGGCGTTCGCCGGACTCCCCGACCCAGGCGCCTTCGCGCTGGTCTCCACCGCCCCGTCCATGGACGACATGCCCGCTCTCGTGGCCCGCTTACAGGACGACGCCTCCCTGCGGCGACGACTCGGCGCAGCGGGACGCCGACTGGTGGAGACCGAGTTCTCCTGGGCGACTGCGGCCGGACTGGCACAGAACGCCTATCGAGCCGTACGCGATGTCCCGGGACCGGCGACAACACCCGCGGTCGGGGCTGGCTACATCCAGAAACTCGCAGGCCAGAAACCATACTGGCTACACGAATGGCGAACGCGGAGGGAACTGACCATGGGCGAGACGCCTTCATCGACGAACGGCCGCGAGCACCCGGTGCTGGCACGACTGGCAAGCGAGATCGACTGCGCTCGCCACGCCGCCGAATCCGCGCTCGACACCGTCTTCGACCAAGCCGCAATCGTGGGCTACGGCGGCCGGTCCATGGTCTTCCTCTCCAAGACCGCTGTCCTGAAGATCTACACGCACCGGCCCGCCGAACGGGCGCGCCGCGAGATCATCGGCCTCCGCCTCGCCGCGCGGGTACCCGCTCTGCGCGTGCCCGAAGTCCTCGGCCACGACGATGTCGAAGGCGCCCTTTCATGGGTGGCCGCCACCCGCCTGAACGGCGCAGCCCCCGACAACATCCACGACACGAACGAGACGCGCGCACTCGGCGAAGTGGCCGCGCGCCTCCACTCCCTGCGCGCCGACACCCTGACCGAACTGCCGGCGTTCGGCCGCAACATCCGGCCCCTGGACCAAGACGCGCACCCCGTACGGGTCCGCCTCTCCGCAGTCCTCGACAAGACCGGACCCGACCAGCGGACCGCGTGCGTTCCGGGATTCGTGCACGGCGACTACTCGGCCCGCAACCTCCTCCTCACCTCCGACCTGGCACCTGGCGTGATCGACTTCGAAGGCTGCGGCGTCGGGTGCGTGTACGAGGACCTCACCAATCTGTACGTCCAGAACTGCCTGATCGACGGCCGCTCCCCGACCCTCGTCCTGACCGGTTACGAAGACGAGAGCTCCCGCCTCGGCGGACTCTCAAACGTGGACGCCCGGCACTTGTTGTGGCACACAGCCCGTTACTTCCGCTGGGTTCTGCAATGGGCCATCGAGATCGACACCACGCTCGCCGACCAGGTCATCGCCCTGGCACCCGGCGTTCTGGATGCCCTTGAAGCCGAAGGGACACCCCGGCTGTGATCATCCTGGACGGCATGCCGGGCGTCGGCAAGACCACCCTTCTCCACCGGCTCCAGGCCGCGTTACCGCATCATCTGCTGGTCTTCCCCGAGGCCCAGCCCCCAGAGAACGGTTCGTCGGACGCCGAGACCGCTCGGTTCCTCTTGGATGAGGCCAGAGACCGTGTCGACACCGCCGAACACCTGTCGCGAAGTCGCCCAGACCTGCTCGTCGCCTCGGACAGGTGCCACATCGGGGTCCTCGCCTACCGCTACGCGCTGGCCGCCGCCGGCCGAGCCCCGTACAGCGACTTCGAGCAGGCCCTGGCCCTGTGCCACGACCTCGACCTCACAGGCCCGCACCCGGACCTCACCACCCTGGTCCTGCTGACCGACCCGGGCACCTCGATATCCAGACGGTCCGCACACGCTCACGACGAGCGCCACACCCTCTGGTTCGACCTCGACTTCCTCACCGCTTACCGGCACTTTCTCGACGACCTGCCGGTCTGGCTCCCCGTCAGTACCTTCACCACGCTCGACGTCACCGACACCTCTGGCTGGCCGACCCTGCTCGACGCGCTGCCACCCGACCTCGTCCGCCGGCTCCCGCCGCAAGAGGCCCTCATGGGCGGCCGATCGTCGGAGGCGGTATGACGCGTGAGCCCGCCACGGCGAACACCCTTCGTCTCCTCACCGCCCTGGCAGTTCCTCCCGACGACACGGCTACCGCCTCTGACGCCGTGGCCGAACTGCGCGCCACCGTCTACGAGATACGAGCTTTCCTCGCCCAAGCCGACGAACACGACACCCAGGCAGTGTCCTCCGAGGTCCTGCACAGGTGGCGGAACGCCCTGGCCCGATCCCACCGCGCACTGGAACAAACCGATCCGGACGAATGGTCACGTTGGCGGCTGCCCGGGACCTGGCTCGACTCCCACCTGCGCCTGCGGTCGCTGATCGCCCACGAGGTCGGCAAGGCGTATTGGGACGACCGGCCCGAGGTCCGCTACGCGGAAATCGACATCGACCGGTATCTGTGGGGCGCCCGGTGACCTCATCGTCCACTCAGGAAAGGACCATGGACAAGTACACGCGCACCGCCGCCGCCCTGCGCGACCTGCTGGGCGGTCCTGACAACATCGTCTCGCTCGCCCACTGCGTCACCCGACTACGACTCACCCTCGCCGACCGTACCCGCGTCGACGACACCACCCTGCGAGACCATCCCGCCGTGCTGGGAGTGCTGGATCGGGATACCTTCCAGATCGTGGTCGGTCCGGCCGCCGTCACCCCGCTTGCCGCGGCCCTCGCCCGACTCCTCGACGCCCCGTAACCGCCGGCCCCCACTGACGGCTCACCGCCGCGCCGGACAACCGGCTCGTCACCGCCAGCCGGTTCGGTACGCCGTCCACTCCAGCGCCGCCGCGGCCTCCCGGGCCTGGTACGCCCGCAGCGCGGGCCGGGACGGACGACGACGGGCCAACTCCCAGTGGCCGGCGACCGATACGGCCAGCGCTGTGACCGCGTCGGCATCCGCCGACTTCCAGGCGGGAACCCGAGCCAGCGTCGCTTCCGCCGACGCCGGCGTATGACCGTCCATGATCATGTACTGGACAAGCCATACGGCGTCGAACCACGCGGCCCCGCGATACCCGAACGCCCAGTCGACGACGAAAACGGTCCCGCTGGCATGCTCGCGCACCATGTTGTCCGGCCGCAGATCAGCGTGAAGCAGCGTGTCACCGTCCGCCGCAGGCATCCAGCGCGTCTCCCACTCGACCAGGTCAGCAAGATGCGCCACGCACCACGGGGAGAGATCGCGAGGCCGATCGGCGGCCAACGTCCGCCAGCAGCTCGAAACCCGGGTCAGGGCCTCGGCCACCGGCCGCGCACCGGCGTAGGCGCACGGGGACAGTGCCTTCTCCATCAACGCCACGGTGTCCAGGACCGCGGGAAGATCGGCGGAGCCCGGAGCAAGGCTGGGATGGCGCCCGTCGACGTCGTCGAACAGCAGCAGGATCCAGCCCTCACTCCGGCCCGACCACAGCAGGGCCGGCGAAGAGAAGCCGGTCGGCACGGCAGCCGCCACCATCGCCTCTTCTTCGTACATCCCGGCCAACGGATGCTCCACCGGTATGCCCTTCACGAACACACGCCGACCATCCGCCAGCAGAAGTCTCGCAGCCAGACCCGACGTGAACCCGCCCTCCTGCGACACGGCCCGCAGTACCGGGGCACCGCCCCGGCTCGCGATCTCACGGCGTACTGCGGGTGGGAGGTCCTGCCATAGCAAGCGAGGCGCTGAATCTGCACCCATCGACCCTCCTCCGGAGTACGTCAAGGACACAAAGCTCGCTGGTCCTCGGGCTGGAGGTGACTATGCGGCACAGGCCGTACAGCGACGTCCGGCGCAGCTCGTCCAAGGTGTGGCTGCGGCCCTTCACCGTCGGAATCACTCCCGCCCAGGACCTCTCCGTCTCTCAAACCGCTCACTGGTGCCGTAAACGCAGCTCAGGCCCGACTCACCGTCCTCAGATGGAAGACCGAGGACAAGACCCACCTGGTGAACCGACGGACGCCGGTGTGTGCCTACACGTTAGAGGCAGCAGGCCGAACAGTCAGCCTCGTCATCATCAGAGTCAAGAGCATCAGAGAGGACTTCCAGGAGAGGCCGATTGGGCTTGATCCGCTTGGCGGCTCGTTCGAGAGCCGCCTGGTGCTTGGCTTCGATCTTCCTTGCGCTCTATCAACTCCGGGGTGTCGGAAGCGGACCTCGTCCTCGTGTTCGACGGCCTTGGCATATGGGTCGGTGTGGGGTTCCTTGAGACCGATGGCAGCGGGGATGCCCGCGCGGGCTCGGCATCCGAGAGACGCACTCTCCCCGGGTCGGCTAGCCGTGGTCGACCTCCCGAAATTTAACCTTCTGTTGGCCGCCGCCCAACGACCTGGGGCGCCACCGAGCCGTGATCGTCTGTGCCCCTCCCTCCGTCGATAGGGCCACCCCGCATCTCCAGATCTCGGGGTCGGCGCATCCCGGTCTGTCAGTACCCACCGCTACTGTCGTCGTTCAGCGTCGGGAAGCGGCTTCGGGGAGAGTGCTGGCTGTGGGCAGAAAACTGCGGGTGGGGCAGGTGTATCGCTATGCGAGCGGCAAGGATCCGAAACCGGAGCTACTCGACGGCCTGCCCAACTTCCACCACGTGACTCACTCGTCGGGTCACAAGCGTGCCCTGCTGGAGGCCGGCATCAACGGAATGGCCAAGGTCCCCACCTCCGAAGGCATACGGCGCCCGGCGATCCTCATCCGCTCCAGTCCTTGGAAGGCCGGCACCGAGCAGACCCCTTGGCACGACGTCTTCGACATGGACAACGGCCATGTCCGCTACTTCGGCGACCACAAAGCCGGTTTGAACGTTCCGACCGGCGCGACCACCGGTAACGCCGCCCTGCTCGACGCTTTCACGGACCACCAGGGGCGAACTCCCGAGGAACGGGCCGCCGCCACACCCCTGCTGCTGTTCCGCGCCGTACCCCGGAACGGCAAGCCCAAGGGGCATGTGGCGTTCTGCGGACTCGGCGTCATCGAGCGGACCGAACGATTGGTTCAATGGGGAGGTCGCGAGCACGAGCCGTTCGTGAACTACGTCTACGACATCGCCCTCATCGACCTGACCTCCGAGGATGACACGGTCGATTGGGAATGGATCGAAGCGCGCAGGGATAAGGGCGTGTCCCTCGCTCATGCCCTCGGCCTCGCACCGCGGGCATGGCGGGAGTGGGTCAAGAACGGTTCCTCGGCCCTCCCCGGACTCCGTCGCCGGGTCGCCCGGGCTCAGGTCGCCAAAGTGCGCGATCAGCGCCTGAAGCCCGGCAGTGGTGAAGCCGCGGACCTGGAAACGGTCTACAAGTACTTCGACGGGCGCAAACACGACTTCGAGGCATTAGCCGCCGCGGTGGCGGCCCGCGTGCTGCGTGGAGCGGGTCACGGGTACGTCGAAGGCTGGCTCACACGCCGGTCGGGCGACGGCGGAGCCGATTTCGTCGGACGTCTCGACCTCGGCGGCGGAAGCGGCCTGGCGGGCACGAGCCTCGTCGTACTCGGGCAGGCGAAGTGCGTCAAACCCGACACCCTCATCACCGCGGAGCAGATCGCCCGGGTGGTCGCCCGGCTCCGACGGGGCTGGATCGGGGTCTACGTCACCACCGGCGCCTACTCCGAGTCGGCGCAGACCGAGATGGTGGAGGATCAGTATCCGATCATCCTCCTGAACGGCATGAGCCTGGTCGCGGAACTGCGAAGCATGGCCAGGGACGACCACGGCGGGGACCTGGCTGCGTGCATCGAGCACGTCCTCGCCGGCCGGGAGATCGCGATCACGAACCGACGCCCCGAGGAGATCCTGCTCCAGTAGCCAGCCGCCGGTCCACCCGCCCCTACGGGCGGTGAATCCCGGTGGCTCTCCGTCCAGAGCAGACGGGCCCACGGGCACTCGGGGGCTTAGGCTCCGACCACCACTGACAGCGACTCCCGGAACACGCCTTCCAACTCCTCGTCGAGTACGTCCGCCGGCAGCGAGTCGAAGGAGATGAAGGCGTTGAGCCTGAGCACCCGCATGAGGAAATCGCGGAGTATCCGCCTCTCCGCGTTGGGCGGAACGTCGAGCGTTTGCCAGACCCTGACGATCGCCCGCACCAGATGCGGGCTCCCGCCGATCGAGGTGCGTCGGGCGTAGATCTGGTCGAAGTCCGACTCGTTGAGCACGGACAACGAGGCGTAGAGGTCCTCCCTCCCTCCGTCCTCGTCGTACAAAAGGTGTGCTCGCCACCACAGCCGGCCGAAGACGTGGCGTGTGACGTCGGTCCCCAGCACCCGGTCGCGATGCAGGTCCGCGAATCTCCACGCGGACACGTCCGGCAGGACGACGAGGGAGAGGAAGGCCCAGAGATCACCCGCGACCGCCTCCGCCGGAACGATGCCTGAGTCTCGGTGGAGGACCGTCGCCACGTCGATGTCGAAACCCGCCGCCTGCCTCCTGCCGGGTTTGACGGGATAGCCGCGTTCGGTGGCGCACGCGAGCACCGCCTCGCGTAGAGAGCCGAGGCTCCGCTCGGGAAGACGGGACCCGCCGGTGGCCGCGTAGAACATGGCCGGGTGGGAGAGAGCCGAACGATCACGCAGGTACTCGACGGAACGGTGTAAACACTCCTCCCGGAGGTTGGCCGCGGCCGCGGGCAGAAGCCGCGGATATAGGTGGACCATCACGTTTCCTTGGAGAAGAGGCCGACGGCGTGCTGGATCTTCGCCGAGAAGAGCGCCGGATCCGTGCGACGCGTCATGCGCAGGGAGGTGAGGGATGTACCGGGGAGGAAGGTACGCAGAAGGCCGAGCAGTGTGTGACCGAGCGTGTCCGGCTCGAACCGGGACGAGTCCGTCAGCTCCTCGTCGGACACGGCCCGCTCGATCATCAGGCGGACGACGTCCTGTCGGACGGCGGACTGGATGAGCCGTTCCGCGTATGACGCCTTCTCCGCGCGGCGAAGCGCGTTGAGCACGACCGGCGTGCCGCTGTTCACGAGCAGCACGACTGCGCCCATCGTCGCCGCCTCCAGGTTCGGACCGACGTCGAGGTACCAGGGGGCGTTCTCCGGGTAACCGGCACTCTTGAAGTCGACCACGGCCATAGGGAACTGCGACGCGTCGCCCTGCAGCCGCACCCCGGCCCGGTGCTGCCAGAGCACGGACCCCGCGCGTCGGGGGCCGGTCGGATCCGCATTGTCCAGGGCCTTCGCGAGAACCAGTTGCGTATCGAGGGACAATCGGCCGCCGCTGTCGCGTCCGATCACGGTGAACGAGAGCTGTGCCGATCGGGTGCCCCCACCGTGCAGTGTGATTCGGTGGGCCAGTCGCCGGAGGCCGCTGCCGGTGGAGCTCCAGATCGCGGAGAGGGCGAGCTCGGCCTCGTATGGGAGTCCGGCCGAAGCCCTGACTGCGTCGAGGTCGACCTTGACAACCGTCTCGAGGGACAGGTCTCTCTGGAAGTCCCAGTCGGGTATGAAGGGGGGCAGCGGAACGACTTCCCCGTCCCCGGACTTGAGGGACCACTCAGACATCGTCACCGACCCGACGGCCGCGACGCGATAGGGGTAGGCGCGACGATTCACCGATCGTCACCCCCTGCCTCAGCCACGACCGTCACCTCGGTCATGGTGTCGGGGGCCGGCCGGACGACCAGCGACCAGACCGTGCCGTCACCGCCGACCGTGTGCAACGCGGACCCTTCAGTCACGGGTCCGCTCCCCGCACGCCATCCCAGCACCGTGGGGATCGACGCTCCGATGGGCGGCTCCGTCTCGACACCGCGACCGTCGCCCAACGCGACGGCGGGGCGACCTTGGACGACGTAGGAGACCGCGTCGGGCAGGGTGAATCGCTGGACGATGACGGCTTCACCGTCCACGACGTCGTGTTCGGGGTCTCCGTCGTACAGAACGCGCCTGCGACCGGAGGGGACGCTCGATCCTCCTCTGGGACCGGGGATCCCGCCGGCTCCGGCCGGCCCTCCGGAGCCCCGTCCGGCGCCCGAGGAACCTCCCGGGGGCGTCGTACCCGCGGCGAAAACCGCCTCCGCCCCCTCCCCCGCCGTACCCGCCATGAGTCCAGCCATGAGTCGGCTCATCCCCGCGAGGGAGACGCCTTCGCCCGCCTCGCTCGCCACCCGGGCCGGCCCGGAAGCCTCCTTCATGACGTCGTTGATCTTGCGGAGGGCTTGTTTGGCCAGGCGCTGGTCGTCGCCACTGAGCTTGTCCACCAACCAGGCGTCGTGCGATGCGGGCTCAGCCGCCGCGAAGACCCGGTCCACTGCGGCGTCGGCACGGAAGACCGCGACGTAACCTCCGCTCTCCTCGAAGAAGGGGGGACCTTCGAGGTACTTCACCACCAGGTCGACCGGCCGCATAAGGCACGTGTGGTGAAGCCGCTCCCCGATACCCGCCTCCTGCGCCACCCGAGGGGGCCTTCCCTGAGGGGAGATGAACTTCCGCATACCGAGTCGGCCGAGGACGCGCCCCATGGACTTGTGCTCGACGAGACGGGTCATGTCGTCGTAGGCCCAGACGAACGGTCGCAGGTGGGGCACCTCCGACGGCCTGGGAACGGGGACCGCCCGGCCCTCGTGGTGGGCGGAGAAGCGCATGGGGGCGTCTCCTCCCTCCGGGAGCATCTTCGGCCAAAGGTTCCAGACCATCGCGTCGACGATCCACCTCATGGCCTCGGCGTCGTCGCGTTCGCCGAAGACCGGGTCGAGGATCGCGACGGAGGTCCCGGTGTCGCCGTCGGGGAGGGAGTTCAGGCCGAGACTTCCGGCGACCTCGTCCGCTTCATCCCCGACCAGCGGCTCGACGTAACCGCGGCGGACCCTTCCCCAGAAGTGGCGGCCGGTGAACGTCTTCGCACCGTCGTCGCCTTCCACGGTATAGCTCTCGTGCACCGCCCACCCGATGAGTCGGGTCTCCAATCGGTCGTCCACACGACAGCGCGTGTGCACGATCACCGTGTGCGACGCGGAAAGGAGGTGGAAAACCGCCTTTCCGAAACCGTAGGTGCCGCCACGGCCGGTGACCTTGCTGGAGCTGCCGGTCTTGCGGACGAACGACGCGAAGTCCGACTGCCCGGGAACCGCGACGTCGGCGCGGGTGGGTCCGCCCAGTCCCCTCGTCCCCGTGTCGGTCACGGTCAGGATGCGCGGGGCGGGACGGGCCAGCGAGGCCCGGAGCTTGAGGTGTCGAAGCTGAGGCGCGCCCGCGGCCAGGAGTTCGCGCCACACCGGAGCCTCACTGGGGCCGAGGGTGCGCAGTTCCACTCGGTAGTCCACCGGGCCGTCCCCGGTTCGCGCGTCCCAGCTGTTCTGAGCCGACTCCCTCACCAGAAGTGTCAGCGGGTCCAGCTCGGTGCCGTCGAGGTTCTTCAAGGCACCCTCGGCCGTCCCTCCGCCGCCGGGGGCGTAGGGCTCGGACGACCAACGCGGGGATTCCGCGCTCATGGCGCCCACCCCAACTCGTCCAGGAAGGCATCCACGGCCGCGTCGTCCAGCACCGGCGAGTGGACGCCGGCCAGATCGACGGTGTAGCGAACGTCCAGGAGTGCGTCCGGTACCGGCTCCGTCAGCGAAGCCGCCGTGAGGCAGGGGAAAGCCCCGTCGACCTCGTACCAACGTTCTTCAAGTGGTGACACGCGCAGTGCGCCTTCGTCGTCCGTCTGTCCGTGCCGATAGCCGACACGTGCCAGTCGAAGCCACAGCTCCGACTCGTCGTCGCACATCCGGGCCGCCTCCGCGGCGAGCTCACCGACGGTCCGCCCCCGCGGACTCTTTTCGAACCGCTGCCAGGCCAGCATCAGACGACCGTCCTGCGGTGCCTCCAGCTGGTCGAGTCCGTGGACGTCGAAAGTCCTACGCTCCGAGGTCGTGTGGGTGCTCTTCACCTCCACGGCGCGGAGGCCGTCGGAGAAGTCGTGTCGTCCTCCCTCGGGGCCGGCCCACCACCTCACGGCGCCCGGGTCCTTGACGAGCAGGCGGAGGAGGACCGACAACTCGCCGATGAGGCCGATCTCCTGCGTCTCGGTGAGCGTGCGGGGTATGCCGCTGAAGAGCTGGCGCCAGCGGTTCACCACCGCCAGCGTAGTGCGGTAGGGCTGCCGCCCGTCCGCCTCCAGTGCCACGAGGACGTCGGCGCACAGCCCCGTGAAGACGTCGTCGAGATCCCTACGGGTGCAGACGACGTCCGCGAAACGTCCGTAGGTCTCGTCGTCCTGCAACGCCCGCTCCATCACGCGGAGTGTTCCGCCGATCCGCCCGGTGGGGATACGTCGACGTCCCCGGAGGGGGATCAGCAAGTGGCGAAACGAGTCACCGTCGGTAGCCGCGGCGACCGCCCCGTGCTCGGTGACGACGGGGAGCGGAGAGGTCCTGAGAGCAGCTCCTGGGCCGAGTGGGGCGAGATCCAACTCGGCCCAGTGCCGGTCGAGCACACGCCGCGGATCGGCGCCCCCGCTCAACTGTCGTCCTCCTCGAAGAGCAACGACAGGTCTTCCTCCTCGTCGTCCTGGACGCGGGACAGGTCGGCGCTGTAGTACTCCACCTCACTGTCCTCACCACGAGGCATCGGGAAGACCAGACCGACGCCGATCACGTGGTCGACGGCATCAAGCGGGGCACGCCTCTCGCGGTTGGTCGGTGACGGCGATAGAGCGTCGATCGGGTAAAGGGTCAGCAACGCGGTGTCGGGCGCCTGCTCGCGCCTGGCGTTCTTCAGCGCCGCCTCGTTGATCTCCGTCAGAGCACCGAGGTCGAGATCGACGCCGGCATCGCGACGGCTCATCAGGGTCTTGATGTCGGCGGCGTCGCCTCCGCTCTCGCCGAGCTTCGCTCGGATGACGCGGTCCACGGCGAACCCGGGGCCGAACTCGTACCGCTTGTCCGGATCATCGCTGAGCGGATTGCCGATGATCGCCACGTTCCAGCGCTTGAGCGAACCGCCGCCCCCGGACCGCACCCGACGCTCGACGTAACTGCGCAACAGACCCGCGTCACACTCCAACGACTTGCCGTGGAAGCGGTATTCGTCGAGGAAATCCAGGATGATGTCATAGGGCACACCTCGGAGGATGTGCCTGCCCTGCGTTCCGTTGTCCTCGTGTCGGGCTCCCGCCAATCGCAGGGAGCGGTCGACGAGGTCGTGGGCGGCCTGGCGGTTGGCCTGCAACCACTCGGCGTCCCGCGTACGGAAGTAGCGGGTCTGCACACGCTGCCCTCCGTACGCCGCACTCGCCTTCACCGCGTCCCGCATCTTGCCCGCCGCCGTGATGCGAAGTGACGGGTGGGTCCGCATGCGTACGGCGAAGGTCCTGGGCGTCTTGTCCTCGACCATGTACACATCGATGTCCCGACGCATCTCCGACTCGACGGTGGCGATGTGCCTGAACCAGTCGCGCATCCCGTCCGTCATCCAGATGCGCGGCAGGTCTGCGTACCCTTCGCGGAAGCCGAACCATCGGCCCATCTGCAGCAAAGAGTCGTACGTCGTGGCGTTTCGCACGAAGTAGCTGACGGCGAGCCCTTCCAGAGTCAAGCCACGCGACAGGGTGTTGCCGCCCACGGCGATGGCGACGACCGGGCCGGCCTCGTAGTCCAATCGCTTCACGCTCTTCGAGTTGTCCAGGATGATGCGGCAATCGTCCACCACACCGGCCAGCAAAGGAAGGAGGGTGTCGAAGGGAACGGGCGTCTCCCCGAGGTCCGGCTCGTTACCGGGGACACGCGCGACCTCGGCCTCCCAGAGCCGCCTCAGCTCCTCGATAAGTTCCCCATCCGCGGCATCGAGCCACCTTGCCGTCCGCCTGCGAAACGCCTCCAAGGGCCCTTCGAAACTCTCGTGGACTACGGTGCTGACACTGGTGTGGATGAGCATCGTGGAGTGGGGCACCCCCGTACCACGCACCCGCCGGGCGGCCGTGACGAGCCAGAAGTACAGGACTGCCGTCCTCAAGGCACCGCTGATCTCGGGTACGAACCCCTCGATCTCGTCTCGTCCCGGTCGAACGAGGGGCACCTCCTCGTCGGGGACCGTGCGGATCATGTCGTATCCGTCCGGTACCTCCTGGGGGTCCTCGCCGTCCAAAGCGTCCCGGCCGAACAGAACCTCGGTGCCGAAGTGTCCGCGCGGCTTCGGCAGGTTGACGACGAAGTCCTCCGGATAGAGGTCCTTGGCGGCGGGGTCGATCAGTAGGTTGGCGAAGGGCGTGGCGGTGTAACCGACGTATCCCCCGCGGGGGAACAGGTCGATGATCTCCCGGATCAGCGGATTGGTGCTACGTGACGCGACACTCGCCTGGTCGGCCTCATCGTCGATGATCAGTGTCGGGCAGTTACGCAGGTAGTCGGGCGCCTTTTCCAACCACGCCTTGAGCTTCCGCAGCCTGGGCACGTTCTTCTTGATCACGCAAAGGACGTGCTGCTGACTCTTGTCGCCGAAGAAGGCCGCCGGGTTGCCCGCGGGAGGCTCGAAGTCCCCGACGCGACCGGTGAGCGGGTGCCACTGGTCTATCACCGGCTCCACGAGCTGCCGCTCGAGCCGAAGCTGGGTCTGCAGTCGCAGCCCGTTGTGGACGCCGGCGAGGACGATGAAGAACTTGTATCCGGCGTCGGCCGCCTTCGCGATGAGAGCGGTGAAGTTGCTGGTCTTACCCGACTGCACGTAGCCGACGACCAGCCCTCTGGTAGAGAAGGCGCACTCCAGGGGGTGGTCGAGCATAGAAACGACCTTGGTCGAAGCGGAGTCGAGGCCGCGCAGGCTGTCCTCGTTCCACGACTGTTTCGCCAGCAGGTTCCTGAGGGCGGGCCAGCACCTGTCGTCGTCCTGAGGGCCCACGTACCAAGTCTCGCGGTTGTTCCGGACGACGGAACCGGGCTCCCGCTTCTCGCGGACGGCGATGGTCTCCTGCTGATGACGCTCCGCGATGCGCTTGGCGAGCTCGTCGGACATGCCGAAGAGCTTGATCGTCGCCAACGCCTGTTCGGGCGTGTGCGTTTTGATCAGGCGCTTGAACGCCTCGTACTGATCCTCGAACTCCTGCAAGCCCCACCCCTCGGATACACGGCGTGCCGCGATCGTAGGGGTGGCCTACGGGTCGACCGCCATACGAGCGGCGTCCGACCCGCGCGCCCGTCGGCCGCGGACGTCAGGTCGGCCGTGACCACCACCGCTCACCCTCCCCTAGGTGAATCAACGGTTGAGGCCCCGGCGTCGGTGTCCAATGAAACAACTCTATATCCGCGCGCACCGACAACCGGGCCCGGATGCGGGAAGTTCCCCGTAGGGAATCATCGAACGTTCTGCGCAGGACCGGTCAGGCCGCCGCCGCCAGCTTTCGTCGCCGCTTGGGCGGACGGGGAGCCTTCACCGTGGTCGTTGCCTGAAGGTCCCGCTGAGCGAGTAGCAGCGGAGCGAGGTGCTCGGCGATGGCCCGTCCCAGCCCGACGGGCACGGCGTTACCGATCTGCCGTGCGATGTCGCTCCTGCTTCCACACCATTGGAAAGACTCCGGGAAGCCCTGCAGTCTGGCCGCTTCCAGGTGTGTGATGGGCCGATGCAGCCAAGGGTGCAGGTAACGACCCTTCTCCGGTTTGAAGAACTCCGTACGGATGGTGACCGACGGCTTGTCGCGGTGCAGTCGCCCCATGACGTCGGCGGAACCGCTCTTGTGCTTCTTCCAACAAGGCGCAAGCAACTCGAAGGGGATGTCGAACCGGTTTCCCCCCTCGGGAATGGAACGATAGCGCGACATCGAGATCGGCTTTATGCCGTTTCGGCGTAGATGAAGCTCGTCCATGCGGAACGGGCCGGCGATCTTACGCCCGTTAGCGGACACCTCGCGGGTGGGTAGATCGGAGGAGAGCTTGCGCAGCACGAGGTCGGAAATCGTCTGCCATACGGTGCGTTCGGGCCCGGCAGCCGGAGTCGGGATGAGCGCGGCCTGTAGTTCCATGTCCGTCAGGTCATCGATTAGACGCGCCGAGTCCACGGCGGATCGTAGATCCTTTCGGATTCCGACGACAATCGCGCGAAAGCGTCGTTGCGGCACACCATAATCAGCAGCGTTTAGAAGATCATCATAGATGAAGTATTCGGAGAGAGCCCCCCCATCCCGAACTTCTCTGCGCAAGAGTTCGAATTCGGGAGAATTCCTGAAGGCGTCGACATTCTCCATAACGAAAGCCATCGGCCGGACGGTTGAAACCACATCCAGATAATGGCGCCAAAGCTGGTTGCGCGCATCGTTCGGATCTTGGTTTCCAAGCCTCGAAAACCCCTGGCAGGGCGGACCGCCCAACACGATGTCGGCTTCCGGGAGTCCTCCGGGCCTGTCGACCCAGTCCGCGATGTCCCCTTGGTGGATATGCGCCCCGAACTTCTCGGTGAAGTTCACCGCGTACGTAGCCGCCGCTGCCCGATCGAGCTCGACGGCTGCGACGGGCCGGTACACCGGACGGCCGCCGCACTTCGCGTCGACGAAGCCCTGCGTCAGCCCACCGCAGCCGGCGAAGAGGTCGATCGTCCTCAGCGGAGGGAGACCGGGCTCCCCCGTCTCCATTTCGGAGGCGTCGACTTCATTGTGTGGTTGGCGCATTGGCGCACTGTAGCCGGCCACCAGGCCGGAAGGCAATCTCCCGACTTTACAGCTCAACAGCGTTTCGCGCCGGCCCCCAATCAGGTCCATTTCGGACTGCTCGATCAGGTCATGCAGCCATTTAAGCTGAAGGAGTGGACCTTGGGCACCCTTCACGCGGATCATCGGACGGCCCCGCGAGCCGACGGCGCACCTCTGCCTACCGCCCGCCCTCCCGCGCTTGGCGCCCCAGGGCCGGCATGACGAGGACTGATCGCAAACGTGAACAGGATCGGGCTGCCGGAGGTCACGCCAAGCGGTTCGTGAGCGACGAGTCCGGCGTCAAAGTACCCGCCACCGTCGTCCTGACCGAGTCTCGAAGGACGGGGCACGTCGTCGCCAGACTCGAATGGGCGGTCGCAGGACGCAGACGCCGATACTCCCTCGGCGCAGTGGACCACCCCACCCGGAGTGCCAACCTTCGTGCCGCTTGGCTCCTGGCCGAAGAAGCCGGGCTCCTGGTGGAGGAGGAGATAGGGAACTCCTGGGCCTCGTCGAGCGGTACCCGAGCGTCGATGCGTTCCAATCGGGCACGCGACACCAAGCCCGAGCTCAGGCTCCGCTCCTCTCTGCATCGGGAAGGGCTGCGCTTCAGGGTGAACGCTAGGCCGGTGGCCACGTTGCGCCGAACCGCGGATGTCCTTTTCACCAAGCACAAGGTGGCGGTGTTCGTGGACGGCTGTTACTGGCACGGGTGCTCCACTCACCGGTCGATCCCATCGACGAACAGGGACTTCTGGGTGTCGAAGATCGAAGGCAACAAGAGCCGTGACAGAGAGACGGACCGCCTCCTGGTGGAACACGGCTGGTTCGTGGTCCGAGTCTGGGAGCACACGCCGATCGACGATGCGGCCGCCCTCGTACGACTCGGACTGGAGGAGTCCAAAGAAGAGCGCACCGCCCGTGTGCTCAGAGCGGACGGCCGTTGAGTAGATCGTCCAGGGCGTCCACCTCCCTTCGCAGTACGATCCGCCCGTCTCCGTCGCTGTAGGCGAGGAGCCGGGCGCCGGGGGCCAGGCCGGCCTCGACGAGAATCCCCATGGGAAGTTCTACGGACCCGTCCTCACGCACCAGGGCCTCAGCCGGTTCTCGGATCATGCCGCCAGGATCGCACGCCGCTCCCACCCCCGTTGTTCCTCCTGGGGCGGCAGGCGCATCCAGAGTGACCAGACCCCGTAGTCGCTCTGCACGGGTTCGCAAACCGCAACGAGCCACTACGGCCCGTCCCACGTTGCGCGTCACAGGACGGCCGCCACATCAACTTGGCTGTCGGACCTCCGCCAGAACATCGTCCAAGAGTCCCCTCACATCGCTTCCGCCCAGCACCAGCTGTCGATCGAGCAGCCGGTTTCCGGTTTCGCAGGAGGTCTCGCTCACCAGGGAGCAACCGTGGCAGGCCGAGAGGTTCAGCTGCGAGGCTCCCTGCCGATCGCTCTCGATGCAGACCGGGTCGTTGGAACAGATATCCGCGTCGTCCAGAGCGGCCACCAGGAGCGGGATCAACTTCTCGGGGGCCCCGAGTCTGACGAGGCCGCCGAGGGTCCCCTGAGCGTCCCCCGCCGCGGTGTAGATCAAGATCCCAGCGGTCTTGTCCGTACGGTCGGAGTTAGCGTAGATCCGCTCCTGCAGCGCGGCGGATGCATAACCGCTTGCGAACGCCAGTCGCCGGATAAGCAGGTGCGCCAGCGTGTGCAGGGCGATGTACCTGGGTTCCGGCATGTCGAGGCGGCCGGCCCAGGGAGAGTCGGCCCTGCGTTCCTTGAGGATGCCGGCGCGTGCCTCCACCTCCGGTTGCGCCTCCCACTCGGCGAGCTTCCGCTCGTCGAACCGCAGGAAGATCCCCTCCCCGAACAGCTCGATCGCCGGGTAGGTGGGCCAACGCCGCTGGTCCGAGCCCAGATCAACGCTGATCATCGCCGCTTCTGCGTCATGACGCCGGAATCCTCGTAGAGCACGGACCTCACGGACCCTGCGCACCTGCCCGATGCCGCTGATCTTGCCGAGCAGACTCTGCGGCCCTGTGACGCCTCCGAGGCTTCGTCCGTCTACGACGAAGTCGCTTCCCGAACCGTCGCGTCCACCGTCCAGCTTCTTCAGGAACGCCGCCCACTCACCATCCTTGAGATCGAGCAGCATCTCGTCCGGTGCGGTCTCCTCCCCCGCCGCCACGGCGAGGACGGTTTCCGACGTAACTCCGAGATCGTCGGCGATCCACTCCGCCACCTGCTCCGACAGGGGCCCGCCGTTGTCCGTCACCACCTTCTCGAAGAACACGTGCCCGCGGATCTTGTCGGCCGCCTCCGCGGACTGCGGACGTTCCTCGGGTATGTCGAGAGCCGAGATCCTCTCGGCGATGTAGTTGCCCGTGGCACCGCGCTGAACGGCGACCAGCTCGTACGGGCAGGGCTTCTTGACGGAGTCCTCCGGCTCCCAGGGTTGCCGCCCCGCGCAACGGATCCCGTCCCGGTGCAGAGCCCCCTTCGTCACGAGTTCCGCGAGCCTGCGCTCGTTTCCGCATCCATAGCACTTCACCACCAACGCCGCGAGACCTTCGCCACGGGTAGCCAGCTTGTGGAACCTGAGCGCCTTGTAATCGCGGCAGAAACGGACCGCTTCGCTCAGGCTCGCCCCGCGCCCACGATGCGCCCACTTGAACCAGTTGACGTCCTGGGCGTGGCTGCCCTTCTCACAGACGGCGATGTAGCGCATCGGTACGAGGGCGCCGCCACACTCACAGGCGTTACTCCACTTACCTTTCTTTTTCCCGGTCAGCTTCGAGAGCTTGTCGCAGCGTTCGCAGAACCGCCAAGCGGGAAAGCGCCAGTAGGGCAACGCGGGAGTGTCCTTGCCGGCGCGACCCGCGTGTTCCGGCGGTTGCCTGAGGACGCCGGCACCGAGGCGCGCCATCAGACGCTCACAGCTGATCTCATGGGCGAATCTCTTGTCCCACCAGGACGTGTCCGGCGCCATGAGCGACTCACCCCGGACGTCGACGATCGCTCCCACACCGAACGGCGAGATCGTCTCGGAGAGGCGCAGGTCATGCCTGATCTTCTCCACGGTGCACCTCCTCCTGCGGCTCCTGGACCTCGACCGCCACGTTTGGCTCCACAGACCTCATCGAGTCTCCGACGAGCCACCCTTCTCCGGGCTGACCGAACCTCTTCAACAGAGCTGCTTGATCCTTCTTCGTGCGCTGGTAGTACAGCGGCTCGTCCGCCTCGCGTGCCTGTGCCGCCCGCCGGTCCCAATCCCTCAGAAGGCTGCTCACCGCAGAGCGCGTCTCCTCCGCTTCGAGACCGTCGGCGCGCGTCACGTAACCGAGAAACCCGTCGACGAGTCGGTCGACCGCTTCGCGGATCTTGTCGTCCCCGAGGTCGAGCCGACCCGCGGCGTCGTTCGGGGCGAGCGCGCTGAACGACTGCCTCAACAGCGCCACGAGTGCGCCGGCGAGCGAGCGGTTGCGCGAGGCCAACGACCACGGCGTGACACTCGTGGGCTCTACGCTCCGGTAAAGAGCCTCGTGATAACCGCGGAAGGTCTCGAAGTGCGATCGGTCGCGGGCCCTGCTCGACCGGAACAGCGTGACGACGACGCCTTGCGTGTCTCCACGCCCGACACGGCTGGTGGCCTGGATGTACTCGGCCGTGGTCTTCGGCTGCCCCACCATGAGCATCAGCGCGAGCCTCGGAATGTCGATGCCCACGGAGAGCATGTTCGACGAGAGGACCACGTCCACGGCGTCCGACGACTCGTCGACCCCGATCCGGAGCGCACGGAGGTCGTTCGGCAGCTCCTCCGCTGCGCGGCGACTCGTCAGTTCGAGGACCTTTCCGGCCCTGACGGGACGCAGCGGGAAACCGAGCCTTTCGGCACGAGGCTCCAGACGGCCGTTGACGTCGTCGACGACCAGCGTTCCGGTACGCCCGAGCTCGCGGAGGCTGTTGTGGTACATGACCAGTGTCCAGTACGCGTCCCGTGGCGCGGCGGACGGAGCGCGGGCGGCGAGTGCCTCCGGCATCTCCACCATGGGGGTGACGGCGGCGATGACGGCCGACGGCTGCGAGACCGACTGCGGCATCAAACCGACGTAGAGACGCCCTTCTCCGCTCTCGACGGGGCGGGAAAAGAACGTCCGGCCGTCGTCGAGCCCCGACGGCGGGTACAGGGCGACTTTTCGTCCGTAGAGCCCTCCCACCTGTTCCTCGGACGCGCGGATGGTGGCCGTCGAAGCCACGATCTTGGGGCTGACCCCCGACCGGCTCAGCAGGAGCTGGATCACCGCGTCGAAAACGGCGACGGTGGTCCCGAGCGGCCCCGAGAGCAGGTGCAACTCATCCTGAATGATCACGGACGGTTGCTTGAAAATGGTCCCGAGACCGAGCAGCCTCCCGGCTTCCGGCTTGAACTGCAGACGTGCGAACTTGTCGACGGTGGCCAGCAGGATCGTGGGCGGTTCCTCGTACAGCACCTCGTCGACGACCGCGAGCGGAAGTCCGTCGGTGAACTCGCACGACTCGTCGACGCAATGGAGTACGACGTCCGGTCCCACCAGACGCATGCCGTAGTCATGCGGCTTGTCGCTCCTGAGCTTCGGCACCATCGGCGTCAAACACCACGGGCAGCTCTCGACCTGGAACTCGTTCGCCTCTTCCGGACGCGCGGCCTTCTGAAGACGCTTGAGCGCGTCACGCGCCTCTCCACGCGTACCGGGGGTGACCTCGTTGCCGACCCACAGACCGATCGAGAAAGGCACCATCCCCTTCGCCCGGCCCTCCGTGGCCCGCAACCTCTCCATCGCACAGACCAATGCCGCGGCCCGCTGGAATTGCTGAGCGGTCAGGAGTCGTAGCGTATAGCGGGTGATGACGGCGGTTCCCCCACCGGCCGTACCGTGGTCGAGCCGTCGGCGGAAGACCTCGATCGCGGCGAGACCCAGGTATGCCTCGGTCTTACCACCACCGGTCGGAAACCAGATGAGATCGACGAGTCCCCGGTCCTCGTGCCTCTCGTCAACGGTGGAAGCCAGCGAGACTAGCAGGAAGCCGAGTTGGAACGGCCGCCACTCCGGTTCCCGCACCTGGTCCTCCGGCTCCCCACGGTTGATCGCCCCCTGCCGCATCTGAAGGCGCATGGCGGCCATGCCGAGTGAGAATGCCGTTCGGAGATGTTGCTGTTCCGGTGACCGGAGGAGGTCGACGCCCTTCTTCATCCTGCCGACCGTGTTCTCCGAACGTTCGGCGATACGGACGGCCACGGCTTTGTCGTCGCCGAACGCTTCCGCCCGTTCCATCTGCCGGGAAGCCCAGCCGGCGAACGCCTCGACGAAGGCGTCCAACGATTGCAGTACCGCTCCGGGGTCCTCGTCGATCTGCTGGAGGTGCCTCAGCTCCAAGGCCCCGGCTTCGGCCGTCCCCTCGTCGAACCCCGTGGTCTCGAAGGCGGGCACCACGAACGCCGGGACCGGTTCGAGGAAGATCCGTGTGCAACGGCCAGCCGTGAACTCCCAGTCCGCGGCCATTCCGTGCCCGACCGCGTAGACCTTTCGGTTGCGGTACCGCAGACGGAGCTCGGCGGCTTCCGGATCGACGTCGAACGAACGCGTCGTGTCGTACTCCAGGATCTCTGCACCAGCGGGCGGAGTGACGGCCAGACGGACCTGGAACAGCATCCCGGGGATGTCGAGACGGTCGTCACCCGTGGACTCGGTCAGAACCCGTACATGGACGGTGACCAACGAGTTTCCCCCGAAGACGCGCCAGCGCGATCCGACCTCGACCGAAACACCACCCACGGACAGGCGCTCGATCTTCTTCTCCCGCCGGAGCTCGATGACGCCGGCGGAGAACGGAGTACGCCGCCATCCGGGTGGCCCGTCCCCGTCGACGACGGCGTACGTGCCGCACGAGAAGTCGACGTCGACGGAATCGCCGTCGGTGACGAAGGAGATCGCGACGGACGAGGGCCTCCAGTCCTCTGCCAGGGGGACCCCGGCGCCGCTCTCCTCCACCTCGCCGTCCGGGACGTCGGCGGAAACGTCTTCGTCCGTGTCTCCGCCGCCGTGAGTCCCTCGATTTCCGGCCTCGACCGGGAACAGCATGCCGACGGCGTACTGCCGGTGAGGCAGGTTCGTCGTGACCTCGTCATCGCCCGCCTCGGGCCCTACGTAGGACTCTCGAAGGTGTTCCAGGGCCTTCTTCTGAGCCACGGTGAGGTTCACTTGCAGACCTGCTTTCGAAGAAGAGCCTGGAGCCGCTTCTTATCCTCTTTGGACGCGATCACGTGGAGCGTGACCCGCGCCCTCGTGACTGCCACGTAGAAGGCGGCCAGGCCCCGATCGTCGTACTCACGGGGCAGGCCGCAGACGATGACGTGCTCTGCTTCCAGCCCCTTGGCGAACCGCGGGTTCGTCACGAGGAACCCGGCCTCGCTTCTATAAGGCTCGGCGCTCTCGGAGACGTTGATGATCCAGATGTCTTGACGACGGGCGCCGTCCGCGACGAGGTCCCGGGCCACGGATTCCGCAGCGTCGACGTCGGCCGTCCCATCGGACCACCGCCACTCCACTCGGTCACCGTGGACGATGCCCGGGTCTCCGACGTCGGCACCCAGGTATTCCTGCACGACGTGGACGATCGCCCGGGTGTTGCGGACGTTCCGGTCCAGGTCGTACTGGAGCGCCTCCTGCTGGACCAGCTCACAGACATCCGGGTCGAATTCGCCGTCGACGCGTGCCTGGTTGTTCGGATCCAGGAACATCCTCCACCGACCGCCCTCGCGACCTCCGCGGATCACGGAGTCCAGTGCGTCCATACCCTCGGCGTTCATAAGGTCCTGCGCCTCGTCGACGAAGACGACGTCGTACTGCTTGTCACCTGACAAGTCCGCGAACGGAAGAAGATCGATGTCTCTGCCCTCGATCCGCGGGCCGAAGAAGTCGACGAGAGCGGGTGAGTGGAAGGTGATGAGAACCGACTTTCCCTCGCCCGCCTCCTGCTTCGCGCCTTCCACCAACACCAGGGACTTTCCGGTGCCCGCACCGCCGAAGACGAGCATCCTCGGGTTTCGGGAGAGCGCGGCCAGGACCCGTGCCTGCCCCTCGGTCGCCCGGTTCTGCTCCTCCAGGACGGCGCCCCGCTGTGCATCCATGACGGGCATCCGCGTGAACTCGCCGAAGAGGCGTGCCCGCAGGGTCTCGGACCGAGCGATCCTGACTCCGAAGGGTGCGGTCCTGGCCTCACCGGCGACCTTTTCGAAGGCTTCCGTCATCGCCGCGGTGGTCATCTGGTCCCTAGCCCACCAGTGGCTCCCCTTCCACTCGACCGCGGCCGGAGGCGCGTCGATGTCGGGGGTGAGGGCGACGGCCTCGGTCGCGAACCAACCGACGCCTTCCTCCTGAAGGATGTCCCGCAACGCGTACATCGCCGACTGCGCCTGGTCCATCGGGGACTCGCGCAGCTTCTTCCAGTCACCGTGGCGGTCGATGGAGTACCAGACGCCGTCGTACTTCCTGACGCCCCCGCCCTTGACCTCGACGATGACGACGACACCGTCCCAGAGCACGACGAAGTCGGCTTCCCCCTGCTGCTTGACCGCATGACTCCGCAGCTTCACCGAGTGGAAGGCGACCGCCCCGTGGGGCCCGTCAATAGCCCGCAGCAGTCGCGCCACCCGCCGTTCGGCGTTGCTGGTGGTCGTCGTCTCGACGTCGGCGAGATCCGGTACCAGGATCATGCTCCCTGCTTTCGCCAGAGGTCTTCGTAGGCGCGGTATCCGAGGAAATCGTTTACCGCCCCGAAGTTGTCGGCGACGTCCACGATGAGGCACTCCGGTTTGCCGCCGTTCGCGGGGCCGCGCAGTCCGCGGCCGGCCATCTGGATGTACGCGCTGGGGCTGAACGTCGGCCTCGCGATGTACAAGGCCCGGACACCGGGTGCGTCGAAGCCCTGGATCAACAGATCGCAGTTGGCCAGGACCCGGATCTCCCCCTTCTTGAACTTCTCGATTACGTCACGGCGTGCCTGCCGTCCGGTCTGGCCGCTGACCGCCTCGGCCGCGACCTGCCGGTAACGAAGCGTGGCGGCGAGGACCTGGGCGGACAGGACGTTCGGAGTGAACACGAGGATCGGCCATTCCGGGTCCCTGCGAAGAATGTCCTCCACGAGGATCCGCATGCGGGCCTGGTCCCGCCCGATGCGGTCGAGAACCTTGGCCTCGAGTTTGCGCCAGGACTGCACCTGCTCGAGTTCGTCCGGCTTCAGTGCGACGTCCACGCCCTTCAGCACCTCGTGTCGAACCCGCGCGAGGACGCCCCTCTTCGACAGCTCCTCGTAGGCGTTGCCTCCGAAGGCACTCATGATGTGGTGGCCGAAGCGGGCCGCCAGCTCCTCCGTCGGCTTGGTGACGACGTCGCTCTTCCCCTTGAACGGGGTGGCCGAGACGCCCACCAGAGGCCGCTCCCAGCTACGGCCGTCGACTCCGAGCCACCTGAGGATCTTCGTGTACATCTTCGATCCGCCCGCCCGGTGGGCCTCGTCGATGAACACCGCGGACGCGCGACTGAGCCACTCGTACTCGGGGGTGTCGGCGACCCTGTCGAGCTTGGCGTCGGTGGCCACGACCACGCTGAACTCGGTATCGGGCTCGTGGACCACGTTGGAGTTCCAAAGCCTGCCGATGGTCAACGGACGCTCGTCGCCGAGCCATCGCCAGACGGTCTCGAACGTCTGCACCGCCTGCTCGCAGAGCTCCTCCGACTGCGCGATCCAGATCACGGTTCCGCTCACGTCGCCGTCGACGAAGAGCCGCAGCACGGTTTCGGTGGCGACGCGAGTTTTTCCGGCTCCCGTCGGAAGTTCCACCATGCCCTTGCGTGCGCGCCCGTCCGCTTCCCGGGACGTCAGAACCTCCTTCAGCTCCCGGCTGATCTCCTTCTGGAAATCGTGCAGAGGGTTGAGCCTCACGGCACCGGGCACGACGAACTCCTCGTCCTGGTGCCGACCGCGGCGTCCGGCATACTGCGTGCCGAATCCCATCTTCCGGAGCCAGGCGACGGTCGACGCTCCCCCCGCCCACGCCGTGGGAACGTCCGTGTACCCCTCGACGCTGAATTGATCTTTGAGGAATCTGATCGAGTCGCTGCCGTAGACCGTCAGGAAGAGCTCCGCAACGGACGTGGAGTCGTCCACCAGGCCCTGCCCTTCGAGTGCCTGCCAGAGCCCCTTCGGCAGGCACTCCTTCAGCGTGTCGTCGCCGAAGAAGATCTCCAGGCGCTCCGCATCACCGGTTGCGGCACGGGCGGCTTGCCGCTGTTCCTCCAGACGTTGGTCTGCACGTGCTCGGAGGATGTCGCTCAGCTCGGCGTTCGACAGACGCAGGTCGAACGCGCCGTTGACGATCTGCAGAACGCGCTCTTCGTCGAGGTCGGCATGGACCACAAGAGTCAGCCCCTCGAGATGCCACTCGAGCGTCTGGTCCTCGACGCCGTCCTCGGTGGTCACGCGCTTCGTGATCTGGACGGCCTTCGCCACGGTCGCGTTCACGACCTTGTCCTCGACGAACGTCGAACGCAGCCCGGCGTACAAGTCGATGACGCGCTCCTCGCCCTGCCGGCCGTCGACCAGCAGCGAGAAGGAGAAGCTGTCCTCGAACCGACGACATCCGACCTCCTCGACGAGCAGCTCCGCTTCGTCGGGGTCCGCCTTGAGGTACGGCTTCTGCCTCATGCTGAGGAACGCGCGTTCTTCTTCAGTCGTCGCCAAGTACACCGCGTCGGGCCGCCTCGCCTCGATGACGCGTCCAACCCTGGCGGGGATGAGTGCCGGACGCCCGTCCGGGAATGCGGTCCTGCTGGCAGTGAGAACGAACCCCGTCAGGGCCCCGTTCTTGATCGGCTTGAGGACCTCCGATCGGAGCGCTTCGCGCATGACTTCCGCCGGAACCTCGTCCAGTCCCTTCGGCAGTGCCAGGACGTCTTCGACGTGGCGCGGTCCGCGGAAGAGAGGCAGCAGAGCCTCGTACTCGACGAGCGACGCGGAGACTACGTGACCGGGTGCCCGGTACCCGCGGCTCGACTTCAGCAGGCCAGCCTGGTCCACCGCCCATCGCACGGGGGAAGCGACTCGGTGGGCGAGCCCCGTGTCGACGTCCGTGCAGAGCCAGTGACCCGTCTCGTCGAGCCGGAGCAGCCTCTCCGTCCAGTGTTCGCGGATGCCCTCGGGCGCCTCCGCCTCCTTCAGCATCAGGAGCGCCGAGAACGGACCCGGACCGTCGCCCCTATCGAACTCGACCTCTTCGACGGGGCGCTCTCCGGGCCCCAGCCTCCGGTTCAGCTCGTCCAGGACGTACTGGCAGTAGTCGTCGAAATGGACCTCCTCTTCGACCGAGTACGAAGCCACAGGTTCTGTGATGACGCCTGCTGCATGGGCGATCTGGGGAACGCACTTCGTCCTGTCCAACACTCGGTCGGCAATGCCGTCACCGAGGCCGTCGATGTCCAGTACGTACTCGGGCGACGCCCAGCCGCCGTCGCGTGTCGGAACCTTGAGGGAACCTGCCTTGTTGCCCGCCACGAGCTTCTGCGCCTGCGCTATGGGCACGTCGACGGCCGCGTCCCAGAATTTCGGAAGCTCGTCGTCCTCCGACTCCGGCGACAGCTTGGCCATCCTGGCCTCGAACTTCGCGAGCGGATCCAGGTCCCGGAAGCCCCTGTCACCGAGCTTCTTCTCGACGCCGGGAACGGCTAGAAAATTCGGATCGACGAAGCACGATCCCTCGACCTCGATGCCCTCCACGCGATGGAGGAAGACCTGACCGCGATCCTTGACGGACTTCATGCCGCCAGTCGTGGGTATGACCTTCGCGGAGCCGATGCCGTCGACTCTGGGATTCCGCAGCACGAAGTCGAGCGCTCTCGCGGCAGAGGCCGCGTCGGCCCCCTCCGCCCACTCGCGCAGCCACGACAGGACGCCTCTCTTGGGTACCTTCTCCAGCGCCTTCGCCTCATCCCTCGGCCGCGAGTCGACGAAGGCGGAGGAGACACTGCATACGTAAAGCGTCCGCAGACGCGTCATACGCTGATTGTTGGCGTAGCAACGCCAGTGCGGCACATCGCCGCTGGTGTGGGGAGACTTGATCCACTCTTCGTGGTCGCGCTCGGACGCCTCGCTGACGCGGAAGTCGAGAGGACGGAGCTCCGGCGGCGTGCGCAGTACACCTGCAGCATCGGGGATCAGAGCCCTCTCGCATCCGAGCTGCGGGATATGAACGCAGAGGATCTCATCGCCGAACGAGTGGGTCTCGCGACCACGTGCAGGCATGTAGTCCAAGTGCGCTGCAGGATCGTCGAAGGACGAAACCTTCGGCAACATGTCGAGGAACATCCCGGAGAGAGTCACGAGGATCTCCCGGTTGTACGTGTTCGCGAGCAGCGTGGTGCGGTCGTCGTTGACGCTCCAAGGGGCGTTAAAGAGGGCGGATGCCGACGTCCTGTCCTGGAGCGGGAAATACGACCAGAACCCGCCCGTCTTCAGTTGGGCGAACCGTGCCGGCATGGCGACCGTGACCTTCATCCGGTCACGCGACACCGCTTCACCGACCTCGGTCCGAGCCTCGGGGCTGGGTGCGTGCATCCGATTCTCGACGTACCACTCCTCGTGGTCACCGTCGGGACGCTCGATGCGGAACCTACCGTCACCGAGGTCACACGACACGTGGCTCGTCACGAAGTCGGCGTCGGCGCCGACGACCCGGAGCCGGACCTCGCGCACCGAGTTGACGAAGAGGAGGAACTCGGAGCGGAACTCCTCGATCTCCCTCCGGAGGTTCTCCAACCTCGACGCATGCGGCAGTCTGACGATCGTCACCGCCCAGTCCGCCAGCTCGGCCAGGATCGGGTCCTCGGCGAACTCGACGTCGGCATCGATCCGCGTCAGGGTCCTTAGGACCGGCAGCCTCTTGGATGCGGGGGCGATCGCCGCGAGGGCCGTCTTCGCCTTGGGGGAGTTGAACTCGAAGGCGATCGACCGGCTGAACACCTGCGGAGCGTCGGTGACCGCGAGCACAGACTTGAACCCGAGTCCGAACCGCCCGATCTCATCGCCTCTCTTACCGCTGAGGTGCGCGTGCGCGAGCGTGGTCAGGCCGCTACGCGAAAACGGACGCCCGGCGTTCGCGCAGTACAAGGTCTGGCGATCGAGGTCGAGGACGATCTCGACCCGCCCGGCCCCCTCCTCGTGCTCGGCGGCTCCCGACATCGCGTCGGCCGCGTTCTGCACCAGCTCCAGTAGCGTGCGGTTCGAGTAACCGCCGACTCGGATGGACTCCTCCTGATTGGCATGCTCCGCGATCAGGTGCGAGTTCGCACGATACGAGTTGGTCGCCCGCTCGAAGAGGTCGTCGACCTCGCGAACCAGACGCTCGTCGGGAATCCAACCGGCTCGATTCGTCGCCACGCCTACACCGCCCCCGCTGCCGACACAGCAACGCACCATTGCCAAAGCCGCACTTGCATGGCTCCTGAAACGTCGATCACCATGTTCACCGGCGATGTGTCACAAACCACACCACCGACCTGCCACGGACTGTAGACGCATCCACTGACAGACCGACCGGTTATTACCAGATAGGTCGTCGAAGCAGGAGGATAGAAACCTACGCCAAACCTTCACAAGTTGTAAGGCGCAGGCACGTCACGGGTCGGTGTCGACGGGTCACTCAGCGAGAGCCGAGACGACACCGACTCGGTGGCACAGGAGGATGGGCCAAGTGAACGGGAACGTCGCCCGGTTGCCGGCGTGCTGGTCCTCGCCCGAGCTGGGGTAGGAGACGCTGTGGGAGCCGTTTGGGAGCCGACCCGCTCCCCAGGCCCGTTCCATACGGCGTGAGACCAAGCGAGACCACCCACCTGACCAGGGCAAACAGGATTCATGCTGGCAGGGGTGGTAGCCGAACCTCATTCGGGACGAAGAGGTCGTGGGTTCAAATCCCGCCACCCCGACTGGTAAAGCCGCAGATCAGGGCCGGTCTTCCACTCAGGAAGACCGGCCCTGAGGCGTTCCCGGGGACTCCGGGAGAAAATCGGGAGAAGAACTTGGGCGCCCCGCTGTGACTCTGCGTCTCAGCGGGGGGTTCAGCGCCACGGCAGCGTCCCTGTCAGGGAGTGGGACCGGCCAGGCTTGGCGCGTGGCCCCCGCCTCACCCCGCGTGGCCACGGTCTTCGAAGAGCGACCAGCCTTCTGTCTCTTGGATCAAGGGCTCGTCGGGCCGCCGGCCCTTCGTGAGAGCTTCGTCCAGCAAGGCCCTGGATATGCCGGGCTCGTGCAGGTTCAGGAATCCGCCCTCTGCGGTGCCGGCTGTTTTTGGAGGGCTCAGCTGCCGCCAGGAATGAGTCTGCCTTCCCATCGGCAGCCGGTCGCCGATCACCCGATGCCTCCTGGGACCCCTGCGCTTCCCGGGATGGAGAGCCGCAACGATGCGTCTGTGCGCCTCTTCCTGCGCCGACGTCGGCTGACGGACCGTCGAAAACATGGCAGATCCGGAGCAGAACGCGGTGTGTGCGGGTGCCTGTGGCGATGAATTCCCGATCGAGGCGATGACTGAGCTCGACGGCGGCATGTACCAGTGCGACGAATGCATGGGTTCGGTGATCCTGCGGGGATCGTTGGACGAGGTGGTGCCGCGCGAGAAGGACTCGCTGACGCGGCCGGCAGGAGATCTGGATGAGGCGATGCACCGTGGCAGCAGCGCCGCGTAGGCGCACTCAGGTGTGTGTCCTGACGCGGGGCGGCAGCGGCGTCAAGAAGGGTTCGGTGGGCTGCTCGTTGAGCGTCTTGCTCGGCCGAGAGATCCTCGATGCTCGCGGCAGGACAACCGTGTCGCGGGTGACGACTGCCGTCGCCTGTTACCTGCCTTTGCCATTCGGCCGTAGTGCTCTCGCTGACCGCCGCGGATTCCGACGTAGTACCCGGCGGGCGCCCCTACAGGTCGTCCGCCGGACGGATCGCGTACTGCAGGGTGGGCGGATGGTCGATAGGAAGGTGAGGCCACCGTGCCCGCAGGACCTGCCCTGAGGGGGTGAACAGGCCGTCAGGGAGATTCGACAGAGGGGTCCATGCCCAGTTCTCATAGGGCTCACCCGGCTGTGCCGTCGGCTCCCCTCGGAACTCTCTTACGAGGGCAGCGGCGGTGAGGCGAGCGACGCCCCGGTTGTCGTCCACCAGCAACGCGAACACGTCGACATCGTCCAATTCGGTGTGCAGCCCAGTTTCCTCCAGGAGCTCCCGCGCTGCCGCGCGCTCCAAGGCCTCCCCAGGTTCGGCTTTACCGCCGGGGAGGTCAAAGGTGCCGTTGCGGTGACGGCCGAGCAGAACGTGCTCCTCACCCTCGATGACCGACAGCACGATGACGCCAACACCCAGGAGAGCGTGGGGCGGTGGCGGCTCGGGGTTGCGCGGGCGGGTGGTGACGCGACCGCTCATGTGATGCTCCTTGGGAAGACGGACGAACCGGCCCCGTGCTGCAGCGCCGGCGTCAGCCGTCGGGGTTGATGGTGGTGGCTCAGCGGTTCCGCCCTGCCACCCGCCCCGGTGGGTGAGACCCCAGAACCCGATGTCCTCGCCCCGCCGAACAGTGCGCACGGCGAACGCAGGTCCCGAACGCGGACTCCGTTCCCTCAGGATGGCGCCTGACGGGGGCCGACGGGCAAGAACTTCGCTCCAGGACGGCGGCGCCACCGCCGGCATCCTCGGCACGCTCGTCACCGTCGCCCTCGTGACCGACCAGTGGCACGCCGCTCGTGGCCACGCCATCCGCCGGAGAGACCGCCGCCACCTGCGCGCCGACCACGCAGGCTGCCGCCGCCAGGACCGTCACCGCCATGCGCCGCGCGGGCAGCGCCCGCCACCGCCATGCGCCGGCTCAGCGCTCTGCCGCGACTGCGCTTCCCCTGTCCAGTCAGACGCCGAGGCGAAGGAGGTGATCCCCCCGACGCGTAGCCATCGGAGCGGCTGAGGGGAGCGAGCCAGTACCTGTCAGCCGCCGCTCTTACGTCGGAACGACCGCTGGCTCGCAGCCGGGCCGCGCCCACCGCGCACCTTGGACCCGTCGCCGTTCGCCGCTTGGGTCGCGACCTCCGCCTGCGTGCCGCGCTTACGCGCAAGGGCCTCACGGAACTTGGCCTTCAAGTCGTACTGACCGTTCTCGTCGGGCGCCAGGGCAGGGCCCTCGGCGCCGGCCTGCTCGGAACCTTCTTGGGAGGGAGACGCTTCAGTCATGGTGTCCTTCGGAATTCCGGCAGTGGGAAGCACAGCTTGTCATGCGGGACCCCCCGTCGGGGGGTGCCCCCGAACGGCGTGGCAACCGGTCTGCGGCCGGGGCCCCTTGATAGGTGCTGTTACGAGCGGGGTGATGCGACCTCCATGGGGTGAGCACCCCCGTAACGGGACGTGATGGCCAAGCAGGGGCGATGACCGTCTACCTGGTCATTGAGAGCTGTCGCGCCCCGCGCCGGCCCGCAATGACGAGAGCACCAAGCGTCCGTATCGAGTACTGAGCCCGGCGGCGGTCACGGCGACGGAGAGGGCCAGCGCCACGAGTAGGTGGGTGACCGATTCGTCGCCGAGGACTTGGAGGATGCCAAGGGCGGTCCCCACGGGCAGGCCAAGGATCGTGAGGACGCCGAGAGCTCCGCTGATCTGCTGACTCTCCTGTGTCTGGACGAGGCGGCTGTTGTCCGCAGCCTCTGCCAGGATTTCGGCGAACCGGACAGGCAGCCGGTGCTGGGCCTGGAACGCGATCAGCAGTTCATTCGCCGGCCCGTGCGCCGTCAGGTGCTGGCGCCAATAGGTGCTGCGGAAGCGAGCGATGTTCCGTTCCAGGGCAGCCACTCTTCTGGCCAGCCGTGTGTCGTCGAATACCTCGGAGAGTTCGTCCGTGAGCTCGTCGATGTGGTCGCGCTGCAGCGAGCCGAGCAAGAGTGCGTCGAGGTAGACGGAACGGGCGTGCAGCTCACCGAACTCGTAGAAGTCGCCCTCCCCGGTGTCGGGACGGTGCCCGAGGAAGGCAGCTCCGTGTCGTAGGACGAGGGCACTCCAGTCGGAGGAGATCCTTACGATGTGCCGGAACTCGTCCGCTGCGATCTCGGGGGCCAGGGGGAAGTCCGCCGGGGTCGAACGTGAGGCCAGCTGCCAAAGCCATGCGTCGGCTGACAGCTCCACGTGTGACCTGGGATCCGTGCGCAAGGCGGGCGTGTGCTCGGCTTCGGGGGTGAGGAAGGCGATCGTGTACGGGCGAGCGAGGGCGAACGTGCCGTTTCCGGTTTGGACGTCGGCCGTGTCGCCAAGCAACCGGTCGGGTGCAAGAGGACCAGCAAGAGGTTCAGCCTCAGCGCCAGGCCGGCGGCCGATCGCTCGCAGCACGGGAAGCAGCGGCCTCGTCACGGTGAAGTGCAGCACCGCCAAGGCGTGATTGTGGTACCGGGCCGTTGCGGTGCGCAGTAACTCCATGCCATGCAGATGGAGTCCCTCGTGATCGACTTCCATAGGCCGAAACCATCGGCAAGGGCGCCCCGGTGACCCGTACAGAACCCTGGCCGCGGCGGGCGAGAAGTAGGTCGACCGCGTGGCTGTATCAGTCCGTCTGCTGCCGAGCTGGAAAGGAAAGGGGCCCTCCTCCCACTCCGGGGCACGCGTCAGGGTCACCGGAAACACGACGGTGAGGGTCTGCCTCGCTCCGGTGACGCCTTCTAGGCCGTCCGTCACTGGTAGTACTCGACCGGATCGGGTTGGTCGAGGCGGATGACGAACTCGGCGCGGTCCGGGCGCTGCGCGTTCACGTAGAAGCGGACGCGTTCGCCGGTCCGGATCGTCCGGAAGCCTTCGGTCACGATGTGGGTGTAGTCGAAGGTGTAGTAGCTGCGGTCCACCTCGTCCTGAACGATGAAGGCGCCCATCGAACCGGTCAGCCCACCGCCGCTGGGCCGCCTGTCGACGATGACCCCGTGCCGTGCGTCGTTCATGAGACTCTCCCCTCCACGAGATCGATGTCCTGCACGCACCGGAAGCCCACAGCGTTGCTTCCGCCCCGCTTGCGGTGGACGCCCTTGCTGCTCACCTGCACGGCGCGCAAGGGGTTGTCGTAACTACCGCCGCAGAGCACGGCCTCGCCCGGGTCGGTGAGGCTGGTTGACGTCCATTCCCACACGGTGCCGGCCATACCGCCAGGCGTGGCGGTCCGGCCTCCTGCGGCGCCTGCCGGGATGTCTGCTGGAAGGTCGTGCCTCACCCGCTCACCCCCCCATCCACCTGTCCCCGTCGGCTCACCCGCCCAGCTGTTCGGCGATGTTGCTGAGTTCGCGGACGCGCGGGTGGTTGGGGCCGTGTGTGCCGCGGTAGCCCTCGATCGCGTCGCGCAGCAGGGGGACCGCCTCGGCGTTGTGGCCCTGGTTGGCTTTCATCGCCGCCAGGTCGACCTGGACCCCGAGGGTCGCGACGTGCCGATGGCCGTATGCCCGCCGGTAGTCCTGGAGCAGCTCGGTGATCAGCGTGTCCGCCTCGGTGACGTGGCCGAGCCGGTTCAGGACGACGGCGCGGTTGTGCCGGGCGATCAAGGTGTCCGGGTGCCGGTGGCCGAGGAGCCGCGACCGGGCGTCGACCAGTTCCTGGTACATCGTCAGGGCCTCGTCGTGCCGTTGCTGGTGGATGAGCACGGCCGCGAGGTTGTGCCGTACGGTCAGTGCCACGTCACTGTCGGCATCGGCGTCAGCCAGCATCGCGCGGTACATGCGCTCGGCCTCCGCGAGCCGTTCGGGCGAGCCGCGCAGTGCTCCCGCCAGGGTGTTCCTGCTGCTCAGCGTGTCCGGATGGGCGGCGCCGCGGGTGCGGACCCGGCGGGCCACAGTGTCACGCATCAGTCCTTCCGCCTCCTCGCGGCGTCCGAGGTCGATGAGGACCTTCCCCAGGTTCGAGGCGATGGACAGGGTCTCGTCGTCGTCCTGGCCGCGCAGCCGCTCCCACCCGGACAGCGCCTCCCGCAACCGCTGCTCGGCGAGGGCGAGATGGCCGCCCTCCTGAAGCAGCCGGGTGAGGTCGTTGAGCGCCAGGAGCTTGTTCTCCTCGTCCTCCGCGCGCGCGGTGACCAGCCAGTCCAGGAGTTCGATGGCGTCGTTGCGCCGGTCGGGCAGTCCGCCGAGGGCCACCGCGTACTGGTGCAGTGCGTGCAGTGTCTCCGGGTGGTGCAGCCCGAGTTCCTCGCGCGCGTTCTCGAACTGTGCTCCCAGGGCGAATTCCTGGGTGACCTTCACGTTGATGTCTATCAGTGGCACGCCGCCGGGCTGCTTGGTCACCTTGATGTCCGCGCTGCCGAAGTCTCCGACGTAGTGGTCGGTGACTTCCGGCTGCTTGTCCGTCTTCTTCTTGCTCCAGAACGCCACAGCACCAGCTTGGGTGCACTGCCGCGCCCGTGCCTATACTTTTGACGGCCGCGTGGCCGTCATTGGCCGGAATACAGGTGTGCGGCCCACAGCGTCGGGGTGCTCGGGAAACGCTCCCTGCAGCGGCGCACGGCATGGTGCAGCGCCGTCGCAACGTCCTCACCTGCGGCGATCCACTGGTGCAGGTCCACGGCGACCAGCCGGGCCACGTGGTCGTTGACCTGCCACAGCGTGCCGACCACCTGCGGGTAGCCGGCGAGCTGGAAGGCCGACAGCAAGTGCAGGCCCTCGTCCGGGATCCGGCGCGTGCCGAGCGACGTCTCGCACGCCGACAGCACGGCGAGCCGGACCCCGGAGAGATCCAGGGCGGAGACGTCGAGTACGGACAACGGTCCGTCGTACAGCTGGAGATGTCCTGCGGAGGGGTCGTCGGGATCGCTGGCCGCGTGGCACGCGAAGTGCACCGACGCGTGGGACGCGAGCGCGGTACGGACCGCGTCGACCGTCGCCTGTCGGCCGACGAGCCGGGTGGCCGGCGTGAGGGCGGCGATCCCGCCCGCCTCCCGTTCTGTACCGCGCAGTGTCTTCGCGCCGGGTGCGTCCCCGATGGCCACGATCACCAGATCCTCGCGCGCCCGGGCGTACCGGCCCCGGGCGTGCCGCAACGCCCGCAGGGTCGGGGTGTAGGCGGATACCACCCGATCGAGGACCGTCGGACCCTCCGGGGGGCGTCCTGCCGCGTGGAGGGGGAGCAACGCGAGCTGTCCCACCGGCGACCACCAGACCCGTGGCCAGACGCCGGACGGAGCGGTGGTGTACCCGAGCCGTTCCAGGACCGGCCCGGTGACGAAGTCCCACAACCAGCCGAGTACCTCCATGACCGTGGCCTGGGCCTCGGTCTCGCCTGTTCCCGGGCGGGTCGCCGCGTGCAGCGCGGCGCTGAACGCGTCGGCCAGGCCTGCCACCGAGTCCGGTGTCACGCCCGCCAGTTCGACCACCGTGATGCCGGACGGCTCGACGATCAGCGCGTCGCTGCGGAACCCGCTCACGTTGATGAGCACAACCGGCCCGCCCGCAGCGGACGCCGTCAGGTCGGCCGGCGTCGGCGGGGCGAAGAAGTCCGCGAACCCGGGCAGCCCGCGGGCCTCGTCGAGCAGCCGCTCCAGCCGGATGTCCAGGTCGTGCCGCTCGTCCGCCGCCGCTCCCAGGAGATACCCCGACGGGGTCAGCCGTTCGAGGGTGTACGCCAGTTGTTCAGCGAGTTCCGGTGCGACGGCGGACAGCCGGGACAGGTCGCTTCGGCTCTGCAGCACCTGTCCGCCGAGCACGCCACGGCCCAGTTCCAGCAGCCGTACGGCCGTCTCCGGGTCGTTCGCCATGATCGCGCCGGCGGCTGCGTCGGCGGCGAGACCGTCGAGTTCTTCCAGCGCCCGCTGCTGGTCGAGGCGGGCAAGTCGTCGCGGCGCCGCACGAGGCAGCAGGCCGACCGCGTAGGCGTAGGCGTCCCGCGCCCGGCGCCACTGCCCAGCCGACGCTTCGGTGCCCGCCCATGAGCGTGCGGCCTTGATCCGCACGATCGGCTGCAATCCCTCATGGAGGGCCGCTGCCCGGAAGGCGTGCCCGGCCGCTGTGAGGACGCCGGGGTCCTGGTTCGTCTCGTACTGGGCGTACAGGGCGTCACCGTAGTTGATCTCGGCCGCGCCGCGCTTCGGACTGTCGGGGGCACTCGCCCGGACGGTGCTGCCCAGTGCCGTCACGGACCGGCGCAGTGCCTCCGGATCACCGGTGATCCGGTACGCGGAGAACCAGACCCGGCCGAGGTTGCCGAGCGCCGACACATGGTCGTCCTCGCCGTACGGCACCGCCTCGACGACCTCGCTGAGCGCGGTGACTGCCCGCGCCAGGTCGGACCCGAGCCGGGTGCGCACGAACCGGTCGTGGTGCAGCAGCCCCAGCAGCAGCGGGATCGTGGCGTCGTTGCTGCCCCGGCCACGGGCGGCCCGGCCCATCTCCAGTGCCTGGTCCAGCAGTTCGATGTCGCCGGTCCGCTCGACCAGTCCCTGCACGGCGATCAGGTAGTTCTCACACCGGTTGCCCCACGAGCGGGTGTCGGGCGGGGTGGCCGCGAGCACCTCATGCAGCAGGCTCACCCCTTCCCGCGCCGCCGCCAGGTCACCGGTGTGCCGGCCGCGGTCCCGCAGCGCCGCCGCGAGGTCGACCTTGAAGCCCAGCACCGAGCCCGACGTGCTCGGGGCGCCGTCCACCGCGGCTCGCAGATACCGGATGGCGCTCTGCCGCACCGACTCGTCACCTGTGTGTTCCGCGGAGCGCTGCAACACGTCGCCCAACTGGTTGAGCCGCAGCAGACGGCTCGGATCGTCGGCGGACGACGCCCGAACGCTCTCCTCAAGGACGCGGGCTGCCTCGTCCAGTGCGGTGCGGTCACCGGTCAGCCCGTAACGCAGGGACAGGGCCCGGCCCAGCACGAACAGCACGGCCGGCACCCGCGGGAGCTGTGACGCCGACTCGACCGCCTCGGTGACGTGCACCGGGTCGCGGGTGTGTTCGGCCAGCAGGATCAGCGCCTCCCCGCGCAGCGTGGCGGCCACCTGCCCGTTGTGCCCGTCCAGCAGCGGAATGACCTCGTCGCATCCGGCGATCGCCTCGTGCAGCGCCGACACGTCGCCGAAGTACTGGAAGTGGTCGAGCAGCAGGCCACTGAGGGTGGCCCGCAACGAGTGCCTGATCGGGTGATCGGGTACGTACCCGATGGCGGCGCGCAGTTGGTCGATGCCCTCCAGCAGGTCCGCCGGATCATCCGTGTACCGGTGGCGGTCGCGCAGCCCTGTCGCCAGGTCGCTCATGGCGTTGACCGAGCCCTGCGCGGCCAGCCGCCGGTTCCGCTCGATCTCGCTGTCGAAGGGTGTCGGGGGCACTGGACGAGGTTATCCTCACTGAGGTGACCGCTGACCAACTCGCCGTTCTTTGCAGCCGCTTGGCGGATGACGCCGACGCTGTGCGGACCTCGCCCGAGGTCCGGGCACGCGCGGAGTCGATCGCCGACCGGGTCCGCGGGGGCGCCTCGCCCGCCGAACTCATCGACGACTTCGACGAGCTGGAGGTGCTGCTGCTGCGGGCGGGGCACGCCGCGGGCCTGAGCCCGGTCCGTTCCTACGAGCAGCTGCCCGGTGCCGGCGACGGTCACCGTGTCCTGGAGGTTCTCGCCTGCCCCGGCGGTAGCTGCTCCCGGTTCGAGGCACCGGGCGCGGTGCCGGTGGACTGCCTGGTCCACCGGCGGCCGATGGCCGTGACGAGGCTCAGGTCGTGACCACATTCCTGGAGGCCCTGGGCAGCAAACTGGCCGAACGCTGGCTCACCCTGCTGCTCGGCCCCAGCGTGCTGCTGCTGAGCGTGGCAGCAGCCGGGGTGACGCTGGGGCACCGGCACTGGCACGACACCGGCCTGCTGCTGATCCGGCTCAACCACCTGTCGGCGCAGCCCGCGATGCGGAGCACCGGCACGCTGGTCCTCCTCCTGGTGGGGGTCCTGGCCGCCTCGGCCGGCCTGGGGCTGGCAGTCACCGCGCTGGGCGGCGCGGTGGAGCGGCTGTGGCTCGCCTCCGCGCCGCGACGGCTCACTGCCCGGCGCCGCCGCCGCTGGGACGCCGCGCGGGAGCGGTTCGACCAGGCGCTGTTGGAGGCGGCCAGGGCCGAGGGCACCCCCGAGGCGCCGGCGGCCGCGGCGCGGGCCCGTGAGTTCAACGCCCGGCGCAACCGGATCGGCATGGCACCGCCGGCCCACCCGTTCTGGCTGGGTGACCGGATCGCCTCGGTGGACACCCGTGTCTGGGAGAGCTACCGGCTCGATCTCACCTCGGCCTGGCCGCGGTTGTGGCTGTCGCTGCCCGAGGATGTGCGCGCCGAGATCGGCGCGGCCCGCGGCCGGCTCGCCGCCGCGACCCGGCTGGTGGCGTGGGCCCTCGCCTATCTCGCCGTGGGCGCCGTCTGGTGGCCGTCGGCGGTGGTCGGCGTCGTCACCAGCGTGACGGCCTGGTGGCGGGCGCGGGCGGCGGGCGTGGCGTTCGCGGAACTCGCCGAGTCGGCAGTCGACCTGCACGGCCGAGGGCTGGCGGAGAGTCTCGGCATCCAGTGTGCGGGCACGTTCACCGAGGACGTCGGCGCGCAGATCACCACACTGCTGAGGAAACGGACATGAGCCTCTTCTCCCGCCGCCGCAGGCCCGCCGACGCACCGACCCTCGACGACGAAGCAGTCCTGGTGATCGACCAGCACGCGCTGCCCTTCCGGTCGCCTCACTGGTACGGCCACGCCGACTATCACGTGCGGGTATTCCGGCCCGGGAACGCGCCGAAGCCGGTCGTCATCATGGGCGACCTCGACAACGATCCCATCGCCTCGATCACCAACAAGTGCCCCGAGGTCACCGCCATGGTCGCCCACCTGGTGCTGGGCCGCCCAGGCGTGCACCCCACCCGGCTGGAGGACCACGCCCGCTGGCTCACCTACTACGCCGCCCATGACCCCCTGGGCGAGAGGTTCTGCGAGGTCCACTCCTTCGAGGTGGTGCCCGGTTACCAGCCGCCGCTGGTCAACCTCAGGTACCGGGACCTGCGGCGCGAGGAGGCGGAGGAACTCGTGGGCGGGGCCCTCGGCAGGTGGCAGCGGCGGGACTACACCGTCGCGGGACTTCAGCGGCGCGGTGTCCGGGTGATGCGGGTGCACTCGGCGAGCTGATGGCCACGCTCGCCGAGCAGGGGAGCGCCCGCAGGGGAGCGCCCGCAGGGGAGCGCCCGCACGGGGGCGCCAGCCGGGGGGCGGGCCGGGCTTCCCGCAGTGTCGTCTTCGGGGTGCCGGTCCGATACAGCCAGGGCGAACAGCCGTACCGCACAAGCATTTTGCTGAGCGGGGGCCCAACTGGCACGTACGGCCGCCACTCGTCCACCTGCCGGCCGCGATCGCCCCCCGAGCCGCAGGGCCGCACTGCCGCGGAGCCCCCGTGCCGCAGGGCCGCACTGCCGCGGAGCCCCAGGGCCGCAGGGCCGCACGGCCGTGGAGCAGCAGAGCCGCCGGGCCGCGAAACAGCCGGGCCGTCCGGCGCAGGAGCAGCCGGTTCAACGTAGACCGAGCGAGTCCCTGCACCTCACCTTTCCGAACCTGACGGCAACTGTTCTTCGAACTCTCCGGCACCCCCGGGAAATCGTTTGAGCAACGTTCACCGGGTCCAAGGAACGTGCGCCCGGGCCGGGCGGACCGAGATCCGCCTGTGCCGTTCGTCGTTCGGCGCGTTACGCGCGGTCATTCGGAGGGTGGAGGTCGCAGGGTGGAGTGGGACGAGATGTTCAAGAAGCGAAGACGTCGATGGGGTGGCCGGGTGCCGCGTGGCCTGGCTGCGGGTGCCGTCGTCGTCGGGCTCGCGGTGGCCGGCGTGTCGTCGATCGACGCGTCCGCGAAGGACGCCGCGCCTTCGGTGACGGCTCCTCAGAGTTTTGACCTGACGGGCGCATCGTACTGCTCCTCGGGAACGGGTCTCGCGGCCCTCGGGCTCGACGCCAACCTGATCTCGAATCCGGGCGCGGAGTACGCCACGACCCGGGGTGCGCTGCCGGGCGGCGCGGGCACGACCGCGGGCAGCACGGTCCCCGATCCCGACGGTGTGCTGCTGCCGGACTGCTGGGCCGTCACCTCTTCGATCGCCGGCACCGACCCGGCGAACGAGATCGCGAGCGCGGCCGCCGCTTCGTACCCCGGCAAGACCGGCTCGCAGGACTTCTACGGCGGCAAGAGCGCCAACGACAAGGCCGTCGCCGGCACCGTCACCACCGCGTCGCAGACGATCGACCTCGGTTCGCTCGGCGACGTCGCCGGCAAGCACGTCGCGCTCAGCGCGAGCCTGGGCGGCTATGCCGACCAGGACGACGCCACCACTCTCAGCGCGGCGTGGGAGGACGCCGACGGCAATGCCGTCACCGGCGGTGACAGCCAGGATGTCGTCACCTCGGTGGGCCCGGTGAAGGCCGTCGATCGCGGCGACTTCTCCAGCATGATCCCGCGCAGCGGCTACGGCACCGTCCCCGCCGGCGCGGCCAAGGTGGTCGTCACCCTGACCTTCACCATGGGCGGCGCCGGCAACAACGACGCCAACGCCGACAACCTCAGTCTCGTCATCGGCGACAGCGCGGTCGCGCCGGCCGCCCAGAACGTCGACGAGACCGGCACGTGCCCCGATCCCGCTCCGCTCAGCGCGGGCAAGAACCTGCTCTCCAACCCGGGCGCGGAGGACTTCGCGTCCGTCGCCTACCCGTACGGCAGCGGCGGCGGCGTCACCGACGCCGGGAAGGCGTCCGCCACGGTCACCGTGCCGGACTGCTGGGTCAGTCACGGCGATCTGCCCTCTCCGGACGCCATCGTTGAGTCGCAGGCGCAGAAGGGCCCCTACCCGGGCCTGAAGGGCTCCCGGCTCTTCTTCGGCGGCACCAATTCGAGCGCGACGTCCGCCGGCAACCCCGGCTTCGTACCGGCCCGGGGTTTCACCAACCAGGTCCAGGGCGTCACGACCACGGCTGCCCAGACCGTCGACGTCAGCGCCCTGAACGCCGGTGGTGGCCACACGTTCGAGCTCTCCGGCCAGCTCGGCGGCTACTCCACGCAGGGCGACTTCACCCAGGTCGACGCGGCCTTCGAGAACGCCGGCGGCACCGTCCTCGGGACCTCGCGCATCGGGCCGATCACCGAGGCAGAGCGCGTCGCGGCGGCCGACTACCTGGCTGCGGAGGGTGGCACTCCGGCGGACAGCGGCATGCTGCCCACCCAGGCCCTCGGCACTCTGCCGGACGGCACGGCCAAGGTCGTCATCACGCTCTCCGCGACGGCGATCTCCACCGGTGGCGACAGCAACGGCGTCGCCGACGACCTGGGCTTCGTCGTCGACCCCACCGCGTCGTCCGCCCATGGACAGAGCTACGACCTCACCACCGGCACCCATGGCACCAGCCCGAACTGCCCCGACCCGGTGGCCCCCGCCCTGGACCGCAACCTGGTCTCCAATCCGGGTGCGGAGGAGTACGCCTCCGACATCTGGTTCGGCGCGCCCGGTGATGCCGCGGCCAGTGTGCCGGACTGCTGGGTCAGCGCCTCCGGTCTGCCGGCTCCGCGAGCCGTCGCCGAGTCGTACGCCCAGACGCCGGCGAGCTACCCGCCCGTGCGGACGAGCAGCCGCGTCTTCTGGGGCGGCCACGATCCCGACAACGCGGTCGCCGGCGTCGCGACCACGGAGACCCAGCCGATCGACCTCGGTGCGCTCGGTGACGTCGCCGGCACCTCCTTCAAGCTGTCCGGCCTGCTCGGCGGCTACGCCACGCAGAACGACAACGCCGTCGTGACCGCCACGTTCCAGGACACCCACGGCAAGACCCTGACGAGCGCGAGCATCGGCCCCGTCAGCGCCAACCAGCGGGGCAGCGTCTCCGGCCTCGCCCCGCAGGCCTGGTACGGCACCGTCCCCGCGGGGGCGGCCAAGGCGGTCCTGAGGATCACGCTCACCGCTGTGAACAGCGGCGCGGACAACAACGGCGAGGCGGACGACATCAGCCTCGTCATCGGCGACAGCACCAAGCCGACCGGCCCGATCCTTCAGACCGTGCCGTACGACGCCTCCGCGGGCGGCGAGGTCCGCATCGACCCGACCACGGGCCTGCCGCTGCCGCCCGCGGGCGGCCTGTACCGCCCGGCCGGGGTCTCGGCGAGCAAGGGCGTCGTCTACGCCTCCAACTCCGGTGACAACGTTCTCGCGGCGCTGGCCGACGGACAGAGCACGGTCATCGCCGGGTCGCTCACGGCATCGGGCGAGCAGGGCGACGGCGGTGCCGCCACCGACGCGACGCTCTACCAGCCGGCCGGCACCGCCGTGGACGCCAAGGGCGACATCTTCATCGCCGACAGCGGCGACAACGTCGTGCGGGAGATCACCCCCCAGGGAGTCATCCGCCGCGTCGCGGGCACCGGCCGCGCGACGGCCGCCGGTTCGGGTCTGTCCGGGCAGGAGAAGCAGAAGGCCACCAGCACGACGCTCAACCATCCCGAGGCGGTCGCCGTGGACGGGCACGGTGACCTCTACGTCGCCGACACCTTCGACAACCGCGTCGTGGAGGTCACGCCGGACGGCAGGATGACCTCCTTCGCCGGCAGCGGCAAGGCCGGATACGCCGGTGACGGCGGCGCGGCCCGCAAGGCGAAGCTGAACTCCCCGACCGGGGTGGCCGTCGACCAGCACGGCAACGTCTACATCGCCGACGCCTCCAACAGCGTCATCCGCGAGGTCGACGCACGGACCGGCGTCATCAGGACCGTGGCCGGCGACTACGCCAAGGACCAGGGCAAGAACGACGGCCGGGGCGGGTACTCCGGCGACGGCGGCCCCGCCACACGGGCCCAGCTCAACACCCCGCAGGGCGTGGCCGTCGACAGCGCGGGCGACGTCTTCATCGCCGACACCCTCAACAACGCGGTCCGCGAGGTCACCCCGAAGGGCACGATCACCACCGTGGTCAACACCGCGGCGCCCACCGCGGGCGGCGAGAGAAGCGGTCAGGCTCCATCGGCCTCGCACCTCAACACCCCGTACGCCCTCACGGTCGACCTCTCGACCGGTGTGCTGTACGTCGCCGATACCGCCAACAACGCCATCGCCGAGATCCTCGGCGTCTCCGGCTGACACGTCGGCCCGGTGGGCGGTGACCCCTGCCGAGGGGTCACCGCCCACCGCCCATGACCTCGATCCCGTCGTGACCAGGAAAGAACCCCGCATGCCTGACAACAGCACCCCTTTGAGCAGCCACCGCCCCTCCCGGCGCAGCTTCATCGCCGGGGCGGCCACGATCGCCGCCGCCGCCGGCATGTCCGGTGTCCTGCCCGCGCAGTTGGCCCGCGCGGCCAAGGCCGACCGGCGCGGATTCGACCTCTCCCAGATCAAGCACGTCGTGTACGTCATGCAGGAGAACCGGTCCTTCGACCACTACTTCGGCACCTTCCCGGGAGCGCGCGGCTTCGCCGACAAGACCGCGATCAAGCTGCCGAACGGCAACTCGGTCTTCCGGCAGCCGGACCCGGCCAACCCGGACGGCTACCTGGAGCCCTTCCACATGGACACCGTCACCACCGGTGCCGCCGCCGTACCGTCGCTGTCGCACGACTGGCGCGACCAGCACGCCGCCTGGAACAACGGCGCGATGGACGGGTGGCTGACGACCCATCTCGCCTCCGACGGCGACGGCAAGGGCTCGTACACGATGGGCTATCTGAAGAAGGCGGACATCCCCTTCCACTGGGCCCTCGCGGAGAACTTCACACTGCTCGACAACTACCACTGCTCGGTGCTGGGCCCCACCTACCCGAACCGGGCGGTGTGGATGTCGGGCACCAACGACCCGCAGGGCAGCCAGGGCGGCCCGATCCTTGAGACGGTGCAGCCCAACACACTGACCTGGAAGTCGGCCGCCGAGGTGCTCTTCGACGCGGGCTACACGGTGAAGACCTACACCAGCTCGGGCAGTTACAACTACTTCAGCTGGTGGGCCAACTTCAAGGAGCCGGGACTCGTCCCGCCGGAGCTCTACAACCGGATCATGCTCAACGCCACGCTCTTCGGCGACGGCACACCGGGCGGGACGGGCGACCCGAACAGTCCGACCCTGGCCGGCACTCCCTACCTCGGGTTCGAGGAGGACTGCGCGAACGGCACCCTGGCCGACGTGACCTGGCTCTTCCCGGACGGCCCCCACCCCTCGGACGAGCACCCGCCGAACACCCCGGCCGCCGGCGCGTACTTCCTCGCCTCCAAGCTCGATGCCCTCGCCGCGAACGAGGAGCTGTGGAACTCGACGGTCTTCGTCATCAACTATGACGAGAACGACGGCTTCTTCGACCACGTCGCGCCGCCCGTCCCGAACCGGAAGCGCTTCCCGGAGGAGTACGTCAGCCTCGCCTCGCCGAAGGGCACGCCCGGCGGTGGCCTCCCGGTCGGCGCCGGCTTCCGGGTGCCGTGCCTCGTGGTGTCGCCGTGGACCGTCGGAGGCCGCATATTCTCCGAGGTCTCCGACCACACCTCACCGCTGCGTCTCATCGAGGCGATCACGGCCGCCGACGGCCTCTCGGGGAAGGGCGCGGTGACCTTCGACTCCATCACGCGCTGGCGCCGTCAGACCTTCGGTGACTTCACCGGCGTCTTCAAGAGCCACGCCCAGCCGGCCCCGGCCAGCCGGGAGTTCGACGAGGAGACGCGGCTCGCCAACCTCAACGCCCAGGCCGCGGCCGCCACCCAGCCCATGCCGCAGGTACCGGGGGCCACCCAGCACATGCCGGGCCAGGAGCGCTGAGCCCAGGAGCGCTGAGCCCAGGAGTACGGAGCGCAGGAGCACCGGGCCCCGGGAGCCGTCCCCCGGGCCGAGCCCAGGAGTGCTGAGCTCAGGGGCATGTGGCACCCCCGGCCTCCGTCGTGCTCCCCCGGGTCGCTTCGACCCGGGGGAGCCGACGGGGCCGGCGGGCGCTCGGGGGCACCCTTCCTTACGAAGAGGCCCGTTCCTACGAAGAGGCACCCTTCCTTACGAAGAGGCACCCCGTACCTACGAAGAGGCACCCCGCTCTTACGAAGAGGCGCCCCGTTCCTACTAAGAGGCGTCCTGCTTGGGGGCAGGCGCTCGGTCGCCTTCCGGCATCGCGACCCTCACCAGCTCCGCGGAGCGGATGGTCCGGGTGCCCCGCGAGACCCTCAGCCGCACCTGGGCGCCGGTAGCGATGCCCTGCGAGGCCGCGGGCAGGGCCCAGGCGGTGGTCAGGTCCGTGTTCCCCTCGTCCAGAGCCAGGAACCGGGCCGCCTCCTTCCCCTTGCGCGACTCCATCCGCAGCACCTCGCCGGTGACCGTGTCGGGCTCCCGCCGCTCCAGGCAGGCGAGTGCGAGGAAGTACAGCGCCAGCGCGCCGAAGACCGCGACCGCCGCCAACTCGCCGGGCAGTGGCCCCTCATGGGCCGCCGCATCGCTGAACCAGCCGTGACGGCCGCTCACGAAGTTACCGGGCATCATCGCCAGGAACGCCACCAACACCGTCCAGCGGCGGCACTTGCCGGCCACCACGAGGCCCAGCAGCGCGCTGCCCACCCAACCGGCACTCAGCACCAGTCCCGGCCGGCGCAGCGAGCCGCCGCCGTGCGCGTCGACCGCGACCGCCCAGTCGGGCTGCCGCAACAGCGCGAAGGCGCAGAGCCCCGCCGCGACCACGCCCGCCGCGGCCGCCCACTGCAGCAGCCGGGGCGCCGAGGCGCCGAAGCCGGGGCGCAGCCGCGGGTAGCGGATCCGCACCGGGCGCCAGGCCCCTCCGTACGAGGACCAGACGCGTCGCCTCTCGCCGGAGTCGAAGCCGAGGAGCCGGCCGGTCAGGGTGGTGACGCCGAGCGCGGTCCCGTACGCGAGATAGCGGTCCCAGACCGTCACGGATGCGGGCGGCAGCCGGGCGAAGTCCTCGTGCGCCGTGAGCCAGGCCCGCAGTCCGGCCCAATGTCCGGCGCGTTCCAGGCCCTTCGGGGTCGCCCGCTCGCCCTGCGCCTTGCCGAGCAGGAAGGCCAGCGCGGCCCCCGGGGCCACCCCCACGGAGAGAGCGGCACGCACGGCGTGCTCCCCCATGACCACGGCCACGGCGAACAGCGCGCCGGGCACGAAGGCACCGATCAGCAGAGCACTGCCGAGCAACGGTGCGAACCGGTGCCGGGACAGGCCGCGCAGGCGGGCCTCGGCGATGATCTCCCGGCGCAGCGCCGTGTTCCAGGAGGCGGCGCGCTTGTCCTCACGGAAGGCGATCGCCCCGATGGGAGCGCCATTGTTCCCCGCGCGGGCGCTGACGCGGTCCAGGACCCGCTGCTCGTACGGCGTCAGTCCGGGCGCCGCCCGGCCGGCCTCGGTGAGGTGAACGGTGCTGCGGGCCGGGTCGTCGCCCGGCTGTCGCAGCTCGACGAGGCCACGGGCCGCGAGATCCAGCAGGGTCGCCGCGGCGGCGTGCTCCACGCCCCGCCAGTGATTGCCGAGCAGGCTGACCACGGCCGGCGGTTCGGGGTCGTCCCCGAACTCCTGGGTCGCGGGCCCCGGCGCGACCACGCCATTGCGGGTGGCGACCAGCGCGCACCCGAAGGCGACGAGCCAGAGCACGATCAGGGCGGCGCCGCCCCACCAGAGCTGTTCGGTGAGCGTCACGCGAATCTCACCTGCACGGCGTCCTGCGCCACACCGGCGGCCTCGAAGTACTCCCGGCGCCCATGCGCGCCGCCCAGCCCCGACACGACGTTGCCCGGGAAGCCCTCCAGGGCCGTGTGGTAGCTCTGCACGGCGCTGTTGTAGAACTGCCGCGCGTAGGCGATCTTGTCCTCCGCCGACCTCAACTCGGCCTGCACTGTGCTGAAGTGCTGATCAGCCTTGAGGTCCGGATAGCTCTCCCCGAGTGCGAACAGCTTCCCCAGCGTCGCGGTGAGCACGTCCTCGGCGGCCGCCCGGTCCGTGACACCGAGCCCGCCGCTCACGGCCGCTCCGCGGGCGGCGGTGACCGCTTCGAAGGTGCCGCGCTCGTGGGCGGCGTAACCGCGCGCCCCTTCGACGAGATTCGGTATCAGCTCATGCCGCCGCTTCAACTGCACATCGATCTGCGCCCACGAAGCCTGCGTCTGATTCCGCAGCCGGACCAGGCGGTTGTAGGTCCGGATCACCCACCAGCAGCCCGCGACCACAAGTACCGCGACAACCACACCAACGATGACACCCACGGTGTCGCCCCCCAAGGACCCTCAAAGATCCGCCCCCCTGGCCGATCGACGTGATCTTATTCCGGCCGTCAAGCGACGCCACGGCACGGACGCGTGCACCCACGGGCCCCTGGGCAGCCGGTCTGCGCTCACCCGTCGGCCCGGGGCCATCGATATCCGGTCAACCGCCGCCGTCTCCTGGGCCATCGGTATCCGGTCGGCCGCCGCCGTCTCCTGGGCCATCGGTATCCGGTCGGCCGCCGCCCCCTGGGCAACCGGGATCCGGTATCCGGTCAGCCGCCGACGTCCCCTGGGCAACCGGGATCCGGTCACCGCCCCTTCCCGGGGCCGCCGGTCGCCGATTCGGCTGTCCCCACCGGGCCGGCCGGGCGCCGGTCACCCTCCGTTGTGCGGGTCCGCCGGGTCCTTGTCCGCGAGGGTCCGGTGGGCCACGGGCCTCCCTCAAGTACGGGGAGCAAGAACTACCCACCCACCCACCCTCCCTGCGCGCGGCACCTCTTCGGGCCCGCATCACCCGTCCGGGTGACCAGCTTGCAGGGGAGCGATACAGACGGTTACGTTCGCCCCGACAACCGCAAACAGAGACGGCCCCCGCCGGGACTGGCATCCCGGACGAGGGCCTCACCGCTCAGGAAGCGAAACCTTCCCGATGGCTGAACCGCAGTCTAACGCGCGCTTGCGCGCCGACGCCGGAGCTCCGACCTCCGGCGTGATCCACGTCCGTACCCGGCTCACAGCCGACTTCACCGTGATCTCCAACGTCCTCGCGCGGCGTCGCGGCAGTGCGGTCACGGTCGGTGTCGCGGCGTACATCCGCTCCCTGCCCGACGGCTCGCCCGTGAGTATCACCGCGCTGTGCAGGCACTTCAGCGAGGGCGAGATCCTGATCTCGCGAGCCCTGAGGGAACTTGAGGCGGACGGCTACCTGGAGCGCCGCCGAGAACGCCTTCCCCGGGGGCAGATCCGCACGCGGACCTACTTCACCGTCCTGCCGGGCGCCGATCCTGACCCCGATCCCGGTCCGGATCCCGGTCCCGACCCCCGTCATGACCCCGAGCCCGATCCTGACCCCGATCCCGGTCCTGACCCTGGTCCTGACCCCGATGACGGCCCGCCCGAGCCGCCGAACCCGCCCCGGCCGCGCAGGCGGCCCGTTCCGGCGCAGGCCAGGCCCACGCCCCCTCCTCCGCCGGCGCCTCCCGCGAGCGACGCGGAAGCGGCCCCCACCGGTCCTTCGGACGGGGTCGACTCGGCCCGATACGCCTCCACTTCGGCCGATCCGGCCGGTCCCGGCCCCTCCGTTGCCGGGGAGATGACGGTGTCGGCGTCCGCGGGAGGAGCCTCGGAGGAGCCGGTGCCACTCGACGACACCGATCCGCGGGCAGTCGGGCCGGAGGAGCCGGGACCACTCGACGACGCCGATCCGCGGGCAGTCGGTGTTCTGGCATCCCTGCGCTGGGCCGATCCCCGACTCGTCCTCTCCGCGCGGGAGGCCGCCCGCCTCGCACCGGCCGTCACCCAGTGGCTGGCGGCCGGTGTGCAAGCACCCGAGATCACCCGCATCCTCACCACCCGGCTCCCCGACCGCTTCCTGACCCGCCCCGTGGGCATCCTCGCCTTCCGGCTGCGGGAAGTTCCGCTGCCTGTCGCCCCGTTGCCCACGCGGCGCGCGTACCCGGAGCTCCTGACCGTGCAACCGTTCCAGACCTGCGACGGCTGCGAGCGCGCCTTTCGCGCCCCTGTTCCCGGCCGCTGCAAGGACTGCCCGCCCGTTGACGACCTCCGCGCCGCCGGGTGAGCCGGCAGGCAGCGGACACGTGGGGGTCCCGGCCTCGGCCGCTTCCGGATGCGCCCCGGCCGCAGGGGGTTCGGAGAGAACGCGCCGGCGTCCAGGTGGCGTCGGCCCCCTGGACGCTGGTGCGGAGCAGTGCGTAGGCTCACAGCGTCCGGTCGACATGAAACGTTTCAACCCCCCTTTGTGGAGGGCCCTGCGCCGTGCGAGCCCCAGGGCTGATCGGTCCAAGATCAGTCCGTGCGGACGAGTTCACGGCCAGAGCCCGCGCGCCCTGCCCCGACCTCCGACTCGTCTGTCGAAGAGTGAAGTTGACGGTCGCCCGACGCCCGTGCCGCCCCCGCTCACACGTCCGGATCACGTCCGACAGGAGCTGACATGAACCGTCCGACCCCCCAGCCCGGTGGTGCCGCATCACCCGGCCGTCGCGTGGTGCTGAAATCCGTCGGCGCGGTGGGCCTCGCCGCCGCGGCCTCGCCCCTGCTGCCCGTAACCACCGCTCAGGCAGCGGCCAGTGACACATCAACAGCGATCGACTGGCACGGCCCGGCCACGGTGTCCAGGACGACGCCGACACTTCAAGTGGTGGTGAACCCCAAGATCCGGCGGGAGTCGCCGATCCACGACAGCGTCTACCGCGCACTGCGGAACCTGGACACCGACTACGTGCGCTTCGTCCCCTGGTTCCCGTATCCGAAGCTCGGCGTGGCCGAGTTGGAACCGCCGTCCAACGGCACGACGAGTTGGGACTTCTCGCTCCTCGACCCGCTCGTCGAGGATTTCGAGAAGGCCACGCGCGGCCGGTCGACGATCCTCAACTTCAGTACGACCCCGGAGTGGATGTGGCAGCCCGCTCCGTGGACGGTGCAGGACGGCGCGTTGCGCGTGGTCGGCGGGGACAACGGCCTCGCCGCCGATGGAACGGACTGGACGGACTACACCTTCGCCGTCGACGTCACCCCGCTGGCGACCGGTTCGCAGGGCGGGGGCTCGTACGCGCAGGCGGGTTGGCTCGTGCGGATGCGGGACGCCGGGAACGGCTACGGCCTCCTCCTGTCGAACTACCCGTACACCGCGCCGGCGGCGGCCGGATACATCGTCTTCGTCCTGTTCGAGAACGGCCAGGCGGTCAGCGTCCGGCCCACGGCGCTGCCCTTCGCGGTCGAGGACGGCCGGACCCATCAGGTACGGACGACGGTGGCCGGATCGGATCTGACCGTCGCCGTGGACGGTACGGACGTCCTGACGGTCCACGACGACACCTTCGCGGCGGGGACGGTCGGCTTCCGCGAGAACGGCTCGGAGTCGGCCACCTTCGACAACGTTGTCGTCACCTCGGCCACCGGTACGGCACTGTTCGCCGACGACTTCTCGGGCGGTCTGTCGCGATGGGCGGCGCCCGTCGCCTACCCGGCCGACCCGGACGAGCCCGCGTTCGGCTACTCCCAGGGCGGGAAACTCGCGGTGCCGCCCTCGGTCGTCGCCGACTACTACCGGCGTCTGGTCTCCTGGTACACCGCCGGCGGATTCACCGACGAGTACGGGACGTTCCACCGATCGCCGCACCACTACCAACTCCCCTACTGGGAAGTGCTCAACGAGGTCGACTTCGAGCACGGGATCAGCCCGCAGGACTACACGACGCTGTACGACGCGATCGTCACGGCGATCCGCGAGGTGTCACCCCGGACCAAGTTCGTCGGGCTGGCGCTCGGCAACTCGGCCGGCCTGGACTACTACCGATACTTCCTCGACCGGAAGAACCATCAGCCGGGCGTTCCCCTGGACCTCATCAGCTACCACTTCTACGCCCAGCCCAACTCCGCCGACACCGCCGACGCGTACGGGCCCGACGGTTTCGCACAGGCGGACGCATTCATCACGACCGTCGGGCAGATCGAGGAGATCCGCACCGCACTCGCCCCCTCGGTCCGCACGACCGTCGACGAACTCGGCACGATCCTCCCGGGCTCGGCCACCCAGGCCGACCCCGCGCCGATCCCGGACGCGTACTGGAACTTCTCCGGTGGCATCTACGCCTACGTGTTCGCCCGGCTCGCGCTCATGGGCATCGACATCGTCGGAGAGAGCCAGCTCATGGGCTATCCGAGTCAGTACCCTTCGGTGTCGATGCTGGACTGGACGAACGGCGAGCCCAACGCCCGCTACCGGGTGCTGCAGCTGATCCTCGACGAGGTCCGGCCCGGCTGCCGGCTCATCGAGGTCCCGGACCAGTCGTCCCCGGACGGCGCCTACGTCCTCGCTCTCGTCGACAAGGGCCGCCGCAAACTGCTGATGATCAACAAGACGAACGCTCCCGTCTCCGTCGACATCGAAGGACTGCGCGGAGCGCACATCAGGATCGTGGATCAGCAATCGGGCGGCGGCAGCATCCGTGCCGAGCGGAACGCCGCCGAAGTCCTCACGCTGGGCGGGTACGCGGTCGCCGTCGCCACCCTCGGGAGCGTCAAGACCAGAGGCTGACGCGCGGACCGAGGCTGAGCCGGTACGTGCACGCGCCGCTCACCCCGCCCTCCTCGTGTGCCCCGCCCTCCCCGGTCGCCCCGCCCTCCCCGGGCGCCCCGCCCGGCGCCCGGTTCTCCCGGCCGCAGGTGACACGCGCGGGGCCGGGGGCGGAGGCGGGGTGGTCCGCTCCGCGCGTGAACCGCACGTGACGCGTGTTCAGTTCATGTCGCGGAAGGCCACTCCCGCCTCCCACGCGGGGGCGCCCACGCTGCCCAGGACGACCACGTGGAAGACCGCGGCGACGAAAGCGGCTACGAAGCGGGAGATCGTGCGCGTGCTGTGCATGGCGGGCCACCTGTCCGATCGGGCGTGCGGAACACTGCTGTCGGGTGCTGTTCCCGGGTCTCACCAGGTCAGGGCGTCGTCCATCGACTGCTGCCAGTAGGTGGTGTCGAGCGAGTCGTCGATGTAGGTGCCCTTCGCGGGCAGCGGCGGGTGAGCGCCCGCGCCGACGCTCTCGTGGCCGGACCGGCCGTGGAAGTAGACGGTCAGAGCCTTCTCCGTGTGACCGTTCGAGCCGCTGCCGTCGGCGGCGGACAGACCGACGGAGGCGTAACCGGACTCACCCGGGTTGAGCGTGACGACGGCCTGCGGGTGCGAGTCCTCGACGACCGGCGGTACGGCCTGGGCGTCGCCGAAGCGCAGCGCCGGGTAGCCGTAGAGGTAGCACGTCCTGCTGCCGGTGTTGGTGACCGTGAGCAGCATGTGGTTCACCGGGCGGTTCAGTGGCGCGGCGACGACTTTGGTGTTGGAGCCCTCGCAGGTGACCGGGTCGCCCGCTGAGGAAGGCGCCTTGGTGGCGAGCGCGTCCGCTGCCGGCCGTGAGGCGCCGGGCGCGGTGGCCGGTGCGGCGGGCGGCACGGTGGCGGGGGCCGAGGCTCCGCCGGCTCCTGACGCTTTGGTCGCGGGGGCGGCCGGGGCGGCGGGGGAAGGAGACGTGGCCGCGGCGGCGCCCGTCATGGCTCCCTCGTCGCGGACCCCTGTCGCGCCGGTGCAGGCCGTCAGGGACAGCGCGCCGAGGACGAGGCTCGTGGCGGCACCGAGGAGACGGGCGCGGGGGGTTCGCATGCTGAACATGAGGCGTGCCTCTTTCGCTGTTCGGGTGGCTGTGATGCTTGGATGTTCGGAGCTTGTGGGCTGAGCCGTCCCCACCGCCATGCCTGGCGGTCAGTTGGGGACGCTGGAACGACAAAACCTGCTCTGAGCAGGGATAATGCAGCGTCCCTGGAATGCGCGAACGGGACGCTGTGGAGGGGGAAAACAGGTGTCGGATGCGACAGGGGCCCGGGAGGCCGAGGAGTTCGCGGCGCTGCTACGAGAGCTCAAGGACCGCTCGGGGCTGAGCTACGGGGCGCTGGCCAAGCGCCTGCACACGAGCACGTCGACGCTGCACCGCTACTGCAACGGCACCACGGTCCCGAACGAGTACGCGCCGGTGGAGCGCCTCGCGCGGGTGTGCCGGGCGACGCCGCAGGAACTCATGCAGCTGCACCGGCGCTGGATCCTCGCGGACGCGGCACGCGGGCTCCGGGGGGACCACGCGACCGCGGCGGGGGCCGGGGCCGGGGAAGGGGCCCAGGCGAGGTCCGTGGGGACCGCGGCGGGGGCCGGCGAAGGGGCCGAGGCGCGGTCAGAGGCGGGGGCCGGGGCCGGGGGCCAGGACCAGGTCGCCGCGGAATCCGCCACCGCGGCGGACGCGGCTCAGCAAGGCCGTCCGGCCGGCTCCAATACCGCGCCCGGTACGTCGCGGACGGCGGACACCGGAGCGGCCGGGGACGCGGAACGCGCCACGGCACCGCAGCCACTGGGCGAGGACGGTGCGCCGGATGAGCCGGTCGTCGTCCGTGTGGCGCCGGGCCCCGTGTCACCGCGACGGCGTCGTACCGCGCTGATCGCCTCCGCCGGAGTCGCCGCCCTCCTGGTGGCAGCGGTGCTTGCCGCCCATCCGCCGTGGGACGGGGGCACGAAGGACGCGAGGGTGCGGCAGGCAGCGGCCGAGGCCCGAGCGAGCCGGGACCCGGACACGGCCGACCCGAAGGAGCCGTCCGCCGCCCCGTCCACGCATCGGCCGAGCCGTTCGCCGTCCGCGTCCGCCTCCTCGGCGAAGCCCCGCAGCAGCGGCGCCGGTGTCCCGGTCAGCAGCCCGAAGCACAGCACGACAGCCGGTCCCGCCGGCGGGGCCGGCGCCGACGCCGTCGCCCTCACCGTCGCCACCCGCCCCTACGTCTACGACAACCCGTGCAGCCAGCACTTCCTCGTCGACAGCGCACCCGCGCAGGTCGGCCCGCCCGCGAACGAGGTCGACGCCACCCGCTGGGCCGCCGCCTACGGCGCGGTCTCCTCGGGTGACCAGCGGGTCGCCCTCACCGTCCAGGGCACCGGCGCGGACACCGTCGTCCTGGAAGCACTGCACGTGAGCGTCGAGACCAGGGGCGCGCCGCTCGCCTGGAACGACTACGCGATGGGCGTCGGCTGCGGCGGCGGCGTCGACACCAAGTCCTTCGACGTCGACCTGGACAACGGCAGCCCCACGGCCACCGTCAAGAACGGCCAGCGCGACTTCCCGTACAAGGTCAGCGAGTCCGACCCGGAGGTCTTCTTCGTCACCGCCCACACCAAGGCGCACGACGTCCGCTGGGAACTCACCCTGGACTGGTCGAGCGGCAACCGCCACGGCACCGTCCGCGTCGACAACAACGGCACCCCGTTCCGCACCAGCGCCGACGCCGGCCGCCCCGGCTACGACTACCCGCTGGGCGGCAGCGACTGGATCGCACGGACGAGTTGACGGGCCCCGTGCGGGCAGGCCGCGGGGGCGCGGGAAGGGGGCGGCCTGCGCGGGGATCGTCGTGCGGTAGAGGGTTGTGCGCATAAGAAACCGCGCAGAGAAGGCCGAGCGGGTCTGAAGTCCCGCGTGAGGAACGTCGTGCGGGTCAGGGCGTGGGACGCGCGCGGCCGGTCGGCGCGGCCCCCGGCCACGGGCCGGCCGCGGCTTCGGCGTAGTCGGCGAGGCTCACCCCGGTGAGCCGTTCCGACTCGGCCCACAGCCGGGTGTTCGTCCGCTCGTCCTGGGCCCGGCGGGTGATGCGCGCGGGGCCCGAGGGGCCGACGAGGTGGAAAGCGCCGGTGGGACCGTAGTACGCGCCCTGGGCAGCGCCGGGGCTGGTCGCGGCGTACAGGAGCGGCTCCGTCCCGGGTTCGACTCCCTGCGACGGGAGGAAGTCGACGGCGGCGAACAGCCGGTTGGCGAGCGACGGCTTGTCCCGGCCCAGACTCCGCCCGGCCGTCTGCAGGTTGGTGCGCGTGTAGCCCGGGTGCGCCGCCGTGCTGAGGAGCGGCCAGCCGTGTTCGTCCGCCAGGGCCGCCAGGCGGCCGGTGAAGATCAGGTCGGCGAGCTTGGACTGCGCGTACGACATGTTCGGGCTGTAGCGGCGGCGCTCCCACTGGAGGTCGTCGAAGTCGATCCTGCCGTAGCTGGCGGTGCCGCTGCTCATCGTGGCGACCCTCGGGGCGGGCGCCGCCAGCAGGGCGGGCAGCAGCCTGAGCGTCAGCGCGAACGGGCCGAGGTAGTTGCTGCCGAGCTGCAGCTCGAAGCCGTCCGCCGTCGCCGTACGCGTCGTCGGTGACATCACCCCGGCGTTGTTCACCAGCAGGTCCAGCGGCGTCCCGTCGGCGAGGACCCCGTCCGCGAAGTCCTTCACCGCTCCCAGGTCCGCCAGGTCGATCCTGCGCACCTCCAGGCGGGCGCCGGGGTGGCGCGCGAGGATCTCGTCCCGCGCCTGCTCGCCCTTGGCGAGGGTCCGTACCGCGAGCACGACCCGTGCGCCCGCCTCGGCGAGCCTGCGCGCCGCCTCCTTGCCCGTACCGCTGTTCGCGCCGGTGACCACCGCGAACCTGCCCGACTGGTCGGGTACTTCGTACATCGCACTCATCTCCTTGCCGTCCGTCGCCGCTGTCCGCCCGCCGTTCGAAGCCCGGAGCCCGGGGCCCCAGCCCGCCGATGACCCGTTCCCGACTGCCGGGAGAGGTCATTAGAGACCGGCGGTCTGTTGTCTTCAACGTATCAGACCGGTGGTTCGTTAACAAGAGACCGGAGGTCTGTACGCCTCTGTACGATGGGATGCATGGCCACCCCCTTCCAGCGCGCCCGCAGCGAGGAACAGCGCGCCGTGCGCCGGCAGGCGATCCTCGACACGGCGGCCGCGATGCTCACCGAGATGCCCGTCGCGCAGCTCAGCCTCAACGAGCTGAGCCGCCGCGTGGGTCTCGCGAAGTCGAACGTGCTGCGCTACTTCGAATCCCGCGAGGCCGTGCTCCTGGACCTCCTCGACCAGGCGACCCGTGCCTGGCTGGCCGAGCTGGACGACGTGTTCGCGAAGGCCGTCGACCCGCGCGCGCCGGCGCGCGAACGCGGCGGCCAGCTGGCCCGGGCGTTCGCGCGGTCCCTCGAAGACAGGACCGTCCTGTGTGAGCTCGCCGGCGCCCAGGCGGCGGTGCTGGAGCGGAACGTGTCCACGGCCGTCGCGGCCACGTACAAGCGCGCGGGCATCGAGACGACCGGCATGCTCGCCCGACTCGTACGCCGTCGGCTCCCCGAACTCGACGAGGCCGCCGCGCTGCGGCTCGCCGCCGGCGCACTGCTGGTCGCGGCCGCGCTGTGGACCCACGCGCACCCCTCGGACGCCGTGCTGGCCGTGTACGAGTCCGAACCGGAACTCGCCGTCATGCGCGTCGCGTTCCGGCCGGCCGTCGAGGAGTTCGTCGGTGTCCTGGTCTCCGGCATCCTGGCGCGAAGCGGCGAGGGGACATGACGCGAACGGCGCGGACGGCGTCCGGCGGGCGCCGCGTCTGGTACGCCTCGTACGGGTCGAACATGCGCATGGCGCGCTTCGGTTGCTACCTCGCGGGCGGTCGCCCCGCCGGGGCTGCCGTCACCTACCCCGGCTGCCGCGATCCCCGGCCGCCCGCCGCCTCCGTACTGATCCGGCTGTCCGGGACGCTGTACTTCGCGACGGAGTCCGACGTGTGGACGGGCGGCCGGGCGTTCTACGACCCGGACGCCCTCCGGGGTCCCGGCCCGGACGAGCACCACCCGGATCACCGCCCCGACTCCGGCCCGGATCCTGGCCTCGACTCCGTCCCAGGTCCCGGCGTCCCAGGTCCCGGCGTCCCAGGTCTCGGCGTCCCAGGTCCCGGCGTCCCAGGTCCCGGCGTCTCAGGTCTCGGCCGTGATTCCGGGATCGGGCCCGGCCCCCGCCCCGGGCCAGGGCTCCGCCCCGGGATCGGACCCGGCCCCCGCTTCGGTCTCGATCCCGGTCCCGGCGGCCCCGGGACCGGTTCGGCGGGGCAGGTACTGGCCCGTGCGCACCTGATCACCGTCGAGCAGTTCTCCGACGTCGTCGCCCAGGAGATGGGCCGCGCCCCGGGCACCGGCCCCGCGGCGGACCTCGACCTCACGGAGGTGCTGGCGACGGGCCGGGCCCGGCTGGGCGCGGGGCGCTACGAGACGCTCGTCCACCCCGGTGACCGCGGTGGCGTGCCGGTGCTGACGTTCACGGCGCCCTGGGGCGTACGGGATGTCGCGGCCAACCCGCCCTCCGCCGCCTATCTCGCGCACCTGGCGGGCGGATTGGTGGAGGCGGGCGCCGGTGACGCGCAGGCCGTCGCGCGGTATCTGGCGCGGTGGCCGGGGGCCGCCGGGCACTGGCGCGCGGCGGAGATCGCCGCGTTGGTGCCGCGTCGGCTCAGTTGAACCGGATCGAGACGATCTTGTTGTCGAAGCCGATGGTGGACAGGTCCTTCACGCTGCCGTCGACCACCTTCGACGTACCCGTGCAGTTGGCCTCCGTCCACAGCTTGAGCGTGCCGTCCGTCTGGAGCGAGGAGGCTACGCCGACGCGTGACACGTTCTGGCAGCCCGTGCCGGAGACGCCCTGGGAGCCGTTGTCGGCGAAGTTCTTGTCGTCGAACAGCACGGCGTTGGTGGCCGGCCTGACCGCGCCCGCGCCCGCACCCGCGCCGTCGCCGGAGGCGGTGCCGCCGCCGTTCACGCCCGTACCGCCCGAGGCGCTGCCCGTGGAGGACGTACCGCCGGTCGCGGTACCGGCCGCCGCCTTGCCGCCGTCGGGAGTCACGCCGAACCACGTGTTGCCGACACCCTGGCCGTTCGTCTGGCCCGCCTTCAGGTCCTTGCTGAAGCGGTAGACCGGCCAGCCGCCGATCGTCAGCTGCATCGAGCCGTCGTCGCGCTTGACCGCGCCCACGTTCTTCATGTCGACACCGTCGAGGAACAGCTTTCCGCTCGGGTCGACGATGACCGGCGGCCAGGTCGCCGCGCAGTCGCCGGCGCAGTTCGACTTCGACGGGTCCGCGGTGTCCTTGTCGAAGCGGTACAGCGTGAAGCCGGCGCCGTTGACGACCACCGGATCGAGGTCGCCCGCCTTCGTCGCGGACAGTTCCGTCCACGCCTCCCCGGCCTGCGTGGTCTGCTGTCCCGCCGGATTCGCCAAGTCGCCGGTACCGGCGGGGGCGTTGTTCTGCTGGGCGGTCCCGGGAACGACCTGAAGGCTCTGCGCGGGAGCCTGCAGTGCCACGCCCACCCCCGCCGCCGACGCCGCCACGGAGGGGGCCGCGGCGCCCGCCGCGGGGGACGAGGCGGTGGACGCGGCCGGTGCCGCGCCGGTCGTCGTGGAACTGCACGCGGTCAGGGTCAGGGCCCCCGCGGCCACTGCCGACGCGACAGCGAGCATGCCCATGCGCTTTCGGAACATCAGGTAACTCCTCGAAAGTGAACCCAGTTGCTCCGACCGTGCGGAGCCTCTCGCTCTACACACGGAGCAGGGGCTCACACTTCTCGACACGTTACGTATCGGAGACGCAACGCACACACTCTCCGGACAGGTGCCGCCGGCGCCGGGCCCGACCCGCACGGGCTCGGCGCGGTACCCGGCAGGGGATTCGGCGGGGACTTCGGCAGGGACTTCGGCGGGGACTTCGGCACCGGGTACGACGCGGAGTCGCCCCACGGTTCGCCGCCGGAACGACGCGGGGCTCACCACGCGGTTCGGCACCGGCTCCGCCGCGTCGCCCGGGTCCGGCCGCGACGGGAGTTATCCACAGGCTGGGGGCGGAGCCGCCACGGTGTCGGGCGGCGGGCGCAGAATGTAGTCATGACTGAGATCACCGACTCCACCAGTTCCCCGTCGGCCGCGCTGCCCGACTGGGAGAAGCGCTTCAGGGCGCCTCGGGTCTCCCTGCCCGACTGGGCGGAGGACGCGCCGGACAAGGCGCTGTTCGTATCGAATGCGACGGGGACGTACGAGCTGTACGCGTGGGACCGCGCGACGGGCGCGCAGCGCCAGGCGACCGACCGGCCCAACGGGACGACGGACGGCGTGCTGACGCCCGACGGCACCTCGATCTGGTGGTTCTCGGACACGGACGGCGACGAGTTCGGGGTGTGGATGCGGCAGCCGTTCGGCGGGCGGCCCGACGGCGCGGCGGACGAGCCCGCGGTGGCGGGCCTCGCGCCGTCGTTCCCGGCGGGGCTCGCTCTCGGCCGGGGCGGGCTCGCGGTCGTGGGCCGGTCCACCGACGAGGACGGGACGACGATCCACGTCGTCGCGGAGCCGGGCCGGGCGCCGGTCGAGATCTACCGGCACCGTGAGTCGGCGGGCGTCGGCGACCTGTCGTACGACGGTGACCTGCTCGCGATCGAGCACACCGAGCACGGGGACGCGATGCACTCGGCCCTGCGGGTGGTGCGGCTCGACGGGACACCGGTCGCCGAGCTGGACGACACCGAGGGCGGTACGCGCGAGCTGGGCCTTGAGGTGCTGGGCTTCTCCCCGGTCGCGGGCGACAGCAGGCTGCTCGTCGGGCACCAGCGGCGCGGCCGGTGGGAGCCGATGGTGTGGAATCCGCTGACGGGTGAGGAGAGCGACCTCGCGATCGAGCTGCCGGGCGACCTCGGTGCCGAGTGGTACCCGGACGGTTCGGGCCTCCTGGTGGAGCACAGCTTCGAGGCGCGCAGCGAGCTCTGGCGGTACGACATGGCCAAGCGCGCGCTGGTGCGGGTCGACACACCGGCCGGTTCGGTCTCGGGCGCGACGGCGCGGCCGGACGGAAGCGTGGAGTACCTGTGGTCGTCGGCCGCGAAGCCGCCGTCGGTGCGCTCCACGGCGGGCGGCACGGTGCTGGACGCGCCGGGATACACGGCACCGGAGTCCGTGCCGGTCGAGGACGCGTGGGTGGAGGGGCCCGGTGGCCGGATCCACGCCCTGGTGCAGCGCCCCGCGGGGGCGTCGGGCCCGCTGCCGACGGTGTTCGAGATCCATGGCGGCCCGACGTGGCACGACAGTGACGCGTTCGCGGCGGGACCCGCCGCGTGGGTGGACCACGGGTTCGCGGTGGTGCGGGTCAACTACCGCGGTTCGACGGGGTACGGGCGCGACTGGACGGACGCGCTGAAGCACCGCGTGGGACTCATCGAGCTGGAGGACATCGCGGCGGTACGGGAGTGGGCGGTCTCTTCCGGGCTCGCGGACCCGGCCCGGCTGGTGCTGGCGGGCGGCTCGTGGGGCGGCTACCTCACGCTGCTGGGCCTCGGCACCCAGCCCGACGCGTGGGCGGTGGGGCTGGCGGCGGTGCCCGTCGCGGACTACGTGACGGCGTACCACGACGAGATGGAGGCGCTGAAGGCGATGGACCGCACGCTGCTCGGCGGGACACCGGAAGAGGTCCCCGAGCGTTTCGAGGCGTCGTCGCCGCTGACGTATGTCGACGCGGTGCGGGCGCCGGTCTACATCTCGGCGGGGGTCAACGATCCGCGCTGCCCGATCCAGCAGGTGGAGAACTACGTGGACCGCCTCGCGGCCAGGAGCGCGGTGCACGAGGTGTACCGGTACGACGCGGGGCACGGCTCCCTGGTGGTCGAGGAGCGCATCAAGCAGGTCCGGCTGGAGCTGGAGTTCGCGAGCAAGTACGTGGCCGGCTGAGAGCCGCCGGGCGCCGTGCCCGCCTGCCGCCCGCCCCGGCCCGCCGCCCCGTGGGGGCGCGGGCCGGAGGCGGCGGGGCGCTACGCGGCCACTTCGATGCCCAGGGCCCGGTCCCGTTCCGCCTCCCCCTCGCGGCGGACCAGGCGGAACCACATGTAGATGACGAAGCCCGCGAAGACGAACCACTCACCGGTGTAGCCGAGGTTCTGGAAGGCCTTGAGGTCGAGGCCCGTGTTGTCGGGGGCCACCGCCGGGACGGGCAGCAGGCCACCGGTGCCCTTGTCGACGGTCACCCAGGCGTCGTAGACGCCGTACGGCACGATGTTGACGAGCGACGCGGCGCTGATCATGCCGACCTCGCCCTGCGGCAGGCCACCGTTGCTGATGACGCCGTCGCTGTCCGTGGTCTCGGACGGCTGGAGCGCCCCGACGACGTGCACCTCGCCGGCGGGCGCGGCCGGTGCCTTCCTGCCCTCGGGGAGCCAGCCGCGTACGACCGGCAGGGCCCTGCCGTCGTCCGTGCGCAGCATGGTGAGCACGTAGGAGCCCGTCCGGCCGTCGAGTTCGCGCTCGGGCACGGTGAACTGCTCCCCGTAGTGCCCGCTGGCCTCGGCCTGCCGTCCCGAGCTCTGCTGTGTGACGGGGAGGAGCGTGCCCAGTGGCGCGGCGGGCTCCTTCGCCGGATCCGGCCGGTGGTCCGCGGCGCGTTGCGCGTCGACCCGGCCCTCGAAACGGCTCAGCTGCCAGATCCCCATGAACACGCAGACGGGGATCGCCAGCAGGGCGAAGACATTGATCCCCATCCATCGGGGCGTCAGCAGAAACCGGTACACCCCACCACGGTACGAAACCCGCCTGTGCCCGGATGCTTCGGGTACCCGGACTGTCCGGATTCCGACGTCGGCGCGGGTACCGGGAGGCGCGGCACCGGCAGCCACGGCATGCGGCGCCGGGGACGAAGCGGGGGGGAACAGGGAGAGAGACAGCGAACCAGCGCCGCGCCCCGGTGTGTCTCCGCTGTGTCTGAGTCTCCCGCGCCCTCGGGACACCCCGGGCTGCCCGCAGGCGCCCCGGGACACCCACCGGAGGATTCGGGACGCCCGCACCTGCGGGACCGGGGCACCCGCACCCCCTCCAGGCCTCACGCCCCGGGCTCCGGGCTTCTGGCCCCTGGCCCCTGGCCCCTGGCCTCAGGCCTCAGGCCGCGGGGGCGTCCACCGGGCCCGTCTTGTAGATCGTTCCCGCGCACGCGTTCGTGATCGTGGTCTCGGCCTTCGCCACCCCGGCCTCCGGGGTGTGCGAGACGGACACGCTTCCGTCCTCCGTACCGCCGCCCGAGCCGACGCCGTCCTCGACCAGTTGGGTGGTGAGGCCGGTGGACGCGCCCGTACCGGAAGCCGCCACGTCCGTGCCGACGCCGGAAGCCGTGCCCGGAACGGCGCCGCTGTCGCTCCCGGGGCTGCCGCCCGACGACGGGTTGCCCGGGGTGTCGCCGCCCGGCGGCGTCGGGTCCCCGGAACCGCCCTCCGTCTTGGTGGGACAGGTCGCGGAGGGTACGAACGCGAACTGCACCTCGTACGCGGTGGCCGGCGCCAGCGCCACGGCCGCGCTGCCCTCGGACGTGTCCGGCAGCTGCGTCGCGGGGTCGCCCGCCGTGTGCTGGACCACGCTGATCCTCATCGGGTCGGCGGCGCCCGTCGCCACGAAGCCCAACGTGTCGCTGCCGGTCACGGTGCACTCGGTGGCGGAGACGTTCGAGACGTGGAAGCTGCCGTACACCGTGCCGTTCGCGGTCGGCGCGCTCTTGGAGGCCGTGACCCCCAGCTGGCCCGCCGTGCAGACCGGCAGCATCACGGCGAAGGTACTCCCCGGCGAGGAGGCGGGGCCGGAACCGGCGCTGCCGCCGGGGCCGGTGCCACTGGCCCCGGGGTCCTCGCGGTGCGGCTTCGGTGTCTGCCCCGCCGTGACACCGCCCGGCCTCGGCGAGCCCGGCTCGCCCCCCTCCCGGCCGGGCGCGTCGCCGGAGCGGCCGCCGTCGGGCCAGGTGCCCGTCGACTCGCTCTCGCTGCCCCCGGCCCTGACCGTACGGTGGCCCGACGCGTCGGACACTCCCGCGACGTGCAGGAACGCGGGCACGGCCGTGCCGAAGAGGAGTGCGGCGGCTGCCGCGCCCACCAGGGCCTGCCGCTTGCGCGCCCGGCGCGCGGGGATCGCCGTGCGCAGGTGATCGAGTGTGCCGCCGGACGGCTCCATCCCCTCGACCGCCGTGTGCAGCATGCGCCTGAGGGCGAGTTCGTCCAACGGCGTGTCGCCCGCGGCCGGTTCGTGCGCGGATTCGTGCGGGGGTTCGTGACGCGACGCGGGGCGCGGCTCATGGCGGGACCCGCCGCGCGAGGCGTCACCCGGCACGCTGTCCGGCGCGTCACGCGAGGGGTCGACCGGCATGCCGTCCGCCTCGCTGTCCTGCGCGTCTGGCGGCGTGCCGTCGGTCTCGCCGTCACGCGCGTCACGCGCGTCGTCGCGTCGCTCACCGCGCTGTTCCTCCGCCGTGGCTTCCGCCCGCGCGGGGAGAGCGGGCGGAGTGCCCGTACCGCCGGCTGTCGCCTCGTTCGCCGTGCCGCTCGTGTGCGGGGCGTCCGCACCGGCGTCCCCGGCTCGCCCGGCGTCTTCGGCGCCTCGGGCAGCTCGGGCGTTCGGCTCGTTCTCCGGCGCGTTGTTCACTGTCCCGTTCCCAGTCGCTTCGTCCGGCGGTACATCCCTGTCGCCGGTCCGCCGCCCGTTCCCCGCAGGCCCGTCATGAGGTGGCCTCCATGACCACTCTGAGCGCCGCGATACCGCGGGAGCCGTACGCCTTCACGGACCCGAGGGATATCCCGAGCGTCTCCGCCACCTGCGCCTCGGTCATGTCCGCGAAGTATCGCAGGACGAGCACCTCGCGCTGTCGCCGCTGCAGCCCGCGCATCGCCTTGATCAGCGCGTCGCGTTCCAGCTGGTCGTAGGCGCCCTCCTCGGCGCTGGCCATGTCGGGCATCGGCTTCGAGAGGAGCTTGAGGCCCAGGATGCGCCGGCGCAGGGCCGAACGCGAGAGGTTGACGACGGTCTGCCGCAGGTACGCGAGCGTCTTCTCGGGCTCCCGTACGCGGCTGCGCGCCGAATGGACCCGGATGAACGCCTCCTGGACGACGTCCTCGCAGGACGCGGTGTCGTCGAGGAGCAGCGCGGCGAGACCGAGCAGTGAGCGGTAGTGCTTCTGGTACGTCTCGGTGAGGTGATCGACGGTGGTGCCCACGGCCATGGTCTCGTCAGCACCCGCGTCCGTGCGGCCGGTTGCGGACGAGATCGCCGGGACGACCGGGGTCGCCGGGGCGCCGGCGGGGCGCGCCCGGCCACGGCCCGGCTGCTGCGGGAGCGCTGTCGGCTGTACGGACATGGGCGGCACAGCCGACGGCCCGGCCGCCGGCACGGGAGCGATCACCGGCATACCGCCGCCGGTCGCCGCGGCCCTCGGCCTGCGCCCAGGGCGCGTCGCCACGCCTCTGAGCGGACCGATCGCCGGGAATTCGAGTACCTCTGCCACGCCTGTTGGACACACTGCCCCCCGGCAGGGTTGTACGCGCATGCCGTTGCTTCTGACGATGCACCACTTGCACCCATGCGTCCCCGCTCTCCCCCAATGCCCCAGTTCTGGCCTTCACCTGACAAGGGTGACGGTGTAGACGTCCCGGGAAAGGCCGGCGGTTGCAGGGCTTGCGCAGAAGGTCGGATCTGCATACTCCGGCACGACGATGCCCCAGTTCAAGAGGTACAGACCCTTGGATTACTCACGGGACGTTCACAAGTTGGACACGCAGTTTCGCTTACTTACGGGTCCTTGTCGCGATGACAGGGGCGACTTGTCCGCGACCGTCGTGATGAGCCCCTTACGTCCATGCGCCGACGCGCTCACGCCCCATGGCCCCGACCGCGACAGTCCGGCGGGCCGGCGGTCCGGCGGTCAACAGGGCCGGCGGTCAACACGGCCGGAACCGGGAGGGGACGGGACGCGGGGTGAGGCGGGACGGGGTCGGTGGCGCGGGCGAGGTGCCCCGGGGCGCGGTGAGGCGCAGCAGGGTGAGGCGCAGCAGGGTGAAGTGCGACGGGCGCGGTCAGGCACGGCGGGGTGAGGTGGCGCGGGACGCTGCGGGTGCGTCCCGTCGGTCGGCCGACGCTCAGTCGCGCCGCTCCGCCGCCACCGCCTCCGCGATCTGCGCGCTGTTGAGCGCCGCGCCCTTGCGGAGGTTGTCGCCGCAGACGAACAGTTCGAGGCCGCACGGATCGTCGAGCGAGCGCCGCACGCGGCCCACCCAGGCCGGGTCGGTGCCGACGACGTCCGCGGGGGTCGGGAAGTCACCGGCCCCGGGGTTGTCGAAGAGCACGACGCCCGGCGCCGTGGCCAGCGTCTCGTGCGCGCGCTCGACGCTGATCTCCTGCTCGAACCGCGCGTGGACCGACACCGAGTGGGCCGTCACGACCGGCACCCGTACGCAGGTCGCCGTCACCGGCAGGTCGGGGAGACCCAGGATCTTGCGGGTCTCGTCGCGGATCCCCATCTCCTCCGACGACCAGCCGTCCTCGCGCAGCGCGCCCGACCACGGCACCACGTTGAGCGCAAGCGGCGCGGGGAACGGGCCCGTCGCGTCGCCGACCGCCCGCCGTACGTCGCCGGGGTGCGTACCCAGTTTGGTGTGCGCGACGAGCGACATCTGCTGGCGGAGCGCGGCGACGCCCTCCTGCCCCATCGAACTGACGGCCTCGTACGAGGACACGACCAGTTCGCGCAGCCCGAACTCGGCGTGCAGGGCGCCGACGGCGACGATCAGCGACAACGTCGTGCAGCCGGGGCTCGCGACGATGCCGCGCGGCCGCATGCGTGCGGCGTGCGGATTGACCTCGGGCACCACGAGCGGCACCTCAGGGTCGGCGCGGAAGGCGCCGGAGGCGTCCACCACCACCGTGCCGCCCGCCGCCGCGACGGGTGCCCACCGGGCGGACACCTCGTCCGGTACGAGGAAGACCGCGACGTCCACGCCGTGCAGCGATTCCTCGGTGAGCGCGACGACCTCGGTCTCGACCCCGCGCACGGAGAGCTTGGTGCCTTCCGTGCGCGGGGACGCGATCAGCCTGATGTCGCCCCAGACGTCCGCGTGCTGGGACAGGATCTGGAGCATCACGGCGCCGGCGGACCCGGTCGCACCGATGACCGCGAGTGTCGGCCTCCCGGTCGCCGGGCTCCCGGTCATCGGCGGGTGCCTCTGCCGGTCATCGGCCGGTGCCTCCGTACACGACCGCCTCGTCCGACTCGCTGTCGAGACCGAACGCGGAGTGCACGGCACGGACCGCCTGCTCGACCTCGTCGGCGCGCGTGACGACCGAGATGCGGATCTCGGAGGTCGAGATGAGCTCGATGTTGACCCCCGCGTCCGAGAGCGCCTCGAAGAAGCCGGCGGTCACGCCCGGGTTGGTCTTCATGCCGGCGCCGACCAGGGAGATCTTCGCGATCTGGTCGTCGTAGCGCAGCGAGTCGAACTCGACGACCGCCCTGGTCTTCTCCAGTGCGTCGATCGCCTTGCGGCCCTCGGCCTTCGGGAGGGTGAAGGAGATGTCCGTCAGACCCGTCGAGGCGGCCGACACGTTCTGCACGACCATGTCGATGTTGATCTGGTTGTCGGCGATGGCCCTGAAGATCTTCGCGGCCTCGCCGGGCTTGTCGGGGACCCCGACGACCGTGATCTTCGCCTCGGAGGTGTCGTGGGCGACACCGGAGATGATGGCCTGCTCCACCGTGCGCTCCCCTGGGGACTCGTTGCTGACCCATGTGCCCTGGAGTCCGGAGAAGGACGAGCGGACGTGGATCGGGATGTTGTATCGGCGCGCGTACTCGACGCAGCGGTGCAGCAGCACCTTGGAACCGGAGCTGGCCAGTTCCAGCATGTCCTCGAAGGAGATCCGGTCGATCTTCCTGGCCTTCTTCACCACGCGCGGGTCGGCGGTGAACACGCCGTCGACGTCCGTGTAGATCTCACAGACCTCGGCGTTCAGCGCCGCCGCGAGAGCGACCGCGGTGGTGTCGGAACCGCCGCGGCCCAGCGTGGTGATGTCCTTCTTCTCCTGGGACACCCCCTGGAAGCCGGCGACGATCGCGATGTTGCCCTCGTCCAGCGCCGTACGGATACGGCCCGGCGTGACATCGATGATGCGCGCTTTGTTGTGGACGGAGTCGGTGATGACGCCCGCCTGGCTGCCGGTGAACGACTGGGCCTCGTGGCCCAGGTTTTTGATCGCCATGGCCAGCAGTGCCATGGAGATCCGCTCTCCGGCGGTCAGCAGCATGTCGAACTCACGGCCGGACGGGATCGGAGATACCTGTCCGGCGAGATCGATCAACTCATCCGTCGTGTCGCCCATCGCCGACACCACGACGACCACTTGGTGGCCCGTCTTCTTGGCGTCGACGATCCGCTTGGCGACCCGCTTGATGCCCTCGGCATCGGCTACGGAGGAGCCGCCGTACTTCTGCACGACAAGGCCCACGTGCGCTCCTCGATCATTCCGTTGTTGCGGTCGGCTCAGTCTATCGAGCAGCCGCGCGACACTCCGGACATATCACATGTCGAGATGACTCGCTCACGGAGTGACCACGCGAAGTGGGCGTCCCGAGGGTCGCGGCGCTGCTCGGCATGGATGCATGCCCCCGATGGCGCAGGCCACGCGGAAGGTAATCCACTTCACAGGACCTACCCGCTTTGTTCTGCCCCCGCTTGTTCTGCCCCGCGGGCACGTGTCCCCTCACGGCGCGTGCCCCTCGTCCCACGCGCCCCTCACCCCGCGGGTCCTGGCACGGCGCGCGCCCTCACGGCCCCTCACCACGCCGCACAACCCCTGACGCCCCGCCGTCTCCGGCGGGGCGTCAGGGGGTCGAGGCGTCGGGAGCCGAAGCCGGCGGGATCGAAGGCACCGGGGTGCGAAGGCGTTCGGGGTACGAGGGCGGCGGGGCGCGGACGATCAGTCAGGGACGGGCGTCACGCGCCCCGCAGGCCCAGCGGGCCCGCGATCTCCTCGGCCATGACCTGGCCCGCCTCCTCGGCCAGTGCGTCGTCCTCGGCGCTCAGGTCGTCGTCCGTGTCCAGGCCGTCCAGGGCCGGCAGCGGCTGGTTCAGGCGGACGTGCGCCATCAGCGACTGGAGCGCGCGCAGCGTCGCCGAGGCGACCCCGCCCCAGCTGGTGAAGTACGAGAACTGCCACCACCACAGCGCCTCGGTGATCCGGCCCGCGCGGTAGTGCGCCATGCCGTGCCGCAGGTCCGTGACGACACCGGCGATGTCGTCCGAGATCCGCGACGGGACGGGCGCCTTGCGGGGCTCGTACGGGTCGAACACCTCGGAGTACACGTCGATCGGGTCGAGGAGCGCGGCGAACCGTTCCCGCAGCTCGTCCACGTCCGGCTCCGGACCGAGATCCGGCTCGTACCGCTCGTCCGGCAGGATGTCCTCGTGCGCCCCGAGCCGGCCGCCGGCCAGCATCAGCTGCGAGAACTCCAGCAGCAGGAACGGCACGGCACTGTCCGGCTCGTCGCCCTTGGCGACCTCGGTGATCGCGACGATGAAGCTTTCGATCTGGTCGGCGATCTGGACCGAGAAGTCGTCCGGGTCCTGTTGGACGGCGTGCAGCGTTGCGTCAGACATCGAGAAGTCTTCTCCCCTCGAAGGCACGCCCGAGCGTGACCTCGTCGGCGTATTCCAGGTCGCCCCCCACGGGCAGACCACTGGCCAGGCGGGTGACCCTCAGCCCCATCGGCTTGATCATCCGCGCGAGGTACGTCGCCGTCGCCTCGCCCTCCAGGTTCGGGTCGGTCGCGAGGATCAGTTCGCTCACCGCGCCGTCGGCGAGGCGTGCGAGGAGTTCGCGGATCCTGAGGTCATCGGGGCCGACACCCTCGATGGGGCTGATCGCGCCACCGAGCACGTGGTACTTCCCGCGGAACTCACGGGTGCGCTCGACCGCGACGACGTCCTTCGGCTCCTCGACCACACAGATCACCGCCGGGTCGCGGCGCGGGTCCCGGCAGATCCCGCACTGCTCCTGCTGCGCGACATTGCCGCACACCACGCAGAATCTGACCTTGTCCTTGACCTCAAGGAGGGCATGGGCGAGACGGCGCACATCCGTCGGCTCGGCCTGGAGGATGTGGAAGGCGATCCGCTGCGCGCTCTTGGGACCGACGCCCGGCAGTCTGCCCAGCTCGTCGATGAGGTCCTGAACCACGCCTTCGTACAACGGGTGCCTTCCTTCACTTCCTGCGTTCTTGGTACCAGGTGTACCGGCCGACCTTTAAAGGCGAGGTACAGCCTCGCGAACTCCTCGTAAAGCCGACGTCAGAAGTGGCGTCGGAAAACTCGGAGAACCAGCCGTCGCCGGCGGCCGTGCCGCTGCGATCCGGCCGTGCCGCCCGGCTCGACCGTGCCGCTCAGCCCCGGCATACCGCCCGGGCGCCCTCGGCGTGGCCGCTCCGGGAGCGGAGCGGCGTCCCGGACGACGTCAGAACGGCAGACCCGGCATACCGCCGAGGCCCTGCGCGAGCGGACCCAGCTTCTGCTGCTGGAGCTGGTGCGCGTTGTCGTTCGCCGCCTGCACGGCCGCGAGGACGAGGTCCGCGAGCGTCTCCGTGTCGTCGGGATCGACCGCCTTCGGGTCGATGACCAGGGCCTTCAGCTCACCGGAGCCGTTGACCGTGGCCTTGACGAGGCCACCGCCGGCCTGACCTTCGACCTCGGTCGCCGCCAGCTCCTCCTGCGCCTGGGCGAGGTCCTGCTGCATCTTCTGGGCCTGCTGGAGCAGCTCTTGCATGTTCGGCTGACCACCACCGGGAATCACGGTCACTCCTGGCAATTCGACGACAACAATCCTGTGAGGCGAGCCTACGTGCTCTCGGGGCACCTCGCCCCACCCGTTGGGACCAACTCTTTCGGGTGAGGCCGAACGGGTCCCCTACCTGATCACGCGACTCCTGCGGGGGAAATTCCCCGGATCGGGGGCTCCACGCCCTCCGTTCGGCGGTAGGAAAGTGCGACAGGCCACGCGTACGACCCCCGCGTTCCCCGGATGTGCGCCGCATGCGCGCACCAGGACACGCGGGACGACATACGGCACATCCCTCGGGAAGCCGTACGAAACGACGCGAGAGCCCGCGCAGGACCGCACGACATACGTACGAGATCTCGGCGATCACAGCGCCGGGAACGCCGAACCGCTAAGGAGTGCCCCGGTGAGCCAGCCGGAGATGCAGCCCGGAGGGCCAGGCCGGGAGGACGAACTCGCGGACACGGGCGCCGGTGCGCGGCCCGCCGCCGACGGCGGCGCCGGCGGCGCCCCCGAGCACGGGGAGCTGGTGGGCGGGCCCTTCCCGCCCGGCGACTGGGGCGAGCCCGCGCAGCGCCTGGACGAGCTGTACCGGTGGGTCGAGGCGGGCGCGCTGCGCACGGTCCGCTGGTACCTGGCCGACCGGGTACGCCGCAGGCTCGCGGCGCGGGCGCTGCGCGGCGGCACGGCGCTGGGCGCCGTCACGGGCGTCGCGCTGCCGCTGCTCGACCTGGTGGGCAAGGTGCAGGGCGTGGCGAGCTGGGGCTGTCTGGCACTGCTGCTGGGCGGGGCGTGCCTGGCGTGCGACCGCTACTTCGGCGTGACATCGGGCTGGATGCGGCACGTCGCGACCGCGCAGGCGGTGCAGCGACGGCTCCAGACGCTCCAGTTCGACTGGGCCGCCGAGTCCGTGCGCGAGGTGCTGGGCCCCTCGGAGGGCACCGCGAGCGAGGCGGCCGAACGGTGCCTCGGGGTGCTGCGCCGGTTCTGCGAGGACGTCACAGAGCTCGTACGGGCGGAGACGGCGGACTGGATGGTGGAGTTCCGCGGGGGCGTCGGCACCGGCGCGCTGCTGCTCCAGTCGGCGCCGCCCCACCGGGGCGAGGCGCCGCCGCCACCGCGCCCCTTCGTCCCCGGCGCCCGCCCGAACATGCCCCGCCAGCGGCCCCCGGAGCCGCGCTGAGCGGCTTCCGCTGCCGACCGCGCCGCCCTGGCGGCCTCGGACGGCACGTGCTCGGGCCGCACACGCTCGGCCCGCACACGCTCGGGCCGCACACGCTCGGCCCGCACACGCTCGGGCCGCACGTGGGACGCCGCGAGGGGACGCGCCACGCCGAGACCCGGGCGCCGAGACCTGGGCGCCGGGCGCCGGGCGGGAACGCGCGCCGCCGGGCCGGGCCGCGGACCTGCTCATGCCTCCGCCACGAGGCGTACCACCGTCCCCGCCGCCTCCAGCGCCGCGCGCGCCTCGGCCGGCGCCGCGCTGTCCGTCACCACGAGGTCCAGCGCGGCCGCGTCCGCCACGTGCGCGAGGGCCGTGCGTGTCAGTTTGGCGCCCTCGGTCACCGCGATCACCCGCCTCGACGCGCGCATCGCCGCCCGTTTGACGGCCGCCTCGGGCAGGTCATGAGCCGTCAGGCCGTCCGCCGCGGTGAGGCCGCAGCAGCCGATGACCGCGGTGTCGAACCGCAGCGCGGCGAGTGACGCCTCGGCCAGCGGTCCCACCAGGCCGAGTTCGCCCGGACGCGCTTCGCCGCCCGGCAGGAGCAGTGTCAACTGCGCGCCGCCCGCCAGGGCGTTCGCGGTGTGCAGCGACAGCGGCAGCACGGTGAGCCGGCGCGCGCGCAGCGCCCGCGCCACTTCCCGGCAGGTCGTGCCGCCGTCCACGACGACGGCTTCGCCGTCGGCGATCAGAGCGGCGACCTCGGCGGCCAGCCGGCGTTTCGTCGCGACGCCGTCGTCCGACCGCAGCGCGAACGGCGTCTCCTCACCCCGCAGCAGCAGGCTCCGCGCGCCGCCCCGGTACCGCTCCAGCACGCCCTGCCCGGCGAGCGTCTCCAGGTCGCGCCGCACGGTCATCTCGGACGCCGCCGTCAGCTCCGCGAGGTCCGCCACGCTCATCTCGCCCGCCGCCCGCACCGCGTCCGCGATCTGCCTCAACCGGTTCATCATCCCCCTATTGAACATCTTTCCTGTGCGATATAGCCAGTTTCAAACACAATGGATGTGCGATACGTTCACTCCATGTCGAGTATGCCGCGCGTCCTGCGCCTCGCCCGCCTCGCCACGTTCGCCTGCTTCGGACTGAACGGCTTCGTCCTCGGCATGTGGGTGGTCCACATCCCCGTGATCGAGCAGCGCGCGGGGATCGGCCACGCCGTCCTCGGCTGGCTGCTGCTCGTCCTCGGTGGCGGTGCCTTCGCCGGGATGCGGCTCGCGGGGCCGCTCACCGACCGGCTCGGGCCGCGTACGGTCGTGCCGGCCAGTGGCGTCCTGCTCAGCGCCTCGCTCGTGCTGCCGGGCCTCGCCACCGGCCCCTGGGCGCTCGGCCTCGCACTGCTCGTACTGGGCTTCTGCAACGGCTGCCTCGACGTCTCCATGAACACCCACGCCGTACAGGTCGAGCACCGCTACGGCCGGCCGATCCTGTCCGCGTTCCACGCCGTCTTCTCCCTCGGCGGGGTCGCCGCCTCGCTCGTCGGCGCCCGGGTCCTCAGCTGGAACTGGAGCACGCCGGGGACGCTGGCGGGCATGGGTGCCTTCGGCGTGCTGCTCGCGCTGGCGTCGGCACCCGCGCTCCTGCCCCGCGAACCGCACGCCACCGAGTCCGCAACGGACCCGCTGGGCTCCGGGCGGGGCGGGCGCCGCGCCGTCCCGGCGCGCATCTGGGCGCTGGCCGCCCTGGCGTTCATGCTGATGCTCTGCGAGGGCGTAGCCAACGACTGGAGCAGCCTCGACCTGCGGGACGTCCTCGACGCCCCCGCCGCCACGGCCGCGTTCGCGTACGGCGCGTTCTCCACCGCCATGACCGTCGGACGCCTCGTCACCGACCGGGTCGCGGCCCGCTTCGGTGCCGTCGCGATCGTCCGCTGCGGCGCCGGACTCGCCACCCTGGGCCTGGCGGCCGTCGCCGTCACACCGTGGATCCCGCTCGCGCTCGTCGGCTGGGCCGTCTTCGGCCTCGGCCTCTCGGGCTGCGTCCCGCAGCTGTTCAGCGCGGCCGGGCACGCGGACCGCGAGGCCGCGGGCGCGAACGTGTCGCGGGTCGCGGGGCTCGGTTATCTGGGGATGCTCGCCGGGCCGACGGTGATCGGGCCGCTCACCCGGTTCGTCCCGCTGAACGCGGCCCTCGTCGTTCCCGTACTGCTGTGCGCGGCGGCGGCGGTTTCCGCGCGCATCCTCCGGCCCCGTGTGGACCCGGGCCTGACACCGGGTCCACACGGCTCCGCCCAGGACGCCCGCGGCCCCGCCGGCGATTCCGCCGGCGTCGGCTGAAGGAGGCGGGCCGCCGGCCGCGGCCCCGCCCATCGAAGGTCAGCTGCGGACCGGGGGCCCGTCAGGTGCCGGTCGGGAGCCGGTCAGCTGAAGACGATCATGGAGCCCTGACCGAGGCTCTTGGTAGCCGCCGCGTGCAGCCCCAGCCACACGTGCCGCTCCCGCTCGAACAGGCCGTCACCGTACGCGACGGTGCGGGCGGGCTCCTCCAGCGCCGTCGGCCCGCTGGGCGGCACCGGCGGTGCGGGCGGGTTCCTCGGGTCGATGCCGATCGCCGGGGCCACCAGCTGCAGCTCCCGCAGCAGCCCCTGCGCCGAGCCCAGCGGCCCGCCGCCCTCCAGCAACTCGTCGTTGGACAGGGGCGCCGCGAAGTCCACCGGCACGTACGCGCCCGCGTGGTCGAAGTGCCAGACCAGGTGCGACTGCTGGGCCGTGGAGTCGAACATCTCCAGTAGCTGCTCGTAGTCGCTGCCCAGCTCGCCCACGGGGGTCACCGGCAGCCCGCACACCTGGAGCAGGTAGGCGCGTCGCAGGAAGTGCAGGGCGTCGTAGTCGAACCCGGCCACCGGGGCGACGTCCCCCGACAGTCCCGGCATGTAGGCGAACACGGGGACGGGCGGCAGCCCTGCCTCCCCGAGCGCCTTGTCGTAGACGGCGATCTCTTCGGCGAAGGGGTTGTCGGGGCTGTGGCACAGCACGTCGACGAGGGGGACCAACCACAGGTCACAGGCCAAGGGGGGCTCGCTCTCAGGCAGTTCTCGCTCTGGAATCGCCGGACGGTTCACGGACTCACGGGTTCGCGGGTCCACGGGCTTGCGCATACAGGGACTTACGGAGTCACAGGCTTACGGGTCTCCCGGGTTGCGGGCTCACAGCGCTCGGGGCCCGCGGGTCCGTGCGTACCGGACCCGCGGGTCCGGTACGCGGTACGTCACGGGGTGGCTCGGTGGATGGTTCGTCACGTCGGTTCGGATGCACGATCGGTACACGGTTCGGTGCGCGGGCGGTTCGGTGCGCGGGCCCCTCACGGGTCCCGGTGCACGGGCCGCTTCGCGGTCTCGGTGCGCGGCTCTCTTCACGTGTCGGGGCTGCGGCTCCGTGCTGCTCTCTGCTGCTCTGTGCGGTCGTCTGTACGGTCGTCGCGGTCGTGTCCGCACGCGCGCGGACAGCGTCACCGCTCCGCTCCCGGAGGCCGGGCGGAGCCGTGGTCGGGCCAGCGTAATGCGCCCGGCACGCCGCGCGAAGGGTCCGGCACGCACCGGAGTCAGACCGCCGCTTCACCGGGCCTGCCACCCGTCGCGCCGCCTGAGGGGCCGCCCCGTGCCCGGTCCGGTCCGCATCCCACCAGCGTGTCCGCCCACGTCAGTAAATGGGTGTTGTACTGCTCGATGAGCGCCTTGATCGCGGCTGTGTCGCCCGCGGACACGGCGTCCACCACCTCCTCGTGGCCGCTCCACAGCCACCGGTTCGCCTGCGCGTCCTCCCGCAGGAAGGGGACCGCGAACACCCATGCCTTCACCCGCATCCGGTCCAGGAACTCCGACACGTACCGGTTGTCCCCCAGGGCGCTCAGTTCACGCCAGAACCGCAGGTCGTATCCGATCAGTATCGCGACGTCCCCGGCGCGTGCCGCCCGTGCCGCCTCCTGGGCCCTGCGCCGTACGGAGACGAGCATGCGGGCCTGCGGCGACTGCGTGCCCGGCCGGGGGCCGCCGGGCCGTCCGTCGCGGGCCTCGGCGTTCCGTCCCGCGAGCGGGCACTCCCCGCGCTCCGGCAGGGTCCGCTCCAGCTTCCGGAAGACACCGTCCTCCAGCAGCGACCGCGCCTCGACCATGCCCCGGAAGTCGGCGAGCGAGAAGGAGTGCACGCGGAAGCCCTTGTGCTGGTCCGAGTCGAGCAGCCCCTGGGCCGAGAGGTCGACCAGCGCCTCCCGTACGGGGGTGGCGGAGACGCCGTACTGCTCGGCGATCGTCCTGACGGTGAACTCGCGCCCCGGCAGCAGCCTGCCCGCCAGGATCTCGTCACGCAGCGCGTCCGCGATCTGCTGCCGCAACGTGTGCCGGGTCACGGCTGCGCCGTCAGGCATGGTCGGTGTGCTTCCCCTCGTACGGTCGTCGCTCCGCTCGCGGCGGCCCCTGCGGCCACCTCGCGGAAAAGGCTTCCGTCACATTACGACCTGGAGCCCGGGCGGGGCGTCGAAGGGCCGGGAACGCCACGGGAGCGATGGCCGAAAACGGTCATCGCCCCCGAACGCCAGCCCGGCCACCGTCACACAGTGTGCTCATCGGCGATCGCCAGGGCGCTGTCCAGGGCCGCCAGTCCCTCCTTCGCCTCTGCCTCCGTGATGTTGCAGGGCGGCACGGCGTGCGTGCGGTTCATGTTCACGAAGGGCCACAGCCCGTTCTTCTTGCACGCCGCCGCGAACGCGGCCATCGGCGCGTTCGCCTCGCCCGTCGCGTTGTACGGCACCAGCGGCTCGCGCGTCTCCCGGTCCCGTACGAGTTCCAGCGCCCAGAACGCTCCCATGCCGCGCACCTCGCCCACCGAGGGGTGCCGCTCGGCGAGGTCGCGCAGACCCGGTCCGAGGACCGTCTCGCCGAGCCGCGCGGCCTGCTCGACGATCTTCTCCTCGGCCATCACCCCGATGGTCGCGACGGCCGCCGCGCAGGCCAGCGGGTGCCCGGAGTAGGTGAGGCCGCCGGGGAACGGCCGCTTGGCGAAGGTGTCCGCGATCGCGCCGGAGATCGCGACGCCGCCGAGCGGCACGTAGCCGGAGTTGACGCCCTTCGCGAAGGTCAGCAGGTCGGGCACCACGTCGAAGTGCTCCGTCGCGAACCACTTCCCCGTACGGCCGAATCCGGCCATCACCTCGTCCGCGACGAACACGATCCCGTAGCGGTCGCAGATCTCCCGTACGCCCGCGAGGTAGCCGGGCGGGGGCGTCATGATCCCCGCCGTCCCCGGCACGGTCTCCAGGATGATCGCCGCGATCGTCGTCGGGCCCTCGTAGCGGATCGTCGACTCCAGGTGGTCGAGTGCGCGGGCGCACTCCTCCTCCTCGGTCGACGCGTAGAACGGCGAGCGGTACAGGAACGGCGCCCAGAAACGCACGACGCCGGCGGCCCCGCTGTCGTTCGCCCAGCGGCGCGGGTCACCGGTCAGGTTGATCGCGGTCGTCGTGCCGCCGTGGTACGAGCGGTACGCGGACAGCACCTTCGGCCGGCCGGTGTGGAGGCGCGCCATCCGGATCGCGTTCTCGACCGCCTCGGCGCCGCCGTTGGTGAAGAAGATCTTGTCGAGATCACCGGGAGTGCGCTCCGCGATCAGCCGTGCGGCCTCGGAGCGCGCCTCCAGCGCGAAGGCGGGGGCGAAGGTCGTGAGCCGGCCCGCCTGCTCCTGGATAGCCGCGATGACCTTCGGGTGCTGGTAGCCGATGTTCGTGAAGACGAGACCGCTGGCGAAGTCGAGATAGCGGTTGCCGTCGTAGTCCCAGAAGTACGAGCCCTCGGCGCCTGCGACGGCGAGCGGGTCGATCAGTTCCTGCGCGGACCAGGAGTGGAAGACGTGCGCGCGGTCGGCCGCCTTGACGGCGGCACCGGCCTGCGGGTCCGGAGCGGCATGAGGGGTCACAGGGGTCATGACCGCCAGGGTAGGGAGCGGCACGGGCGAACCGGTATCGCCACCTTGTATGGAGTGGACCACTTTCCTGGGCAGGGTGTCGCACGGGCGGGGTTCCGTACGGGAGCGGGTGCCGTACGCGGACGGGTTCCGTACGGGAGCGGGTGCCGTACGCGGACGGGTTCCGTACGGGAGCGGGTGCCGTACGCGGGTGGGTTCCGTACCGGCGGGGCGGCTGTCGTACGGGCGGGCAGGGTGTCGTACGGGCGGGCACGGTGTCGTACGAGCGCTGGGGGCGGATGGCGGAGAGCGGCGTCCCCTGCGAGGCATCCGGGCGTCAGGCGCAGGACTCGCGGGCGCCGGACGCGCGGCGCGGGGATGCCGGCGGCCCCGGATCGGGCGCGGGTACGGCCGGGGCACGCGCGTGCGAGCACCCGAGCAGCCGAAAGGTTTCACCGCGTCGCCACACTTCCCCCGCCGAGAAAGCGCTTTGGTAGGCATGGCAGTCTCCTGCGGGACGGGGGCCCGTGTCCCGCGTCGAACGGGACACGTCATCGGGTAGGGGGAGGACCGCTCGGCCATGGACAAGCTCGCACCAGGGGATCCGCAAAGCATCGGTTCGTACCGGCTGTTGGCGCGGCTGGGCTCCGGCGGACTCGGCCAGGTCTTCCTGGCCCGCTCGGGCGAAGGCCGTACGGTCGCGGTCCGCCTGATCCGGCGCGAACTGGCGGCCCAGCCCGCCTTCCGCGAGAGCCTGCGGCAGGAGGTCACGGCCGCCGGACGGGTCACCGGCGCCTGGACCGTGCCCGTCCTGGACGCCGACATGGACGCGGACCTCCCCTGGGTGGCGGCCGAGTACATCGCCGGCCCCACGCTCCTCGCACTCGTCTCGGGCGGCGGCGCCGGCGGCACCCGGGGCGGCGGGAGAAACGGCGACGGTACGCGCTCAGGACCGCTGCCCCCGCGTTCGGTACGCGTCCTCGCCTCGGGCCTCGCCCACGCCCTCCAGGACATCCACGCGGCGGGCGTGGTCCACCGGGACCTCAAGCCGTCGAACATCCTCATCACCGAGCAGGGCCCCCGCCTCGCGGACTTCGGCATCGCCCGCGCCCTGGACGCCGCGACCGACGGCGGGCAGCGGCTGACCGGCGCCCTCACCGGCTCGCCGGGCTTCATGTCGCCCGAGCAGGTACGGGGGGAGGCCGCGACGCCCGCGGGGGACGTGTTCAGCCTCGGCTCCGTCCTCACGTACGCGGCGACGGGCCGCCTCCCCTTCGGCGCCACGGACAGCAGCGCGCACGCCCTCCAGCTCCGCATCACGCAGGAGGAGCCGGACACGTCGGGTCTGTCGGAGGGTCTCGCCCAGCTCGTCCTGGAGTGCCTGCGCAAGAACCCCGCCGAACGCCCCTCCACGACGGCGATCCTGGGCCGGGTCGGCGTGCCGGAGACGGCCGGGGAGGCGTGGCTCCCGGGCGGGGTGCTGGCCGAGGTCGGGCAGCACACGGTCCGCCTGCCGGCGACGAAGCCCGCGGTTCCGGCTGCCGCGACCACGACGGGCACCGGCACCGCCGTGGCCGCCTCCGCCGCCACCCCGATGACACCGGCCACACGGGCCACACCGGCCGTCCGTACGGGACCCGTCGTGCCTGGCACACCTGCCACACCTGCGACCGCGGCCACAGCGGCCACGCCTGACGCGACGCGCGCTCCGGTCATATCCGCCACCGCCGCGACCCTGAGCCCACGTGTCGCACCTGCCACACCGAGCACACCGGGCACACCGGGCACCGCGAGCGACTCCGACGCGGCGCACGCGACGCAGGAAGCGGCGAGCCCCGGCAACGGCGTGGGCGCCGGCCCCGGGCCTTCCACCACGCGGCTCCGGCCGGTGACGGACGCGGCGGCCGGTGCGGCGGGCCCCGGCCCGTCGACGCAGCGGCTGCGCCCGATCCCCGCCGGGGACCCGCAGGCGATCTCTCCGCTCGCGGAACAGCAACAACGACAGCACCAGTCCCAGCAACCGCAACAGTCCCAGCAGCAGTTCCAGCAACAGGGCCAGGCCTGGCCACCGCTGGGCCCTCAGGCGCAGTCACCGACCTGGCAACCGACCCATCCCCCGGCCCAGCAAGCCGCCCCCACGCCGCAACCCCCACAGCAGGCGCAGCACCAGCAGTACGGCTACCCCCCACAGCAACAGACCCAGCAGACAGAGCAGTTCCCACAGCAACAGCAACAGCAACAGCAACAGCAACAGCAACAGCAACAGCAACAGCAGTACGGCTATCCGCAGCCCGAGACCGGTCACGGCTACGGCTACCCCCCGCAACAGCACTACCAGCAGCCGCAGCCCTACCAGCAGCAGCTCCAACAACAGACCCCTCAACCCCAACAACCCCAACTGCAGCCCCAACCGCAGCCCCAGCCCCAGCCCCAGCCGGGCTACGGCTACCCGCCCCAGCAGGACACCGGCGGAGTCCTGCCTCCACCGCCGGAGCCCGGCCCGTCGCCCTACGCCGCCGCGTACAGCCCCGACCGCGGCGCGGGGCTCGACGACGACCAGGACGGCGACGATGCGGGCGGGCGCAGCAAGCGCGGCACGATCGCGCTGATCGCCGTGGCGCTCGTGGTCGCCATCGGCGCCGGCGGTGCCGTGTACGCGGTCATGAACGGCGGCGGCTCCAAGGACGGCAAGGCCGCCGGCAGCGACAGTTCCAGCGCCGGGAGCCTGCTGGGCGCCCCGCAGCAGGGCGGCTCGTCGCCGTCCGGGAAGTCCTCGCCGTCCGGCTCGCCGTCCACGTCCCCGTCGCCGTCCGCCTCCGCGAAGGGGGATGTGCCGCAGGACTTCGTCGGCACGTGGAGCGGAGGTGTGCAGACGAAGGACGGATTCAGTCCCCGGCAGCTGGTGATCAGACAGGGCAAGGTCGGGGACAGCGTCCTGGTCCTCACGGCCGACGGCGCGGCGAGCGGGAAGGGCGGCTACCACTGCGAGTTCACCGCCTCGCTGACGGCCTCGCCGACCGGGTCGGGCGGCCCGCTCCGGATCGGTCCCTCGTCCGTGTCGGTCGGCAAGCCGATGACGTCGTGCACACCGGGTCCGGCCACCACCTTGACCGTCCAGCCGGACGGCAGCCTGCGCCGGGTGACGACGACTGGTGAATCAGTGACGTACAAGCGTCAGTAACGGCACAGGAGGGCCCGCACCGTGGACGGAACCCGCACCGCACAGGCCGAGACGCTGGCGGCAGGGGCCCTCGACTGGATTCTGCGCGTCGCGCGGGACACACCGGCCATCACAGGAGCGGGAGCCGCGAACGGCCTCGCCTGGACGACCCGTCCCTCCGACGACGAACCGAACCCGATGCTCTACAACGGGACTTCGGGCGTCCTGTTGGCCCTGCTGGAGGGCTGGAGCCACTTCGGGGACGACCGGTACGCCGATGCCGCCGTCCGTGCCGCGCGCGGCCTCGCCGACACCGCCGAGGAGTGGGACTACAGCTCCCTCCACTTCGGCCGGGCGGGCATCGCCGTCGCACTGAACGCCGTCGGGGAGGTACTGGGGGACGCGTCCGCCCGGACGGCCGCCGGCCGTTCACTCGACCTCGTCCGCGCACGCTTCGACGGCACCCGCTGGGGCGATCAGTTCGAGCTGCTGGGCGGCAACGCCGGTATCGCGCTGGGCGCGTTGGCCTGCGGCGACACGGATCTCGCGGTCGCCGCCGCCGAGCCGTATCTCCGTACGGCTCAGGCGACGCGCCACGGTGTCCGGTGGGAGGGGCACCGGGGGCGCGCGTCACGGCTGAACCACATCTCGCACGGCACCCTCGGTGTCGTGTACGCGCTGGCCGCGGTGGGCCGGGCCGCACACCGCACCGACCTGAGCCAACTCGCCCTCGCCGGGGCAGCGGACGTCACGGTGCGCGACGAGGGAGGCCCGGACGGCTTCCTCGTCCCGCACTCCGACCCGCAGGTGAGCGACGAGCGCGTCCAGCGCTTCAGTTACGGCTGGTGCCACGGCCCGACCGGCGACGCCCAGGTCTTCCGGCTGCTGCGCGACACGACCGGCGACCCCGCGTGGGCGTCGCTCGCCGACCGCTGCTGGCACACCGTCACCCGCTCCGGCCTGCCACGACGCCTGCGCCCCGGCTTCTGGGACAACAACGGCCACTGCTGCGGTACGGCGGGTGTGCTGGCGCTCGCCTGCGACCGGGCCGTGGAACAAGGCGACGGCATCGCCTTCGCCGACACCCTCGCCACGGACCTCCTCGCCCGCGCCACGGCCGACGCGGACGGCGTGCGCTGGTCCAACACCGAGCACCGCGCCACCCCCAGCACCCTCGAACCCGAACCCGGCTGGGCCATGGGCAGCGCGGGCATCATCCGCGAACTGCTGCGCTACGCGCGCCTGCGCGGCGGCGGGGACGCCGCGTACGCCCACCCCTGGCCGGACCAGCCGGCGGCGCACCCGCCCACCCGGCCGCGACCGGCACCGGTACGAGGCCCCGACACCAGTCGCTGATCTGTGCGCCGGAACCGTATGGCCCCGCACCGTCGTGAGTAGGGGGCGGGGGTACGTGGCATTCGTTCCGGGCCAGGGAGCACGACGTTGAGCACGCAGCAGATCAATCCTTCCGCGCAGAGCAGACCGGGGACGTCCTCGGTCACGGTCACGATCACGCCGGAGAAGGGCCGCCCGGACGCGGCCGGGCAGGGAACGGCGGCCGGATCGGGCACCGGACCGGCCCCGGAGCCGGCGGCCGGGGCCCCGGCCGGTACCGCCGCTGAGGCCCCCGGCGAGAGACCCGCCCCGTCGTCCGCCACGCCGCCGCGCCGGATCGTCAACAGCCTGATGTGGGCCGTCGTCCTCCCCCTGGCCGCCGTGGCCGCGGGCTTCCTCAGCCAGTACCCGTTCGGGATGCTGTATCTCGGGATCGTCGTGACGCTCGTCGTCGTGGCCACCACCGCGGTCATCGCCGGCGCACGGTGGAACCGTGTGATCGCCGCGACCCTCGCCTCCCTGTGCGTCTTCGCGCTCCCCTTCTTCGCGGGCCCCACCGCGTACCAGCTGTACGCCGAGCGACTCGGCCATGCCGTCACCGCGCACATCACGCCCGGCACCCACTGCCATGTCCAGGACGCGACGGGCGCGGCAGAGGAACTGACGGAGCGCCAGAACTGCGTCGGGCAGTTCGAGCCCGGTCAGAGCGTCGTCCTGTTCCGTGACCCGTTCGGGGTCCTGCACCCCTGGGTCGAGCCCACCGGCTCACGTACGGTGCCGTCCGGTTCACTCGCCACCTCGGGCGTCCTCTTCGCCCTCTCGACGCTCCTGATCCTCTCCGCCGGTCTGCGCCGCCGCACCCCGCCCGCGTCGTGACGAGGCCCCGCCGGTCCCACGTCGTCCCAGCACCGTCAGCGCCGCGTGCCGCAGCGGCAACGGCGCCAGCGGTGGCAACGGCCCCAGCGGCGGCAACGGATGGACGCACCTGCCCGCTTCACGGGGTGCATGCATCCCCAGGCATTGGCCGGGTGTTCCCGCTCAGCGTGGGCACGTGGACTCGGCTGAAGTGCCACATGGAGGCAGTGCGGGTGGTGTCAGCAGCCGTCGACGAACGTGACCGTCTCGTCGAGGGGCGCCCGGCCCGTTCGGGCGTAACCCACCGTGATGTCCTCGAACCCGATCGACATGCCGCAGAAGAGGACGAGGTCCCCCGGGGGTGAGAGGACCTCCGCGACCGTCCGGTGAAACTTCGCCCATGCCATCTGCGGGCAGCTGTGCAGCCCTTCGGCGCGCAGCAGCAGCATGACGGTCTGCAGATACATGCCGACGTCGGACCACTGCGGGCGTCCCTGGTCACGGTCGATGTAGCAGAACAGGGCGGCGGGCGCGCCGAAGGCATCCCAGTTCGCGGAGGCGGCCCTCTGACGCGCCGTGATGTCCTCATGCGGAATGCCGAGGGCGCCGTAGCGCTGCTCGCCGAAGGCGAACCGGCGCTCGCGATAAGGGGACTTCAGTGAGGTCGGGTACATCGCGTACTCCGGCTCGTCCCAGGCGTCCCCTGCGGCCAGGCGCTCGCCGGCCCGCTTCTTCAGCTCGGCCAGCGGCGCGCCGGTCAGCACGTAGGCGTGCCACGGCTGGATGTTCGATCCGGACGGCGCCCGGGCCGCAGCGGACAGCACGCGCTCCAGCAGTTCCCTCGGGACCGGTTCGCCGGTGAATCCGCGCACCGCCCGTCGGCTCGCGACCGCCTCGTAGACGTCCAAGACCGTTCGCCTCCATCTGTTCACGGGGCCATCTTGGTTCACGATGGTATCAATCGATACCGTCTTACATGCAACTATCAGGCACGCGCATCCTCGCCCCCGGTTTCCCGTCCCGGACACCGTTCGTCGGAGCAGGTCGATCGCCACGCCGCGCGCGACCGAGCGGGCCCGTCCGGCAGGTTTGCGCGGGCGCGCTGACGCCTCACCCGCCGCGGAAGGGACGAACCGGCTCGGCAGATCCGTCAGCGGCCCCGCCGCGGCGGGCTCCGGTCCGGCGGCCAGAGGCGTGCTTCCCGATCGCCGAGGACGAATGCGCGGAGCCCACGAACCACGGCACACGGCGAAGTTCGGCAGTACGGTCAGCGAAGATCCACGGCTGCCTCGCACCATCCCGGCATCGCCGGAACCCCTCCGCCGCTGACGCCCGTCGTTATGCTGATCCGCGACCATACCGGGGGGCCGAAGCGGCGATCGTGGTCGCGAATCGTCGTGGCCGTCGTACCGTCCCCCTCCGCCGTCCGCGGGCAGGAGACCCATGAGCGACTCCGAGCCACTCATCCAGAGCTTGCGGGCAGCGCTCGCGCACACTCCGCAGGATGTGCCGTTGCGGCTGCACCTGGGGCAGTTGCTGCTCGACGCGGGCCGGCGCGACGAGGCCGTGGCGGAGGCCGCCGCGGTCCTGGGGCGGGCGCCGGGCGACGAAGGCGCTCGCGAGTTGATGGCCCGGGCCCTGGCGGTCCCGGGCACCGGCCCGGCTCCGGTCACCGGCCCGGCTCCGGACACCGATACTGCGGCGCCCGTGGAGCCGGCCGTCCCCCAGCACGAAGCACCCGGCGAGGGGACGCCGGTCGACGACCCCTCGGCCGGGAGGGACCCCTCCGCCGCCCGGCAGGGCTCCCCCGCACCTGACCGTCACTTCGACTGGTCGCGTGCCGAGCGGGAGGTCGCGGGGGTCGACCAGCCCGCGCGGTTCCTCGACGACACCGGAACAGGCACCGGAACGGGCACCGGAACGGGCAGCGGCCCGGACGCCGGAGCAGACAGAGGCACCGGAACAGGGGCAGGAACAGGCGCGGGGACGGACGCCGGCGCGGCCCCAGGTCCCGTCGGCACGAATCAGAACCGGGATCAGGGCCGGGCCGCGCACGGCCCATCCGCGACCGACCGGGCCACCCCCGTACCGGCGGTTCCGCACGACGGGCCCGGCGAGGCCTGGGAGGTGCGGGCGCGCAGCGAGGTGCGGCTGGCCGATGTCGGCGGCATGCAGGAGGTCAAGGAGCGGCTGGAGGCCGCGTTCCTGGCGCCGATGCGCAACCCGGAACTGCGCCGGCTCTACGGAAAGAGCCTGCGGGGCGGCCTATTGCTGTACGGGCCGCCCGGGTGCGGCAAGACCTTCCTGGCTCGTGCGGTCGCGGGTGAGTTGGGTGCCGCGTTCCTCAGCATCGCGCTCAGCGACGTCCTGGACATGTGGCTGGGGCGTTCCGAGCGCAACCTCCGGGGCCTGTTCGAGGCGGCGCGCCGCAACGCTCCGTGTGTCGTGTTCCTGGACGAGCTCGACGCGCTCGGCGGTAAGCGCAGCAGGATGCCCGGCAGTATGCGCACGACCGTCAACCAGCTGCTGACCGAACTGGACGGCGTGGACGCGGACAACGACGGGGTGTTCGTGCTGGCGGCGACCAACCACCCGTGGGACGTGGACGCGGCGCTGCGCCGGCCCGGCCGGCTGGACCGGATGCTGCTCGTCCTGCCCCCCGACGAGGCGGCCCGCGAGTCGGTGCTGCGCTACCACTTGCGGGAGCGGCCCGTGGTCGGCATCGACCTGGGCCGTCTCGCGCGGCGGACCGACGGTTTCTCCGGTGCGGACCTGGCGCACGTGTGCGAGACGGCCGCGGAGCACGCGCTGCTGGACTCGGTGCGCACCGGCGAGCCGCGCATGATCGGGATGCGTGACCTGCTGGACGCGGCCGGCGAGGTGCGGCCGTCCACCGCCGGCTGGTTCGCCACGGCCCGTGGCGTCGCACAGTACGGCAACGAGGACGGCGCGTACGACGAGTTGCTGGCCCATCTCAAGCGCCGGGGCCGTCGGTGACCGGGGTCTCCGACGCGGTGTCCCGCGCGGCGGTGCTGCTGGGCATCGACCGTCACGAGGAGGCCGCGCGCGTCCTGGACGAGCGGCTGGCCACCGACCCGGGGGACGCCGCCGCGTGGTCCTTCCGGGCCCTGTGCCACGTCCGGGCGCGGCAGTGGGACGACGCGGAACACGCCGCGGCGCAGGGCGTACGGGGCGCGCCGGAGAGTGAACTTTCCTACCGGGCGCTGTCCTTGGCCCTGCTGGGGTCACGGCGTTACGAGGATGCCGTCGCCGCGGCCGAGGAATGCGTCAGGCTCGCGCCGGACCGGTGGTCCTCCCACGCGACGCTGTCGCGCGTGCTGGGCGCCTGCCCTCGTCCCCCGTCCGCCTCCTCCCGTCCCGATCCGCGCGAACGGGCCCTCGCCGAGGCCCTGGAGGCGGCGCGACTCGCCCCCTCGGAGCCCCGCGCGCACCGGCAGGTGGCCGAGGTCTCGGGGGCTCTGGGCCGGGGCGGGGAGCGGGCGGAGGCGTTGCGCAGGGTCCTCGCCCTGGACCCCTCCGACGCCGAGGCCCGGGCCCAGCTCGACGCCGTCGCGCTGAGCCGGGACCGCTTCGCTCTGGTGAAACTGCTGGCCGTCCGCGTCGAGGCGCTGGCCGCCCTGCCGGACCAGCGGCAGCAGTTCTACCCGGTGGCGGCCCTGCTGCACATGCTCCTGCGCCGGCTGCGCGTGGTGACCGCGGTCCTCGTCCTGGTCCCGCTGGTGGTGCTGCACGGCTTCCCGCCGCCGACACCGCTTCCGGTACGGGTCGCCGCTCTGGTCCTCGAACTCCCGGCGTGTGCCGCGTTCAGTTGGCAGATCGCCCGCGCGCTCCCGCGCCGGAAGCTGCGGATACTCGCCCGCGTCGGCCGGGACAGCGCGCTCCTTCGGTGGACGGCCGCATCCGTCCTGTGGAGCCCGCTGGTCACGGTGGTCATGGCCCTGGTGCCGTGGCCGGACCTCGTCCCGGTCTACGTCCTCGCGGGCGTGGCCTGGGTGCCGGTGGCCCTGGCCGCCTGCCGCGACCACGTACTGCGCCACCGGGTGACACCGGGTGGCGCCGGCCGGCCGAGCGCCGCCGACCTGTACGGATGAGGGCGACCGCGACCGAACCACCGTCATCCCGACGACCGCGACCACGACCGCAAACGCCGTCATCCCAGCGATCGCGACCGTGCCGCCGTCATCCCTGCGACCGACGCCCCGGACAGCCAGGGCCCAGGGAGCCCGGGGCCTCACGCTGTCGCCGCCGCCCGCTCCCCCGCTCCCCGGCGGCGGGCAGCGACACCGGCGCCGGTGGCACCGCCTGACCCACGCGTCCGCTCCGCCCCTCGCAGGGCCGTCACCCCAGCACCGCCATCGCCGCGTGCCGCAGCAGCAACGGGTGGACGAACCTGCCCGGTTCCAGGGGTTCGCAGAACCACGTCAAGGGCCAGGTGCGCCCTTCGAGCGCGGGGACCGGCACGTAGCGCAAGCCCCAAGGGGTCGCGTTGTACCGCGTCACACCGACGGGCCACACCCGTCGGAGCGTGCTGCCCACCGGCAGCAGGAAGTACGTGCCGCGCGCCGCGTTCGCCCGCTGGATCACCGGCCCGGGGTCGCCGCCCGTACAGGACTCCATCATCAGCGCCAGTTCCCGCCCCTCGTCGCCGTCCACACGTACGGCGTCGAATTGCACGCCCGCTCTGCGCAGCGCGTGACCGACCGCAGGAATCCACGGGTTTGATTCCCGGATATCTGGTTTCACGCCGCCATTGAAGCGCTTCCTGACTAGCGTTTCCCCTGTCCCGCACACCGCGTACAAACACGCCTGACCAGCACTCTTCGTCCCACAAGCGGCTGGAATCCGGGCGGCGACCGGTACGGACCGGTTGAGGCCGGTTGAGAGGAAGCGAAGGCTGAAAGATGGCGCGTTCCGAGAACAAGGAAAGCGCGGGAACGACCACCCGCTATGTCGCCCGCATCGCGCGCAACCTGCGCAAGCAGAAAGGCTGGTCCCAGGAAGAACTCGGCGGCAGGCTGGGGTTCACCGGCTCGGCCGTCAGCGCGATGGAAACGGGTTCGCAACCGGCCAGCGACCAGATGCTGGAAGCACTGGAACGGGTCCTCGGCGAGGGGTCGGGGATCTTCGAAGAGGCACGGGAGTTCGTGCGGATGGACAAGTATCCGGCTCAGTTCAAGGACTTCGCCGCGCTGGAGCAACGTGTGGTGGCGATCTTCATCTACGAGACCCACCTCGTCAACGGGCTGTTCCAGACGGAGGACTACGCCCACGCATTGATCAACGGCGGTTTCCCGCCGCCTTCGGAGGAGCGTGTACAGGGGCTGGTCGACGCGCGCATGGCCCGGCAGGGGCTGTTCTCCCGGCAGCCGACGGCGCTGATCGAGCTCATCCTCGACGAGTCCGCACTCCTGCGGCAGATCGGGAGCACGTCGATCATGAGGAAACAGCTCCGGCGTCTGGCCGAGTTGGCCCGGCTGAGGAACGTGACCGTGCAGGTCCTACCGCTGAACGCGGGCTCACGCGGGGAGTGCGCGGGGGCACGTGGGTCGATCACGCTGATCGAGACCCCTGATGACGACCGCTTCGTCTACCTGGAGCCCCAGGACGAATCCCTGCTGATCAAGGAAGCCGCAAAGGTCCGAACGTATGCTCAGCGGTACGCGAGGATCCGGGCACAGGCGCTGAGCCCGGCCGAATCGGTGGCCCTCATCGAAGGACTGGCGGGAGAAGACCGATGACCAGCAGAGTGCGGTGGTTCACGTCCAGTTACAGCAGCGACAGCGGCGGCCAGTGCGTCGAAGTCGCCGTCACCTGGCGCAGGTCGACGTACAGCGACGATGAGGGCGGCCAGTGCGTCGAAGTCGCGACCTGCCCGGGGGCCGTCCACGTCCGGGACTCCAAGGACGTGGCGCGCGGCTCGTTCACCGTCACTCCCGGCGCCTGGTCCGCCTTCCTGGGCCGGACGAACTGATCACATCGGTCCGCGCGGCCCGGCGCACCGCGCGTGCGGGCGGCGCCGGGCCCGGCGGGCCGTACGGCAGACGTACGGACACCACCGGCCCGGCGGCTCCCCGGACCCGGCCTAGAGGAACGAGTTGATCTCGATCGTCTCCGTACGGCCCGGGCCGACCCCGATCGCGGAGATCGGCGCGCCCGACATGTCCTGAAGCGCCTTCACGTAGTCTTGCGCGTTCTTCGGCAGGTCGGCGAAGGTCTTCGCCTTCGTGATGTCCTCCGACCAGCCCGGCAGGTACTCGTAGACCGGCTTCGCGTGGTGGAAGTCGGTCTGGCTGTACGGGAGTTCCTCGACGCGCTTGCCGTCGATCTCGTACGCCACACAGACCGGGATGCGGTCCCAGCCGGTCAGCACGTCGAGCTTGGTGAGGAAGAAGTCCGTCAGGCCGTTGACGCGCGTCGCGTAGCGGGCGATCACCGCGTCGAACCAGCCGCAGCGACGGTCGCGGCCCGTGGTGACGCCACGCTCGCCGCCGATGCGGCGCAGCGCCTCACCGTCCTCGTCGAACAGCTCGGTGGGGAACGGACCGGAGCCCACGCGCGTCGTATAGGCCTTGAGGATGCCGATGACGCGGTCGATCTTCGTCGGGCCCACACCGGAGCCGGTGCAGGCGCCGCCGGCGGTGGCGTTGGACGACGTGACGAAGGGGTACGTGCCGTGATCGATGTCGAGCAGCGTGCCCTGGCCACCCTCGAAGAGGACGACCTTGCCCTCGTCCACGGCCGTGTTCAGGATCAGGGTCGTGTCGGCGACGAACGGCCTCAGCTGCTCCGCGTACGTCAGCAGCTCCTCCACGATCCGGCCCGCCTCGATGGCGCGGCGGTTGTAGAGCTTCGCGAGCAACTGGTTCTTGAAGTCGAGCGCGGCCTCCACCTTCTGCGTCAGGATCGACTCGTCGTAGAGGTCCTGGACACGGATGCCGACGCGGTTGATCTTGTCCGCGTACGCGGGGCCGATGCCCCGTCCGGTGGTGCCGATCTTGCGGGAACCGAGGAACCGTTCCGTCACCTTGTCCATCGTCGTGTGGTACGAGGTGATCAGGTGCGCGTTCCCGCTCAGCAGCAGCTTCGACGTGTCGATCCCGCGCTGGTTCAGCCCGCTCAGCTCCGACATGAGGACAGCCGGGTCGACCACCACGCCGTTGCCGATGACCGGCACGCAGGTGGGCGAGAGAATGCCGGACGGGAGGAGATGCAGCGCGTATTTCTGGTCGCCGACGACGACCGTGTGGCCGGCGTTGTTGCCGCCCTGGTAACGGACGACGTAGTCGACGGAGCCACCGAGCAGGTCGGTGGCCTTCCCCTTCCCCTCGTCACCCCACTGAGCACCGAGCAGCACAAGTGCGGGCACAGGCGTACACCCCTTCCGGGCGGGGCATGTCCAAGGTCAGGGGGCGGCGTGCGGCACAGCCCGAACCGTCGAACCGGTTGCCCCGGAATAGACGAAGCCCCTGGCGCAATAGCGCAAGGGGCTCTTGCACAAAGATGCTACCCGAGGAAGGACCGAGGTGTCGGCTCCGGAAATCGCCGCCCACGGCACACGGCAGCAGCCACAGCAGCTCCTGGTGGTCATCGACCCGTTGGCGCGAAGAAGCGACGGCGAGTCCGTGCGTATCGCGAAAGACGTGCTGTGCGCGGGCGCACCCGCCAAGATCTGCCTGCCGGACACCCCGGAGGAGTTCGCCCGCGCCCTGGCCCGGCGCGGCCACAGACGGCCCGTCGTGATCGGTAACGACCGGGCCCTGCTGCGTACGGTCGCGCTGCTGCACCGCGAACGGGAGCTCGCCGCGAGCGCCCTCGCCTTCGTCCCGGTGGGCGGCACGGCGGAAGTGGCGCTCGCGCGTTCCCTCGGGGTGCCGGTGGGCGCGGTCGCGGGGGCGCGGACCGTGCTCGACGGAGTTCCGCGCCGCCTCGACCTGCTCGTGGACGACAGCGACGGGGTGGTGCTGGGCGGGCTGCGCGTCCCGGCGCTCGCGCCGGTGTCCGGGCCGGGCGCCCGGCCCCCGGGCACCTCGGTATGGGGTGCCTGCCGCTCCCTGGTCCGGGGCCTGGTCCGGCCGTCAGGTCCCGGCGGCGGCCCGCCCGCCACGTACCGGCTGCGGGTCGAGGCCGACGGGGTGCTGCTGAACGACCTGGACCGCCCCCTGGAGCGGGTCACGGTGCACTCACCGGGTGACGGGCTCGCCGAGATCGTCATACGGCTGCCGGACCAGCGGGAGCCGCTGCGCGCGCGAGCCGCGTCGGTGACGATCTCGGGCGCCGACTTCCACTACGGAGCCGACACCCGGGTCGCGGGCCCGGTCAGGACCCGCACCTGGACGCTGCGCCCGCAGGCCTGGAGCCTGATCCTTCCGACGGTCCGGTAGGGGCGCGCGGCTCCCCGGGCCGGGTCGCTCCAGGGGGCGCCGGGCCCCGGCGGCCGGGCCGGGCGCTCTCGGCCCGGCGAGTCGGGTGCGGGCGCACTCGGCCCGGCTGCCGGGTGCGGGTGCCACGCCGGAAGCGGTCCCACCGGATCCGCCGCCCCGGGCCGCTGCCCGCGCGGGTCCGGGGGCGGCGCGGTCCGGGGCAGCGCGGCTCCGGGGGCGACGTCACTTTCACGTCAGCTTCTCGGCACCGGGCGCGGTGGCGGAGGCGCTAACGTCCGGCGGACCGCGGAAGCCGCTCTCTGACACGGGGTGTGGACTGCCGCGGTCGACGGAGCCGCGGCCCGCCCATCCCCTGAGCCGGGCCGCGGCTTCCGACGCCGTCCACCTGCCGGCACGCCGCACCGGCCCGGCGCCCCCTGCCCCCGGCCGGCGAACGCCCGCTAGCCCGGTGTCACCAGCCTGGCCTCGTAGGCGAAGACCGCCGCCTGGGTCCTGTCGCGCAGGCCCAGCTTCACCAGCACGCGGCTCACATGCGTCTTGATCGTGGACTCCGCCACCACCAGGTGCTCGGCTATCTCGCCGTTCGACAGGCCTTGGGCGATCAGCACCAGGACCTCGGTCTCGCGCTCCGTGAGATCCCCCACCCGGGCCGACGTCGGGGCGCGCGGGGTGTCGGAGAGCCTGGAGAACTCCGTGATCAGGCGGCGCGTCACGCTCGGCGCGAGCAGCGCCTCGCCCGCCGCGACCACGCGTACGCCGTCCGCGAGCCGGCGCGCCGACGCGTCCTTGAGGAGGAAGCCGGACGCGCCCGCGCGCAGCGCCTGGTACACGTACTCGTCGAGGTCGAAGGTGGTCAGAACGAGCACCTTGGCGTCCGTGTCCGCCGCGACGATCTCGCGGGTCGCGTCGATGCCGTTCATCTCCGGCATGCGGATGTCCATCAGGATCACGTCCGGCCGCAGTTCCGCGACCCGCGCCACCGCCTCGCGTCCGTTGACCGCCTCCCCGACGACCTCGATCTCCGGCATCGCGTTCAGCAGTACCGAGAAACCCTCGCGGACCATCATCTGGTCGTCCGCGATCACCACCCTGATCGTCATTCCGCCGCTCCCGCCTGCTCGGTCCCGGCCGCGGGTACCGGCAGGAACGCGGCGACCTCGTAGCCGCCGTCCCCGGTCGGGCCCGTCGTCATCTCGCCGCTCAGCATCGCCACCCGCTCACGCATGCCCGTCAGCCCGTGCCCGGCCCCCGGTGAGGGCTTGACGAGCCCGCGCGCGGCGGTGTTCACCACCCGCAGTCCGAGGCCGCCGAGCACGTAACCGATCTCCACGCGCGCGGTCGAGCCCGGCGCGTGCCGCAGCGCGTTGCTCAGCGCCTCCTGCACGATCCGGTACGCCGACAGTTCCACGCCCTGCGGCAGCACCCGCACCGCCCCGGTGACGGTCCTGTCCACCGTGAGGCCGGCCTCCCGCACGTTGTTCATCAGGCCTTCGAGGTCCGCGAGCGTGGGCTGCGGCGCGTCCGGCGCCTGGTAGTCCTCCGCCCGTACGACGCCGAGCACGCGCCGCAGCTCGGTGAGCGCGGCCACCGCGTTCTCCCGGATCGTGACGAACGCCTGCTCCAGCTCCGGCGGCGGGTCCTGCACCCGGTACGGGGCGGCCTCCGCCTGGATCGCCACCACCGACATGTGGTGGGCGACGACGTCGTGCAGTTCGCGGGCGATCGTCGTGCGCTCCTCCAGCAGCGTCCGCCGGTCCCGCTCCACCGCCGTCACACTCTGCTGCGCGGCCACCTCGTGCCGAGCCGCCGCCCGTACCTGCACCACGGCCACCACCAGCAGCAGGACCGCCATCAGTACCAGCACCGGGCCGGTCGCCGCGTCGTAGTCGATCACGATCCCGGTGGCCATCGCACCGGCGGCCGACAGCAGCCACATCCACAGGGCGGTGCGTGGCCGGGTGCGCGCGGCGACCACCGTCACGACCACGACGTGGGCGGTCAGCGCGCTGCCCCCCAGCGTGAAGGCACCGTAGGGGGACCCGGAGCTCAGCAGGCCCAGCACCGTCAGCTCAGCGATCGACAGCCACCAGGCGAGCACCGGACGCAGCAGGGTGCAGGCGATGACCGCGGCCGGCGCCAGCGCGAGGACCGACCCGAAGTCCGCCAGGCCGATGAGCAGGGCGATCAGTGCCGCGAACAGGACCACGGCGTGCGGCGTCCACACCGCGTACGGACGTAGCAGACGCGGCACCCGCCGTGCCACCGGACCGTCCGGACGCATCGGTGGCAGCGGCCGGGAGGCGAAAACGCCGGTGAAGAGGTCCTCGCGCAGCCCGCCGAGCAGCCCGCGCGCCACTCGCAGCTCGGGGCTGTCCGCCGCCCCGGTTCCGCGTTCGAAGTTCCTGACAGTTTCGGTCACACCACAACGGTAGGGGCCCCCGGTCGGCCTGCCGTCCGGCGCGATGCTGATCCTGCGGGGTCCGTCCCAGGTACTACACGGAGTACGACGGGTCCTTGCACGGGATCCTCGCAGTGGGGCGAATCCGCGCCCGCCCCGCGCCCCGGCCCGCTCCCACCGGCTCCTCGCGGGGGGAGACGGTCACCGCTGCCGCAGGCCGGGCGTCGCCGCCACCGGGACGGTGCGACGAGGCCGACGGGACGGTACGGCGTCGTCGGCCGTGAACCCCCGCTGCCGCTCGGCGCCCGCCTCCTCTACCAGGCGAGCTGGGCGATCTCCTCCGCGACCACCGCGCACGCGTCCGCCGCCGGGTCGATCGGTGGGAAGTGGCCGATCCCTTCGAGCACGGTGAGCCCCACCGTCTCGCCCGCGCGCGACGCCGCCACCACGAACGATTCGGCGATCCCGGGCGGCACCGTGGTGTCCTCGCGGCCGTGTACGACCGTGGTCGCGATGCCCGTCGGCAGCAGCAGCGCCGGATCGACCAGCTCGCTGCGGCTCTTGAACTCCTCGCCCTCACCCAGGAGTTGCGCCACCGCTCCCTCGCACGCCCCGAGCCGGGCCGACAGGGAGAGATCCGCGAGCGGGCCGAGCGCCACCACACCGCGCAGCGGGGCGGGGCGATCCAGCCGCCAGGGCGCCCCCGGCGGCAGTACGTGCCGGGCCGCGGCCCACAGTGCGAGCTGGCCGCCCGCGGAGTGGCCGGCCAGCACCATCCGCCCGGTGTCGGCGGCGGGCAGCGCCCGGGCCGCCAGCGCGGGCATCACGTCGAGGGCCGTGGCCACATCGTCGAACGTCTCGGGCCAGCGGCCCGCGGGCGGCGCGCTCCCGGCGGGCGCGCCGTCGGCCTGCCCGGGCAGCGCCGCGCCGCGCCGGTACTCGACGCTCGCCACGGCGAACCCGCGCCGCGCGAGGAAGTCCGCGAAGGGCGAGAGGTGCGCCCGGTCCACGCGGGCCCGGTAGGCGCCGCCGTGCAGGAGGACCACGAGCGGCGCACTGCCTGACGCGACGCCCCGCGGCGCGTGGAAGTCGACGATCTGATCAGGGTGTTCGCCGTAGGCGGCGGTGGCATCGGGCGCCACGACGGGATGCCCGAACAGGGAGTCGTACTCCGCTGCGTCACGAGCTGCGTCACGGATCGCGCCACGGGTGGGGTCGTTCGCGGGTTCGTGCGCGGCGGCGTCCGGCATACTCGTCCAACCTTTCGATGCGGGGGCGGAATTGGCCCGACCTGCGGGGACGCTACCAGCAGATCGGGCCCTTGATCACTCCGCGTTCACGCGGCCTTTCCGGCCAGCACCTCCGCCAGCACGCGAGCCGCTCGTTCCGCGTCCGCGAACCCCACATACAACGGCGTGAATCCGAACCGCAGGACATCGGGTCGTCGCAGGTCGCCCACCACGCCGCGGGCGATGAGCGTTTCCATCACCTCGGGTGCCCCCTCGCAGCGCAGCGCGACCTGGCTGCCGCGTTCCGCGTGCGCGGCCGGGGTGAGCGAGGCGAGCCGGCCCGGGGGCGCGTACGCGGCGACGCACTCCAGGAAGAAGTCGGTGAGCGCGAGACTCTTCGCCCGTACGGCACCGATGCTGACGGCCTCGTGGTCCCACACGTCGAGCGCCGCGTCGGCCGCGAGCAGCGACAGGATGTCGGGGGTGCCGACACGGCCCCGGGGCGCGCCGTCGGCGGCGGCGTAACCCGGTGCCATCGCGAACGGGTCCGCGTGCGAGTTCCAGCCCGGCAGCGGGGAGTCGAAGGCGGCCTGGTGCCGGGGCGCGACATAGAGGAACGCCGGTGAACCGGGCCCGCCGTTGAGGAACTTGTAGGTGCAGCCGACCGCCAGGTCCACACCGTGCGTGTCCAGGCCGACCGGCAGCGCTCCCGCGCTGTGGCACAGGTCCCACACCGCGATGCCGCCCGCCGCGTGCACGGCGGCGGTGATGCCGGGCAGGTCGTGCAGCCTGCCGGTGCGGAAGTCGACGTGGTTGACGAGCGCGACGGCGGTACGCGGCCCGAGCCGGGCCGCGAGTCCGGCGGGCTCGACGGCCACCAGCCGCTTGCCCGTCAGCCGGGCCACGGACTGCGCGATGTACCCGTCGGTGGGGAAGGTCGTCCCGTCGACCACGATCTCATCGCGGTCCTCCGGCACCAGCCGGGCCCCCGCCACCAGCGCCTTGAACACGTTCACACTGGTCGAGTCCGCCACCACGACGGTGCCGGGGCGGGCGCCCACGAGCGGCGCGATGCGGTCGCCGACCCGCTCGGGCGCGGTCCACCAACCGCTCTCGCTCCATGACCTGATGCCCAGTTCACCCCACTGACGGGTGATCACATCCCGCATGCGGTCCGGCACATGGGAGGGCAGCGCGCCCAGCGAGTTCCCGTCGAGGTAGACGACACCGTCGTTCAGCGTGAACAACGCGCGAGCCGGGGCGAGTTCGTCGACCGCGTCGAGGTGCGCGGCACGCTCGGCCAGGTCCGGTGCCGCTGCCCCGCGGGTGGCGACAACGGTCGGGAGATCAGACATGTCCACGCGCACTCCAGAGTTCGGGAAACACCACGGCGGTCGATCGCTTCTCCAGCCAGGCCACCCCGGCCGAGCCACCCGTGCCGGGCTTGGAGCCCATGGCGCGACGGGTCGCGACGAGGTGGTCGTTGCGCCAGCGCCACACCAGTTCGCCGACGTCGGTGAGGGCCTCCCCGAGCCGGACCAGCTCGCTGTGCTGGTCCCGGTCAGCGTAGATCGCGGCCCACACCAGCTCCACGCCGTCGGACGGCGCGTACTTGCGGGTGAGGTCCCTCTCCAGCACCTCGGCGGGCACCGGATGGCCGCGCCGGGCCAGCAGCCGCAGCACCTCGTCGTACAGGCTGGGCCGGGCGAGGGCCTTCTCCAGCTCCGCGTGGACGCGCGGGGCGCCCCGGTGCGGCACGAGCATCGACGCGGACTTGTCGCCGAGGAGGAACTCCAGGCGGCGGTACATCGCCGACTGGAAGCCGGAACCCTCGCCGAGGGCCCCCCGGTACGCGTTGAACTGCGCGGGCGTGAGCCGGCCCAGCGGCCGCCAGGCCGCGTTCAGCGCCTCCAGCTCCCACGCGGAGCGGCGCAGGGCGTCCAGCGCGTCGGGCACCCGGTCCTCGTCCAGGGCGCGCGACGCGGTCTCCCACTCGTGGACGATCGCGGTGAACCACAGCTCCATGACCTGGGTCGTGACGAGGAAGACCATCTCGCCCGGGTCGTCGGACCGCAGGTGCTGGGCATGGGTGAGGACGTCGGCCTGGACGTAGTCCTCGTACGGGGTCGTCCCCGCGAAGTCGAGATTCGGGGTCTCGGGGTCGTTGGACATCGCTGTCTCCGTTGGCGTCCCGGGTAGCGGTCCGCTCCGCCCCGCAACCGTACGATCGCGGAACCCCGGTCCCCACCAGGCATGATAATCGGCGCCTCCCGGCCCCGCCGCGCGACGCGGTGCGAAGCGCGCGACGGTGCGGACGCTGCGGGACGGCGGCCGCCGGACACGGGAAGAGGGACGGCGCGGCGGGCCCGGAAGCCCACCGCGCGGTCCCTCCCCTGCGGCCGGGCTGCTCAGCCCAGGGTGTCGGCCGCCGCGGGCGAGGAGTCCCTCAGGAACGTCGCGCAGCGCTCGTACTCGTCCTGCTCACCGATCTCCTGCGCGGCCCGCGCCAGCGCGTGCAGCGCCCGCAGGAAGCCGCGGTTCGGCTCGTGGTCCCACGGCACCGGGCCGTGGCCCTTCCAGCCCGCGCGGCGCAGGGAGTCCAGGCCCCGGTGGTAGCCGGTGCGCGCGTACGCGTACGACTCGATGACCCGGCCGCCCGTCCACGCGTCGTCGGCGAGCAGCGCCCAGGCCAGCGACGACGTCGGGTACTTCGCCGCGACATCGGCCGGTGACGTGCCCTGCGCCAGCAGTTCGCGCGGTTCCGGGCTGTCGGGCAGGTGGGTGGGGGGAGGTCCCCCCAGCAGGTTCTCGTGGATCGACATGCTTACAGTCTGCCTTGCGCGGGCGGCGCGGGCGGCGGCGTGTCCCGCTTCGCGGACGCCCCGTCCACGACCTCCCGCACCGGCTCGACCGGCGGACCGTTCACCCCGCAGTAGACCTTGCACTCGGTCTCCGCCACGGCCCGCTCCCCGGCCGGCGCCCGCACGTGCCCGCGTACGGTGGAGAACGCCAGCAGCGCGCCCACCACCAGCACCCCGGCGCAGATCGGCATCGCCTTGTCGAACGCGTGGTTGAACCGGGGCGCCGACTTGTAGACCTCGGGGCCCATGCCCGCGAGCAGCGGCAGCGCCGCCACCGCGATCAGCCCCGCCGCCCGCGCCGCCGCGTTGTTCACGCCGCTCGCGAGCCCCGCCTTGCCGGTGTCCACGGAGGCCAGCACCGTCGCCGTCAGCGGGGCGACCAGCGTGACCATCCCGGCGCCCTGCACGATCAGCGCGGGCAGCACGTCCACGAGGTAGGAGGCGTGCTCGCCGACCCGCAGCATCAGCAGCATGCCCGTCGCGCACAGCAGCGGCCCCACGGTCAGCGGGATGCGGGGGCCGATTTTGTCCGCGAGCTGCCCGGAGCGCGCCGAGAACAGCAGCATCAGCCCCGTCGTCGGCAGCAGCGCCGCGCCCGCCTTGAGCGCCGAGTAGCCCGCGACGACCTGGAGCTGCAGCGTCACGAGGAAGAAGAACCCGCCGAAGGCCGCGTACACGCACAGCGTCACCAGGTTCACCGTCGTGAACTGACGGGACGAGAAGATCGACAGCGGCAACATCGGATCCGGCCGCCGCTTCTCGACCAGGACGAACGCCGCCCCGACGAGGACCCCCGCCGCGCCCGCCCACCAGGCCTTGCCGATCAGCGCGTACGTCACGAGCGCCAGCGCGGCGGCGCCGAGTGCCGCCCCCGTCACATCGAACTTCCCGTGGTGCTCGGGGTCCCGCGACTCCGGTACGTGCCGGAGCGCGACGGGCACGCAGATCGCCGCCAGCGGCAGGTTGATCAGGAACACCCAGCGCCAGCCGGGACCGTCCACCAGCCAGCCACCGACGAAGGGCCCCACGGCCGCCCCGACACCGCCGAGCCCCGACCACAGCCCGACCGCCCGCGACCGGTCGTCGGGATGGAAGGTCGCCTGGAGGATGGCGAGCGAACCGGGCGTGAGCAGCGCGCCGCCGACACCCTGCAGGGCCCGCGCGATGATCAGCACGGGCGCACTGGGCGCCACCCCGCACAGCAGGGAGCCGAGCGCGAACCAGACGATGCCGAGCACGAAGACGTTGCGCCGCCCGTACCGGTCGCCGAGCGAGCCGCCCAGCAGGATCAGACCCGCCAGGGTGACCGTGTAGGCGTTGACGATCCACTGGAGCGCGCTGAGCTTCGCGTGCAGGTCGTCGCCGATGTGGGGCAACGCCACATTGACGACGGTCGAGTCGAGCAGGGCCATGCTGGAGCCCAGCACCGTGGTGAGGATGACCCAGCGTCCCTTGGCCGAGGACAGGCGGATGTCCATACGGGGATCATCCTCGTCCCGGGCCCGCGTGGCGACCCGGTCGACACGGCCACCCGGGGGGAATTCCGGCCATCCGCGACACGGTCCCGTTCCCGCCCGGGAGCGGTCGCGTGCCGTGTCGGGACGGTACGGGCCGGCGCCCTCGCCGCACGGCATCGGGCCCGGCCCCCTCGGATCTTTCGAGGGGGCCGGGCCCGATGGACGGTCCGCGTGCGCCCGTGGCGGCGCCGGAGCGCCCCACCGCGTCACGCCGTACCGCCTACTTCATGCGTGTACCCGCGGACCGCAGCGACTCGCACGCCTGCGTGACGCGCGCCGCCATGCCCGCCTCGGCGGACTTGCCCCACGTGCGGGGGTCGTACGTCTTCTTCGAACCGACCTCGCCGTCGACCTTCAGCACGCCGTCGTAGTTCTTCAGCATGTGGTCGGCGACGGGACGGGTGAACGCGTACTGCGTGTCCGTGTCGAGGTTCATCTTGACCACGCCGTTGCCCAGCGCGGTGGCGATCTCCTCGTCGGAGGAGCCGGAGCCGCCGTGGAAGACGAAGTCGAACGGCTGGCTGCCCGCGGGACGCCCGTACTTCTTGGCGACGCCCTCCTGGAGGTCCTTCAGCAGGTCGGGGCGGAGCACCACGTTGCCGGGCTTGTAGACGCCGTGGACGTTGCCGAACGAGGCGGCCAGCAGGTAGCGGCCCTTCTCGCCCAGGCCGAGCGCCTCAGCCGTGCGCAGCGCGTCGTCGACCGTCGTGTACAGCTTGTCGTTGATCTCGTGGGTGACGCCGTCCTCCTCGCCACCGGTCGGGGTGATCTCGACCTCAAGGATGATCCTGGCGGCTGCCGCCTTCGCGAGCAGTTCCTCAGCGATGGCGAGGTTGTCGGCCAGCGTCTCGGCGGAACCGTCCCACATGTGGGACTGGAACAGCGGGTTGCGGCCGGCCTTCACGCGCTCGGCGGAGACGTCGAGCAGCGGACGGACGTACGTGTCGAGCTTGTCCTTCGGGCAGTGGTCGGTGTGCAGCGCGACCGTGATGCCGTACTTCTCGGCGACGATGTGCGCGAACTCGGCCAGGGCGACCGCGCCCGTGACCATGTCCTTCTTGTACTGGCCGCCCAGGAACTCGGCGCCGCCCGTCGACATCTGGATGATGCCGTCGCTCTCCGCCTCCGCGAAACCACGAAGCGCGGCGTGCAGGGTCTGGGACGACGTCACATTGATGGCGGGGTAGGCGAACTTGCCTGCCTTGGCCCGGTCGAGCATCTCGGCGTAGATCTCGGGGGTTGCGATGGGCATGTTGCCGCTCCTATGTGATGTGCGGTTTGAGGTACTAGTCCCTGACCTGGGGGGCGACGTCATCGTCACCCCGTATCCTTCCAGACTCAGGCGAGACCGAGGTCGGCGGCCGTGTAGGCCGACACGTACGGCAGTCCGGCGTCCGCCACGGCGGAGGCGGCCCCCCGGTCCACGATCACCGCGACCGCGACGACCTCGCCGCCCGCCTCGCGGACGGCCTCCACCGCGGTCAGGGGAGAGCCGCCGGTGGTCGAGGTGTCCTCCACCACCAGGCAGCGCCGGCCCTTCACCTCGGTCCCCTCGATCCGCCGCTTCATACCGTGCTGCTTCTGCTCCTTGCGCACGACGTACGCGTCCAGGCGCCGGCCCCGGGCGGCGGACGCGTGCAGCATCGACGTGGCGACGGGGTCGGCGCCCAGCGTGAGGCCGCCGACGCAGTCGAAGTCGAGGTCACGGGCCGCGTCCAGCATCACCTGTCCGACGAGCGGCGCGGCCTGCCCGTCGAGCGTGACGCGCCGCATGTCGATGTACCAGTCGGCCTCGATGCCGGAGGAGAGCGTCACCTTGCCGTGCACCACGGCCAGGTCCTTGATCGACTGCAGCAGCTCGCCCTTGGCGTTGTTCGTAGAGGTCATGGCTCCGAGCTTAGAGGCGCTCCCACGACCATGTGGCGGCGAGTTCCAGGGGCTGGAGGCGGGTGACCAGCTCGGGGTCGGTGTTCAGGCCGTCCGGCGGGCCGGACTGCGCCTCGACGCACACGGCTTCCGCCTGCTCGTCGTAGACGACGACCCAGCGGGCGGGGCTGGACACGGTCAGCGCGAGCTGTCCCGGCCAGGTCAGCGTGGCCTCCACACCGTCGGGCATGCCGAAGCAGTCGTCCCAGGGGCCGGGCCGCGGGTCGATGCGGCGGCCGGTGGGCAGGTGGTCCTCGCCCCGCTCCAGCTGGAACGCGGGCGCGAAGGCCAGGCTCACGTCCTCGCCGCCGGCGCCCAGGGACCGGTTGAACCACGGGTGCCAGCCGACCTGCGCGGGGAAGGAGTCCGCCCGGGTCTCCACGCCGAGCGTCAGCTCCAGCGCGCTGTCCGTCAGCCGGAACGTCTGTGTGACCAGCCCCGGGTACGGCCACGGTTCGGCCAGCTCGTACGTCAGCGTCGCGGTGGTGTCGTCGGCGTGCCGCACCCGCCAGACGGTGTCGCGGCCGGTGCCGTGGATGGCGTGCGGCCCCGAGTTGAGCGGCATCTGGTGCTGGGTCTCGCCGTTGCGGAAGCGTCCCTGCGCGATGCGTCCGCACCACGGGACCATGGGGAAGCACCCGTAGCGGGGGCCCTGCCGGAGCAGTTCGGTGCCGCCGATGACGAGGCTGCTGACACGGGCGCCGTCGTCCGGCGCGATTTCGACGGTGACGTCACCGGCGGAAAGTTTCAGATCACTCACGCCAGCAGCGTAGTTCCGCCACCCGCCCCGCCGCGCCCACCCCACCGCGTCACGTCCCGCCACGGAGTACGCCGCCGCCACGTGCCGCCCCCGGGCCGCTCCGCCACGTGCCGCCCTTGGCGGCTCCGGCGCGTTCCGGCCCGGCGCGCTCCGTCCCGGCGCGCTCCGCCCCGGCGCGCTCCGGCCCGGCGTCCCGCTCAGCGGCGGCGCCGCAGCGCGCGCGTCACGACGACCGCGGAGGCCAGGGCCAGCGCGGCGGCCGGGGCCACCCAGCGCAGGGAGCTCACAGCCGTCGTCGCCTCCGGCAGCGGGACCGGGGCGTACCGGCCGCGGGGCGGAGCGTGGTCGACCTCCTCCGCGCTGCGGCCGATCATGGTCCGTCGCGCGTGTGCCGCCTCGGCGGGCGGGCCGTCGTCGTCCTCCGGGCCGTCCGCGTCGTCCAGGTCGTCGAACCCGTCCGGGATGTGGAAGTCGCCGTCCCCGGCGACCGTCTCGCCCGACAGCGGAGTGTCCGGTGAGGACGGTGCGGAGGAGTCCGGCGCGGAGGGCGTGGACGGGCCACCCGACGGCGTCCCCTTCGGCGGCAGCGGCTCGCCCGCCTCCTCGGCGCTGTCCGGCGTCCCCGGCGCGCGGTCCTTGTGCGGGCCGCTCTCGTCGCCCAGGCGTGCGGCGAACCGATCCAGCAGCCGCCGTGCCGCCTGCGTCGCGGCGTCGCGCGGCAGCTCCGCGAGCCGGCCCTGCGCGTGCGAGACGCCGGTGAAGCCGACGTCCGTCCCGTCCGTGGTGCCGGGTTCCCCGGGCTCGCCCGAGGCGCCGGGCGGCGGCGCGGTCACCGAGACGGCCGGCGTCAGACGCACGTCCAGCGTCACCGACACCGATCCCGTGCCCCTGACCTCCTCGCCCTCGGCCCGGACGGTGAACACCCCGTCGTCCTCCTCGGTCACGCCGAGCGTGCCCCGATACGTGATCGTGTGGCCGCCCGCGCGGACCTTGAGCCGGCCGGTGATCGCACCAGGCTCGCTCTCCGCGTCCTGCTGGAACGCCGGGACGCAGTGGGCGACCCGCGCCGGGTCCCGCAGCGTACGCCGCAGGGCCGCCGCCGTAACCGGAACGAACACCTCGTGGTCCATGGGACCCGAGCCTACTTAAACCCGCCCCGGACGGCGCTCACTCGCCGTATCTCGGGTGAATCAAAGTCGACGGCGGCAGGCGCCCCGCCCCGCCCGGCCGCTGCCGGGCGGCGGCCCGTCCGTCCGCCGCGAGCCGGGCCGCGTCCAGCGACCGCAGCCGAGGCGCGTCGGGCGCGAGGGCGAGCGGCGGGGCCGCGGGACCCCGTGCGGCCAGCAGGAACCCCCAGTCCTCCCGGGCCGACTCGCCCCGGCCCGCCCGCTTCGTCCGGTCGGGGCCGCCCGCGAAACCGTCCGCGGGTCCCGTCGCCCCGTAGGGCGTCGCCCGGAATCCGGCGGCCCGCAGCGTCGCGTCCACCGTCCAGAACGCCCGGACGCGCGTCGCGAGGGGCCCCACGTGCACCACCAGCCGCCCATCCGGGGCGAGCGCGCGCGCCGCCAGGCCGTAGAACTCCTGCGAGTACAGCTTCGAGCTGGACGTGATGCCCGGATCGGGCAGGTCGCAGACGATCACGTCGAACGGTGCAGGACCGCTGCCGGGTCGCGCGCGCTCGGCCCCGCGCAGCCAGCTGAACGCGTCGCTCGTGACCACGTGCAGCCGCGGGTCCCGGTACGCGTGCCCGTTGAGTGCGCTGAGCGCGGGATCCTCGCGCGCCAGCCGCTCGACCTCGCCGTCGATGTCCACGACCGTCACCGACGCGACGTCCCGATAGCGCAGCACCTCACGTGCCGCGAGGCCGTCGCCGCCGCCGAGGATCAGCACCCGCGCGTGCGGCCCGCGCATCGCCGGATGCACCAGCCCCTCGTCGTAGCGGTACTCGTCCCGCGCGCTGACCCGGAGCCTGCCGTCCAGGTACAGGTCGAGCGTCCCCCGGGCCCCGCCGGTGAGCACGATCTCCTGCACGCTCGTGTGCACCGCGACCCGGACACCCGGGCCGTAGACGGCCGAGCGCGCGGCCCGCTCGAAGTCGCCGACCGTCGCCGCCGCCGTCGCCAGTACCGCGAGCACCAGCACATCGGCGGTGAGCAGCAGCCGCCGCGCCCGGGGCGACAGGTCCCGCCCGAAGAGCCACAGCACGAGCGCGCCGCCCGCCATCACGTTCACCGCGCCGGTGACCATCGCGGCCGTCAGCTGCCCGAGCCACGGCAACAGCAGGAACGGAAAGGCCAGCCCGCCGACCAGCGCGCCCACGTAGTCCGCCGCGAACAGATCCGCGACGGCCGCGCCCGCGTCCTGCCGCGAGACCCGCTGGATCAGGGTCATCAGCAGCGGGATCTCGGCACCCGTCAGCACGCCGATGGCGAGGGAGAAGGCGACGATCGCCCCGCGCGAGCCGCCGAGCCACGCGAAGCTCGCGTACAGCGTGAACGCGGACATGCCGCCGACCAGCGCGAGCCCCGACTCCACCAGTCCGAACCCGACGGCCGCTCGGGTGCGCAGCCGCTTGGCGAGCAGGGAGCCGATGCCCATGGCGAACACCATCACCGAGAGCACCACGGACGCCTGGGTGACCGTGTCCCCCATGAGGTACGAGCCGAGCGCGACGAGTTCCAGCTCGTACACGAGGCCGCAGGCCGCACAGACGAACACCACGAGCAGCACCAGGAAGCGGACCGCGTCCGCGCGAACCGGCGGCCGCGGCTCGCGGCAGGGCGGTGGTGGCGGCGGTCCCGCCGGTGACGGGTCTCGCTGCGCCACGGCGTGCTGGTCGAGCATGAGGTAACGCTACGTCACGTCTCGCTCGCACATGGTCACCCACACGGGTGCATCTCGACCCGTGAGCCGCGGTCCGCCCCCCGGGCACCTCACGGCTCGCGCGGCGACCGGGACGCGGCACGGCGGCGACGCGACACCCCGGCCGGCGGGCCCGCCCCCGGTCCCCCGCCTCACAGCACGGCCGGCATCCGCACCCCGACCCGTGTCCTGGTCACCACGAGCTGACCCTCCTGCGGGTACGCGTGCCAGGTGCGCCACCGCACCGAACCCTCGTCACGCTGGGCGAGCAGCGCCGTGAACGCGTACGGCGAACCGGGGAACGTGCCCGCAAGGCCGTTCGGGTGATCGGCCACCAGAGCGAGCAATTCCTGCGCCCGACCGGCGAACTGGCCTTGTGACAGATGCTCGACGCGCGCGGCGAACTCGTACTCCCAGTCGCCGATGCGCTCGGACACACCGAGTGGCAGTGGTGTGCTGCTGCCGGGGATGCACGCCACGGTCTCCGAACACGCGCCCCCGTCCTCTTCGAGCAGCACCTGGTGGGACGCGCCGAGCAGTCTCAGCTCAAGTCTCGCGCCGGAAAGATCGAGGTCAAGTGTGGCGAGGGCCGGAAGTGGCCCCCGTCCCAACGCCCAGGCCAGATCGGCGGCGCGGGTGTCGGTGTAGGCGGTATTCAGGGTCGTGAGCATGGATCGGCTCCGCAGACACACGTGACGGATGGGCCGGGGGACACCCCCGGAGAGAATGCAGCTGAAGGACGCGCGAAGGGTCGCCCTCTCGTCTCCGCGGGTCGGTCCCGGGAGTCCGAGGGCTGGTGGAAGACTTTCCCAGCGAATCACGAAGTCCGCTGCGCCTACAGCGTTTTTACCCAACTTGGCGGGGTTTCCATCCCCTCGGGGGCTTCGGTGTTCAGGTGTTCAGATGGAGGCGCCCCGACGCGTCGGGACCGGCCGCGGCTCACCGCCCGCCCGGTCCCGCGCCCCGCTCATGCCTCTGTCACATCCCGAAGGCGCCCTGGTCCGGCCCCCGGTGGCGCCGTCGACCGCACCGTGGACCGTCCCCCGGGCGCACCCTTCGACCGCGCCCGCCGGACTCAGTTCCCGCCGCAGGAGCTCCCACAGGAACTGCCGCCACCGCCGCACGAGTGGCCACCACCGCAGGAGTGCCCCCCACCACCGTGATGTCCGCCGCCGCCACTGTCGTGGTGCGAGGTGTGGTGCCCGCCACCGTGCCGCGGGTCGCCCGCGGCGGCGCCGCCGCCCGCCCACCAGCTGTTCGAACCGCCCGACGACCCGCCCCGTCCGCCGCCGTAACCCCCGCTCCGGCCACGCCGGTTACTGCGCCGGGCCGCCAAGAACACGAGTACGACCACCACGACGACTCCCACGATGATCCACATCGGAGCGTCACCTGCCTTCCCCCGTCGATGTCTCTGCCTGTCGTCTCCCCCCGTGAACGCGCGCCAAAGACCGTGTTGCGGAACTGTTGAGAAACACCGGAGGTTTCCGTACACGAACGTCCGCCGCGCGCCTGTGCCCGCGACCGCCCCGCGGCCCGATCGGAGCCCGGGCGCACAGTTCACCGCGCCGCGCGGGCCCCGGCCGCCGGTGCCCCGAACCGCTGGGAGCCCCGAACCGTCAGGGCCCGGGCCGTCGGGCCCCCGACCGTCAGGCGCCGAGCCGCTGGAGGCGGGACACCGCGTCGTCCAGCGTCTCCCTCTTCTTGCAGAAGGAGAACCGCACCAGCCACCGCGGCCCCGCCACGACCTGGAACGCCGACGTCGGGATGGCCACCACCCCGACCCGCCCCGGCAGGTCGCGGCAGAACTCCACGCCGTCCTCGTACCCGGCCGGACGCACGTCGGCCTGGACGAAGTACCCCGCGTCTGCGCGGAACGGCCGTAGTCCGGCCGCCTTCAGACCCTCCGTCAGCACATCGCGATTCGCACGCAGTTCGCCCCGCAGTCCGGCCGCCCACTCCTCCACGGAGCCCAGCGCCCGTGCCAGCGCGCCCTGGTAGGGCGTGCCGGAGGCGTACGTGAGGAACTGCTTCGCGGCGCTCACCGCGGCGACCAGCGGCGCGGGCCCGCACACCCAGCCGACCTTCCAGCCCGTCGTGTTGAACGTCTTCCCCGCACTGGACACGGTCAGGGTGCGCTCGCGCATGCCCGGCAGCGCGGAGACCGGCAGATGCGGCAGGCCCGCGTAGACGAGGTGCTCGTACACCTCGTCCGTGATGACGGTCAGGTCGTGCTCCCGGCAGACCTCCGCGACGGCCGCGAGCTCCGCCTGGGTGAACACCTTGCCGGTCGGGTTGTGCGGGGTGTTCAGGATCAGCGCGCGTGTCCGCGGCGTGACGGCGGCGCGCAGCGCGTCCGGGTCCAGCAGGAAGCCGTCACCGTCGGTCGCCAGCGCCACCCCGACGAGGGTGGCGCCGGCGAGGCGCGCGTCCGCCGCGTAGGCGTCGTAGCAGGGGTCGAAGGCGATGATCTCGTCCCCGGGGTCGCACACCGCGAGCACCGAGGCGGCCAGCGCCTCGGTCGCGCCGGTGGTGACGAGGACCTCGGTGGCCGGGTCGTGGGCGAGGCCGTAGCGCCGCAGCTGGTGCGCGGCCACCGCCTCCCGCAGGGCGGGCACGCCCGCGGCGGGCGGGTACTGGTTGGCCCCGGCGAGGACCGCGTCTGCCACGTCCCGCAGCAGCGCGGGCGGGCTCGCCAGCTCGGGCACGCCCTGGCCGAGGTTGACCGCCCCGGTGGCCCGCGCCAGCTCAGTCATCTCGGTGAAGATCGAGGTGCCCATGCCCCGTACCCGCGCCGCGGGCCGCCAGGCCGTACCGCTCACCGTGTCCATCGAGGCATCTCCCGCTTCCGCCGCTGCCGCCAGCCCGCTGTGTCCGCCACCCTAGGGCCTCGCCTCCGCGATCCCGCCGGGCCCGCGATCCGGGCCGCCGGGCGCGCGACGCCTCGGCCGGGGCATGCGGCGGCCCCCGTCACCGCGAACGGTGGCGGGGGCCGGCGGGGCCCCTCACGAGGCCGTGCGGGGCCGCGCGCCCTCGGGCACGCGGCCCCGCAGCCGCGCTCCGTGGGCTATGCGTCCTCGGGCTTCTCGTCGCCCGGTTCGAGTCCCAGCTGTTCCACCAGCCACTTGTCGAACTCGATCGACGCGCGCACCCAGCTGACGGTGGACGACACGAAGTGGTCGACGCCGACGCCCGTGCCGATCAGCATCTGCGCCTCACCGATGAGGCGGACGGTCGGCGGACCGTCGTCCTCCTCGTGGACGTGGCTGTAGACCTTCGGCCACAGGGTGCGCCTGTTCCAGTCGTCGATCAGCTCCAGGATGCGGAGCTTCTCGTCGACCTCGTGCGGCCGGTCGTAGAACGTACGCACGGAGAAGACCTGCTGTTCCTCGTCGCCGCGGAACATGAAGTACGTACGGAATTCCTCCCACGGCGCCGCGAGGTCACCCTCGTCGTCGACGACGTACTTCAGCTCCATCTGGCCGAGGAGCTGCTTGACCAGGTCCTGGTCCGGGACGACGACGGGAGCCGCCGCTCCGGCAGCCGGCTCCGGCTCGGGGCGCCCCCCGAAATTTGGAATCGAGGACGGATCGATGCTCACCGTGTTTTTCCCTTCGTACGGTTCCCGCCATCCTCCCTCATCACAGCCGGGAGGTGGCAAGCCAGGTGGGCGCGGGTCCGGCCTTTTCCCTGCCCGGTCCCACCGCCGGCCCCTCCGCCTGCCCGGCCCGCGCCCGCTGACACGGCGGACGGGCCCGCGCGGCCGCCCCGGCGTTCCCACCGGACGGACATCCCGGGCGAGGGGCCCGCGCCCCGGACGGACGTCCCGGGGCGAGGGAACCGCGCGGAGCGCCACGGCACCTGCGGTGATCACCCGGGCGCACGGCCGCGGACGGACCGTGCGGTGAATCTCCACGCGGTCCGCCCCGGCCACCGGCCCCCGCGCCGCACCGAACGCACCGTCCGTCCGCACCGTCCACCACGGAAGCCGTGCCGGTGGCCCGGCGCGCGTACGGCGGTGGCCCGGGGTGCGTACGGCAGTGGCCCGGCGTGCGTACGGCGATGGCCCGCCACCCGGAGCCTCCCCGGGTGGCGGGCCACCGCCCCACCACGATCTCTCCGGCCGCCGGCAGCGGACGCCAGCCCCAGCCCCAGCCCGGAGTCGGCCAGACCTGCCACAGACCACCGACCACAGACCACAGCCACCGAGGCCACAAGCCGCGGACCGGCGTTACAGCGTCTTCGCGGGGCGCTCCCCCGCCGCCTCGCCGCTCCCGGCCTCCTCGGCGTTCTCGGCGTCCTCGGGTGCCGACCCGACGGGCCCCGGGGCGGAGGCGCCCTCCGCAGGGCCGCCGTCCGCGCGCCCGACGATCAGACCCTCGTCGAAACGGTCCACGCGGACGGTGTCACCGTCCTTGACCTCGCCCGACAGGATCTCCTTCGCGAGCCGGTCGCCGATCGCGCTCTGCACCAGGCGGCGCAGCGGACGCGCCCCGTACGCCGGGTCGTTGCCCTCGTCGGCCAGCCAGTCCAACGCCTGGGGCGTGACCTCCAGCGTCAGCCTGCGCTCGGCGAGCCGCTTCGCGAGCCGGTCGACCTGCAGCCGGGCGATGCGCGCCAGCTCGTCCCTGGACAGGGCGGAGAAGACCACCATGTCGTCGAGGCGGTTGAGGAACTCGGGCTTGAAGGAGGACCGTACGACCGAGAGCACCTGCTCCCGCTTCTGCTCCTCCGAGGTGCCCGACTCCACGAGGTACTGGCTGCCGAGGTTCGACGTCAGCACCAGGATGGTGTTGCGGAAGTCCACCGTCCGGCCCTGGCCGTCGGTGAGCCGCCCGTCGTCCAGCACCTGCAGCAGGACGTCGAAGACCTCGGGGTGCGCCTTCTCCACCTCGTCCAGCAGCACCACCGAGTAGGGACGCCGCCGCACCGCCTCGGTCAGCTGACCGCCCTCCTCGTAGCCGACATAGCCGGGAGGAGCGCCGACGAGCCGCGCGACGGAGTGCTTCTCCCCGTACTCGCTCATGTCGATCCGGATCATGGCGCGCTCGTCGTCGAACAGGAAGTCCGCGAGCGCCCGCGCCAGTTCGGTCTTGCCGACACCGGTGGGGCCGAGGAAGAGGAACGACCCGGTCGGCCGGTCCGGGTCCGAGATACCGGCGCGGGTACGCCGCACCGCGTCGGACACCGCCCCTACGGCCTCCCTCTGGCCGATCAGCCGCCGGCCGAGCTCGTCCTCCATGCGCAGCAGCTTCTGCGTCTCGCCCTCCAGCAGGCGGCCCGCCGGAATGCCCGTCCAGGACGCGACCACGTCGGCGATGTCGTCGGGACCGACCTCGTCCTTGACCATGGTGTTCTTGTCGGACTCCTGCTCCTCCTCGGCGGAGGCCTCCTGCAACTCCCGCTCCACCGACGGGATCTCCCCGTACAGCAGCTTCGAGGCGGAGTCGAAGTCGCCGTCGCGCTGAGCGCGCTCGGCCTGGCCGTGCAGTTCGTCGATGCGCTCCTTCAGCTCACCGACCCTGTTGAGGCCCTTCTTCTCCTTCTCCCACCGCGCGGTCAGGCCGCGCAGTTCCTCCTTGCGGTTCTCCAGGTCGCGGCGCAGCTTCTCCAGGCGCTGTACGGAGCCGGGGTCCGACTCGTTCTTCAGCGCCATCTCCTCCATGCTGAGGCGGTCCACCACGCGCTGGAGCTCGTCGATCTCGACCGGCGACGAGTCGATCTCCATGCGCAGCCGGGACGCGGCCTCGTCGACGAGGTCGATGGCCTTGTCGGGCAGGAAGCGCGATGTGATGTAGCGGTCGGAGAGGGTGGCCGCTGCCACCAGCGCGGCATCCGCGATCTGCACCTTGTGGTGCGCCTCGTAGCGGCCCTTGAGTCCGCGCAGGATCGCGATGCTGTCCTCGACGGACGGCTCAGCGACCAGCACCTGCTGGAAGCGGCGCTCCAGCGCGGCGTCCTTCTCGATGTGCTCGCGGTACTCGTCCAGCGTGGTGGCGCCCACCATGCGCAGCTCACCGCGCGCCAGCATCGGCTTGAGCATGTTGCCCGCGTCCATCGCGGAGTCGCCGCCGGCGCCCGCGCCGACGACCGTGTGCAGCTCGTCGATGAACGTGATGATCTGGCCGTCGCTGTCCTTGATCTCGGACAGGACGGTCTTCAGGCGCTCCTCGAACTCGCCCCGGTACTTCGCGCCGGCGACCATCGCGCCGAGGTCCAGCGAGATCAGCCGCTTGTTCTTCAGCGACTCGGGCACGTCGCCCTTGTCGATGCGCTGCGCGAGCCCCTCGACGACGGCCGTCTTGCCGACGCCGGGCTCACCGATGAGCACCGGGTTGTTCTTCGTACGGCGCGACAGGACCTGCACGACGCGGCGGATCTCCTGATCCCGGCCGATGACCGGGTCGAGCCTGCCCTCGCGCGCGGCGGCCGTGAAGTCCGTACCGAACTTCTCCAGCGCCTTGTAGTTGCCCTCCGGATCGGGTGTGGTCACCCGGCGTCCTCCCCTGGACTTCTCGAAAGCGTCGGCCAGCTTCCTGGCCGTGGCCCCCTGACCCGCCAGCACTTCGCCGGCCTGACCGCCCTTGGCGGCGATGCCGATGAGCAGGTGCTCCGTCGACACGTACTCGTCACCGAGGTCGCGGGCCCGCCGGGTCGCGTCGGCGATCACGGCGAGCAGGTCGCGGTTCGCCTGCGGCGGCGCGACGGTGGACCCGGCGACGCTGGGCAGCCCGGCGAGCAGCCGCTCGGCCCCGGACCTGACCAGGGCCAGGTCGGCCTCCACCGCCGACAGCAGGTCGGTGACGTTCTCGTTGTCCTGCCCGGCCAGCAGCGCGAGCAGAAGATGGGCGGGGGTCAGGTCCGGATGTCCCTGGGCCACGGCGCTGTTGCTCGCGGCGGTGATCGCTTCCCGGCTCCTGTTGGTCAACTCGGCGTCCACGTGCGCTCTCTCCTCCTGTTCCTCAATCCTGACGATGAGAACCTGCGCAAAGTTGAGTCTATTCCACTCAACTCCAAAACGGGACCCGGGCACGACCCCGATCGCACCCTCGATCCCGCGTCGGCCACCGGCCGCCGGGCGGCCGGGCACGGGCCGTGGGGGAGGGGCAGCGGGGCACCGGCCGCCGGGAACGTGACGGGCACGGTCGCCGGGCACGCGCAGCGGGACGGACGGGTCCCCGGGCGGCCCCCGGGGGGACCACCGCCCGACCCGGAGCGACTCCCACGGTCCGGACTCCCCCGGGCCGCGCTCCCCGGACCGGACTCCCGCGACCGGGACCGGGACCTACGCTCATGGCATGACCCACGACGTACGCGCCCCCGATCCCGAGTACCTGGCGTTCTGGCGCGAATACCACCTCTGCACCCTCGCCACACAGCGCCCGGACGGCTCACCGCACCTGGTGCCGGTCGGCGTCACGTACGACCCCGAGGCGGGGGTCGCGCGGGTGATCACCAACAAGAACAGCAGGAAGGTCGCGAACGTCCTGGCGGCCGCCGACGGGGCCCACGGCGCACGGGTCGCGGTCTGCCAGGTGATGAAGGGCCGCTGGGCGACGCTGGAGGGCCGGGCCCGGGTCCGCACCGAACCCGAGGTGGTCGCCGACGCGGTCAGCCGTTACGCGGAGCGCTACGGCCGCACGCCGGCCCCGAACCCGGACCGCGTGGTCATCGAGATCGCCCTGGACCGGGCGATGGGACGCGGCTGATCCGCCACCGCCCGCCACCTACGTCCGGGCAGCACAACGGCGCCATCGCGTTTCAGGTCCACGATGGCGCCGTTGTGTGGGGGAAGCGCCTGAGCGATCTGTTACGACGGGGGAATCGCTCAGGCACTGCGGGGGGTGGCTGTATGGGGTTGTGGTCCTACGAGCTCATGGTCACGCCGATCAAGATTAACAAAAATCATGTCATACCTGATGCAGCATCGGACCATTTGCGGTGCACCGCGAGGGCGGCGCAGGCAACGGTACGCACGGACGTCCTCGTCCTCCTCGCGCACGACGAGCACGGGCTCTCCGAACAGTGTGACCCTCAACGAGTCCCCGCGCCGCGGAATCGCGGACACGAGATCGATGAAGTGCCACCCCGACCGGTAGGCCGCGGCCATCTCACGCCGAAGACTTCTGTCGTCCGCGGGCGTTGTCATGAGACAGCGGAGCCGAACGGAGCGCTGTCCCACCCAACATCACCGAGGGCCGCCTCCGACTTCGCCTGCACGACACGGGCATGATCAGCGGCACCACGCCCGTAGCCCACGTGAGCAACGGAGAAAAGTCCTCCGACCGCAGCGAGCCCAACGAGCGCGGTTATGACCACCGAGCGACGCGATCTCTCACGCATAGCAGCTTGGTTCCTCATCTAGAAGCTCTCTTCCCCGTCTTCCACGACGATCGCTCACTGACGACACCAACGCCACACTACCGATGCATCATGTTCCTGCAGGTACAAGAACCTGAGGGGTGGACAATTGGGTACAGACAGCTCAAACGGGGCGCATCAGCATTCCCTGACGGATCTATGCACCGAAGGGGCACGCCTTTACGCCACCGCGTTGCGTACGGGACGGGTCGGCCGGATCGAGGTGGAAGCCGCCCCGTGCCTCATCGACTTCGCCCTGCTGCACCCGGACCCGGACGACCCCGAATGGCTCCGTCCGGTGGCCCCCTCGACAGCCCTGGCCCAGCGCATCTACCCCATAGAGCGGGAGATCCAGGAGCGTCGCCGCCTCACCATGGACCTGACGGACTCCTTCGAGGAGTTCATGACCATCAGCAAGCAGGCGTCGCCCAGCATCCATGCCATCACCGTGCTCGAAGGCTTCAACCGCATCCACGACGCGCTGGACCTCGCCATGAGTGAGAGCAGGAAAGAAGTTCTCACCGTGCAGCCCGGAGGGGGCCGCAGTGAGCACGTCCTCAGCGAGGCCATCAAGCGCAGCAAGCCCCTGATCGACCGGGGAATCAGCGTCCGCACTCTTTACCAGCACACCGTCCGGCACAGCCAGAGGACCTTCGCCTACGTGGACCACATGGCCGGGGCCAAGGTGGAGATACGCACACTGGAACAGCTCATAGAGCGGATGATCATCTGCGACGACAACGTCGCTTTCATCCCCGCCCGTGAGGACAGGAAGATCGCGCTCGAACTCCGCCACCCGGGACTTGTGGCGTATCTCACCAAAGTGTTCGAGAACCTGTGGCACCACGCCACCCCTCTCGTCGAGCCGCTGCCCTCGACACCGGGCCTCGAAGGCATCACGGAGGTCCAGCGTTCCATCGCGAAACTGCTCGTCGAAGGCCTCGTCGATGAGGCCATCGCACGGCGCCTCGGCATGAACGTCCGCACCTGCCGGGCTCATATCGCCAGACTCGCCGTCTCGCTGGGCAGTGGGAGCCGGGCTCAACTCGGTTATCTCATAGCGCGGTCGGGGATTCTGGGAGCAAAGGACTGAAGAAGGCGTAGCCGGAGACCGGTGCCCGGGTGTACCGATATCCATGGTGTTTCACACTTCCGGACAGTCGACGGGACGACAAGCGCCGCGCACTTCGTAGGTAGGAACTTCCACTTCTTGAGGACGGGAATGGCGCAAGAGACCCAGCTCGGCCATGCCTCCTTGCTCTCGGTCGAAGCGCGGGAACTGTACGCACGGCTCGCGGCCGGAGAGAGCGCAGGGCCGGGGACACCCGGGCTCGCGGATCTGGAGCGGCACGGACTGGCCCTGCGGGATCCGCTCAGCGGGTTGGTGACCGTGGTGGACCTCGATCACGTCGAGCAGCGCCTGCGCGAGTCCGTGAGCGAGGCGTTGGCGCAGTCCGTGGAACTCTTCGCCGAACTGCCTCTGGTCATCCGCGATCTGCGGGCCCGACGAGCGGTGGAGGAGGAGACGGACCCGTCGACGGGCGCTGTCTTCGTCAAGGGTACGGACGCGGTGAACGCGCTGATCAGTTCAGCCGGCGACACCGCGAAGAGCGAAATACTCTGCGCCCAGCCGGGCCTTCGCACACGCCGCATGCTCACGCTGACGGAAGACCGCGACATCAGGGTCCTGAAGCGGGGCGTGGCGATCCGCACGCTCTATCACGTCAGTGGCAGAACCAACCCGGCGGTCCAGGACCGCGTCCGCCTGATAGCTCCCATAGGGGGCCAGTTCCGGACCCTCGCGAGTCCCTTCCTCCTGATGGTCCTCTTCGACCGAAGACAGGCCTTCCTCGTCGACAGCGTCAAAGGCCGCCCGGCCCAGGCCGGCGCCTGGCACGTCCGTGACCCCGCTGTGGCCGCCTTCCTGTCCGACGTCTTCGAGCAGCAGTGGAACCGCGGCGACGACTGGTTCAGCCCCGCCCCCGCCGACGACGACATCGTCAGTACGCCCCTCCAGCGCGCCATCCTGCGCGAGCTGTGCGCCGGGCACGATCAGCAGCAGATCGCGAAGGCCCTCGGCTACAGCGCCAGGACCATCAACGCGCACCTCACCGATCTGCGCGCCCGTCTCGGGTTCCGTACCGTCTACCAGCTCGTCCACTGGTGGGCCGTGAGCCCGGAGCGCGAGCTCACCTGACGCGGAGGGTACGGAAGTACGGAAGGCCCGGCGCGGCGACCTCAGCGGGCACCAGCGGTTCCTGCGGCCCCAGCAGGCGCCCGACCTCAGCGGGCACCAGCGGTTCCTGCGGAGCGACCCAGCAGGCGCGGCAGCCCCCTACGCACGGCAACGGGCAGGGGCGGGGCGCCCGTTCCGGCGTCCCGCCCCTGCCCGTCCCACGTGTCCCGCGTACCGTCGTGCGTCACTCCGGCCGCTTGGGCCGCCACACCACCAGCGCGCTCGCCTGCCGCACGTCCTCGTACGGCACCAGGTCGCGCCGGTAGGACGCGTGCACCTGCGCCTCGCGCTGCCGCATCGCGGCCGCCGCGCCGTCGACAGCCGATCCCAGTTCCGCGACCCGCGCCTGCAGGGCGGCGACCTGGTTCTCCAGCTCGATGATCCGCTTGATGCCGGCGAGGTTGATGCCCTCGTCCTGCGACAACTGCTGCACCTGGCGGAGCAGTTCGATGTCGCGCGCCGAGTAGCGTCTGCCACGTCCGGCCGTGCGGTCGGGCGAGACGAGGCCCAGGCGGTCGTACTGCCTGAGCGTCTGGGGATGCAGCCCGGACAGTTGGGCCGCCACCGAGATGACGTAGACCGGAGTCTCCTCCGTCAGCTCGTACGCCCTGCCGAACGCGGCAGAGGCGCGGCGCCGGGCGCCGCCGCCGTCCCTGTCCATGACGTCATGCTCCCTTCGCAGCCTGGAACAACTCCGCCCTCGGGTCCTCGCCCGCAGTGGCCTTCCGGTACGCCTCCAGGGCGTCGCGGGCATCGGTCGCCAGGTCCTTCGGCACGATCACCTCGACCGTGACGAGCAGGTCCCCGCGGGTACCGTCCTTGCGTACGGCGCCCTTGCCGCGGGCACGCATCGTGCGCCCGTTGGGGGTGCCCGCCGGCAGCTTCAGGGTCACCGAGGGCCCTCCGAGGGTCGGCACCTTCACCTCGCCGCCGAGCGCCGCCTCCGGATACGTGACGGGCACGGTCACCGTGAGGTTGTCGCCCTTGCGGCCGAACACCGGGTGCGTACCCACGTGCACGACGACGTAAAGATCGCCGGCCGGACCGCCGCGCTCGCCGGGCGTGCCCTTGCCGCGCAGCCGGATCCGCTGCCCGTCGGAGACGCCCGCCGGGATGCGCACCTGGATGGACCGGGACGACTTGGCGCGCCCGCTGCCCTTGCAGACGTCGCAGGGGTCCTGGGCGATGAGCCCGCGGCCCTTGCAGTCGACGCACGGGTCGGTGAGCGAGAATCCGCCGCCGGTGCCGCGCGACACCTGCCCGGTGCCGACGCAGGTCGGGCACACACGGGGCGTGCCGTTCTTGTCGCCGGTGCCGGAGCACGCCTTGCAGGGCGCCTGGCTGGACATCCTGAGCGGTACGGTCGCCCCGTCGACGGCTTCGGTGAAGCTGAGCGTCACCTCGGACTCGATGTCCTGGCCGCGGCGCGGCTGGGTGCGTGTCCCGCCGCCGCCCCGGTTGAACAGTCCGCCGAAGACGTCCCCGAGGCCGCCGCCGAAGCCGCCCGGCGCACCGCCCCCGCCGCCCGTGCCGCCCTGGGGCCCGCCTCCGAAGAGGTCGCCCAGGTCGAAGTTGAACGTGCCGCCGCCACCGCCGGGACCCGGACGGAAGCCGCCGTTCCCGAACAGGCTGCGCGCCTCGTCGTACTCCTTGCGGCGCTTGGCGTCGCCCAGGATGTCGTTCGCCTCGGAGATCTCCTTGAAGCGCTCCTCGGCCTTCGCGTCACCCTTGTTGGCGTCCGGGTGGAACTCGCGCGCGAGTTTCCGGTACGCCTTCTTGATCTCGGCTTCTGTGGCGTCCTTGGGGACGCCGAGGACCTTGTAGTAGTCCTTCTCGACGAAGTCCTTGGTACTCACTCCCGACGTCCCTCCTCCCGATACGGATACCGATCCCCGTCCGCGCCGGCCGCTGCCACCGCCATGGCATCGGCAGCGGCCGGTGCGGCGACGACGGCCGCCGCGGCGGACGCGACCGCTCGCGCGGTCACCTCCGCCGCACCGGCCGTCGTCGTGTCAGCCCTCGTCCGGGCCACCGCTCTCCTTCGTGGGCTTCCCGTCATCCGTGCCCGGGGAATCCTCGCCCGCCGCGTCCTCGTCGGACGCCTTGGGCTGCGCCCCCGGCTGAGGCTCGGCCACGGCGACCCGCGCGGGCCTGATGGTCCGCTCGCCGAACCGGTACCCGGGCTGGAGGATCGCGACGCAGGTCGTCTCGGTGACGTCCGGCGCGTACGAGTGCATCAGGGCCTCGTGGATCGTCGGGTCGAAGGGCTCGCCCTCCTCGCCGAACTGCTGGAGACCCAGCTTCGCCGCGACCGCTTCCAGCGACTCGCCCACCGACTTGAACCCGCCGACCAGCTCGTCGTGTTCCCGCGCCCGACCGATGTCGTCCAGCACGGGCAGCAGTTCGGTCAGCAGGTTCGCCACGGCGATCTCGCGCACGGTCACCCGGTCGCGTTCCACCCGGCGGCGGTAGTTCTGGTACTCCGCCTGGAGGCGCTGGAGGTCCGCTGTGCGCTCACCGAGCGCGGTGCGCACCTGGTCCAGCTGCGCCGTCAGCGCTGCCTTTTCCGATACGTCCCCGGCCTGGGCCGCCTGGCCGGACTCCGCGGAGCCCGGCCCTGCTCCCTTCGGCGCGTCGTCGGGGTCGGCGCCGGAGGGGACGTCGGGCTCCTCCTCGAAGCCCGGGGTCTCCTCCGTCACGCGGCACCACCCTTGCCGTCGCGCTCGTCGTCGACGATCTCGGCGTCCACGACGTCGTCCTGGCCGTCCGCGGGCTGCTCGGCACCGGGAGCACCGGGACCACCCGCGGCACCGGCGGCGGCGCCGTCGGCCTGCGCGTTCGCGTACATGGCCTGGCCCAGCTTCTGGGAGACGGCGGCGACCTTCTCGGTGGCCGTACGGATCTCGGCCACGTCCTCGCCCTTGAGCTTCTCCTTCAGCTCGCCGACGGCGGTCTCGACCTCGGTCTTGACGTCACCGGGGACCTTGTCCTCGTTGTCCTTGAGGAACTTCTCGGTCTGGTAGACGAGCTGCTCGCCCTGGTTGCGGGTCTCGGCGGCCTCGCGGCGCTTGTGGTCCTCGTCCGCGTACTGCTCGGCCTCCTGACGCATCCGGTCGACCTCGTCCTTCGCGAGCGAGGAGCCGCCGGTGACGGTCATCTTCTGTTCCTTGCCCGTGCCCAGGTCCTTCGCGGTCACGTGCATGATGCCGTTGGCGTCGATGTCGAAGGACACCTCGACCTGCGGGACTCCGCGCGGGGCCGGCGGCAGGCCGCTGAGCTCGAACATCCCGAGCTTCTTGTTGTACGCCGCGATCTCGCGCTCGCCCTGGTACACCTGGATCTGCACGGACGGCTGGTTGTCCTCGGCCGTCGTGAAGATCTCCGAGCGCTTCGTCGGGATCGTGGTGTTGCGCTCGATCAGCTTGGTCATGATGCCGCCCTTGGTCTCGATACCGAGGGACAGCGGGGTCACGTCGAGGAGCAGGACGTCCTTGACCTCACCCTTGAGGACACCGGCCTGGAGGGCGGCGCCGATGGCGACGACCTCGTCCGGGTTGACGCCCTTGTTGGCGTCCTTGCCGCCGGTCAGCTCCTTGACGAGCTCCGCGACGGCGGGCATACGGGTCGAACCGCCGACGAGGACGACGTGGTCGATCTCGCTCAGCTGGATGCCCGCGTCCTTGATGACGTTGTGGAACGGGGTCTTGCAGCGGTCCAGCAGGTCCGAGGTCAGCTGCTGGAACTGGGCGCGCGTGAGCTTCTCGTCCAGGTGCAGCGGGCCCTCGGCGGACGCCGTGATGTAGGGCAGGTTGATCGAGGTCTCCGTGGAGGAGGACAGCTCGATCTTCGCCTTCTCCGCCGCCTCACGCAGGCGCTGGAGGGCCATCTTGTCCTTGCCCAGGTCCACGCCGTGGTTGTTGGCGAACTGCTTGACCAGGTAGTCGACGACGCGCTGGTCCCAGTCGTCACCACCGAGGTGGTTGTCACCGTTGGTGGCCTTCACCTCGACGACGCCGTCGCCGATCTCCAGCAGCGAGACGTCGAACGTGCCGCCACCGAGGTCGAAGACCAGGATGACCTGGTCGTCCTTGTCGAGGCCGTACGCCAGGGCCGCCGCCGTCGGCTCGTTCACGATGCGCAGGACGTTGAGGCCCGCGATCTCGCCGGCCTCCTTCGTCGCCTGGCGCTCGGAGTCGTTGAAGTACGCGGGGACGGTGATCACCGCGTCGGCGACCTTCTCGCCCAGGTACGCCTCGGCGTCCCGCTTCAGCTTCTGCAGCACGAAGGCCGAGATCTGCTGCGGGTTGAAGTCCTTGTTGTCGAGGTTGATCTTCCAGTCGGTGCCCATGTGGCGCTTGACCGACCGGATGGTCCTGTCGACGTTCGTGACTGCCTGGCGCTTCGCGACCTCGCCGACGAGCACTTCACCGTTCTTGGCGAAGGCGACGACGGACGGCGTGGTCCTGGCGCCTTCGGCGTTGGTGATGACGGTGGGCTCGCCGCCTTCGAGAACGCTGACGACGGAGTTAGTCGTGCCCAGGTCGATGCCGACCGCACGTGCCATTTCAATTCCTCCAGCTGACTTGAGTGCAACAGGCTCAAGGATGCAACACGGATCTCGAAGAGTCAAAGGACCTGAGCGGGGTCGACTCAATTATTGTGCGGAGCCCTCTCGGGGGACGTCGTCCACCTGCGGGTTTCCGGCCGGAATGTGGGGCACGCCACGGCCCTCCGACACGCGCCCGGGCGGCGCCCGGGGACGGCGGGGCAACCGTGCGATCGTTCTATCGAAACCGACCAAACACCCATATCGGATGGAACGGACGGCTGCCCATGCGGCTCGACCAGCGTCCCGGCCCTCAGGCCGCCACCGCGCCTCCCCCGGCGCCCGCCGCATCGCGGCGCATGCTCGACCTCCACCGTTTGAAACGCCTGCCGGACGCGAAACGTGCCCTCGACCTCGTCCTCGGAACGCTGCTCCTCGCCCTCGCGGCGCCGGTGCTCATGGCGACAGCGCTCGCCCTCGCCGTCCACGCCCGCCGGGCGCCCGCCCGGGCCATCCCCCGGGCCCCCTTGCGCGCCCCTTCCCGAGCTCCTCTGAAAGAGGGCCGCGTTTTCGTACGGGCGGACGTGACCGGGCTGCACGGCCGGCCGTTCACGCTGCGCTCGCTCGCCACCCGGCGCCTGCGCCTGGACCTGCTGTCCAGGCTGCCCGAGGTCGTGCGCGGACGGATGTCGCTCGTCGGCCCCGCGCCACTGCCCGCAGGGGACCCGCGCACGCGGGCCGCCTGGCGCAGCTCCGTACGCCCCGGGCTCACCGGCCTCGCCCAGGTGCGGCGGGCGTGGCGGATGCCGTGGGAGGAGTCCTCGCTGCTCGACCAGCACTATGTGGAGCACTGCTGTCTCGCTCTGGACCTGAGGCTGCTGGTCCGCACCCTGCCCGCCCTGTCCACGCCCGCGGATCCGCCCGGCGCCGGCGCCCGGCGCCCAGGCGCCGCGTCCCGTCGTGTGCGTCGCCGGCGCGGGCGTCCACTGCTCGCCGGGGTACTGCGCTCGGCCGGCCGCGCTCGCAGAAGCAGGAGGGCGGCCGCCGCCGTTCCGCGCGCACGGCCGGGTTCGCGGACCGCGCGCGGACGTGTCACGGTGAGCGACGCAGATCACCGGTCACGGCGTTACATTGCGGCCGGATAAGTGGGTACGCTCAGTGCGGACCGACTAAGTTACCGCTTAGTAAACATCTGAGCGGCCGCAGCGTGCGGAAACCTGCGGATCCTCCCCACCTCGCAGGCCCGAGGAGCCCTCCATGCAACTCGCCGCGATCATCGTGTCGCTGGTGCTCGCCGTCGTCGGTGTGGCGCTGTTCTGCCGAGCCATCGCGCAGATCTACACCTTCGTACGGCTCGGCCAGTCCGTCCCCGCGGGCACGCGGACGGACGAACCCGGCAGCCGCACCATGACGGTGGCCAAGGAGTTCCTCGGCCACACGCGGATGAACCAGTGGGGCGTCATCGGCGTCGCGCACTGGTTCGTCGCGGTCGGCTTCTTCTCGCTGATCCTCACGCTGGTCAACGCGTTCGGCCAGCTGTTCCGGGCCGATTGGCTGCTGCCGGTCATCGGCAACTGGGCACCGTACGAGGTCTTCGTCGACCTCATCGGCGTCCTCACGACGCTCGGCATCCTCGTACTGATCGTGATCAGGCAGCTCTCCCGGCCGGGCCGCGCCGAGCGCAAGTCCCGCTTCGCGGGCTCGAACTTCGGCCAGGCGTACTTCGTCGAAGCCGTGATCCTGATCATCGGCCTGTGCATCCTGGCGCTGCGCGGCCTGGAGGGCTCGCTGCACCACGAGAGCTCGTACACCGTCTCGTACCTCCTCTCGTACCCGCTCGTCGCGGCGTTCCGCGGGCTCGGCACCGGCACGCAGCAGAACCTCGTCTACCTGTTCGCCATGATCAAGCTCGGGACGTCCTTCATCTGGATGATCACCGTCGCGCTGAAGACCGACATGGGTGTCGCCTGGCACCGCTTCCTCGCCTTCCCGAACATCTGGTTCAAACGGCGCGCGGACGGCGGCACGGCACTCGGCCCGCTCCAGCCGATGGCGAGCGGCGGCAAGGTCATCGACTTCGAGACGGTCTTCGACGACGAGGACGCCGCCGAGGAGACGGTCTTCGGCGTCTCGAAGATCGAGGACTTCTCCTGGAAGGGCATCCTCGACTTCTCCACCTGCACCGAGTGCGGCCGCTGCCAGTCGCAGTGCCCCGCCTGGAACACGGGCAAGCCGCTCTCGCCCAAGCTGCTGATCATGTCGCTGCGCGACCACGCCCACGCGAAGGCCCCGTACCTCCTCGCGGGCGGCGGCAAGAACGCCGAGGGCGAGGAGAAGGCCACCGCGGAACAGCTCGCCGGCGTCCCCGCCGCCGCGCTCGCCGAGGCCGAGCGCCCGCTGATCGGCACCCTGGAGGAGAACGGCGTCATCGACCCGGACGTGCTGTGGTCGTGCACGACCTGCGGCGCGTGCGTCGAGCAGTGCCCCGTCGACATCGAGCACGTCGACCACATCGTCGACATGCGCCGCTACCAGGTGATGATCGAGAGCGCGTTCCCGAGCGAGGCCGGGACGATGCTGAAGAACCTGGAGAAGCGCGGCAACCCGTGGGGCCTGGCCAAGAAGCAGCGCCTGGAGTGGACCAAGGACATCGGCTTCGACGTACCGGTCGTCGGCAAGGACATCGAGGACCTCACCGAAGTCGACTACCTGTACTGGGTGGGCTGCGCGGGCGCCCTGGAGGACCGCGCGAAGAAGACCACGAAGGCCTTCGCGGAACTCCTGCACATCGCGGGCGTCAAGTTCGCGATCATGGGCGGCGACGAGAAGTGCACCGGCGACTCGGCCCGCCGCCTGGGCAACGAGCCGCTGTTCCAGCAGCTCGGCCAGGAGAACGTCGCGATGCTGAACATGGCGTTCGGTGAGTCCCCCGACGACGCCGAGGACCCCGGGACGAAGAAGCCGAAGGCGACGAAGAAGATCGTCGCGACCTGCCCGCACTGCTTCAACACCATCGCCAACGAGTACCCGCAGCTCGGCGGCGAGTACGAGGTCATCCACCACACGCAGCTGCTCCAGCACCTCGTGGACGAGGGCAAGCTGGTCCCGGTCACCCCGGTCGAAGGCCTCATCACCTACCACGACCCCTGCTACCTGGGCCGCCACAACAAGGTCTACACACCGCCGCGCGAGATCATCGCCAAGGTGCCGGGCCTGCGCAGCGAGGAAATGCACCGTCACAAGGAGCGCGGCTTCTGCTGCGGCGCGGGCGGCGCGCGCATGTGGATGGAGGAGCGCATCGGCAAGCGCATCAACAACGAGCGCGTCGACGAGGCCCTGTCCCTCAACCCGGACATCGTCTCCACGGCCTGCCCGTTCTGCCTGGTGATGCTGACCGACTCGGTCAACGGCAAGAAGAACGAGGGCAAGGCGAAGGAGTCGATCCAGGTCGTGGACGTCGCCCAGCTGCTGCTCGACTCGGTGCGGACCCCGGCGGGCCCGGCGGGCACGCAGGAGGCCGTGGGCACACCGGAACCCGAACCGGTGAAGTAACCCGGGCACACCGACCCGGACACGCCTTTCGCGTGGGAGGGCCCGAGGCGCCGCACCGGCGCCTCGGGCCCTCCCACGTACGGCGGCACCCATGCGGCACACGCGGCATCCTCCCTGGCGGCGAACACCGCACAGGGCCCACCGTCACCACCTCGCCACGCGACACCGCCACCACCTCACCACGCGACCGGATCGGGCACCCGGCGCCACCTCCCGGCCCGGTCGGGCCACCCGCCGTCGCTTCCCGACCGGATCAAACACACGCCGTCACTCCCGACCCGGTCGAGCACCCGGCCTCACTTCCGGACCGGATCGAGCACCCACATCACCGAGCTGTTGTTGCTCACCCGGACGGCGGAGTTCTCCACGGCGAGGCGCCCCGCGGGCGGGTAGGCGTGCGCGATGGTGACGGGCCCGTCGACCCAGCCCTCGATGCGCCACCGGTCCGCCTTGGCGTCCCGGCCGCCGGCGTCCGGCGACGGGTCCGCCGCGAGCGCGGCGTCACAGGTGTTCAGCCGCACGGCGGCCGGATAGGTCAGCGCGACCGGCAGCGCGAGACAGCGCCGCCCGGAACCTGACTCCTGGAACTGGACCGTGCCGTCGGCGTGGTTGCGCAGGGACCACGCCGTACCGTCGGTGCCGCAGGTCGCCACCTGCGCACCGGCCAGGCAGCGGCCGGTGAGGGCGTCCCTGACGTAGTACGTACCGTCCACGGCGCTGCCGGCCTGGGCGCTGCCGGCCTGGGCAGTGTCGGCCTGCGCGGCCTCGCCCTGGGCGGCGACGGGTCCGGCGGAGACAAGGAGCACGAGAACGGGCGCGGCAAGCGCGGAGGCGACGGCGGACCGTACGGACGACATGGGACCTCCAGTGTGCGGGGAACGGATACCAGGAGATACCCACAGTAGCCACTCCGTTACCACACGCGACCTCCGTCCGTGCGGAGTAACCCCCGAAGCCCCCCGGGGGATGTCACAGGACGGACGCAATGGAGTCCCCGTTCCTCTCTCGCGGCCATCACGCCCGGTGGGAGCGGGTACGTTCGAGGACGTGGCTGGATTCAGGAACGGACGCGGCCGGGACAACCGCGACCCGCGACAGCAACCGCAACCCCCACAGGGGCAGGCCGGGCGGCGGCAGCAGCCGTCCCAGTGGCCGTCGGCGGGTGCCCAGGCGAACCCGGGGCAGTACGGCGGCGGGCAGCAGTACAGCGGCGAACCGGAGTACTTCGGCGAACCGCAGTACCAGCAACAGCACTACGCACCCCCGCAGGGAGCCGCCCCCCACCCGCACCAGCAGCCGCCGCAGTACGGGCAGCCGCAGGGCCCCGGGCAGGGCGGCATCCCCTCGGCCGACCCGTACCCCGCCGCGAACAACCCCGGGCACACCCAGGCGTTCCGCGTCGACGACCCGTACGGCGACGGTGCCACCTACCGGGCGGGCACCGCCCCCGTCCCCAGCGGCCCCCGGCTCGCGTGGCGCGACCTGCTGACGGGCATCGTGATGCGCCCCAGCGAGACGTTCCTCCAGATGCGGGACTACCCGGTCTGGGGCCCGGCGCTGATCGTCACGCTCGTCTACGGCATGCTCGCGCTGTTCGGCTTCGACGACGCGCGCGACGACGTCATAGGCTCCACGCTGTCGACCGCGATCCCGTACGTACTGATCACCGGCGCGGCCTTCGTCGTCGGTGGCCTGATCCTCGGCGCGGTCACCCACACCCTCGCCCGCCAGCTCGGCGGCGACGGCTCCTGGCAGCCCACCGTCGGCCTGTCCATGCTGATCATGTCGCTGACGGACGCGCCCCGGCTCCTCTTCGCGGCCTTCCTGGGCGGCGACAACGGCTTCGTGCAGATCCTCGGCTGGCTGACCTGGCTGGCGGCGGGCGTCCTGATGACCTCGATGGTCCGAAAGTCGCACGACCTGCCCTGGCCCAAGGCACTCGGCGCCTCGGCGATCGAACTGCTGGGCCTGCTCTCCCTGCTGAAGCTGGGCACGTTCTAGGAACTCCCCTGAGGCCAGTGGGCCCTGGCACGGCTGAGGCTGCTGAGGCCCGCCGCGGGGGGCTCAACGCCGCAAGCGCTACGCGCCCGGCGTCAGGGGCCGCCGGACCTCACCGGCCCCCCAGGTGTCATCGGCGCCATCGGTCCCCGGGCGCCGGCCCACGGCCGCGGCCCCTCGTCGGACACCACGGACGACGTCGAGGTCGCGGCGGTCGCGGCGTATCTCCCGTACGGGGGCGACGAGTCCTGGCCCGAACGCGTGGACCGCGCCGAACCCGACGGCGCGCGGAAGCCGGTGGAGCCGGCCGGCCGCATCCGCTACCGCTCCCGGGAGCCGGGCCGCGCCCCGAACGCGCGGCGGCGCCTGCGCACCGACCAGCCCGCGTACCTCCAGAACGTCCTCGCGAGCGCGTACGGCTCGGTGGTGGAGCAGGTGCGGCTCGGTGCTGGACCACATGGACCTCACGCCCGTCCCGCACGACGTGAACCGGGCCGGGGAGGACGAGGTCGAGGACGGCGCCGGGACGCCGACATGGAACGGCCCGACCGCCGCACCCCCGCCGGGTGGCATTGCGCGCACCGGCACCTCAGGCATCACTCGCATCACCCAGGCATCCCGCACGACACCTCAGGCATCACCGAGGCATCTCCCACGACGCCTCAGGCGTCACCCTGGCATCCCGCATGACACCTCAGGCGTCCAGCACCTGCCCGGAGCGGCGTACGACGGGAGGTTGCACACTCCACGGGAAGTTGATCCACTCATCGGTGCGCTTCCACACGTACTCGCACTTCACGAGCGAGTGCGACTTCTCGTAGATGACGGCGCTGCGGACCTCGGCGACGTGCTCCACGCAGAAGTCGTGCACGAGCTTCAGCGTCTTGCCGCTGTCCGCGACGTCGTCGGCGATGAGGATCCGCTTGTTGCCGAAGTCGACGACGTTCGGCACCGGCGCGAGCATGACCGGCATCGCCAGCGTCGTTCCGACGCCGGTGTAGAACTCCACATTCACCAGGTGGATGTTCTTGCAGTCCAGGGCGTACGCCAGGCCCCCGGCCACGAAGACACCCCCGCGGGCGATGCTCAGCACTATGTCCGGCTCGTATCCGTCGTCCGCGACGGACTGCGCCAGCTCACGCACGGCCGTGCCGAACTGCTCGTAGGAGAGATCTTCCCGGGACTGGCTCACGCCTGGCACTCCAAAGCCTCAGACATCGGTCCGATGGAAATTGAGATACGACCGCGAGGCCGTGGGCCCCCGCTGGCCCTGGTAGCGCGACCCGTACCGCTCGGACCCGTAGGGGAACTCGGCGGGGGAACTCAGCCGGAACAGGCACAGCTGACCGATCTTCATCCCCGGCCAGAGCTTGATCGGCAAGGTCGCCATGTTCGACAGCTCCAGCGTCACGTGCCCCGAGAAGCCCGGGTCGATGAACCCGGCCGTCGAGTGCGTCACGAGCCCGAGCCGGCCCAGACTCGACTTGCCCTCCAGCCGCGAGGCGATGCCGTCGGGCAGGGAGATCACCTCGTACGTCGAGGCGAGTACGAACTCCCCCGGATGCAGGATGAAGGCGTCATCACCCTTGGGCTCCACGAGCCGGGTGAGACCGGACTGCTCGACGGCGGGGTCGATGTGTGGATACAGATGGTTCTCGAAGACCCGGAAATACCGGTCGAGCCGCACGTCGATGCTCGACGGCTGCACCATCGAGGGATCGTACGGTTCGAGGCGGACGCTGCCGGAATCGAGCTCGGCGCGAATGTCCTTGTCGGAGAGAAGCACGCCCCGAGGATACGCAAAGTGCGCGGGACACCAGGAACCGGCCGTCCCGCGCACTCGCGCACACTCCGCCCTAACGCTGCTGCTGACGCCCCACGGACGCCCTCACGGGCCCGGGCACAGCCCCGACCGCAGGCACCGGCCCGGACGCGGGCACGGCCACAGGAACAGGCACCGCATTGCGCAACCGGGCACACCGCGGGCACCGGATGAGCCGGCCGGGGCCGATCCTCCCGGCATCGAGATGCTGCATCGGGAACGACGCGGTACTGAACACATGGCCTTCGGCACAGCGGACGACGGTGCGGTCCATCAAATCCATCAGGTCCCTTCCCCAGAACGCGGACGAACGCCACATTAGGGGATGACCAGGACAACACCGCGCCCGGCACTCCGAAGCCCCACGCTACGCCCCAACTCCCGCCCGCCACACCCGCGTCCACCCCCACGACACCCCGAACACGCCGCCAGGCCCCGAACAACAGAAGCCCCACGACGGGCCGGGAGCAGGCTGCGCCGGGGGGCGGGGGATGCGGTAGAGTCTGGATCGATCGGGCGCCGGATTCCTCGGCTGCCACTCCGCGGGTGTAGTTTAATGGTAGAACATGAGCTTCCCAAGCTCAGAGCGCGAGTTCGATTCTCGTCACCCGCTCCAGAGAAAAGCCCCAGGCCATTGGCCCGGGGCTTTTGTGTTGTCTAGACCTCTCTCGGCGTCCTGCACGAGAGCCGCACCAAGAGGACCGGACTCCATGGAAGCTGCGGATGGCGCAGCGAGCGGCGCGACGCTCGCTCATATCCGACCGGGGCCGTAGACGCTCTCGATTCCGGATGTCTCGACGACGCACGGGCGGTGCTCCCCGCCCGCGGATCAGCCGCACGCATGCACTCTTAGCCGTTCAAGCACGGTGGGCAACGGCTCTGCGCAGGCCGTAGGCGGCGGCGCCCGCCACGATCACCGCGGCCCCCCACAGCACCGACGCGAACGGCAGGGCGAAGGCCAGAACCAGACAGCCCGCCGTGCCGAGGAGCGGAACGATCCGGGCGGGGCGGCCCTCGGCAGGCGTGAGGGTCCAGGCGGAGGCGTTGGCAACGGCGTAGTAGGCCAGCACGCCGAAGGAGGAGAACCCGATCGCGCCGCGCACGTCGGTCGTGGCGGCCAGGATGGCGACCACGGCGCCGACCGCGAGCTCCGCGCGGTGCGGCACCTGGAACCGCGGGTGGACGGCGGCCAACGCGTGCGGCAGGTGGCGGTCACGGGCCATGGCCAGCGTGGTGCGTGAGACGCCGAGGATCAGCGCGAGCAGCGAGCCGAGCGCCGCAAGGGCCGCCCCGACGCGCACGAGCGGGACGAGGGAGGGGACACCAGCGGCCCGGACGGCCTCTGCCAGCGGGGCTGTGGTGTGGGCGAGACGCGCCGGGCCCAGCACCAGGAGCACAGCGACGGCGACGGCCGCGTACACCACCAGCGTGATACCCAATGCGAGGGGGATCGCCCGGGGGATGGTCCGCTTCGGGTCGCGGACCTCTTCGCCGAGGGTGGCAATGCGGGCGTAGCCCGCGAACGCGAAGAAGAGCAGCCCAGCTGCCTGCAGTACGCCGCCGAAGGCGGCATCCGAGCCGATGTCCAGATGTGCGACCGCGGCGGTGCCGCCGGTCAAGCAGGCGGTCACCACGGCGGCGAGCGCCGCAAGCACGACCGCGACGATCCCGCGCGTCAGCCACGCGGACTTCCGCACACCGACGTAATTCACCGCTGTAAGCGCCACCACGGCCGCGACCGCCACCGGATGCGCCTGCCGGGGCCACACGTACGAGCCGACGGTCAGGGCCATAGCCGCACACGAGGCGGTCTTGCCGACCACGAAACCCCAGCCGGCCAGGTAGCCCCAGAAGTCCCCGAGCCGCTCGCGGCCGTAGACATAGGTGCCCCCCGACTGCGGGTACCGGACGGCCAGACGGGCGGAGGATGTGGCGTTGCAATACGCGACCACAGCGGCCAGGGCAAGCCCCAGCAGCAGACCGGATCCCCCGGCGACGGCGGCCGGGGTGAGCGCGGCGAAGATCCCGGCGCCGATCATCGATCCAAGCCCGATCACCACGGCATCGAACACACCAAGGTGCCGCCGCAGTTCCCCCGCCTCGTCAGACGGAAGCGTTGTCCCCATCGTTCGCTCCTCGACCACGGTCTCGTGGTCATAACGGAATCCGAAATTTGCCGCACGATATATGAGCAAGGTGTCGATCAGCCGACCTGCGCCCCTCGGGAGACTTCGGATGCCGGAGCTAGTGGAGCCCGTCTGAGGGGACTTGAGGCTGATCCGACTGGCTCGTCGCAGGGCGGGCAGTAAGGACGGCGGCGGCCGTCAGGGCGGCGAGGACGGCGAAACCGCCGGTGAGGGTGGTGACCGTCGCGACGGCGGCGACGATCAGCGGGCCGCCCGCGTCGCCGAGTTCTCGGCCGAGTTCCGCGGATCCCATGGTCTGGCCGAGGTGTTCGGGCGTGGTGGACGCTGCCAGTGCGGTGAAGGCGATCGGAGTGATCAGCCCGGTACCCGTGCCGATCAGGACGGCGGCCAGGAGGAGGCCGGACAAGCCGGGCAGTGTCACGGCGGCGAGGCCGGCGGCGGTGACCGCGAGGCCGGTGGTGGTGCCGGTCGAGGTGGTGAGACGCCCGTGGTCCAGGGCGGCTCCGGCGCATGGCTGCACGAGTGCCGCGGTGGCGGCGAGGAGGGAGACGGCCGCACCGGTGGCGATCGGGCCGAGATGCGCGGCGTTCCCGGCGATCGGCAGGAAGCCCACACCGACCGACAGCGCGGCGGTCGCCAGGGCCAGCGCGGTCGTGGGCCGCAGGAAGCTTCCCTGGCCCAGCCGCTTCGCGAGGTCGAGCACGGTCTGCCGTTGCCTGGGAAGCGGTGCCAGTGGGGGCACCGTACAGACTGCCCACACCGCGACAACGGCGGCGAGCGCCGTCATGGCGGTGAACAGGAGAGTGAGACCGCCGAGCGCGACGAGCGCGCCGCCGAGTACGGGTCCCGCGGTGTAGCCGATGCTCTTGAAGAAACCGTACGAGCCGAAGGCCCGGCCGCGCTTGGCCGCCGGGTTCAGGCGGGCGACCAGGGCCGAGGCCGCCGGGGAGAACGCGGAGGCGGCGGCTCCCTGGCCGAGCCGTGCCGCCCACAGCAGGCCGCTGTCGTGGGCGAGCGTGAACAGGACGGAGGAGGCGGCGAAGGCAATCAGGCCGCCGATCAGGACGGGGCGGGCGCCGATGCGGTCGGACAGGGTGCCGAAGACGGGCTTGAGGAGGACCTCGGCGCCGTCGTACAGGGCGAGCAGACCGCCGAGCATGAGCAGGGAGTCGTGGTGGCCGGTGGTAAAACGTCCCAGGTTGGCAGCGACTCCGTGGGCGCCGAAGGCAGTGGTGAATCCGGCCGTGTACAGCGGCCATGTCCGCCATCGGGCCACGGTGGGGCCCGGGAGTTGCGTGGTCATGTGGGGAGGTCCTCCGACCTTCAGGGCTGGTGCAGGGCGCGGAAGACCCTCTCGGTGTAGTCCTCGTAGGCTTCGGTGGACTCCTTGAGCCGCTGCGCGGCCCGTGCTGCCTAGGGCGCCGCGAACACGTCGCGGGCCTTGAGTCGCGGTGGCACCGACACAGCCGCTCCAGGCTCAGGTCGCGGCCACAACGCCACACGGTGCCGGGACGGCTCCGACGGCAGCCCCACCAGCGGCGCCCAGCGAACCGTCCTGTCTCCACTCGTCACACTGTCGAGCGGATCGGGTGTTACACGTGAGGACGTTGCGGCCGGGATGAGCATCCCCGGCGCTCGATGAGCCTTCACCACATGGACTCCTGCGGCGGAAAGCCGTCGCTGTACCAGACGCTGCCGTCTACCCGAATGCCCATCGCCTCGTAGCCCTGCTGCTCGGCGATCCAGGCGGGAGCCGCGTCGCCCATGGCGAAGGCGGCTGTGGCGAAGACGTCTGCCGGGCCGATGCGGGGACCGACGACCGTCAGCGACAGCCACGCTCCGGCCGGCTTGCCGGTGTGCGGGTCGAAGATGTGGGCGCCCCGCTCAGCAGTTCCGGACGTCGCGACGGCGATGTCGCTCCCCGGCACGACAGCGACGAGACGTCGGGGGCTGTGGGGATGTGCCACACCGATCCGCCAGGGCTCTCCGGACGCCGCTTCGCCGTAGACCTGCAGGTCGCCGCCGCCGTTGACGTACGTGTTGTGTGCGCCGGCGGCATGCAGCAGCCCCGCGGCGCGTTCGATGGCCCATCCCTTGACGAGCCCCGAGGGGTCGAGTCTGCCGGCCGGGCTGCTCGTGAAATAGCCGCGGGTGGCGGCGGTGGCCCGGTCGCACAACGCGAGGACGTCCGCCACTTCGTGCGGGCAGCGGTCGAGTGTGGTCTCGCCCCTGTCGAGACGGCTGATCGCGCTGTCCTGGCGGTAGGTCGAGAAGATCGCGTCCATGCGGTGGAGCCAGCGCACAGCGTCCTGCAGGGCATGTCGTACGCGCACGGTGGGCCGGTCTCGGATATCGAAGGAGAACACGGTGCCCATGACGTGTTCCACGTGTCTGAAACCAGCAGGGTCGTCAGCCATGCGCCTGGTCCAGCGCGCTCTGCAGGGAGTTGATGTATCCGGCACTCGTGTAGCTGGCCCCGGAGACGGCGTCGATACGAGCGCTCTGCGCGCCCAGTGCCTCCCGGGTGAGCCGCGGCAGGGAGTACGAGGCGATCTCCTGGTCCCGGCCTGTTCCACGGGGCACCTGGAGCACCGTGACGGCCGTGAGCCTCCCGTGTGCGAGGGTCGCCGCGACCTGGACGGGACCGTAAGGGGTGTCGATGATCGAGCCGGTGAAACGGCCGTTGCCGCCCGGCGCGGTGGAAGGATGCTGCGACGGCGGGGTGGCCGGTGGGCGCGCGGTGACGTTGGGCGGAGCGGTGTGGTGCGGCTTGAGGAACAGCAGCAGTGCGACGCCCGCGAGTGTCGAGGCGGTCGTGACGGTGACTCTGTGCAGCGGCATGGGTCTTCTCCCCGGGGGCTTCAGAAGGCGAAGGACTCGTGGTGGATACGGTTGCGCGGCACTCCGGCCGCGCGCAGGGCGCGCCGTGCCGCGTCCGTCATGCCGGGCGGCCCGCACAGGTAGACGTCACGTGCGGCGAGATCCGGCACGGTCCGCTGCAGGGAGCGCGCCGTCAGCGGTATCGCCTGGGCTCCCGGCTCGTCGAGGGCGTACAGAACGCGCGTGCCGCGCGAGCGGGCCAGTTCGTCGAGTTCGTCACGCAGGGCGAGATCACGCGTACTGCGGGCCCGGTACATGAGGACGACGTCGCCCGGGAGCGTCTCGAACAGCGTTCGCAGCGGGGTGATGCCCACGCCCCCCGCGATCAGGAGGGTCCTGCCTGTGGTGGCGCGGGCCGCGGTGAATCCCCCGTAGGGTCCCTCGGCCAGGACCCTGGTCCCGGGGGCGAGATCGGCAAGGGCCGTGCTGTGCGAGCCGGTTGCCTTGACGGTGATCCGCAGGAACCGGGGATCCGGCGCGGCGGACAGGGAGTAGGGGTTGGCGGCCCACCACATGCCGCGGACCAGGAAGCGCCAGCGGAAGAACTGGCCCGGCCTGGCGGCCAGGACGTCCAGTCGCCGGCCTGTCAGGTAGACCGAGACCACGCCGGGGACCTCGCCGCGGACCTCAGCCACGCGCAGCTGGTGGCGTAGCGCCCGCCGGATCGGCACGAGGAAGCGGAACCAGAGGAGCAGGGCCGCGACCGACAGGTACATCGCGTACCACGCGATCTCCAGTGCCCGGTTGCCGACGAATTCCGCCCCGTTGGCGAGCGTGTGGCCAAAGGCGAGGAAGACGGCTGCGTAGGTGGCGAAGTGGAGGTAGTGCCAGGTCTCGTAGCTCACCCTCCGGCGGACCGCACGGGCGGAGATGATGCCGGTGCCCAACAACAGCAGGAAGCCGATCGTGGCCTTCAGCATCTCCGGGTAGTGCAGGACGAGGTCGGTGGTCTCGCTGGTGAGAGGAACATTCGACGTCAGGGCGTAGCCCCAGATGATCAGCAGCACGTGGGCGCAGATAAGGCAGACCGCGTAGCGGCCCGCCATGGCGTGCCAGCGTGCCAGGCGGTCGCTGCCCACACCGTGGTCGAGCAGCGGCACGCGCGCCATCAGCGCCAGCAGGACAGCGCACGCGTAGCCCGCGAGCAGTCCCGCTATGCGTCCGGCGTTCGTCAGCCAGCCGTCGAGGCCGACGACGGAACCGGTGTCGAGCCACCACATGGCGAGCAGACCTGCGGCCCCCGTCCAGCCCAGGCCCTGTGCCGCGTACGGGACGACGCGTACCGCGGCGCTCCGGTCAGCCGACGGCCCGGGCCGGGCGCGCGGAGGCGGATGGCGAAGAGTGCCGGTGGTCATGGGTCCCTCCTTGGCGCGTGCGGAGCCCCACCCTCACCGATGACCCTCTGAGCACGTTCTGAATGGAGAGATCCGACGTGTTTCAGAGGAAACTCAGAGGGTCGTGCGGCCGTGTCCCCGCCCGGTGTGGGTGATGCTGGAAGGGCAATGGCCCCCCGCATCCCGCGCACCGTGCTGCGCAGACCCGACGGCTCACCCGCCCGCGTCCTCGTCGTCGACGACGAGGACGCGCTCACCGACGCGCTCGCCGGTGCGTTGCGCTACGAGCAGTGGGCGGTCCGGACAGCGGCGGACGGCCGCACGGCCGTGGCTGCCGCCCGCGCGTTCCAGCCCGACGCCGTCGTCCTGGACTGGATGCTCCCCGACATGGACGGCCTGCGGGTCCTGCACGCGCTGCGCGAAGTGTCGCCGGACGTGTGCGTGCTGTTCCTGACCGCGCGGGACGCGGTCGAGGACAGGATCAAGGGCATCACAGCGGGCGCCGACGACTACGTCACCAAACCGTTCAGCCTGGAGGAGGTGCTGGCCAGGCTGCGAGGCCTGCTGCGCAGGTCCGGCATGGCGCGCGAGCCCGGCACCGACCTGCTGCAAGTGGGGGACCTGGTCATGGACGAGGACGCCCGGGAAGTGACGCGCGGCGACCGCGCAGTGGAGCTGTCGCGCACGGAGTTCGAGCTGCTGCGGTTCCTGATGCGCAACCCCCGCCGGGTGCTGTCCAAAGAACGCATCCTCGACCATGTCTGGTCGTACGATTTCGGTGGCAGGGCACACATTGTGGAGCTCTACATCAGCTACCTCAGGAAGAAGGTCGACGCCGGTCAGGCGCCGATGATCCACACCGTGCGCGGGGTCGGCTACGTCCTGAAGCCCGAGAGTCCCCCACGGGGGCCGCGGTGAGACTGCCCGGCCCCCGTTCGCTCCGGGCCCGCCTCAGCATCGGGCTCGTATTGCTGCTCACCCTGGCGTGCCTGGCGATCGGCGTCACCACCGTGCTCGCCCTCGGAAACTTCCTCGAACAGCGCCTCGACCAGCAGCTTTTGGCCGTGGGCGGCCGATTCCCCGCCAGCCTGGAACACGAAAAGCACCCCGACGCCGACAATCAGGCGGACACGCGCGGCCAGTCCGAGGGCACCTTCGGCGCACGTCTCCTGCCGGGTACCGCGACGCATGCCTCGGTGGTACGCGATGAATCGGACACTTCCGTCCCCCTGACCAGCGCTGACCGGCACGCCCTGGCCGCCCTGCCCGCCGACGGCCATGGCCGGACACTGCACCTGTCGGCCCTGGGGAACTACAGGGTCGCTGCCGTCCACGGCGACGACGGCGACCTGCTCGTCACTGGCCTGCCACTGCGCCCCGTGGAGGAGACGCTGCACCGCGTCGAGATGGTCGAGGCCATCGTGTTCGGAGCCGCCGTACTGGTCACAGGGGTGGCGGGAACACTGTGGGTCCGGTGGTCCCTGCGTCCTCTCAACCGGGTCGCCGCCACCGCGACCGAGGTCACCCGGCGTCCCCTGGCCAGCGGTGACGTCGCCATGCCCGGGCCGGTCCCGTACACCGACGCGCGCACCGAGGTCGGGCAGGTCGGCACCGCACTCAACCGCATGCTCGGCCACGTCGGGGACGCACTGCGGCGGCGGCAGGCGAGCGAGGAGCGGCTCCGGCTCTTCGCGGCGGACGCCAGCCACGAGCTGCGTACCCCCGTGGCCACCGTGCGCGCACACGCCGAACTGGCACTGCGCCACCCCGGGGCGGTTCCCGAGGACGTAAGCCACGCCCTGGAACGCATCCTCTCCGAGAGCGAGCGGATGACCGGCCTCGTCGACGACCTGCTCCTGCTGGCCCGGCTAGACGCCGGACGACCGCTGGCCAGGGACACCGTCGACCTCACCCGGCTTGCGCTGGACGCCATGAGCGACGCGCGTACTGCCGCGCCCAGGCACCGATGGCGTCTGGAACTGCCCGAGGACCCGGTCACGCTGACAGGGGACGCGCACCGGCTGCACCAGGTGATCGCGAACTTGCTGGCCAACGCGTATACGCACACGCCCCCGGGCACCGAGGTCACCCTGCGTATCACCGAGGAAGACCGCACGATCGGCATGGATATCACCGACACCGGGCCGGGCGTGCCGGAGCACTTGCAACCCGACATCTTCGAACGTTTCACCCGCGCCGACCAGGGCCGCACCCGCGCTGAGGGCGGCACCGGTCTCGGCCTGGCAATCGTGGCCGCAGTGGTCGCGGCCCATCAGGGCACCACAGAACTCGACAGTCGACCGGGTCGGACCCGGTTCCGTGTGCGGGTACCACGGAGCCCTGCGCCTCCGACCTCGCATCCATGAACGAATCCCGTTGGCCCTCCTGCCGGACTTGGCACGTCGTGAAACGTCCACCGGGAATGGTCCACGGTCCGCCGACGCTTTGTCACCAGCGGTCAGCATGACGGCAAGCACGGCTGCCATCCCCAGGCGGGACCACGTGCCCTTCAGAGCGGACAACACTGGCCACCACGGGCATTCACGGGGCTGCGGGAGAAACCCCATACGAGGCTCTTTGCGCAGGTCAGACAGCAGGTTGCCGCAGCTGGTAACGGTGATTCCCAAGCTCAGAGCGCGAGTTCGATTCTCGTCACCCGCTCCAAAGAAAAGCCCTCGGCCGCGTCACCCTCCGCCAGAAGACCCGGCTGTCCCGCAAACCGGACACCTGGCGGTACGAATGGGACGCCGAGGACCGCCTCACCTCGGTCCTCGCACCGGACGGCACCCGCTGGCGCTACACGTACGACCCGGTCGGCCGCCGTACCGCGAAGCTGCGCCTCGCAGCGGACGGGGAAAGCGTCGTCGAACGCGTCGACTTCACCTGGGACGGCACCACCCTCTGCGAACAGAGCACCACCTCGCCCGACCTGCCCGCCCCCGTCACCCTCACCTGGGACCATCAAAGCCTGCGCCCGCTCGCTCAGACGGAACGCATCGGCGCGGCCGATGCGTCCCAAGACGAGATCGACTCACGCTTCTTCGCCATCATTACCGACCTCGTCGGCACCCCGAGCGAACTCATCGACGAACAGGGCGACGTCGCCTGGCACACGCGCAGCACCCTGTGGGGCACCACCGCCTGGGCAGCGGACAGTACTGCCTACACCCCACTGCGCTTTCCCGGCCAGTACTACGACCCTGAAACCGGCCTCCATTACAACTACTTCCGCCACTACGACCCCGAAACCGCCCGCTACCTCACCCCTGACCCACTCGGACTCACCCCCGCGCCCAACCCGGCCACCTACGTCTCCAACCCCATCATGTGGCTCGACCCCGGCTGCGCAGCCGGTCGTGGGAACTCCCGGGTCAGGCCGTGGTCGCGCCGGCGGCGGAAGAACGCGTAGACGCGGTGCCAGGGAGGGAAGTCGGCGGGCATCGCCCGCCACTTGATGCCGTTGTCGACCAGGTAGCGGACCGCGTCCAGTCTCGCCCGGTGGCAGTACGCTTCCGGCTGCCCGCCCTGGCCCCGCATCCAGCCCGGCACCGGCAGCAACGGCCGCGCCACCGCCCACTCCGTGTCCGTCATGTCCGGCGGATAACGCCGCTGCCGGCAGCGTTTCCGAACCGGTGAGCCAGATAGTCACACCCCGGAGTGACCGAACTGGGCCGACCGGCCATCCGCACGGAACACTCCGACACCCGGGCCTCCTGACGTTGCTCGGTGATTCGACACCAACGAGCTGTCAGAAGGCCCCACCTCTATGCGCTGAACCCACGGTGACCACCCGATCGGGAACCCCGGTTCGAAGCCCACCCCTCATGGCCGGAACGACAACAGCGACTCACCGTTCTTGGGACGACCTCGTCCTCGGCGATGGCGTAGAGGGGCTCGATACGGGCCTTCTTCGCCTCGTGGTCGGGATCGCTCCAACACTTCCAGGTCTTCACGCGTTGAAAGGAGACGCCCCCTCGGAGCGCGGTTTGGTTCGATCGCTCCGGGGAGGCAGGCAGGCTGATATCCGAGTGAGATGACGGATGCGGAATGGCCGAGGTCTCCTGCACCGGTTCGATCGGGCCGCGCGGAATTGTCAGCGACCGTCGATGGCCGCCGCCAGGGCCCGAAGCATCTCGTTCGCCTCGGGCAGATGCTGCTCCGCAGGGCGGAGCAGATCCGATGTCTTGCGTATGACGCGTTGCGCCGTCGCCCTGACTACCCTGCGCCCTTCCTCGGTCAGTGCCACCCACGTTCCGCGGCCGTCGGAGTCGCTCTTCTCGCGGACCACCAGACCCTGCTTTTCCAGCCTGCGCAGCGCGTTGCTCGTCCCTCCTGAGGTCAGGACGGAGCGTCGGGCGAGGTCGGTGGGGCGGAGCCGGTCGTCAGATGGAGCTGACAGAAGAGTCGTCAGGATGTCGTACTCGGCCCGAGCCAGGCCCGCGGCCGCGAGCTCGGGTTCGAGGACCCCATTGAGCATCCCTGCAAGACGCACGATGCGCCGCATGAACTCCACCGACCCCGAGGTGAGCTGGTCATCGGGTACGGCCGAGCGCAGAGCCGACTCTTCGACGCTCGCGGGCTTCCTGTCGTCCTTCACGGGCCCAGACTACCACATTGGCTTCTCTGAAAGCTTGTGCTATAGATTCTAGGAAGCTTTCTGGAAAGGCAATGGAAAGGTTGTCCCTGTGCCCAAGCCATCGATGCGAGCGCTCGTCCTCCGGATCACCGTCCTCGCGGTGGTGAACGTGGGTCTACCGACCCTCGCGTTCATCCTGCTCCCGCCGCTGGTCGGCGGAGTTGTACCGGCTCTCGTCATCGGGACCGCGATCCCGGCGCTGTTCGTCCTGATTCAGTGGCCGGTCCGCAAGAAGCTCGACCCGATCGGAGCCCTTGCGGCACTCGCTTACGGCATCGGTCTGCTCGTCTTCGTCGCGAGCGGCGAGAATCCGTTCGTCCTGAAGATCCAGGAAGCCGTGCTCGTCGGCCCCGTCGGCATCGTGCTGCTGATATCGGCGATGGCCAAACGGCCCCTGCTGATGACCGTGATGCGATTCGCCAGGCGACGCAACGGCGACTCACCGACACCCGCCAACGACTTCGAACGCCGGCTCTGGCAAGCTCCGACAGCGGTGCTCGGAAGCGCCCTCCTGGTGAACGCCCTCACGACGATCACGCTCGCCTTCACGCTCCCCACGTCCACCTTCTTGATCATCCACAAGCCCGTCGCCTTTCTGATCACGCTCGCCGGGATCGTGGCCGTGGTCCTCCTCGTCAAGCGCCGTCTCGCGGAAGTGGGAGCGTGGGCCGGCAAGGCCGCGAAACGAGTGACGACGACCATCACGGGCGTACGCGTCTTCGACGGAACACGCCTCACCGAACCCCAGGACGTCTCGTTCTCGACCGTGTTCGAGAACGGCGATCCGGCGGTCCGTGCCGATGTCGTCGTGGACGGTTCCGGTGCGACACTCCTGCCAGGGCTCATCGATGCGCACACCCACACCGTGCGAGGCCGCGCCGACCTGGCATCCCTCGCCCAGTGGGGCGCGACCACGGCCCTCGACATGGCCACCTGGCCGGCCCAGTTCGCCCGCGCCATGCGGCATCAGCCCGGCGTCGCCGACCTGCGCACCGCGGGCACTCCCGCCACCGGTCCGCACGGCCACCACGCCGAGCTTCCGAACTTCCCGAAGGACGGCCTCATCACGTCACCCGACGACGCCGCCTCGTTCGTCGCGCGCCGGGTCGAGGACGGCGTGGACTACGTGAAGGTCATCCTGGATGGCCCCCCTCCCGCGGGACTCTCGGTCGACACGGCGAAAGCCATCGTCGCCGAGGCGCACCGCAACGGTCTCCGAGTCGTCGCGCACGCCGCGTCGCTCACCGCCTACCGCGATGCGGCGGCTGCCAACGTGGACATCCTCACGCACGTGCCGATGGACGGACTCCTCAGTCAAGACGACATTGCGGCGTTGGCCGGCTCGATGGCCGTCGTTCCCACGCTCGTGATGATGGAGGCAATGGCCCGGACCCGGGGCGACGCGGACTACGCCGCGGCACGCGAAAACGTCCGCCGCCTCCACCGGGCCGGTATCAGGATCCTGGCCGGCACGGACGCCAACGCCGCACCCGGAATACCGTGGTCACCGCCGCACGGCGCTTCCCTCCACCACGAACTCGAACTCCTCGTCGACGCGGGACTCTCCCCCGCCGAGGCGATCGCCTCTGCCACTGCCCTCACGGCTGACACCTTCGCCCTCAACGACCGCGGACGCGTCGGAGCAGGACTACGCAGCGACGCCGTGCTGGTGCACGGCGACCCCACCGCCGACATCGCAGCGACACGCAACATCACCGATGTCTGGATCGAAGGAACGAAGATCAACGGTGCGGTCGAGGCACCGGGGCCGGGGCAGGAGCCGGTCGAAGGAACCAGGTGGCAGAGCCCGCACCAGGACGCGCGCAAGGGCGCCGTATGGGCATCGTTCTGGAAGCGCCACCGCGTCGCCGCCATCGCCGTCCTTGCTGTCACCGCGGTCGCGGTCGGAGCCGTGGTGACGTACGTGAACGTGGGAGGGGACTCCGCCGCTGCGCAGTCCGGGACGCGGGCGCAGTCCGCGTCGGTCTTCTTGAACAACGTCGCCAAGGTCGCCGCCACTCAGCCGACCGGCTCGGGGAAGTACTGGAAGACCCACTTCAAGACCCACGACGTGTACACCTCGCGGTCGATGGAATCCGCCTACGTCGTCGCCGGCAAGACCCTCCGCACGATGCGGTCCCCCGGCTGGAAGATCGGCCCGAGGCGCCTTGGCTGGAACGCCCTGGACCGCCTGCCCACGAACCCGGCGTTGCTGCTCCGGCAGATCGAGAACACGCCGAAGGAACCCGCGGGTGGGGACGAGGGCACTGGCACGCTCGGCTTCGCGCAGGCAAGCACCCTGCTCGCCGACTCCCCCGCCAGTCCAGAACTGCGCAGCGGGCTGTTCAGGGCACTTGCCCAACTGAAGGGTGTGAGCGTCGTCGGCACCGTCAAAGACAGCGCCGGCCGCAGTGGGACGGAGTTGGCCCTGCACGGCGGCGCCGACACCACTGAAGTGATCATCGACCCGAAGACCAGCACGCTCCTGGAACTCATCCAACCCTGGCGAAACGAGAAGGACCAGCGCCAGGCGACCTACCTGTCCGTCGGCCTGACCGACAGGATCGGCTGACCGGCGACGAGGACCCGACACCGCCCCATGCCGCTCCGAGCCGGGCCGGAGTGGCGCGGGGCAGGACGAAGTCCAGCCGCTGGTACTCCTTGGCCAGGCGCACCACGCCCGGAAGCCAACCACCTGGCAGTAACTGCTACGACCATCTGACTTGTCGACGGGTCGGCTCGCGGGGAGGGGCGGGAATGTGTACTGGGTACAGCGTTGATATCGGGGCCTTGTAGCAGGCGGCGTCCGGTGTGAACGGCACGCTCGACGAGATCAGTGTGCAGAAGGTCAGCGCCACCCCGCGCGATGAATCAGCCATCGGCCACGGCGAACTGGCCAGCACTCTCTCGGACTTCCTCAGCCGTTGGCAGCGCGGCGTGGACAACCTCTCCAAGGACGCCCAAGAAATCGCCACCCGCCTCACGGACAACGTCAACGCCTACGACAAGGTGGCCAAGGCCATACACCACAGCTTCACAGGCATGTTGCACGGCGACAGCAGCGACCCCGGGGTGAAGTGACCGTGACGGAGCTCGGAGACACCGAAGATGCCGACGCCCTCATACCTGGCAACCCAACCACCATCGGCAGCACCCAGGAGGCGCTGAAGGCGTACGGCGACATGCTCCACCTCGCCGGCCAGGGACTGCGGCGCATCGACACCAGTGAAGGCTGGCGCGGTGAAGCAGCCGACGCCTTCCGCGAGGTCTATCACGGCCAGCCCGGCAAGTGGCTGCGCGCAGGGGACGCCTTCCACGATGCCGCGAACGCGCTGGGCTCCTACATCTCCACGCTCACCTGGGCTCAGAGCCAGGCCGGCGACGCAATCATCCTGTCGAACGCCGGCAAGGCACATCACCAGGCCGCCCAGGACACCCTGGACAGCGCCCGAAGCCAACTGGACTCCGCAGGCCATACCGCGGCAGTCGCTGTCGGCAGGGCTCGCGATCTCGCGCCGCCGAAGCCCAGTCTCTGGTCCCGCATGGCCCACGACGCGGGCGACTTCCTCTCGGGCGCCGGACATGTCGCCAAAGACGTCGGCGAAACCGTCGCGACCGACCTCGCTTCCATCGGCAACGCCGCGATCAACAATCCCGGATCACTCGCAGAGACCGCCGGCGGCATCGGCCTCATGGCCCTCGGCGCCGGCGGCGAAGTCGGCGGGACCATGCTCGACGCCACCGGCATCGGCGCGCTCGTCGGCGTCCCTGCAAACGTCGCCTCCGCAGGAGCCATCGCGAGTGGGGCGGGGCTCGCCGGCGCCGGAATGTCGAACATCCTGCGCGCCAGTGGTCAGCAGCGGGGGCAGCGGGGCCCCTGAGGGTTCCGTGCCTGACCGCACTTTCGCAGCGCCGGACAGACAGCGACCTCCGGCCACTGGTTGGCCGGCTCGGATGACAGTCCTGCGCGCGCCATCGGACGTGGGGCGCCGCGAGCTCGGCCGGATCGGCCGCGCCGAAGGATGGGCAGGACGTCGAGCCGCGCAGCCGGCGGTACAGCTCGTCCGCGGTGGGGGCGGGCCACTCGTTCGCCCATCGCCCCCTGTAATCAATGAAGTTGACCGCTCCGCGGCCAGGGTCTTCCCGGGCGCCGCGCGTGAGGACCGCCTCCACCTGCGAGAGCCGGACCTCGGTGTCGCCCTTGGTCGCGAAGGTCAGCGGTGCCCTGCGGTCCTGCCCCTGCCCCTGCCCCTGCCCCTACGAATCGAGGTGCGCGGCGATCCAGCGCAGAGGCCGTCCGACCACACGCCGGACGTGGGCGCTATTCGGTGCCGCGCCAGGCGTTGACCACGAGGGTCACGATCCACAGGATGATGACCAGGACAAAGGTGAACACCCCTGTCTCAAGCCAGTAGACCCCGTCCCAGGACCCGCATGCGGCGAGCATCGGGCAGCCGTGGGCCGGGTCGACCACGCCGCCCGGTGCCTGGAACGAGATGAAGTAGCAGAGCACGGAGGCGACGGCCGCGCCGCCCAGTACGCCCCACCGCAGCCACCGCGATTTCCACCACGACAGGATCCAGCACACCAGCGTCGCCGCCGGCAGGATCGCCACGTACCCCGTGATCATGCCGACATCGCCTCGCGCGCCGGTATCGGGTTCCGGGCGGTACGTCGTCGAGCGGCGTGGTCGTGCACGTGAGGTGAGTCCCCGTCGGGGGCGGCAGCCGGCATGCGGGGATCTTCCTCGCCAGGCCCTTACCTCGCAAGCGGCGGCCCGGTTGCGGTGGGATCCGTGGTGCCTGCCCTCCTCCCGAAGGAAGGCTGTGGCGCCGACTCCCCTGTTCACAGGGCCGGTTCAGGGCTGCGGCGATGCGCTTCTCCCTGGCCTTCGCGCCCGCAGGACCGCGCCGTCGTGCCCTCGCGTCTCGGCCGGCTCTCTTACCCCTGGACGGGAAGCTCCGGATGCCTCGCCAGAAAGACCATGTAGGCGATCGCCGCCGTCGCGCCCAGCAGGGACAGCACGGCGCCCACGGCGGCCCGTGGTCCGCTCGCCCGGCCCGACCTCGATGCCCGGTGCTCGACGTAGGCCCGCACGAGGCCCACGAGGGCCAGGGGCAGCGTGACGAAGGAGACCAGTATCCAGAACGGGCAGCAGAGCCGGCGCACCAGGGACGCCCCACCGAACCGGACCGCGAGCGGCGCCCTCTGTCCCGTCTCGTCCGGTGTGTCGAGGGAGGTCATGGGCCGATCCACCTGGGGATGTCTACGAACGGTGGGCTGAAAGGGGCGAGAGTCACTCCGAGCGGTTGCGCATTCGGGTCGCGCAGTGTCGGAAAGGGCCCCCGAGCCAGGCGGCGCCCTTTCCCAGCTGTGGCACACGCGGGGCGCGTGCCCGTCCGCGGCTCGTCAGGACGCGGAGCCGGCCTTGCGGCGGCGGGTCATGACGACGGCGCCCGCGCCGAGGACGAGCGCCGCGCCGGACAGCGCGGCGAGGCGCGGGAGGGCCGGGGAGGCGCCCGTACTGGCGAGCGTTCCGGTGATGGCGGGGCCGGCCGAGTCGATGGGGGTGGTGGACGCGCCGCCCTGCGGGCTGTTGTGCGTGGTCGGCGGCGCGCTCTTGCCCGGTGTGGTTCCGTCGGCACCGCCCGGGCGGCTGCCGGAGTCCTTGGGCGCGGCGAGGAGATCGAAGGCGTGGTCGGTGGAGAGGTTGCCGCCGCAGGACGTGTCGTCGTTGACGTAGCTGCCCGCGACGAAGGCGACGCCGTTACCGGCCGGGGCGTCGGCGTCGACCTTCAGTCGGAGCTTCATGTCGGCGTGCGCACCGGCCTTCAGCGCACTGATGGAGCCGGTGCCACCGTCCGCTGCCACGTTCCTCCAGGCCGGGGACGCGGCAGTCGACCACTGCAGGTGGAAGGCATCGTCGGTGACGTGGTGACCGCTCTTGTCCGTGGCGTGGAAGCGGACGTGCGGGGTGACCGTGTCGAGTGTCCTGTCCGTCCCGTTGGTCACGCGGAGCGAGAAGTCCGTCGTGGAGGCCGCCTCGATCGTGGACGGCAGCCCGATGGCGACGGTGGTGAGCTTGTTCTCGAAGACGCACCCGGGCCCGTCCGGATCCGTGTCGTCCCTGGCGTCGGCGAGCGCCTTGTCGGCGGCCTCCTTGCCTTTGAGGGCCTCGTCCTTGGCGTTCTGGACCTGGAAGTACGCCCTGGCGGCTGCGACGCGAGCGTCGTCGGACACGCGAATCGCGGTCGCGGCCTTCTCGTCGGCGGCGGTCTTGGCGTCCTGGGCGGCCGAGGCTGCCGCCTTCGCGTCGGCGACAGCCGTCTCTGCGGCCGCCTTCTCCTCGGCACTGGCGGTGCCGGGCAGTGCGGCGAGCGCGGCCTCCGCGTCGGCGAGCGCCGTGTCGGCGTTCTCCTTGGCGGTGGCGGCCGTCGCGGCCTCGTCCCTGGCGTTCTTCGCCGCGACGGTGAGGGGCGCGTCGTCGGAGAGGGCCGCGTCGAGGACGGTCCGCGCGGCCTTGTCCGCGGCTACGGCGTCGTCGTAGGCCTGCTGCGCCTTCGCGGCGGCCTTTTCGAGTTCCTCGATGGAGGGTTTGCCCTGCTCGCTCTGCTGCTGCGCCCGCGAGGCGGCGGACGGGTCGGCGGCGGCGAGCGCCGGTGTGGCGGACAGCAGGATGACGGGCGTGGTGACGGCGGCGGCAACGGCCGTCGCAAGGATGCGGCGAATCTTCAACAGAGTCCTTCGCGGGTCAGGCTGACGCGGTCAGAAAAAGCCGAACCGACCGCTGCGGCAGGACCCACGCAGGGCGGCGTGCCGGTGATCGTATGACCGGAAAGATCTGCGTTGGAAGTGTGTGTGAAAGGTGGTGCCTGCTGCACATCGGCTGCGCATGGCAGGCAATTACCTCTTAAGCGGACAGTTGCCTTCCCCGTACGGACCGCTTCAGTGATACATGTCATGTCCCGGAGGAACCCTGCGGCCGCCCGCGCACTCCCCGGATGCGCCATCGCGATGCCCGGTCACGTTTGCTTGCAGTGGCTCCGGTCGGGGCTCCACTCCAGGCGGCTCCAGGCGGTTGGCCACCGTCGAAATCCAGGCCGCTCCAGGCGACCGGCCGCCCTCGCAATCCAGGCGGCTCCAGACGACCGGCTGCCGTCGAAACAGCAGGCGCCCGGCGCCGGTTCGACCCATGGCGCCGGGTGCGTGGGGAAGTGCACAGGCCCGGCGATGCGCTCGTCCTCCCGGTCCGTCCGCTGGATCGTCGCCGAGCGGTGGCACCGCCCGCCCTCGGGTCGTCCTCCCGACGGGCGCGGCTGCCGGGCGGTGCTCCCGCACGCCTCAATGTGCGGGACGTGCACGGCCCTGGTGCGCATCAGGGGCCTGCGCCCGCGCCCAGGCGAGGAGTTCGGGGTCCCGCAGCGAGGGCAGCCACAGGTCCACTCGTTCGTCGGCGTCGCCGGCCGGTCGGGGGCCGACCCCAAGGATCCGCAGGCCGGCGCGGTGAGCCGACTCCACGCCGGTCAGGGAGTCCTCGACCGCGAGCGCCTGCGAAGGCTGGACGCCGCACAGCAGGGCCGCCGTGACGTAGACGTCGGGCCACGGTTTGGGCCGCACCGCCGACGCCTCGCCGTCGTCCCGCCTTCCCGTCCGGGGCAGCGCCCCCGGCTCCACGGTGCCGTCCGGCGTGTCCGGTTGGGGCCGCACCGCAGGTGCAGGACTGGCTGCCGGCGCCGACCGCTTGGGCTCCTCGCTCGGTACGACGATGTGCTGGAGGTGTTGTCGCAGCCCCGCGCGCTCCAGGCACTCATCTACCACTCTCAGCGGGCAGTTGCTCGCGACGGCCAACGGCAGCCGGCCGGAGAGGGTCCGGACGAGCTCGACGGCGCCGGGCATCGTCACCGGGTCGTCGCTGACGAGTGACAGGAAGTGTTCCAGGAGCGAGTCGGCCAGGTCGGCGGCGAGTTCCGGCTTCTGCACCGAGTCCGCCATCATCCGTCCGCAGTCGGCGTAGTGGACGCCTGCGGCCTGCTCGGCGAATCCCGGCGGCGCCTTCAGTCCGAAGTCCCGGAAGGCCCGGTGCCGTGCTTCCTGCCAGTGGCGTTCACTGTCCATCAAAGTGCCGTCGCAGTCGAAGACGACTGCTCCAGGGGACCAGTCGAACAGAGAGAGGCGCGGAATGGTCACAGTGGTCTCCTCCGGGCAGACGGTCACGCGCGGCGTGACGGGGTCTCGGTGTGGCGATGTTCCGAGCCCGGATACGCGACGGAAGGTCCACCGGATGACGGCGTGACGTTAATGCCGATTCGCGACTATCCGCACCAAACGGAAACATCGTGGCGGTTACGTTATTGCCATGACGGAAAGTCACACAATGACCGCTCAGGGCTATCGACCGAAGGGATGGCCGGGGTGTATGGGGACATAACGCACCAGAGCGTCAGCGGGGTCCACGCGGCGCCCAAGACGGCCAGGAAGACGGCCAGTTGAGGCATATTCGCCGGGCACCCCGCGACCGGACGCCGGGGCTCCGCCGCTCCGGGCAGTCATCGAAAAAGTGGCGGACCGACACCATTACCACTCGTCGGCGGTCACTCTCGAAAGAAATACGGAATTTCGCTCAAGCGAGGTCCCCAATTGCTCCCGGCGTGCGCGGGCGCACTACATTCTTCGTCGTCGGTCAGATTGAGCAAAGGTGGACGGGACGTTGCAGGAACGGGCCAGGGCAACCCGCAGAACTCTCCTGGAAGCGGCGGCCTCCCTCTTCGCCGAACACGGGTACGCAGGCACCAGCGTCAACGACATAAGCACCCGGTCGGGCCGGACCAGCGGCTCCGTCTACTTCCACTACGCCAGCAAGGAGGGCATCGCGCTGGCCGTCGTGAAGGACCGGTTCGCCACCTGGCCGACCCTCGCCGCGCGGTACGCGGACGAGGCCGTACCGCCTCTGCAGCGCCTCGTCGCCCTGAGCTACGACGTCGCCCACGCCCTCGCCGGGGACACCGTCACGCGCGCCGGCGCACGGCTGTGGGCCGAACGCGACACCATCAACGCCGCGATTCCGGACCCCTTCGCCCTGTGGACCGCCGCCGCGACACGGCTCCTCGCCCAGGCGCGGACCACCGGTCACCTCGCGCGCCACCTTCGCCCCGCGCCCACCGCCCGCACGCTGGTCCGTACGTTCTTCGGCTTCTGTGCCGTGACCGAGGCACTGGAGGGCGCGGCCACCGTCTCCGACCGGCTCACGGACTGGTGGCACCTGACACTGCCCTCGCTCCAGCCCGGCCTGCCGGACCAGCCGGACCAGCCCGGTCCGCCGGACCAGCCGGCGGACGACGGCGCAGACCGGTGGTGCACGGGTCGGACAGCGCCGGTCCCTGCCATGGAGCCGTGACCGGCCCCCGCGTTCTCGCCGCCCGGACGGCCGGTGAAAAGGAGTCGGCGCGGCCTGCGACCCCGCGACCTGCGCCCCCCGCGGCCCAAGGATGAGGGGTGGATGCGGGGTCAGCCGGCGGCGGGCTGGGGGGCCGGAACGGTGCCGTTGAGGATCGCGTCCAGGGTCCGGCGGACCTCGCTGCCCGGCCCGACCGCCAGTCCCTCCCGGAGCCGATGTGCGAGGCGCGCGTACGCCGCTTGGGCGTCATGGGACCGGCCTTCGCCGTGCAGCGCCGTCATCAACAGCGCGACACCACGTTCCCGGAGCGGATACTCGCCGACGTGTCGCAGAAGGTGCGGGATCACACGGCCACCGCGACCGGCCGCGATCGACAGGGCGAAGTACTGCTCGGCCGCGCTCGCCCGCTGCTCCTCCAGCGCCGCGGCGTGCGAGGCGAAACTCGGCACGTCGAGCCCGTCGTACACGCCCCCGCGCCACAGCGCCAGGGCGCGCTCGTACCGGCCGAGACTGGACTCGACCCGGCCGAGCGCCTTCGCCGACTCCGCCTCGGCGCAGAGCCGGGAGAAGACGACATGGTCGATCCGTTCGGCGTCGATGCCGAACACGTGGCCGTCCCGGACCCGGTCGAGACGCACGTCGGCGGCGCCGGACGCCGCGATCGCCCGCCGAATGGAACCGAGGCAGTTCATCACCTGCTCGCGTGCCGTCCGCGGTGGCTCGGTATCCCACATCGCGTCGACGAGCGTATTCGTGGACATGAATGCGTTCGGTCGCGTCATCAGGGCGGAAAGAATGACCCACTCGCGTCGGCGATTCACGCCGATGCCGGGCTGGAGAGGCTCGGCGTACGGCTGTCCGAGAATCCCGAAGTCGGGCATCGGCCATCCTTTCGGCGGGGGCGGGATCAGGATGGTGCGCACGTCGCCGATATGAGCAGGCGGCCGCGCGTTCGCGAGTATAAAGCGCTGCGGGATCCGGCTGTCGCGCTTCAGCGGGACTCATAGGAACCGTCCGACGCCCGGGCCCGTCCGGCAAAGTGCGTCAATTCCGGCGTAGTGGATGATTCGTTGAGTTGGGGGCGCACGCGGAGGACGACGGGGTACCCGGCCGGAACCGACCGCACCGCTCGCGGCGACGAAGGTGCCGCCGCGCCGCCCCCGCGCCCTGGAACTGCCGTTCGGTGGACCCGCGATGATCCGGTGATGGGGTGGTGGTGGACCGGTGATGGGGCCGTGATGGAGCGGCCTGCCATGTTCCCACGTATCGGGTCATCGGCATCGAGAAGGACCACCCTATGGATCAGATGGTTCTCAAGGCCCAGCAATGGGTCAATGCAACCTACTCAGGCGTCTCCGGGTACAACCGGTGCACCGAGGACGGAATGACCGGCTGGGAGACGATCTACTGCCTCACCCGGGCCCTCCAGCACGAACTCGGCATCACCGCGCTGTCCGACAGCTTCGGGCCGACGACCTGGGCGGACCTGAAGGCGTACGGCCCGGTCGGGCGGAGTTCCGCCAACGTGAACATGCGGACCATCGCCGAGGCGGCCCTCTACTGCAAGGGCTACAGCGGCGGCGACATCGACGGCGGCTTCAACGTGGCCACCGGCAGCGGCCTGACCGCGATGGTGGCGGACATGGGCCTGCCGGGTCCTCAGCAGCCGGACCTGCAGATCTACGACGTGGAACCGAAGGTCTTCAAAGCCCTGCTGACCATGGACGCGTACGTGCTCACGGCCGGCGGCTCCAGCATGATCCAGACCTGCCAGCGGTGGCTCAACGACGCGTACTACCAAAAGGGCCAGTTCTTCATCGGGCCGTGCGACGGGCACTTCTCCCGCAACGTCCAGCAGGCCCTTGTCCTGGGCATCCAGTACCAGATGGGCCTGACGGACAGCCAGGTGACGGGCTCGCTCGGGCCGACCACCGAGGGCGCGCTGCGGACGGTCGCGTACGTCTCCAGCGGCTCGCAGGACTCGGGGTCCGCCGGCTGGGTCCGGTTGTTCCAGTGCGCGGTGGCGTTCAACAACTACGACGCCCACTGGGGCGACAACGGCGGGTCGTTCACCTCAGATCTCGTCTACACGGTGACCCGCTTCCAGCAGTTCTGCTCGCTGCCCGCCTCCGGCGCCGCCGATTATGAGACGTGGATGTCGCTTCTCGTCTCGACCGGGGACCCGGACCGCGAGGGCACCGCGTTCGACTGCATGTATCCGCTGAACGCGACGACGATCAAGACGGTGAAGAACAACGGGTATTCGATAGCCGGCCGCTATCTCATCGGCGGCACGAACAAGATTCTGACCAATTCCGAGATCGCCCTCATTTTCGACAACGGCCTGTCCCTCTTCCCGATCTATCAGGATGAGGGGAACGCACTCAGCTACTTCAGCTACGAACAGGGCGTCGAAGCCGGGAACGACGCGGCCGAAGCCGCGATGGGATTCGGCATCCCGTACGGCACGGTCATCTATTTCTCGGTCGACTTCGACGCGACCGACGCGGACATCACCAGCGCGATCATTCCGCACTTCCAGGGCGTCAGTGACGGGATCAGCGCGTTCGGCAGTCAGTACGCGATCGGTGTGTACGGGTGCCGCAACACCTGCATCCGCCTGGAGAACGAGGGTCTGACGACCCGGAGCTTCGTCAGCGGCATGTCGACCGGGTACAGCGGCAATCTCGGCTACCCGCTCCCGGACAACTGGGCCTTCGACCAGATCAAGGACTTCACGCTGGCCTCCGGCACCAGCGGCTCGGTGGAGATCGACAACGACATCGCCTCCGGCCGCGATCTGGGCCTCAACAGCGTGACCCGGCCGCGCGACGCCAATGACGGCTTCTACACGTACCTGATCTGGATCGAGGCCAGGGCCGGCCAGTGGATCGATCAGGGGCACACCGACCGGTCCGCACCCGAACTGGTCGCGCAGTACCTCCGGGCACGCAACGGGACCTTCACGTTCACGGGCTCCGACACGGTCTTCGGCTCGCTCGACCAGGGCTTCGTGGACTTCGTGAACGCCTATCCCGACGAGCCGTTCGCGAGCCCGCTGCGCGATCCCGACCTGCTGTGGGACAGCGACGTCGATCACTTCGGCGCGTCGTGCGGCGCCGTCATCACCACGGGTCTCGACGGTGACCTCACCTCGGCCAACCTGGCGGACTTCGGGACCTGGGGCGGCGATCTCGTCAGCGTACTGGGGCAGTTCCACCAGAGCGGGCTGTCGGACGACCAGTCGTACGACTTCGCCGCCGGCAAGATCGCCGACAAGGGCGACGACACGTTCCTGTCGCTCAGCGACTTCCTCGCCGATATCGACGCGTGGGTTCTGGGCAACACGGCGCGGCAGAACTCCGGCCAGCCGCTCTCGACGGGTTTCAAGGCGGACTACGCCTCGCCGGCCGCGTCCCTCGCTCGGCGCAGGGCGTTCTACTCGCTCCGGTTCGGGTCGTCGACCGCCACGTTGGGATCGGCTGCCGTGAATGCGCTGATCGGCGGCTCCGTCGAGGCGGCCGCCATTCGAGCGGCCTTCTGGTTCAAGGATTTCGGATCGGTGACCTGCCCTTCCCCCGAGTTCATGTCGACCGACGCGGTCGCCGGTGTGGCGGCGGCGTTCCGGGACGCCATCGTCCAGTACTGCTCCTGAGGAATCGAGGATTCGACATGAACGACCCGAAGGTCACCCGCCGGCAGGTCCTGGTCCTCGGAGGACTGACGCTGGGCGTCGGTGCCGTCACCGTCGCCGGCCTGGGCAGCCCGGCATGGGCCGATGCCACGCCCCCCGATGTGGTGCTGGTTCCGGTCGGCGCGAGCCCGGTCGCGGTCCTTCCGGGCGTCGGCGTCCAACCGGCCGCCTTCCCCAGACAGTTGGCCGTACAGGTTCAGCACGCGGGCGCGGATCTTCCGGCCGGGACCGAGGTGGCCCTCACCTACGATCCTCGGCTGTACTCCCCGCTGCCCGCGGCGGCGGCCACCGCGGGCGGCCGCCTGCTGCGCACGACGAGCACGGTCACCACCGACCCCAGGACGACGCTCGCGACCTGCACGGTCACCTTGGCCGAAGCGGTCGCCGCGGGCAGTGATCCGGTGGTCGTCGTGGGAACCGCGTACCCCGTGCTCTATCCGCGCGACCTCGTCGTCGGTCCCGCGGACGCGACCGCGGCCGTGGGCCGCAAGAACGCGAAGCCGGGCGGCCGGCGAAGCCTCCAGCCCCGCCGGCCGGGCACGTTCGGCGGTGTCGCCACGCCGTGGGGACTTGAGGTCAGCGGCGTGTGGAGCCGCTACGAGTGGGCGAACGGCAAGCGGTGGTACTACTACCCGGCGCGGCTCACGGTCCACAGTGTCGGACCGGGCCCGGCACCCGCGGCCGTGTCCTTCTCCGTGGCACTGGATCCGCAGGTGGTCAGCGACGTCAGCATCACCACCGCCCGGCTCAACCACAAGGTGCACGACGCGGGCGTACGGCTCCTCTCGCATACGCGGACCTCGTCGCTGTTCGAAACCCGCTGGAGCACGGCGGTGAAGCTCACGTCCGGCGACCGGCTCGACCTGGGCCTGGAGGTGAGGACGCGGAAGCTGACGGGTGATCTGCCGACGATCAAACACCCCTCGGTAGGGTTGATCGACATGGGCAAGCACGTCACCCAGCGGCAGACCGGCCGGAACTCGATGTCGCGGAGCGATTCGACGTGGGACTGATCAGCGGCTACGCGTGGATCCTGCCGGCGGTGACCGCCGCCGGATGGATCCTGTCGTGGTGGGGACAGCGGCGGCTGCGGTGGTACCTGCTGTCCGCCGCGGCCGTCGTCTCCGTGCTCTGCGTCGTCATCGGGGTCCTCACGAAGGGGCCGGCGGTCAGCCCGGAGGACGTCGGCTGCTCGCCGGCCTTCGCCTGCATGGACTGGGATCCGATCTACTGGCTGGAGGCCGGACTGATCGGCCTCGGGTGCTGCCTGGTGCTGATGCTCCTCACGGGCGCCGTGGAGATCGTCATCCGGATCGGACGCTGGGTCTCCGCCTAGCCCGGCCCGTCGGGGAGACGACGCATCACCGCGCGCCGGACGGGCCCGTCGGCCGCGCTCCGTGAGCGTTGACGCGTACGGGCCGGCCGGAGGACCGGGACGCGGGACGGCCGGATCGGCTACGGCTACGGCTACGGCTACGGCTACGGCTACGGCTACGGTGCTCGTCCACGGCCGAGCCCCGCTGCAGGGGAACGGGCCCGCCCTGCCGGCCGCGACCGGCCCGCCCGGGGACTGTCCGGCGCGCACCACCGGTGGTCCATGGGCGTGGCACCCGATCGGGTCTCAAGGGCGTCCCGGTGTGGCGGAGGTCACAGCAGTGGAACGCGCACCCTCGCGATCAAACCTTCCCCCTTGTCCGGACTGCCCGGGATCGAGGTCAGCGCCGACCTTCTCCCGCCTCTCCGACGGGGCGGTGGTCGCCGTCCGGGTCCGTTGCCGGACAGTGAACCCGGCCCGCGGCAGCGAACGGGGCGCTCGCAGGCGCACACTAGGGACAATGACAAAGCCTGCTGCACCGAAGCGCTTTCTGCCCACCAGCCCCTTCAAAGCCCCCGTAGCCCCGGATCCCAAGCACTTCGCCGTGGGTGACCAGGTCACACACGACATGTACGGCCTCGGCCGTGTGGTCGGCATCGAGGGAGTCGCGGCGCTCGTGGATTTCGGTTCCGCGCAAATGCGGATCCTGAGCCCGTACGCCAAGATGACCAAGCTGTAGGACCCGCCGTGCCCGGTCACGGCGCGCCAGGCCCCCTCGGGGGCCTGTAACGAAAGGTGGACCTCTCATCGATTCGACCTCGCTGTTCTCCGCTCCGGAGGCGCAAACCCGCAGCTCCGCGGCCGTATTGCCCCCTCCGACGACCAACCCGTTCCAGGCCCCGGACTTCGAGGAGGACGAGACCTTCGTGTCCGAGGACGCGCAGGGATCTGCCTCGGGCATACGCGCGGCGTGACCAAAATCACTTCAACTGCCCCACGTGACGGTTTCGACCGCCCCACGTGGCGGTAGCGGCGACGGCTGACCGGGGGCCGTCCCCGGTGCCGCGGTGCGGCGTACGGCCGTCTGAGCTCCCGTCTCATGCGGCCCGTTCACCGTCGTTCAGGGGATCGTGCGCCGGGCCCTGCCCGTGGCCGGACCCTGCATGACCCGCTTACCGGGGCCCGGGCCAGACTGACGCCCGGCGGGGCGTCCGGAGCCGTGACCGCTTGACGGTGGTGGCCCGCAAGGCGCTTCACCCGAGCCCGAGCAGGGACACGGCGAGGGCGAGGGACGCGACGGCGGTGCGGCACCGCGCTGCCGCAGCTCGTCCTACAGCTGACGTTCGCGTTCACCCCTGCCCGGATTTGCACCGCGCCCGGCCACGGCGTCGCCTCCGAGGCCCCCGCGGCCGGACCGTGCCCTCGCCCGCCCGCCGACACCCCGCGGTGCCTCTGCCCGGCCGGGGCGGCCGGGCCGAACGTACCCGCCCCGCCACCCGTACCCGCCTCGGCCGCGGCGCGGCAGGGCCCTCGCGATCCCCGGACGCGGTCCACCGGGCCGGGGTCCACCCGCTCCCCGCACGGTCCGTACCGCCCTGTACGGACCTGTACGGCCCCGTACGGCCCCGTACGGCCCAGGAACGGCGGCCGGGCGTGAAGAGCGTGTGAAACCAGGGCCGAGCGGCCGCCTCGCGCCCGGGAAGCCCTGCGCGCGGCCCTCCCTTTGCGCTTGAGTTTGCGTGTGCGTGCCGTCGGGCCGGGTCACGACCGCGGCGGAGCAGAGCAAGGGGACAGGGAGGCGCCGTGCGCCTGGGAACGCGGGTCGGCCGGCGCTACCGACTGGTCAGGGGGCCGGTACGCGGCGGGAGCGGCGAGGTCTGGTTCGCCCACGACGAGGAGCTTCACCGGGACGTCGTCCTCAAGCGCGTCCCGGGCGACGAGGGCGCAGCCGGCTTCGACTGGCTGCGTGCGGAGGCGCGCGCCCTGGCGCGCTTCAGCCACCCGCACGTGGTCACGCTGTACGACGCGGTGCGGGCGGGGAGCCGGTGGCGCCCCACGTCCTGGCTGGTGATGGAGTACGTGGCCGGCGGCAGCCTGGACAGCAGACCGGTCATGCCGCCCCGGGCCGCGGCGCGGATCGGCGCCCAGGTCGCCGACGCGCTCCACGCGCTGCACGGCGAGGGGATAGTGCACGGCGACGTCAAACCGGGCAACCTCCTCATCACCCGGGACGGCACCGTCAAGCTGGCCGACTTCGGCGCCGCCCACCGCGTGGGCGGCCAGGAGACGATCACGCCGAACATCGGGGTCAGCTACACCCCTGGCTACGCCGCCCCCGAGGTGCTCGGGGGCCGGCCGGAACCGGCCTCGGACGTCTTCTCCCTCGGCGCCACCCTCCACGCGCTGTGCACGGGACAGCCGCCCGGCCGCGCGGAAGGCACGGGGGCGGACGCGAGCACCGAGCCGGGTCCCCCCTTCGCGACGCGGCGGGCGGCGCCCGCCGCCGTGGAGGTGGACGAGGCGACCGGCCCCCTGCGCAAGACGCTGGAGGCCATGCTCGCGCCCGATCCGGGCCGCAGGCCCACGACGGCCGCCGCCCGGGAAGCGCTCGCCGCGCTCGCCGGGCCGGAGGACGACGTGCCGACCCTCCCGGCCCGCGTGGCCGACACGCTTCCCGAACCCGTCCTGCCCGGTGTGCCGTTCCTCCGCCGCCACCTGGGCCCGGTGGCAGCCCTGGCCGCGACGGTCGTGGTCCTCGCGGGCGCCGGGGTCTGGGTCCTCGGCCGCGGCGGGGACGAAGGCTCGGGAGGGCGGACGGACGCGTCACCGCCCGGCCGGCCCGCGGCCTCCGTGCTCGGTGACCACCGCACAGTCGACCCGTGTGCCCTGACGAAGCCCGCGGCGCTCGTCGCGTTCGGCGATCCGAGCCTGGATCCCGCGTACGGCGGTTTCAACCGGTGCGACACGATCGTGCAGACCGACGCGGGGTCCGTCGACGTCGAGGTCGAGTTGGACGGCGGATCCACCAGCGGCATCACCGGGCCCTCGACGACCGAGGGGCGCGTGCGCCTCGTCAAGGAACAGCCCGACGGTGGCGAGTGCGCCCGCACACTGCTGCTGGCCGGACGGGACCACGTCCACGCGACGGTCACCGCCAAACCCGCCGACGACAGCACTCCGGCCTCGTCGCTGCTGTGCCGCATGGCCGACCTGGCCTCGTCCGGCGCCGTCTCCGCCGTCAACGCGGTGCCCTCCGGCGGGGAGATGGTCCGCCGGTCCCCGCCGCTGCCGGCCGACTCGCTGGCTCACCACGACGCCTGCACACTGCTCGACGCGAAGGCGCTGGAGGCGGTGCCCGGTATCGACGCCACCGCCCCGGACATCGGCTTCGGCAACTGGGACTGCTCGTGGGGCAGCACCACCAGCGACACCTACGTGCAGGTCTTCTTCGACAGGGGTGATCCGCTGACCGCGGCCGACGGCGCCCTCACCCGGCTCGGCGGCCACCGCGCCTTCGTCGCGCCGCCGAACGAGGAGGGGGACCACACGGCCCTCGTGCAGGTGGTGGCCCGCACCGACGGCACGGGCGGTGACGCCGTCAGCGAGCTGGTCGAGGTGGTGGTCGGCGGGTCCTCGCGGCCGGACTCGCAGCTGCGTTCCCTCGCGACCGGTCTCGCCGCCTCGGCGGCCAAGGCGCTGTGAGCCGCCTGCGCCCGCCCACCGGGAGCGGGCCCAGGCCCCTTCCATGCCCCCGCCTGACCGCGGGCGGGCGGCGCGGCCGAGCGGCCGGCCTGTCCGGCGGGGTCCGCGCCGAGGTCCGCGCCGCCGTCATCAGCGGGGGCCGGAAGCCGGGCACAGGTACTCGGCACGGGTGCCACCACGCGGACGGCTCTGTGGTCCCCGGTACGAGGGGCGAGACAACTGCCCTGGGGCAACCCGGTGTCCACTGTCCTGGGGCAACCCGGCGTCCACCGACCTGGGGCAACCCGGCGTCCACCGACCTCAGGTTCACCCCCACCGTCTGTTCGCAGTCGTATCGCCCGTCTCTGTTCGCAGGCGTATCACCGCGCGACATACACGTTCTCCGACGAGGACTGACCGCCGGACAGGCCCCGGAGCCGGAAACCTTCCCGCTCGCCCCGCACCCCGCGCCCCCGCGTCGCGAAGCTCGGGCTCTCCCTGGGGAAGGCGCCCCGGGCCCGGTCGGGCCTGTCAGGGTGGCGAGTCGCCTCGTCGGGCGGTGGTGTCGAGGAGTTCCCGCAGGTCCTTGAGGCGGTCGAGGCCTTTGACGGCCTGGGCCGTGCGGTGGTTGGCGGACAGTCGGTCGCGGTGGCGGTGCAGGAAGGCCCAGTAGCCCGCGGTGTAGGGGCAGGCGTGGTCGCCGGTGCGGTCGGTGGGGCGGTAGGCGCAGGGGCCGCACAGGTCGCTCATCCGGTGGATGTACGCGCCGCCTGAGGTGTACGGCTTGGTGGTCATCAGGCCGCCGTCGGCGTACTGGGACATGCCGACGACGTTGGGGAGCATCACCCAGTCGTAGCCGTCGACGAAGCAGCGGTGGAACCAGTCGGTGACGGCGGCCGGGTCCCAGCCGTCCTGGAGGGCTCGGCTGCCGAGCACCATCAGCCGGGGGATGTGGTGGGTCCAGCCGGTGTCCCGCACCTGCGCGAGCACGGTGGACAGGCAGTTCGCGGTGACGGCGTCGGCGTCCAGGTCGAGGAACCAGCCGGGCAGCGGGGCGGTGTGGCGCAGCGCGTTGCGGTGACGGTATTCCTCGCCGAAGTGCCAGTACAGATGCCAGACGTACTCGCGCCAGCCGGCGATCTGCCGGACGAAGCCCTCGACGCTGTTGAGGGGCGCGTCGCCGGCCCGGTAGGCCGCTTCGGCGCGCTCGACGCATTCGGCGGGGTCGAGGAGCCCGAGGTTCAGGGGCGCCGACAGCAGGCTGTGGCTCAGCGCGGGGTCGGCCGCCAGCATGGCGTCCTCCAGGCTGCCGAAGTCCGCGAGGCGGTGGGCGACGAAATGGCGCAGCGCGGCGCGTGCCTCGCGCCGGGTGGCGGGGAAGCGTCGGGGGCCGTCGCGGCCGACGAAGGAGATGTCGCCGTCACGCTCCCAGCGGTCGAGGTCGCTGCGGACCTCGTCGTCGATGGCGTCCTCGTGCGGCCGCCAGGGGCCCGGGATGTCGAGGGTGTCCTGTCCGCGCGGTGGGGGTTCGCGGTTGTCGTGGTCGAGGTTCCACCGGCCGCCCGCGGGCTCGTCGCCGTCCATCAGCAGGTCGTGACGTTCGCGCACCCAGCGGTAGAAGCCCTCCAGCCGCAGAGCGTGTCCGTGTCCGTGTCCGTTGCCGTTGCCGTTGCCGTTGCCACTGGCGCCAGTGCCACCGACGCCGCCGCTGCCGCGGCCGGCCCATGCGGCGAAGTCGTCGTGGCTCACCATGAAGCCCTTCGCCGGCAGGATCTCCACGCCCTCCTGCGCGCGCACGAAGTCCAGTGCCCGGCGCGAGGTGGGGTGGCAGACCGTCAGCCGGCCGCGGGCACCGCGCACCTTCGCCAGGCCCTCGGCGTACGTGTCGGCGCGGACGTAGGTGACCCGGTCGCCGAGTTCGGCGGCGCGGTGCCGCATGGCCGAGAGGACCAGATGGGCCTTGGCGCGGTGGAAGCGGCGCCGGCGCAGGACCGAACGCGCCTCGATCATGATCACTGGTGCCTTGGCGTCGGGTCCGCCGTGGCGCGGGTCGACGAAGCGCGGGCCGAGCTGGTCCCCGAAGATCCAGTGGGGGCGTGGCGCCACGGGTCCGCCTCTCACGGCGTCGGCCCACGCGTGGGCGGGGCGCCGGGGTGCCGGCGCGTCCGTTACGGGGCGGGGGCGGGGCGGGTCGAAGGGGCGCTGCGGCTGTCGGAGCGGTGGCCGCCCTTGCGCGCGGTGACCATCAAGGGCTCCGCTCGTCCGATGCTGCCAGCCTCCACCCGCGCCCGCACGCCGACGATCCGTCGGATGCGCCTCGCCCCGCCGGGAGCCCGGGGCGGTACGACCGCCACGGGGGCGGTGACCGGCCTCGTCAGCGGGGGAGGGCCGCCACCGGACGGGGACGCCGCGTCAGCCACTGCCAGAACCCGCGGCGCGGCGGCTTGGGCGGCCGTACCGTGATGCTGCCGCTGTGCACCTTCCCCGTCACGCGGACCCGCAGCCGGACGGGGGTCGCGGAGGAGAGCCGCACGGTGTTGCGCACACTGCCGCTGTGCACGGCCACATCGTCGACGTCGACGAAGACGTCCGGCGGGACGACGAGTTTGAGCGCGCCGCTGTGTACCGAGACCTCGATGTCCAAGGTGGGCAGCGCGATGACGGCGCTCGTGAAGTCCAGGACGACGGAACCGCTCTTGGACTCGATCTCCATGCGCTGCGGCACCACCCAGGGGCCGTCCCGCCGCGCGCTTCCGCTGCCGACGACGATCCGCGACATGTCCTTCGGAGAGACGGCCGCGAGATCACCCGCCCAGGCGGGTCCGGCGACCGGCAGATCCACGACGACCGCTTCCAGCTCCTGGTACGTACGGGCCGTCAGCGCCACCTCAAGCCGTTCTTCGAGCTCGTCCGAGGTCAGCCTGCCGTCTCCGGCGGCGACGCGCAGCCGCTCCACGACCCGGTCTCGATCCTCGTGGGAGGCGCGCAGCCGACCGCGCTCGGGTACCAGTTCACCGGACATGGCTTCACTGTAGGTCGTGGCCGCACGTCGGTCACCACGGTCGGCGGGGTTCGCGCGGTCGGCCTGCCGGCCTCGACCCGCCCTGTCCGCCGGGCACGAGCCGTCGCACGGCCTGCGCGCGTGACCGGGGCCGAACACACCGGCCCCACCCGCTCCCCTGAGCGCAGGCTCAGCGACGCCCGGCCCACCGCCCGGACGTCAACGACTGACGTCAGCGATGGACGTTGGCCTTGGACGTCGACCGATGGACGTCGCACGTGGTGGGGGCCTGGCGTGGGACACGGGTCAGCCGAGGACATGGGGAGGGCTCCCGGGCCGTCGCCGTGGAGCATGCCCCCGCCGAGGGTCGTGTCGTGGCCGCCTGCCGACGGGTGGTCGTGGCCGCCCGCCCGGCTGGTGGGGCCCGCCTGCCGACGGGTGGTCGTGGCCGCCCGCCCGACTGGTGGGGCCGCCCCGTGGGCGGTGCGGGGGACACCGCGGCCCGGGTACGGCCGCCGGGCCGAAGACCGGGTCCTTTGTGAACACGCGGTTCACCGGCGGTCCGCTCGGAGTTCACCGCGGACCGACAGGTTCAGGGGTATGCCTTCAAGACCCCTTTCTCGTCAGCGCGTCCGGCTCGCCGTCGCGATCACCGCCACCGTCGCCGTGGTGGGCGCGGGCACGGCCGCGGCCCAGGCCGCCGGCTGGCTGTCCGCCCCCTCGCACGACTTCCGTGCCGCCGCCGACTCCTTCTCCGGCCACGGCAAGGTGACCGGCAACGTGCTGCGCAACGACTCCGGCGCGACGGCGGTCGTGCGGCACACCGCCCCGGCCGACGGCACCGCGACGGTGAACGCGGACGGCTCGTTCACGTACACACCGAAGTCCGGCTTCAAGGGCACCGACACCTTCACGTACACGACGACCGACGCGGTGCAGCTGTTCAAGGACACCCAGGCGAACGGGTCGCCCCTGCCGCCGCTCGGGAAGGTCGCCGGTCCCGGCGGCACCACCACCGAGATCTCCGGTGAGGGCTTCGGCTCGTCCCTCGCCCCGGTCCCCGGCAAGAAGGGCTACTTCTTCGGCCTCACGGACCGCGGACCGAACGCCGACGCCCCCGACGGCAACAAGTCCGAGATGGTCACGGACTTCACGCCCGAGATAGGGGAGTTCAAGCTCGTCGACGGCAAGGCCGAGCTGGTCAAGAAGGTCACGATGAAGGGGCCGAAGAGCCTCGGCGGCACCCCGTACAGCGGCCGGCCGCCGCACGACACGAGTGAGGTCATCGACGACGTCGCCGCGACGAACGCCCACGGCGGCACCCCCGCTCCCGTCGCCAAGGACCCGTACGGCTACGACTCGGAGGGCCTGGTGGCCCTGCCCGACGGGACGTTCTGGGTCTCGGACGAGTACGGCCCGTACATCACGCACTTCGACGCGAACGGCTACGAGCTGGGCCGGCTGACCCCGTACAGGAACAGCCAGGACAACGCGCACCACAAGATCGTCGGTTACCTGCCGGCCGAGCTCGCCGACCGGGTCAAGAACAAGGGCATGGAAGGCCTGACGATCACGCCGGACGGCTCCACCCTGGTGGGCGTCATGCAGTCCGCGCTGCAGCAGCCGGACCTCGGCAGCACGAAGGCAGCCAACGTGGCGGCCACCCGGATCGTCGCGATCAACCTGCACACGTACGCGTCGAAGCAGTACCTGTACCTGCTGGACGACCCGGCGGCCACGGGCGACGCGAGCAGCGAGATCACCGCGCTGTCCGCAACGAAGTTCCTCGTCGACGAACGCGACGGCGGCTTCGAGCCGTTCGCCCGCAAGACGCTCTACGAGGTCGACACCAACGGCGCGACCGACGTCAGCGGCCTGAAGATCGACGGCAAGTCGCCCGAGGCCCTCGTCGGCACGGACGGCACCAACGCCGCGCTCGCCGCCCTGACCGGTGCCGGGGTGAACGTCGCGCAGAAGCAGCCGTACCTGGGCGTCGGCTCGCTGGTGAGCCAGCTCGACCCGAGCGGCGCGTTCTTCTCGCACGACAAGATCGAGGGCGTCGCCACCACGGACGCGGGCAAGACGCTGTACCTGTCCAACGACGACGACTTCGGCATCGACACCATCGCGGTCGACCCCGACGGGAAGTGGACCGTCCACCAGAAGGTGATGCCGGCCACGGGCGGGACCGACAGCGGTGAGGTGCTGAAGGTCGACACCACCAAGCTGCCCGCGGTCCTCAAGACCGTCACGGTGACCGTCCACGTGCGCTGACGCGCCCGTACACGCCGTGCCGCCGGGCCCGTCCGCCGCAGCGGGCGGGCCCGGCGTACTCCTCCGTCAGGCGGGCCGTCGGCTCCACGCGTCGCGCCCAACGCCCGCCCACGCGGTACGGACTCGGCGCCGGTCCGCGCGGTGCGGTCAGTCGCCGGCGGACACCAGGCCGTGGTCCGCGGTCCGCTCGGGGCCGACCGGCGGCCCGGTCCGCCGCAGGACGGTGAGCGCGATCAAGACGGCCGCGAGCAGCAGCGCGGCGCCGAGGGTCAGACCGAGCGCGTATCCGGTGTCGAGGGCCCCGGGCGTGACGGCCCGGCCGGTGCGGTGGTGGGCCGCGGTGCCGAGGGCGGCCAGCCCCAGCGACGCGCCGATCTGGCGTGAGCTGTTGAGCAGGCCGGAGGCGGCGCCGCTCTCGTGGGGCGCGACGCCCGCGGTCGCGGTGGAGACCACCGGCCCCAGGCACAGCCCGAAGCCGACACCGGCGATGATCGAGGGGCCGAGGACGTCGGTGGTGAACGAGCCGTCGGCGCTGATCAGTCCGAACCACGCGAACCCGGCCGCGGTGAGGAGCCCGCCGGCGACCAGGAGGGTGCGGGGAGGGAGCCGGTAGCCGAGCTTCACCGCGAGGACGGAGCCCGCCACCAGCGCGAAGGTGAACGGCAGGAACATGACGCCGGTCAGCGCGGGGCCCTTCTTGAGGACCTCTTGGAGGTAGAGGGACACGAAGTAGAAGGACGGGGTCATGGCCGCGCCGACCAGCAGGTTGTACACGTTCGCGCCGACCACCGAGCGGTTGGCGAACAGGCCCAGCCGGGTGAGCGGTTCACGGCCGGTGGCGCGCTCGACCTGGACGAACGCCACCAGCAGCGCCACGGCGAGCGCCAGTGTCGTCAGGGTGACGGGCGAGCTCCACGCGTACTGGCCGGTGCGCACCACGCCGAACACCAGCAGGGTCATGCCCGCCGTGGCCAGGACCGCGCCGATCACGTCCGGACGGCCACTGCGGCCGGCCGGCTCGGTACGGGCGACGCCGCGCCGGGCGAGGAGCAGCGCGCACGCGGCCATCGGTACGTTGACGAACATCACCCAGCGCCAGCCGGCGTACTGCGTGAGCAGGCCGCCCACGACCACTCCGAGTGCGCCTCCGGCGGCGTTCGTGGCGCTCCACACCCCGAAGGCCCGGACGCGGGCGCGGCCCGAGGGGAACGTCGCGGTCAGCAGCGCGAGGGCCGCCGGGGCCAGCGCGGCGGCACCGATGCCCTGCGCGGCCCGGGCCGCGACGAGCTGACCGGGCTCCTGCGCGAGGCCGCCGAGGAGGGACGCCAGGCCGAACAGGCCGAGTCCGAACAGCAGCACCCGTTTGCGGCCGTAGCGGTCGGCGGCCCTGCCCCCCAGCAGGAGCAGCCCGCCGAAGGTCAGGGCGTAGGCGTGGATCACCCAGGTCAGGCCCACGGGGCCGAAGCCGAGGCCCGCGCCGATCCGCGGGAGTCCCACGTTCACGACGGACAGGTCCAGCGACACCATGAACTGCACCACGGCCACCACGGCGAGCGTGCGCCCCGGCCGTATCCCCGGTCCTGGCCCCACCCCTGGTCCCGGCAGTGCCTCCGGCCCCGGCCGTACCTCCGGCCCCGGCAGTACCTCTGACCCTGGCCCAACCTCCAGTCCCGACCCCACCTGCGGCCCCGGCCGTATCTCTGACCCCGGCCCCACCTCCAGTCCCGACCCCACCTGTGGTCCCAGTACCTCTGACCCCGGCCCCACTTCCGGCCCCGGCCCCACCTCCGGTCCTGGCAGTCCCCCGAGCCCCGCCCGTACCTCCGGTCCCGGCAGTCCCCCGCTCGTACCGCCTGTCATTCCTGCCCCCGTGTCACCTGTCATCGCGGACCTTCCCCCGTGTCACTCGACTTTAGGAACGTGTTCCGAAAGTAGCACCGGAGCCTGGCGCCGTAAACCCGAAGCCGTGAACACGAGGAGCCGAACCCGCATCCGCCGCGCGGCGGGCGACGGCGGGGCGGCATGATGGGGCGATGCCCCGCACGCCCGCACCGCACGGCCGTACCGGCCGGCCGCCCGTGACCTCCCGCGCGGAGATCCTGGTGGCGGCCCGGCGGCTCATCGAGCGGGACGGCTGGGAGAAGCTGACGATCCGTCGGCTGGCCGCCGAGCTCGACATCGGGGCGACGACCCTCTACCACCACATCCGGGACAAGCAGGACCTCCTGGTCCAGCTGCTCAACCACCACGTCAACCAGACCGCACGCCCCCACCTGCCCGACGACCCGCGCGACCGCGTCGTCGTGGCGGCCCTCGCGATGCACGACGCCCTCGCGGCCTGGCCGTGGGCGGCGGAGGTGCTCACCACCGACGGTTTCGTCGGCCTCCTGGACGAGTCGGCGCTGTGGATGGTCGACGCCGTCGTGGGCGGCGCCATGGACCACGGCTGCACGTCCGACCAGGCCGTCGACGTCTTCCGGAGCATCTGGTATTACACCGTCGGCGAGATCCTCGTCCGCGCCCACTCGGGCCGCCCCCTGGCCGACCGGGAGCAACCCGTCTACCGCGACAGCTTCGACGCCTCCCAGGTGCCGCACCTCGCCGTGATCGGCGAGCGGTGGCACGTCCTGGCCGCGCGCGACACCTACCCCGAGGGGCTCGGCGCGTTCGTCGACGGGCTGCTCGCGCACGCCGCGCGGATGCCCCCGCGCGCCGCCGGCTGAGCCCGCGGGCCGCGGAACGCCGGGCGGGGCACGGGCGTTCAGATCTGTACACACGGAGCCCGGCCGGGGCACCGCGCGAACGGGGGAGTACGGACGTGGGGCGAATGATCGTCATCGGGGGCGGGATCGCCGGCACGGCGGCGGCACTGGCCCTGCACAAGGCCGGCTTCGACGTCACGGTGTACGAGGCGTACCCCGACGGGGCGGAGGACATCGGCGCGTTCCTCACCCTCGCGAGCAACGGCATGCGCGCCCTCGCGGGGATCGACGCCTCCGCCGCCGTCACCGCGATCGGGTATCCCCTGAGCGCGATGCGGGTCCTGGACGGCTCCGGCGCCGAGTTGGCGCACACACCGATCGGGGAGAGCGGCGACCCGCTCCTGCGCTACCGGTGCCTGCGGCGCGGCGAACTCAACGCCGCCCTGCAGGCCGAGGTGGTACGCCGGGGCATCACCGTGCGCCACGGCGCCCGGCTCGCGTCCTTCGAGGAAGGCCCGGCGTCCGTCACCGCGCACTTCACCGACGGCACCACCGCGACCGGCGACCTGCTCGTCGGCGCCGACGGGCTGGGCTCCACCGTCAGGCGGCACATCGCCCCCGCCGCGGGGCCCCGGCACGCGGGACAGCGGGTCTTCTACGGCTACACCACCGACGCGGCCCCGGGCGGCGGCGACGCGGAGAGCATCACCATGGTGCGCGGCAGCAAGGCCGCTTTCGGCTGCACGGTGTCGCCCACCGGGGAGACGTACTGGTTCGCGCGCGTCGCCGGAGAGGCACTGCCGGCCGGCGAGATCGCGGACGGTACGTCCGCACGGTGGCGTGACCTGCTCGTACCGCTGCTGCGCGAGGACACCACCCCCGCCGCGGACATCGTGGCGGCCACCGGCGAGGGGATCATGGTCACCAACGCGACGGAGATGCCGCTCGGTACGCCGTGGCGCACCGGGCGCGCCCTGATCATCGGCGACGCGGCACACGCGGCCTCCCCGGCGACCGGGCAGGGCGCCTCGATGGCGCTGGAGGACGCCGTCGTCCTCGCGAAGGCGCTGCGGGACGCGCCGGACACCGGCACCGCGCTGGCCCTGTACGAGGCGATCCGCCGCCCGCGCGTGGAACACAACATCACGGTCAGCGGGCAGATCTCCCGGGGCGGCGGCCGGCGGCCCGGTCCCGGCCGGGGCGCACCTGCGGCGCGGGACACCGGCAACGGGGCGCCGCCCGCCCGGCCCGGGGAGGGCGAACTGGTCCGGCTTCTGGAGTGGGACGCCGGCATCTGGGCCGGTTCGGTGCCGCGGGGGTAGTCGCTCATCTCTGCGAACACGGGGGCGCCGCCGGACGGCCGCTCACAGGCGGGCGTCGTTCGCTGCCGACTCGCCCCGCCGCCAGCCCTCCGCGTCGCGGCCCTTGAGGCGGGACGTCGTCGTGGCGGGGAACAGGCGCCGGGTGGCCGTGCGCACCGCCAGGTCCTGGGCGGCCAGCGCCGGCAGCAGTCCTGGGCTGTCGCGCCGGGCGGCCACCTCCTCGTCGGCCGCGGCGCTCAGCCGCTCCCGGATCCGGGACGCGTAGGCGATCAGGAACGACTCGCGGTAGTCCCTGCGGCGGGACGGGCCGCCGGTGAGGGCCCGGTCGGCCTGGACGAGGAGCGAGGTGTAGAGGAGTTCGACGGCCTCAAGATCACTGTCGTGGCCGACGACCGTGGAGAAGCCGAAATCGGACGACCACACCGCCTCACACCGGTTCGCCGAGGCCACCGCGTCCAGCAGCAGCGCCTTGGCCCCCTCGTACGGGCGGTCCACACCGATCCGGCGGAAACCGGGACCGCCGGCGGCGCCCTCCCCCCGCAGCAGTGTCTCGTCCACGCGGTGGCGGGCCATGAGCTGCTGGGCCTTGGCCGACAGCGCCTCCGCCTCCTCGGGAAAGCCGGTGGATTCGGCCTTGGCCAGCAGCGCCCGGATGCGTCCGAGCACCTTGCCGCTCTCTCCCACCGGCGCCGCGGCCCGCGGGATCGCGGTGGGGATCGCGGGCAGTCGCCCGTACGAACTCAGCAGCTCCACCAGGACGGTGGCCGCCGTGAACCGGTCCAGCCGTTCCGTACGGGCGAAGGCGGCGACACCGCCACCGTCGGCGAGCGCGGCAGCGAGACGCTGGTGGCGGGCGGTGAGCTCCCGGCCCGCCATCCGGACGAGATCGACGGGGGCCCAGCCCCGGCGCTCGCACTCCCCGAGGACCCGGGCCGCGGTGGCGACGGCTGCGGCGTCCCACTGCTCGCCGAGCGCGGCCAGCACCGAGGCAGCCGTGTCCGTCTCGGTTTCGCCGGCGTCCGCGCCGAGGGTCCTGCGGTACGCCTGCTCGAACTCGTCCACCCGTCCATTGTCCAGGACGGGGCAGGTCCCGGGTGCGCGGCGGCCCCCTGACGGTCTCCGCGCACGCGGGGGCCGGGACGCGCGCGAGGAGGGGCCCGCACAGCCGGAAGACGGCCCGGGATCAGGGGGCACCGGGCCGAGTGGACAGCCCGCGCGTGGGGAGAGTGGGTCCGCTGGACACCCCAGGGGCACCCGGCGGACGGCCCGGAACAGGGGCGCACGGCGCCGGGACAGCAGGGAGGTGCCCCGGAACAGCCGGCGGACGGGCCGGGCACAGCCGCGAGACAGGCACCAGGTGCGTCACACTTCCGCTCCGGCGCTTGCCCCGCCCCCGCCGTCCGCTACCGTTCCGGTACCCGGGCACCGATACCGCTCAGCGAGAGGTGTTCCGGAACACGTACACCGACGGCGCTCTGCGATCGGTGACAACACTCAGGGGTGGGGATTGAAGCAGCACCGCAGGGACCGGAAGAGACGGGTCCTGATCTACGGCGTGACGTCGGGCGTTCTCGCCTCGGCCGTGATCGGCACGGTCGCTCTCGCCGCGCAGAATTCTGGGGCCGCGCAGCCGGCCGCCGTCAACGCGGGCCTGCAGACGCAGTTCGACCGCGCTGCCGCCGAGTTCGACGTGCCGAAGAGCGTCCTGATGGCCGTCTCCTACCAGTCGTCGCTCTGGCAGTCCCACGACGGGCAGCCCAGCACCACGGGCTCCTACAACGTCATGGGGCTGACCCGGGTGACGGCGGGCGATGTGGACAAGCCCAGTGACCAGGAACGGCTTTCGCACCTCAACATGAGCGGCGACCCCGCGGTCACCAAGCACTTCAACGCGAAGCGCGCCCTGCAGTCCGCGGCTCCCACGGTCAACACGAGCGACCCGCGCCTGCACACGCTGGACGCCGCCGCCAAGCTCATCGACAAGCCGGTCGGCGCCGTGCAGGACGACACGCAGCAGAGCATCCGCGCGGGTGCGGCGCTGCTGGCGAAGTACCAGAAGGACGCGAAGGGTTCACTGTCGAAGGACCCGGGCCAGTGGTACGCGGCCGTCGCGCGCTACAGCCAGTCGCCGGACTCGGGCGGTGCCGCGCTGTTCGCGAAGCGCGTCTTCGACACGGTCAAGGACGGGCAGAGCGCGCTCACCACGGACGGCCAGCAGGTCACACTGCCCGCCGACCCCTCGGTGACACCGGCGCCCACGACGAACGTGCCGCTGGCGACGCCCGCGAGCTTCACGGCGACCCAGGCGCCGGAGTGCCCCTCGGGCCTCAACTGCGACTTCAAGCCTGCCGCGTTCAAGCAGGACAGCAGCACCCCGGACGACTTCGGCAACTACAACGTCGCCAACCGCCCGTCCGGCAGCGAGGACATCCGCTACATCGTCATCCACGACACCGAGGGCAGTTACGCGTCCTCGGTGAGCGAGTTCCAGGACCCGGCCGCGTACGCGAGCACCCACTACCTGATCCGGGCGTCCGACGGCCTGGTCACGCAGATGGTGCCGACCAAGGACGAGGCCTGGCACGCGGCCAACAAGACGATCAACATGCACTCGATCGGGATCGAGCACGAGGGCTACGCCATCAAGGCGGGCAGCTGGTACACCCCGTCGGAGTACGAGTCGTCCGCGACCCTGGTGAAGTACCTGGCCGCGCGCTTCAACATCCCGCTGGACCGTGAGCACATCATCGGCCACGACGAGGTGCCGGGCGTCCTGGACGCGAACGTGGCGTCGCAGCACTGGGACCCGGGCCCCTTCTGGGACTGGAACCACTACATGTCCCTCCTGGGCGCCCCCACCGGCGACCAGGGCGCGGGCGGGCCGCTGAAGGCGGGTCAGGTGGTGCGGGTCGTACCGCCGTTCACGACGGCCAACCAGCCGACGCTCACCTACGGCGGCAGCACCGTCGCGAAGCAGCCGGCCAACTTCGGCTACCTCTACACGTCGCCCTCGACGACGTCGGCCATGATCACCGATCCGTACATGCCCACGGTGAAGTCCACGGACGGCCCGAACTGGGGCAACAAGGTCGTGGCAGGTGGCGAGTACGTCGTCGCCGAGGCCCAGACCAACTGGACCGCCATCTGGTACGGCGGCAAGAAGGCCTGGTTCTCCAACCCGGGCGGCCAGTTCACCGCGCAGGTCGCCAAGACCGGCAAGCCGGTGCTCAAGGCCAAGGCCGGTGCGACGTCCATCCCGGTGTACGGGCGGGCCTATCCGGAGGACGCGGCGTACGCGGGCACCGGGGTGCCCGTACAGGACTCGAACAGCGCCTCGTTGACGAAGTACAGCATTCCGTCGGGGCAGGCGTACGTGGAGGCGGGTCCCGCGCAGGTCGGCGACTACTGGTACGCCGGTACGTTCGCGGGCACCGCGGCCCACGACAGGACCCTCGTCACGGGAACGACCACCTTCTACCCGATCCGCTACAACCACCGCATCGCGTGGGTGAAGTCGAGCGACGTGCAGGTGGGCACGAGCACCGCGCCGGACACGGGCACCGACCGCTACGGCATCGTCGCGCGCGACACCTCCGGCATGCTGTGGCAGTACCAGGGGACCGGCAGCGCCACCGCGCCGTTCTACACGAAGTTCCGCATCGGCTCGGGCTGGCAGCAGTTCAGCGCGATCACCCCGATGACCGCGCTGCGGGCCGACGGTACGGGCGACATGGTGGCCCGCGACACGACCGGCACGCTCTGGTACTACCAGGGCAGCGGGAACCCCAGCAAGCCGTTCCAGGCCAAGCTCAAGGTGGGTACGGGCTGGAACATCTTCAACGGGCTCTGGGGCGCCCGTGACCTGACGGGTGACGGAAAGCCCGACCTGCTGGCCCGGGACAGCGCGGGCGCGCTGTGGCTCTACCAGGGCACCGGCACGCCGGCGAAGCCCTTCCTGGCGCGGCAGAAGGTCGGGCCCGGCTGGGGGATCTTCAACACGATGACCTCCACCGGCGACCTGACCGGCGACGGCAAGGCCGACCTCGTCGCCCGCGACACCTCGGGCGTGCTGTGGCTGTACCAGGGCACCGGCAACGCCGCCGCGCCGTTCGCCAAGCGCACGGAGATCGGCACCGGCTGGGGGATCTTCAACGCCCTCGCCGGCCCGAGCGACCTCAACCGCGACGGGATCGGCGACCTGATCGCCCGGGACACGTCGGGCACGCTGTGGTTCTACAAGGGCACCGGCAAGGCCTCGGCACCGTTCGCCAAGCGCACCGAGATCGGCACCGGCTGGGGCACCTACAACCTGCTGCCCTGACCATCCCGCGGGGACGCCACGCGCCCCCGTCGCACAGACGCACCGGACGACACCGGATCCCGACAGGGGCACCGGGTCACCACGGCAGGGCCCCCGGCCCGGTCACCTCACGGTGGCCGGGGCGGGGGCCCTTCCCATGTCCTGATGTGAGGGCGTCCTGGCGCATCGCCCTATGCCGCCGGGGCGGGCTCCCGACCTAGCGTCATAGGGCCGGCGGGCCGAAGGACTCGGCCGACGGCGTGATCCGTTCGGCCCGGGCTCCCCGGTGGGCCGGTGACCACGGTGATCCCGCGACCTCAGAAGAAAGCCTTCCACGCCGTGACACCCCACCCCAGCAGTGCCGCCTCCGTCCCGCTCACGGACGACGCGGATCCAAGGCCCCCGGCCCCGGCCCGTCCCCCGGCGAACGGGGCGGGGCGTGCCCTGCTCGGCCCCAGCTGGTTCGCGGCCGTCATGGGCACGGGCATCGTCGCCGACGCGGCGGTCACCCTGCCGCGCACCTTCCCGGGGCTCCAGGACGCCGCCACGGTGGTCTGGGCGGGGGCCGCGCTGCTGCTCGTCGTCCTGGCCGTCGGCTACCTCCGGCAGCGGGGGCTCGGACTGCACGCCGCCCACCCGGTGCAGTCCCAGTTCCTCGGCGCGCCACCCATGGCGCTGATGACGGTCGGGGCCGGGACGCTGCTGCTGGGCCATCGGGTGATCGGCGCGCAGGCGGCCCTGGACGTGGACTGGGTGCTGTGGTCGATCGGCACGGCGCTCGGTCTCGTCGCCGTGTGCACGGTGCCGTACCTGATGGTCAGCCGGCACCGCTTCGAGCCGGACGCGGCGTTCGGCGGCTGGCTCATGCCGGTGGTGCCGCCCCTGGTCTCGGCCGCGACGGGCGCGCTGCTCATCCCGCACGCGTCGGCCGGCCAGCCGCGCGAGGCCCTGCTGCTGGGCTGCTACGCGCTGTTCGGGCTCGGCCTGGTGGCGGTCCTGCTGGTGCTCGCCATGATCTACAGCCGCCTGGTGCACCACCCCGCGCCCACGGGTGCCCTGGTGCCCACGGTGTGGATCGGTCTGGGGGCACTCGGCCAGGCGGTGACGGCCCTCGGCGCTCTGGCCACCGTGGCGCCGAGCGCGCTGCCCGCGCTGTACGCGCAGGGCGCGGAGGCCCTCGCGCTCCTCGGCGGGGTCGCCCTGTGGGGTTTCGCCATGCTGTGGCTGACGCTGGCCGCCACTCTGACCGTACGGGCGTTGCGGGCGGGGCTGCCCTTCGCACCCACCTGGTGGTCGTTCATCTTCCCCCTCGGCGCCGGCGTCACCGGCACCAGCGCCCTCGCCGCGCGCACCGGCTCGGAGTTGTTCATCTGGCCCGCCGTCGCGCTCTACATCCTGCTCGTCCTGGCGTGGGCCGTGGTCGCCTACCGTTCGCTGCGGCACGCGGCGGGGCAGGTGAGGGGACCGGCCGGGGGGCAGTGACTCCACTCGGTGCAAGGCAGGTCGACGATCCCCTAGGGTCGCCCGGTGACTGATCTCTCCTACCTCCGGGCGGTCCGGGAGTCCTACGACACGGTGGCCGGCGCCTACCTCGAACAGGTCAGGCGTCCGGGGCAACTCGACCCGCTGTCACGGGCGATGCTCGCCGCCTTCGCGGAGACGGTACGCACGGCAGGGCTCGGGGCGGTCGGTGACCTGGGCTGCGGTCCCGGACCGGTGACGGCGCACCTGGCGGGACTGGGGGTGGACGCGTTCGGCGTCGACCTGTCACCCGAGATGATCGGCCTGGCCCGCCGGACCCACCCCGGCCTGGGTTTCGCCGTCGGGTCGATGACCGCGCTGCCCCTCGCCGATGACGCACTCGGCGGCATCCTCGCCCACTACAGCGTCCACCACACACCCCCGGCCCTGCTGCCCGTCGTGTTCGGCGAGTTCCACCGGGCGCTGGCGCCGGGCGGCACGGTGGTGGTGGCGGGCCATGTGGCGGCCGGTGAGGAGCTGCGGCTGCGCCCCGCACAGGCGTACGGCGGCCTTCCCGTGACCTACGCGTCCTACGTGCTGCCACCGGACCGGCTGGCCGAACTGCTCGGCCGCGCGGGGCTCGTCGTCACCGCACGGCTGGTGCAGGAGCCCGCCGACGGAGCCGTGAGGACCGTCGCGACCCTTCTCGCACACAAGCCGGGACGTCCCTGACGCTCCCCCGGCCCGGCCCGCGCCGGGGCTGTCCGCCGACCGGGCCACCATGCGCCAACCGACCGGAACCCGGTTTCCTGCGTTCCGGGTTCGTGCGTTCCTGACCCGTGCGTTCCGGTGCCACGGGCGCCTTCCCCCAAAGGAACAGGAGAGGGAAAGAACCTCACCAAGCCCCACCAGGGCCCGTCGAACTGCCCTCCGAGCCGGCTCACTCGGGCGGGTGAACATCACGGACTCAGCTGGCTTTTCGGACCCCCGGCTGACTTACGCTCAGCGCGACACACAGCAAAACCAGCGCGACACAGCAAAACCACCCCAGACATACGTCGGCCCCCGGCCGGGACTAACGATCCCGATCGAGGGCCTGACCACCGAGGAAGCAGACCTTCCCGATGGATACCCAAAACCCTAGCCTGCCCGCGCACGCCCAGTCAGTCGTTACCGGCAACGAACCCCCCGTGCGGGCGAATCCGCGCCCTCACGTTCGGTCCGCCGCCGGCCATCCGTCCGGCGTCGTGCACGACAACAGCCGCCACACCGACCGCTTCACGGTCATCGGCAACCACCTCGCCCAGCACCACGAGCTGTCGCTGCTCGCCATCGGCCTCGGCGTGCACATCCAGTCGCTGCCGGCGGGCGCCCGGGTGGACATCAAGACCCTCGTGCACCGCTTCCCCGAGGGCTCGGCCCGGATCGCTGCCGCGCTGCGCGAACTGGAGACCCACGGCTACCTGCACCGCAGACGCGAACGCACCCCGGCGGGCCGGATCGTCACCCGTACGGTGTCCTGCAACCAGCCGACGGCGTCCTCCAGGAACCGCCCGACGGTGTCCCGGAGCAGACCGGCGGTCCTCCGGAACAGACCGGCGGTCCTCCGGAACAGACCGGCGGCGGCCGGACACGGCGCCACATTGCCGGACCGCGCTCAGCGCCCGGAGGCCCCCACCGAACCCGCGCCCGACGTCACGGTGACCCGAGGTGCCGCGTCACCCGTCCAGCGCACGAAACGCTCCCTGCCCGCCGTACCGGCACCCGCGTTCCCCGCCCAGGCCCTGCTGCGCAGAGCCACCGATCTCCTCGCCGACCTGCGGGTTCGCGACCCCCGTCTGCTCCTGTCCACCATCGAGACGGACCACCTGGCCCCCGGCGTGGCCGCCTGGCTGGAGCGCGAGGTGAGCCCGCTCGCCGTGTCCCTCGCCCTGAGCGCCGACCTGCCACCCGGGGGCCCGCGCCACCCGGCCGCGCTACTGGCCCACCGCCTCATCCACCAGTTGCCGCCCCCGCCGCCCTTCCGCGCCCCGGCCGCCCCGGCCGCCCCGGCGCCGCACCCCTTCCAGACCTGCGATGTCTGCGACCGTGCCTTCCGCGCTCCCGGGCCCGGCCGCTGCGCCGAATGCGGGCCCGCCCCGGCCCCCGCCGCCCCGCCCATCGACGACGAGCCGCGCCGGGACCCGGATATGGCGGGCGCCCGCCACCCGTGAAAGGCGACCGCCCGCGCCGGTCCGCCGCCCCCCACGGCCCGCACGTGCTGTATCTGCCCCACGTCCCGTGTCAACGCGGGCGGGTTCACTGCCGATTCGAAGCAGCAGCACGCGTCGGCCGCCCTCCACCGGGCACGGCCGCCGGATGTCGACGACGACTTCGTCCGGGCGACGCGGACGCGGCCCGGCAACGAACAGCGCGCCGCCGCCCGGCGCCCGAGTTGCCTCGGGCGCCGGGGGACGGACGCCGTGGTCGGACGGGGCTTCGCCGCCCGACCCGCGCTCAGTTGTTGGCGTTCTGGGCGAACCGAGGGGACGACTCGGTGCCCAGGCCGGCCGGCTTCATGCCCACATGCGACGGGCCCGACTGGAGCCCCGGCCCCGGCACGGAGAGCGTCGTACCGTTGCCGTCGCGTCCTGTGACGCTCAGGTTCGCGTCGAAGGGGATGCCGAACGTCTGGCACTGGCCGGCGGGCACGTACACGGTCTGCTGGGAGTGTCCGGAGCCCGAGAGCCCCAAGGCGGAGCTGTAGTCGCCCTGCGAGCACAGCCGCACACGGCCCGTCCCGATCGCGGCCGGGGCCGCCGACGCGGCGGCCGTGGTGACGAGCGTCGTCGCGGCCAGCGCGGCGGCCACGAACGTCGTCGCCGCGAAGATCCGGGATCGCACCTGCATGATGGAGCTCATTTCTGTCGGGTGTCCCATAAGGCCGGGCCAGGCCTGTGCCGCCGGCACCGCTGTCGCCGCGCGTCGAGGAATCATTCGGCTCGACGCCGCTCGTGGGCGCCTGCCGCAGGCCACGGCCACCGGTACGAAACTCTAGGAGCGGCCGTCCGGGACGGCTCTGTGGCACATCGACAGGCCCGCGCACGGCGGCCGGGGTGGCGGCACACGCCGAAGTGCCCGCAACATGTCGTGCGCGCGGTCCAGTTGGACCGTCGCGCCCTGCCCAGAAGCCCGCTGCCCGGCCGGTTCAGTCCCCGAGTCGGCGGGCCAGGTACGGGGCCGTCCTGCTCTCCGTGCTGCGTGCCACGCGGGACGGGGGGCCGGAGGCCACGACGCGGCCGCCCGCGTCGCCCGCGCCGGGGCCGAGGTCGAGGACCCAGTCGGCGCTCGCCACCACGCCCATGTCGTGTTCGACGAGGACCACCGAGTCGCCCGCGTCCACCAGGCCGTGCAGTTGCCGCATCAGCAGGTCCGTGTCGGCGGGGTGCAGGCCGGTGGTGGGCTCGTCCAGCAGGTAGAGGGTGTGTCCGCGTCGTACCCGCTGCAACTCGGAGGCGAGTTTGATGCGTTGGGCTTCGCCGCCCGACAGTTCGGTCGCCGGCTGACCGAGGTGGAGGTAGCCCAGCCCCACGTCCCGCAGGGTCCCGAGGCTGCGGGCGGCGGCGGGCACGTCGGCGAAGAACGCGGCGGCCTCGTCGACGGACATGCCGAGTACGTCGGCGACAGTGCGGTCCCGGTAGGTGATCTGCAGTGTCTCGGGGTTGTACCGGGCGCCGTGGCAGGTCGGGCAGGGCGCGTAGGTGCCGGGCAGGAAGAGGAGTTCGACGGCGACGAACCCTTCGCCCTGGCAGGTCTCGCAGCGTCCGGACGCGACGTTGAACGAGAACCGGCCCGGCGGGTAACCGCGTTTCCGGGCCTCGTCGGTGGCCGCGAAGAGGGCCCGTACGGTGTCGAACAGGCCGGTGTACGTGGCGAGGTTGGAGCGCGGTGTGCGGCCGATCGGCTTCTGGTCGACGCGTACGAGGCGGTCCACGGCCTGAAGTCCCTCCACCGCGCGTACTCCCGCGCCGGCGTCGGAGGAGGGGTCCCCGGTCTCGAAGTCCCCGTCGTCCGCCTCCGTTTCCTGCTCGGGGGCGCCGTCCTTCGACGCGGGCACGGCCGCGTCGCCGTCCGGCCCGGTGTGCAGGTGCGCGGCGACGGCTTCGGCGAGGACCTGGCCGACCAGGGTCGACTTGCCGGAGCCGGACACCCCGGTGACGGCGGTGAGCACGCCGAGCGGGATGTCCACGTCGAGGTCCCGCAGGTTGTGCCGGTCGACCCCGCGCAGCCGCAGCCAACCGGATGGGGTGCGGGGCGTCCGCCCGTTGCCGGAACCCCCCTGACTCTCCTGGCCGTTGGGGCCGTTCCCGAAGAGGTACGGGCGGGTCGCCGACTCGCCCACCTCCGCGAGGCCGGGTACGGGCCCGCTGTACAGCACCCGCCCCCCGTACCGGCCCGCCCCCGGGCCCACGTCGACGACCCAGTCCGCCCGGCGCACCACGTCCATGTCGTGCTCCACGACGAAGAGGGTGTTGCCCTCGGCGCGCAGTTTCTCCAGCACGTCGAGCAGGGGTTCCGTATCGGCCGGATGCAGGCCGGCCGAGGGCTCGTCGAGGACGTACACCACGCCGAACAGCCCCGACCGCAGTTGCGTCGCGAGCCGCAGGCGCTGCAACTCGCCCGGTGAGAGGGTCGGCGCGGTGCGGTCCATGCTGAGGTAGCCGAGGCCGAGGTCCGCCAGCACGTCGATGCGCGCGGAGAGGTCGCGGGCGAGCGCCACCGCCGCCTCGGTCGTCTCGCCCGAGGCGGAGTCGGGCACGGTGGCGGTCGGGTCGGCGAGCCGGGCGGTGTCCCGGAGGATGTCCGCGAGCGTGCTCAGCGGCATCGACGTGAGGTCCGCGATGCCGTGGCCCGCGAAGGTGACGGCGAGGGCCTCGGGCCGCAGTCGCCTGCCCCCGCACAGGGGGCACACCGCACTCTCCAGGTGGCGCGCCACCCGCCGCCGTGTCGCGGCGCTCTTGGACTCCGAGAAGGCGCGCATGACGTACCGCTCGGCGCTCATGAACTTGCCCTGGTAGGGCCGCTGGACGCGGCCCGCCTCGCGCACGGGGTCGACGGTCACCACCGGCTGCTCGTCGCTGAAGAGGATGAAGTCGCGATCCTCCTGCGGCAGTTCGCGCCAGGGCCGGTCGATGTCGTAGCCGAGGGCCGCCACCACGTCGCGCAGGTTCTTGCCCTGCCACGCGCCGGGCCAGGCGGCGATCGCGTGGTCGCGGACGCTCAGCGACGGGTCGGGCACGAGCGAGGCCTCGGTGACGCGGTGCACCCTGCCCAGGCCGTGGCACTCGGGGCAGGCGCCGGTGACGGTGTTGGGCGAGAAGGCGTCGGAGTCGAGCCGCTCGTCCGTGCCGGGAGGGTAGGACCCGGCGCGCGAGAACAGCATCCGCAGCAGGTTCGACAGGGTGGTGACCGTACCCACGGAGGAACGCGAGCCGGGGGTGCCGCGTCGCTGCTGCAGGGCGACAGCGGGCGGCAGGCCGGTGATCTCACCGACCTTCGGCGCCCCGACCTGGTGGATCAGCCGGCGGGCGTACGGGGCGACCGACTCGAAGTAGCGGCGCTGCGCCTCCGCGTAGAGGGTGCCGAAGGCGAGGGACGACTTGCCGGAGCCGGAGACACCGGTGAAGACGGTGAGCGCGTCACGGGGGATGTCGGCGTCCACGGTACGCAGGTTGTGCTCGCGGGCACCGCGGACGCGTACGTACGGATCGGAGGCGCCGCTCGCGCCGGGGGTGCTCGTCATCGCCGCTGCGTCTCCATGGGGGCCTCGTCTCGCACGTGCGCGCCGTCCGGCCGCCGCGCGTCACCGCGGCGCCGCCCCCGGCCTCATTGTCGCGCACGCACGCCCCGCTCAGCTGCGGGGACGCGGGCTCACTGACCGCCGACGGGGCCCACGTAGGTGGCCGGGTGGGTGGCGCCGTCCTGGCGCAGGACCGGCTGGAAGTCCCACACCATCCGGGTGGAGTGGGTCTCGTTCGGCGGCGTGATGACGAGGGTCGTGACGTCCACCTGCTCGCCGGAGCCCTTGGTGAAGGGCATGTACGTGATGGTGAAGCTGGTGCTCCCACCGGGCTTGACGGTCACCCGGTGCGGGGCGACGGACGTCTGCCGGCTCAGCGGCCAGCTGACACTGCTGCTGACCAGGTTGACCCCGGGGTACCCCGTCATGCTGCAGGACGCCGAGCCCTTGTTGGTCATCTTGATGATGACGCCGCCCGGGGAGCCCACCGACTGCGCGCCGCTGCCGGGCCCGTAGGAGAAGGAGAGGTCGGCGGTGCGGCAGGCAGCCGTGCCGGACCCGGCGGCCGCCTGCGGCGCCGAGCCGCCCGTGGAGGAGCCGGCCGCCTTCTTGCCGGAGGACGCGTTCGTGCCGGACGCGTTCGAGGACGAGCCGGAGTCCGAGCTGGAGCCGGACGCGGAGGAGCCGGTGGACGCCGCGTCCGAGGGGCTGTCCGTGCTTCCGGCCGCGCCGCCGGTCGCGTCCGTGGACGCCGAGGCACTCGTGGAGCCGCCGGCGGACGCGCCGTCCGTGCTGGACGAGCCGCCGCACGCGGTGAGCATCAGTCCGCCGGCCAGGGTCGCGACGACGAGCGGGAGCGTGGCGGGGCGCAGCTTCATGGGGTGCCTCACTTCAGTGGGCCGTGCCCCTTGAGGGCTGCGGCGTGCGGGACGAACCGATGCGGAGGCACCGACCGCGGCCCCCTCGATGAGGATCATTGCCCACCGATCAGCGTTTCCGTCCGTCGTACGCCTACGACGCCGCTGTCGACGGCCTGTGACATGGCAACATGTGAACGCCGGAGGCGTCACAGGGGCCGCGTCCCCGTTCGCCGACGGGACAGCGGGGCGCCGGGGCGGCACCGGAGCGACACCGCCGGTGCCTGCCCGGGCCCGTGCCGCTCAGGCCATCCCGGCCCGTGCGGCCGCGTCCGCCTTCGGCACGACCACCAGGAACGCGTCCGCCGCCAGGTCCATCACCACCGTCGCCGGGGTGCCCTCGCTGCGCCGGTGGGCCGCGAACTCCTCGGCCGGCCAGGCGCCGCGCGGCGCTCCGGCGGGAAAACGGGCCAGGATCTTCTTCGCCATCAGAGGCTCCCCTCACGGTCCATGCTGTGCGATGGCGCATGCCCGCTTTCCGTGGCGGCACGCCCCCGGGTGTGGTGGAAGAGGAGGTTCAGCACGAACGCCGTCAGCGTCGCGCTCGTGATCGCGCTGCCGCCGATCACCTGGATCCAGGCCGGAAACGCGTGGTAGATCGTGGGCGCCACGACCGGCAGCATCCCCACGCCGATCGAGACGGCGACGATGAGCAGATTGTTCGTACCGTCGAACTCGACCCTGCGCAGGGTCCTGATGCCGACCGTCGTCACGGTCGCGAACATCACGAGACCCGCGGCGCCGACGACAGGGCCCGGCAGGGAGGCGACGGTCTCGCCGAGTTTCGGTATCAGCCCGAGCAGCACGAGCAGGCCGCCCGCGACCGCCGCCACGTAGCGGCTGCGGACCTTGCTCATCTCGACCAGGCCGACGTTCTGCGCGAAGACGGTGTCGAGGAAGGCGTTCATCACCCCGCCGAGCACGCCGGAGACGCCGTCCGCCGCGAGGCCGCGCGCCAGGTCGTCCCGGGTGGGGCGGCGGCCCGTCATCTCGCCGACCGCGAGCATGTCGGCCGTCGACTCCGTGAACGTCACGAGCATCACCACGCACATCGAGGTGACGGCCGCCACCGGGAACGTCGGTGTTCCGAAGTGGAACGGCGAGCTGACACCGACCCAGTGGGCGGCGCCCGCCGCGGAGAAGTCGGTCAGGCCCATCGGGACGGCGACGGCGGTGCCCGCGACCAGACCCACCAACACCCCCACCTGCGACAGGAATCCACGGGTGAACCGGCCGAACATGACGATCAGCAGCACGATCCCGCCGGCCAGCGCCAGGTGGGAGGGAGCCGCGTAGTCCTTCGCCGCGGGGTCGTCGCCCGCGATCAGCCCCGCCGCCACGCCGATCAGCGACAGACCGATGACGGTGATGACCGTGCCGCTGACCAGCGGCGGGAAGAACCGTACGGCCCGGGCGAACGGCACCGCCACCAGCAGGCCGAAGACGCCCGCCGCGATCATCGAGCCGTACACGGCCCGCATGCCGTACTGACCCGCGATCAGGACCATCGGCGTCACGGCCGTGAACGTCGCGCCAGCCACCACCGGCAGCCGCACCCCCAGCAGTTTCCCGAGGCCCAGCGACTGCAGCAGCGTGATCACTCCGGCCACCAGCAGGTCCGCGTTGACCAGCAGTCCCACTGTCGAGGTGTCGAGCTTCGCCGCCTCGCCGAAGACCAGCGGCACGGTGACGCAGCCGGTGTACATCACCAGCACGTGCTGGAGCCCGAGCAGGCCGAGGCGGCCCGCCGGCGGCCGCGTGTCGACCGTGTCCACCACCGCCTCGGCCGTGGGCGGTTCGGGTGCCGTCGGGTCGGGTGCCGTCGGGTCGGGTGGCACATCGGCCTCCGTCAGGTCGGGGGTACGGGAGGGGGTGAGCGCGGACGGCACCGGGCGGGGGACGGGCAGGGGGTCGGTGATGTGTGCGAGTGCCGTACGGGCGTGGTACGCGTACTCGTACGGCACCCGCGCCGCCTGGCACAAGGGGTGCGCTTCAACTTTCCGTTGAAGGTGTTTCGGCACCGTTTCCCCCCGCGTTCCTGCCGGTTGCGGCCGCGCGGCGCGCAACCGGCCGCCGGCCCGTTGCCCCTGGGTCTCAGTGCCCGCGCGCCGCGGTGGCGGTGGCCGGAGCGACGCGGGACGCGCTGCGGACGACGGACACCCCGAGGGCGAGCAGCCAGTAGCTGAGGAGAGCGCCCATCAGGGCCGTGGTTCCCCAGCCGTTGGCCGCGTAGAAGTGGGCGGGGTCGTTCCCGAAGAACAGCGATGGCATGAACGCCACGTTGATCGCCGCGAGGGCGTACGCCGAGAAGCACGTCCAGGGCGGGAGCAGGCGCGTACGGGAGATCGCGAAGCCCACGGACGCCAGGAAGATCCCCAGCATCATGCGGGAGATCGTGCCGTAGAGGATGTACGTGCCGTTGACGGTGATCGTCGGGTCGACGGGATGGTCGGCCGCGATGACGGCGCCCGCCTCCAGACCGCTGGAGACCAGGGTGATCGTCGCGTAGACCAGACCGGAGGCGAAGGCCAGCGTGCCGGCCCACTCGTACTGCGGGCTCACCCGCTTGACCAGTTCACGAAAGGCCGTCACGAAGATGACGAGGACCCCGAGCGCCAGGATCCCGATCAGCAGCCGCGCCAGGACGTTGGAGGCGGGCGGCGGCCCCGAGTAGAGGAAGTAGAGCGGCACTTCGACGATCAGGGCGGCTGCCGCGGAGATGCCGGCGATGCCGGTCAGCCGCCTGGCGATGGTCTCGTTCATGGATGTCCCCCGGTGTGATGGCGTGTGTGGCGCGTCATGTCGTGGCGCTGTGCGGTTCGGCGCGGGGCGGGCGTGGCTCCGCGTACGCGCGGTCCGGCGCGGGCGCGTTGCTCCGCGTACGCGCTGTCCGGCTGACGTCGGGCGGTTCCGTGCGCCTGCCGGTGCGTTGGGATCCGGTGCGGTGCGGTCCGGTGCGGTGTGATCCGGTGCGGTGTGATCCGGCGCGGTGCGGTCCGGCGTGCCGGTGTCCCCGGCGTCCGTGCCGTGCCGTGCCGACAAGAGAAATCCTGCCCGTCGCGCGCCGTCGCGTCGCTGGGCCTGAGGACCGGATCGGTGGTGGCCCTACCGACACCCCGCGTGGCGCGGACCACGCGAATCGACGGGGCGGCCCTGGGTATGCGAGCCAGGCCCATCGGCGCCACGCGGTCAGCCCCGCTCGTCCTCCCGACGGCGGGGATGCCGACGGTAATAATGGGCGAAATCGGATGCCTACGGACAGGATGAGATGAATATCGGCCGCCCCCGTCGATCGAAGAGTCTCCGACAGGGCCGCGTGACGAAGGGCTCGGGACGCTCCACCAACGAACGGCTGCTCCGTTCCCTGCTGCGGAGGCGCAAGCAGCCGCTGAGTCCGTCCGACGTCACGGTGACGAACAAGGCCGAGGTCCACCGGGCGGTGTCGGCGGCCGCGCTCGGCAACATGATGGAGTGGTTCGACTTCGGGGTGTACGCCTACCTGGCGACCACACTCGGGAAGGTGTTCTTCCCGTCCAGCTCGCCGGGCACCCAGGTGGTCTCCACCTTCGCGACGTTCGCCGCCGCGTTCTTCGTACGGCCGCTCGGCGGTCTGGTCTTCGGGCCGCTCGGCGACCGGATCGGCCGCAAGCGCGTGCTCGCCATCACGATGATCCTCATGGCGATCAGCACGTTCGCCGTGGGCTTCCTGCCCGGCTACTCGGCCATCGGGTTCGGGGCGCCGATCCTGCTGCTGATCTGCCGTCTGGTGCAGGGATTCTCGACCGGCGGCGAATACGCGGGCGCCACCACCTACATCGCCGAGTACGCCCCCGACAAGCGGCGCGGCTTCCTCGGCAGCTGGCTCGACTTCGGCACGTTCATCGGCTACGCCTTCGGCTCCGGGATCGTCACCCTGCTCACCGCCCTGCTCGGCAGCAAGGGCATGGTCGACTGGGGCTGGCGGGTGCCGTTCTTCGTCGCGGGGCCGCTCGGCCTCGTCGGCCTCTACATGCGCCTGCGGCTGGAGGAGACCCCGGCGTTCCTGCGCGAGCAGGAGGCCGCCGCCGCGGAGAACCGCGACGGCGAGGGCGGCGCGGCCGAGGCGGCGCGCGCCGACGACGAGCTGGCGAGCGGTGCGCGGCAGTCGGGCAAGGGGCGGCTCAAGGAGATCTTCACGAAGCACTGGGAGGCCGTGCTGATCTGCATGGGCCTCGTCCTGCTCTACAACGTGACCAACTACATGGTGACGTCGTACCTGCCCACCTTCATGACGGAGACGCTCGGCCAGGACGACGTCACCGCGCAGCTGCTGATCCTCGGCACGATGATCGTGGTGGCGCTGACCATCACCACCGTGGGGCGCTCCTCCGACCGGTGGGGACGGCGCCCGATGTTCCTGGGGGGCAGCATCGCGATGATCGTGCTGGCCATTCCCGCGATTCTGCTGATCCGGCAGGGCGGGATCCTGCTGCCCGCGTTCGGCTGCCTGATCCTCGGGCTGCTGCTGGTGTGTTTCGCGGGCACGTCCGCCGCCACGCTCCCGGCGCTGTTCCCGACGCGTATCCGCTACGGCGCGCTGTCGATCGCGTTCAACGTCTCCGTGTCCCTCTTCGGCGGTACGACACCGCTGATCGCGTCGGCGCTGGTGGACGAGACGCACGACAAGATGATCCCCGCGTACTACCTCATGATCGCCGGGCTGATCGGCCTGATCTCGACGTTCTTCCTCCACGAGACGGCCGGCAAGCCGCTGCGCGGCTCCGGGCCGATGGTGGAGACGGAGGAGCAGGCCCGCAGCCTCGTGGCCCGGAGCAGGACGGAGGCGGGCCGTCAGGCACGGGACGTGTGGGTGCGGGTACGGCATCCCGGCAGGCACCACACGGACGAGGACGACGAGGACTGAGGGACCGCCGCGACGGCGGGCGCGACGGCGCCCGTGCCGCGCGCGGGTGCGCGCGGCACGGGCGCCGCTCTTTTCCGTGTACCGCCACCGTCGCGGCCGGGCCGCCGGTCGTCAGGCCATCGGCCGTCAGGCCGTCAGTGCCTTCTGGCGAGTGCCGGGACGAACTTCGCGGCGTCGATGCTGCCGACGCCCGTCGCCATGTCGTACCCGCGCACGGCGTCGTAACCGGTCACGCCCTGGTACGAGTTGCTCGTGCCGTCCTTCACGTCCGTGATGCCCGTGAACGGGTTCCACAGGGACTGCGCCGACAGGCTGTACAGCGCCTGGTGGATGTCACCGAGGCGGTGGCCCGCCCGCTGGTCGGCGAGCGCGACGATGCCCGAGAAGAGGGGGCTCGCCTCACTCGTACCGCCGGAGACGCCCCAGCCGGTCTCGGCCGGGTCGTAGCTCGTGTACGTCCAGGCGCCGCCGTCCACGGCCGCCGCCATCGAGACGTCCGGCGTACCGCGCCGCGCGCCGACGACGCGACTCACGGTGTTCTGGTACGCGGGCCGGGCGAAGACGTGCGACTGGCCGCCGCCGCCCGCGCCGTAGTCGTTGTAGACGCTGTCCGGCGCGGTCCGCTTGCCCTGCTCGTCCAGGTGCAGCTGGGTGCCGCCGATCGACGTCACGAGCGGGTCGCTCGACGGCCAGGAGTTGACCTGCGTGTCGTAGTAGCCGACGCCGTCCTCGGTCGAGTCGGTGGCGCCGCCGTCACCGGACGAGGCGAGCACGGTGACGTTGTGCTTCGCGGCGTCCTTGAACGCGTACCGCAGGTTCTGGATGCTGGAGAAGTCCCCTGTGGCGAAGCCGGGGAAGGTGTTCTCCGTCGCGCCGAAGCTCTGCGTGATGACGTCGCCGACGCCCTGGTCGATCAGGCTCTTCTCGGCGTCCATCATCTCGGGCAGGCCGGTGACGCCCTCGGTCTCCGCCACGCCCGTCTCGACGAGGACGAGGTGTGCGTCGGGGGCGACGGCGTGCGCCATCTGGACGTCGAGGCTGGTTTCGCCGGCCCATCCGGTCTGGGTCGCGTCGGTGGGGTCGAACGTCGGTACGTGGCCCCACTTCACGACGGAGACGTGGGTGCTCTTGATGCCGAACTGCTTGCTGTACACGTCAAGGTCGTGCTGCACGGTCGGCGAACCGTAGGAGTCCACGATGACGATCGTGCGGCCCTTGCCGGTGATCCCCTGGCGGTAGAGGGCGTTGAGGTCGTACGCCTGCCGGTACTGCGTGGGCGTGTAGCACGCGATGCCGAACTGGGCCTCGCACTGCGCGGTGGTCAGGGGGCCGCTCGCGCCGCGGATGGCCTGCGCGCCCGCCACTGCGGGCACGGGCTGGGGCAGTGCGGCGCTCACCGGGGCGGCGTTCGCCGTCACGCTGCCGGTCCGCGCGGGGCCGACCTGCGCACCGGGCGCGGTGGCGAGCGCGCAGGCCGTGAGGGCGGTGACGCCCACGGCCAGGGCCACGGCTCTCTTCCGGGGCTGAGCCGGGAGAACTCTGTGCATGGAGGTGCTCCTTGCATCGAGTGGATCATGCCGACCGATCAGGCGATCGGTATGACGATCAGATCGTCAGGTCACCGCTGGAACAAGGAGCCCGGCGCTTCGGAGGTGCCTGTTTACTCCGCTCAGCCGAATAATTTGCCTGTGCATGACACCTTCATGACGGGGACATGACGCCGACGGGCTACCGCGCGAGGGCGTACCCGCGCTCGAAGCCGGACCGTACGCGGGCGACGGCCCGGCCCGGCGCCGGAGTTCGGCGCACCGGGGCGCGTTTGGTGACGAGCGCGTGACGCCTCCCCGGGCAGGTGGGCGGTGGCGCTGGACGGGCCCCGCGCGGCCCGTCCGGCGCGATGACGGGCCCGTCCGCACCCGTCGTCGTCGCCACGGGGTGCGGACAGGGCCGTCGGCGAAGGTCTGGAGAGTCCTTACGGAAGGTCACGAATGCGTTAAGTCAGATAAAAATTAGATAAATGCTGATTGAGGTGATGCGAGCAGGAGACTCGGATGCGGTCATAAGCCACATCAAAGGAGGTGGCCGAGATGGCGGCACACACGTCACCCGGCACGACATCCAGTACGTCGGACAGCATTGACCAGCACCCGGACATCATGGCTCTGCGCCGGGACCACTCGGAACGGGCCGCCTCCACGCCGATGGCACAGGCGGTGGAAGGGCTCGCGATACTGGCCGGTCTGTACCTCGCGGGGTCCGCGTGGATCATCGGCTTCACCGCGTTCACCCCCCTGGCCATCACCAACCTGATCGCCGGTCTCGCGTTCACCCTGCTCGCCATGGGATACAACAACCACGCCTACGAGCGCATGCACGGCATGAGCTGGGCCGCACTCGGGATCGGCGTGTGGGCGATCATCGCCCCCTGGGTGATCACCGGTAGTTTCAACACGACCCATACGATCTGGAGCAACTGCGTCATCGGCGGCGTGATGGTGTGCCTCGCGCTGGCGACCGCGGTGCTCGGTGCCGGACGCTCGCGTGCCCGGGGCCGCTCCGCCCGGGGCCGCTCCGCCCGGGAGCAGTCACCGCAGGTCTGACGCCCGGCGGGTAGCGAAAGGACCGGCGGCACGCTCACTCGCGTGCCGCCGGTCCTCGCTGTCACGGGCCCGGGCGTCGTCCCCAGGCGGAGATCATCGGGGCGGTCGCCAGGTCGAGGCCGCCGGCCGTGACGTTCGCGAGGTGCTGGTCGATCTCCTGGTCGGTGGCGAGTCCCGCGTCCACGAGACGGGTGCGGATCTGACGCACGGTGGCGGCCTCCAGGACGGTGCAGGCCGGCGAGGTGATTGGGAAGTAGGCGTCCGCCCGTACGTCGTGCAGACCGGCTTCGCGCAGCAGTCTCGGCAGCGTACGTCCGTAGGCCAGATCGGCACCGCGCGCGGCCATCAGGTCACGGAAGCCGGACCGCAGGCGGTTGGCGAGCCGCTGCTCGGGACCGGACTCGTCCGGGCACAGCAGAGGCTGCAGCCCGGGGTCGGCGTCCTCGATCAGCAGCCGCCCGCCGGGACGCAGCGCCCCCACCATCCGGCGCAGCGCCTCCGCCCGGTCGGTCACGTGGACGAGGACCAGGCGGGCGTGCACCAGGTCGAATCCGCCGGGCGGCGGCGGGTCCGCCGCCACGTCGTGGCGCAGCACCTCGATCGTCGCGCCGGTGCCCGCGCCCGGCGCGGGCCCGGTCCACGACGTGTCGATGTCCGTGGCCACCACGGCACCGCCGGGTCCCACCCGAGCGGCCAGCCCCACAGGGACGCTGGGGCCCCCTGCGCCGATCTCCCAGCACCGCATCCCGGCGGTGACGCCCAACGCGTCGACGTGCCGGAAGGTCACCGGGTCGAACAGCTCGGCCAGCGCGTCGAAGCGGATCCCGGCCTCCGCCTGCTGGTTGTCGAGCAGGTATCCGTCGTCCGCGTCGTGGTCGGCCATGGCCCGAGTATCGCCGATCACCGCGGGGTCCCAGGGCGGCGGGCGCCGCCCGGCAGGGGCCCGTCGCTCGCACCGCCTCCCCTCGCCGCGCGCCGCCCTCACGGCACCCGTCACCGCTCGTCGAGGCTCGCCCGCTCCAGGTCGAGCGTGTGCTGGATGCGGCGCATCGTCGCGCCGCCGACCCGGCCGTCCTCGTACATCCGGTGCAGCTCGGCGGTCTCCGCCGCCGTCAGCGCCCGGCGCAGGGCCCGCACGTCGTCCTCGTGTGCGTCGCGGGCGCCGGAGCCCCCGGCCGCGTCGTCCGCCGCCGCCGCGGCCCGCTCGTACCGGGCCCGCAGGCCGCTTCGCACCTGGTCGGCGGCGGCCCTCGGCGCGGCGTCGACCTCCACCATCTGGTCGAGTTCCGCGAGGGCGGCAGCGGTCAGGGTGCGCCGGATGCGGGCCTCCTCACGCGCGGTGTGCCCGGGGTCGAGCGCCACCCCCGAACGGCGCACCACGGGGGACAGGGTGAAGCCCTGGACGACGAGCGTCACGACGACCACCCCGGTGGTCAGCACCAGGACCAGCGGCCGGTACGGCAGCGGCAGCCCCGCATGCGTGGTGAGGGGGATGGACAAGGCGGCGGCCAGCGGCATCACGCCCCGCGTCCCGGCCCAGGACAGCACCGCGGGCACCCGCCACGACATCCGCCCCGCCTGCCCGGCCGGGGCGCGCCCGCGCCGCCGGTACTGCGTCAGCGCGGACAGCGGGAAGATCCACAGCAGCCGCACCGCGAGCACCGTGCCGGCGCACCCCAGCACCCACAGCGGCCAGCTTCCTTCCGATGCCGCCAACTCCTTGACCATGAGCGGGAGTTGCAGGCCGATGATGGCGAAGACGACACTCTCCAGCAGAAAGACCACCGTGCCGTAGACGGCGTGCAGCTGGATCCTGACGCGGGGCCCCGTCAGCCGGTGGCCGGTGCTGCCCAGCACGACGGCCGCCACCACCACCGCCGTCACCCCCGACGTGTGCAGATCCTCCGCGACGACATACGCGGCGTACGGCGTGACGAGCGCGATCACCGTCTCCAGCGTCACGTCCCGGGTACGGCGGCGGATCAGGGTCACCAGGGCGCCGACGGCCCCGCCGATCACCGCGCCGCCGCCGCCCAGCAGCAGGAACTCGCCGACGGCGCCCGGCACGGACACCGCGCTCGCCGCGACCGCGCCGGCGACCGCGACCTTGAAGAGCACCAGGCTCGTCGCGTCGTTGAACAGGCTCTCCCCCTGCACGATCACCTGCATGCGCGGCGGCAGCGACAGCCTGCGGCCCAGCGCGGTGACCGCCACCGGGTCGGTGCTCGCGAGCACCGCGCCCAGGACGAACGCCATGGCGGGCGGGAGCGGGGTGACCACGGACGCCACCAGCGCTACCGCGGCGGCGGACGCGAGGACGAGACCGAGGGCGAGGACCGTCACCGGCCGCCAGACCGGGCGCAGTTCACGTGCGGAGAGTTCCTCGGCCGAGGCGTACAGCAGCGGAGGCAGCACGACCACGGCGATCACGTCCGGGGCCACCCGCACGTCTGGCACCCAGGGCAGCAGCCCCGCGAGGAGGCCCGCCAGCACCAGCAGGGACGGGGCGGGCACCCGCCAGTGCCGGGCGCCGGTCGCCACGGCGGTGGCGAGGACCACGAGGAGGAGGACGACGGTCAGGCTGGCCATGGGAAGTCCCTGTTCGGTGGGGCGGCGGGCGGCTGGCGGAACAGATGACTGTCCCCTCGCCGACCAGGCTTCCCGGCACACCGCGACCCACTTTAACGAAAGCCCCACGCCGTACCCCGGCGCGGACCCGCCCGAAGCCCGGCCGCCTTTCCCGGTACGGACCCGCACCAACCGCCGCCGCCGCCGCACCCGGGGCGTACCCGGCCCGAACCCGCACCGCGCCGTCCCCGCCGGCCGCCGCGGGGACGATCGTCCCCGCGGGCAGGGTCACGCCGGGCACGCCGTCCGCCACGCGCGCGAGGGATGTGATAGTTCGGTCCCTGGGCCGGGGCGGGCACGCGCGGCGCGGGGGCGGCACCATGGACGACACGGGACGACCCGCACCGGGGCGCAGGACCGGGCATCCGGCACGCGGTACGACAGAGGCGACCGCACCGCAGGCGGCGCGGGGAACAGTGCGGGAAACCGCGCGGAACAGCACAGGAAGGGGCGTGACGGCCATGCGCGCCGTGGTGTTCGGGGAGTTCGGCACGATGCCCGCCGTCCAGGAGGTGCCCGACCCGGTCCCGGCGCCGGACGGGGTCGTCGTGCGCGTGGAGGCCACCGGCCTGTGCCGTAGCGACTGGCACGGCTGGATGGGCCACGACGACGGGATCACGCTGCCGCACGTGCCGGGACACGAACTGGCGGGCCGCGTCGAGACGGTGGGCGCGTCGGTCCTCACCTGGCGCCCCGGCGACCGGGTCACGGTGCCGTTCGTGTGCGCGTGCGGCCGGTGCGACGCGTGCGCGGCAGGGGAGCAGCAGGTGTGCGAGGCGCAGGAGCAGCCCGGTTTCACGCACTGGGGGTCGTTCGCCGAGCTGGTGCCGCTGCGCCACGCGGACACGAACCTCGTCGCCGTACCGGACTCGATGTCGTTCCTGACGGCCGCCTCGCTGGGCTGCCGGTTCGCGACCGCGTACCGGGCGGTCGCCGAGCGGGGGCGGGTCAGGCCAGGCGAGTGGCTCGCGGTGCACGGCTGCGGTGGTGTGGGCCTGTCGGCGGTGATGATCGCGGCGGCGGCGGGAGCACGTGTCGTGGCGGTCGACGTGGCGGCCCGCGCACTGGAGTTGGCGCGGGAGTTCGGCGCGGCGGCGACCGTCGACGCGACGGCGGTCCCGGACACGGCGGCGGCGGTGCGGGACGCCACGAACGGTGGTGCGGACGTCTCCGTCGACGCGCTCGGCTCGGCCGCCACCTGCGCCGCGTCCGTGCTGTCCCTGCGGCGGCGCGGCCGGCACGTACAGGTCGGGCTGCTGCCGGGCGGCGGTACGCCGGTGCCGATGGACCGTGTCGTGTCGTACGAGATCGACGTGCTGGGTTCGCACGGCATGGCGGCGCACGCCTATCCGCGGCTGATGCGGCAGGTGGCGGCGGGCAATCTGCGGCCGGACCTGCTGGTCACCTCGGTGATCGGGCTCGACGCTGCGCCCGCGGCGCTGGCCGCGATGGGGGAGCGGCCGGCGGCGGTCACGGCGGGCATGACGGTGATCACCCCACAGGTGTGAGCCTGCGCCGCGAGCTCCGGTGCGGACCCCGCGCGCCGTAGCGGAGCCGCGGTACGGGCCCCGCGCGCCGCGCCGCGAGCTCCGGTACGGGCCCCGCGCGCCGCGCCGCGAGCTCCGGTACGGGCCCCGCGCGCTGTCCCGGGGAGCGGCACCCGCCACAGGGTCGTCACACGGGAAACACACGCCCCGTACGGCAACCGGACTACCCAATCTGAGTTTTGAGTTAATCGCTCGGGGCCGTCGTGTGGGATCGGCCTTTCCGGGCACGGGCACCATGTGGACCCGACCCTTGGAACCGAGACGACAGCGGCGGCCGGTACGAGCGGTGCGGCCGAGGCGGCGACCTCCGGGAACCGGTGCCCGGGGAACTCTCCCGCACGCATGCCCGGGGAGGCCCCGGCGGGCGGACCCGGCGGGCGCCCCCGGCGACGCACGGCGGGCGGCCGCGCACCCGTCGCCCGAGCCGCCGTGCCGGTGACACCCGTGGCCGCCCCCGCGAGCCCCACGGCGTCCACGACCACGGCCGACGCGGCGTCCACGACCACGGCCGACGCGACCGACGAGAGACCAACAGGCGGTTCGCGCGACGGCATGCCCGTCCAGCCGAAGCTGCCGTCCGCGCCGGGCGGCGGGCGGGGCTTCCCGTCCGCGATCCGCAGCACCGGCCGGGTGCGGGGCGTCGACGGGCTGCGGACCCTCGCGGTCGGGCTGGTGATGGTCTACCACCTGGTGCCCGGCCTGCTGCCCGGCGGTTCGATCGGCGTGGACATCTTCTTCACCATCAGCGGCTTCGTCATCACCCGCCTGCTCGTCGCGGAGTACGCCCGCACCGGCGACATCTCCATGGGCGCGTTCTACTGGCGGCGCTGGCTGCGGCTGGTGCCCGCGCTGATGACGGTGTGCGCGCTGTGCGCGGTGCTCGCCGGGATGACCAGCCTGCCCGGATTCGGCGGGGCCTGGACGTCGGTGGCGCTGTCGGCGACGTTCCTGGTCAACATCGTCCGTGCGGCCCAGCCCGGCCCGTACTCGGACGGCACCTCGCTGCTCGCGCAGAACTGGTCGCTCGGCGTCGAGGAGCAGTTCTACCTGCTGTGGCCGCCACTACTGCGGGCCCTGCTGCACCGGGTGCGTCCCCGTACCGTGCTGATCTGGGCCGCGGTGCTGTGCGCCCTGCCCGTCGCCTGGCGGTGGCTGCTGTGGGACCCCACCCAGGCGCACCGCATCTACAACGGCACCGACACCCGCGCCGACCAGCTGCTCGCCGGGGCGCTCCTCGCGATCGCCGTCGCCCGGCTGCGCCACGACGATCCGCGGCTGGCGGCGCTGCGGCGCTGGTCGGGGCGGCTCGCGTGGCCCGCGCTCGGCGTGCTGGGGCTGATCGTCTGGCAGATCCCCGTGACGGGCGCGACCGCCTGGACGGAGAGCTGGTACACGGTCGGTTTCCTGGTGACGGCGCTGCTCTCGGCGACGATCGTCGCCGCCCTCGAACTGCGCCCCCGCTCGGCGCTGTCCTGGGTGCTCTCGCTCGCCCCGGTCGCCTGGGTGGGCCGCAACCTCAGCTACGGGCTCTACCTGTGGCACTACCCGCTGGGCCGGCTCCTGGCCGACCTGGGCGTGGAGCGCGGGCACCTGGTGGCGACGCTGGCCGCGTCGTTCGCCGCGGCGACCGCCTCGTACTACCTGATAGAGCAGCCCCTCAACCGGCGCTGGCGGCGGCGCGGGCCGGGCGCCGGACGGCGGGGCGGTACGGGCGGGGGCGGCGCGAGGGGCGAGGCGCTGCCCGTCCCCGTGGCTGCCGCCGAGCAGCGACTGGCAAGGGCGTCGTGAGGGCACTGGCCCTGGGGCCGGACGGGGGCGCCGTGGACCGCGGGCGGCGCTCAGCCGCGCAGCAGGTCCTTGCGGAAGTCGGAGAGCAGCTGCCGGGTCCTGGTCGCGGACTCGGCGATGGCGACCATGCGGTCCATGGCCTCCATGTGCTCGGAGACCTCGTTCTCCTCGTCCAGGTAGAGCGCGCCGGTCAGGTACTCGATGTAGACCATGTCCGGGATCTCGGGGACGTCGAACCGGAACAGCACGAAGGGGCTGTACGTGCCGGGGTGGTGGCCGGCCGCGAGCGCCGCTATCTGCAGCGTCACGTTGGGCAGCTCGGTCATCTCCAGCAGCCGCTCGACCTGCTCGCCCATGAGTTCGTCGCCGCCGACGGGCCGGCGCAGGACCGTCTCGTCGATCACGGCCCAGAAGTTCGGCGGCGCCTCGGAGCGGGTCAGGAAGGACTGGCGGCGCATCCGCAGCGCGACCTGGCGTTCGACGCGCTCGGGATCGGGCTGGCCGACAGCGGTGGAGATGAGGATCTCCCGGGTGTACGCCTCGGTCTGCAGGACGCCGGGCACGAAGTGCGGCTCGTACTCGCGGATGGTCTTGGCGGACTCCTCCAGGCTCACGTACCCGCCGAACCAGCCGGGCAGGACGTCGTGGAAGCGCTGCCACCAGCCGGGCTTGTTGGCTTCCTCGGTGAGCTCCGTGTACGAGGCGACGTCCTCGGGCGGGAGACCGTAGGCGGGCAGCAGGATCTGGAGGTACGGGATCTTCAGCGCGACCTCGGCGGACTCCATCCGGCGGATCGTCGCGACCGTCACGTGCAGGAGTTTCGCGGCTTCCTCGCGGGTGACACCGGCCCCCTCGCGCAGGGCACGCAGCTGCTTGCTGAGGACGAGCTGTCCGATCGTCGGCGCGGAACGCGGCTCACTCATACCCCCACCCCCTCCTGGCCCTCGGCGACTCGGGCAGTCTGGCACAGCTAGATCGATTGAGACGCTGCACGGTACACATTGTTCCGGTTGCTTTCGTTCTGCCGTCCCTCCAGTGTCTGTCGAGGGTCCCGGCATGGCGGAAGATGATCGTTCCGTACCCGGAAAAGTGAACCTGCGGCGTCGCGCAAGATACCTTCCAGTGACCTGCCGATGGCGGGACCCCGATAAACTCGGCCCGGACAGGCCTTGTGCCCAGCAACAGAATGCGGAGTGATGCGGCGTGACGCGACCACGTGTGGGGGTGGCCGTCCTGACCATGGGGACCCGGCCCGCCGAGCTGCGTGCCCTGCTGGACTCCGTGGCCGGGCAGCGCGAACCCGCACAGCGGATCGTCGTCGTGGGCAACGGCGCGCCACTGCCCGAACTGCCCGACGGGGTCATCGGCATCGAGGTCCCGGAGAACCTGGGCGTCTCGGGCGGCCGCAACGTGGCGATCGAGGAACTGCGCAAGGCCGGTGACGTGGATGTCCTGGTCGACCTGGACGACGACGGCCTCCTGATCGAGGCGGACGTGATCTCCCGGGTCGCGGACCTGTACGAGGCCCACCCGCGACTCGGCATCGTCAGCTTCCGCATCGCGGACGAGAACGGTCTCACCCAGCGCCGGCACGTGCCGCGCCTGCGGGTCGACGACCCGATGCGCGGCGGCGAGGTCACCACGTTCCTCGGCGGCGGCCACTCGCTGTCCATGCCGATGCTGGAGGAGATCGGCGGCTGGCCCGACGAGTTCTTCTTCACCCACGAGGAGACGGACCTGGCCTGGCGCGCGCTCGACGCCGGCTGGAAGATCCGCTACGAGCCGGAGCTGGTGCTCCAGCACCCGCGCACCTCCCCCGCCCGGCACGCCGTGTACTACCGGATGACCGCGCGCAACCGCGTCTGGCTGGCGCGGCGCAACCTCCCCGCGCCGCTCGTCCCCCTCTACCTCGGCACCTGGATCCTGCTGACCGTCGCCCGCACCCGCTCGGTGACGGGCCTGCGGGCCTGGTTCGCCGGGTTCGGCGAGGGCGTCCGCACGGCCTGCGGCGTCCGGCAGCCGATGCGGTGGCGCACCGTACGCCGCATGACGGCGCTGGGCCGCCCGCCGGTCATCTGAAGACGGCGGGGCCACGACCCCCGGGCCCGGCCTGCCTGCGGCGGGCCGGGCCCTTCGCGCGCCACCGCCCACCTGCCCGGGGAGGCGTCGCGGACCCACGCGGCCGCCCGGCGGTCCGCGACGCCCGGCCGGATCACGCGGCCCGGCCGGATCATCCGGCCGGAACGGGCCCGCGGGCGGAACCGCGCGCCGGCACCGGGACCGGGGCCGGCGCCGGAGGCGGTGAAGAGGACGGCGACGCGGTGGGCTGCGGGCGGATCGCCGGCGGCTGGTCCGCCTGGTGCCGCAGCGCGCCAGGGAGCAACAGGGCCGCGCCGATCAGGGCCGCCGCCAGGGCGAGCAGCGAGGCCGTGCGCAGCCGGTGCGTGACACGGCCGGCGGACGGCGGGAGCGGGTGGCGCAGGTCGGCGCGGGTCACCGTGGCCGCTTTCGCCGCGAGCGCCGCGCGCAGTCGTTCTTCCGTGCCGGTCACCTCGGCACCTCCAGATGTCGCGCCAGGGCGTCCAGCGCACGGCTCGCCGTGGACTTGACCCCGCCCCGCGACAGGCCCAGGGTGTCGGCGATCTGCGCCTCGCTGAGGTTCGACCAGTAACGCAGCACCAGCACCTCGCGCTGACGGCGGGTGAGCCTGCGCAGCGCGCCGAGCACCTCGCGGTGCTCCTCGCGCAGCAGGACGTCCTCCTCGGGCGGCGGCGCGAGGCCGGGGCGCTCGGGCACGTACGCCCGTACGGTCCTGCGGCGGCGCAGCACCGACCGCGCGCCGTTGACGACGCAGCGCCTGACGTACGCCTCGGGGTCGTCGACCCCGGCGAGCCGGTCGCCGTGGCGCCGGTAGAGCGCGGCGAACGCGTCCTGCACCACGTCCTCCGCCGTCGGCAGGTCGTCGACCAGCAGCAGCGCCAGGCGGACCAGTTCCATCCTGCGGTGGTGGTAGAGCGCGTCGATGCCCGGGTCCTGGCGCGCGGCGCCGCCCGCGACGGACGGCGCTTCCCACTCCCGCGCTCCGGGCTCCTCCCGCCTGCCGGACAGGCTGCGCAGCAGCCGGCCCCGGACGCCCCACACGGGGCGTCCGGGGCGCGGCCGGTATATCGCGGACGAGGACACTCAGCCCCCGGCGCGAGCCGGGACCGGCGCCGGAGCGGCGTGCCGCCCGCTCACGGGCGAAGGGACAGCCTTCACGGGCGCGGGAACGGCCGTGGCGGGCGCGGGTGCCGCGTGCCGGCCACGGGCCGGAGCCGGGGCGGGGCCCGGGACCGCGCCGACCGGCGCCGGGACGGCCTTGGCGGGGGCCGGGGCCGACGGGACGGGGACGGGCGCGGCGCCGCCACCGCGCACCGGGGACGGAACGGGCGACGGGACCGCCCTCGCCGGGGCCGGCGCGGCCTTCGCCGGTGCCGCCTTCGCCGGGGCGGGGGCCGCCTCGGCGGTGGCCGCGTGGCCGCGGGCGGGGGCGGGCGCCGGGGACGGGCCGGCGGCGAAGGCCAGCGCCGTCCCGCCGAGGGCCAGCGCCGCCGCGGCGGCGGACACGCCCGCCACGACGCGCAACCGTCCCCGTGGGGCCCGGCGATCGTCGGTGGGGTGCTGAGCTGACATGCGGTTCCTCGAATCGGTCGGTCGTGCGGTGCTCTGACGGTGGAAGGCGCCTCCCACCACGACAGACGTCCGGGTCCCTCCCGGGTTGCGGGTGTGCACGGGAAACTTTTCCGCACGCCGCACGGACGGCATCAAGAACGCGGTCCGCGCGGGCGTCCGCTCCGTCCGGCACCCCCACGCTCCACTGGTCCGGACCGAAACCGAACGGACGTGCCCGGAAAGGAACTTGTGGCCCGGGACGCCATAAGTTAGGTTCGCCTAACTTTGACCACCGCTCCCAGGGGAGACGCTCTCATGGTGTTCCGGTCGGGCTCCGCGTCGCGCGCGGCCACACGTCTCGGCACGGCTCTTCGGGCGACGGCCGCCGTCGCCGCGCTCGGCCTGGGGCTCGCCGCCTGCGGCGGCGGGGACGGAGGCAGGGGCGGCGGGGACGGCCAGGAAGCCGGAGCGACGGGCGGCCGCGGTACGAGCGGCGGCCACGCCCTCCACACCGTCATGGGCGACGTGCAGGTCGGGCCGCACCCCGACCGCGTCGTCGTGCTCGACACCGACGCCCTCGACTCCGCCGTCACCCTCGGCGTGAAACCGGTCGGCGCCACCACCGTCGCGGCGGGCGCGCCCCTGTCCACGTACCTGGCGAAGTCCGCCGTCGCCGGGATCAAGCCCGTCGGGATCATCGGCTCGCCCGACCTGGAGACCATCGCCTCCCTCAAGCCCGACCTCATCCTCGGGAGCAAGGCCAGGGACGAGAAGAGCTACAAGGAACTGTCCGCGATCGCCCCGACCGTCTTCACCGGCACCACAGGACCGGCCTGGCGGCAGAACTTCACCCTCCACGCGCGCGCCCTGGACCGCACCGGGCGCGCCGCCGAGGTCGAGAAGGCGTACACGACGCAGGTGAAGCAGGTGGTCACCGCACTGGGCGGGGCCGGGAAGGCCAAGGCGACGACGGTCGGGTTCGTCCGGTTCGTCGAGGGTGCGGACATCCGCCTGTACCTCAACGACACGTTCGTCGGCTCGATCTTCCACGACCTCGGCCTCGGCCGCCCCGCCGACCAGGACAGGAACGGCTTCTCCCTGGACGTCGGCCCCGAACAGATCGACAAGGCCGACGCGGACGTCCTCTTCCACTCGACGTACGGGAACCCGGAGAAGGCCAAGGAGACCGCCGTCGTCGGCGGTCCCCTGTGGCACGGACTCACCGCCGTACGCCACCAGCGGGTGTACGCGGTGGACGACGACCTCTGGATGCTCGGCATCGGCTACACCGGCGCCGGGCGGATCCTGCGCCAGATCCAGGCCGACTACACCGGCGGCGCGGGGTCCTGAACCGACGCCGGGCCCTGAACCGGCGCGGGATCCTGAGCCGGCGCCGGTGCCTGAGCCGGCGCGCGGTCCTGGGCCGGCGCGCCGAACGTCGTCCACGCCGCCCGCTGCGGCACCCGCACGAGGGTCCTGCCCGCGACCGCGTTGAGGATCGTCGCCGCCCGCCAGGCGCCGAGCGTCAGGTCGGGCGCGCCGACGCCGTGCGTGTGCAGTTCCGCGTTCTGCACGTACAGCGCGCCGGGGACGCCCCCTTGGAGCGCCACCCGGTACGAACCGTCCACCCGGTAGCGGCCCCGCTCGTCCCAGTCGATCAGCTTGGCCATGCCGTCGAGGAACGGCGGCCGCACCGCCGCGTACCCGGTCGCGCACACGACCGCGTCCGTGCGCAGCGTGAAGGTGCTGCCCTGCTCCGGGTGGCGGCAGGCCAGTTCGTACGAGCCGTCGGCGGCGGTCCCGATGCCCGCGACCGTGACGCCCGGATGCAGCGCGGCGGGCGGGGGCGCGCCGCCTATCGTCCGCTCGTACAGCAGGTCGTGGATGTCCGCGAGCGTCTCCTCGCTGACGCCCTTGTACAGCTGCCACTGCCGCTCGACGAGCTCGTCGCGGCGGTGTTCGGGCAGGGCCCGGAAGTAGCGGATGTAGTCGGGCGTGAAGTGTTCCAGCCCGATCTTGGAGTACTCCATGGGCGCGAAGGCCGGGGTACGGGCCACCCACCGCACGTACGGCCCAGGGCTGTCGGCGCCCCGGCCGCCCTGCGTCCCACCGGTGCGGCCGGGTTCCCTGTACTGCCGCAGCAGGTCGAGGACGATCTCCGCACCGGACTGCCCGCCACCGACGACGGTCACGTCGCGCACGCCCGCGAGCCGGTCGCGGTGCGTACCGTAGTCCGCGCTGTGCAGGACGCGCCCGGTGTGCGCCGCCGTGCGGACGTACGGGCGTAACGGCTGCGGTACGACCGGTTCCGTACCCACCCCCAGCACGACCTGGCGCGCCAGGACACGCGTGAGCGCCGCGCCGTCGACGGCCCGGTAGGTGACGGCGAAGGCCGCCGCGTCCTCGTCCAGGGTGATGTCCGTGACGTGCGCGCCGAAGCGGCACGAGGGCAGGGACTCCGCGACCCACCGGCAGTAGTGGTCGTACTCGCGGCGGGGGATGTGGAAACGCTCCGAGAAGAAGAACGGGAACATCCGGTCGTGTTCGCGCAGGTAGTTGAGGTACGACCAGCGACTGGTCGGGTCCGCGAGGGTCACCAGGTCGGCCAGGAAGGGCACTTGGAGGACCGTGCCGTCCAGCAGCAGGCCGGGGTGCCACACGAACGCGGGCTTCGCGTCGAGGAAGAGGGTGCTGAGGCCGGGGGTCGCGTCGGCGAGCGCGGCGAGGGACAGGTTGAAGGGCCCTATGCCGACCCCGACGAGGTCATGGACGAGCTGTTCCGCCATACGGATCTCCTCCGTGGGAGGGGTGCGAGAACGACGTACACGCGCACGTGCAAGGTCGCGTTCCCCGTACGGCGGTGGCCGTCATTCCGCGACACCGGCTTCGCTGCCGGCCGTGCCGTAATCAACCCGCAGTGTACGAAGCGTTGTTGTCAATCGGCACCGGCCGACCCGGCGGAAGCGGAGCGGGACGGGGCGCGGCGGGGGCGAACGGGGGCGGCGGCCCGGGGGAGGCGCGGGCCGCCGACACCGCGCGCCCTCGCCACCGCTCTTCCCCGTGCGCGCTCCCCCGCCGACCCTCCCCGCCGCTCTCCCCTCGCGCGCTCCCTCAGGCCCGCAGGGCCCGGCCCCAGATCTCGGTGGCCGGACCGATACCGACGGACGGGACATGCGGGTCGTCCACGCCGACGGTGCCCAGCCGCACCCACCCCCAGGCGGTGAGCGAGGCGAGAGCCCCCGCGTTCCCCGGGTCGACACGGGTGACGGCGAGCGCCGCGTCCGTACGGGCGAGAACCGCTTCGAGCAGCCGCCCGGCCACGCCCATGCGCCGGTACGGCGGCCGTACGGTCAGCTCCGCCAGCGCGAACACCCGCCTGGAGACCGTCAGTTCCTCGACGTCCCACGGCTCGTCCGTGCCGAGCCCGCGCCACCAGTCACCCGACCTGTCGATCAGGTAGCCGTAGGCGTGACCCGCCGTCCTGCCGCCCGAACCGGCCACCACCATGTCGAACCCGTCCCGGCTGAAGGCGCGGTTGAACGCCCTCAGGAACGCCTGCCGGTCGTCGTACTCCGCGCCGTGCGCCCGGTGGTACGTCTCGACGAACTCGTCGGCGAGTGCCTCCTGCTGCTGCTCCGCCTGCCACCTGCTCAGGTGACGCAAGAAGACTTCTGCCACGTGAGGTTGTCCTCCCACCTGGGCCCGTGCGGACCGTGAACATCTGCGTCCATCGTCGCAGGGCAGGTGGGGGGACGGAAACAGCTCCGGAGATCTTGGGGGATCTTTGTCGCCACCGGCGGGCGGGGGCCGTGGCCGCCGCGACCGCCTCAGCCGCCGTCACCGTCCCGGACGCCGTCATCGTCACGTGCGCCGTCACGGACACCGTCATCGTCACGTGCGCCGTCACGGACACCGTCACCGTCACGTGCGCCGTCGCCGTCACGGGCACCGTCACGGACGCCGTCACCGTCACGGGCACCGTGACCGCGAACCCCTCCGTACGTCTGTCCGTGCCACCCCCCTTGCCACGGCGCGTCGCCACGGCCCGGGCCCGCGAACGCGGCAGTGCGGACACCGTTCCCGGGCCCCTTCCCCCACGGTGGGCCACCCTGTGCGCATCGTCACACCCCGGGAGTTGCCGCAGCATCTGCCACGTTCACCACGTATTCGTACCGTCTGCCCGCCCGAAGTGATCTTCGAATTGACGTACGGTGACGATTTGCGGCCACTCATCACCCGGCGTGTGCGGGCGGTTATCCTGTGGGGCGGTGCGACGCCTCATGGCGGGCACCGTCTTGTACGGGGGATGCGCGCCGCAGGCTCAAACCGGAGCGTCATACGACCGATCGGGTGCCGAGGGGACACCGGATCCGCCGGGTGCCGTGCCGCCACCGCAACAACAGGCGCCGCCACAGGGCCCGTACGCGATCCGTGCGGAACCGGGGGCGGCCTCAGTACCGCGAAGGGCTCATCCATGTCTCTCCCGTCCGTCCGCCCCGGCCTCCTCCGCGCACTGCGAGGCGGACACCGGCCGGCCGCCGCCCTGCTCGTCGGCGGGCTGCTGCTCGCCGGATGCGGAACGGCGACCACGGCGGGTGAGCACCACGAGGGAACGGGCGACCGGACCACCGGCCAGCAGGACGGCGCGGGGGACACCACCCAGAGCGGCCAGGGCGGCCAAGGCGGACAGGGCTCCGGGGACGACGGCAAGGCGAACCGCTCCGAGACCCGTTCGGCGCTCAGCGCCCGGATCCCGGACCAGGCCTCGCCCACCCTCCCCGGCGTCGGCCCCCGGATGACCGCGAAGATTTCCTCGGCCACGCGCCAGGCCGTCGTGGTGACCGGCGCGAACCACGACACGAACACCGCGACCTTCCGCCTCTACGAGCGGACCGACGGCGGTTCGCCGTGGCGCCCCGCCGCCGACGTCTGGCCCGCGCACAACGCCCTGCACGGCTGGACGACGCACCACATGGTCGACGACCGGCGCTCACCGGTCGGGGTGTTCTCCCTGACGGACGCGGGCGGCAAGTTCGCCAACCCCGGCACGAAGATGCCCTACGACCACAGCTTCCACTTCACCGCGTACGGGCAGGGCTTCGACGGCGAACCGCTCGCGGGCGCCTTCGACTACGTCGTGGCCATCAACTACAACCGCGACCCCGGCACGAGCCCGCTCGACCAGGACAAGCCGCTGGGCTCCGCGCGCGGCGGCGGCATCTGGATCCACGTCGACCACGGCGGGCCGACGCAGGGCTGCGTCTCGATCTCGAAGGACCACATCAGGCAGCTGCTGCGGCTGCTGGACCCGGCGAGCCACCCCGTGGTCGTGATGGGCGACGCGGCGTCGCTGGCCACCTGACCGGGCCGAACTCCGGCGCGCCGTTCCCCGGAACCAGGCCGAACTCCCACGCGCCGTTCCCCGGAACCGGGCCGAACTCCCACGCGCTGTCTCCCGGAACCGAGCCGAACTCCGGCACGCCTTCTCCCGCGCGCGTCTCCCGGCCGCCCGCCGGACCGTGTACGACGGGCCGGACTCCCACGCGCCGTTCCTCGGATCGGTCCGTCGGGCCGACGCGGTCGAACATCTGCTTGATGCCGAGGCAGCCCGGCCGACGTGGTGGCGGTAGGTACACCCCGGATCCTCCAGGCAGCCGGATCGATCAAGGGATCGGCCACGCCCAGGATGGTGGGTGTTCAGTGAAGCCGCGCCAACGGTTCCCGGAGGACTGATCCCCTTGAAGAACTTCCTGCCTCGTCGACCTATGCGCCGCGCGTCCACGGCGATGCTGCTGCTGGCGGTCACCGCCGGAGCCCTCACGGTCTGCGGTGAGGCTGTCGCATCACCCTCGGCCGCCGCGACTCCGTCGTCCGCGTCGGCTCCCAGGACGGCGTCGGCCGTCCCGGCGTCCGGCCACCAGGCCGGTTCGTCGACGCTCCACATGATCAAGAACCACGGTCACCGTCTGGCCTTCCACGTCACCTCGGGCCACCTGCCCGCCATCGTCCTGGACGCGGGCGGCGGCAATGACTCCTCCTACTGGAAGGACCTGGTGCCGAAGCTCTCCGCGGCGACCGGTTCCGAGATCATCACCTACGACCGGGCCGGGATGGGCGACAGTGACCCGGTCCCCGGCCCCTGGAACGTGCACGCCGCCACCGACGACCTCGCGGCCGGCCTGCACCAACTGGGCCTCAACCGGGACGTGATCCTGGCCTCCCACTCCGAGGCGGGCGAGATCGCGACCTACTTCGCCCGCTCCCACCCCACGATGGTCTCCGGCGCCGTGCTCATCGACGCCAGCCTGCCGGAGCTGTACACCGACAGCGAGATCGCCCGCATCGTCGCCGCGACCCAGCCGGCGCTCGCCGCGGCCGAGGCCGACCCCTCCACGCAGGCGAACCGTCAGCTCATCGCCACCGCCGAGAGCTACGTCCCCATGCACAAGGCGTACCACCACGTGACGTGGCCCGACAGCGTCCCCGCCACCGTCATGGTGTCGGAGAAGACCCCGTTCGACGGCTCACCCCAGGACGCCCAGCTCTGGCGCGACGCCGCCACGGAGTTCGCCCACGCCGGGCCCCACCGCACGCTCGTCACCGCCGCCGGCAGCTCGCACGACATCCCGATCGACCGCCCCGGCCTCGTCCTCGGCGAGATCGAGAAGATGGCCGCGACGCGCGGCTGAGACGGCCCGGCCGGTGTCCTGCGCTTGTCCGGCCGCAACACGTGGTCGCAGTCGGCGAGCCGGATATCGCGTTGGCCCCAGGGCACCAGAAGCGCGCCCGTGTTACCGGCGGCGCACACGTCTTACCGTGGGCAGGTGATGGACCGGGGTGGATGTCAACCGTGAACGCAGCGCACAACTGGCTCATATTCGACGGCATTGTGAAGCAGAAACTTTGACCGGCTCGTTAGTCTGAAACCGAGTACGGGTTGGGCGGGGGAGGCCTTGATGGATTCAGAAATGACCGCGCTGGCAGGTGCCGCGGGGTCCACGCTGGTTACTTTGCTGACGACGGAGGGGTGGCAGCGAGTCAAGGACGCCTTCACCATTATGTGGCGCAGGCATCAGCCGGAGCGCGTCGATGCCGTCGCAGCCGAACTCGGCTCCACCCGTGACGATCTGCTCGCCGCGCAGACCAGCGGTGACCGAGAGACACCGGCTGAGTTGGAAGCCGAGTGGCAGGGACGCGTTCGAAGACTGCTGGGCGCGCACCCCGAAGCTGCCGAGGGTCTCCGTGCGGTTCTGGCCGAATTGGGCCAGGCAGGACCGACACTCCCCTCGGTGACCCAACACGCATCCGTATCGGGGCATGCCAGGGTCTATCAGGCTGGCCGCGATCTGAACTACGGGCAACAGTGAACGGCCGCAACGATGCTCAGGCGCAGGGACACGGCCGCGTCTACCAGGCATCGGGTGACCAGCACATCGTTGAACATCACCACCACGGTCAGGACTGGTCAGGACCGGCTTCCGTACGTCGGCCCGCGGTCAGTCGTCTGCCGCTTGTGCTGCGTGACCGCACAGAAACGATGGAGCGCCTGCGTGCTGCCGTTGCACCCGGGGTCGGTGACCACGTATACGTGCTTCACGGCCTCGGCGGATGCGGCAAAACCGCCGTTGCCTGCACCGTGTTCCAGCACGCCACCGATGAGATGGGCCGCTTGGGTTTGTGGGTCAACGCCTCCGATCCGACCTCGCTACGAGCCGGCATGCTCGCAGTCGCAGCGGATAGAGGCGCCACCGACAGCGAACTGAGCGGAGCGCGAGGAGGCTTACGTCCAGCGGCCGATCTCGTTTGGAAATACTTGGAGAGTTCCGACCAGCCCTGGCTGTTGGTCATGGACAACGCTGACGATCCAGCCATCCTCCGTGACGGCGGATGGCTGCGAACCAGCCCGGCAGGCACTGTGATCGTCACCAGCAGGCAAGCGGCCCCGCACTGGTGGCCAGGCGCCGATCTGCTCCACGTGGGAGTACTGCCACGCGATGACGCCGCAATGGTGCTGCGTGATTTGGCCCCCCACGCGGGGACGGTCGAGGACGCTGCCGAGGTGGCCGACCGCCTCGGACGGCTTCCCCTGGCTCTCACACTCGCTGGTGGATTCCTGTCTCACCAAGTGATCGACCCATGGACGCTGGTTGATTACCGCCAGAAACTCGACGGAGTGGCCGGGGTCGATCATGTCTCGCTCATCGACCAGGGTTCCGTACTGGTCGGTGGAAGAGACTCCCGCCACTTGATCAGTCGTACGTGGCAGCTCTCACTTGAGGCCCTTGACGCGCGCGGATTGCCCGAAGCGGGAAGCCTCCTACGTCTGCTGGCCTGCTGGGCCGGCGATCCCTTGCCGCTCTCACTGCTGTCCGGCCTTGATCTAGGCGCCATGATCTCTGCTCAACGCGTCGAGTCAGCTTTGCGTGGGCTCCTTGATCAATCCCTCACAGAGCTGGTACCCGGTACGGTCCGCAGCCTGCGCACCCACGGTGTCCTCCTCGACAGCGTGGCTCAATCCACTCCCGCCGAATAACGCCAAGAAATTGCTTCGGCAGCCACCCGCCTACTGGGGGCCTACCTACCAGCAGCGTCCGAGCGGGGAAACCAGAGACCTCATGTGAGTCTGCTTGCGCCACATGTGACCGCGCTGTTGAAGCGCACAATGGATTGGTCGATCGGACGGGACACGGCAGAGGCCGCAGCTGATTGCTCTCTTCGAGTCGTTCTCTCCATTCACAGGTCCGGTGATTACACGTCCGCCCTTGCCCTTGCCGGCGAGGCCGCGGAATTGACGGAACGACAATTGGGACCGAACGCCCCACTCGTGTACAGGATTCGCAGTCGTGCGGCAAGGGCGCTTCTCAGGCTCGGGCGATTCGAAGAATCAGCGGCCATGCACAGAGAACTGATGGAGCAGTGCGAACGAGAATTGGGCCTCGACGCGCCGGAAACGCTGGAAAACTGCCTACTTCTCGCCGGCCCGTTGTCCAATATTGGTCGAATGCAGGAAGCCCTCCCGCTGCTTCGGCGTGCAGTGGAGGGGCGCACAGGGATTTTCGGGCACATGCATCCATTGACTCTTATTGCCCGAAAACATCTTCTGAGCATGGCCGAAGCAGCAGCGCCCGCGGAGAGGGATGACATTATCGCGGGCGGTCCTGTGTTGATGGAAGACTGCCGCCGCGAGCTTGGAGCGGATCACACTACAACCATTCAGGTCGAGCTGGACTACGCTTCCAGCCTTTCCCGTGCGGGGCGCCCTCATGAGGCCCTTCCGCACGCTCGCAGTTCTGTCGACAATTTTCGGCAGTGCTACGGTCCCGGCCATCCGCTCACCCTGAATGCGAGGACGACTCTCGGTAACGTGCTGGCTGAGCTGGGACAGTTGGGGGAGGCCATCGAGCAGACGGAACTGGTGGTCAACGGGCGGATCGACGTGCTAGGTCCGGTTCACCCCCATACCATTTTGGCTAAGGAACGCTTGGAGAGGTATCGAAGCTCGCATCAGTGAGTTCGAATCGACGAAGACTCACAGAAGTCCTCTACCGAGCACCGCCTCCCTCTCAGCACAACAGGCCTAGAAATCGTAGAAATGCGTCGGACCCGCGGGGAACCGCATTACCGCGCGCCGATCTCGTCCTGCTCGACATCAAGGAGGTGGCCGCGGCTCACTGCTGAGGCAACCGCCGTCCGGATTCCTCACACGAACCCGCAGGACATCTGTGTGCTACTTGGCCGGCGCGGGGGGAACACGCCAGGGAATGGTGAGGGCCGCCCGCGTTCGCCGTACGCCTGGGCAGCGTGCATCGTTTCCCCAGAAGCAGTCAGCCCTCCGACGCGTACCTCACGAAGTGCGCCCAGGCACCGACCGTGAGCGCCAGGCGCGGCCCCCCGACGTCCTTGGAGTCGCGGACGTGGATCGCGCTGGGGCCAGCCGCAACCTCCACACAAGAGTCTGTCTCGGGCCCGCTGCTGTAACTGCTCTTGAACCAGAGGGGGGCTATGACGCCTGCCCCAGCCGCGTTGGGGGTCATGTCTCTCCAAGCAGTCGCTCGATGAAGGCCATCGACTCCCTCGGCGTGAGAGCTTGGGCCCGGATGATGCCGTACCGCAGTTCGAGGATACGAAGATGCCTCGGCTCGGACACCGGGCGTCCGTAATCGGCTCCGGGAGAACGCCCTACGGCCGTGCCGTTCTCGAACTTCAACACCTCGATCCCGCCGTCCGCTCCGGCATGTTCCTCGCGGTCCATGGGCCCGCACGGCATCTCGTCGCCGAGTTGGCGGCCAACGCCGTCACCCATGGCCGCGTCCCTGGACGGGACTTCCGTCTCACGCTCCGGGTGACCGGCGGGCTTCTTCGTATCGAGGTCGCGGACACGCGCGGTGAGCGCCTGCCCGAACTCGGCCGGCCCGGCTCGGACGCCGAGTCGGGACGTGGGCTGCTGCTCGTGGACGCTCTCGCGGACCGCTGGGGCGTCGCAGACGATCACTGTTCGGGCAAGATCGTCTGGGCCGAACTGCGTGTCGTGCCACCGGGACACGTGGTTCCACGTTCCGGTGCCACGGGCGCCTTCCTCCAAGGAACATGAGAGGGAAAGAACCCCCGCCAAGCCCACCCCTCCGCCCGTCGAGGGAGTCGCCGGCCACCGTCACCCGGGCGGGTGAACATCCCTGGCTCAGCTGGCTTTCCCATCCCCCTGCTGCTCTACGCTCAGCGCGACAAGCGAAACAATCGCAGACATACGTCGGCCCTCGGCCGGGACTCGCAATCCCGATCGAGGGCCTGACCACCGAGGAAGAAGAACGCTTCCCGATGGATACCCAAAACCCTAGCGTGCACCCGCACGCCCAGTCAGCCGATGACGCCGACGGACCCCTCGCGCGGGCGAATCCGCGCCCCCGCGTTCGGCCGCCCGCCGACCGTCCCTCCGGCGTCACGCACGACAACTCCCGGCACACCAGCCGCTTCACGGTGATCGGCAACCATCTCGCCCAGCACGCCCAGTTGTCGCTGCTCGCCATCGGTCTCGCCGTGCACATCCAGTCGCTGCCCGCCGGGGCGCGCGTCGACATCAGGACCCTCACCGGACGCTTCCCCGAGGGCGCGACGCGCATCGCCGCCGCCCTGCGTGAGTTGGAGGCGCACCACTATCTCCGCCGCGAACGCTCCCGGTTGCCCGGCGGCCGGATCGTCACCCGCACGGTCTCCTGCAACCAGCCCGCAGCGACGGCGCGTCCGCAGGCCACGGCCCGTCAGCAGGTGACCGTGTCGCGGCACCACGGCGGGACGACCGCCCGCGCCGTTCGCCCGCAGGCAGCCCCTGCCCCGGCCCCGGCTGCTGCCGCTGCCCCGGTTCCTGCCGCTGCCCCTGCGGCATCCGTCCCGGTCGCCGACGAGGAGCGCCCCGCCCACCGCCGACGGCCCGGGCCCCGCAGGACACACCCCCTGCCCGCCGTACCGGAGCCCGGTTTCCCCTCGCCCGCGCTCCTCCTGGCGGCCACCGACCTCCTCACCGGCCTGCGACGTCGCGACTCCCGTCTGCTGCTCTCCGCCTGCGACACCGCGCATCTGGCTCCCGGAGTCGCCGCCTGGCTCGAACGCGACGTGGGCCCCGATGCCGTACGCCACGCGCTGACGAGCGGGCTCCCGCCCGAAGGCCCCCGACGGCCCGCCGCCCTGCTGGCCCACCGGCTCGCGGCGCAACTGCCGCCGCCCCCGCCGTTCCGGGCGCCGGAGCCCCCGCCGCCGGTCCACCACCCCTTCCAGACCTGCGACGCCTGCGACCGCGCCTTCCGGGCACCCGAGCCGGGCACGTGCCGCGACTGCCGGCCACCGGAGCCCGGGGAGACGGCGTGAGCGCCCGGGACGCCCCCGGGCACGAGCTGATCCCCCGGCCCGAACAGACCCCGGAGGCGCTGCGCACCGCCCTTGCCGTCGTCGCGCCGAGCCGCCTGCCGGACATGCGACGGACGCACGACGAAGCCTTGGCCAAGGCCGTTGCATGGCAATCGCCCACTCCGGTGCGCAGTTGGGTGCTGATCTGGGCCAGGGACATCGAGATCGCGCGCAGGCCGGACCTGTCGTCGCGTCATCTCCGCGCGACCGGCGATCTGGAGCACCGGGACCCGGACCTCGCCCGACAGGCCCTGCGGGATCTCTCCACGGTGAACTGAGGCCCGGCCCGGCCTCACACCCCCCACCCGCTGCGTCGACGCGCACCCACAAACCCGCGCCCACAGACCGCACCCGCCCGGCCGCGACCGACCGCTTTCGTGTGCTTCCTCTGCGATCCTGGCCGCATGGACAGCCCGGAGCGCCGCGCAACCGAGCCCGTCACGGCCGAACCAGTCACGCCCGAACCCGTCGCCCCCGACGGGCCGCCCCTGCGGACCCGGACCCTGCTCACCCAGGACTGGCAGGACCTGGCGATGCTGCACTGGCCGGTGGATCCCGCCGCCGTCGCGCCGCTGCTCCCGGCGGGCACCGTGCCGGACCTGTTCGAGGGCACCACCTATGTGGGGCTGATCGCGTTCCGGATGTACGGGATCGGCTTCCTCGGGCTGCCGAGGGTGCCGTACTTCGGGACGTTCCCCGAGACGAACGTGCGGCTGTACTCCGTGGACGAACGGGGCCGCCGTGCCGTGGTCTTCCGCTCGCTGGAGGCGGCCCGGCTGGTGCCGGTGCTGGTCGCGCGGGCCGGTTTCCGGCTGCCGTACACCTGGGCGCGCATGCGCGTCCGGCGCGAGGGGCCCGGCGGCCGCGTGCTCACGTACACGAGCGGCAGGCGCTGGCCCGGCCCGGTCGGTGCCGCCGCGCGGATCCGGATCAGGGCGGGTGAGCCGATCGCGGAGCCCACGGCCCTGGAGCACTTCCTCACGGCGCGCTGGGCGCTGCACACGACCCTGGGCGGCACGCTCGCCCACCTGCCGAACACCCACCCGCGCTGGCCGCTGCACCGCGCCGAGCTGCTCGAATGCCGCGAGACGCTGATCGCCGCCGCCGGCCTCGACGCGCCGCTCGGGCCGCCCGCGAGCGTGCTGTACTCGCCGGGCGTCCCGGTCCGCTTCGGCCGGCCGGAGCGCTGAGCCCGTGCCCTGAGCCCGTGCCCCGTCCCGGCCCCTGTGCCCGGTTCCCCGTTCCCACGCGCTGAGCCGGAGACGGGAACGCCGGAGGCCGGCCCGTGGCATGGGCCCGGACCGGCCTCCTCGCGCGCGTCCGTCGCCACGGCCGCGTGGACTTACGGCTACGCGTAGTACATCGGCGCGGCCGCCGCCGCGTGGGCGACTCAAGCCGTCGGGGGCTCCTCAAGGCGCGGGAAGAGGACCGCGCCCTTCGTCACCGTCGCTCCGGCGGGCAGTCCGCCCCAGGTGCCGACCCCTGCGATCCGCTGGTCGGCGAGCGCCCCCAGCGACTCGGCCGCGCCGAGCGAGTCCCACAGCTTCTGGCTGGTGTCCGGCATCACCGGGTTCAGCAGCACCGCGATCGCGCGCAGCGACTCGGCCGCCGTGTACAGGATCGTCGCGAGGCGCGCCTGCGCCTCGTCGGAGGTGTCCTTGGCGACCTTCCAGGGCTCCTGCTCGGTCAGGTAGCCGTTGACCTGCTTGACGAAGTCGAAGATCGCCGCGATGCCGCCGGAGAAGTCCAGCTCCTCGCCGATGCGCCGGTCGGCCTCCGCGACGGCCTTCGCCAGGCCCGCGTGCACGGCCCGCTCGGCGTCGCTGTCGGCGGTGGCCTCCGGCAGCTTCCCGCCGAAGTACTTGCCGACCATGGCCGCGACACGGGACGCGAGGTTGCCGTAGTCGTTGGCGAGCTCGGAGGTGTAGCGGGCGCTCAGGTCCTCCCACGAGAACGAGCCGTCCTGCCCGAACGCGATCGCCCGCAGGAAGTACCAGCGGTACGCGTCGACACCGAAGTGCGTCGTCAGGTCCTGCGGCTTGATGCCGGTCAGGTTGGACTTCGACATCTTCTCGCCGCCGACCAGCAGCCAGCCGTTCGCGGCGATCTTGCCGGGCAGCGGCAGGCCGTTCGCCATCAGCATCGCGGGCCAGATGATCGCGTGGAAGCGGAGGATGTCCTTGCCCACCAGGTGCACGTCCGCCGGGAAGGTGGAGGCGAACTTGGCCTCGTCGGAGCCGTAGCCGACCGCCGTCGCGTAGTTGAGGAGGGCGTCGATCCACACGTAGATCACGTGCTTCGGGTCCCACGGGACCGGCACGCCCCAGTCGAAGGTCGAGCGGGAGATCGACAGGTCCTGGAGGCCCTGCTTGACGAAGTTGACGACCTCGTTGCGGGCGGACTCCGGCTGGATGAAGCCGGCGTTCTCCTCGTAGTGCGCGAGCAGCTTCGGGCCGTACTCGCTGAGCTTGAAGAAGTAGTTCTCCTCTTGGAGGATGTCCACCGGCTTCTTGTGGATGGCACACAGCTGCGTGCCGTCCTCGGCCTCGATGAGGTCGCCGGGGAGCTTGTACTCCTCACAGCTCACGCAGTACGGGCCCTCGTAGCCGCCCTTGTAGATCTCGCCCTTGTCGTACAGGTCCTGGACGAACTCCTGGACGCGGTCGGTGTGGCGCTTCTCCGTGGTGCGGATGAAGTCGTCGTTCGCCACGTCGAGGTGGGTCCACAGGGGGCGCCACGACTCCTCGACGAGCTTGTCGCACCACTCCTGGGGGGTGACCCCGTGCGCCTCGGCGGTGCGCAGGATCTTCTGACCGTGCTCGTCCGTGCCGGTGAGGAACCACACCTTCTCACCGCGCTGGCGGTGCCAGCGCGTGAGCACGTCGCCTGCGACGGTCGTGTAGGCGTGGCCCAGATGGGGAGCGTCGTTGACGTAATAGATGGGGGTGGAGACGTAGTACGTCTTCTCGCCCCGCGCTTCGGTTTCTGTGGCCGCCATGCTCGAAATGGTATCCGCCGCGCTCCGGTGCCTTCGAACCGTTTCCCGCGGCCCCCGCGCGGTCTGCCCGCGGCCTGCCCGTGAGCCTCGCTGCGGCCTGTCCTTGGGCCTGCCTGCGGCGTCGTACGCCGTACGTCCCACCGTCGTGCCGTACGCCCGCGCCGGGCGCCACGGGTGAACACTGGACATCTGTCCCCCTCCCCGGGGGGTGGGGACGTCTAAGGTGCCAAACGAGAGAGCGGTTCCGGGATCTTCGGCGCGCGGCCGATCGTTCCACCTCGTGGGTCGAAGGATCTCGGGATCCGGCACGGGGCCGGTGCTCCGCCGCCCGGACACGGTCCCGAGCGGGCGCGGGCGGGAGAGCGGCGCACGGTGGTCGTACGACAGGCGAACAGGCGGCAGGAGGTGCGGTCCGGTGGCGGGTGACGCTGAGCAGTCGGGTCGGTCGGACGGTGCCGAACCACCGCCGTGGGACGGTGTCGGGCTGCCGCCCGCCGCCCGCGAGCGCATGGCGGGCGCACAGCGCAGCGGCACCTGGACGTCCGCCCTGTCCACCGGCGCGTTCGCGGCCGTGCGCTCGGTCGGCTTCGAGCCGGTCGGGCAGGTGATGGGCTCGGCCGTCTACCAGATCTGGAACGTCTACGACTGCCAGTACTCCGGCTACGACATGCTGAACCGGGGCGCCCCCTCCCGCACCGTCGTCTACGGCATGGAGGGGTACGACGCGGCCCGCCGCACCGCGCTCGAACGGCTCACGACCGAGTGCGCGATGCTCGGCGGTGACGGCGTGGTCGCGGCGGAACTCACCGTCGCGCCATTCCCCACGGACCCGAGCTACCTGGAGTTCAAGGTCATCGGCACCGCCGTACGGGCCCGCGGCCCGGTGCGGCCGAAGCGCCCCTTCACCTGCCACCTGGACGGCCAGGGCTTCGCGAAGCTCGTCTCCAACGGCTGGGTCCCGGTGGAACTGCTGGTGGGCATGGGCAGAGGCGTCACCCACGACACCTTCCTCACCAACGTCCAGTCGAGCAGCTGGAGCAACGCGGAGGTCGACGGCTGGTCCTCACTGGTCCAGGCCGCGCGGGCGTCCTCCCGCCGCCGCCTCGCCCAGATGGCGCGCTCGCGCGGCTCCGACGGCGTGATCCTCGCGACGGGCTCGCTGGTCGTGCGGGAGGCCGCCTGCTGGCGGGTGCCGGACCAGCGGGACCACATCGCGGACTCCACCATGATCGGCACCTCCGTCGCCGCCTTCCGCCGGTCCACGACCAAGCCGAGCACGCTGGCCGTCCTGCCGCTCGGCCGGCACTCGGACCGGCTGCGGGCCCGGCTGGCCGCCGTGGAGTCGTCACCGTACGGGGACCCGCTGGAGCGGTCCCGTCTCGTGGAGGAGCTTCACGACCTGGGCGAGCAGGGGTGACGGACGCGGTGGAGCCGATGAACGCGACGCGGACAAGGGACCTGAGGGACGCGCAGGACCCGGGGAACCTGCGGGACCTGCGGGACCTGCGGGACCTGCGGGACCCGGGCAATGTACGGGACCTGCGGGACCCGGGCAACGTACGGGACCTGCGGGACCTGAACGAATCGACAGTTGATGCAGCGGACACGACAGGGGTGACGATGTGAGCGGTACGGAATCCGAGCCGGGACGAGGACCTTCGCAGGAGGGTGTCCCCGCCGACGCCATGCGCCGGCTCGCCGACCTGACACCGGGCAAGGCCGGTGCGATCTTCACCAGCGACCTGTCCGTGAATGAGTTCCTGCTGGTCAGGGAAGCCGGCTTCCGGCCGATCGGCCTGGTGCTGGGCAGTTCCATCTACCACGTCGGCATCCAGATCGGCCGCTGGAGCAAGAACCAGGAACTGGAGACGCTCAGCCAGGCGATGTACCACGCCCGCGAGCTGGCGATGACGCGGATGGAGGCGGAGGCCGCGCAGCTCGGCGCCGACGGCATCGTCGGCGTACGGCTCAGCGTCGAGGCACGCGACTTCGGCAACGACATCGCCGAGTTCATCGCCATCGGCACCGCCGTGAAGGCGGACGAACCCGCGCCCGGCGGCACGTCCTGGCGCAACAACAAGGACCAGCCGTTCACCTCCGACCTGTCGGGGCAGGACTTCTGGACGCTGATCAGGGCGGGCTATGCGCCGCTCGGCATGGTGATGGGCACGTGCGTCTACCACGTGGCACACCAGCGGATGGGCGCGTCGCTGTCGAACTTCGGCAAGAACGTGGAGATCGAGAAGTTCACGCAGGCCTTGTACGACGCGCGGGAGCTGGCCATGGCCCGGATGCAGGCGGAGGCCGAGGAACTGCACGCGGAGGGCGTCGTCGGCGTCCAGCTCAACGCGCACAACCACCGCTGGGGCGGGCACACGACGGAGTTCTTCTCCATCGGCACCGCCGTACGCCCCCTGCGTGAGGACCACGAGATCGCACGGCCGACGATGGTGCTGAGCCTGGACGGCTGAGAGACGACGACGGCCGGGAGCCGAGAAGGGGGATGTCACGCATGGACGACGCCAGGGGAGACGAGCCGGGAGCGGCGGAGGGCACGTCGGGCGGCACGGGCGGGCAGGACGGCACCGAAGGACGGGAGACCCCCGGGGTCCCCGCGGTCCCCGGTGCCTCCGGCGCCGCTGACGACCCGGGTGCCCCGGGTGCCTCGGTCGAGCTGCTGGCCGCCGCCCTGCGCCGGGACGCGGCCGATCTCGACGTGTACGCGCAGGTGCTGAGCGGCTCGCTCGCCGAGGCGCTGCCGGCCGGCTCGGTGGAGCTGGAACGGAAGCGCTCGATGGCGGACCGGATGGCCGGCCGGGACGGACGTGTCGAGCGCGCCGAGATCTCGCTCGGTGACGAGCGCCTGGTGCTGAGCATGACGCGCGGGCGCCTGGTCCCGGAGGTCCTGAAGGTGGTGCGGGGCGTGGTGCTGTCCCGTTCGCAGGTGGAGATGGACGAGTGGGCGCGGCGGCTCGCCGAGGCGATCGCGACCCGGGCCCGCTCGGACGCGCGGGCCCGGGCGGCACTGGAGCGACTGGTGGTCGGCGGCGGCGAGTAGCCACCGTCCGGGGCGGCACTCGCCACGGGCGGGCTTCCTGGGCCGGGCCCGTGCGGGGGGCGCGGGACGCGGGACGCGGTGCGGGGTGCGGGGTGCGCGTGGTCCCGCCCGGGGCGTCGCGTCGGGTGCGTGGCCACGACGTCGCGGGTTCGTGGCCGGCCCGTCGCGGGTCGGTCGCGGGTTCGTGGCCGGCCCGTCGCGGGTCCATGAGTGGTCCCTGGGCGGTCCGTGAGTGGTCCGTTGGGAGCCTCCCGCCGGGTCCGTGGGCAGCCCCGCGGACCAGTCGTGGAGAGCTTTGCGAAACACCCGATCCGGTAGGACTGCCTCCGGGACCGTGACAACTCAGGGTGAACCCAGCGAAAGCGCTCCGGCCCGGCCGGGACAGGGCCGACGCACGAAGGAACGGGGCGAGAGGCAGGGACGTCTGCATGCGGGTGCTGGTCGCCGAGGACGAGGAGATCCTGGCCGAGCTGGTGGCGACGGGGCTGCGCCGCGCGGGCTTCGCCGTCGACACCGTCTACAGCGGTGACGCCGCACTCGCCTACCTCGGACTGCACGACTACGACGTCGTCGTCCTCGACCGCGACCTGCCGCGCGTGCACGGCGACGACGTGGCACGCAAGCTCGTCGCCGAGTCGTCCCGTACGCGCATCCTGATGCTGACCGCGTCCGCCTCGATGGAGGACCGGGTGGCGGGCCTCGATCTCGGCGCGGACGACTACCTGGGCAAGCCGTTCGAGTTCCCCGAACTGGTCTCGCGCGTGCGGGCCCTGCGGCGCCGCAGCGCGCGACCCGTGCCGCCGCAGCTGGAACGCGCCGGCGTGCGGCTCGACTCCGTACGGCGGGAGGCGTCGCGCGAGGGGCGTCCACTGGACCTGTCGCCCAAGGAGTTCTCCGTACTCCAGATCCTGCTGGAGGCGGACGGGGCGCCCGTCTCGGCGGAGGAACTGCTGGAACGCGCGTGGGACGCGCACGCCGACCCGTTCACCGGAGCGGTACGGGTGTGCCTGAGCAAGCTGCGCGGCAAACTCGGCGAACCACCGCTGATCAAGACGGTACAAGGAGTCGGTTACACCCTATGAGCGCGACGGCGGCCACCCCTCCCGCACCCGGCCCGGCACGCGGTTTCGCGCGGGGACCGCTGCGGTCCCCGGTGCGGGGACCGGGTCCTGTGCTCGGACCCGGCTCCACGATCAGGACCCGGATCGCCCTCGTCTACGGCGGTGTCTTCGTCGTCCTCGGCGCCTGCCTGCTCGGGGTCGTGAACCTGCTCTCCAACGCCAGCACCCACGACCAGGCGGCCCGCATCGCGGCCCGCGCCGATGTCGTCCCGGTGTGGAGCGCGGTCCCCGGGACAGGACGCGGCGAACGGGACTCCCTGTTCATCGAGCGGGAGGCGGAGCGGCCCGCGCGCGTCACGCTCTTCCAGCTCACGGACCACGTGAGCGACGCGGCCCGCAACGAGCTGCTGTTCTGGTCGCTGGTCGCGCTGCTGGCGATGGCGCTGTTCGCGGTGGTCGTCGGCTGGTGGACGGCCGGACGGGTGCTGCGCCCGGTCCGCGCCATGACGGAGAAGGCACGCGGACTGTCGGAGCGGAACCTCTACGAGCGGATCGCCGCGAACGGCCCCGACGACGAGCTCAAGGAGCTCGGCGACACACTCGACGCGCTGCTCGCGCGGCTGGAGAAGGCGTTCGACAGCCAGCGGCGGTTCATCGCCAACGCCTCACACGAACTGCGGACCCCGCTGGCCACCCAGCGGGCGGCCATCCAGGTGGGACTCGACGACGCCTCCACACCCGGGGAACTGGCCCGCACACGCGCCACGCTGTTGGACAACAACCGCAGGAGCGAGCAGCTCATCGAGGGTCTGCTCGTCCTCGCCCGCAGCGAACGCGGCCTGGCGGACGGTGAGTTGGAGGACGTCGACCTCGTGCAGCTGGTGGGGGAGGAAGCGGCGCGGCACGGTGTCACCCTGCTGACGCCGGTGTCCGGGGTGGCGGTGAAAGCCGTGCGAGCCGGGGCCGTCGAGCGCACATCCCGGCCCGTCCGCGGGAACCGGCTGCTCCTGTCCCGCCTGGCCGCCAACCTGCTGGCCAACGCGACGAAGTACAACGTGCCCGGAGGCACGGTCCACGTCAGTGTCGAGAACGGCACCCTCCGCGTCACGAACACGGGACCTCAGGTGCCGCCCGCCGAGATCCCCGCACTGTTCGAGCCGTTCCGCCGGGGCGAGGGCCGGGACCGGCTCTGCGGGGGCGCGGGCGCCGGCCTCGGCCTGTCGATCGTGCGCTCCATCGCGCAGGCCCACGGGGGCGGCGTCTCGGCGATCCCCGGCCGCAGGGGCGTCGGCGGCCTGGAGGTCACGGTCGTCCTTCCCACGACGACCGCACCCCCGCCATCCGCACCCCCGCCGGTGACGGCGGGCACCGGCCTGCTCTGAAGTGCGGGAGCCGGCCCGCTCGGATGTGCGGGCGGTGCGTGAGTGCGGTCCGCTCGAAGTGCGGGCGGTGCGTGACTGCGGGCCGGGTCGGGGCGGGGCGGGAGCACGGCGCCCATGCCGATGCCCCGCGGGAACGGGCCCGCGGGGCATGGAGGGATCGTCGGCACGCCGGGTGGAGCGGCAGCGGTTCAGCGGCCCCCGGCCGCGTCCCAGGCCGCGACGAGACCCGCGTACAGGTCCGCGTCGGACAGCTGGTGCGGCTCCGGTCCCGCGTGGAAGAAGCCGACGTGGTCCATCTCCTGCTCCGTCTTGCGCAGGAAGTCGAACGCCTTCGAGTCGTACGGCCCGAACGCGACGAACGCCCACTCCAGCTTCTTGCCCGCGACATCGCTCAGCGCCTGACGTGCGACGAGCTTGGCGTCGGGCGCCCCGTCGGTCTGGAACACGACGAGCGCGGGCCGGCCCGCGGCGGCCGCCGCGGACTTCTCGTAGTGCTCGACGACCTCCTCGACGGCACGGTGGTAGCTGGTACGGCCGAGCCGGCCCAGTCCGGCGTGCGTCTCGTCGATGACGTTCTCGTAGGCGCCCGGCGAGAGAGCGGCGGAACCGTCGATGTCGGTGGAGAAGAACACCGTGTGCACCACCGGGTCGTCCGTACCCAGGTGTGCGGCGAGCGCGAGCACCTGCTCGCCCAGACGCTGCGCGCTGCCCTCCTTGTAGAAGGACCGCATGGAGCCCGAGCGGTCCAGCACGAGGTACACGGCCCGCTCAGGCGTGTCGCCTGCCCCGCCCAACGCCTCCCCTGCGGCGGTGTACGCGGCTCTCAGAGCCTCCGGCACACGATCGGCGGAGGCCGAGGCCGCCGCGACGGCCACCGGCTCGGGCTCGACCTCGGAGGCGGGGGTCGGGGCGGGCTTGGGCTCGGGGGCAGGGGCGGGGGCGGGCTCGGGCTCGGCGGACGCGAGTGGCTCCGGCTCCGGCTCCGGCTCCGGCTCCGGCTCCGGCTCCGGCTCCGGCTCCGGCTCCGGCTCCGGCTCCGGCTCCGGCTCAGCGGATGCGGTCGGTTCGGGCTGCGGGGCGGGTTCAGCGGACGGGGCCGGTTCGGGTTCGGCCACCGCCGCCACCGGCGCCTCCGGCTCGGCGGACGCGACCGGCTCGGGCTCGGGCGCGGGCTCGGGGGCCGGTTCCGGCTCGACAGCTGCGGCTTCGGCCGGTTCCGGCTCGACGGCCACGACAGCCAGGGCGGCCTCCGGCTCGGACTCCGGCTCGGACGCGATCGGTTCCGGTTCCGAGGGCGCGGCGGAATCCGCCTCGGCCTCGGGCTTCGCGACCGGTGCCTCTTCCACCGCATGTACCGGCTCGGCCGACGATGCGGGCGTGGCCTCGGGCTTCGCGACCGGTGCCTCTTCCACCGTCGGCGCGGGCTCGGCCTCGACGGTCACGGCATCGGGTTCCGCGGTGTCCCGGTGGCTCCCCTGCGAGGGGACCTTCGGTGTGGGTGCGGCAGCCGGACGCGGCTTGTCGAAGGCCGCGGCCACCAGGTCCGCCGCCGCCTCCTCGGGGACCGGGCGCGAAGGCCCGGGGACCTTCGGCGTGGACTCCGTGGCCGCGGCGGCCGGCTCGGTCGTCGCCGGCTCCTCGGGCTCCGCGGAGGTCGCGGGCTCCGGCGGGGCCGACGCGGCGCGGTCCGCCTGCGGCGGGACGGCCGCCGTGGCGGACTCGTCACCGTTGCGCTCCTCGGGGCCGCGCGTGTCGGCTCCGTCGCGTCCGAACACCTTGCGCAACAAGCTCCGAATGCCCATGGGGGAGCCCTTTCAGCTGAGTTGGGTGTGCCGGTGGAAGTCAGGGCCTGCGGATCGACCCGGAGTGACCCCACATTTCTGGCCAGGGCGGATACGTAAGGTTAGCCGCCGTCCCGGCCGGCCCCCCGCCTCGCCCTGCGGTACGCCGTGAACTGCCCCTCCGGGTCGCCCGTGTACGACCACGGCGCGCGCGCCGCCCGGCCGCCGAGCAGCGCGAACGCGTCCGACGCCGCGGCGTCGAGGCCGGCCAGGCACAGCGCGTGGGTCAGGTAGTTGAGGCTGCCGACCTCTTCCGGGAGGAGCGGGCCTTCGGGGCGCCCGCCGAGCCACCGCGCGTAGGTGCGCCGCGCATCCGTCACCGCGATCTCGTGCTGCCAGTGCTGGCCGGTCTCGCACGGCGGGGGTGTGCCCTGCGCCGCCGCCGACTCGATCACGTACCGGAACTCCTCGACACGGGCGATCTGCACCAGCACCGGCAGGGGTGAGCCCTGCGGTGCGACGGCGGCGGCGTCGCGCGCGAAGCCGTACATGCGGCCGTGGGTGCCGTGCCAGCGCGCGGAGAAGTACCGCAGCAACTGGGTGTGCCCCTCCACGTTGTGCGGGTCGCGCCGTCGCAACCCGTCCCACCAGCGCTGCAGTTCCGGGCCGCGCACGCCCTTCCCGTACAGCCTGGCGACCGTCAGCAGGGAAATCCAGGGGGCCGGGTCGAGGGGGCTCGCGTCCGCCGCGCGCAGGCAGGACCGTACGACGCCGTCGAGCCGGGACTCCGCGACGCCGCTGCCCTTGCCGGGACGTACCCCGCCGTGCAGCGCGATCGCCTCGTCGAAGACCCGCACCACCTCCGTGGCCGCGCGCAGCACCAACGCGTCCGGGTTGCCCGGTTCGGCCTCGGCCCACGTCTCGGAGACCGACCCTGCCGCCGCCGCGTTGGAGAGGACCCGCAACCGGTGCGTACGGCGTGGCCAGTTGTCGCCGGTGACCGCGAACAGGTCGCGTACGCCCTGCCAGCGGCCGATCACGATGTCCTGGCGCGCCTCGGTGAGCCGTATGTCGCCGAAGCCCGGGTCGAAGTCGGTTGCGTCCTCCGCCGTGCCGGGCGGCGGACAGGGCGGGCCGTCGTCCACCTGGTCCTCCGCGAGGGCGGCGGGGCGCACGGTCCATCCCAGTCCGCCGGGCGCGGGTGGCGGCGCGTGCGGGTCGAGCGGCTCCCGGGTGCCGCGGCCCCCCGGCGCCCAGGGCGCCGCACGCTTGTGGCGCTTCTCGTACGGCTCCGGTGCGGCGGGCGCGCGGTCGGTGTCCGGCATCCCCGCGAAGCTCGCCACCCCCGGACGTCCCGGCCATACCGGCCGTCCGAGCCACCCGCGGCCTCCGGCCGACCTGTGCCGGTTCTCCGTCGCCATGGCAGACCCTCCTCAGCTGAGCCGGCCCGCTTCGTCCCGCGCGCCCCCGCGTGCTCCCACGCCCTCAGAAGTCCGTCGCCATCGCGCCGTCGTCGTGCCGTACACCGTTTTCCCGGGCAGGTCCCGCGGTCGCCCGCGACGCGTCCAGGCGTGCTGGACGGTAGTACGAACTGCCCTTCCGCCAGTACCAGAACATCGGGACGATTCCGATACCGAGTCCTCCGAGCCCGATGGTGGCCTGCGGTCCCGTCAGCCGGCCCAGCGATTCGAAGAACATCCACAACACGAACACGGAACCCAGCAGCGGCCAGACCCCGCTCAGCAGGAACTCCTTCACGGAGGTCAGCAGCAGCTTCCGGTAGGCGACGACCACGGCAAGCCCCGCGAGCCCGTAATACACACATATCTGGAGGGAGATGGCGGTCACCGCGTCCGACACGACCTCCGTGACCGACCCGAACAGGCCCGCGGCCAGCAGCATCACGAGGGCCACCACACCGACCACCGCGATCGCCGTGTACGGGGTGTTCCACCGGCGGTGCACCCGGCCGAGCGCGGCGGGCAGCGTACGGTCGCGGCCCATCGCGAACAGGGACCGGGTCACCTGGATGAGGGTCGTCTCGAACGTCGCCACCGTCGACAGCAGCACCGCGACGATCAGCAACCTGCCGCCCACCCCCGGCCACACGGCCTCTCCCAGCACCCGCAGCACGTCCGCGCCGCCCCCCGCGACCTGCCCGGGCGTCAGGAGCATGGTGACGGCGACGGTGTACGCCTCGAAGAGCAGGAACACCACACCCACCCCGATCAGCGCCGCGATCCCGGCGGTCCGCCGGCTGTTGCGGGTCTCCTCGCTCAGGTTGCTGGTGACGTCCCAGCCCCAGAAGTAGAACGTCGCGACGAGCGCGCCTGCGGCGAACCCGCCCGGCCCGTCGAAGTCGCCGAACCCCAGCCACCGCCAGTCGAAGTCCCGGCCCCCGCCGCCGTGCACGAGCGCGAGCACCAGGAAGGCCACGAGGAGCGCCACCTCGACTCCCGTCAGGGCGAGTTGCGTCCGCACGGACAGCCGCACCCCGCACATCACGACCGCCAACATCACCAGGAACCACCCGGCCCCCACCAGCGCGGCGAGCCCGGTCCGGTCGCCGAGCGCCGGATCGAACAGGGACAGCGTGAGCGTGCCGGCCGGCAGCGCGCCCGCCACCATGAAGATCGTGGTGGACACGACGAGCGCCCAGCCCGCGAGGAAGCCCAGGAACGGGTGGAGGGTGCGCCCCACCCAGGAGTACGCGGCACCCGCGCTCCCGTCGACGCGGCCGAGCCTGCCGTAGGCCAGGACGATCCCGAACATCGGTACCGCGCAGTACAGCAGCGCGGCGGGACTCGCGAGGCCGACCGCGCCGACGAGCACGGCCGTCGTGGCGGAGATCGTGTACCCGGGCGCACTGCCCGCGACGGCCATCACGGTCGTGGCGAACATCCCGAGGACCCCCGGCTGCAGGCCGCGCCCCGGCGCGCCACGGCCCCGCGCGCCGGGGCGCACGGCTCCGCCGCGCCCGTCGGGCCCACGACGTCCACTGCGTGCGTTACGTCCGCGCATCGCGATCACCCACTGCTTCCGGAGAGGGGCGGGGTCGGCATGGTAGCGACGTGGCGGCGCCGCGCGCGGTGCCTCACGGCGTCAAGTCCGTCCGACACCGCCGGTCGCGGGACGGCTTGTTCGAGCAAGTCCCCTATGACGAAGACCAGTTCGACGCCGTCGTACCCAACGACGCGTACGCGTCAAAGTCACGCGCGCCGACGCACGGTCCGGCGCCCGGCCGCGGGCGGCTCCCCGTTGGCCAGGACCGCCGGCCAGCACCGCGAGGCCCGATCGCAGGCGGCGGGGCCTCGCGCGGGACCCCGGCGCCCGACTGCGGGCGGCGCGTCGCGCGGGACCCCGGCGCCCGACTGCGGGCGGCCGCCTCGCCGACGCCCTTCCCGCTGTCCGCCCTCTCCCGCCCCCGTCCCGCGGCACCGCTCCTGCCGGCGCGCTGCGGTTAGGCTCGGTGGTATGCCCGCCGACGACCCGAACGAGCAGACCGAACGGTCCGGCCGGACCGAGCAGCCCGGCCGGACCGCCGAGGCCGGGACTCCCGCCGCGTCCCCGGCCCCGCCGCCCGGCGCCGAGGCACCCGCCCCCGCCCCCGGCGGAGGCCCGTCCGTGCGGGTGGACAGCTGGGTCTGGTCCGTACGCCTGACGAAGACGCGCTCCCAGGCCGCGACCGCCTGCAAGGCCGGCCACATCCGGGTGAACGGCGAGCGCGTCAAGCCGTCACAGCCGGTGAGGGCGGGCGACGAGGTGCGCGTCTGGCACTCGGCCCATGAACGACGCGTCGTCATCACCAAGTTGATCAAGAAGCGGGTGGGCGCCCCCGTCGCCACGACCTGCTACATCGACAACAGCCCGCCGCCTCCGCCGAGGGAACTCACGGCACCGGCCGCGGTGCGCCCGCGCGGTGCGGGCCGCCCCACGAAGCGCGACCGCAGGGAGCTGGACCGCCTCCAGGGCAACTGAGACGGGCCGGCCCATCGCGGGGGTCAGAGGTCAGAGGTCAGGGGTCGGGGCGCGGCGGGGGTGCCGGGCGCCGTCCGGGCACTCGGGACCCGGGACCCACGCGGCCCCCTCGCCAACCGTCGCGGGGCGACGGGCCATGCCCGCACCACGCCGCCACCGTCCGCCGCCCTCGCCCTCGCCCTCGCCCTCGCCCTCGCCCTCGCCCTCGCCACGATCCGCCGGCGCCGAACGGCAGGGCAGTCGGAACGCCCGGACGGCGGTCCGTGACCTGACGGGCGGGCAGGGGCGGTCTCAGCCCTGGTAGCCCTCGACCTCGTTCGCCGGGCGCACCTTCGCCTCCGCCGGGTCCTCGCCGAACTCCGACTTGGCCCGTCGCTGCCGCAGCAGGTCCCAGCACTGGTCCAGTTCCACCTCCACCGCACGGAGCCGCTCCCGCTCCTCGGCGGCGAGGCCCTGCGTCCCGACGGAGCGCTCGCGCAGCCGGTGCTCCTCGTCCACGAGGTCGTCGATGGTGTGGAAGATGCCCTTGTTGTCGTTCGAAGCGCTCATCGCGCGCCCGCCTCTCGCACACGTGTCAGTGACGACGATTCCTTGGGTCCTAATGCCGATCCTGCCCCCTTCACCCGTGCAGGTCGAGCCGTACCAGCAGGGCGCGGTGGTCCGTGTCGGACAGGCCGATGAACCGCGCGTCCCGTACCGAGAATTCCCGGCTGACCAGTACGTGGTCGATCTGGACGCCCAGCGGCCTGGGGGCCGCGTGCGGCCAGGAGGGCGTGTGCGCGGCCCCGCCGTACAGGGCGCTGTCCCGCAGACCGCCCGCCGCCAGCAGGTCGCGGAAGGCCGCGTGGTCGCGCGTGGCGTTGAAATCGCCCGCGATGAGCGTGGGCGGCCCGCCGCGTCCGGCCGCCGCGTACGCGCGGATCCGGCCGAGCTCGGTGCGCCAGTCGTCGACCTGGCCCGGGATCGGCGGCAGGGGGTGCGCGAGCTGGACCCGTACCGTCCGGCCCCCGAGCGCGACCCGCGCGCCGGGCATCGCCATCGTGGACGGGATGCCGGGCGTGGCGTCGAGCGGGAGCACGGAGAGGATCGCGGAACCCTTGGAGCCGTCCTCCCGGACGATGTCGCGGTACGGATAGAGCGCGTGCGGCAGCCGCGCGTCCAGCAGCGCGGAACAGTGCAGCGAACACTCCTCCACGAAGACCAGGTCCGGTTTCCGTCCGCGCGCGCTCTCCCGCCGTACCTCGTCGATCAGGCCCGCCGTCGCCTGCCCGAATTCGACGTTGGAGGTCAGCACGGTCAGGTGTGCCACGACCGGCCCCGGCGGAACGGGGGCTGACGCGCCCGCCCCATAGGGCCGTACGAACCAGGCGGTGACCACCAGGGCCACCACGGCCCACAGCACGCCCGTCCGCCATCGCAGGCCCGCGGCACCGAGCAGTGCGATCCCCGCGGGCACCAGCAGCCACGGCAGCAGCGCGAGCAACTGCGGTACGGGGGTGACCCCGTCGGTCCCCGCCACCCTGCAGGCCACCACCACCGACACGGCGAGCAGCAGCAGCGAGACGGCCGCGCGGACGGCACCGCGTACGAGGCGCAGCGCCAACGGACGGCGGACAGGCGGGCCTTCGGTGCGAGGAGGCGCGAGCGACGACGTGGGCAACGGCCGGCCTTCCGGGCGACGGGAACGGATCCGCGTCCCTGCCCGGCTCCGAAGCGGCCGCCGGATACACGGCGGTGTCCGCCGACGGATCCACGGCCGCCCACGGATACGGGCTGCGGGCAGCGCACCGGACCGACCGGCGCGCCGCCCGCATCCTTACCCAAGAGGCCGTCTCCCGGCACCCCGTGCCGCGAGGGTCCCGCGTCACACGGTCCTGTGCGTCCCGCGGTCCCAGGCCAGGGCCCAGATCACGAAGACCGAGACGCCGATCGCGAGGATCGACCAGACCGGCGCGAAGGGCAGGAACATGAACTGGGCGAAGATGTTCAGCGCCGCCAGCGCGATACCGGTCAGCCGGGCCCAGGTGGCACGCCGCAGCACACCGAGGCCGACGAGCACCATCAGCACGCCCAGGGCGAGATGGATCCAGCCCCAGCTGGTGATGTTGAACGAGTAGACGTAGTTGTGCACGTGGGCGTAGACGCTGTCCCTGGAGATGGCCACGATCCCCTGCAGGATGTCCATGATCCCGGAAACGAGGAGCAGCGTGCCCGCGAACAGCGTCCCGCCCGCCGCCCAGGCCGCGGTGTGGTCGTGATCGTGCCGACCGTGTCCTGCGCCGGGCCCCGCACCCATGTCGGAGCCGGCGCCACGAGGAGGTTGTGCTGTGTTCTGGCTCATGTGAACATGGTGCGCCCAAAACGACAAAAGGGATATTTATCTTCTCCTCACCTGACCGCGCTCCCGCCCCTGGGCACACCCGCTCCCCGGTTGACGCGACCCGGCAGCGGGTGTGCCCTGGAAACGGAAGCAGTGGGGGTTCCGGGGGCGTGAGGGAAGGAGTTCCCCGATATGGCCGCTCACGCAGCACCGACCCCGCGGAGGGGTTCCACAAGCCGCCGGGCCATGCTCCAGGGCCAGCACTCGGCGATCGCCCTGCGGCTGCCACTCGTCCTCGGCATCGGCTACGGGGCCTACGCGTCCTTCCTGGCACGCGCCGGCGGGCCGGCGAGCTTCACCCAGCTGTGGCTGGCGCTGGCGTCCGGCGTCGCCTTCGCGGCGGTCATGTACGCGATCATCTTCGCCCAGCCCACCATGAGCCGTGAGCTGCGGGCGCCCCTCTGGGGCGTCTTCCTCGGCACGTCCGTCGGCTTCCTGCGGGGGCTCGCCGACTTCAGCGTCTACCGCTCGGTGGGGTTCGGGCTGGTCATCGGCGCCGCGGTCACGGTGGTGACCTACTACTGGTGGTACACACGTGAACAGCGTGCGGACACCCGCGTGTAGCAGCCGGGCAGCGCGCGCCGCCGGAGCGGAACAGTGGGCCGTGACGTGACGAGCGGGCATGTGTGGGCCCTGGCCGTCGCCCCGGTGCCTCTCCTCTCCCTGACATCCCTGCTCCCCCCGCTCTCCCCGCTCCCCCCTCCCTGCTCCCCCCGCTCTCCCCGCTCTCCCCGCTCCCTGCTCTCCCCGCTCCCTGCTCATCCCTGATGCCTTCGGGGCGTCGACCGGGTGGTGATCCACCTCGGCGCCCCGGGGGCTTTCTGGCGTCCGGGGGGCGGAGTTGTCCACAGGCCGGGGGTTGTCCACAGAGCGTGAATTGCCGATCACCTGGCGTGCTGGGACCTGCGTAGGCTGAAAGCGAGCAGGGAGACACGCGCCGTGGTGGCGTTGGCGCGAGGCGCGTACCCGGCGGCGTCGCGCGGGGTGGGGCGCCGGATGCTCGGCGGCGGGTCGACAGGGACCGAAGCGGGGGTTGACCTTGCCGTTGGGGGAAGCCCCAGCATCGGTTGGGCCGGGCGGGGAGGACCGCGCGGTACGAGGAGGGTGGGGCGGATGGCGAGCGGTGGTACGGCACGACTGACGATCGGGGCGTTCGCGCAGGCAAGCGGACTCTCGGCGAAGGCACTGAGGCGTTACGACGAACTCGGCCTGCTCCGGCCCGCGCGCGTGGACGACCTGACGGGCTACCGCTACTACGAGCCCGCGCAGTTGGAGCGCGCCCGGCTGGTGGTGTGGTTGCGCCACATCGGGATGCCGCTGGCCCGGATCCAGGGGGTCTGCGACCTGTTCGCGAGCGACCCGGTGGCTGCGGGGCGCGAGATCGCCGCGTACTGGGCGGTCGTTGAGTCGGAGACGGCGGCCCGCCGTGACCTGGCCCACTTCCTCGTCGAGCATCTGACGGCGGACCCGCAGGGTCCGCCCGGAAGGGGTACGACCGTGATGGCGAAGGCTCATTTCGGACCGGCTCGCGAGCTGGGGATCAAGTACGCGTCGCACACGACGCGGGGCCGGGTCAGGGAGACCAATCAGGACGCGGTGTACGCGGGCGAGCGGCTGTTCGCGGTCGCGGACGGCTACGGGAAACTGGGTGCCCCGGCCGGCGAGGCGGCCATCGAGGCACTGCGGGCCCGTCTCCCGGAGGGGCTGTCAGGCGCCGACCTGCTGAACGCGCTGGCGAGTTCGGCGGAGGCGGCCGGCCGTGCGGTCGAACCCTTCGAGGATTCGGGTACGACGCTCACCGCGCTGGCGTGGACGGGGTCGCAACTGGCGCTGGTGCACATAGGGGACACCCGCGCGTATCTGCTGCGGGACGGTGAGCTGTTCCTGATCACGCACGACCACACCGTGGTGCAGGCGATGGTCGACGCGGGCGACCTGGATCCGGCGGAGGCGGCCTCGCACCCGCAGCGGGCCATGCTGGTGCGGGCGCTCACCGGCGGCGGGGCCGGGGACAGCGACGGCACGGGACACGGGGTGGGCACCTTCGACGTGCGGCTGCGCGACACCGAGCCCGGCGATCGTTTCCTGCTGTGCTCGGACGGGCTGTCGGCGGTCGTCGCACAGGACGCGATACGGGCGGCCCTCGCGCCCTCGGAGTCCCCCTCGCCCGAGGCGGCGGTGGCAGCGCTGATATCCCTGGTGGAGGCGGCGGGAGCGCCGGACAACGCCGGGTGCGTGGTGGCCGACGTGGTGGCACTGTGAGCGCCGCCGGGGCAGGCCACGAACGCCATACGCGCTACCTCGCCGAGGCAGCGGCCTGGCGCCTGGCCAGGACGTGCCGATCGCGTGCGCGCGGCATGCGGAAAGGACGCATCCCGCTGCCTCGCCGCATCAGTGCCCCGGTGACCGGACGGCCGGTCGCGTAAGGGAGAACCGTACGGCGCGGCGCGCGTCCCGCTGTTCACGGGCGCGCGCTCGGCCGGCGGCCAGCCCTGCCGGCCTCTCGGGCCGCTTCTCGCCCCTCGTCGCCGTCTCAGAGGCCCGCGAGGAGCTGCTCGAAGGGGACCACCTCGGGTTCGGCGCCCTCCCCCGTGCCCTCGCCCTCCCCCGCGCCCGGCGCCGACTCGCGGCGGGCGTGCGGGACGGCATCGCCGCCCGCCGGGGTCACCAGCGCCGCGAACTCCTCGCCGGCGCGGGTGATCCGGGCCGGGAGGCCGCCGCCGTAGGTGTCGGCGCCCGCGCCCCAGTCGTCCGTCGCGGCGAAGACCGCCGTGGGCAGCGTCAGCGCGTGCAGGTAGGAGAACAGCGGGCGCATCGCGTGCTCCACGACCAGCGAGTGGCGGGCCGTGCCGCCGGTGGCGGCCAGCAGGACCGGCGTACCGGTCAGGGCGTCCGGTTCGACCAGGTCGAAGAAGGACTTGAAGAGTCCGCTGTACGAGCCGGCGAACACGGGTGTCACCGCGATCAGCCCGTCCGCGCCGGTGACCGCGTCGAGTGCGCCGCTCAGCGCCTCGGACGGCCAACCGGAGACCAGGTTGTTCGCGATGTCGACCGCGAGGTCACGCAGTTCGACGACGCGTACGTCGACAGCCGTGCCGGCCGGTACGTGCTCCGTCACGGCGCTCACCAGCCGGTCCGTGAGCAGTCGCGTCGACGACGGCTTGCTCAGCCCCGCCGTCACGGCCACCAGCTTCAGCTCGTTCATCCCGTCCCTCAACTCCTCGGCCGACCGGTCGTGCGACCGGTGGTCTCCCTGTTCGTTCCCTTCACCCGCTGCCCCGGGGCGGAGCCCGCCGCTCCCGGCCGGGGCCCTCGCCGAAGCGGAGGCCCGTCGCCGGAGCGGAGGCCCGTCGCCCCGAGCCGCGAGTCCGCTGCCCCGGGCTCCGGGCCGACAGCCGTTACCTCGGGCGTGCCTCAGGCCTGCGCGAGGGCCGGGTGGACGGGCGGCCCGTCCGGCACGTCCGCCGGGCGCCCGACCGCGAATTCCTTCCGCAGCACCGGGACGACCTCCTCGCCCAGCAGGTCGAGCTGTTCAAGGACCGTCTTCAGCGGCAGACCCGCGTGGTCCATCAGGAACAACTGCCGCTGGTAGTCGCCGAAGGTCTCCCGGAAGGCCAGCGTCTTCTCGATCACTTCCTGGGGGCTGCCCACGGTCAGCGGGGTCTGCTCGGTGAACTCCTCCAGCGAGGGACCGTGCCCGTAGACGGGGGCGTTGTCGAAGTACGGGCGGAACTCCCGCACGGCGTCCTGCGACTTCGCCCGCATGAACACCTGGCCGCCGAGACCGACGATCGCCTGCTCGGGTGTGCCGTGGCCGTAGTGGGCGTAGCGGCGCCGGTAGAGCTCGATCAGCTTCTGGAAGTGACCCTTCGGCCAGAAGATGTTGTTCGCGAAGAAGCCGTCACCGTAGTAGGCGGCCTGTTCCGCGATCTCCGGCGACCTGATGGACCCGTGCCAGACGAACGGCGGTACGTCGTCCAGCGGGCGCGGCGTCGAGGTGAAGCCCTGCAGGGGCGTACGGAACTTGCCCGCCCAGTCCACCACGTCCTCGCGCCACAGCTTGTGCAGCAGGGCGTAGTTCTCCACGGCGAGCGGGATGCCCTGACGGATGTCCTTGCCGAACCACGGATAGACGGGGCCGGTGTTGCCGCGCCCCATCATGAGGTCGACCCGGCCGCCGGCCAGGTGCTGGAGCATCGCGAAGTCCTCGGCGATCTTCACCGGGTCGTTCGTCGTGATCAGCGTGGTCGAGGTGGAAAGGACCAGCCGGTCCGTCTTCGCCGCGATGTAGCCGAGCATCGTGGTCGGCGAGGACGGGACGAAGGGCGGGTTGTGGTGCTCGCCGGTCGCGAACACGTCGAGCCCGACCTCCTCGGCCTTCTGCGCGATGGCCACCATCGCCTTGATCCGCTCGTGCTCGCTCGGCGTCCGTCCGGTGGTCGGGTCGGCAGTGACGTCACCGACGGTGAAGATCCCGAACTGCATCGCGCACTCACCTTTCCCATTTCTGCTGGTGGGCTTCGCCCTGCGGTGGGGTCCCCGCACGCTGTCCGCCGGTCCCCGCCGCACTGTCGAATCCAATTTGTTGAACGTTGAACTAGCCACTGTAACGGACGCCCCCCACCTCCTATTCCCGGCCCCTCGGCCGGGGCCCGCAACCCGCGCCGGCCCTGCCGCCGGGCCCCCCGAGAGCCGCGAGAACCACATCAGACAGAACCCCAGCCACACCCTGCGTTGGCGCGACCACCGTGCGTATGCGACCGGCGCTCCCTGGTGTGCGACCGGGACGGCGACGGCACGCCCCGCCCGCCACGCGGCAGGCCCCCGGCACCAACCACCCGTTCCCACCGGCCCGTTCGACTCTGTGGGGTCCCACCCGCCCCGCGGCCCGGCTACGGGGCCGCCGCCGCGCCCGCCACCCGGTAACCGGCGATGTCTACACTTGCCCATCTGCGACCGCCCGGCGACCGCTCGGTGATCCTCACTTACCCGGATGCCCGGACCGAAGGGTGCTTGGTGCCTTGATATCCATCGAAGCTGTCAGCAAGAGGTATCCCGACGGCACCGTCGCCGTCGACGGTCTCTCCCTGGAGATCCCCGACCGGTCGATCACCGTCCTCGTCGGGCCGTCCGGCTGCGGCAAGACGACGACCCTCCGCATGATCAACCGCATGATCGAACTGAGCGGGGGCCGGATCCTCATCGATGGGGAGGACATCCAGCACAAGCCCGTCAACGCGCTCCGCAGGTCGATGGGGTACGTGATCCAGAACGCGGGCCTCTTCCAGCACCGCACGATCGTCGACAACATCGGCACCGTGCCGCGCATGCTCGGCTGGTCCAAGGCCAAGGCCCGCGAGCGCTCGATGGAGTTGATGGAGCGCGTCGGCCTCGACACGTCGATGGCCAAGCGCTACCCGTACCAGCTCTCCGGTGGTCAGCAGCAGCGGGTGGGAGTCGCCCGCGCGCTCGCCGCGGACCCGCCGGTGCTCCTGATGGACGAGCCGTTCTCGGCGGTCGACCCGGTCGTGCGGCGCGGGCTCCAGGAGGAACTGCTGCGCATCCAGGCCGAACTGGGCAAGACCATCGTCTTCGTCACCCACGACATAGACGAGGCGATACGCGTCGGCGACATGATCGCCGTGCTCCGCACCGGCGGGAAGCTCGCGCAGTACGCGCCGCCGGACCAGTTGCTCTCCGACCCCGCCGACGCCGCCGTGGAGGACTTCCTCGGCGCCGACCGCGGTATCCGGGGCCTGTCGTTCTTCACCACGGAGGGGCTGCCGGTCGAGCGGGCCGGCATCGTCGCCGTCGACGCGACCGCCGCACAGGTCACCTCGCGCGCCGCCGACCTGCCGTACCTGCTCGTCGTCGATGTAGACGGCCGGCCGCTCGGCTGGGCGCACGCCGACCGCCTGCGCACGTCGGGCGGCGGCGACGAGGCGTCGGGCCTGCTCCCGTACGGCCAGACGTTCCGCCAGGGCGAGGACTCGCTGCGCGTCGCGCTCGACTGCGCGGTCCTCTCGCCGACCGGCTGGGCGGTCGCCGTGGACGGCGACGGGCGCGCCGTCGGCGTCGTCTCGCAGGAGTCGATCGCGGCCGCGATCCGCGAGGCCCACGGCCACCGCGGCACCGCGCCGGTGGATGTGGGAGCCGCGCGGTGAACGGTTTCTTCGACATGCCGAGCGACCTCCAGCACAGCTACCTGGGGTTGATCGGCCTCCACCTGCAGGAAGCGCTGCTGCCGGTCGCGATCGGCCTGGTCCTGGCCCTGCCCATTGCGCAGTTGTGCGTACGGTTCAAGTGGCTCTACCCGCCGGTCCTGTGGGCGACGACGATCCTGTACGCGATCCCCTCGTTGGCGTTCTTCGTCGTCCTGATCGACTACACCGGGCAGAGCGAGACCACCGTCGTCATCCCGCTCTCGCTCTACAGCCTGGTCGTGCTGGTCCCCGCCATCGTGGACGGCGTCCGCTCCGTCTCGCCGGAGACCAACGCGGCGGCCGTGGCGATGGGCATCGGGCCCGTCCGCCGCTACCTCCAGGTCGAACTGCCGATCGCGGTACCGGCCATCTTCGCGGGCCTGCGGGTCGCGACCGTCTCCAGCATCAGCCTCGTCAGCGTCGGCGCCCTCATCGGCAACCAGGGCGCGCTCGGCAACCTGCTCGCCGACGCCAACCTCTACCACCGGCCGATCCTCGCGGTCAGTTCCGTGGTCACGACGGCCGTGCTCGCGATCCTCGCCGACGCCCTGCTCGTCCTCATCCGGATGGCGCTGACGCCGTGGCTGCCCAAGGGCGCCCGTCGGGCCCGGCGCGGCGGCCCCGACGGCGCGGCCCCGGATACGACGGCGCTCGGTGACTCGACCGGCCCCGCCACCGGTGAGCCGCTCGACGGCGCAGCGACCGATGTCCGGCCCACCGCGGGGAGCGCGCTGTGACGATCTTCCATTTCATCAGCGCGTTCTTCTCGGACGGTGCGCACTGGCACGGCTACGACGGCATCCCCACCCGCCTGCTGGAGCACGTCGAGTACTCGCTGATCGCGCTCGGCATCGCCGCGGGCGTCGGGCTGCCCGTCGGCCTCGTCACCGGCCACTTCGGGCGCGGCGGCAACGCCCTCGCCCTGCTGGCGACGGCGGCCCGCGCCCTGCCCAGCTTCGGCCTGCTGGTGCTGCTGTTCGTGCTGATGGGCCTCAGCAAACTGCCGGTGCTGATCCCGCTGGTGGTGCTGGCGATCCCGCCGATCCTCGTCACGACGTACGAGGCGGTGCGCACCGTCGACCCGGCTCCGGTGGACGCGGCCCGGGGCATGGGCATGCACCGTGCGAAGGTGCTGTTCCAGGTGGAGCTGCCGGTCGCGCTGCCGCTGATCCTGAGCGGGCTGCGGTCGGCGGCGATCCAGGTCGTCTCGACGGCCACCATCGCCGCGTACGTGAGCTTCGGCGGTGTGGGCCGGTACATCGTGGACGGCCTGTACCAACGCAACTACGAGAAGGTGGTGGGCGGCGCGACCCTCGTCGCGGCGCTCGCGCTGGCCACGCTGGGCCTGTTCGCGCTCGCGTCGCGGTTCGCCGTCTCCCGGGGCGTACGGGGCGTACGGCAGCCCTGAGGGCGCCGGCCGCCTCTTCGGCCGTCTCCCGTCTCCCGTCTCCCGTCTCCCCGGGACTCGGAGGAACCGGCGGGAGGTTCCCCGCGACGCGCTCGGCGCACGCGCACCCCGCAGGAGGCCGGGACCGGTCCGGTGGGACCCGGTCCCGGCCTCCTCGCGTACGGGGGAGGCCGGGGGCGACGTGGCCCGGCGGCCGGGACTCCCGCGTCAGTACCGGACGGCAGCCCGGCCCTTGCCCTCTTCCACCCGCTCCAGCGCCAGTTCGAGGACGACGAGCAGCGTGTCCCGTACGGACCCCCGCTCGCGCGCGTCGAAGACCGTCACCGGCACATGGTCGGAGACGTCCAGCGCCCAGCGGACCTCGTCCAGTTCGTAGTCCACCTTCCCGTCGAAGGCGTTCAGCGCGACCGCGAACGGGATGTCCCGGTTCTCGAAGTAGTCGACGGCCGCGTAGCAGTCGTCGAGGCGACGCGTGTCGACGATCACCAGGCCGCCCAGGGCGCCCTCCACGATGTCGTCCCACATGAACCCGAACCGCTCCTGTCCCGGCGTGCCGAACAGGTACAGCTTCAGCGTCGGGTCGAGCGTGATGCAGCCGAAGTCCATGGCGACCGTGGTCGTCGTCTTCTCCGGGGTGTGGCTCAGGTCGTCCACTCCGGCGGCGACCGTCGTGATGGACGCCTCCGTGGTCAGCGGTTCGATCTCGGAGATCGACGCGACGGTCGTCGTCTTGCCCACGCCGAAACCGCCCGCGATCACCATCTTCACGGGCAGCGGCGGCTGGTTGAGCACGTCGTCGTCGCGCGCGGCCACCGTGCCGGGCGGGTCAGCCTTCACGGAGGAACCCCCTGGAGTCGGGGACGGTGCGGAGACCATCGATCACCCTTCGCAGAACAGAGGCGTCCTGGGCGGCGTTCGCCCGGGGCACATAGACCCGCAACCGCCCTTGGGCGCGCAGGTCCTCGGCGATAACACGGACCACATTCAGATGCAGGCGCAGCTTCGCGGCGAGCTCCGCGAGCGACTGCGGACGGCGGCAGGCCGCGATGATGTCGCGGTACTCGGACGCGAAGCTGTCGAGCGCGGCGAGCCCGCCCGACGTCGCCACGACCTGCGTCTCGATCGGGATGGGCGGGCCCGCGCCGGGCCCCGCCGTCCCGGCGACCCGGCCCGCTGTCAGCAGGAAGGGCCGGACGGGGGACGGCCGGAGCGCGCCGGACCCCTCAGGGGGCCCCTCGGCCCCTTCGACCGGTGCCTCACCAGTCACCTTCGCGATCCTTCCCGGTGCGTACGGTCCGCCCGGCCCGGCGGACATCGGCCGGGGCCGGTCACCTCGACGGTGAAACGCCCACATTGTTCTTCAGTTCCAGCACGAGCTGGGGGTTGAGGGCCGCGCCGACCCGGTTGGCGAAGAGCGTCATCTCGTAGGCGATGTTGCCGAGCTTGGCCTCCTTGGAGGCCACGACGCCGAGTACGGCGCCGTTGCCGATCGCCGACACGAGGACGTGCCCGCCCTCCAGGTCGATGATCACCTTGTTGAGCCCGCCCAGACCGTAGTTGCCTGACGCGCCCATGGCCAGGCTGGTGATGCCGGACACGATCGCGGCGAGCCGCTCGGAGTCGGCGGGTGCGTCGCGCCGCGACACGGCTATCAGCAGGCCGTCCGACGAGACCGCGATGGCGTCGACGACACCGGCGGTCTCGGTGGCGAACCGGTTCAGCAGCCAGGTGAAGTCCGCGGCTGCGGCACGTACGTCGGTGGTTTCCGGCGGATTCTGCCCCGCGTCACCTGTCCACATCGTCACTGGCCTTTCTTTCCATACGTTCGGGTCGTGAGGGCCTGTCGGGCCGGTGGGCCCGGTGAGGCCCGTCGGTGGTGCTGTCACCGGCGGGTGCGCCGGGGTCGCTGTCGCGGTGGGCGCGTTCCACCGCTGCCTCGAACTCGTCGATGGCCTCGCGCGCGGCCTGGGCGTCCGTGGGCCGCCAGGCCTGCGGAACCGTACGCGGCAGTTCCTCGGCGAAGCGGCCGCGGCCCTGGAGCGTGGCACCGCGCACCCGGCGCCGCAGCGGGCGGGGGGCGTCGGGCTGCGCCACCGGCTCCCGCGCCCGCCTCGGCGCGGAGGTCCGCGGGTAGGGCGGCGGCTGCGGCGGGGGGTCCTGCCGGGCCTGGTACGGGGGCTGCTGCGGTGGCGGGGCGTCCTGCCGGGGTCCCTGGGGCCCCTGGGGCTGCCGGAAGTCCTGTGGCGGCTGCTGAGGGCCGGGCGGGGGCTGCTGGAACCGCTGTTGGGGCCTCTGGGGGCCCTGTGGCACCCGCGGGGGACCCTGCCGGATGTCCTGAGGCTGCTGCTGGGGCTCCCGCTGGGGGGGCTGCTGGGGCCGCTCGTGTGGTTGCCGCGGCTGCTGGGCGTACCGCTGGGGCGGCCCGGAGCGCTGGGGCAGGTGCGCCCGTACGGGGGGCAGCGGTGGCCGCACCGGTGTCTGCGCCGAGGGATACGGGCCATCCGGGCTCTGCGCCTGTCCCTGGAAGGGAGACGGGAACGGGGGCTGGGGCTGGGGCTGGTGGGGTCCTTGTGGCTGCTGGGTCGGTTGGTTCACCCGGCCGTCCGAGGCGGGTCGAGGGGACTCCGACGCCGTCCGCCGGGGAACCCGCCGGGGCAGCGGCGGCACGCCGGCCTCAGGGGGCGGTGTCACTCCCGTGCCCGGCGCGGATATCGACGCCGCACCCGGTGCCGTCCCCGGGGACGGTGACTCACGGGACGAGGGGTCCCGGTCGAAGGCGGAGAACGAGGCCGCCGGCACCGCGGAGGGCGCGGCCCGCCCCGGCGGCGTACTCCCGGTGCCCGCGCCGGACCCCGCCGCGGGACGCGGCCCGTACGGATCGGCGTCACGTGGCGCGGCCGGGGACCGGCCGCCGAACGTACCGGCCCCGCCGTGCTGTTCGGCGGCTTCGCCGTGCGCCGGGAAGTCCCCCGGTCCGCGGTCCCGCGCGCCCTCGGCGGGACCCGGTCGCACCCCGGGGCCCGGCCCCTGCGCCATACCCGCGCCCGGGCCGTTGCCGACGCCCCTGACAGGGCTGGTGTCCCTGCCGGGGCCGGTGTCCCGCCGCGGGGTCCGCGGCGCGGTCATGGCGATCGGCGGTGAGCCGCCCACCGCCCTGCGGTCGGGTACGGCGGCGAGCGCGCGCGGGCCGACCTTGGGCACCGGACCGGCGAGCAGCAGCGACGGCGGGATGTGCACGGAGGCCGTCGTGCCGCCGCCCGTCGTACGGGCCAGGGTGACGTGGATGCCCCAGCGTCGCGACAGGCCGCCGACCACGAACAGGCCGAGCACCTTGGTGGGCACCAGGTCGAGGCGTTCACGGCGCACCAGGCGCGCGTTCTCCTCCTCCAGCCGCGCGGGGCTCATGCCGAGACCGTGGTCGACGATCTCGACGAACGCGCCGTCGCCTTCGCCGCCCTCCGCGCGCGAGCGCACGATCACCTCGACGCGGCTGCCCGACGGCGAGAACGCCACGGCGTTCTCCAGCAGTTCGGCCATCATCAGGGTCAGGTCGCCGATGATGTCGGGGATGACGGTGACATCGTTCTCCGCCCGCGGCGCGACCCGCTGGTAGCCCTCGATCTGGCCGAGCGCCGCCCGCACGACGTCCGTCAGTGCGGTGGGACCGGCCTCCGGGGTGTCGTCCCGGATGCCGGCGAGCAGCAGCAGGCTCTCCGCGTTGCGTTGCAGGCGTACGGCGATGTGGTCGATGCTGTAGAGGCGTTCGAGCACGTCGGGGCTGGTCTCGCCGCGCTCGATCGCGTCGATCAGCGTCAGCTGGCGCACGGTCAGGTTGGACACGCGGCGGCCCACGTTGCCGAACATCTCGGCGATGTTGCGGCGGCCGAGGACCTGGCGTTCGAGCAGTGCCGTGGCCGTGGCCTGCACCTGGTTGAACGCGGAGGCCAGGTCGCCGATCTCGTCCTGCACCGGTACCGGCACGGCTTCGAGGCGCGGCGGCGCGGTGTCCACGGAGTCGTCGTCGGCGACCCGCGACAACTCCCGTCCGGCCAGGTCTGCCACGCGCGTCGCCGCGGCCGTGAGCGCCTGCACGGGCCGGATCACCGAGCGCCGGGCGAGGACGGAGAAGGTCAGCCACAGGACGAACCCGACGAGTGCGGCCGCCGTCAGGGAGGCGGCGCGCCACCAGGCGGCGTTCGAGGCGTCGCTCGCCTCGCCGGCGATCTGCCCGATCAGGGAGCGGGTGATCCGCAACCGGTTGTCGGACTGCCGCAGGTACGTGGGCTCGGCCGCGAGCGCGGTGCTCAGGTCGTCCTGCACGACCGACTGGTCCTCGGCGACCAGCGATCCGGGGGCCACCTGGAGGGCCGCGTAGTGCTGCCCGATGATGTTCTCCGGCTCGCTGCGCTCGATCCCGGTGAGTTCCTGGCCCTGGTCCGTGGTCGCGTACCGGGTGAACCGGTCGGCCTGGTAGGTGTACGAGGCGTACTCGCCGACGGCGCCGGTGAACTCGATGAGCGCGTTGGGGTCGCCGGTGCGGGCCGCGAAGACGCTCGTCTCGAAGGACGCGTGGGCCGTGTCGGCCCGCAGCAGGGCGTCCAGCACGTTGGTGGAGGACGAGGCGGACTGGTTGGCGGACGAGCCGAGCCCGAGGCCGTCGATGAGGTCGTTGACGGCCGCGTTGTAGGCGGGGTCGATGTTGTCGGCGGGCAGCGGGCCGCTCTCGATGGTCTCGCGGAGTGCGGAGAGGCCGCCGATCTCCTTGAGCGCCTCGCCCTCGGCGGAGGGGAGGTCGTCGCCGAACGACGTGGCGACGGCGCGTGCCTGCGTGTTGACGTCGTCCTGTGCCTCCCGGTACCCGGCGGTCGCCGGGCTCTCCGCCTCCGAGATCCGCGACTCGTAGTGGAGGGAGAGGAGGAGGGCTTCGCGGTGTTCGTTCTGGAGGCCGTCGATGAGTTCGGCGACGGCCTGGCTGCTGCGGACGAGGCGGGCCGTCGCGGCGGCCGACTGCGCCTGGTCGACCTGCTCGTAGGTGACGTACGCGAGCATCGCGGCTATCGCGGCGATCGGTACGACGACCATCGCGTTGAGCTTGCGCCGGAACGGCCATCGTTCGAGGACGCCGGAGGCCCGGCGGCGCACGCGAGGGGCGAGGGGGGCGTGGTCGGCGGCGTGGTCGTCCCCGTGGGGGGCGCGGCCGTCCCCGCGGGCCGGGGTGGTGCGGCCCGGTCCCTGGGGGTCGCCGACGCGATCGGCGCGGTCCGGCCCGTCGGCACGTTCCCCGCGGTCCGTCCGGAATCCGCGGTCCCCCGGGTCTCCGGGGTCCCTCGCATCCCTCTTGCCCCTCCTGTGCGTGGGCACCAAGCCTCCTCGGCTGTACGCCCGTTCCGACGGGTCGGGGCGCGGCGACCGGATACTCCGGCCGGATCGGCGGGCGGAAACCACCTCAGTCGGGCCACGCAGGGGCGGACCGGGTCCGAGGAATGAAGATTATCTAGTCGCTCTACGGTGTCGTCTACGACCCCAGGGAAGAATTGACCAGACCGAGTTGGCTGCGCTCGATGGCAATTGCCGGATGCACAGACGCAATTCGATCATGATTCGTCAAGACTCGATCAAGACCGACCGGACGGTCCGCGGATTGGCTCCGCCCCCGGGCCCCCTACCGCCAGTCGATGTCAATCAGTGACATGAAAAGCTTGACGCGCGGGGCGCCGCCTGGCTTGGATCGTCACCATGTGCTTGCAGAGGTTTGTCAAGCACTCGTGCACAGCTCCTCTGCTTCGCCACATGCCCGCTCGTCCTATCACTCCCCGAACCGAGCACAGGTTGGCAAACGTGACCGTAACCGGAAACAGCCGTAGACGCGCCATCACCGCCGCGGTCGCCCTCGCGGCGGCCGCCACCACGGTGCTGGCAGGCTGTTCGTCCTCCTCCTCGTCCGACAAGAGCTCCGGAGACCCGCTCCAGAAGCCCGCGGCAGGCGGCGACACCGTGGTCGTCGGTTCCAACAACTTCGCCGAATCGATCCTGCTCGGCGACCTCTACGGCGAGGCCCTCAAGGCCAAGGGCTTCAAGGTCAGCTACAAGCCCAACATCGGCAGTCGCGAGACCACGTACGGCCTGATGAAGAACGGGACGCTGACGGTCCTGCCGGAGTACAACGGCGCCCTGCTCGCCTACCTCGACGCCAAGGCCGCCCCGACGACCGTCGAGACCACACAGGCGGCGGTCACCGCCAAGCTGGACCCGAAGCTGCAGATCCTGAACGCGGCCCCCGCGCAGAACAAGGACGCCGTCGTCCTCAACGCGGAGACCGCCAAGAAGTACGGCCTGACCACCAAGTCGACGATCGCGGACCTCACCAAGGCCGCGCCCGACCTGGTCATGGGCGCCTCGCCGGAATTCCAGACCCGCCACCAGGGCCTCGTCGGCCTGAAGTCGGACTACGGGCAGACGTACAAGTCGTTCAAGGCGCTCGACGCGGGCGGCCCGCTGACGATCGCCGCCCTGAAGGCGAACAACATCCAGGCCGGCGACGTGTTCACCACGGACCCGAGTATCCCGAAGGACAAGTTCGTCGTCCTCCAGGACCCGAAGAACCTGTTCGGCTTCGAGAACGTGGTGCCGCTCGTCTACAAGTCGAAGCTGTCGCAGAAGGGCGTCGACGCGCTCAACGCGGTCTCGGCGAAGCTCGACACGCAGTCGCTGCTGGAGATGGACACCAAGGTCCAGTCGCAGAACGCGGACCCGCTGGCCGTCGCCAAGGAGTGGCTCTCCACGGCCGGCCTGGGCTGATCCGCCCGGGAAGACACGTGCGCACCGCCGCCGGAGGAGGACTCCGGACGGCGGTGCCGTGCGTGGGGGCAGGGGCGCTCCGCCCCGGAGGCGTCCGCGCGGGGCCGGGGGCGGTCCGGCGCCGCCGGTACGATGCGCGCGGCGGAGGGCGGGCATGGGGGAGCGAGTACGGCCGCACGGGGTGGTGGATCTTCGCGGCGGCTACGTACCCGGCTCGGACAGGGCCGGGGCCGGGACCGGAGACGGGGCAGGGGCCGGGAACGAGGCCGCGAGCGGGCACGCGACCGGGGGCGGCGGCGTCTTGAGCGGCGCCGGCGGGTTCGCGCTGCGGTACCCGCCGGGCGCGGTCGTCGTGGTGTCCGGGCTGCCGGGCAGCGGGAAGTCGACGCTGCTGCGGGCGCTGTCCCAGGGCGGCGGGGGTGTCCTGGTCGTCGACCCGCGCGTGACGCACCTGCGGTGGGAGGCGATGATGCCGGCCCGGTTGCCGTACGCGGTGTACCGGCCGTTCGCCCGGCTCGCCCATCTGGCCCGGCTGTACGCCGCCGTGCGCTCCGGCGCGCCGCTGCTCGTGCACGACTGCGGCAGCCGGGCCTGGCTGCGCCGCCTGCTCGCCGTCGCCGTACGCCGCCGGCGCGGCCGGGCGGCCGCCGGCGGGGCCCGGAGTGCCGGGGTGCACCTCGTCCTCCTCGACGTCCCGCCGGCCCATGCCCTGCGGGGGCAGCGGGATCGAGGGCGGCGGGTGCCGCGCCGGGTCTTCGCCGGGCATGTGCGCGGCCTCGGCGACCTGGTGGCCGCGATCGGCGCGTACGGGCTCCGCGCGGTGCCACAGGTGGCGTCCGTCGTCCTGCTCGACCGGGCGACCCGCGGGCTGCCGACCGGGGTGGCCTTCGACGCGGGGCCGTCGTGTTCCGCCGGGACCGGCGAGGACGCGGCGGCCGGGACACCCGGGGGCTCGGGCGGGTGCGGGGGCGCCGCCGGGCGCGACGGGGACGCGGGTCCCGGGGCCGCGCACAGCGCGTAATTCGGTTGCCGCCGCGCCGCGGGGTGCGCTGCACTGGTCCGGCAAGCGGCAGCCGACCAAGGAGATGTTCATGCGGGGAGCGTTCGCGACCGACCGGATGGCCCGTCAGGACCGACAGGCAGTCACGCACTCCCCTAAGGACATGAAGCTTCTTGCGTACGTTGAACCTCGGCATCCTGGCGCACATCGACGCCGGTAAGACCAGCCTCACCGAGCGCCTGCTGCACAGCGCGGGCGTCATCGACACCGTCGGCAGCGTCGACGCGGGCTCCACCCGTACGGACACGCTCGCGCTGGAGCGGCGGCGCGGCATCACCATCAGGTCGGCGGTGGTGTCGTTCCCCGTCGACGGGGTGAGCGTCAACCTGATCGACACCCCCGGCCACCCGGACTTCGTCGCCGAGGTCGAGCGCGTCCTGTCCGTCCTGGACGGCGCGGTGCTCGTCGTCTCGGCCGTGGAGGGCGTGCAGGCGCAGACACGGGTGCTGATGCGCACGCTGCGGCGGCTCTCCATCCCGACGCTGGTGTTCGTCAACAAGATCGACCGCGCGGGCGCGGGGGGCGCCGACGAGCGGCTGCCCGCAGAGCTCGCACGACGACTCGGGGCGCCTTTCGTCCCGCTGGGGCGGGTCGCGTCGGCGGGCCGCCCGGACGCCGCGTTCGTCCCGTACGGGCCGGACGACGCCGGCTTCGTCGCCTCGCTCGCCGAGGGCCTCGCGGAGCGGGACGACGCGCTGCTCGCCGCGTACGTGGCGGACGAGGCGTCGCTGCCGTACGGGCGGCTGCGCCGCGAACTGGCCGCGCAGACCGCCCGGTCGCTGGTCCACCCGGTCCTCTACGGCTCCGCGATCACCGGCGCGGGCGCCGACGCGCTGGTGGCGGCCGTCCGCGACCTGCTGCCTTCCGTCCGGCGCGACGCGGACGCGCCGCTTGCCGGCAGCGTCTTCAAGGTGGAACGCGGTCCGCGCGGCGAGAAGGTGGCGTACGTCCACGTCGCCGCGGGGACGGTCCGCCTGCGCGACCGGCTCAGGTTCGGCGGCCCCTCCGGTGAGGACGGCGGACGCGGGGACGGCACGGGCGGGACGAAGGTGACCGGCCTGTCCGTCTTCGACCATGGCGAGGCCGTGCCCGGCGACACGCTCCCGGCGGGGCGCATCGGAACACTGCGCGGCCTCGCCGGGGTCCGGATCGGGGACACGGTCAGCACATACGGCACGGGCGGGCCCGCGCACGCACCGCACCACTCGGCGCCGGACACGGTCAGCACCTACGGGACGCGTGCTCGTGTTCCCGGCACGCCCCGGGCCGACGGGCGAGCGGGGCGGATCTTCGCACCGCCGACGCTCGAGACGGCGGTGGTGCCCGACCGCGACACCGACCGCGCGGCCCTGCACACGGCGCTCGCCGAACTCGCCGACCAGGACCCGCTGATCGGCTACCGCAAGGGCCGGCTGCTGCCGAGCGGCCTGCAGGACATCCACGTCTCGCTCTACGGCGAGGTGCAGAAGGAGGTCGTACAGGCGACGCTCGCCGAGGAGTACGGCATCGGTGTCACGTTCCGCGAGACGACGGCGATCTGCCGGGAACGGCCGCTCGGCACGGGGTCGGCCGTCGCGTTCAAGTCGACGGACCCGAACCCGTTCCTCGCGACGGTGGGCCTGCGGGTGGACCCGGCGCCCGCAGGATCGGGCGTCGAGTACCGGATCGGGGTGGAACTCGGCTCGATGCCGTACGCCTTCATGCGGGCCGTTCAGGAGACGGTCACCGAGACGCTGGAGCAGGGACTGTGCGGATGGCGGGTCACCGACCTGGTAGTGACGCTGACGCACTCCGGCTACGCGCCCAGGCAGAGCCACGCCCACGCCGTGTTCGACAAGAGCATGTCGAGCACGGCCGGCGACTTCCGGGCCCTGACACCGCTGGTGCTGATGGACGCGCTGCGCCGCGCGGGCACCCGTGTCCACGAACCCGTCCACCGCTTCCGGCTCGACCTGCCGTCCGACACCTACGGTGCGGCGCTGCCGGTCCTCGCGCGGTTCGGCGCCGTACCGGAGGTGCCGGTGGCGGCGGGCGGGACGACGACGGTCAGGGGACACGTCCCCGCGGCGTCGGTGCACGCGCTGGAGCAGCGGCTGATCGGCCCGACGCGTGGAGAGGGCCTGCTGGAGACGGAGTTCGACCACTACGCGCCGGTGCGGGGCACGCCGCCGAGGAGGGCGCGCTGGGACCACGATCCGCTGGACCGCGAGGCGTACCTGCTGCGGGTGGTGCGGCGGGTGCGGAACCCGGGCGCGTGACGGGCGGGCGCCGGCGCGCGAGGTGCGGTGCGGGCAGACAGCGCGGTGCGGTGCGGGCAGTCGGCGCTCGCTGCGTGCCGCTGTCCGCATCCGTTGCCGCTGTCCGCATCCCGGACGGGCGTATCGCTTGCGTCCATGTTGTATCTAAGCTGTGCTCATGACATCCGCCCCCGTCAGACAGCCGCCCGCAGCCGACCGCGTCTACAGCCACATCAAAGAGGGGGTGCTCGGACGCCGTTACGAGGGCGGGACGCTCCTGACGGAGGGCGAACTCGCCGAGGCCGTCGGGGTCTCCAGGACGCCGGTGCGCGAGGCGCTCCTCAAGCTGGAGGTCGAGGGGCTCATCAAGCTCTACCCGAAGAAGGGCGCGCTCGTCCTCGCGGTCTCCGCGCAGGAGATCTCCGACGTCGTCGAGACCCGCCTGCTGGTCGAGGAGTTCGCCGTACGCAAGGTCCTGCGCTCGGCGCCCGCACCGGCGGCGCTGGTGACCCGGCTGCGAGGGTTCCTCGACGCGCAGCGCGCGTGCGCGGTCACCGGGGACCTGGCGGCGGCCGCCGCGGCGGATCGTTCCTTCCACGCGGAGATCGTGCGCACCGCGGGCAACGAGATCCTCTCCCAGCTCTACGACCGGCTCCGCGACCGCCAGTTGCGGATGGGCGTCGCCGTACTGGAGGCCCACCCGGACCGGATCGCCGCCAACATCACCGAACACACCGAGCTGCTGGAGGCGATCCGGTCGGGCGACGAGGAACTCGCCGCCGGGCGGGTCCGCGGCCACCTCGACCGGGTGACCACCCTGGTGCGCGGGGAGGACCGGTGACCGAGCCGTCCGCCGGCCTGCCCGCCTCCGCCCCTTCGGGACGACCGCCTTCCGCGCCCCTCTCCCTGCCGGGCGACCCGCCGGGCGGCCGCCGCGCCGCCTGGATGTGGGGCATCGGCGTCTGCGTCTACTTCGTGGCGGTCATCTTCCGCACCAGCCTCGGCGTCGCCGGGCTCGACGCGCAAGCCCGCTTCCACGTCGACGCGTCCGCGCTCTCGACGTTCTCGATCCTCCAGCTCCTCGTCTACGCGGGCATGCAGATACCCGTCGGCCTGCTGGTCGACCACCTCGGCACGAAGAAGGTCCTCGCGCTCGGGGCGGTGCTGTTCACCCTCGGCCAGTTCGGCTTCGCACTGTCCCCCTCGTACTCCACCGCACTCGCCTCCCGCGCCCTGCTGGGCTGCGGCGACGCCATGACGTTCATCAGCGTCCTGCGGCTGGGCACCCGCTGGTTCCCCGCGCGGCGCGCGCCGCTGATCGCGCAGATCGCCTCGCTGTTCGGTGTGGCGGGCAACCTCGTCTCGACGGTCGTCATCGCCCGCACGCTGCACGGCCTCGGCTGGACGGCCACGTTCGCGGGCAGCGCCCTCGCCGGCGTCGTCGTGCTCGTCCTGCTGCTGCTGTTCCTCAGGGACCACCCGGAGGGCCACGAACCGCCGCCCCGCTCGGAGCGCGGCGGGCTCGGCGCCCGCCACGTCCGGACGCAGATCACGGCGGCCTGGCGCGAGCCCGGCACCCGGCTCGGCATGTGGGTCCACTTCACGACCCAGTTCCCCGGCATGATCTTCCTGCTGCTGTGGGGCCTGCCGTTCCTGGTCGAGGCGCAGGGGCTGAGCCGCGCGAGCGCCGGAGAGCTGCTGACCCTGGTGGTGCTCTCCAACATGGTGGTGGGCCTCGTGTTCGGGCAGATCATCGCCCGCCACCACGCGGCACGGCTGCCGCTCGCGCTCGGCACGGTGGGATCGACCGCGCTGCTGTGGGCAGCCGCCATCGCCTGGCCGAGCCACCACGACCCGATGTGGCTGCTCATCACGCTCTGCGCGGTACTCGGCGCGTGCGGTCCCGCGTCGATGGTCGGCTTCGACTTCGCCCGCCCTGCCAACCCGCCGTCCCGCCAGGGCACCGCCTCCGGCATCGTCAACATGGGCGGCTTCACCGCCTCGATGACGACACTGCTCGCGGTGGGCCTCCTGCTGGACGCGACGGGCAACGACTACCGCATCGCCTTCGCCTCGGTCTTCGTCCTGGAGATCCTCGGCGTCACCCAGATCCTCCGGCTGCGCGCCCGTGCGGCGAAGCGCGAACGCGAACACGTGGTCGCGAGCAAGGTGGAGGCGGTCCACGTCCCGGTGTGAGCGGGCTCCCTCTCCCGGCGCCGGGCCGGCCCGCCCGGCAACGGCGGCGCACACGAGGAGAAGGGACAGGGGCGCGAACGGGCGACGCGGAGGACCGGTACGGCCCGCCGGTGCCGCGGCCCGCGTTACCTCGTGACCGCGAACTCCCGCAGGATCGCCTCCGCCAGCTCCTGGTCTCCGTCGGCCTTCACCTGGTCCGCGACCGCCGCGGGCCGCACCCGGCCGCAGGCCAGGCGGAAGTACGTCTCCCAGTCGAGCACCAGCGTCACCGCGGGCCCCAGCGAGGGCGCGCCGTCGATGCTGCCGCGGCCGTCCGCGTCGACCCGGACCGTACGCATGAACTCCAGCGGACCGTGCACGTCGATGACGACGGCCGAACCGCGGGGCGCGCCCGCGTCCTTGGCGACGACCTTCGGCAGCCGGGAGAGCAGCGTGTCGCGGGCCACGTAGGCGCCGGGCGAGTCGAGGTTGCCGGGCTCGCCGAGTGCGGTGCGCAGGTCCTGCTCGTGCACCCAGATGTCGAACGCCCGCAGCTGCATCGCCTGTTCGAGCGTCTGCTCCGTGCCCAGCGGCGCGCGGACCGTGGCGTCGGGCTGACGGCTCTCGTTGCGCAGCTGTCGGCTGCGGCGGATGATCGTGTACTCCAGCTCCGCCGTCATCTCGGGCGAGGTGTGGTGGCGGCGCACATCCACCTGTATCTCCATGTACCGGGACAGCTCGTCCGTCACGTGGTAGAGGTCGCGCGGAAGCGTGTGGATGGGGCGCGGATCGCCGAGCATCTCGCACTCCATGCCGATCACATGGGACACAAGGTCGCGGACGGACCAGCCTGGACACGGCGTGCGCCTGTTCCAGTCGCTCTCGGCGAGCGGCTGCACCAGGGCGGCTATCGCTTCGACGGAGTGGGTCCAGGCGTCTGCGTAGTTCTGAAGGCTGGGATGGACGGTCACGGGACCCCTCGGCGGTTCTGCGGTTCGCGGGCTGTCTTGCTGGCTGTGGCCGGCGTGGCCGGCACCGGGCTGCGCGGGCTGCGTGGGAGGTTCGGCGCCTAAGTTACGCTGCCCGGTGGCACCCCGGCAGTGCTTTCGTGTGACGATCGTAGGCCCGCGTTGACGGATCGAATGCCAGGACGGTGGTAGTGTGCGCGCTTCGCTCATCCAGATCGCGGTAGATCCGCACGAATCGGTCGATTCCCGTAGGGCACGAGTGGCCTCCCTGGTGCGGGAACAGCGTGGCGCGGACCTGGTGGTCCTTCCGGAACTCTGGCCGATGGGCGCATTTGCATACGAATCTTTTGCCGATGAGGCAGAAGCCGTCGACGGTCCCACGTTCCGGGCCCTCGCGCCCGCCGCGCGCGACGCGGGGGTGTTCCTGCACGCGGGCTCGGTCGTCGAACGGGTCCCGGACGCGAACGGTGCCGCTCCGGGCGGCGCTTCGGCCGGCGAGACCCTGTACAACACGTCGCTCGTCATCTCGCCCGAGGGCGCGCTCATCCGGACGTACCGGAAGATCCACCGCTTCGGCTTCGACAAGGGCGAGGCGACCCTGATGGGCGCGGGCTCGGAGGTCACGACCGTGGCCGCGGCGGGCGCGGTGCTGGGTCTGGCGACCTGTTACGACCTGCGGTTCCCCGAGTTGTTCCGCGGCCTCGTGGACGCGGGCGCCGACGTCCTCGTCGTCCCGGCCGGCTGGCCCGCGCGGCGGGGCGCGCACTGGACGCTGCTGGCGCGGGCCCGCGCCGTCGAGAACCAGTCGTACGTGCTGGCCTGCGGGACGGCGGGCACCCACGCGGGCGTCGAACAGGCAGGGCACAGCATCGTCGTGGACCCGTGGGGCGAGGTGCTCGCGGAGGCCGGGACCGACGAGGAGGTCCTGACCGTGGACCTCGACATCACGAAGGTGGGCCGGACGCGGGAGCAGTTCCCCGCCCTCAAGGACCGGCGGCTCGGGCTCGCCGCACCGGACGACATCGTCTGACGTCGCGCCCGGCCCGGACGGAACGGGCCCGGACCCCGGCGGAACGTGCCCGGGCCCGGGCGCCACGGGACGGGTCCGGGCACGCGGATCGTTCTCGGGCGCCCGGGCCGGGCGGTGACGGCCGGACCTTTCGTGCCCCTGCCCGGGCCGTTCCCTTCGACACCTGGTCAGGGTGGCCACAACGGTGAGGACGGGCCGGACGGTCAGTACCGTCAGGCGCGGCGGAAGACCGCCTCGATCGTCACGGCGGTGAGCGGCTTCAGCATGCCCATCGGGCTCCAGACGATCCCGAACTCCCGGTGCTCGACCACCGTCTTGACGGACAGCCGTACCGCGTCCACCCCGGAATCCGCTCCGGACCCCGTGCCCGGCTCGGGCGCGACCGCGGCCGTCACCGGCACCACCCGGGTGGCGCCCTTGACCGTGATCTCCGCGCTCAGCGCGACACCGTCACCCGTCAGGTCGCCGCCGGTCCCGCTCACGCTCACCACGATCCGCGGGTGCTTCTCGACGTCGAAGAAGTCCGCCGAGCGCAGGTGCGTGTCGCGCTTCGCGTTCGCGGTGTCGATGGACGCGGCCCCGATCGTCAGCCGGCCGCTGATGCCGCCGTCGGCCGTGAGGGTGCCCTCGCCCGACACGTCGCTGAACGTCCCGTCGGCGGTGACCAGGCCCCATATCGACTTGGCTGTGATGCGCACGCTGCTGGACGCGGGGTCCAGGGCCCACGCACCGGCGCCCGAGCCGTCGGCGAGGAGCTCGCGGACGGCTTCCGCCTGCGGCGTCGGGGGTGTCTGAGGTGCCTGGGTCATGGCGGGCTCTCCTTGGGCGGGACGGTCGCATTAGTTCGGTGAGCATAACTGTTTGGTGCTCCAAACAAAAAGGTTCATTAGTATCGGGAACGTGAAGGTCAACCGCTCGCAGTCCGCGCCCCCGGAGAAGACTGCCCCGGACACCGCCGAGGCGGCGGAAGCCGGGTGTTCCGCGCACGAGGGCATGCGAAGGCTGATCCAGCTGCTGCCCCGCATCACCCGCGGTCTGCGCCGCCGGCCCGCCGGGCCGATCGTCCTCGACAACGTGCCGCTGGGCCCGACGCACGGCTCCGCGCTCGCGCTGATCCAGGAGAACCGGGGCGTCACGGTCGGCGCCCTGGCCACCGCCCTGGACCTGGGCATGGCCACGGTGAGCGGCCTCGTCGCCGACCTGGAGCGCGTCGGCTTCGCCGAGCGTTCGCCGGACCCCGCCGACCGGCGCCGCACGCTCGTCCGGATCGTGCCGGGCAGCGAATCGCTGGTGGAGGTGTGGCTGGAGGGAGCCACCGCTCCGATCATGCGGGCGCTCCAGCAGCTGCGGGCCGACGAGCGCACCACGTTCGTGAAGGCCATGGGCCTGCTGGAGCAGGAACTGAACACCCCGGGCTGACGCACGCCCGCACCCGCCCCGGCCGGGGAGAGTCCGGGCGGCCGGCGTGATGCGACATACGTCACCTTCGGTGCCGGTCCGCGCCGGAATGCACGGCGCCCCGCCACTGCTGCACTTCTCGGGGGCCGGTAGCGCCGGCCCCTGTTTCCGTGCGCGCGGGCAAGGGTGCCCGGCCGGGGTCCGCCCACGGCGCACGCGCGCCCCACGGCACCGACCTGTTCACCCCTCTTCGGAAGGTTCTCCTTCGCCATGCCCTTGGCTCTGCTGGCCCTGGCTGTCGTCGCGTTCGGCATCGGCACGACCGAGTTCGTCACGATGGGGCTGCTGCCCCAGATCGCTGACGGCGTCGGCGTGTCCGTCCCGCACGCCGGCAACCTCGTCTCCGCCTACGCGCTCGGCGTCGTCGTCGGCGCGCCGCTGCTGACCGGCCTCGGCGCCCGCATTCCCCACAAGAGGCTGCTGCTCCTCCTGTCCGCCCTCTTCATCGTCGGCAACACCGCGTCCGCGCTCGCACCGAACTACGGGATGCTCTTCGCCGCGCGCGTCCTCGCCGGGCTGCCGCACGGCGCGCTGTTCGGCGTCGGTGCCGTCGTCGCCTCCCGGCTCGTCGCACCGGAGCGTGCGGCACGCGCCGTCTCGACCATGTTCCTCGGGCTCACCATCGCCAACATCGTCGGCGTTCCCGCGGGTACCGCCCTCGGCCAGCAACTGGGCTGGCGGTACGCGTACTTCGCCGTGGCCGTGATCGGCATCATCGCGTGCGGCGCGCTCGCGCTGCTCGTCCCGCACCAGCCGCGCGGGCAGCAGTCCGGCATCAAGCACGAACTGCGCGCCATGGGCAACCGGCAGGTGGGGATCGGCCTGCTCACGGCGGTCGTGGGTTTCGGCGGGTTCTTCGCCGTCTACAGCTACCTCGTGCCGATGCTGACGCACCTGACGGGCCTCTCCGACTCGTCGACCACGCTGGTCCTCGCGCTGTACGGGGTCGGCATGACCCTCGGCACCCTGGTGGCGGGCCCGCTGACCGACCGGGCGCTGCGCCCGACCCTGTACGCGGGACTCATCCTGCTCGCCGGATCGCTGGTCACGTTCTACTTCGCGGTCCACAGCACGGTCCCGGCACTCGTGAACATCGCGTTCATCGGTGCCGTGGGCTCGCTGATCACCACACCCGTACAGATGCTGCTCATGGCCAAGGCGGACAAGGCCCCGACCATGGCGGCGGCCTCGAACCACTCGGCGTTCAACCTGGCCAACGCGGGCGGCGCCTGGCTCGGCGGCCTGGTGATCTCGGCGGGCTGGGGCTGGGCGTCGCCCGCGCTGGTCGGCGCGGTCCTGGCGCTGGCCGGCCTCGGCCTCGCGGTGACCGGCGGGGTGATGGACCGGGGCAGCCGCCGCTCCGAGGTGGTCGCCTCGTCCGTGCCGGGCGGAGAGCCCGTCGAGGCGCGTTCCGCCGCTCCGGTACGAGAGGAACCGACGACCGCGCCGTAGCGCGGGCCGGTCCGGCGCCGGGCGGTCCGCCACCCGCTCCGGATCCGCCGTCAGGACCTGACCCACCGCTCGGGCCCGGTCCACCGCTCGGACCGGACGCACGGGCCGCGCCGGTTCGCGCGGGCCCGGCCCGGTGCGGCGAGCCGTGGCCCGCCGGGCTCGCGCGGCGGCCCGTCCCGCCGGCCCCGGGCCGCCCCTTCAGCGCTCCTCGCGCTCCTTCTCCGCCATGCGGATCACACAGACGGCGACCGCCAGCAGCAGAGCATGGTCCGCGTCCTCACGCACCACGTTCACGCCGTACGTCTCGCGTACCGACAACCACCGCCGGGAGACCTCCGCGAGCAGCTCACCGTCGTACTCGACGGCGAACTCGCGGTCGAGGATCTTGCCGCTCACGTCCAGCTCCGTGCCCTCGACCAGGGAGACCCGGTAGTGGTTGCGCAGCAGGGACAGGCGCTTCCTGCGGATCGTCGCCAGCGCCTCTCCGTCGCGCTCGATCGTCATCGCGTCCCGGATGCTGAACATCTTCTCCCGGAGCGTGATCAGCGCCCGGCCCGACGCGTCCTTGATCTCCAACGTGTCCCGCAGGCGCAACGCCTTCCCGTCGACGAGGAACGCCTTCCGCCCGTGCTCGTCCTCGATCCAGTAGTCGTCGCCGATGCCGAAGATCCGGTCCCTTACCTGATATTTCATGCGGCTATCGCTACCCTGCCGCGGGCCCGCTCTCCCTCACGAGCGCCACCGCGTCGTCCAACTGCCCCAGTTCGGCGGCGGACATCGTCGGATTCGCCCACCGGCGGCCCCGGGCCCACGCCAGGGTTTCACGTGAAACAGGCGCGTGGACCAACAGCTCCGCCAGGACCGCCCGCACGGCCTCCCGGGGCACCGGGACGTCCCCGACGGCCACCTGCGCCAGGATCAGCGCCGACATCGCCCGGTCGCGCCCCGGTTCGCCCTCGTCGCTCGTCGACCAGTCGATGACGACCGGGCCGTCCGCTGTGAGGATCACGTTCTCCGGATGCAGGTCCAGGTGGAGAATCCGTCCGCCGCCCAGCCGGGAGGGCACCTCGTGCAGCCGCCGGAGCAGCCGGGCCAGCATCGCGCCCGCCGTGACGGCGCTCGTCTCCCCCGCGATCAGCGACGCCGCGAGGGTCGGACCGGCCAGTCGCCGCATCACCAGGTCCGAGGGCCTGACCGGGCCACCGGCACCCGGTGGCCACAGTTCCGGCACCGGGTAGCCCCTGTCGCGCAGGTACGCCATCACAGCGGCCTCGCACCTGGCGTCCTGCCCGTCGCGGTAGCGGCGCAGCACCCAGCCGCCGCCCGCGCCTCCACCCGTGTCGTCGCCCGGTTCCGCAGCCGCGACCGTGGCGCGACCCGTGTCGTCGGATGCGCGGGCGTACGCGTAGACGTCCGCGTCCCGCCCCGATCCGAGCAGCTGTCCCGGTGTCTCCGGCGTCCCGGACCCCTCAGGGCCGGCCGCCGTCCCGTTCTCCCCTGTCCCCATGAATGGGCAACGTAGGGCACGGAAGCCTCCATGGCACCCTTGACATCATGAACAACCCGACTTCCGCGCCCGTGCCCCGCCGGGCCCGAATCCGCGCCCCCGAGCTCATCGGCAAGGGCGGCTGGCTGAACACGGGCGGCGTCTCGTACACCCTCGCCGACCTGCGGGGCCGCATCGTGGTGCTCGACTTCTGGACGTTCTGCTGCGTGAACTGCCTGCACGCCATGGACGCCATGCGGGAGTTGGAGGAGACGCACCAGGACACCGTCGTGATCGTCGGCGTCCACTCGCCCAAGTTCGCGCACGAGGCCGAGCACGAGGCCGTGGTCGACGCCGTCGAGCGGTACGAGGTGCGCCACCCCGTACTGGACGACCCCGAACTCGCGACGTGGAAGCAGTACGCGGTGCACGCGTGGCCCACCCTCGTCGTGATCGACCCGGAGGGCTACATCGTCGCCCAGCACGCGGGCGAGGGGCACACGCACGCCATCGAGCGGCTCGTCGAGGAGCTGGAGGCCGAGCACGAGGCCAAGGGCACGCTGCGCCGCGGCGACGGGCCGTACGTGGAGCCGGAACCGGTCGCCACCGACCTGCGCTTCCCCGGCAAGGCCGTGATCCTGCCGGAGAGCGGCACGTTCCTCGTCTCCGACACCACCCGCCACCAGCTGGTGGAACTGGCCGCCGACGGCGAGAGCGTGCTGCGGCGCGTGGGCAGCGGCGAGCGCGGCTTCGGCCCGGACTCCTTCTGCGAGCCGCAGGGCCTGGCGCTGCTGCCCGACGGCACGGTCGCCGTCGCGGACACCGTGAACCACGCGCTGCGCTCGTTCGACCCGAGGACGGGCGCGATCGCGACGCTCGCCGGCACCGGCAAGCAGTGGTGGTGGCACGAGTCCCCCACCTCGGGCCCGGCGACCGAGGTGCCGCTCTCCTCACCCTGGGACATCGCCTGGTGGCAGGACCGGCTGTGGATCGCCATGGCCGGGGTGCACCAGCTGTGGACGTACGACCCGGCCGCCGGCACGGTGGAGGCCGTCGCCGGGACGAACGGCGAGGGCCTGGTCGACGGCCCCGCAGCGGAGGCGCTGTTCGCGCAGCCGTCCGGGCTGGCCGTGGCCGGGGACCGGCTGTGGGTCGCGGACTCCGAGAACAGCGCGCTGCGGTACGTGGAGCGCGCCGAGGACGGCTCCTACACGGTCGGCACGGCGGTCGGTCTCGGCCTCTTCGACTTCGGCCACCGCGACGGCCCGGCCGCTCAGGCGCTGCTCCAGCATCCGCTGGGCGTCACCGCGCTGCCGGACGGCTCGCTCGCGCTGGCCGACACCTACAACCACGCGCTGCGCCGCTACGACCCGGTGAGCGGTGAGGTCAGCACGCTCGCCACGGACCTGCGGGAGCCCTCGGACGCGGTGCTCGCCGGGGACGACATCGTGGTGGTGGAGTCGGGCCGGCACCGGCTGACCAGGCTGCGCCTGCCCGAGGAAGCGGTACGGGTCGAGGCCGTCGCGCACCGTACGCAGCGCGCGGCGACGGATGTGGCACCCGGCACCGTCCGGCTCGACGTGGTGTTCACGGCGCCGAACGGCCAGAAACTGGACATCCGTTACGGGCCCTCGACGCGGCTGCTGGTGTCGTCCACCCCGCCGGAACTGCTGGCGAAGGGCGAGGGCGCGGGCACCGATCTGGCCCGCGACCTGGTGCTCGCCGACGGGATCACGGAGGGCGTGCTGCACGTGTCCGCGATGGCCGCGTCCTGCGACGACGACCCGGACATCGAGTACCCGGCCTGCCATGTCCACCAGCAGGACTGGGGCGTCCCGGTCCGTGTCACCCCGGACGGCACCGGCCGTCTGGGCCTGGTGCTCGCCGGGATGGACACCGGCGCCGACGCCGGCTGACCGCCCCGGCCCGCCGCTCGGGCGGGCCGAAGGGCCGGAGCCGGACGCGGAGTCAGAGGATCGGGCCGTGGTGGTGGTCGCGCTCCACCACGGTCTCCTCCATGATGGCTCCCCGCCTGCGGCGGGCGATGCTGGTGAAGGTCGCGATGCCGATGATGCCGACAGCCATCAGGATGATCCCGACCAGGTCGAGGTTCACGCCCTTCATGTGCCAGTCGGTCGCGAACGTGAGGATCGCGCCGACCGCGATGAGTGCGATGCATCCGCCGATGCCCATGAGTACCGCCTCCTGGTGAGCGTGGTGGCCTTCCGGGCCTTGACACCGGGTACCCAGGCGGCGAACAAGCATGCGGACAGCGGCATCTGCGGCCGCGTCAGCCCCAGCCGCGACGGTGTGCGGTGGGGGCCGGGGCGGCCCAGCGGCGACGCAGGACAGGCGGGGCGGTCCGTAACGGGCGGGGCGGAGACGGGCGGACGCCGACAGCGAGGCTGTGGTGACGGCGGCGGGGCGGTGACGGACGGGCGCCGACAGCGAGGCGCTGGTGGTGACGGCCGGGCGGTGACGGGCCCTCAGCCCTCCAGGAACGCGGTCAGCGCGTTGGCCAGGTGGAACGGGTCGTCCGCGCCGCACAGTTCACGGGCGCTGTGCATCGACAGGATCGCCACGCCGATGTCCACCGTGGTGATGCCGTGCCGGGCTGCCGTGATCGGGCCGATCGTCGTCCCGCACGGCATCGCGTTGTTGGAGACGAAGGTCTGCCACGGCACGCCCGCGCGCTCGCACACGTCCACGAAGACCCCGCGGCCCACGCCGTCCGTCGCGTACCGCATGTTCACGTTGACCTTGAGGATGGGGCCGCCGTTGGCGCGCGGCTGGTGCGTCGGGTCGTGCCGCTCCGCGTAGTTGGGGTGCACCGCGTGGCCCGTGTCCGAGGACAGGCAGAACGTGCCGGCGAAGGCGCGCGAGCGGTCCTCGAAGGTGCCGCCGCGGGCCAGTACCGACCGCTCAAGGACCGTGCCGAGCAGCGGCCCGTCCGCGCCGGTGTCCGACTGCGAGCCGTTCTCCTCGTGGTCGAAGGCCGCGAGCACCGGGATGTACGGGAGGTCCGCGCCGGTGGTCGTCACGGCGGACGCGAGCGCCGCGGTCGCCGCGTGCACGGACAGCAGGTTGTCCATCCGGGGCCCGGCGACCAGTTCACGGTCGCGGCCCAGGTAGGCGGGCGGCTCCACGGGGTGCGGCATCAGGTCCCAGCCGGTGATGTCCGACGCGTCGACGTCGACCTCGTCCGCGACGAACCGGATCAGGTCGCCCTCCTGCGCGTCGCCGAGGCCCCAGATGGGCTGCATGTGGCGCTGCCGGTCCAGCTTGAGGCCGTCCGTGTTGACGGACCGGTCGAGGTGCACGGCGAGTTGCGGGACGCGCAGCAGCGGACGGTCGACGGTGACGAGGCGGGTGCTGCCGTCGCGCAGCGTGATCCGGCCGGACAGGCCGAGGTCGCGGTCGAGCCAGGTGTTGAGCAGCGTGCCGCCGTAGACCTCCACGGCGACCTGGCGCCAGCCGTACGCGCCGGAGTCCGGGAGCGGCTTGATCCGCAGGTTCGGGGAGTCGGTGTGGGCGCCGACGATCCGGAACGGCGTATGGCGGGACGCCCCCTCCGGCACGTACCAGGCCACGATCGCGCCGCCGCGGAGCACGTATCTGCCACCGGTGGAGCCGTCCCACGCGTCGGTCTCGGCGACCTGGCGGAAGCCGGCCTTCTCCAGCCGCGCCGCGGCGTTCGCCACCGCGTGGTACGGGGACGGCGAGGCGCTGAGGAAGGCCATGAGGTCGTCGGTGTGGCCCCGGTCGAACCGGGGTCCCGGGCGGTCGGCGGAAGTGCTCATGTGGTTCACCATAACGACGCGTGAGAGCCGGACCGCCGCCCTCACGCCTTCATTTGTCCGCGCTGCAGCTTCCGGAGGGGGTGACGAACCCGTCAAACCCCGGCGATCAGTAGGAAGGTTGCATATTCCTATGAGTCTCATCGGGTGAGTCGGCGACGTGGCGAACACCACGCCACGGGCCGGCCGGGCGAGAGTGAGCACGCCCGGCCCCCGTCGCACTCCGCAGTCCGTCCGGCAGCCCTCCGACCGGAGCGCGGCCCGTCGCGGCAGCCCTCCGATCGGAGACCCCCGCATGAACCGACTCACCGCGTGCCTGTCCGCCGTCGCCCTGGCGGCGACCGCGTCCCTGCTGGGCCCGGCCCCGGCCGCACAGGCCGCGCGGGCCCCGCAGGTCACGACCCAGCGGGTCACCGCGAACGACCTCGGCCCCGGCCGCGCCTGGCTGCGGTTGCGGGACGATCCGACGACGACCAGGCATCCGGGCGTCGAGGAGATCGCGGCGCTGGCCGCACCCGACCGCTTCGACGGCAGCCTCCACCTGAAGGCCGGACCCGGACAGCAGTCGCAGGCGGCGCACTACTTCACCACCCCGGTCGCGCTGAGAACCCTGCTGGCGTCCGGGATCTCGTACGACTCGTACGTCGACGGGGCGCACACGACGGCCGTCCGCACGGGCGCCGGCCTCCAGCTGCCGATGCTCTGCCACGGCGCCTTCACCACGCTGAGTTTCCAGCCGCAGCTCGCGACGGACGGCCGGGGCCGCGGCGGTGTCGTCCCGGACGTGTGGCAGCACTGGGAGTCCGGCCCCGACGGCATCTGGCGCACGTCGCGCGCGATCCCCGGCCACGAAGCGGGCCAGGACGCACCGCTCGGCGAGTTCGCCGACGCGTGCGGCAGCGACACGAGCGGGGTGGTCGGTCTCATCGGGAACGCCGGCGGCCCCGGCGAATCCGCCGGCACGCTCGACACGTACGTCGACAACCTGACCCTCGAAGGCATCACGTACGACTTCGCCGTCGACGGCACCACGAGCGCGGACGTCACCCTGCACCACGCGCCGAACACCCCGGCCGGGCACCGCATCAGCGGCCTGGCCACCTTCCGCACGCCGGCGGTGGGCCCCCGCTTCCGGGGCGTGGGCGCGCGGTTCGTGCTGGACGACAGCGCCGGCCTCGACCCGGGGGACGTGCGCGTGAGCGTGGACGGAACGGCGCTGAGCGTCACCCGCCTCCCCGGCGGGTCGCTGGTGGCCGCGACGCCGGCCGCCCTGGGCCACGAGCTGCGCCCTGGCGCGGCACTGGCGGTGCCGTTCACGATCACCCTGCCCCGGGGCGTGGGCGGCCCGCCGGCGACCAGCACCGCCGGGCCCGCCACCCTCCGGCGGGGCGCCGGCGCCTCCGGCGACGTCCGCCACCACGGGGACGGCGGTAGCGGTGGCGCCGAGGGCCGTTCGCTGAGCGTCTCCGCCGAACTCCTCGCCGACGGATTCGGGCCGCTGCGGAACACGGGCGTGCACGGCAGCGCGACGATCGACTTCTGAGACGTCCGTGACGTCCGTGACGTCGTCCGTGACGTCCGTGGCATCCATGACGTCGAAGACGGACGCGGCGTCGAAGACATCCGAGACGTCAATGACCGCCCATGAACGCGAGAGGGTGCCCCCGTGCGGGGGCACCCTCTCGCGTTCGTCGCAGCGGCCGGCCTGGCCGGTCCCCGGGACCTGCCCGCGGACCGGCGAGGTCAGAACGCCGACTCGTCCAGCTCCATCAGCGAGAGGTCCACGTTCTCCGCGAGCGTCCGCTCCATGCCGACGCCCGGCAGGACGTTCGCCGCGAAGAACTTCGCCGCCGCGATCTTGCCCTGGTAGAACGGCACGTCCTTCGCGGACGCCGTCTGCAGCTTCTCGGCGGCCACGGCGGCGCCGCGCAGCAGCAGGTAGCCGACGATCACGTCGCCGGAGGCCAGCAGCAGCCGCGTGGTGTTCAGCCCGACCTTGTAGATGCTCTTCACGTCCTCGCCGGTGGCGGTGAGGTCGGTGAGCATCGCGGAGACGATCGCCTCCAGGTCGCCTGCGGCCTTGGCGAGCGCCTCACGCGCGGGCGCCAGGTCCGTACCACCGGTGGACACCGCGAGGAACTGCTTGATCTCCTCGGAGAGCGTGTTCAGCGCGACACCCTGGTCCCGGACGATCTTCCGGAAGAAGAAGTCCTGGCCCTGGATCGCGGTGGTGCCCTCGTAGAGGGTGTCGATCTTCGCGTCCCGGATGTACTGCTCGACCGGGTACTCCTGGAGGTAGCCGGAGCCGCCGAACGTCTGGAGCGACTGCGCCAGCTGCTCGTAGGACCTCTCCGACCCGTAGCCCTTGACGATCGGGAGCAGCAGGTCGTTGAGGCCGTGCAGTGCGGACGTGTCCTCCTCCGCGGCCTCCTTGGCGGTGATCTCGTCCTGCACGGCGGCCGTGTAGAGGACGAGCGCGCGCATGCCCTCCGCGTACGCCTTCTGCGTCATCAGCGAGCGGCGCACGTCGGGGTGGTGGGTGATGGTGACCTTGGGGGCCGCCTTGTTCGTGAACTGCGCGAGGTCGGGGCCCTGCACCCGCTCCTTCGCGTACTCCAGCGCGTTGAGGTAGCCGGTGGAGAGGGTGGCGATGGCCTTCGTGCCGACCATCATGCGGGCGAACTCGATGACGCGGAACATCTGCCGGATGCCCTCGTGCTTGTCGCCGACCAGCCAGCCCGTGGCGGGCACGTCGCCGCCGAAGGTCATCTCGCAGGTGTTGGAGGCCTTGAGGCCCATCTTGTGCTCGACGTTGGTCGCCCGGACGCCGTTGCGCTCGCCGAGCTCGCCGCTCTCCTGGTCGAAGTGGTACTTCGGCACGAGGAAGAGGGACAGGCCCTTGGTGCCGGGGCCCGCACCCTCGGGACGGGCGAGCACGTAGTGGAGGATGTTGTCGGAGAGGTCGTGCTCACCGGACGTGATGAACCGCTTCACGCCCTCGATGTGCCAGGACCCGTCCTCCTGCTGGACCGCCTTCGTACGGCCCGCGCCGACGTCGGAGCCCGCGTCGGGCTCGGTCAGCACCATCGTCGAGCCCCACTGCTTCTCGACGGCGAGCGCCGCGATCTTCTTCTGCTCCTCGGTGCCCTCCTCGAAGAGGACGCCGGCGAAGGCGGGACCCGACGAGTACATCCACACAGCCGGGTTCGCGCCGAGCACCAGCTCCGCGTACGCCCAGATGAGGGAGCGCGGGGCGGTGGTGCCGCCGATCTCCTCGGGCAGGCCGAGCCGCCAGTACTCGGAGTCCATGAACGCCGCGTACGACTTCTTGAAGGTCTCGGGGAGCGGCGCGGTGCCCGTCCCGGGGTCGAAGACCGGCGGAGTGCGGTCCGCGTCGGCGAAGGACGCGGCGAGCTCCTGCTCGGAGAGGCGGGTCACCTCGGAGAGGATGCTCTTCGCGGTCTCCACGTCCATCTCGGCGAAGGGACCGCTGCCGTACAGCTTCTCCCGGCCGAGCACCTCGAAGAGGTTGAACTCGATGTCGCGGAGGTTCGACTTGTAGTGCCCCATGGCCACGGCTCCGTAAAGGCTCACGAGGAGGCCCGGAGGGGGGTCGGCTCCTCAGACATGTATCAGGTTCGGCGATATCCGGCGTTCAGCGTTGTGCAGTGCCTTCGATGATGCTACCCGTCGGTAATAAGGGCAACCCCGGCCAGGGATGTGTGACGCGGCTCCCCCTCGCGCGCCGACGCCACCGCGTACGGGGCGCACCCCTGGAGGCGCACCCGCGAGGCCCGCCGGAACCGGCGCCGCCCCGCGGCCCACGGGCCCGCGATCCTCAGTATTCTTGCGGCCATGTACGGCTACGAGCAGACGCCTGGCGCCCAGCAGCAGTACGCCCAGCCCAGCCATCAGCAGCAGCAGCCGATGGGCGGAGGCTACGGCGAGCAGCCGCTGTACCCGGAGCCGTCCCCTCCGTCGCTGGCCGACGCCGTGAAGGCGTTCACCACGGGCGTGCTGTCCGCCGAGGACTTCCAGCAGATCTTCTCCACGTCGAAGGTCTACTGCCCGCGCGGCGAGGGACCCGGCTTCCTGGCCCTGCACAACACGCAGCAGCCGGTCATCCCCATGTTCACCACGCTCAAGGAGCTGCGCCGCTACGCGGGCAAGGACTCCAAGTACTTCGTGATCACCGGCTCCGAGGTGATCGACCTGCTGCCCACCGGGTACGGCTTCGTCCTGGACATGGAGGGCGAGCACCGGATGGTCTTCGACGCGAAGGCCGTCGAGCAGATGGTCGACTACGCGATGCGCCGCATGTACGGCTGAGTCGCCGCACACCGGGCACCAGCTCGACGCCCGGGACCTCGGCGCCGGACCCCGACGCCCGGCCCCCCGACCGTGACGTGGGGAAGCTCGACGCCCGGCGCCTCACCGCCCGGGGCCTCCGTGTGCTCCGCCTTCCCCGCGCCGCCCGCACGGACGCGCCCCGCCCGTAGCCTCCCGGCACGGCGAGCGCCGGCAGCCTCGCCGGCCACCGCCCGCTCCGGCGACGGCGTCCCGCACCGGCGGGTGCCCGTGACCACCGGCGGGTGCCCGTGACCTCCTTTCCCGCCGGTTGAGCCGGATCTCGGCCGGCGCTCGGGCCGGCCCCGTCCCGCACCGGCCCTGTCCCGCACCGGCGCCCGATCCATTCCGGCGTCGAGCCGGCCCGCCTCGACGCGCCCCGCCCTGTCCCCACCGCTCCCCGATCGCCCTCCGCACCGCCCGTTCGGCCGCGCCCGGGGCGGGGCGGCCCGCCGCGCGGACCCGTCACGCTTGCGGAATGTTCACTCTTCAACTAAATTGAGGGACGAAGACACCGAGGAGGGCTCTCATGCCTGCTGTGACCGTGGAAAACCCGCTGACCCTGCCGCGCGTGGCCGCTCCCGCCGAAGCCGCCGCCCGTCCCGTGCTCGCCGTCACCACGGCGCCCAGCGGCTTCGAGGGCGAGGGCTTCCCGGTGCGCCGGGCCTTCGCGGGGATCAACTACCAGTACCTCGACCCGTTCATCATGATGGACCAGATGGGCGAGGTGGACTACGCGCCGGGAGAGCCGAAGGGCACCCCGTGGCACCCCCACCGCGGCTTCGAGACCGTCACCTACATCATCGACGGCGTCTTCGACCACCAGGACAGCCAGGGCGGCGGCGGCACCATCACCAACGGCGACACCCAGTGGATGACGGCGGGCTCCGGCCTGCTGCACATCGAGGCGCCGCCGGAGTCGCTGGTCGTCTCGGGCGGCCTCTTCCACGGCCTCCAGCTCTGGGTGAACCTCCCGGCGTCGGACAAGATGATGAACCCCCGCTACCAGGACATCCGCGGCGGCCAGGTCCAGCTGCTCAGCACGCCCGACGGCGGCGCGCTGCTCCGCGTCATCGCCGGCGAGCTGGACGGCCACGAGGGCCCCGGCGTCACGCACACGCCGATCACCATGATCCACGCGTCGGTCAGGCCCGGCGCCGAGATCACACTGCCGTGGCGCGAGGACTTCAACGGCCTGGCGTACGTGCTCGCGGGCCGCGGCTCGGTCGGTACGGACCGCCGTCCCGTGCACACGGGTCAGACGGCCGTGTTCGGCGCGGGCGGCTCGCTGACCGTGCGCGCGGACGAGAGTCAGGACGCGAACACCCCGGACCTGGAGGTCGTGCTCCTCGGTGGCCGCCCCATCCGGGAGCCGATGGCGCACTACGGCCCGTTCGTGATGAACACCCAGGCCGAACTCCGCCAGGCGTTCGACGACTTCCAGGCGGGCCGCCTGGGCACCGCCCCGGCCACGCTCCCGCACACCTGACCCGACCCGCCCCCCAAGCCCCCGCCCCGTGACGGCCGCCGCCGTCGCGGGGCGGTGTCGTGCGTGCCCCGCGCCGCGCCCCCGCAGCGGCTCCGCACCCGGGACGGACGCCGGCGAGGGGGACGAGAACGGCCGAGGGCCGGCCGGGATCACTGTCCCGGCCGGCCCTCGGTGCGCGCGGTGGCGCTACGGCGTCACTTCCCCTGCGGCTTGCGCAGCGAGATGTGCAGCTCGCGCAGCCGCGCCTCCGGGAGCTCGCTCGGCGCGCCCATCAGCAGGTCCTGCGCGTTCTGGCTGAGCGGGAAGGCGATGGTCTCGCGGATGTTCGGCTCGTCGGCGAGCAGCATCACCATGCGGTCGATGCCCGGGGCGATGCCACCGTGCGGCGGGGCGCCGAAGCGCAGCGCGCGCAGCATGCCGGCGAAGTCGCGCTCGACGTCGCCGCGCTCGTACCCGGCGATCCCGAAGGCCTTGATCATGACCTCGGGCTCGTGGTTCCGGATCGCGCCGGAGGACAGCTCGATGCCGTTGCAGACGATGTCGTACTGCCACGCCAGGATGTCCAGCGGGTCCATCGTCTCCAGCGCCTCAAGGCCGCCCTGCGGCATCGAGAAGGGGTTGTGGGAGAAGTCGATCCGGCCGCTCTCCTCGTCCTTCTCGTACATCGGGAAGTCGACGATCCAGCAGAACCGGAAGACGCCGTCCTCGAAGTGGCCGGAGCGCTTCGCGGCCTCGACGCGGACCGCGCCCATGATCTTCGAGACCTCGTCGTAGGCGCCCGCGCCGAAGAACACCGCGTGGCCCGGGGCGAGCGACAGGCGCTCGGTGAGGACCTTGACGTTCTCCTCGGTGAGGAACTTCGCGATCGGGCCGCTCAACGCGCCGTCGTCACCGACACGCACCCAGGCCAGGCCTTTCGCGCCCTGCTCCACCGCGTAGTCGCCGAGCTGGTCGAAGAACTTCCGCGACTGACCCGCCGTGTCCGGCACCGGCAGCGCGCGCACGTGCTTGCCCGCGAACGCCTTGAACTCGGAATGCTCGAAGACGTCCGAGATGTCGTGCAGCTCCAACTGCGCGCGCAGGTCCGGCTTGTCACTGCCGTACTTGCGCATCGACTCGCGGAAGGGGATGCGCGGGAACGGCGAGGTGACCTCGCGGCCCTGGCCGAACTCCGTGAACAGCTCGGTCATCAGCTTCTCGACCGGACCGAACACGTCCTCCTGCTCGACGAAGCTCATCTCCAGGTCGAGCTGGTAGAACTCGCCGGGCGAGCGGTCCGCACGGGCGTCCTCGTCGCGGAAGCACGGCGCGATCTGGAAGTAGCGGTCGAAGCCGGAGACCATCAGCAGCTGCTTGAACTGCTGCGGCGCCTGCGGCAGCGCGTAGAACTTGCCGGGGTTCAGCCGGGACGGCACCACGAAGTCGCGCGCGCCCTCGGGGGACGTCGCGGTGAGGATCGGGGTGGCCATCTCGTTGAAGCCGAGCGTCGTCATCTTGTGCCGGATAGCGGAGATCACAGCCGTGCGCAGCATGATGTTGCGGTGCATGCGCTCGCGGCGCAGGTCGAGGAAGCGGTACTCCAGGCGCCGCTCCTCACCCACACCGTCGTCGGTGTTGATGGTGAACGGCAGCGGGGCCGCCGCGCCGAGCACCTCGACCGCGGAGACCTCGATCTCGATCTCGCCGGTCGGCAGTTCGGGGTTGACGTTGTCCGCGCCGCGGGCGGAGACCGTGCCGTCGATCCGTACGACGGTCTCCTTGGTCAGGTGCGACAGCGCCTCCACGGCGGGCGTACCCGGCCGGGCCACCAGCTGCACGAGACCGTAGTGGTCGCGCAGATCGATGAAGAGGATGCCGCCCAGGTCTCGGCGATTGTGCAGCCAGCCGCTCAGCCGGACGTCGGTGCCGACGTCAGAGGCGCGGAGCTCGCCGCAGGTGTGGGACCTGTACCGATGCATCGTCGTTCATCCAGTCCTGGGGTGGTGGGGTGGGCGAACCGTACGGACTCGGGGCCGGGACGGTTCGGACGGCCACCGCAACTCTATCGCCCGCCGCGCACGCCCTTCACGGCGTTTCCCGGCCGCCCGGCCCGTGAGGGAGGTGGCTCTGCCCCACCGGCGCGGGGCGCGGCAGGCGGCGGGCGCTCGGTGGCAGGGAATCGGAACCTGTCCATACAGTGGGAAAATGCGCACAGAGGACGTTCTGTCGGCGATCGCGACGGGCACGTGGCGCTGGGACACCACTTCTCACACGGTCTCGCTCGACGCCGAGGCGGCCCGGATGCTGGGGTTCGACGCCAGGGCGAGGGTCGTCGGCGTGCCCGAGATCCGCTCCCGGGTGCATCCGGTCGACTGGAACGAGATGGACGGCATCATCGGCCTCGCCGTCGCCGAGGACAGCCTCGCCGAGGTCCGGCTGCGCATTGTGGACGAGACGGGCCGCGTCCTGCGGACGGTGCGTTCGCGCTCCAAGCCGTACGTGCACGGTGAGGCGGGCGGCTCGCGCGACGCGGCCGGTGGACTCGGCCGGATGTACGCGCTCGTCGGCGGCCTGCAGGAGGTCGCGGAGTCCGAGCCGGGCACGGCCGTCTCCGGTACGCACATCACGGGGGACTGGCGCCGCTCGCGCGAGGCGTTCCTGCTGGACGCGGGCCGGGCGCTGGCGGAGGCCCATTCCACCGAGGACGTGCTCCGGGTCGCCGCGTCGCTGTCGATGCCGGGGTTCTCCCCGGACGGCCTGGCCGTCTTCGGCGTCACGGGGGAGCGGATCAAACTGATCGGGATCTACGGCCCGATGCAGGCCTCCGAGGAGTTCGACCGGCGCCTCACCCTCGACGCGAACTACGCGGCGTCCGAGGTGATCCGCACGGGCCGCGCCGTCTACATCCCCTCCCCCGAGGAGTACGAGCGCCGCTACCCGGAGATGTGGCCGTACGTGCGGCCGATGGGCCGGACGTCCTGGGCGTACCTGCCGCTCGTCGTCGCCGGGCGCACGCTCGGCGCCTGGATGGCCGCGTTCAACCAGCGCGTCGCGTTCTCGCCCGACGAGCGGTCGGTGCTGACGACCGTCGCGCGGATGCTGGCCCAGGCCCTCGCCCGCACCGAGATCGCCGAGACCGAACGCGCGCTCTCGCAGGGTCTCCAGCGCTCGATGATGCCCCGGCTCGCGCCGGACCTGCCCGGCATGTCGGTCGCCGCGCGGTACGTGCCGACCGGCGGCGGCCTGGTCGTCGGCGGCGACTGGTACGACATGATCCCGCTGCCCGGCGGCTCCGCGGCCGAAGGGCGCTTCGCGCTGGTCATCGGGGACGTACAGGGGCACGACGTGCGGGCGGCCAGCCTGATGGGGCAGCTGCGGATCGCCCTTCGCGCGTACGCCTCGGAAGGCCACAGGCCCGACGCGGTGCTCGCCCGCGCGTCCCGCTTCTTCTCCGGGCTCCAGCAGCACCCGATCGTGGGCAGCGACGGGCTTCCGTACGAGGAGGAGGACGAGGAGGCCGGGCCCCGCTTCGCGACCTGCCTCTACCTGGAGGTCGACCCGGTCACCGGCACCATCGACATCGCCCGCGCCGGCCACCCCGACCCGGTGATCCGGATGGCGGACGGCACGGCGATCATCCGCAAGACGGAGGGCGGACTGCCGCTCGGCATCGAGACGGACTCGGACTATCCGACGACCCGGCTGGTCCTCGGCCACGGTGAAGTGATCATGCTGTGCACGGACGGGCTGATCGAGACCGGCGGGCACGACATGTTCACCGGCTGGGACCGGCTGCGGCCGATCATCGAGCAGCACACGGACAGCGCGCTGGACAAGGAGTCCCTGGAGAAGCTGGCGGACGGGCTCATCGAGTCCGTGCACGGGCCGATCTCCCACTACACGACGGGCCCGCTCGCGGAACGGCGTGAGGACGACATCGCCCTGGTGCTGCTCTCCCGCGATCCCTCGTCCGCGAGCGGCGGCTTGCTCGCGCCGCGCCGCGCGGCCCTCACCATCGCGCAGGCCGATCCCGAGCGCATCGCGGACGCCCGCCACCAGCTGCGCGCCCTGATGCACGACTGGCCGGACGAGGAGCAGGTCGACTCGGCGGTCCTGATGGTCTCCGAAATGGTCACGAACGTCCTCGTGCACACCGACGGCGACGCCCTGGTGTCGGCGCAGACGGCGGGCGAGTCGGGTGGCCGCACCCTGCGTGTGGAGGTCGCGGACACGAGCGACGAACTCCCGCACCGGCGCAGGCCCGGCGAGATGGCGTCCAGCGGGCGGGGCCTCGTGCTGATGGAGGTCCTGGCCGACGAATGGGGCGTGGACCCGCGCGGCGACGGCAAGATGATCTGGTTCGAGCTGCGGGAGCAGACGCCCGCGATGTAGCGGCGCCCGCGGCCCGGGCGTGACACTCGCGCCGGGCCCCTGCGGTGCGCGGCCGGTGGCGGCTGTTGGCGGCCGGGGCATGGCAGGCTCCCTCCGGTGGCGGCGGAACACGGCGGGCGCCCCGCACGTGGCGGCGGTGCACGGCCGGGCACCCGCACGTGTCAGCGGCCCGGCACGCGGGGTGCCCCGCGCGTCGGGTGCCCGGCCCCGGGGGCCTGGCATGGCAGGCTCCCTCCGGTGGCGGCGGAACACGGCGGGCGCCCCGCACGTGGCGGCGGTGCACGGCCGGGCACCCGCACGTGTCAGCGGCCCGGCACGCGGGGTGCCCCGCGCGTCGGGTGCCCGGCCCCGGCCCCCGGGGCCGCCCCAAGGGCCCCGCGCGTCGCAGGGGCCACCTCACCTGCCCGATGGCGCCGGCAGGTCCACCCCCGCACGGTGCCTGCCCGGGCCCACCTCGTACGGGTCGAGGCCCGGCAGGTCGACCTCCGCCGTGGTGCCGATCGGGATGGTGAACTCCGTCTCCAGGCGGCGCCCCCCGTCGATCCGCCAGCTCACCTCCGCCGTCCCGTAGGGCGTCTCGTGCCGGGCCCGTGCCCAGGTCAGGCCGCCGCCGGGACAGGGCGCGATCCGCACCCGCCGCCAGCCGGGCGCCGCCGGCGACAGCCCCGCGACCCGCGTGTGCAGCCAGTCGGCGACGGCGCCGAGCGCGTAGTGGTTGAACGACGTCATCTCGCCCGGGTTGACCGTGCCGTCCGGCAGCAGGCTGTCCCACCGCTCCCAGATCGTCGTGGCCCCCCGCGTCACCGGGTAGAGCCAGGACGGGCACCCGCGCTGCAGCAGCAACCGGTACGCGTCGTCCAGCGCGCCCGCACGCGTCAGCGCCTCGCAGATCACCGGCGTGCCCGCGAAGCCCGTGCCGATGTGGTGGCCGTCCGCCGCGACGAGCTCCGCGAGCCGCCGGCCCGCCCCTGCCACCAGGGCGGGCGGCAGCAGGCCGAAGACCAGGGCCAGCGCGTACGCCGTCTGGCTGTCGCTGGTCAGCCGCCCGTCGCCGGTGACGTACGTGGCCACGAAGCGCTCCCGCGCCCCGGCCGCCGCCGCCCGGTAGCGCTCCGCGTCGCCGCTCTCGCCGAGGACGGCCGCGATCCGCGCCAGCACCTGCGTCGAGCGGACCGCGTACGCCGCCGCGACCAGCCCGGCGTCGGTGCGCGCCGCCCACGGGTCGTCCGGCGGCGCCGCCGGGTCGAGCCAGTCGCCGAGCTGGCGGCCGGTCGAACCGTCCGTACCGCCGGAAAGGACCCGGTCGACCCAGGCCCGCGCGCTGCCGTACCGGTCGCGCAGCAGTCCCTCGTCGCCGTAGGCCCGGTACAGCTCCCATGGCATCAGCACGGCCGCGTCGCCCCACACCGCCATCGGCCAGGCCGGCAGCCACTCGGGGGTGGGGATCTCCGGCACGATCAGCGGCACCGTGCCGTCCGCGTACTGGTCGGCCGCCAGGTCCGCCAGCCAGGACGCGAGCATGCCGGAGCAGTCGTGGAGGAACGCGGCGGTCGGCGTGAAGACCTGGATGTCGCCCGTCCAGCCGAGGCGCTCATCGCGCTGGGGGCAGTCCGTCGGCACGTCGACGAAGTTGCCGCGCATGCTCCAGAGCACGTTCTCGTGCAGCCGGTTGACGTCGTCGTCGGAGCACGCGAACCAGCCCGTGCGCCGCAGGTCGCTGCCGATCACCCGGGCCGTCACATCCGCCGGGTCGAGCTGCTCGGGGCCGCCGGCGATCTCCGCGTAGCGGAAGCCGTGGAAGGTGAACCGGGGTTCCCACACCTCCTCGTGCCGCCCGGCCCGCACATAGCGGTCGGTGGCCTGTGCGTCCCGCAGCGGCCGGGTGCACAGTTCGCCGTCCTGGAGCACCTCCGCGTGCCGTACGGTCACCTCGCTGCCGCGCGCGGCCGGGTCGCCGTGCAGCCGCAGCCGCAGCCGGCCGACGAGGTTCTGCCCGAAGTCGAGGACCGTCCGCCCGGACGGCGAGGTCGTGACGGAGACCGGCGCGATGTCCCGTGTGTGCCGCACGGGCGGTCCCGTGGGCGCGCGCAAAGTCCTCGGGTCGAAGTCCGTCGCGACCCGCACGCGACGCCAGGCCCCCGGTCCCGCGTCCCGCGCCGCCTCCTCGTAGCCGGGCTCCGACCAGCCGCGCCGCTCCCTGCGGGCGTCGTGGTGCTCACCGTCGTACAGGCTCGCCCGCATGACCGGGCCCGGCGCGGTCCGCCAGCCGGGTCCGGTGCCGAAGCGGACGGTCGTGCCGTTCCCGCAGACCACCTCCAGCTGCGCGAGCAGGCCGGTGCGCTCGCCGTAGATGTCGCGGGTGCCGCCGCCGTAGCCGATGCGGCCCCGGAACCAGCCGTCGGCGAGGTGCGCGCCGAGCACGTTGGAGCCCGCGTGCAGCAGAGCCGTCACGTCGTGTGTCCGGTACCGCAGGCGGCGGCGGTAGCTGGTCCAGCCGGGGGCCAGCACCTCGTCGCCGACCCGGGCGCCGTTCAGCTCCACCTCGTAGACGCCACGCGCCGTCACATACAGGCGGGCGTACGCGGGCGGCGCGGGCAGCTCGAACGCACCGCGCAGCAGGTCGGCCCGCTCCCACGCCCCGGGGTCGCGCTCCCCGTCGGGGCCGACCATCACCGCCGTCCAGTCGGCCGGGGCCAGCAGCCCGGCCTCCACGGTCAGCGACGGGCTCCACGGCGAAGGGCCTCCGTCGTGCGCCCCGTCGCCCCGCCCCCACACCCGTACCCGCACCGCGCACCGCTGCCGCGCCCGCAGCGGTGGCGCAGGCCACGGCACCAGCAGCGAGTCGCCGCCCTCGATCCGGCCGCTCTCGAACAGGGGCAGCGCGCCGCCCCGTGCCTCCTCCGTGACCTGCACCTCGTACGCGCCCTGCACCCAGCCGTGCGGGGCCTCGCGGACGGTCCACGACAGCCGGGGCCGCCGCTCCCCGATCCCGATCCGGTCCGCCGGATGGTGCTCCGCGCGCGGGGCGTCAAGAACGATCGATGCCACCGGGCCCTCCTCGTGGTCGTGGCGCCGTACGGGCCCGGCCGGGCCCCGCTCCCGATCGTGCCGAGATCGATCTCGTCGGGGAAGGGCGCCACGGCCCCGACCACTCCCACGAACGGATCGCGCCCGCTGGTGGCGCCCGTTCGCCGCGTCGCGCCCCTGTGCAGTAGAGCGGGCGCCACCCCGTGATCTCGCGTAAACCGTATTCACAGGAATGTTTCTTCGGATTCCGGAGAGGGGCAAGGTCATCAGTCCCTCGGAAGGCACCAGATGACGACAGCAGCACACGACGCCCCCCGTGAGGTGACGCAGGCGAGTTCCGCGACCCGGCGCTTCCTGCGGCGCCTGACCATCGCCACCGGCGGCGGGATGTTCATCGACGGGTTCGTCTTCGCCTCCGTCGCCGCCGCGCTCGCCGGTACGGCGATGGCCCGCGACATCGGCGTCACGTCCACCTGGAACTCGCTGATCTCGTCCTCGACGCTGATCGGCACGTTCTTCGGCGGGCTCTGCCTCGGCTACCTGACCGACAAGCTCGGCCGCCGCCCCATGTTCACGATCGACCTGTCGGTCTTCCTGGCGTGCGCCGTGCTGATGTTCTTCGTGACGGCCGCCTGGCAGGTGTTCGCGCTCGGGCTGATCATGGGTCTCGCCGTCGGCGCCGACTACTCCATCGGCTCACCGCTGCTCGCCGAGTTCGCGCCCACCAAGAAACGCGGCAACTACCTCGGGATCCTCGAAATCCTGTGGAACGTCGGCTATGTCGTCGCCTACCTCATCGGGTACGTCGTCAACACCAACTGGCCGGGCGCCTGGCACTACACGCTCGCCGCGAGCGCCATCCCCGCCGTGGCGTGCCTGATGATCCGGCACGGTCTGCCCGAGTCGCCGCGCTGGCTGATCTCCAAGGGCCGCCAGGAGGAGGCCGCGCGGATCGTCGAGGAGGATCTCGGTGTCTCGATGGACACCGAGGACTGGCGCTCCGAGCGCGCGGAGGAGACCCGTTACCGGGATCTGTTCTCCCCCGACTACCTCCGGCGTACGGTCTTCACCTGCGTCTTCTGGATCTGCATCGTCCTGCCGTACTTCGCGCTGACCTTCTTCCAGCCGACCGTCCTCAGGGCGATCGGCCTCGGTGGCTCCGCGCTCGCGGGCGCCCTGATCGGCACGATCATCGCGCTGATCGGTGCGGCGACCGGCTGGTGGCTGGTGGACCGCGTGGGCAGGCGCACGATCCTCGTCTGGCCGATGTTCGTCTGCGCGCTGATGCTGTTCGTCGTCGCGCTGGACGCGGTGCTGCCGGTGTGGCTGGCGACCGTCTGCTTCTTCGGCTACCTGTTCAGCTACGGGATCATGAGCATCCTGCCGGGCATCTACCCGGACGAGCTCTTCCCGACGTCGATCCGCACCTCCGGCGTCGGCCTGTCGTCGGCGGCCAGCAGGATCGGCGCGGCGATGGGCACGTTCCTGCTGCCGCTCTCCCTGGACCACCTGGGACTGAGCTGGTCGATGGTGTTCATGGGGGCCGTGTCGCTGATCGGCGGCGTGACCTCGCTGATGTGGGCGCCGGAGACCAACAACCTGCTGCTGACGCAGACCGGCCACCGGAACGCGGACGGCGGCAAGGGCTGGTTCGTCAAGGAGGCGCTGGTGGCGCCGAGGTAGTGCCCGGGCGGCGGTGCCGGGCACGCGTACTGGCGCCGCCGGGTGCCGTGCGGTGCGTGGCGGCCGGGCACGGTGCGTGCCGGCCCCGCCGGGTGCCGTGCTGTACGTGGCGGTGCGGCCGGGTGCTGCCCGGCGGCCGGCTACTGCCGACGGCCCTCCAGGGCCGGGTCGTCCGCGTCCACACGGTGGCGCAGGAGGACGACCCCGTTGCCGAAGGTGCGGCTCTCCACGAGCCGCAGCCCCACCGCACGGTCCGCCCCGGCGAAGGGCACTTCGGGGAACAGCCGGGTGCCGCCCCCGACGAGGACCGGATGCACGTAGGTACGGAACTCGTCGACCAGGCCGTGCCGCAGGAACGTCGCCGCGAGGTTCGGGCCGCCGACCACGAGGTCCCCGCCCTCCTGTGCCTTCAGGGCGCGTACGTCCGCCACGACGACCTCCGGCACCACGGTCGCGTTCCAGGGCGCGGGGCCCGGCGCGAGCGTGCGGGAGTACACGGTCTTCGGCATCGAGCGCCAGATCCCGGCGAACTCGGCGGTGGGCCCGGAGGCCGCCGGGCCGGCGTCGGCGGTCGGCCAGTACGCCGCCATCAGCTCGTGGGTGGCGCGGCCGGTGAGGAAACCGCCCATGGTGCGGAGCCGGTCGTTGAGGTGCTGGTGGAGTTCGTCGTCGACCCGGTGCCAGCTGATGTCGCCGCCGGGCCCCTCGAAGAACCCGTCCAGCGACACGGACAGGGACAGGACGATGTCGCGCATGGCCCAAGAGGTACCAGCCAGGCGCCCGGCGCGGCACCGGAACGCCGTCCTCCGCGCGTCGCGCCCGCCGGATGTGCCGTACGCGCCGTACGCGCCGGGTGTGCCGGGTGTGCCGCGCGTCCTCGTGTGCGCCGTATGCCCCCGCGACTCCCGGCCGCCGCCCGCCGCGCGGCGGTCCTCCCGCCGGCCGGCGCGCCCCGGGGCTACTCCTCGCCCGCCAGCTTCAGCGTCCGCAGCCGCTGTCCGGCGTACCAGGTCGCCCCGACGGTGACCACCAGCAGCAGCACCACCGCGACCGGCAGACCCACGTCCGAGGACACCGCGTCGTGGCCGGCGATCCGCTGCGCGAGCGCGAGCGCCCACTGCTGCACGCTCAGGGTCCGCGCACCCGGGACCAGGCTGCCGAACAGCGCCTCCCACACCAGCGCGTAGACCAGGCCGATGACGACCGCGTGCCTGCTGACCGTGCCGAGCAGCAGGAACAGCGCGCTGTACGCGATCGACGCGACCAGCGCGGCGACGGTGTAGGCCACCGCGATCTGCGCGCCGTTGCCGTTCAGGATGTACCCGGCGATCAGCGTCGGGATCGCCGAGAAGGCCATCGTCACGGCGATCGCGACCGTCAGCTTCGTGACGATGATGGTGGGCCGCTTCACCGGCTTCGACAGCAGGTAGACGATCGAACCGTCGTCGATCTCGGGGCCGATCGCGCCGGTGCCCGCGATCACGCCGATCAGCGGCACCATCGTGGCGATGCCGAAACTGCCCAGCAGGTCCGACGCCGTACCGTCGTCCGCGCCCTTGACCAGCCGTACGGCCACCGAGATCACGATCAGCAGCGCGGGCAGGATGAAGAGGATCGCGGCCCGGCGCCTGCCCAGCAGGGCGCGGTACGTGAGCCGCGCGACAGTGGGGTTGTACATGGTGCGTTCACACTCCTTTCGAGGTGGGTGGGCCGGGATCAGGCCGTGACGAGGTACGAGAAGACCGATTCGAGCGACTCGTCGGACGGCGAGACCGTCAGCAGCCGGATGGAGTGCGCGCGCGCCACCTGCGGCAGCAGGGTCGTGAAGCGGCCGAAGTCGACCGCCTGGACGCGCAGCGCGCCCTCGGCCAGGTCCACTTCGATGCCCGCCGTCGACGGGTCGGCGATGAGCGCGGCGGCGAGCGCCCGGTCGTCGCTGGAACGTACGAGATAGCGGTGCGGGCGGTCCGTCATCAGCCTGCGGATGCGCCGGAAGTCGCCGCTCGCGGCGTGCCGTCCCGCGACGATCACCTCGATGTGCGAGGCGAGCTGTTCGACCTCTTCGAGGATGTGGGACGAGAACAGCACGGTGCGGCCCTGCGCTCCCATCTGTCGTAGCAGCTCCATGAGTTGCATGCGCTGACGCGGGTCCATGCCGTTGAACGGCTCGTCCAGCAGCAGCACCGACGGGTCGTGGACGAGCGCGGACGCCATCTTGACGCGCTGCCGCATGCCCTTGCTGTAGGTCGAGATGGCGCGGTCCTGCGCGTACGCCATCTCGACCGTGGCGAGCGCCGCGTGCGCCTCACGCTCGCCGAGACCGTGCAACTCGGCGTTTGCGACGACGAATTCGAGACCGGTCAGGAAGTCGTACATCGCCTCGCGCTCGGGCACGATACCGATCTCGCGGTACACGTCCTCGTTGCGCCAGATCGGCCGGCCGTCGAGCGTGACCGTACCGGTGGAGGGCGCGAGGAAGCCGCCCATCATGTTGATGAGGGTGGACTTCCCGGCGCCGTTGGGGCCGAGGAGGCCGGTGACGCCGGGGCCGATCGTCATGGTGACGTCGTTGACGGCGACGACGTTGCCGAACCAGCGGGAGGCGTGGTCGATCTCGATCGTGGTCACAGCCCGACCTCCCGGTAGCGGCGCATGAGGACTCCGTACGAACCGGCGACGAGGCCGAGGATGACGAGCAGGTAGACGACACCGGTGCCGGCGCCGGGGCCCATCCCGCCGGGGAACGACGAACTCGCCCCCAGGAACGCGGTCTGGAAGCCGTCGACGAGCGTGATGGGTGAGAACAGCCCGAGCCAGCTGACGGCCGAACTCGGCGTCCCGGCCCAGACGATCACCTGGACCGTGGAGACCGCGCCGTAGGAGATGACGAGCGTGGCGATCACGGCCGCCACCCCGAACCCGCGGCGCGGGGTCAGCGCCGCCAGCACCAGCCCGATACCGCCGAACAGCAGCGACAGCACGGCGACCGAGACGAGGCCCTCACCGAACCCCTTCGTCTGATCGGCGAAGTCCAGCTTCGCCAGCAGCGCGCCGATGTAGAGGATCACGACGGGCGCGGCGGTCAGCACGAACAGCGCCGTGCTCATCGCGCCGAACTTCGCGAGCACGTAGTCGCGCCGCTCGATGGGGCGCGAGAAGTACAGCGGAACGCTGCGGAAGCGCAGGTCGCGCGAGACCGACTGCGGGGCCTGCGCCGCGAGGAACAGGCCGATCACCGCCTGCAGCAGGATCGCGTACCGCGTGTACTCGACGCTGAGGTTCTTCGCGTGGGTCACCACGGCGACGGCGACGACGAGCGCCGCGGGCAGGCACATCACGGCGAACAGGATCATCGGCAGGACCTTGGACTTGCCGGACCTGCCGAGGCCGAAGGCCCCGCGCAGCGACTGCGTGTAGAGGGACCGGCGGGCGTAGGAGCGGCCGAGGCGGGCGCCGTCGTAGTTCCGGTAGCCGATGTTGTGGATCCGGGTGGTGGCGTCGGCGCCCGGCCCGGCGCCCGCACGGGGGTCCGTACCCGGGCTCGTACCGGCGGGCGGGCCGCCGCCCGCGGGGACCGTGGTGCCGGGGGCGCCCGTGCCGGGAGCGGTACTCCCGGCGCCGGGGCCGCCCATGCCGTTCGGGACGCTCATGCGGGGACCCCTTCCTTCTCCTGCCGGAAGACCTCGGCGATGTGGTGACGCCGCTGCTCCATGCGGACGAGCCCCAGGCCGAGACGTGCGACGGTGTCCCGCACGGTGTCGTGGATCTCCTCGCCGGTCGCCTCGACGAGGAGGACGTGGCCGGCGCCGGGCAGGCCCTGCTCGCTCGCGGCGAGGAGGGTCACCCCCGCCGCTGTCAGCGCGTCCCGCAGGGCACCGGTGCCGTCCGGGTACGCGTCGGAGTCGGTGACCTCGACCGCGAGCGTCGTGGTCATCTGCGTGAAGTCACTGGTGGAGCTGGACCGCAGCAGCTTGCCGCCGTCGATGACGACGACGTGGTCGCAGGTGCGCTCCAGTTCGCCGAGCAGGTGCGAGGTCACCAGCACGGAGATGCCGAAGTCGGTGTACACGCGGCGGATGAGGCCCAGCATCTCGTCCCGGCCGACCGGGTCGAGCCCGTTCGTCGGCTCGTCCAGCAGGACCAGCCGCGGGTCGTGCACCAGCGCCTGGGCGAGCTTCACCCGCTGCTTCATGCCCGTCGAGTAGCCGCCGATGGGGCGATAGCGCTCCTCGTACAGACCGACGTGGCGCAGGGTGTCCGCCGTGCGCTCCCGCGCGGCGGTGGGCGGCAGCCCCGACATGCGCGCCATATGGACGACGAACTCCGTCGCCGACACGTCGGGCGGCAGGCAGTCGTGTTCCGGCATGTAGCCGACCCGTTCCCGGATGGCGCCACCACCGGTCGACACGTCCAGCCCCAGTACGGCGGCCCGGCCTTCCGTCGCGGGCGAGAGACCAAGAAGTATCTTGATCATCGTGGACTTGCCGGCGCCATTGGCGCCGACGAGCCCGGTTACACCGGCCCCGATGTCCAGGGTGAGCCGGTCGAGCGCGGTCACCCGGGGGAACCGTTTGCTCAGACCTTCGGTCGCAATCACAGCAGTCACGTCACAGACGCTAACGGCGCGCCGCGCTCCGGTCGTCAACCCTGCCGGCGGTCCCGGCATCAGCCTCGGGTCGTACGTGCGCCCAGGGACACCCGCCCGCAAGGCTGACACCGGGGAGCGCGGGCGCGGCCCTTGGGAGGGGCGGCGCCCCCCGGGGCCCGGACGGTGACGCGCACGACGAAGCACCGGCGCGGGGGCGGACAGCGGATCCGCGAGGCCCGGTTCCTGGGCCGGGCAGCGGCGTCCGCGACACTCCGTCCGGGGGCCCGGAGGCGTGCCGGTTGGTTGCTTCCGGGGCCCGGAAGCGTGCCGGTGCGGCTCTGGTTCCCCGGCTGGAGGCGTGCCGGTGGGGCTGGTTCCGGGCCAGGCAGCATGTCAGTGAGGCTGGTTCCCCGGCCGGAGGTGTGCCGGAGACGTGCCGGTGGGGCTGGTTCCGGGACAGGGAGCCCCCGGGTCCGCGCCGCATCACCCTTGACGCGTCCGGCGCTGCCGCGTGACGCTACCAGCGCGTAGCGCAACCCTGGAGGCGAACGCCACATCATGACCGACAGCCCACGGCCCACCCCCCGCACGGTCCCCAGCGGCCGTATCACCCTCGACGTGGCGGAGTTCGGCTCGCCCGGCCCCGACCGGCCCACCGTCCTCCTCGTGCACGGCTACCCGGACAGCAAGGAGGTGTGGCTGCCGGTGGCCCGGCGCCTCGCGCCACGCTTCCACGTCGCCCTCTACGACGTCCGCGGCCACGGTCACTCCGCCGCCCCCCACCCGCTGCGCGGCGGCTTCACGCTCGACCGCCTCACGGACGACTTCCTCGCCGTCGCGGACGCCGTCAGCCCGGACCGGCCGGTCCATCTCGTGGGCCACGACTGGGGTTCGGTCCAGGGCTGGGAGTTCGCCACGAGCCCCCGCACCCGGGGCCGCGTCGCGTCGTTCACCTCGCTCTCGGGGCCCTCCCTGGACCACCTGGGGCACTGGCTGCGCGACCGTGCGGCCGAGAGGTCACCGCGCGCCGCCGCGCAACTCCTCGCGCAAGGCGCGAAGTCCTGGTACGTCTACGCGCTGCACACGCCCGCGCTTCCCGAACTCGCCTGGCGCGGCCCGCTCGGCCGACGCTGGCCCGCCATGCTGCGGCGTGCGGAGAACCTGCCGGAGACCGGCGGCGAGGACGTCTACCCCGCTCCCACTCTGGCCGAGGACGCCGCCAACGGCGCCTGGCTCTACCGCGACAACGTCCGCGCGCGGCTGCGCGATCCGCGCCCCGACGCCCATGCCCATGTGCCGGTCCAGCTCATCGTGCCCACCGGGGACCCGTACCTCTCGGAGCGGCTGTACGACGACCTCGACCGCTGGGTCCCGCGCCTGACCCGCCGCACCGTACGGGCCAAGCACTGGCTCCCCCGTACCCGTCCCGACCAGCTCAGCACCTGGATCGCGGACTTCGTGACGGACCGGGAGCGGGATGGCGAAGGCACCGAGGACGCGGGGCACGGAGAGACCTCGGCGCGGGGCGAGGACCTTGCACGCGGCGAGGGGCCGGCCCGGGGCGGGCAACGCGGTCACGGACGAGAACCGGCCACCGGGGCAGGGCCCGTGCCCGGGGCCCGGCTGCCCGGCGCTCGGCTCCCCGGGACCGGGAAGGACACTCCCGCCGCGCAGGCCGGCGCCGCACGCTTCGCCGGCCGTCTCATCCTCGTGACCGGGGCTGCGAGCGGCATCGGCCGGGCCACCGTCCTCGCCTTCGCGCGGGCCGGCGCCCGGGTCGTCGCGGTCGACATCGACGGCGAGGGCGCCGCGCGCACCGCGGGCGAAGCCCGCGCCGCGGGCGCCCGCGAGGCCTGGCCCGAGCACGCCGACGTCGGTGACGAGCACGCCATGGAGGCGCTGGCGGCCCGGGTCGAGAAGACGTACGGCGTGCCCGACGTCCTGGTCAACAACGCGGGCATCGGGATGTCCGGCTCCTTCCTCGACACCACCGCCGAGGACTGGCGGAAGGTGCTCGACGCCAACCTGTGGGGCGTCATCCACGGCTGCCGTCTCTTCGGCCGTCTGATGGCCGAGCGCGGACAGGGCGGACACATCGTCAACACCGCTTCCGCCGCGGCCTTCCAGCCCTCGCGTGCGCTGCCCGCGTACAGCACGTCTAAAGCGGCGGTGCTGATGCTCAGCGAATGCCTGCGGGCCGAACTCGCGGAGCGGGACATCGGTGTCTCCGCCGTCTGCCCCGGCTTCGTCCACACCGGGATCACGGCCACGGCCCGCTTCACCGGCGTCAGCGACGAGGAGCAGGAACGCCTCAGGCACCGGACCACCCGCCTGTACGCGCTCCGCGACTATCCGCCGGAGCGTGTCGCCGACGCGGTGCTGCGCGCCGTCGTACGCAACGACGCGGTGGTCCCCGTGACACCCGAGGCGTACGGCCTGCGCGCGCTGGCCCGGCTGTCCCGCGGCGCGCGGGCGGCCATCGCACGACGGGAGCCGCCCCTGTGACGACCGCACACCCCGCCGGGGGCCCGCCATCGGCACCGGGCCCTCCCGCCCCCCGGCGCGTCGACTTCGACTGGCACGGCACGCCCCTGCACTGGATCCCGGGCGAGCCGCTGGCCGGTCATGTCATCAACGTGCTGCACCTGTTGCTGCCCGCGGGCGAGCGCTGGTTCGTCCAGGTCTTCAAGGAGGCGCTGCCCCGCGTACACGACCCCGACCTGCTGGCCCGCGTGAAGGGGTTCATGGGACAGGAGGCCACGCACAGCGTCCAGCACTCCCACGTACTCGACCACTTGGCCGCTCAGGACCTGGACACGGCGGACTTCACACGACGGGTGGACGCCCTCTTCGAGCGGCTGCTGGGACCGGTGCCGCCGTGGTGGGTCCCGTTGCCCAAGAGCCGCTGGATCCTGTACCGGTTGGCGTTCGTCGCGGCCATCGAGCAGTTCACCGCCGTACTGGGGGACTGGGTGCTTACTGCGGACGGACTCGACCGGGCCGGCGCCGACCCGGTGATGCTGCACCTGCTCCGCTGGCACGGCGCCGAGGAGGTCGAACACCGGTCTGTGGCCTTCGACATGTACGAGCACTGCGGCGGTCCCGGCGCGCTCCGGCGACTCCGCAGAAGGGGCACGATGTGCGTCACCGCGCCCGCGCTGCTGGGCCTGTGGATCCGTGGTACCCGTCACCTGATCCGGCACGACCCCACCATCCCCCCAGGAAAGCCCACCTACACCTTGGCGGGTCACAACAGGGCGATCGAGAAAGGCCTGCTGCCTTCATGGAGGTCGCTCGGGGCAGCGGTGCCCCGCTACTTCCGCAGGTCGTTCCACCCCTCTCGGGAGGGTTCCATGGCGGCCGCGCTGACGTACCTGGGCCGCATACCGCGTCCCCGCGGCGGCATATGAACTTCCCTCAAGAACATTGCGCAGCGGCTTCCTTGGTGAACCAGGGCTGTGGATTACCTGTCTTGACGCGTCGTAACCCAACTCGCGTACGGGCACGTGCCGGAGCCTCAAGGGGCCCCCGAGCCGCTTCAGTTGTCCACAGGGGAGTCAATCTGCCTGTGGATAAGCCGGGTTGGCTGTGGATCAAACATCAGGATCCTGAACATCTGAAAAGCAATGGCGGACGGGTGCGGTACGGCGACAGGCTGACACCATGAGCGAAGACAGAGAAAGGGAAGCAGGGGAAGCAGGGAGAACGGGGAGAACGGGGAGAACGGGGGAAGCAAGGCAACCGGCGGAAACGGGAGGAACAGGGGAGACGGACGAGAGGGACCGGACGGACAGGACGGACGGCACGGGAAGGACCGACGACCGCCACGTCGTGAAGGTGTCCCGCTACCTGTCCCTGCACCTGCGCCACCGCCCCGACCGCATCGGCATCACCCTCGACGCACAGGGCTGGGTGGACATCGACGTGCTCCTCGCAGCCGCCGCCTGCGACGGCTTCCCCGTCGACCGCGCCGAACTGGAACGCGTCGTCGCCACGAACGACAAACAACGCTTCGCCGTCGAGAACGACCGGATCCGGGCCCAGCAGGGCCACACCGTCCCCGTGGACCTGGACCTGCCCGCGCTCACACCGCCCGCGTACCTCTACCACGGCACGGTGCCCGCGAGCCTCCCGGCGATCCGGGCCGAGGGCCTGCGGCCGATGCGCCGCCACCATGTCCATCTGTCCCCCGACCGGGGGACCGCCACCCGCGTCGGCGCCCGCCGGGGCAGACCGGTCGTCCTCGCCATCGACGCGGCGGCGATGCACGCGGCCGGCCTGACCTTCCACCGCACCGCGAACGACGTATGGCTGACCGCCGCCGTACCGCCGCGCTACCTGCGTCTCAGGAACCGCCGGTGAGACAGCTGACTCAGGCCGTCTGCCCGGCCGGCGCGACCACCGCGAACAGCGCCTGCTGCGGATCCTGGACCACGGCCATCCTGCCGACCTTCTCCAGGTCGAAGGGGGGCACCCGCACCGTGCCGCCCGCACGGACCACCGCGTCGACCGTGCTGTCCGCGTCGTCCACCGCGAAGTGCACGAGCCAGTGCGGCGGAATGCCCTCGTCCATGTTGTGCATGTCCTGGACACCGCCGACCGTGTGGCCCTGGACCTTGAACCCGGTGAACCCGGGCATGCCCGGCAGCGGCGCGGCTTCCATGCCCAACGCGTGGTAGAACTGCCGCGCTGCCGGGATCTCCGATGTGATCAGCTGGTTCCAGAGCAGCGCCCCGTGTTCGTTGACGATGCCCGCGCCGGGGAAGTCCTTGGCCTGCCACAGCCCGAACACCGCGCCCTGCGGGTCCGCGCCGACCATCATCCAGCCCAGCTCGCCGACCTGCATCGGCGGCACCAGGAGCGCCCCGCCCTCGTCCACGACCCGGCTCTCGGTGCTGCCGATGTCCGCGCTCGCGAAGTACGTCGTCCAACTGGCCGGCGGGAGCGGCTCGCCGTTAGGGGACATGGCCTGCATGATCCCGGCGACCGGCCTGCCCCGCTGGGTGCAGACCGAGTATCCGCCGAACTCCTGCGACCCCACCTCGCCCTGCCAGCCGAAGAGGTCCCGGTAGAAATCGAGCGCCGCCTGCTGGTCGGGCACCATGAGGTCGATCCAGCAGGGTGTCCCGGGCGGGTACGGATCGGTGACTTCAGGCATCTCTCGCCTCCAAGCGGGAGTTCCGCCGGCCGGGGCCGGTACGGCGGCTACCTCGTGCGCCCACGCGGTGACGCACGCCCCGCCGCCACCGGACTGCCGGGTCACCGGCCCTGGCCGGCGGTGCGGTCGTGCGACCTCGCGCGCCCACGCAGAAACCTCGCACGGCACGCCGCTTCGCGCACCGCGCTTACAGCGTCTCCCGCCCCCGCCACCCCCGCAACCAGTGCCGTCCTGTCGTGGCGGCAGACCCCGGGACCGTAGGCCCTCGTTCACCAACGCGCCCGTCCCGAAACCCCCGCCCGTCCGGCAGCCAGCTCGGTGAGGGGGTGGCCCGGGAGGGCGTGCGTGGCCGGTGAGCGCGTGGCCCGTGAGCGCGTCCGCCGTGCGGGCGGCCCCCGACGGGAGGGTCTCCGCTCCCGGTGGGGCCGGCCGACGGGAAGGCCTCCCGCTCGTGCGGGCAGCGCCCGACGGGAGGCCTCCGCCCGTGGTGGGGCCGTTCCGGGCAGCGCCTCGGCGGCTCCCGCCGTCGGTCCGGTGACCGTGGATAGGGTGGCCGCATGCGTCTGAGCACTGTGATCCTGCCGATCCGCCGCTGGCACGACAAGGGCCGGGAGGTATGGCAGCGCGCCGAGGAGCTCGGCTTCCACACCGCCTACACCTACGACCACCTGTCCTGGCGCACGTTCCGCGACACGACCTGGTTCGGCGCCGTGCCCACCCTGACCGCGGCCGCCGCGGCCACCCGTCGCATCCGCCTCGGCACGCTGGTCACCTCGCCCAACTTCCGGCACCCCGTCACCCTCGCCAAGGACCTGATGACGCTGGACGACATCTCCGGCGGGCGGGTGACGCTCGGCATCGGCGCCGGTACCACCGGCTTCGACGCGACCGTGCTCGGGCAGGACCCGTGGTCGGCGAGGGAGCGGGCCGACCGCCTCGCCGAGTTCGTGCCGCTGCTCGACCGGCTGCTGACGGAGCCCGCCGTCACCCACCGGGGCACGTACTACTCCGCCGACGAGGCCCGCAACATCCCAGGATGTGTGCAGCGACCCCGGCTCCCGTTCGCCGTCGCCGTCACGGGACCGCGCGGAATGAAGCTGGCCGCCCGGCACGGTCAGGCCTGGGTGACCACCGGTGACCCCGCCCTCTTCGAGAGCGGCACGCCGGAACAGTCGCACGCCGCGATCCGGGGTCAGATCGACCGCCTCGGCGCCGCCTGCGCCGCGATCGACCGGGACCCGGGCGAGCTGGACAAGGTCTTGCTCACCGGCTTCACCCCGGAGCGCGACCGTCCCATGTCGTCGGTCGACGCCTTCGTCGACTTCGCGGGACGCCATGCCGAACTGGGCATCACGGAGATCGTCGTGCACGCCCCGATCCCGGACTCCGACTTCGACACCGACCCCGCGGTCTACGAACGTATCGCCACCGAGGGCCTGGCCCAACTGCGCGCCTGACCACCGGTGGACGCGGGCGGGGCCGTCCCCGGGCGCTCAGAGGGGGACCCGGAATCCCTGGACAAGTGAGTCCTTCATCCGCCTCACGGATCCGCTGAGAGTGGGGTGCAGGGGAGGTCGTAGGGACCGTGTGACCGGCACACGGGCCGCCTCCCGGTATGAGGGAGAAACCTCCATGACCACTGCGTCCGTGTCCCCGTCCCCGTCCGCCTCCGGGTCCAAGGACCCCGCGCCGGTACGGAACCCGAAGATCGCGATCGTCACCGGCGCCAACCGGGGACTCGGCCGCGACACCGCGCTGCGGCTGGCCGAGGCCGGTACCGACCTGATCATCACCTACCGCTCGCACGGTGAGGAGGCCGCCGCGGTCGTCGGGGAGCTGACCGCGCTCGGCCGCACCGCCCATGTCCTGCGCCTCGACACGGCCGACGTCACCGGCTTCGCCGCCTTCGCCGACGCCGTGCGCGCGCTGCTCAAGGAACACTGGGGACGCGCGGACTTCGACTTCCTCGTCAACAACGCCGGCTCCGCCGTCGCCGGGCCCTTCACCGAGATCACCGAGGAGGGGTTCGACCTGATGGTGAACGTCCACCTCAAGGGCGTGTTCTTCCTGACCCAGACGCTGGTGCCGCTGATGGCCGACGGCGGACGCATCATCAACCTGTCCACCGGCCTCGCCCGCTTCACCCTGCCCGGCATGTCCGCGTACGCTTCGGTGAAGGGCGGGGTCGAGGTCCTCACCCGCTACCTCGCCAAGGAACTCGGCGCGCGGGGCATCACCGCCAACACCGTCGCGCCCGGCCCGATCGCCACCGACTTCGGCGGCGGCTCCGTCCGCGACGACCAGGCCACCCGGGCCGCGCTCGGCAGCCAGACCGCGCTCGGCCGGGTCGGCGAACCCGAGGACATCGGCGGCGTGATCGCCTCCCTGCTCGACCCCCGTACGGGCTGGATCAACGGCCAGCGCGTCGAGGCGTCCGGCGGCACCCTGCTCTGAGGGGACCGCGGCTTAAGGGTCCGCGCCCGCACCCCTGGGGGACCATCGCGCGGAACGCGTGAGCCGGAGGGCAGGGAACCCCTGGATCCCGGCGTCGGAAGCAGGCGGAGGCAGGCGGAGGCAGACCAGCGGCCGGAGAGACGGACAGACAGCCGGCCCAGTCGGTCGGGAATCACCGAGGTCACCGAGGTCACCGAGGTCACCGAGGTCACCGAGGTCACCGAGGTCACCGAGAGAGGGGAGCGACCGCATGGACCGGACGCAACTGGCGGACTTCCTGCGCACGAGGCGGGAGGCGCTCCAGCCGGAGGACGTGGGCCTGCCGCGCGGCCCGCGCCGCCGTACCCGCGGCCTGCGCCGCGAGGAGGTGGCCGCGCTGAGCGGCATGTCCACCGACTACTACACCCGCATCGAGCAGCAGCGCGGACCGCAGCCCTCGGAGCCCATGCTCGCCGCGATCGCCCGGGGCCTCCACCTCTCCCTGGAGGAGCGCGACCACCTGTTCCGCCTGGCGGGTCACAGCACCCCGCGCCGCGTCCTCGCCGCCGACCACGTCAATCCGGGCATCATGCGGATCCTCGACCGCCTGGACGACACCCCCGCCCTGGTCCTGAACGCGATGGGCGAGACGCTCCGGCAGACGCGGCTCGCCGTGGCCCTCCTCGGTGACGAGACCGGTTTCACGGGCCTCGACCGCAGCACCTTCCACCGCTGGTTCAGCGACCCGTTGGCCCGGCGCGTGTATCCGCCGGCGGATCACCCCCGGCACAGCAGGGTCTTCGCCTCACAGCTGCGCGCCGCGTACTCCCACCACGGTGCGGACTCCCGCGCCGGGGAGATCGTGGACTCGTTGCTCGCGACGAGCGAGGAGTTCCGCACGGTCTGGAGCGCCCACGAGATCGGCCTGTCCCACACCGCGCGAAAACGCCTGTCCCATCCGGACCTCGGCATCCTGGAGCTGCACTGCCAAGTGCTGCACGACGACAGCCAGTCCCAGGCTCTCCTGGTCTTCACCGCGACACCGGGCTCCGACAGCCACGAGAAGCTGCGGCTGCTGTCCGTGACGGGCGACCGCAGCCCGGTCCGCTGAGCCGGCCCTCGGCCATCGGACCGATCCGGCCGGCTGTCAGGGCCCGCCCGAGCTCCGCGTACGGGACAATGGCCGGGTGATCTCCCGCCCCGCGCTCCCGACCGACGCGACCGAGTCGCCGCTTCCCGCCCGTCCCCGGCTGATAGCCACCGACCTGGACGGCACCCTGCTGCGCGACGACAAGTCGGTCTCCGACCGCACGATCGCCGCGCTGGCCGCCGCGGAGGACGCCGGCATCACGGTGTTCTTCGTCACCGGCAGGCCCCCGCGCTGGATGGACGTCGTACGCGACCACGTCCACGGGCACGGCCTCGCGATCTGCGGGAACGGCGCGGTGGTGGTCGATCTCCACACCGGCGTGGCCGTCGAGGTGCGGCCCCTGCCGCGCGCCGTGGCACTCGACGTCGTCCGCGAACTGCGGGTGGCGGCGCCCGGCACGTCGTTCGCCGTGGAGTTCGCCGACGGCATCACCTACGAGCCGGAGTACCCGCGCTTCCCCCTCGACCCGGGCAGCCTCCTCGCACCCGCGGAGAAGCTGCTGGACGAGGACGGCGTCGCGGCCGGGCGAGCCGACGGCACCCTGACACCGGTCGTCAAGCTCCTCGCCCACCACCGCGACCTCACGCCTGACGGCTTCCTCACGCTGGCGCGCACCGTCGGTGGCGACCGGGCGACCTTCACCAGGTCGAGCCCGTCGGCGCTCGTCGAGGTCAGCGGGTTCGGCGTCAGCAAGGCGAGCACCCTCGCGCTGTGCTGCGCCGAACGCGGCATCTCCGCCGACGAGGTCGTCGCGTTCGGGGACATGCCCAACGACCTGGAAATGCTGACCTGGGCGGGTACGTCCTACGCGATGGGCAACGCCCACCCGGACGTCATCGCCGCCGCGTCCGCCCGTACGGTCACCAACGAGGAGGACGGCGTGGCCGTCGTCATCGAGCAGATCATCGCGCGCCACGGCTGACCCCGCCTCACCGAGCGGCGGCCGGGGCGGACCGGGACCGGAACGGCGAGGACGGATCGGCCACGACCGGGCGGCCGGCCGCGGTCCGCACCGGCCGCGGGAGCGCGAACCGGCTGAGGCCGCGCGGCGGGCACCGGTCGTGCGGCGGCCGGTCCGCCGTCGGGCCTCCAGCCCGGACCCGCTAGGACAGCTCCGGGTCCAGGGGCGCCTGCCACACCACGGTGGTGCCGCCGCCGGCCGCCCCGATGCCGCCCTCCACCCGGCTCGAACCGCCCAGCGCCTCCGCCCGTCTGCTCAGGTTCCGCAGGCCGCTTCGCCGCCCGCCCTCCGGTACCCCCACGCCGTCGTCCGCGACGGAAAGCCGTACCGCGTCCGTCCCGTCGGGCAGTGTGGCCGTGGCATCCACGACGACATCGATACGGCTCGCGTGCGCATGCCGGAAGGCGTTGGACAGCGCCTCGCGCAGCGCGGCGATCAGGTTCTTCTCCGTCAGCTCGCCCACGGCCGAGTCGACGGCCCCGACGAAGCGGGATCCGGGCACGAACCCCAGCGGGACCGCCGCCATCTTGATCTCCCGCAGGACGCGCGTCCGCAGCCCCGAGGGTTCCTCCGTCGGTGCCTGCTGCAGCGCGAAGATCGCCGTACGGATCTCCTGGATGGTCACGTCCAGCTCGTCGATCGCCCTGCCGATGCCCGTACGGACCTCGGCGGCCACCCCCCGCGCCCGCCCGCCCTCCAGCATCATCCCGGTCGCGAACAGCCGCTGGATCACGACATCGTGCAGGTCGCGGGCGATACGGTCGCGGTCCTCCAGCACCGCGAGCCGTTCGCGGTCGCGCTGCGCCTCCGCCATCACCAGCGCGAGCGCCGCCTGCGAGGCGAACTGCGCGGCGAGGATCCGCTCCGTCTCGGTGAAGCGCCGCGCCCCCCGCGCCCGGGGGGTGGCGAGCGCCCCGAGCAGCCGGCCGCCGCTCTCCAGCGGCAGCAGCATCAGCGGGCCGTACGAGTCCGCGAGGTCCGACGAGGACGAGGGTGACTCCGTCGCCGCGTCGTCCATGAACACCGACTCGCCGTCCAGCAGCGCCGCCACCACGGGGCTGGTGGCGGGAAAGACGACACCCAGCCGGCTGCTCGGGGTGTCGGCGCACACGGCCACGATCTCCAGCCCGCCGCCCTCGGCGGGCACCAGGACGATCCCCGCGTCGGCGCCCGCGAGCCGCCTGGCCTGCTCCGCGACGACGGAGAGCGGGTCGGCGGTGTCGCCGGCGTCACCGCCGGACAGCAGGGCGGTCGTGACGGCGACCGACCCGTCGATCCACCGTTCGCGCTGTCTGGCCGCCTCGTACAGACGGGCGTTGCCGATCGCCATCCCGGCGGCCGTCGCCAGGACGCGCGTCATGTGCAGGTCCTGGCCGCTGAACTCGGCGCCGTCCCGCCGGTCCGCGAGGTAGAGGTGCCCGAAGATCCGGCCCTGCACGCGGATCGGCACGCCGATCCGCTCCATGAGGTCCTCCGCCACGCCGTACGTGACGAACTCGCTGTAGTCGTCGCCGGCCTCGTCCATGACGCCGATCGCCGTGTACCGGGCACCGGACAGCTCGGCCGCCGTGGCGCAGATGCGGTCCAGGGTGGAGCGCAGCTCCAGGTCCGTGCCGATGGAGCGCATGGCCTCAAGGAGCCGCGGCACCCCGGCGCTGAACTCGACGGGGGGTTCGGTGGGGGGTTCGGTGGGGGGTTCGGACGTCATGAACCGAGACTAATCAGGTCGAATTGCCGGAGAAAGTCGACCTTCACCCGGATATCGCCCCCGACGAACGGTGCGCGGTGCACCGGCGAACCGCGCACCGGGGCGCACCGGGCCCGGGCCGCCGGCTGCCGCCGGGGGGACGATCACCCCGCGGCCAGCAGGTCCCCCGCCCTCTCACGTTCGATCATCCGGCGCAGTGGCCCTTCGACGGCGGCGAGCCGTGCGTACGGGCCCCGCTGCACGGTCCTGCCCTCGTCCAGCACGATCACCTCGTCCACCGCGTCGAGGCCGTGCAGCCGGTGCGTGATGAGCAGGGTCGTCCGGCCCTCGGTGGCGGCCAGCAGATCCGCCGTCAGGGCGTCGCCTGTCGCCAGGTCCAGGTGTTCCGCCGGCTCGTCGAGCACCAGGACCGGGAAGTCCGCGAGCAGCGCGCGGGCCAGCGCGAGCCGCTGCCGCTGGCCGCCGGAGAGCTGGGCTCCGTGTTCGCCGACGAGGGTGTCGAGGCCCCGCGGCAGCGCGTCCACCCAGTCCAGCAGCCGTGCCGCCCCGAGCGCGGCACGAAGATCCTCGTCGGTCGCGTCCGTACGGGCGAGGCGCAGGTTCTCCCGTACGGAGCTGTCGAAGAGGTGCGCGTCCTGTGCGCACAGGCCGACGAAGCGCCGCACGGAGTCCCCGTCGAGTGTGTTCGCGGCGGTTCCGCCGAGCCGCCAGCCGCCCTCGCGGGTGTCGAGGAAGCGCAGCAGCACCTGTGCGAGGGTCGTCTTGCCGGACCCCGAGGGGCCGACGACGGCGACGCGACGGCCCGCTGTCAGCGTCAGGTCGAAGCCGGTGAGCGCGTCGCGGGTGCCGTCCGGGTACCGGGCGCTCACCCCGTCGAGGCGCAGCGGGAACGGCGAGTCGGGGAGCGCGGCGGGCCGCTCGGGCTCCGCCACCGCCACGGGCGCGTCGAGCACGTCGTACACGCGCTCGGCACTGCGTCGCGCCCGCTGCCGGAACTGCACGGCGAGCGGCAGCCCGGTGACCGCCTCGAAGGCGGCGAGCGGAGTCAGTACGACGACCGCGAGCTGGACGCCTGGCAGCCGCCCTTCGCGGACCGCCTGGGCGCCGACGGCCGCCGCGGCGGCCACCGTCAGGCCGCAGACGAGGGCCGAGAGCCCGGCGCCGAGTGCGGTGGCCACGGCCCCCCGCGACACCAGTGAGGTCAGCTCCCCGTCGGCGGTACGGGCCCCGCGCAGCCGACGCGGCAGCGCACCGGCCACGGTGATCTCGCCGAGACCGCGCAGGAGTTCCGCGACCCGGACCGCGAGAGCGCCGCGCGCGGGAGCGAGCCGCAGCTCCGCACGGCGGGCGACCGCGCCGCTGAGCGCGGGCACGGCGACCCCGGCGAGCAGCAGTCCCCCGGCGAGCACAGCGCCCGCCGCGGGCAGCAGCCAGGCAGTGAACGCCACGGTCGCGGCGGAGACCAGAAGCGAGGACCCCGCGGGCAGCAGCCAGCGCAGCCAGTAGTCCTGGAGCTGGTCCACGTCCGAGACGAGCCGGGTCAGCAGATCCCCGCGGCGGGTGGTGCGCAGCCCGGCGGGCGCGACACGTTCGAGACGCCGGTAGACGCCGACGCGGACCCCCGCGAGCAGCCGCAGCACCGCGTCGTGCGACACCAGGCGCTCGGCGTACCGGAAGACGGCCCGGCCGATCCCGAAGGTGCGCGTGGCGGTGACAGCGACCATCAGGTAGAGGACGGGCGGGTGCTGGGAGGCGCGCGAGATGAGCCAGCCGGACACCCCCAGCAGTCCGATGGCGGAGGCGAGCGCGAGGCTGCCGAGCAGGAGCGCGAGCAGCAACCTGCCCCGCAGCGGACCCGCGGCGGTCCGCACCCGGGCGAGCGGCCTCCGCGCGGGTCCGACTGCGGATGCGGACAGCGGGTGCTCAGGGCGCGACTCCGCAGCCGGGGCAGGATCGGGACCGACGGCCGAACCGAATCCGGCCCCGGCCCCGGCCCCAGCATCCGCCTCGGTCAGGGCCCCGTTCGGGGTCACGGGTGCGGGCGTGGTCGTGGGCACGGGTGTGCCTTCCGAACGCTCCCCCAGGGCCTGGCGCGTCAGGTGCTCCTGCGTCGTGCCGCGTTGCGCGGCACGCAGCCCGGCCAGGACGCGTGCCGTGTCGGCGGTGGCGTGTCCACCTGTGCCGCCGGCCGCGAGACCGGTTCGCGGCTCGCCGGCCGTGGCGATCGCGGGCCGTCCCCACCGTACGGGCCGAACGGGCAGTGCGGCCCGTACGGGCGCCGCCTCCACCACGGAGGACACCGTCCCGGCCCCGGGCGCCGTCGCCCGCGCCTCCGGTGCCGTCGCGGCCGACACCGCCGTCCCGACCACGGTCTGTGCGGTCCCCGTCCGCTCCGTCGTCGTCAGTGTCACCACCCGGTCGGCCGCCGCGAGCAATGCGGGCCGGTGCGCCACCAGCAGGACCGTGCGGCCGGCCGCGAGGCGCCGCACGGCGTCCACGATCCCCGCCTCCGTCGCGCCGTCCAGCGCCGCGGTCGGTTCGTCGAGCAGCAGCAGCGGCCGGTCCGCGAGGAACGCGCGTGCCAGCGCCAGCCGTTGCCGCTGACCGGCGGACAGGCCCGCTCCGTCCTCACCCAGTCCGGTCTCCGCACCTTGGGGGAGCGCCGCGACGAAGTCGTACGCCCCGGCCTCCCGAAGCGCCGCCCACACCGCCGCGTCGTCGGCGTCGGGCCGTGCGAGGCGCACGTTCTCGGCGATGCTGCCCGCGAACAGGTACGGGTTCTGCGGGACCCACGCCACCTGTTCCCGCCACGCGCCCAGGTCCACGTCCGCGAGGTCGGCCCCGCCGAGGCGCACCCCACCCTCCGTCGGACGCGTGAAGCCCAGCACCACGGCGAGAAGCGTGGACTTCCCGACACCGCTCGGCCCCGCCAGCGCCACGGTCTCACCGGGCTCGACGGTCAGTGTCGCCGCGTCCAACGAAGCGACCGAGCGGCCCTCGTGGCGTACCGTCACGTCGCGCAGTTCGAGGCGGACCGAGGCGGGCGCCACCGTGCCCCCACCGCGCGGCGAATCGCTTTCCAGAACCGCGAAGATCTCCCCCGCGGCCGACAGGCCCTCGGCCGCCGCGTGGTACTGGGTGCCCACCTGCCGGATCGGCAGATACGCCTCGGGCGCGAGGACCAGGACGACCAGCCCCGTGTCCAGATCCAGGTCGCCATGGACCAGCCGCAGACCGATCCCGACCGCGACGAGCGCCACCGACAGTGTCGACAGCAGTTCCAGGGCGAAGGACGACAGGAACGCGATGCGCAGTGTCCGCAGCGTCGCCTGCCGGTACTCGGAAGTGATCGCGCGAATCGACTCGGCCTGCGCCTTGGCCCGTCCGAAGACCTTGAGCGTCGGCAGCCCGGCGACCACATCGAGGAAATGGCCGGACAGCCGGGACAGCAGCTGCCACTGGCGGTCCGTCCGCGACTGGGTGACCCAGCCGATGAGCGCCATGAACAGCGGGATCAACGGCAGGGTGACCACGACGATCGCCGCGGAGACCCAGTCCTCGGTGACGATCCGCGCGAGCACCGCCACCGGTACGACGACCGCGAGGCCGAGCTGCGGCAGGTACCGCGCGAAGTAGTCATCCAGCGCGTCCACCCCGCGGGTGGCCAGCGTGACCAGCGAGCCGGTGCGCTGTCCGCTCAGCCAGTCCGGCCCCAGTTCGGCGGCCCGCGCCAACAGGCGTCCGCGCAGCTCGGACTTGACCGCGGCGCTGGCCCGGTGGGCGGCCAGCTCGGTCAGCCACGCGACCAGCGCCCGCCCCAGAGCGACTGCCCCGAGGAGCAGCAGGGGGTCGCGGAGGGATGTGAGCCCCGCACCGTGGTGGAACGCGCCCACCACGACCTCCGCGATCAGCATCGCCTGCGCGATGATCAGCCCGGCGCCCAGTGCCCCCAGGGCCACCGTGGCGACGAGGAAGAACCGGGTCGCCCGTGCGTAGCGCAGCAGTCGGGGATCAATTGGTTTCACGTGAAACACCCGCTCCCGTTCAGTACGCGTCGGCGGGACGGACGGACGGCCCCGGGTCCCCCTGGCCACCCGGACCACCGGCGCCCGCGCTCCCCGAACCGCCCGAGCCACCGGAGCCACCGGAGCCACCGGAGCCACCTGCGGCGACAGCAAGGTGCTGCGTCCCGATCCGCTTCCGGAACACCCAGTACGTCCAGCCCTGGTAGAGCATGACGAGCGGTGTCGCGAATCCGGCGCACCACGTCATGATCGTCAACGTGTACGGCGCCGACGACGCGTTGGAGACCGTCAGGCTCCAACGGGGGTCCAGCGAGGACGGCATGACGTCGGGGAACAGCGTCAGGAAGAACATCGTGACCACGCCCACGATCGTCAGTCCCGACAGGGCGAACGACCACCCCTCGCGTCCCCGGCTGTTCGCCGTCACGGCGAGGATCAGGGCCACCTCCGCCCCGACGGCGGCGAACAGCGACTCCGCGTCCCCGCTGTCGACCTGGGTCCAGGCCAGGAAGCCCGCCACGAGGACGACCGTGAGCGTCCCGAGCACCGTGGCCAGCCTCCGGGCCCGCGCCCGGATGTCCCCCACTGTCTTGAGCGCCGCGAACACCGCGCCGTGGAAGGTGAACAGCAGCAGCGTCACCGCCCCGCCGAGCAGGCCGTACTGGTTGAGGAGACCGCCCAGGCTCCCGACGTAGTCGCCGTGCGCGTCGATCCGCAGCCCGTGCACGAGGTTGGCGAAGATGATGCCCCACACGATGGCCGGCAGCAGTGACGACCAGAAGATCGCGTGCTCCCAGTTGCGCTGCCAGCGCTCCTCGGGCCGCTTGGCCCGGTACTCGAAGGCGACCCCGCGCACGATCAGGCAGACGAGGATCAGCAGCAGCGGCAGATAGAAGCCGGAGAACAGGCTGGCGTACCAGTCCGGGAAGGCCGCGAACGTGGCGCCCGCCGCGCTGATCAGCCAGACCTCGTTGCCGTCCCAGACCGGTCCGATCGTGTTGATGAGGACACGTCGCTCCGCGCGGTCGCGGGCGAGCACCTTGGTCAGGACCCCGATGCCGAAGTCGAAGCCTTCGAGGAAGAAGTAGCCGGTCCACAGGACGGCGATGATCACGAACCAGATGTCATGGAGTTGCATGGCTGACCTGCCCCTCAGTACGAGAAGGCCATCGGCCGGTCGGCGTCCGCCTCGTCGCGGTCGCCCCCGATCCGGGTGGGCGGGTGGAGATCGGAGTCCGTGAGCTCGGGCGGCCCCGCCTTGACGTACTTCACCATCAGCTTGCACTCGACGACCGCGAGGATCGCGTAGAGCAGCGTGAAGACGATCAGGGACGTGAGGACCTCACCGGTCGAGACACCGGGGGAGACCGCGTCGGACGTGCGCAGCACCCCGTACACGACCCAGGGCTGCCGTCCGTTCTCGGTGAAGATCCAGCCCCAGGACATGGCGATCATCGGGAAGGTCATCGTCCACAGAGCGGCGATCCAGTACCAGCGGGCGAGCTTCGGGCTCAGCACCTTGTTGCGGAAGAGGACCAGGTGCGGCACCTCGTCGGGGCCGGTCCGCAGCCGTGCCGGGAGCATGAACTTCTTCCGGGTCAGCCACAGACCGAGCATGCCGAGGGTGAAGGACGCCATGCCGAACCCGATCATCCAGCGGAAGCCCCAGTAGGCGACGGGGATGTTGGGCCGGTAGTCACCGGGGCCGAACTCCTTCTGTTCGGCCTTGTTGACGTCGTTGATGCCGGGGACGTGCGAGGAGAAGTTGTCGTCGGCGAGGAAGGAGAGCAGCCCGGGTATCTCCAGCTCGACGCTGTTGTGACCCTTGGCGACATCGCCGTAGGCGAAGATCGAGAAGGGCGCCGGCGACTCGCCGTTCCACAGCGCCTCGGCCGACGCCATCTTCATGGGCTGCTGCTTGAACATGACCTTGCCGAGCTGGTCACCGCTGAGCGCGGTGAGCAGTCCCGCGATCACCACGGTGATCAGGCCGAGTCGCAGCGAGGTGCGCATCACCGGAACGTGCTTCTTGCGCGCCAGGTGGTACGCGGCGATGCCGACCATGAACGCGCCGCCCACGAGGAAGGACGCCGTGAGCGTGTGCGCGAACTGCGTGATCGCCGTGTTCTGTGTCAGCACGGCCCAGAAGTCGGTGAGTTGGGCGCGGTGGGTCTTCGGGTCGATCCGGTACCCGGTGGGGTGCTGCATCCACGAGTTCGCCGCGAGGATGAAGTAGGCGGAGAGGATCGTGCCGAGCGAGACCATGCCTATACAGGCCAGGTGGATCTTCTTCGGAAGCTTGTCCCAGCCGAATATCCACAGGCCCACGAAGGTGGACTCGAAGAAGAAGGCGATCAGCGCCTCGAACGCGAGCGGGGCACCGAAGACGTCACCGACGAAGCGCGAGTAGTCCGACCAGTTCATGCCGAACTGGAACTCCTGCACGATGCCGGTGACGACGCCCATCGCGATATTGATCAGGAAGAGCTTTCCCCAGAACTTCGTGGCCGTGAGGTACTTCGGGTTCTCGGTCCGGACCCACGCGGTCTCCAGGCCCGCCGTGATGGCGGCGAGGGAGATCGTGAGCGGTACGAAGAGGAAGTGGTAGACGGTGGTGATGCCGAACTGCCAGCGCGCCAGGGTGTCCTGCGCCATAGCGAGATCCACGTCGTCTCTCCTTACATCGCCGTGGTCACACGACTCGCGCTGGCCCATGACAGGCCATACCCCTACGAACCAGGCGAGCTTGTGAATGCGTTCACATTCACAAGAACAGTATTGCGCAGCCGTTCGTCGGATCATCACGCGGGGGTACGTCACCTAAATCACACCTGATCCGTGTCACACCGCCAGCACCCGTATTGCCGGAAATGCGCAGTGAAAATACGCCCAAAGACATACATAACGCCGAACAGCGCACGGACGGGGGCCCGGTGCGGCGAGACGCGGACGTACGACACGGAGCGACAGGGAGAGGAGGGGCGTGCGGACACCCTGGAGGGGCGTGCGGACCCCCGGACGCGCGGACGAGCCCCCACGCCGGCCCCGCGCATCGGCCCAGGACCCCCGGCACCGCATGCCGGCCCCGCACATCGGCCCACCCGGCACCGCACGCCGGCGCCGTACGTCGCGGCACCGCACCTCGGCTCCTCGGCGCTCGCCCCTCGCGGTGATCCGACGACGGTGGGCCGCCCCGCCCGCGGAAGGGGAAGTCGGAAGTCCTCCCCACGCACAAGGCCGCCCGGGACGTGATGTCCAGGGCGGCCCGCCGCGATCCTCGGTGCGTCTACAGCTCCTTGCGGAACTCCCCCGCCGCCCGTACGAACAGGTCGTTGGCCTCGGTCTCGGCGATGGTGACCCGCACGCCGTCGCCCGCGAACGGCCGGATGACCACACCTGCCCGTTCACAGGCCGCCGCGAAGTCCAGCGTGCGCTCCCCGAGCCGCAGCCAGACGAAGTTCGCGTGCGTCTCGGGCACGGTCCAGCCCTGGCCCCGCAGCTCCCGGACCACCCGGTCACGCTCCCCGACGAGCGCGTCGACACGGACGAGCAACTGGTCCTCGGCGCGCAGGGAGGCGACAGCCGCGTCCTGCGCGATCTGGCTCACGCCGAAGGGCACGGCCGTCTTGCGCAGCGCGTCGGCCACGGGTTCGTGGGCGATCGCGAAGCCCACGCGGAGCCCCGCCAGCCCGTACGCCTTCGAGAAGGTGCGCAGCACCGCCACGTTGGGCCGGTCCCGGTAGATCTCGACGCCGTCCGGCACCGCCGGGTCGCGGTTGAACTCGCGGTACGCCTCGTCCAGTACGACGAGCACATCGGCGGGGACCCGGTCGAGGAACCGTTCCAGCTCGGCCCGGCGCACCACGGTGCCGGTCGGGTTGTTGGGGTTGCAGACGAAGATCATCCGCGTCCGGTCGGTGATCGCCGCAGCCATCGCGTCCAGGTCATGACCCTCGTCCGGGGCCAGCGGCACCTGCACGGAGGTCGCCCCGGAGATCTGCACGATGATCGGGTACGCCTCGAACGAGCGCCACGGGTAGATGACCTCGTCACCGGGGCCCGAGGTCGCCTGCAGCAGCTGCTGGGCGACGCCCACCGATCCAGTGCCGGTGGCCACGTGCGACGCGGGAACCCCGAAGTGCGCGGCCAGCTCGCCCGTCAGGGCGGTGCACGCCAGGTCCGGGTAGCGGTGCAGGTTCCGCGCGGACTCGGCGACCTGCTCCATCACTCCGGGCAGCGGCGGGTAGGGGTTCTCGTTGGAGGACAGCTTGTACATGGTGGCCCCGCCCGCCGGAGCCGGTTTACCCGGCTTGTAGGTGGGGATGCCGTCCAACTGCGCGCGCAGCCTGGGGCCCGTCTCGCTCACCGGTGTTCCTCCTCGCCGTCCATACGACCGGGCCGACGGCTCCGCCGATCCGGTGACCTCACCCTACGAGCAGATGGCGCCACTGCGAACGGCCGGAGAGCCCGGGCCCACGTGACGACCGCCACGCCCGGCGCCGGGACGGCATCGGTCGGGGGCCTCCGGGGGCCGGTGACCGGCCGCGTGCCTGACGCCCGACGGCCGGACCGTCCGTGGGAGCGAGGTCCGGCGCTCGGAGCCCGAGCACCGCCCTGCCGGCCGTCGCGCCGTCGCGCCGTCCGGGACACGAGCGCCACCCGGCGCCCGGACGCGGGCGGAACACCCTCTGCCGTCCGCGTGAGGGGCCCGATCCCCAGGGGGCGCACTTCTCCCAGGCGAGCGCGGGTGGCTCGCGCCGTGGCGCGCGTCCCTCGTAGTGGTGAGTTGAGACCTCTTCGAGACATGACCCCCGCCCCAGGCAGATGCCGCTCGTCGCATGGAAGATCGTCGAACACACCGTCAACTGCCTTGGCTTCCCAGGGCTTCAGCCGTTAATGATCATGCAGAAACGTGCCTGCCAAGTAGTGCATTTGCGACACGCCCCACCCCTGTCCCGCGCCCTACTATCGGCTCGCCATGACAGCAGCAGGGAAACACCAGGTGAGCCGGACGGACACAACGCGCAGGGGAGGCCGGCAGGGTGGTCGAGCCGGTATCCGGGACGTGGCCGCCGCGGCCGGTGTCTCCATCACGACCGTCTCGGACGCGCTCAACGGCAAGGGACGGTTACCCGACGCGACCCGCCGCCACGTCCGCGAGGTCGCGGAGCGCCTCGGCTACCGCCCGTCGGCCGCCGCCAGAACACTCCGTACCGGGAAGTCCGGGCTGATCGGCCTGACCGTCACCACGTACGGGGATGAACCTTTCACCTTCACCGAGTTCGCCTACTTCGCCGAGATGGCGCGAGCGGCGACCTCGGCGGCACTCGCCCGCGGCTACGCCCTCGTGATCCTTCCGGCCACCTCGCAGCACGACGTCTGGTCCAACGTCGCGCTCGACGGGACCGTCGTCGTCGACCCGTCCGACCACGACCCCGTCGTCACCGAACTCGTCCGCCAGGGACTGCCCGTGGTCTCGGACGGCCGGCCCGCCGGCACGCTGCCGGTCACCGCCTGGGTCGACAACGACCACGAGGCCGCCGTGCTCGACCTGCTCGACCACATGGCCGAGGCCGGCGCCCGCCGCATCGGACTGCTCACCGGCACCACCACCGACACCTACACCCGCCTCTCCACCACCGCGTACCTGCGCTGGTGCGAGCGCGTCGGCCAGGATCCGGTCTACGAGTCCTACCCCGCGCACGACCCGTGCGCGGGCGCCGTCGCCGCCGACCGGCTGCTGGCCCGGCCGGACCGGCCGGACGCCGTCTACGGCCTGTTCGACCCCAACGGCACCGACCTGCTGGCCGCCGCCCGGCGCTACGGGCTGCGGGTCCCCGACGACCTGCTGCTGGTGTGCTGCAGCGAGTCGACGGTCTACGCGGCGACCGAACCGCCGATCACCACGCTCTCGCTCAAGCCGCGCCGTATTGGCACCGCCGTCGTGCAGTTGCTGATCGACGCGATCGAAGGGGTCGAGACGGACGGACCGCTGGAGCGGGTGATACCGACGGAGCTGATCGTGCGGACGTCCTCGCAGCGCCGCCCGCCGCGTACGACGGTGAGCGCGCCCCGCTCCCCGTCGAGCGACCGGCCCTGACCCTCCGGCCCGCCCTGGACGCGTCGGCCGGGAGGCATGCGGGCTCCTCGCACGGCCGGGAGCCGTACGGTCCCCGTCCCGCCGCGACAGGGCGGGCAGTGCCCGCCCTCGCGACCGGGGTCGCGGTCGGGGCCCGATCCGGCAGCCGACGCGCCCGGTGCCGGGGCAGCCGCCAGGTCCGTGCGGAACCACCCGCAGGACACCGTTCGGGCCGGGGTCCGTGCTCCCGTGGGAGCTCACGCGGGACAGCCGGTGGCGGCGAAGGCCGTTCCCGACGGTCGGCGCCGCCGTCGGGCGACCGATCCTCGCGGTCGTCACGGGGTCGGGACACAGGTCCAGACCTCTCCATTTGGGGCGATCAGCGCGAAAAGAGCCGGTCGACCGGCATCCCATGAGGATTCACCACCCCTGGTGCATCACACAGGAGGAGCGGCATTCCTATGATGGGCCCACGACACCGCAGGCCTTTTCCTTCCTCAGGTGGGCAGACCCCCACCCGACCGGTACGGTCCGCGTGGTGTACGGCGGCGGCGCGACGGTGGTGGAGGGGTCGATGACACAGGGGGCCGACGAGGAACCCGTAGTGCGTACGGCGACGTTGCGCGACTTCCGCGTGCCGCCCTACGCGCAGGTTCCCGTAGGGACCGGCGAGGCGCCGGACGCCCAGCCGGTGACGCCAGGGCAGCCGGTGCCACCCGCACCGCATGTGCCCCCGGCGGCCGGGGCGCCCCAGGCGCCCGAGATCTCTCAGGTGCCTCAGGCGCCTCTCGCCCCCGGGGCGTCGCAGCTACCGCCGGTCGACGAGCGGCTCTTCCAGGCCGAGCAGTCCGTCGCGCCCGTACACCCGGGCAACGCGATCCCGGACGACGAGCTGCCCGACGGCTACACCCCCACCGAACGGGACCTCCCGGTGATCGGTTCCGACCGCGGCCCCGCGCCCACCCTCCGTATGCAGGTCACGGAGGCCGAGGACGTGCAGCCGGCTCTCGGCCCGCTGTACGTGGTCGGCGACGTGCACGGATACATCGACGAACTGCTCGCCGCACTCGGCGAGCAGGGCCTCGTCGACGCGGAGGGCCGGTGGTCCGCGGGCACCGCACGCCTCTGGTTCCTCGGCGACTTCACCGACCGGGGGCCCGACGGCGTCGGCGTCATCGACCTCGTCATGCGGCTGTCCGCCGAGGCCGCGGCGGCCGGCGGCTACTGCAAGGCCCTCATGGGCAACCACGAACTGCTTCTGCTGGGCGCGAAGCGGTTCGGTCCCACCCCGGTCAGCTCGGGCGCCGGCACCGCGACGTTCCACGCCGCGTGGCTGCTCAACGGCGGCCAGCAGCACGACATGGAGCGACTCCAGGACGTCCACCTGCAGTGGATGTCCCGGCTCGACGCGGTGGCCGAGGAGGACGGGCATCTGCTGATGCACTCCGACACCACGGCGTACCTGGACTACGGGACGACGATCGACGACGTCAACGACACCGTCCACCAGATCATCACCCGCAACGACGCCGACGAGTGCTGGGACCTGTTCCGCAAGCTGACCAAGCGCTTCGCCTTCCGCGACGACGGCCCCGACGCCGCCCGGGAACTCCTCGGCTCCTACGGCGGGACGCGTGTCGTGCACGGCCACAGCCCCATCCCGTACCTGCTCGGCGAGGTCGGCGCGGAAGACCCCGACGACGAGGGCGGCCGCTCCGGGCCGGTGGTGGAGGGTCCGCACGTCTACGCGGACGGGCTGGCCGTCGCCATGGACGGCGGCGTGACCATGGCCGGAAAACTGCTGGTCGTCCAACTCCCCCTGCACGACTGAACCCTGTCCTGGCAGGTGATTTCGGATAAGTCCCTGTCACGGTGGGCCGAAACCGCTCTACCATCGGCGTATCCGTAGCAGACTCTCCTCCGTTTCTGTCCGCCGCCCGTTTCTGCAACGGGCGGGCCGGCCCCACGGAGCATCGGGGGATGCACCATGAAAAGCGCTTCGCACCTGCTGGGCGAGGACCGCGCGGAATTCGAGCGGATCCTCGACGAGGCGCTGCGCACCGCGCACGAACGCCCGGATCTCGCCGCCGTGGGAGATAACCTGACGGCGCGGCAGCTGCGCGGTATGGCGCTCGACGCCCGGTCGTTGATCGCGCAGGCCGCCGCCCCGGAATACGAGCACTACCGGAAAGTGCGCGAGGAATCGCGCGGGCCCCGGCCCTCGCCGTTTCGCGACAAGCGGTCACCCGTGGCGCCTTCCGGCCCCGCGGCAGCCGATTCCGCACTCGCGTCCCCGGCCGGACCTTCCGGCTCCGCGGCCCCTTCCGCCTCATCCCCGTCCGCCGCATCGGCCGCACGCCTGCCGCGTACGTCCGTACTCGGGGATCCCGCGGCGACCGGCGCGGGGATACTGGCCGTGATCGCCGTCCTGGTCCCGGTGCTCGCCGCGATCGCCGCCGTGATCTTTCTGCTGGCCGGGTATCTGCTCAAAGCACTCGGCCCGACACCTCCCCTGGCCGACGCCCTGATCGCCTTCGGCTGGTTCTTCGCCTCCGTCATGGCGCTGGGCATTCTGGCGGCGGGCGTCGGCCTGCTGATCACCGCCGTACGCAACGGCTCGACACAGATCCGCTCCCCGGGGACAGCGACGGGCGAGCCGAACGAACTCGCCGACGCGCGCGAGGAGTGGCGGACCGCGCTGCTGGAGCGCGGCATCGTGCCGTACCTGCGGCGGACACTGCGCGAGGCCGAGGGGTCGACAGCGCCCTCATCCGAGCCGTCCCGCGGCTCCGGGACGGCCGGCCAGGACGACCGGCCGGCCCCGGGCCAGGACGGCCGGGGGCAGGGCCGGACCGCTTACGGGCAGAGCCCGGGTGGGCACGGGAGCCAGAACCAGGGCCGGACGCGGGGGCACCAGCTGCCGAAGATGGGTTACAGCCGGCCCGACTTCTCCAGTCCCAGCGAGGGCACGGGCAGCAGCGGACGGCCGCGCTACTCCAGCCCGGACTTCAGCAGCCCGGACTACGGAGGCCCCGACCACCAGCCGGAGTGACCGGCGGCCCACCGACGCACGGCACGGCTCACGCGCCTGGCGTCCCGGCCACCAGCCGGAGTGACCGGCGGCCGCGTACAGCGCCGCTCAGGCGCCGGGCGCCCTGACCACCGACCCGAGCAACCGGTGGCCCGTCAGCCGCGGGTGTCCGTCCAGCAGCCCGAGTGACCGGCGGCCGGCCGCGTACGGTCCGGCTCAGACGCCGGGACCCGTGCCGTGGCCGCCGCCCGCACCGCCGCCGGCGCCCGTGTCCCGGCCCGACCCGGCGCCCGTGTCCCTCCCTGACCCGGCGTCCACGACGCCCCCCTCACGAGCGGCTTCCCCCTGCGGGGCGGCCCCCGTGCGCGGCGCCGCCGACCCCTCGTACGCCAGCTGCGACAGCAGCGCGAGCGAGTCCGCCGCCGGGCTGCCGGGCTCAGCGTGGAAGAGTACGAGCAGTTGCCCGTCCGCCCCGGGCACGGCGAGCTTCTCGAACTGCAGCAGGGTGTCACCGATCAGGGGGTGGCGCAGTACGGCCGATCCGCTGGTGCGCGGCCTCACGTCGTGCCGTGCCCACAGCGCCCGGAACTCCTCGCTGCGCACGGACAGCTCCCCCACGAGGCCCGCCAGGTACGCGTCCCGGTTCTCCGGGCCCGCGAGCGCGCGGACCGAGGCGACCACACCCTCCGCGATGCGCGGCCAGGCCTCCCCGTACATGGCGCGCACGCCCGGGTCGAGGAAGGTGGCCTGCAAAAGGTTCACGCCCTTGGCCTGCCAGGGGCTGAGCGCGGTCGCCAACGCGTTGGCCACCAGGACGTCCTGGTAGCGGCCCTGCACGAACGCGGCCACGTCGGACCGGTTCAGCACGAGCTGTTCAAGACCGGGGCCGACGCGCTCGGGCCGCCGGCGGGCGGGACGGCGACGGGGCCGCTGCTGGGCGAGCGTGCTCAGGTAGGCGGTGGCGTCCCGGTCCAGCATCAGGACCCGGGCGAGCGCGTCCACGACCTGGGGCGAGGGATGCAGGTCCCGCCCGCGCTCCAGGCGCAGGTAGTACTCGGCGGAGATGCCCGCCAACAGCGCCACCTCCTCGCGGCGCAGCCCCGGCACGCGCCGCCGGCGGCCGGTTCCGGTCGCGCCGTTCACGTCGATGCCCGCGTCCCCCGGCGACACCAGGTCGCGCCGGGCCCGCAGGTAGACCCCCAGATCACTGCTCACGCTCATACGTCCACGGTAGATCGGCCGGCCCCGGCGGGTCGCCCTTGAGCGGGGGCCCCGTCACTACCAGGACAACGGGGGATCTGGCTCCCGTACCCCACACCGCGCGACGCTCTGGAGGACGACTCCCCGAAGGACGGTCCGCTCCGAAGGCCGCCGGGCTACCCACGACGCGTACCCCGGCCTCCCGGCAGCCGCCTTTCGCGGACACCGCACGGACCGCACACGGCACACCGCACACCGCACACCGCACGGGAAGAACGAGACCCATGACCGCACCGCACCGCGTCACCACGCCCTTCACCCGCGAATCCACCGCCGCCGACGTGCTCGCCGGCGTCGACCTCACCGGCCGGCGGGCCGTCGTCACCGGCGGCGCCTCCGGCATCGGCGTCGAGACGGCCCGCGCGCTGACCGCCGCGGGCGCCCGGGTGACCCTCGCCGTACGCGATACGGACGCCGGCGAGCGCGTCGCCGCGGACATCGCGGCGACCGCCGGCAGGAACACCGTGGCGGTCGAGCGGCTCGAACTCACCGACCCCGCATCGGTCGCCGCGTTCGCCGCCCGATGGCAGGGCCCCCTGCACATGCTGGTCAACAACGCCGGAGTGATGGCGCTGCCCGACCTGCACCGCACCCAGGAGGGCTGGGAGCTCCAGTTCGCGACCAATCACCTCGGCCACTTCGGCCTGGCCGTGGCACTGCACGGCGCGCTCGCCACGGCGGGACGCGAGGGCGGCGCCCGGATCGTCTCCGTCAGTTCCAGCGGTCACCTGTCCTCGCCGGTCGTCTTCGACGACATCCACTTCACGCACCGCCCGTACGAGGCCTGGTCGGCGTACGGGCAGTCGAAGACGGCGAACGTGCTGTTCGCGGTCGAGGCGAGCAAGAGGTGGGCGGCCGACGGGATCCTGGCGAACGCCCTCATGCCGGGCGGCATCCGCACCAACCTCCAGCGCCACCAGGCGGGTGACCGGATGAGCGAGGCCCTGCGCTCCGTCGAGGCCACCTACCCGTGGCGCTCCCCCGAGCAGGGCGCCGCCACGTCGACGCTGCTGGCGGCCTCGCCGCTGGTCCAGGGCGTGGGCGGGCGCTACTTCGAGAACTGCGTCCAGGCGCTGCCCTACGACCCGCAGGTCGAGCCCGCATGGCAGGACGCCCCCGGCGTGGCGGCGTTCGCCCTCGACCCGGTGGCGGCGGAGCGGCTGTGGGAGGTCTCGGAAAAACTCCTGGCCCTCTGAGCGTCCGCGACCGGATACTCGCGGGCATGCCCGCCACCACGTCAACGCCCGCCCGGGGGATACCCGCTCAGCAAATCAGAGCGCGCTTCACGGACACCACGATCACCGTCTACCAGGCCTACGCGCCGGGGATCGGGGGACCCGCGGCACGCGACGGCAGGTTCCCCGCCGCCTGGAAACGGGACCGCATGACGTGGATCAAACCGTCCTTCCTGTGGATGATGTACCGCTGCGGCTGGGGCACCAAAGAGGGCCAGGAGACGGTCCTCGCGGTGGAGATCACCCGCGAGGGGTTCGACGGGGCGCTGGAGAACGCGTGCCTCTCGCACTACGTTCCCGGTTCACACGCGAACCACGACGCGTGGCGGCGGGACCTCAGGCGGTCCCCCGCCCGCGTCCAGTGGGACCCCGAGCGTGACTTCCACCTGCGCTCGCTGCCCCACCGCTCGCTCCAACTCGGCCTGTCGGGACCGTTGGCGAAGCAGTACGCGGACACGTGGGTGTGCTCGATCACGGACGTCACGCTCCTCGCGCACACGATCCACGCCCTCGTCCGCGCAGGCGACACGGCGGCGGCGGCCGATCTGCTCCCACCGGAACGCCCGTACCCGGCGGTGCCCTCCGCGCGGATCGCGAACGGGTAGAGAGCCCACCCGGCCGACCCGCACCGCACGGGTCGGCACCGCACGGGTCGGCGCCACACGGGTCGGCGCCACACGGGTCGGCGCCACACGGGTCGGCGCCACACGGGTCGGCGCCGCACGAACCGGAGGTCGCAGCTGTCGGTGCCGTCAGTGACGTCGGTGCCGCTGACGCACTGGTCGATCGCGCCGAACGGGGCGGCCCCCGGACGACGGGACCCGTACCCGGGCTGCCGCCCCGCGCACGTGCCGCCCCCGCGCACGTGCCGGGCCGTCACCCGGCCGTCCGTCCGTCCCCGTAACGCCGCCCGCGCTGAGGGGCCCCACCGCACCAGGGCCCCTCAGCCCCCCGAAAACCCGACAGCGCCGGAGGCTAATCAGCCAGCGGCAGGTACACCCGGTTCCCCGCCGCCGCGAACTCCTTCGACTTCGCGAGCATCCCCTCCTCGATCTCCTCCGCCGACGCCGAGGACGCGAGGTCGGGGGCGAACTGCTCGGCGATACTCCTACTGATCTTCATCGAGCAGAACTTGGGACCGCACATCGAGCAGAAGTGCGCCGTCTTCGCGGGCTCCGCAGGCAGCGTCTCGTCGTGGAACGCGCGGGCCGTGTCCGGGTCCATGGCCAGGTTGAACTGGTCCTCCCAGCGGAACTCGAAGCGGGCCTCGGACAGCGCGTCATCCCACTCCTGCGCCCCCGGGTGCCCCTTCGCCAGGTCGGCGGCGTGGGCCGCGATCTTGTACGTGATGACGCCGGTCTTCACGTCGTCGCGGTCCGGCAGGCCGAGGTGTTCCTTCGGGGTGACGTAGCAGAGCATCGCGGTGCCCCACCAGGCGATCATCGCGGCACCGATGCCGGAGGTGATGTGGTCGTAGGCGGGAGCCACGTCCGTCGTCAGCGGACCCAGCGTGTAGAACGGCGCCTCCTCACAGATCTCCTGCTGGAGATCGATGTTCTCCTTGATCTTGTGCATCGGCACATGGCCGGGCCCCTCGATCATGGTCTGGACGCCGTGCCGCTTGGCGATCGTGTTGAGCTCGCCGAGCGTGCGCAACTCGGCGAACTGCGCCTCGTCGTTCGCGTCCGCGATCGAGCCCGGCCGCAGCCCGTCGCCGAGCGAGTACGTCACGTCGTACGAGGCGAGGATGGCGCACAGCTCCTCGAAGTTCTCGTACAGGAAGGACTCCTGGTGGTGCGCCAGGCACCACGCCGCCATGATCGAGCCGCCGCGCGAGACGATGCCCGTCTTGCGGCGCGCGGTCAGCGGTACGTACCGCAGCAGCACGCCGGCGTGGACGGTCATGTAGTCGACGCCCTGCTCGGCCTGTTCGACCACCGTGTCCCGGTAGATCTCCCAGGTCAGCTCCTCGGCCTTGCCGTCGACCTTCTCCAGTGCCTGGTACAGCGGCACCGTCCCGATCGGCACGGGTGAGTTGCGCAGCACCCACTCACGGGTGGTGTGGATGTTCCGCCCGGTCGAGAGGTCCATGACCGTGTCGGCGCCCCACCGGGTCGCCCAGGTCATCTTGTCGACCTCCTCCTCGATGGAGGAGGTGACGGCCGAATTACCGATGTTGGCGTTCACCTTCACCAGGAACTTCTTGCCGATGACCATCGGCTCGATCTCCGGATGGTTGACGTTCGCCGGCAGAACGGCCCGCCCCGCTGCGATCTCGTCGCGCACCGTCTCGGGCGGGACGCCCTCCCGGATCGCGACGTACTCCATCTCGGGCGTGATGTCGCCGCGTCGCGCGTAGGCGAGCTGCGTGACCGCGCCGTGGTCCCTGCCGCGGCGCGGCAGTCGGGGCCGACCCGGGAAGACCGCGTCGAGGTTGCGCAGTCCACCGCGCGGCGCGGTGTGCTTGAGGCCGTCGTCCTCGGGCCGCACGGGCCGCCCCGCGTACTCCTCGGTATCGCCGCGGGCGATGATCCAGTTCTCCCTGAGGGGCGCGAGGCCGCGCCGTACGTCCGTCTCGACACCCGGATCGGTGTACGGACCCGACGTGTCGTACAGCGTCACGTCCTCGCCGTTGGTCAGGTGCACCCGCCGTACGGGCACTTGGAGGTCGGGGCGCGAACCCTGCACGTATCCCTTGTGCCAGCCGATGGCAGACGCGTGTGTGTCCTGAACGGTCATGAGACCAAACTCCCTACGCCGGCATTACCCGGTAACAGGTTCGGCGGTCGGCGCAGCGTGGGGGTGCGGGGTCAGAACCCACGTCACCACACGTCAGCGCCCTCTCAGCCCGGTGCTCCGAGCTCCCGCGTGTGCAAATGCCTGACCACGCTAACGCCATGTCCGGCGCGAAGACCAGAGGGCCTCCCCGTGCCCTTGGCATGATCTGGCCTGTGACCCGACCTCAGCAGCCCGCCGAACAGCCGCCGGAGCAACGGCCTGAGCGGCGGCCGGAACAGCCGCCCGGGCCGTCGAGCGGTCACCGCGGCGGCCACTCCGACAGCCACGGACACCAGCAGGGCGGCCATGCGGGCGGCCACACGCACCACCACGGCCCAGCCGCGCCCGTCTCCCGGCATCTTCGTACCGTCATCGCCGCGGTGCTGATCCCCTTCACCGCCGCCGTCGTCGTGGGGCTCGTGGTGATGTGGCCGGGCGGGACACCCGCCCACCAACGTTCGGGGGTGGGTTTCGATCAGCAGACGCAGCAGGGCCTGGTGACCCGGATCGTGCCGATGGCCTGCGGCGACGCCCAGGCGGCGCAACTCCCCTCGGCGGGCGGCACGGCCTCCTCTTCGGGCGGTTCGGGAAGTGGGTCGGCGCCCGCCTCGTCGTCGTCACCGGACGACGGGGGCTGCAAGAAGGCCACGGTCGAGGTGGAGACCGGAAAGGACAAGGGCAGGCAGTTCGACCAGGTGGTCCAGCCGGACGCACCGCGGCAGTTTCACGTGAAACAAGGAGTCGTCCTGGCGTACGCGCCGCAGGCGCCGCATGACCTCCAGTACTCCGTCACCGATGTCGACCGCAAGCTCCCGCTCTATCTGCTGGCCGCCGTCTTCGCACTGGCGGTGGTCGTCGTCGGCCGGATGCGGGGTGTGATGGCGCTGGTGGCGCTCGCCGTCTCGTTCGGCGTCCTGACGCTGTTCATCCTTCCGGCCGTGCTCCAGGGATCGAACCCGCTGCTCGTCGCGGTGATCGGGGCCGGCGCGATCATGCTCATCGCGCTCTACCTGTGCCACGGACTGACGGCCCGTACCTCCGTCGCGGTGCTCGGTACGCTGGTCTCCCTGCTGCTGACGGGTGTGCTGGGCCTGGTGTTCATCCACTGGACGAGCCTGACCGGGAACACCGACGAGAACACCGGACTGATCCACGGCCTGTATCCGGGCCTCGACATGAGCGGTCTGCTGCTGGCCGGAGTGATCATCGGATCGCTCGGCGTCCTCGACGATGTGACGGTCACCCAGACCTCCGCCGTATGGGAACTCCACCAGGCGGACCCGTCCTTGGGGCCGCGCGGACTGTACCGCGCGGGCATCCGGATTGGCCGCGACCACATCGCCTCGGTCGTCAACACGCTGGTCCTGGCGTACGCGGGTGCCGCCCTGCCGCTCCTGCTGCTGTTCACGATCGCGGACTCGGGTGTGGGGACCGTCGCCAACAGTGAGCTGGTCGCGGAGGAGATCGTCAGGACGCTGGTCGGCTCCATCGGTCTGGTGGCCTCGGTGCCCGTGACCACGGCGCTGGCCGCCCTGGTGGTCTCGGCGGACCGCACGGCGCCATCGCCGCGCGCCGGAGCAGCGGCGGACGGCACGGGATCCGCTGCGGTGCCGGCGCAGGGCCCGGCGGACCCTGCGCCCACGCGCGGCCCCGGCGGCCGGGGCCGCCGCCGCAAGCACTGAACCGTCGCGAGCACCGCACCCTTGGCCGCGCCCCGGCCGCGTACGACCGCCACGCGCCGAGAGCCCTCACGCCGCCTGCCCCGAAGGACATGCACCCGGCCCTGTACCGGCCGGCTCTCCCGTCGACCCGGCCGCCGGCCCAGGGTGCGGACCCTGCCGCGCCCCGCGCCCGACAGGGCCCGCGCCTGGTCCACCGTCGTGCCACGACGGGCCCGGCCCGCTCTCAGCCCGCGTTCTCCTCGGCCAGGATCCGGCCGAGTTCCTTCTCCAGCGATCCCTCGAAATCACCGGCCGCCTGCTCCTGACCGAGTGGCACCAGTCTGTCTGTGCGGTCGAGGAAGGCGACAAGCGGCGCGGCACTCACGCGGAACAGTGCGTGGTCCTCGCCGACCTGAAGCCGGATGTGCACGTCAGAAAGATCCTCGGGCGTGGTCGGGGCGATATGCACATCCCCGTCCCCGCTCGGGACATTGATTCCGTCGAGCAGCAGCTCGCGACCGAACGTCCACGTGACGGGCGCGTCACCGGGCAGGTGGAACGTCATGCGCACCGCGTAGGGATCTTCGGTTTCGTAATGGAGTTCCACCGGAATCCGGAAGGCAAGCTCCTCGGAGACGAGGAAGCTCATCTGGACCTCGGCCTGTACCGATTCGCGCATCATGCACCACTCCGGAGTAGATACGGCTAGGAATGATCCCCTTGCCCCCCTTGACGCAATCGTCCTCGAAGCGCTAACAGATCACAAGGAGTAATTTTTCAGATACTGATAGAGAAGGTTCCCGAGGTCAGCAGCGTGCTGATCTCTCTGCGTAACCGTTCGGCCGTCGGGAGGAGCTGCTCCTCCCTCGCGAGGGGCACAGAAATGGCCAGAGCGGCGGCAGCGGGCCCGACCGATATCGGCAGGGCGGCGCAGGCGGTGCCGAGCGCGTACTCCTGCCGCTCGATCACCGGCCGCAGCGGATCACGGGCCGTACGGTCCAGCGCGGCGAGACGGGTGAGCAGCGCCCCGGTGCTGCGTACGGTGTGGGGCGTCAGCGACGAGACGGGATACCGGTCCAGGTGGTCGCGGCGCGCGGCACCGTCCAGCTGGCTCAGCAGGCACTGGCCGAGCGCGTGCGCGTGGCCGGTCGCACGGAAATCGGCCCACTCCTCGACGGCCGGCGTCTCGGGGGAGTCGGCCACGGAGACGAGTTCGATCTCGCCATCGCGGTAGACCGCGAAGTAGACGGGTGCGCCGAGGTGGTCGCACAGCGACCTGAGCATCTCGACGATCTTGCTGCGACGATTCTGCAGGGCTTCGTCCCTCGCCAGCCGGGGCACAGCGGCGCCCAGCAGGAACACGCCGTTCTCCCGGCGGAGGTATCCCTCGTGGCACAGGGTGCGCAGCAGGTGGTACGTGGTGGGGAGGGGGAGTCCCGCCTCCCGGGCGAGCTGCTTCGCCGGGGCGCCGTCCCGATGGGAGGCCACCGACTCCAGCAGGCGCAGCGCTCGCTGCACGGAGCCGATCAGCGTGGGCGCCCCGGCGCGTGAGGCAGCCGGGGCGTTCACGGCGGAGAATGGTGCTGTGGCCATGGGTCACCCCCAGGGGTGCTGACGGGCAGCCGCCCGCCCGCGGGGGCCGCCCCCGCGCACCCGCCGCACCCCGCGGGAACCGCCAGGGCGCGGCAGAGACCAGTCACTCTAAAGGCACATCCGGCCCCAGGATGGTTTCCCGTACGGCTTTCCCCCGCGCGGGCTAACCGGCCTCACGGGGAGACCGGCCTACCAGCCGTCCCGCGACGACGATGACGTGAACTTGCGTACGAGGAAGATGAGTCCACCGACCAGGGCGACCAGGATCAGAGCCTTGAACAGCAACCCGATCACGAACCCCACGATCGTGGTGATCAGCCCGCCGAACACGAAGAGGACGATCAGGGGTATGGCGACCCACTTGACCCACCAGGGCAGCCCCGCGAAAATTTCCCGCCTTGCCATCGCCTCGACCTCACTCCTCCGGACCGCTCCGGCTCCGTCCGGCGCATCCGACTTCGGCGGGCGCGTCCGTGTGACGCTTTCGATGCTAGAACCCGGCGCGACGAAACGGGGGGCTCCGACCCCTCGCTCTCCCCTGACCCGACCCTGAGTCCGGGCTAGGGGTGACGCTCAGCTCTCCGGGGGAGAGAAGACGACCATGACCCGGAGGTCCTCCGTGATGTGGTGGAACTTGTGCGCGGTGCCGCGCGGCACGAAGACGACGCTCCCCCTGGCCACCTGCGTCGTCTCCATCCCGACGGTGATCGACGCACGGCCGCTCACCACGAGATACACCTCGTCCTGCTGGTGTGGTCGCTGTCGGTCCGCCTCGCCCGCGTCCAGCGCGTAGAGCCCGAGCGACATGGTCTGCGCGTGCAGGAACTGCAGGTACGCGCCGTCGTTGGCGGCACGCTCCGCCTCCAGCTCGTCCAGTCGAAATGCCTTCATGCCACGATCAGACCATGAAGATTTGCGCAGTCAAGACGATCGCCGCCGGTGAGGCGAAGCCGTGACCGGCCATGACGACACGGCACCCGGCGCCATCCCAGCCTCGGGACACGAGGGTGGCCTCCAGGGCACGGCCACGGGACGCGAGACGGGCGAGGGGACACGCGCGGTACGAGCGGGTCTGCCGGAGCCGCTGAAGTACGAGCCGACCCTGCCCGGCCCGGTTTTCGCTGCCCACTACCACCTGCCGGGCGAACCGACCGGCCCTTATACGTACGGCCGTGACGAGAACCCGACCTGGACGCATCTGGAACGGGCCATCAGCGAGCTGGAGGCCCCGGGGCGCCCCGTGGAGAGCGTCGTCTTCGCCTCGGGCATGGCCGCGATCTCCGCCGTCGCCCTGTCGCAGCTGCGCGCCGGCGACGTCGCCGTCTTCCCGGACGACGGTTACCAGGCGCTGCCGCTGCTGCACGACCAGCTCAGGGCGTACGGCGTCGAGGTGCGGACCGCGCCCACGGGCGGCAACGCGCAGCGGAAACTGCTGAGCGGGGCGAAGCTGCTGTGGCTGGAGACCCCGTCCAATCCCGGGCTCGACGTGTGCGACATCCGGGCACTGGTAGGCGAGGCCCACAGCGCCGGCACGCTCGTCGCCGTCGACAACACGCTCGCCACGCCGCTCGGCCAGCGCCCGCTCGACCTGGGCGCGGACTTCTCGGTCGCCAGCGACACCAAGGGCATGACGGGCCACGGTGACCTGCTGCTCGGCCATGTGACGACCGCCGACGCCGAACTCGCGGCCTCCGTACGGCGGTGGCGCAAGATCGCGGGCGCCATCCCGGGCCCGATGGAGGCCTGGCTCGCACACAGGTCCCTCGCCACACTCCAGCTCCGCAACGACCGGCAGTGCGCCACCGCGCTCACGCTGGCGTACGCGTTGCGTGAGCGACCCGAGGTCAGCGGCCTGCGCTACCCGGGACTGCCCGACGACCCGTCGCACCGGGTGGCGTCGGTCCAGATGCGCCGGTACGGCTCCGTGCTGTCCTTCACGCTGCCCGACCGCGAGCACGCGGAGCGTTTTCTGGACGGTTTGCACCTGGTGGATGACGCGACCAGCTTCGGAGGCGTACGGTCCACCGCGGAACGGCGCGGACGGTGGGGCGGCGACGCCGTGCCGGAGGGGTTCGTCAGGTTCTCGGTGGGCGCCGAGGACCCGGAGGATCTCGTGGCGGACGTCCTGCACTCCCTGGACGGCCTTGGTTTCACGGGAAACAGGCGCACGGGCTGACGGCCGCCCGCACAGGAGCGGACGGTCCGAGCCTCCCCCCTCGTGGCTCGGACCGTCCTCGGGTTCCACGCGTGAAGAACCACGCGCATAAGGCTAGTTGACTCTGCGTCAGTGTCCAATCACAGGACAGGCACCGAGGTATCGACAAATTTATAGTTGGTCACCCGATGGTCGGGTCACGGGAGAAGGCGACGTTCGGGGGAGGCGCGGCACATGGACCTCGCGCTGTTGCGCACCTTCGTCGCCGTGCACCGCGCGGGTTCCTTCACCCGCGCCGCCGCCCTCCTCGGGCTGTCCCAGCCGGCCGTCACCAGCCAGATAAGGACGCTGGAACGCCAGCTCGGCAGGCCGCTGTTCCTGCGTCAGGCGCGTGGTGTCACGCCCACGACGGTCGGGGACGAACTCGCCCACCGGGCGGCACCCCACCTCGACGCGCTCATCGAGATCACCGAGACGGATCTCGGCGACGACTCCGGCGTCCGGACGCTGCACCTCGCGGGACCTCCGGAATTCGTCTCGCTGCGGGTACTGCCCGCGCTCGTCCCGCTCACCTCCCAGGGCCTCGCGCTGCGCACGTCCTTCTTCGGGAACGCCGGAGAGACCCTCGATTCGCTCGCCGCGGGCCACCACGACCTGGCAGTCGCCACGGCCCGGCCACGGGGTGAACTCTTCAGCGCCGTCCCCCTCTGCGACGAGGAACACGTCCTGGTCGCCGGACCCCGCTGGGCCGCACGGCTCGGCCCGGCCGTCCTGCGGGAGGGCCACCTCGTGCTCTCCCAACTGCCGGTCATCGAGGTGCACGAGTCCCTGCCGTTCGTGTCCCGCTACTGGACTGCCGTCTTCGACTCCCCACCCGCGAAGGCGGGCTCCGTGATCGTTCCCGATCTGCGCGCCGTGCTCGAGTGCGCCGTCGCGGGCGCGGGACTCGCGGTACTGCCCCGCTACCTCTGCCAGGGGGCGCTCGACCGCGGGGAGGTCGTGGCGCTGCTCGACCCGCCCGTACCCTCCCTGCGCACGTACTTCCTCGTCGCACGCGCCGGCACGCTGACGCTGCCGCCGATCGCGCGGGCGCACGAGTGGCTGCTGCGTGCTGCCGGGGACTGGTGAGAGCGGGGACGACAGGCGTTTCGAGGGGCGTCTCACGGGCCAACCTCTTCCCATGACCGAAAGTCCAGTGGTCAAGCGCACCGCACGCGCCATCCTGCTCGACGGCGACGATCTGATACTGATCAAACGCACCAGACCAGGAGTGCCTCCCTACTGGGTCACACCGGGCGGAGGCGTGGAGGAGAGCGACGCCACCGTCGTTGACGCGCTGCACCGTGAGGTCGACGAGGAACTCGGCGCCAAGATCACCGACGTGGTGCCCTGCTTCGTGGACACCGTCGAGCATGCCGCCGAAGGCGCCGCGGACATCTCCGGCGTCAAGGTCCAGCACTTCTTCGTCTGCCGTCTGGAGTCGATGGACCCCTCACTGCGGCATGGACCCGAGGTCGACGCGCCGCGCGGCGAGTACGAGATCGTCCGGGTGCCGTTCAGCCGCGTCGGGATCGCAGCGGTCCACCTCGTACCGCTGTCGCTCCGGCACTACCTCGACGGCAACATCGAGGGCGTACGGGCGATGCACGCACCGGATCTGGGCTGACAGCCGGCGCTGTCCGAGTCCGTACGGTCAGCCACGCGCCAGCGCGTAGGCACCCCGCAAGTCGCCGCCGTTGTACGCGTGGGTGGCGATGCTCGCGACATGGTGGTCACCGTTGACGGCGACCGCGCTCCCCACGACCCGGAACAGCTCCGCGTCCGATATCGAATCGCCGTACGCCACACAGTGCTCCAGCTCCAGCCCGAGCTCCGCACAGAGCTGCCGGGCCGTATGCACCTTCGCCATGGGGCCGAGGATGCCGGAACGCACGATCGGCTGGGTGAACGGCACAGCGGGCCAGAGCGAGCCGTGGGCCGCCTGTACGCCCCACTCCAGCAACCGCTCCACGAAGAAGTTCGGGCCGAGCGAGATCACCGCACAGTGGTCCCCCTCGGCCCGGATGTCCGCCCAGACCTCCCGGATCCCGTCCAGCCAGGGCGCCTGCTCGAAGGCTGCCGACACCTGGTCCACCGTGAGATCCACCCACAGCTCCCTCGCTCGCACGGCGAACTCGTCCGCCGGCAGGCCACGAGTGACGAATTCCCGCTCCAGTTCCGCGATCTCCGTCATCACCCCCAGCTGGCGGGATATCTCCACGGCTGCGGCAGAACCCCTGATCAGCGTGCCGTCGACGTCGAAGAGGTGCAGTCTGCGTGTGGTCGCCATGGAAGGGACAGTAATACGCACGGGCGGCCCGGTCCCCGTGTCGTGTTTCACGTGAAACACGACACGGGATTTGTAGCCACTTTGCCTAAAGCGGTGGACGAACGATCACCGGCTCCGTCAGCCTGGGCGCATGCCGACACCGCTCGCCGAGCTCCCGATCCGGCCTCTGACCGTGCACGACCTGTCGTCCTGCGTCGCGGTCGCGGTGGACCGCGGGTGGCCGCCCGACGAGCGCAAGTGGCGGCTCCTGCTCACGGCGGGGAACGGATACGGGATCGACGATCCGAGCGGAACGGGTCTGGCAGGGGTATGCGTCCTCACCCGGTACGGAACCCCGGGCGCCGGTCACACCCGAGAACTGTCCGCGATCGGCATGCTGCTCGTCGCGGCGCGCCACGAGCGGCAGGGAATCGGCCAACGGCTGATGCACCACGTACTGCGCGAGGCCGACGGCGCGCCACTGGCGCTCTACGCGACGCGGTTCGGCCAGGCCCTGTACGAGCGGCTCGGCTTCACGACGGTCGGCCAGAACATCACGGTGAAGGGACGGCTGCGCGCCCCTGCGCCGACGGGGTGTTCCCCGGAAGGCATCACCGTCCGTACGGCGACCGCGGAGGACCTGTCGACCGTCGTCCGGCTCGACGCCGATGTCTTCGGCGTCGACCGCACGCTGATGATCACTCGCCTCCCGGCCTTCGCCGATCAGCTGCGGGTCGCCCTCGACGGATCCACGGTGATCGGTTACGGCGCCACCTGGTCCAGCGCCTCCTCCGACGTCATCGGTCCACTGATCGCCCGCGACACGGCCACCGCGAAGGCACTGTTCGGCGCACTCGCCCACGCGACCCGGCGGCCGCTGCGTACGGACATCGACGCGCGCCATGAGGACCTGCTCAGCTGGCTCAAGGAACAGGGCATGGACGCGGTGCTCACCACCCCGGTCATGGTCCGGGACACGCAGAACCTGCCCGGCGATCCTGAGCGACGATTCGCACCGCTGACCATGGCGACGTGCTGAGCGGCCGGGGAGCGCCGGTCCACCGGAAGGGTCAACGGTGACGGCAGGCCGCAGGCAACGCCGCGGGCCCGCTCCGGTAGCCGCCCCGCGGTGCAGCGCTAGTCCCCGCCTAGGGTGAAGCCCATGAGCGACGACGACCTGGCGATACGACCCGCCACCCTGGACGACCTGGCCGCGATCGTGGCGATGCTCGCCGACGACGTGCTCGGCGCGCAGCGCGAGGATCCCAGCAACCTCGCCCCTTACGCCGAAGCGTTCCAGCGGCTTGCGGACGATCCGAACCAGCACCTGATGGTGGCAGCACGCGCGGGCCGGATCGTCGGCACCCTGCAACTCTCCATCGTGCCCGGCCTGTCCCGGCAGGGCGCCTCGCGCTCGATCATCGAGGGCGTGCGAGTGCACGCGGACGAACGCGGAAGCGGGTTGGGCACCCGCTTCATCACCTGGGCCGTCGAGGAATCCCGGCGGGCGGGATGCCGGCTGGTCCAGCTCACCTCGGACGCGACCCGCATCGACGCTCACCGCTTCTATGAGCGGCTCGGCTTCACGGCCTCGCATGTGGGCTTCAAGATGAACCTCTGAACGGGACGGCCACAGGCCGCGCCACCACCGCCATGCGCCGGGAGCGGGTGTTTCACGTGAAACGTCCTCTCCCGGCGCGCGCTCATCGGGGACGGTCAGACCGGGTCAGCGAAGCAGTCAGGGGCTGGTGCCGTCCGCCGCCACGCCGGTTCATCGTCCGTCGTCCATGACCGGGGTCAGCGCCAACCGTCGGGGTCCACCCCGCCGGGGACGGCGTCGACCGGATCGTACGGCTGTCGTGTGAAGACGAACGTACCCAGGTCGAGGTGGCTGACGGTGCCGTCCGCCCGCAGGACCACACGCAGCGTCTCCCCCGCGTAGTAGCCGTCGAGGCCGCGCCAACTGCGTTCGCCGAGTGCGCCACCCGTACCGTGATCCCTCGTGGGCACGAAGCGCGAACCGCGCCCACCACCGCGCAGCGGATACAGCTCCAGCCCGTTTCCGGCGACGAGTTTCACTCCGAACGCGTTGGTCCCCCAGTACCACTGCCCCGCGAGCTCCAGCAGCCCCTTGTCGAATGACGCCATGGGCCGCCATGGCGCGGGGAGGCGCGGTTCGGCATCCGCGACGATGGTCACCAGATCGGCGGTGATCCCACCGATGCCCGGGCCCGACGTGGCATTGGACAGCGCGACCGCGACGAGCCCCTCCTCCGCATGCGTCCAGAGACAGGCGACGAAGCCCGGCAGCGAGCCCGTGTGGCCCGCCAGCGTGCGGCGACCACGTCGCGCGAGCTGGACACCCAGTCCGTACCCACCGGCCCAGTCGTCGGGCTCGGGCGGTACGGACGGCGTCCTCATCTCCCGGACAGCGGCGGCATTCAGCACCCGCTCGTCGCCCTGTAGGAGAAACGCTCCGAACCGGCAGAGGTCCCCGGCCGTCGACCAGAGCTGCCCGGCCGGGGCCATCGCGCCCAGATCGTGCGAGGGTTCGGGCAGCATCGCATCGGCCCAGGGGTGTACCGCCCAGCCTCCCGCGTGCGGGGCGACCGGCCCGTACGTCGTACGGTCGAGAGCCAGGGGTTCGAGTACCTCCCGCCGCAACGCGTCCTCCCACGGCTCCCCGCGGAGCCGTTCCACGACCGCGCCGAGCAACGCGTAGCCGGGGTTGGAATAGTGGTGGCGCCGGCCCGCCGGATGCAGCGCCGCGTCCTGCCCGAGGATCTCGGACAACCCGGGACGCTGCGTTCCGGGTGTGCGCTCCCACCACTCCCCGGGCGGCTCGGCCCGCAGCCCCGAGCCGTGGCCCAGCAGATGAGCGATCGTCAGCTCCCCCACACCCGTGTCCGGCACATGCTTCTCCAAGGGATCGGCCAGATCGAGCAGGCCCTCCTCCCGCAGCCGCATCACCAGGACGGCCGTGAACGTCTTCGTGATGGATCCGATCCTGAACTGGGTGTCGGAGTCCGGCGCGTGCCCGTCCACGCAGCTGCGCGATCCCTCCCAGAGCAGGTGTCCGTCCCGCCCCACCGCCCCGACGAGGGAAGGGGCTCGCCCCTGGGACTGGCCGACGGCGACGCGCTGCAGGAGCGCGCGCCGAGTGGTGGGCAACAGGCTTTCCACCAGGGGATCGGTCTCAAAAGATGAGGTCATGCCCCACACCTACCCTTCCGTCACCCGCCGGTCGAGTCCATTCCCCGGCCCGGCCGCACTCACTGAGAGCCGCCAGGCCGTCGGTCCTCGTCCGGACAGGCGATCCGCCGTGCCAGAAGGGCACGGTCGCCCCCGACGCGGGGGTCGTCCACCGGCACGCGCCCGTACAGCGCCGGCACGAGGTCGCTCGCCGAGCCGCGCAGCGCGGCGTCGACGGGACCGTCGCAGGACGCGTCACTGGCGCCCGCCTCCGTCAGGCGACCACCCAGGAGGCGCCCTCCGTCGCGTACGGCACGATCCGGGCCGGCCTGCCGGACCACGCACCCGCCGTGCCGAAGGAGAGGCCCGCCCGTTCGCCGACACCGTCGGGACCGACGTCGCCCGGCAGTGGCTCCGGACGGCCGCGGTCTCCTGGAGTTCGTAGGCCTGCAGAGCAGCCTCCTGCACTTGGTGCCGCGCCACCGCGCCCGAGGTCATCGGCACGTCCGAGCTGCCCCACCACGCCCAGCGGGCCCCGGTCGGGCCCGGCATCCCGCAGCGCCGCCAGCAGGGCCCCGGTCGCCTCCGCCGATCGGCCGAGCAGATCGGCGGACGCACCGGTGATCCGTCCCGTGGGCGGCTCCTCCGACGGCCCCGCCACCACCCCGGCCCAGAAGAAGTGCACCTGCGTGATGTGTTCGACCAGGTCGGCCAGTGAACAGACGGGACATGAGGGGACCCGGACCGCGGTGTCGCTGGAGCCCGCCACGGCCGCGCGCAGCGCAGCGCTCCGGTCAGCCACCAGCACAAGCAGCCTCGCGAAAGCAAGGGAGCGGTCACACCTGCTTCCTGGAGGGGGAGGCGACGGCCCGTCAGTCGGCTTCACGAAGTGCGAGGAGATCAGGACACGGGGGATCAGTCCGATCCCGTCGTCCTCCGCTGCTCACGCCGGTCACCGCGTTCGACGCCGTACAGCACCTGCGGCGCGCCGAACTCCACGAACCGCTCCCGCAGCCGCATCCCTACCGCCTCCAGCAAGCGTCGGGAGCGGACGTTCGCCTCCTGAGTGACGGCGATCACGGACGCGTCGCGGGCCGGAGCGGTCTCCAACACCCACCCGACGACTGCGGCCACGGCCTCGCGCCCATAACCGCGCCCCCAGTGCTCCGGCAGGAACGAGTAGGCCACCTCCCACCGCCCGGTGTGACGTTCCGCGACGTCGACCGACACCGTGCCGATCACCTCGGCCCGTTCGGCCGCCGTCACGCTGAACACATGCGGGCGCGAGTCGAACCTCTGCCGCCGCAGCCGCAACCGGTCACTGTCGACGGGCCCGCCGAGGAAACGCCGGACCTCGGGGTCCGTCCACAGCCGGGTGTACACGTCGACGTCGTCCGCACGCGCGGGCCGCAGAAGGAGCCGCGAGGTCCGCAACTCCCCGCCCTTCGGCAGTCTCGGCCGGGCATGGAAATCAGCCGAAACGGAAGGATCGTCCATGCAGAGCACTATGGCGGACAGCCACCCCGTACCCCCGCGCCACGAGGGGCTCCGGCCGACCCGCTTCGGAACGAGGTGCCCCGACCGCATCCACGAACGGTCCGCCGAGCAGCAGAGCGAACAGGTCCGGCCCGCTCGCGGAACGGCCCGGAACCCTCGGAGCGGGACTCCCGGACACGGACAACCGCGTCAGACCGCCGACCACTTCGGGGCCCCGATCCTCCATCGGGGCCCCAATCCTCCTGCCCGCCGACGGACGTTCACCGGTCCCCGCCGCCACCGGCCCGCCTCAGCCTCGCCAGAACATGGCCGGCCGTAAGACCGGCAAGTAAATCCCGGACCGACCCCGCGCCCGCTGCCGGATCTCGCCGTTCGTGACATGTCGATCCTGCGTGACCTGGGCGTTCTTGGCTGTCTCACGGCCTGTCACCCACGATCAGTCTTGAATCCGTGGCATTTCGCGCGAGGGCGAGGCCGAGATCAGGCGGCTTGCCCGTGCCGGCCGAGGACGCCACACCGAGCCCCGAACCAGGACTACCAGCGAGCCCAGATCGCGCACCGACAGGTTTCCCGCGCCACGCTGGTCTGTACGACCGGACCCCCACGGACGGAAGGCAAGGCGATGCGGAAACTGGTCTACGGCATGAACCTGACCCTGGACGGCTACATCGCCGCGCCCGGCGACGACATCGGCTGGAGCGGACCACCGAGCCCCGAGCTGTTCCAGTGGTGGCTCGACCACGAGCAGGCGAGTGGTCTGTCGCTGTACGGGAGCAAGCTATGGGAGGCGATGAGCTCCTACTGGCCGACCGGCGACCAGCAGCCCAAGGCCACCCCGGCGGAGATCGAGTTCGCGCGGAACTGGCGGGACACCCCGAAGGTGGTCTTCTCTTCGACGATCGACACGGTCGACTGGAACACCCGCCTGGTCACCGGCGACGCGATCGCCGAGATCAGCCGGCTCAAGGCGGAGGACGGCGACCCGATGAACATCGGGGGCGCAACGCTTGCCGGGGCGGCCATGCGCGCCGGACTGATCGACGAGTACGTGATCGCCGCCCATCCGGTCCTGGTCGGCGGCGGCACACGGTTCTTCACCGCGCTGGACAGCTGGGTGAACCTGAACCTGGTGGAGACACGGACGTTTCCCGGCGGCGTGGTCCTGACCAGGTATGAGACGAGGCGCTGAGCAGCTTCCCGCTGTCTCACGGCATGGATGGGTGTTTCCTTCGCACCGTCGCGGCGAGCTCCCCCATCACACGCCCCCAAGCATACGAGCGATGCCCCGTGCGCCCACGGGTCAGCGGGCTTCTACCAGGGCACCAGCTCAGAGCCCAATTCCCCACGCGAGTGGGCGGCTTGACCTGCAGGTCTCGGATTCGTGGCAGATATGCCATCGCTTGGCCATCGCTCGTGAGATGTGGCCACGAAATCCGAGACCCCGCACCCGCGTCGATCAGGTCTGCGCCATATCGACGAATCGGGAGTAGTGGCCCTGGAAGGCGACCGTGATGGTGGCCGTGGGGCCGTTTCGGTGCTTGGCCACGATCAGGTCCGCCTCACCCGCGCGCGGGGACTCCTTCTCGTAGGCGTCCTCACGGTGGAGCAGGATGACCATGTCCGCGTCCTGCTCGATGGAACCCGATTCACGCAGGTCGGAGACCATCGGCTTCTTGTCGGTGCGCTGTTCCGGGCCACGGTTCAGCTGAGAGAGAGCGATGACGGGGAGCTCCAGCTCCTTCGCCAGCAGCTTGAGGTTACGGCTCATGTCCGAGACCTCCTGCTGGCGGCTCTCTACCCGCTTGGAGCCGCCGGACTGCATGAGCTGCAGGTAGTCGATGACGACAAGCCGCAGGTCGTTACGCTGCTTCAGGCGGCGGCACTTGGCGCGGATCTCCATCATCGACAGGTTCGGCGAGTCGTCGATGTACAGCGGGGCCTGTGTCACGTCCGGCATGCGGCGGGCCAGCCGGGTCCAGTCCTCGTCGGTCATCGTGCCCGAACGCATGTGGTGCAGGGCGACCCGTGCCTCCGCGGACAGCAGGCGCATCGCGATCTCGTTGCGCCCCATTTCCAGGGAGAAGATAACGCTGGGGAGGTTGTTCTTGATCGACGCTGCGCGCGCGAAGTCCAGCGCGAGCGTCGACTTGCCCATCGCGGGACGGGCGGCGATGACGATCATCTGACCAGGGTGCAGCCCGTTGGTCAGCGAATCGAAGTCCGTGAACCCCGTCGGCACCCCCGTCATCTCGCCGCCGCGTGACCCGATGGCCTCGATCTCGTCGAGCGCGCCCTCCATGATGTCGCCGAGCGGCAGGTAGTCCTCGCTGGTGCGCTGCTCGGTGACGGCGTAGATCTCGGCCTGTGCCGAGTTCACGATCTCGTCGACATCACCGTCCGCCGCGTATCCCATCTGCGTGATCTTGGTGCCTGCCTCCACCAGGCGGCGCAGCACGGCCCGTTCGTGGACGATCTCCGCGTAGTACGAGGCGTTCGCCGCGGTCGGCACCGACTGCACCAGGGTGTGCAGGTAGGAAGCCCCGCCGATCCGGGTGATCTCGCCGCGTTTGACCAGCTCCGCCGCCACCGTGATGGGGTCGGCGGGCTCGCCCTTCGCGTAGAGGTCCAGGATCGCCAGATAGACCGTCTCGTGGGCCGGCCGGTAGAAGTCATTTCCCTTGAGGATCTCCACGACGTCCGCGATCGCGTCCTTGGACAGCAGCATGCCGCCGAGAACGGACTGTTCCGCATCGAGGTCCTGCGGGGGCACCCGCTCGAAGCCGGGACCGCTGTCCCAGCCGCTGTCCGCCCCGCGGTCGTGCCGCTCGTCACGGCCCCCGCGGTCGCCGCCCCGCCGCTGCCGCGACATGGCGGGACGCTCGTCGGGACCGGCGTCGGTCCAGGGGTTGTCCAATGGCTCGGGAATGCTCACCGGCCACCTCCTCACATCCGCTCCGCGGACCTCGCCGTGCCACTCTTTCTACGGCACGACACTGACAAAACGGGAGGGCTGGCTCCGGTCTCGGCGCGTCGGACGTCGGTCCACGGTAGGCCCCCCGGCACCGTCAGCCAATCTGGTTATCCACAGGCCATGTGGATGACCGATCCAATGCTGTGGAGAACCTCACCGTTCCTGTGCACGAAGCGGGGGACAGCTCTGTGGACAAGACCGGACCTCTTCCCCTCGACCACAGTTGACCTGCACCTTTGCCATCCACTGGCTGTGGGGGAGAAAAACTTTTGCAGACGGACCAAGATCCGGGCAAAGACCGCGTCCACGGCTGGGGCCCGCGGAGCGCTGTAAGTACCCCAACTCCGTTGCACCTCTTACCTGTGGAAGACTAGATTGGCGGCATGACACAGGTCCCCGCCGTGCCCAGGACGACCCTGCGCCGCGATCGCCGCCGCCATGACCGCGAGATCGTCTCCCTCGCCGTTCCCGCCTTCGGGGCGCTGGTGGCCGAGCCCCTCTTCGTGATGGCCGACAGCGCGATCGTGGGCCACCTGGGAACCCGGGAACTCGCGGGGCTGGGCATCGCGGCGGCCCTCCTCACCACGGCGGTGAGTATTTTTGTCTTCCTCGCGTACGCCACCACGGCAGCCGTCGCACGGCGGGTCGGCGCCGGCGACCTGAGAGCCGCCATCCAGCAGGGGATGGACGGGATCTGGCTGGCGATCCTGCTCGGCGCCGCCGTCATCGTGGTCACCCTCCCCACCGCCCCCTGGCTGGTGAACGTGTTCGGCGCATCGGACACCGCGGCTCCCTACGCCACCACCTACCTCCGCATCTCCAGCCTCGGCATCCCCGCGATGCTGATGGTGCTCGCCGCCACCGGAGTGCTCCGCGGCCTCCAGGACACCCGGACCCCTCTCTACGTCGCGGTCGGCGGCTTCGCCGCCAACGCCGGCCTCAACGTCTCCCTGGTCTACGGCGCGGGGCTCGGCATAGCCGGCTCCGCCTGGGGCACGGTCATCGCGCAGTACGCCATGGCCGTCGTCTACCTGGTGGTGGTCGTACGCGGTGCCCGGAAACACGGGGCCGCCCTGCGTCCCGACGCGGCGGGGGTCCGGGCGAGCGCCCGTGCCGGTGTGCCCCTGCTGGTACGAACCCTCTCCCTCCGCGCGGTGCTGCTGATCGCGACGGCCGTCGCCGCACGCCTCAGCGACGTGGACATCGCCGCGCATCAGGTCGTGCTCTCGCTGTGGAGCCTTACGGCCTTCGCCCTGGACGCCATCGCCATCGCGGGGCAGGCGATCATCGGTCGCTACCTGGGGGCGGAGGATTCCCTGGGCGCGCGGCAGGCATGCCGCCGGATGATCCTGTGGGGCGTGCTGGCAGGCGTGGTGATCGGCGCGTTGATCGTCCTGGCCCGCCCGCTGTTCATCCCCCTGTTCACCGGCGATCCGGTCGTCCGGCACACGATGCTTCCCGCCCTGCTGGTCGTGGCGCTCATCCAGCCTGTCGCCGGGATCGTCTTCATTCTGGACGGCGTGCTGATGGGCGCGGGGGACGGCGTCTATCTCGCCGGAGCGATGGTGGTGACCCTGGCCGTCTTCGCACCCGTCGCGCTGGCCGTTCCGTCGCTCGGCGGCGGGCTCACAGCACTCTGGTGGGCGATGGGGCTGATGATGCTGATGCGTCTGATCACGCTGTCCCTGCGCATGCGTTCAGGCCGTTGGCTGGTGACCGGCGCCGCCCGCTGACCCGCTGATCCACCGGCCCACCGGCGATGACCGCTCGCGGTGGATGCTTCCGTTTCACGTGAAACATCGCCGTCGTCAGCCACGGGAGGGGAACCATCAGCCCGCCGGCACACAGAACAACACCCCGCCGGCACAGGAGCCTCCGGCCACCGGTGGAAGTACCGCATGCGAAAGGGCCGCGTCCCCGAGGGGACACGGCCCTTTCACGTACGACAGTCACGCAGCACAATGCACAGGCACGTTCCGCGCCCCGAGACATCGCCGCCGATCAGGCGGAGATGACCTCGATGCCGAGCTTCGCGGCGACCTCGGGGTGCAGCCGCACCGAGACCTGGTGCGAGCCCAGGGTCTTGATGGGGGTGCCGAGCTCGATGCGACGCTTGTCGACCTCGGGGCCGCCGGCCGACTTGATCGCCGAAGCGAGGTCGGACGGGGTCACGGAGCCGAAGAGGCGGCCCGCGTCGCCGGAGCGAACAGCGAGGCGCACCTTCACGCCTTCGAGGCGGGCCTTGATCTCGTTGGCCTGCTCGATCGTGGCGATCTCGTGGATCTTGCGGGCGCGGCGGATCTGCGCCACGTCCTTCTCGCCGCCCTTGGTCCAGCGGATCGCGAACCCGCGAGGGACCAGGTAGTTACGGGCGTAGCCGTCCTTGACGTCGACGACGTCGCCCGCGGCACCGAGACCACTGACTTCGTGGGTGAGGATGATCTTCATTGCGGTCACCCTTCCCTTATCGCGCGGTGGACGTGTAGGGCAGCAGCGCCATCTCACGGCTGTTCTTCACGGCCGTGGCGACATCGCGCTGGTGCTGAGTGCAGTTGCCGGTGACCCGGCGGGCACGGATCTTGCCACGGTCGGAAATGAACTTCCGCAGCATGTTCGTGTCCTTGTAGTCCACGTACTGGGTCTTGTCCTTGCAGAATGCGCAGACCTTCTTCTTAGGCTTGCGCACAGGCGGCTTCGCCATGGTGTTTCTCCTGTGTGATCAAGAAGTGTGGGTACGAACCCTCTCCTCGAAGACCCCGAAGCGGGGTTTTCTAGAAGGGGGGTTCGTCCGAGTAGCCGCCACCGGAGCCACCGCCGGAGCTACCGCCCCAGCTGCCTCCGCCGCCCTGCGGCGCCTGCTGGCCACCGCCGGCCGGCGCACTGGTCGCCCAGGGGTCGTCGGCAGGAGCGCCGCCGCCGGAACCGCTGCCGGAGCCGCCGCCCCAGCCACCGCCTCCGCCGCCGCCACCCTGCTGACCGCCGCCCCCGCCGCTGTAACCACCCTGGCCACCACGACCCGCGGTCTTGGTGACCTTGGCCGTGGCGCTCTTCAAGCTGGGGCCGACTTCCTCGACGTCCAGCTCGTAGACCGTCCGCTTGACGCCCTCACGGTCCTCGTAGGACCGCTGCTTCAGGCGGCCCTGGACGACGACGCGCATGCCGCGCTGCAGCGACTCGGCGACGTTCTCCGCAGCCTGACGCCACACCGAGCAGGTCAGGAACAGGCTCTCGCCGTCCTTCCACTCATTGGTCTGGCGGTCGAACATACGGGGCGTCGACGCGACGCGGAACTTCGCGACCGCGGCACCCGACGGCGTGAAACGCAGCTCGGGGTCGTCGACAAGGTTGCCGACTACCGTGATGACGGTCTCGCCTGCCATGGATGGAACCTCTCGGCGGGGATTGAGCGGGATTGCTTGGCGTGCTGCTACTCGTGTACTGCTCGCTCCCGATGGGCCTTCGAACCCGGCCGGTGGCCGGACTCAGCGGGCCGGACCTGCTGAGCCGTGGCTCAGTGGGTCTCGGGGCGGAGGACCTTGGTCCGGAGGACCGACTCGTTCAGCTTCATCTGCCGGTCGAGCTCCTTGACGACCGCAGGCTCGGCCTGCAGGTCGATGACCGAGTAGATGCCCTCGGGCTTCTTGTTGATCTCGTAGGAGAGACGACGACGGCCCCAGGTGTCGACCTTCTCGACCTTTCCGTTGGCCTCACGGACAACAGAAAGGAACGTTTCGATCAGCGGGGAGACTGCTCGCTCCTCGAGATCGGGGTCGAGGATGACCATCACCTCGTAGTGACGCATGTAAAACCCACCTCCTTTGGACTCAGCGGCCACGGTCGTTCCGTGGCAGGAGGGTCGTGATGCGTAGCAACGGTATCGGCCGCCACTGACAATCGGCCGGGGAACCGGCTCGGGCAGACCTGGGCAGACACCGCCGCAGACCGTACAGGCTACCCGGACATATGCGTCCGGTTGAAATCCGCCCGTCCGCGGGCACAATCTGAGTACATCGGGTACGTGCGGCGCTACGATGCGCCGCCCGTCAGCCAGGAGGTACCTCATGGCACAGGCAATGCATCCGAAGACGTCGGGCGGCTCCCTCTTCGCCTCGGACGGAAAGAGCCACCCGCTCCAGGACGGCCTGATGGTCGCGACCCTGGTGCTGGGAATTTTCGCCTTCGTCACGTGCTGGTTCCACAGCCTGAGCCTGGCGACGTCGTGGGTCGGCCTCGTCGGCATCCTCGTCGGCGCGTACACGCAGTACATCTCCGTGACGACCCGAGAACGCTTCCTGACCATTCTCGGTCTCGGCGCCTCCGCGGTCGGCTTCTTCCTCGGTATGGCGCACGGCGGGCTCTTCGTGGCCTGACCAGCGCCCCTCCCCGGGCCTGGGACCGGCCTCTCCCCGGCCCGGACCAGCCTCTCCCCGGCCCGGATCGGCCCGTCCCGGGTCTGGCCGGGCCTGACCGGCCCTTGTTCCGGGCCGGGCGGGGCGGCCGACCGGGCTCGTACCTCGCGGCCTTCGCCGCGGGGTCGGCCCCGGCCCCAGGACCGCGAGGTCCCTTGCACACGGCGGGGCCGCCGCATACCCCCGCGGCACCCACGGCGGCCCTGCCCGCCCGCTCCGGCGCCCTGTGCGGCGCCGCACAGGGCTCCCGGGGTCCCTTTGGTGCGCCCGTCCGGGTCCGGGTCCGGCGCGCTGCCGGGACGCGACACGGCCCGCGCGGGCGTGAACCGGTACCCCGCCCGGGTACGGACCGTTCGCGTGACGCGGCCCCCGACGCGCGGCCTACGGGACACGGCCCAGTCGGGGTGCTCCCCGGGCGCAGTAGGCTTCGGCGCGTGACCCGGAGCCCCACATACCCGCTGGGGACACACCCGCCGAGGAGCGCCCCCGCATGAGTCTGCCGCAGAGCAAGAGCCTGGTCCTCAGGACCATCAGCCGTGAGCAGCATCTGGCGTTCGTCCAGAGCCTGCCGTCCGCCAGCCACTGCCAGGTCCCCGCATGGGCTGACGTGAAGACGGAGTGGCGCTCGGAGAACCTCGGCTGGTTCGACGCGAGCGGCCAGCTCGTCGGGGCGGGGCTCGTGCTGTACCGGCAGTTGCCCAAGATCAAGCGCTACCTCGCGTACCTGCCTGAGGGCCCGGTCATCAACTGGTACGCGCCGAACCTGGACGAGTGGCTCCAGCCGATGCTCGCCCACCTCAAGCAGCAGGGCGCCTTCTCCGTGAAGATGGGCCCGCCGGTGGTGATCCGCCGCTGGGACGCGGCCGCGATCAAGTCCGGTATCCAGGACCCCGACGTCAAGCGGCTGCGCGACGTGGAGGCCACGCTCATCGAGCCGCGCGCCTTCGAGGTATCGGACCGGCTGCGCAAGATGGGCTGGCAGCAGGGTGAGGACGGCGGCGCGGGCTTCGGCGACGTGCAGCCCCGCTACGTCTTCCAGGTCCCGCTGGCGAACCGTTCACTCGACGATGTCCTCAAGGGCTTCAACCAGCTGTGGCGCCGCAACATCAAGAAGGCCGAGAAGGCCGGCGTCGAGGTCGTCCAGGGAGGCTACAACGACCTCGCCGAGTGGCAGCGGCTGTACGAGGTCACCGCCCAGCGCGACCACTTCCGGCCGCGCCCGCAGTCGTACTTCGAACGTATGTGGACGGTCCTGAACACCGAGGACCCGAACCGTATGCGGCTCTACTTCGCCCGGCACGAGGGCGAGAACGTGGCGGCGGCGACGATGCTGATCGTCGGCGGCCATGTCTGGTACTCGTACGGTGCCTCCGCGAACCACAAGCGTGAGGTGCGGCCCTCGAACGCGATGCAGTGGCGGATGCTGCGGGACGCGTACGCGATGGGTGCGACGGTCTACGACCTGCGCGGCATCTCCGACTCGCTCGACGAGACCGATCACCTCTTCGGCCTCATCCAGTTCAAGGTCGGCACGGGCGGCGAGGCCGTCGAGTACATCGGCGAGTGGGACTTCCCCCTGAACAAGCTGCTCCACAAGGCGCTCGACATGTATATGTCGCGGCGCTGAGGGCGGATCGGCGGGCGCCGGGAGGCGTCGGCCGGCCTCCGGGCGGGCATGCGGGCGCACGACGCGTACCGCGGCCCTCCGGACCCCCGCGCGTTCGAAACCCTACGAGCCGTTCATATGCTTCATCGGGATCAGCTGACGGCAACGGCAGCCGCGAGAAAGGTTCAGGACCGGCATGGCGCTCTCCCTCTACGTCGACACCGCGCGCTGGCGGGCGCACCAGAAGTCGGTCATCGACCAGTTCCCCGGCATCGTCCCCGTCTGCAAGGGCAACGGATACGGCTTCGGGCACGAGCGGCTCGCCGACGAGACGACCCGCTTCGGTTCCGACATGCTCGCCGTCGGCACGATCTACGAGGCCGCCAGGATCAAGGACTGGTTCGGCGGCGACCTCCTGGTCCTGACGCCCTTCAGACGCGGCGAGGAGCCGGTGCCGCTGCCGGACCGGGTGATCCGTTCCGTCTCGTCCGTCGACGGCGTGTACGCGCTGGTCGGCGCACGCGTCGTCATCGAGTGCATGAGCTCCATGAAGCGCCACGGCGTGAAGGAGGAGGAGCTCGGCCAGCTGCACGCCGCCATCGAGGACGTACGGCTCGAAGGCTTCGCGCTGCACCTTCCGCTGGACCGTACGGACGGCTCGGACGCGGTCGAGGAGGTCATCGCCTGGATGGACCGGCTGCGCGCCGCCCGGCTCCCCCTCCACACGATGTTCGTGAGCCACCTGAAGGCCGACGAGCTCGCGCGGCTCCAGCAGCAGTTCCCGCAGACCCGGTTCAGGGCGCGCATCGGCACCAAGCTGTGGCTCGGTGACCATGACGCGACGGAGTACCGGGGCGCGGTCCTCGACGTCACCCCGGTCGTCAAGGGCGACCGGTTCGGCTACCGGCAGCAGCGCGCCGCGTCCGACGGCTGGCTCGTCGTCGTGGCGGGCGGTACGTCGCACGGTGTCGGACTGGAGGCGCCGAAGGCGCTGCACAGCATGACGTCCCGTGCGAAGGGCGTGGCACGGGCCGGTCTCGCGACGGTCAACCGCAACCTGTCGCCGTTCGTCTGGTCCGGCAAGCAGCGGTGGTTCGCGGAGCCGCCGCACATGCAGGTGTCGATCCTGTTCGTCCCGTCGGAGGCCGAGGAGCCGAAGGTGGGCGACGAACTGGTGGCGATCCTGCGGCACACCACGACCCAGTTCGACCGGATCGTCGACCGCTGAGCAACCTGTCCGCGGCTCTCGCCCGGCCCTCGAACGGGGCAGGGGCGGGGCCCCGGGCACGCCGGCGTGTCCGCGTCCCGCGCACAGGGGCACGTGACGGCCGGACCGGGCTCCGGTCAGCGCGGGCCCCGGACCGCTCCCCGGCGGGCCCGCCCCGGTGTCTCTCGGGGCCCGACCGGCCAGACCGGGACCCCCGCCGGACTCCGGCCCCGCGGCCGGAAGGCCCCGAGCTGACCGCTAAGCGCCGTGGCGCCGGTCCCCGACCGTCTCGGGGTCCGTCTCCGGCTCCCACTCGTCGCTGCCCCACGTGACCCGCCCGCCGCCCCTCCCCTCGGCTGCGGAGCCGTCCCCGACGGCCTTGGAGCGCGCCGCCTCGCCCAGGACGAACACGTCGGGCGCGTGGTCCAGGACGCCGCCTGACGGGTCGTCCGCGCCGTCGGCCCGTACCGGGTCCCGCTCCGGCAGCATCGCGTCGCGCACCACCAGCACACACAGGTACAGCGTGCCCGCCAGATGCAGCGCGATGGCCAGCTGGTAGCCCTCGGCCGGCAGCCCCTTGTGGGCGTCACCGCTGGTCGTGTACGCGAGGTACATCCAGATGCCGAGGTAGTACATGACCTCGCACGCCTGCCACACGAGGAAGTCCCGCCAGCGCGGCCGGGCGAGCGCCGCGAGCGGCACCAGCCAGAGCACGTACTGCGGCGAGTAGACCTTGTTGGTGAGGATGAACGCGGCGACGACGAGGAACGCGAGCTGCGCGAAGCGCGGCCGGCGCGGGGCCATCAGCGCCAGCGCCGCGATACCCGCGCAGGCCAGCGCCATCAGCACGATGGAGTACGTGTTGACCGGGTGCACATCGGTGCTGAACGCGCCCGTGCGCTGGCTGATGATCAGCCAGAACGAGCCGAAGTCCACCGGCCGTACCTGACTGAACGTGTAGAACTTCTTCCAGCCCTCAGGCGCCAGCAGCATCACCGGCAGGTTCACCACGAGCCAGGCGCAGGCGGCGCCGAGCAGAGCCGATCCGAACGCGCGCATCTTGCCGGCCCGCCAGCACAGCACGAGCAACGGGCCGAGGATCAGCACCGGGTACAGCTTCGCGGCGGTCGCGAGACCGATGAGGATGCCGAAGGCGAGCGTCCTGCCCCGGGTCCACATCAGCATCGCCGCCGCGGTCAGGGCGACCGCCAGCAGGTCCCAGTTGATCGTGGCGGTCAGCACGAACGCCGGGGCGAGGGCGACCAGCAGCGCGTCCCAGGGACGGCGGCGGTGGGTGCGGGCCGTGCACACGGCGATGATCACGGCGCAGACGAGCAGCATGGCCGCGTTGGCCATCCAGTACGCCTGCTCGCGGCCCATCAGGTCCCCGTTGCTGGACGTGAACAGGGACGTGATCCAGGAGGCGACCTCCATGAAGAGGCCGGTGAGTACCGGGTACTCCAGGTAGTCCATGTCGCCGTTGAGACGGTCGAAGTACGGCACGAGGCCGTCGGAGAAACCGCGGGCCTGAAAGAGATGCGGAATGTCCGAATAGCAGGCGCGGGTGTACTGGGAGCTCGCGCCGCGGAACCACGCCCAGTCGTAGCAGGGGAGCTTCTGCGCCATACCGAGCGCGAACATGCCGATCGCCACCAGGGCGATGACCCGCACCGGGGTGAGCCGGCTCGTCCCGGACAGGGCCCAGCGTCCCAGCGGGCCGCCGATCAGCTCGCTGCCCGCCGCGGAGATCCGGTCACGGCGCGTGGGAGCGACGTCCGGCGTCTCCTGGGGCCCGAGGGACGTACCGGGGGGTACGGAGGTGTCTTCTGCGCTCGGCATGGCGCCCATCCTGCCGTACGGAACTGGCAACGCGACGGGGGCCGCCGCATCCGGGCCCGTACCTGGGGTACGGAACCGGTGCGACGGCCCCCGTCAGGGTCCGCGTCGAGGTCGGCGCGGGGCCGATCCCGGGTGCTGCGCGAAGACCGGCCCATGGACCTGCCTCGGATTCTGCGGGGCGACCGGCCCAGGAGCCCGCCTCCCGCTCTGCGGGAGTTCCGGCACCCGGGCCCGGCGTCGGGCCCCGGCGTGGCGCCCGGCCCGGAGACGGACACGGGCGCCACGGTCCTGCTAGCCGGGGCCGCCGATGAAGCCTCCGCCGGTATCGGTCCCTCCGTTGCCGTTCCCGTTCGTCGTGCCGGCGTCGGTGCCCGGCGAGGAGGACGGCGACTCGCCGCCGGTGGTGCCCGCGTCGGTGCCGCCGGTATCGGCCCCCCCGGCTCCGTTGCCACCGCCGGTGTTGTTGCCGCCGTTCTGACCGCCGTCGCCGGAGCAGCCGAAGAACGAGGAGCAGGAGTCGCTCGGCGAAGGAGGCGGCTGCGGCGTGTTCGACGGGCTCGGCGAAGTGGACGGTGACGACGACGGGGAGTTCGAAGGCGTCACGGACGGCGAGGGCGCCGGCGAGTGCAGGCCGCCTCCGAACACGGCCTTACCGATCGGTTCGGGCTTCGTGAACGTCAGGGCGGGCTGCCCGTTGAGCGCGGCCGTCATGTAGTCCTTGAAGATCGACGAGGGGAACGAAGCACCCTGGATCGTCTTCTGCCCGCCGGTGTTGTACATCGACAGGAACTTGCGGTCCTTGCTCTTCGCGTTGTCGTCCAGCCGGTACATGTCGATGGCCGTCGACAACTGCGGGGTGTAGCCCACGAACCAGGCGGACTTGTTCTCGTCGGTCGTACCGGTCTTACCGGCGACCTCGTGCCCCGCCACCTGGGCGTTCGTGCCGGTGCCCTTGGTGACGACGGTCCGCAGGACGTCCGTCACGTTGTCGGCGACCTGGGCCGGCATGGCCCGCGTGACCTTGTCGTCGTGCTTGAAGATCTCCTTGCCGTTCCGGAGGACCTTCTCGACCGAGTACGGGTCGCGCTGCTCGCCGTGCTGAGCGAAGGTCCCGTACGCGCCCGCCATGCGGATGGCGCTCGGGTCGGAGATGCCGATGGAGAACGACGGCACGTCGGACTTGATCAGCTGGTCGGAGGAGAGGCCCGCCTTCTCCGCCTCGGTACGGACGGTCGGGATGCCGACGTCCATGCCGAGCTGGACGAACGCGGAGTTCACGGACTCCCGCATCGCCTCACGCAGCGTGATGGAGGGCTGGTTGTACCCCTCGTCGTTCGGCTGCAGCCACTCCTTGCCCTCCTTGTCCATCCAGACCTGGCCGGTGTAGTCCTTGATCTTCAGGTTGTTCTTGCCCGGGTAGCGGCTGGTGTCGGGGTTGACCGCCGTGCGTTCGGAGTCCGGCTGGTCGATCCCGAGGTTCGGATCGCGCTTCCCGTGCTCCATTGCCGCGGCCAGGACGAACGGCTTGAACGTCGAACCGACCTGGGCGCCCGTGACGTCGGCGTTGTCGGTGAAGTGCTTGGTCGCGTCCTCACCGCCGTAGATCGCGACGATCTTCCCACTCTGCGGTTCGATCGACGCGCCGCCGAACTGGACGAAGGAGTCCTTCGTCGGCCGTTTCTTGGTGCTGATGTTCTCCTTGCGCACCTTCTCGACGGCGGCGGAGAGCTGATTGACCTTCTTCTTGTCGAAGGTCGTGTAGATCTCGTAACCGCCCTTCGAGAGGTCGTCCGACGTGATGCCCTCGGAGTTGTTGTTCGCGAAGTACGACTTGGCGAGGTCGACCAGGTAGCCGACCTGCCCGCTGAGCTGGGCGGACTTCTTCAGCGGCTGCGATACCGGCAGCGTCTTGTACTTGGCGCGTTCCGTCGCGGAGAGATGGCCGTCCTTCACCATCTGGTCCAGGGTCGTCTTCCAGCGGAACGTGATGCGCGCGGTGTTCGCCTGCGGGGTGGCCTGCGCGTTGAGGTCCGTGTTGCCCGCGGGGTCGTACAGCGTGGCGCCCTTGAGCAGTGCGGCGAGGAACGCGCACTGGCTCGGATTCAGCTGCTTCGCGTCCACCCCGAAGTACGTACGAGCCGCCGCCTGGATGCCGTACGCACCACGGCCGAAGTACGAGGTGTTGAGGTATCCCTCAAGGATCTTCGGCTTGGACTGCTTCGTGCCGACCTTGAGGGCGATGAAGATCTCTTTGACCTTGCGGTCCACGGTCTGGCTCTGGTCACCGAGGAGCGCGTTCTTCACGTACTGCTGGGTGATGGTGGAGCCACCCTGCGTCTCCTGGCCCTTCGCCATGTTGACCACGGCGCGCGCGATGCCCTGCGGGTCGATGCCCGAGTCCGTGTAGAAGGACCTGTTCTCCTGGGAGACGACCGCGTCCTGCATCGCCTTGGGGATCTGGTCGATGGAGATGATCTGCCGATTGACGTTGTTCTCGCCACCGGTCGACACCATCGGAGTCTTGTCCGACCAGTAGTAGACGTTGTTCTCCGCCTTGGACGCCAGGCTCGGGTCCGGCAGCTGGACGAGCGCGTACGCGACGGACCCGGCGGCCAGCAGCGAACCGAGGAACGCGACGGTGAGGGCGCTCGTGAGGCGCCAGGACGGGACCCAGCGGCGCCAGCCGTACTTGTCGAACCGCGGGTAGTCGATGAAGCGTTTCTTGCCGGGTCCCCGGCCGCCGCCCCCACGCCCCCGCCCGCCGCCCGGTGCCGGCTCGGCACCGCGCCTGCGGCCGCCGCGCTGGGCGGCTCTGCGGGCGGCCGCGCGGCCGCCGTACGACTGCTCGTCCTCGCCGTGCGGACCCGAGCGGCTCGTGGCGCCCGTATCTCCGGCGGGGTCTGTGTGTGATCCCGAGGCGTCGCCTCGGGAGGGGGCAGCGCGGCGGCCGGGCGGCTGCTGGGCTGCCCGCCGGGACGCGGCACGTCCGCCGCCTTGCGGCGGTGGCAGTTTGCGACGGTGCTCGCTCATCGAACGACTACTCCTCGGGCAGGCGCGGGCGCCTGGAAGCGGCAGGTGAGTTCCGGTCCCCCGTGCTGGCCTCGGGGAGCCCTGGCAGCGGAGCGCGCTCGACGCGGCTGCCGCTGCTCTCGTGACTCCCGTGGCCGTGGTCCCCAGGGCTTTGATAGGCCCACATGCTCGACGCCCCTTGCGTCACTGGGCTCCCGGTGGTCTGCATGCCGCACAGACTACGCACGGTCAAAACCCTCTGAGGCCCGAAGTTCACCCCAAATCAGGCAACTTGCCTGCTGTGAATTGAGGATGTGATGGCGTTCACGAGTTCCCCTCTTGTCGCAACCGCCCCACACCTCTATCGTCGTGATGTATCGAGTCGATACATCAGCGCGACATGTCAACGCGAGATAAGCACACAGTGAGCCGGACAGACAGCCACAGAGGACGGCGAAAGGGGCAAGGATGAGCAGGCGCTCGGGAATCCTTGAGTTCGCCGTACTCGGCCTGCTGCGCGAGTCCCCGATGCACGGGTACGAGCTGCGAAAGCGGCTCAACACGTCACTGGGCATCTTCCGGGCCTTCAGCTACGGGACGCTGTACCCGTGCCTGAAGACGCTGGTCGCCACGGGCTGGTTGATCGAGGAGCCGGGCAGTGCCCCGGAGGACGCCCTCGCGGCGTCCCTCGCCGGACGGCGGGCCAAGATCGTCTACCGGCTGACGGCCGACGGCAAGGAACACTTCGAGGAGCTACTCGCCCACGCCGGCCCCGACGCCTGGGAGGACGAGCACTTCGCTGCACGGTTCGCCTTCTTCGGGCAGACCGAGCGCGACGTACGGATGCGCGTCCTCGAAGGCCGCCGCAGCCGTCTTGAGGAGCGCCTTGAGAAGATGCGCGGCTCACTCGCCCGCACCCGCGAGCGTCTCGACGACTACACGCTGGAGCTCCAGCGCCACGGGATGGAATCCGTGGAGCGCGAGGTGCGCTGGCTCAACGAGCTCATCGAGAGCGAGCGGGCCGGGCGGGACCGGCGGGGTACGTCCGAGCCCGGCGACACCGAGCGAGCCGGCGACCCCGGCCCACCGGCCGCCGAGCACCGGACGCCCCACGACACCGACCACATGGACGGTCTGCCCCGGCGCGGGGGTGCCGCAACTGCCGAGGGTTCGCCCTCGCGGCACCCCGCCACGCCGGATCCGTCCGACGACAGGACCAAGTGAGACCCGCTTCACGGCGGCCTCAACGGAACATCGAGATCAACAGGGAGCAACCGGAATGGGTTCGGTTCGCGTAGCCATCGTTGGCGCCGGCAACTGCGCCTCGTCGCTGGTGCAAGGCGTCGAGTACTACAAGGACGCCGACCCGGCGGGCAAAGTGCCGGGTCTGATGCACGTGCAGTTCGGCGACTACCACGTACGGGACATCGAGTTCGTCGCCGCGTTCGACGTCGACGCGAAGAAGGTCGGCCTCGACCTCGCGGACGCGATCGGTGCCAGCGAGAACAACACCATCAAGATCTGCGACGTGCCGTCCACGGGCGTCACGGTCGAGCGTGGTCACACCCTGGACGGTCTGGGCAAGTACTACCGCCAGACCATCGAGGAGTCCGACGCGACCCCCGTCGACATCGTCCAGACCCTCAAGGACCGCAACGTCGACGTCCTGGTCTGCTACCTGCCGGTGGGCTCCGAGGCCGCCGCGAAGTTCTACGCCCAGTGCGCCATCGACGCGAAGGTCGCGTTCGTCAACGCTCTGCCGGTGTTCATCGCGGGCACCAAGGAGTGGGCGGACAAGTTCACCGAGGCCGGCGTCCCGATCGTCGGTGACGACATCAAGTCGCAGGTCGGCGCGACCATCACGCACCGCGTGCTGGCGAAGCTGTTCGAAGACCGCGGCGTCGTCCTGGACCGCACGATGCAGCTGAACGTCGGCGGCAACATGGACTTCAAGAACATGCTGGAGCGCGAGCGCCTGGAGTCCAAGAAGATCTCCAAGACGCAGGCCGTCACCTCCCAGATCCCGGACCGCGACCTGGGCGCCGACAACGTCCACATCGGCCCGTCCGACTACGTGGCCTGGCTCGACGACCGCAAGTGGGCGTACGTCCGCCTTGAGGGTCGCGCGTTCGGCGACGTCCCGCTGAACCTGGAGTACAAGCTCGAGGTCTGGGACTCCCCGAACTCCGCCGGCGTCATCATCGACGCCGTGCGCGCCGCGAAGATCGCCCAGGACCGCGGCATCGGCGGTCCCATCCTCTCCGCGTCGAGCTACTTCATGAAGTCGCCGCCGGTCCAGTTCTTCGACGACGAGGCCCGCGAGAACGTGGAGAAGTTCATCCGCGGCGAGGTCGAGCGCTGAGTCCGCGCTTGATCAGACTGACGGACCGGGACTGAGCGGACCTGCTTCCGCTCGGACTCGGACGGGGGAATGCATGGCGAAGGCCCCAGGGACAGTGTCCCTGGGGCCTTCGCCATGCCTCGCAGTCGTCCCAGCTCATGTTTCACGTGAAACATCGACGTCGCCTCACGCCCGACGTCGCTTCACACCGCCTCGCACGTCACACCTCGCGCCTCCCGCCGGCGGTGATGTTTCACGTGAAACATCACCGCACCGACGGCGCTCCGGCTTCGAACGCTCCACCCGGACCGCCCCTCAGGCCTCCTGGGTGGCCCACCACTCCTTGAGCGCCGCGACAGCGTCATCGAACTCCATGGGCCCGTTCTCCAGTCGCTGCTCCAGCAGGAACGCGTATGCCGCGCCGATCACCGGTCCCGGAGTGATATCCAGGATCTCCATGATCTGGTTCCCGTCGAGATCGGGCCGGATCGCGTCGAGCTCCTCGCGTTCCTGAAGCTGCGCGATGCGCTCTTCCAAGCCGTCGTACGCGCGGGACAGTGCGGTGGCCTTCCTCTTATTACGCGTGGTGCAGTCCGAACGCGTCAGCTTGTGGAGACGGCCGAGCAGCGGACCCGCATCCCGCACGTAGCGGCGCACGGCCGAGTCCGTCCACTCGCCTGCGCCGTAACCGTGGAAGCGCAGATGGAGCTCCACGAGCCGGGAGACATCCCTGACCATGTCGTTCGCGTACTTGAGCGCGGTCATCCTCTTCTTGACGAGCTTGGCGCCCACCACCTCGTGATGGTGGAAGGACACCCGGCCGTCCCCCTCGAAGCGCCGTGTCCTCGGCTTGCCCACGTCATGCAGGAGGGCGGCCAGCCGCAGCACCAGATCAGGGCCGTCCTCCTCCAGGTCGATGGCCTGCTCCAGGACGGTCAGCGAATGCTCGTAGACGTCCTTGTGCCGGTGGTGCTCGTCGCTCTCCAACCGCAGCGCGGGCAGCTCGGGCAGCACCCGAGCGGCGAGGCCGCTGTCGACGAGCAGCGCGAGTCCCTTACGGGGGTGCTGGGACAGCAGAAGCTTGTTGAACTCGTCCCGGACCCGCTCGGCGGAGACGATCTCAATCCGGTCGGCCATCTCCTTCATGGCCGCGACCACCTCGGGAGCGACCTCGAAGTCGAGCTGAGCGGAGAAGCGCGCGGCCCTGAACATCCGCAGCGGATCGTCGGAGAACGAGTCCTGAGGCGTGCCCGGCGTCCTCAGGACGCGCTGCGCGAGGTCGCCGAGGCCCCCGTGGGGATCGATGAACTCCTTGCGCGGGAGGGCGAGCGCCATCGCGTTCACCGTGAAGTCACGGCGCACGAGGTCCTCCTCGATGGAGTCCCCGTACGACACCTCCGGCTTGCGCGAGGTCCGGTCGTACGCCTCGGAGCGGTAGGTCGTGACTTCGATCTGGAAGCTCTGGGCCACGCCGTCGACGACTGCGTCCTTGTGGCAGCCGACCGTGCCGAACGCGATCCCCACATCCCACACGGCATCCGCCCAAGGCCTGAGGATCTTGAGAATGTCCTGCGGGCGCGCGTCCGTCGTGAAGTCCAGATCGTTGCCGAGCCGGCCGAGCAGTGCGTCCCGCACCGACCCGCCCACCAGGGCGAGCGAGAAGCCTGCCTCCTCGAACCGGAGCGCGAGGACGTCGGCGACGGGGGATACCCGCAGCAGTTCACTGACCGCGCGGCTCTGCACCTGATTCAGTGCACTGGGGTTGTCATTGTTGGCGTTCGGCACAACAGGAAAGCGTACGTGCCGCAGGCCGCGCGGGCCGCCCCGGTTTCCGGCATCCCGGACATCTGGAGGTTTCATTCACCCTCCACGGCTCCGGTGTGAGGTTCCCCGCCAGTCCATGAGACTCTTCACGATCTGGTGGAGCGGTCCCCAGCACTTCGCCACAGCGCTCATCGTTACCATGCGTGGACGCACCGAACGACTGACCACCAGCGGCAAGCAACAAGGACGAAGGACGGACGAGCGCGTGGCCGATGCGGCACACATCCGGGGGACGGGCCACTGGGCTGCCCGTCGGTGGCTGCGACGCACGGCATCCGTGGTGGCGGGCGCCCCGCTCCTCGCGGGTCTGCTGGCGGGCACCGCGGCTCCGGTAGCCCAGGCGGCGCCCTCGCCGGGTGCCGTGGAGGCGTTCGCGCCGACGAAGGCCAGCGGGGACAGCACCGTCGCCGTGGCGCTCAACACACTCTCACCGAGCGCCCCCGTGAAGGGCGACACCCTGACGATCTCCGGCACCGTCACCAACCGGAGCCGGGCGACCGTCACGGATGCCGGCGTCGACCTTCGGGTCGGCCCCCGCCTCGCGGGGCGCAGCGCCATCGACGACGCGGCGGCCGCCTCCGCGAGCACGGCCGTCCAGGTCGCGCCGCTGGGCGGCAAGTACCGCGTCAAGATCGCGCGCTTGGCCCCGAAGGCCCGCCAGGACTTCGCCCTCTCGGTGCCCGTGAGTGACCTGGGTCTGGACGAGGACGGCGTGTACCAGCTCGGCGTCTCCCTCTCGGGCGAGACGGCGCAGGAACCCTGGGACCACGTGCTCGGGATACAGCGGACGTTTCTGCCCTGGCAGCCCGATGCCGCCGACAAGAAGACCAAGCTCACCTTCCTGTGGCCGCTCATCTCGAAGATCCACCTGTCGGCGCAGACGGGGGCCGACGAGCAGCAGACCCCGGTCTTCGACAACGACGACCTCGCGGCCGACCTGGCGCCGGGCGGACGGCTCCAGCAGATGGTGTCTCTCGGCAGTCAGCTGCCGGTGACCTGGGTCATCGACCCGGACCTGCTGGCCACGGTCGACGCGATGACGCACAAATACAGCGTCAAGAAGGGGAACACCACCGTCCCCGGCAAGAACCAGCAGCTCGCCAACCAGTGGCTGAACTCGCTGGAGAAGGCCGTGCAGCACCATCCGGTGGTGGCGCTCCCGTTCGCCGACCCCGACCTGGCGTCCCTGGCACACACCGGGCGGAGCGTGTCCGGGTCTCTGAGCCATCTCCAGCCGGCCACCCAGGTCGCCGCGACCACGGTCGACACCATCCTCCACGTGACGCCGTCCACTGACTTCGCCTGGCCGGTCAACGGGGCCATCGACCCCTCGATCGTCGACGTGGCGACCTCCGCGGGCGCCGACAAGGTCATCACCCGCAGCGACAGCCTCAGCGACAACCTCCCCTACACGCCCACCGGCGCCCGTCCCATCGGCGGCGGCACCACGGCCGTCGTCGCGGACAGCAGGCTCTCCACGGCCTTCCAGGGCGACCTGACGACGGCGGCGTCCTCCACGCTCGCGGTGCAGCGGTTCCTCGCCCAGTCGCTCGCCCTGTCCCAGCAGGAGCCCGACAAGGAACGCAGCATCGTCGTCGCACCGCAGCGGATGCCGAACGCCGGGCAGGTCCAGGCGATGGCCGCGGCGCTGCACGGGCTGGACCCGGAGCGCTGGACCGAGTCGCAGGACCTGACGGACGCGGCCGCCGCCACCCCCGACCCCGACGCGAACACCCGGATCCCCTCCGCGTCCCACTACCCGCGGAGCCTGCGCAGGCAGGAGCTGCCGACCTCGGCGTTCCAGGAGATCCAGGACACCCAGGACCTCCTGACGAGGTTCACGGACGTCCTCAGCGCCCCCGACCGGGTCGAGGCCCCGTTCGCGAACGCCCAGGAACGGTCGATGTCGACGTCCTGGCGCGGCGACCAGGTGGGCGCGTCCGCGTACCGGGGGGCGGTCAGGAACTACCTGACCGGGCTGAAGGGCGAGGTACTGCTCGTACCGAAGTCCGACCTGACCCTGTCCGGTGCCAGCGCGACCATCCCGGTCACCGTCCAGAACAAGCTGCTGCAGGATGTCCAGCACCTGGTGCTGCGACTCTCGTCGAGCAAGCCCACCCGTCTCAAGCTCGACGGTGACAAGGCGGTGGCGGACCAGCCGATCAAGGTCGGCGGCGGCCACAGTCAGTCCGTGAAGTTCACCGGGACCGGCAACGCGAACGGTCCGGTCGAAGTGAGCGCGCAGCTGTTCACCGAGGACGGCCACCCCTACAGCCAGAAGATGACCTTCCAGGTCAGGGTCTCCGAGATCACCCCGACCGCCATGCTCGTCATCGCGAGCGGTGTGCTGCTGCTCGTGTTCGCGGGCGTCAAGATGTACAGCAGGCGCAAGCGCACGGCAGCCCGCCGTGCGGCCGCCGTAGCGGCGCGGGGCGACGGTCCCGACGGCGGGCCGGACGGCGGCCCCGCGGACGGCTCCGGCGACGGCCCGGGGAACGGGTCCGGTGGCGAGCAGCCGAGTGACCCCGCAGTGGACACCGGACCGGGGAACCCGGCGCCGTCGGGCTCAGGTGAGAAAGTGGACCGTTGAGCGATGTCGTGGCCGGTCGGCCGGGGACGATGAGGTGGGGTAATCCATGAACGCGCCGTACGACGGTGAGCGTGGCCCGGGCACGGGCAGCGATCCCGCGGGGCAGGCCCCCGCACCACCGCCCGCCCAGGGCGAGCCGTACGCCCAGGACCAGTACGCCCAGAACCAGCAGCAGTCCCAGACTCCCTACCCGCCCTACCCCCGGGACCCGTACGTCCAGGAGGCGTACCAGGAGGACCCGTACTGGGCGCAGGAACGCTCGTCCCAGGACCCGGTGACCGACGCGCTCCACGATCGCGCCGCCCACCCGCCGCAGGCGCCCGGCCCGCACCCGGACACGACGCAGCAGCTCTTCCAGCAGCAGCCTCCGCAGCAGCAGCCCCAGCACTACGGGCCCGACCCCAGGATCTGGGCGGGGACCCCCCCGCCCGGTCCCTACGGTGACGACCCCAGGACCACGCGGTTCACCGGCGTCGACGACCTCGTCACCCACGCGGGTACGGAGCCGCAGCAGCAGGACGCCTTCGCCCACCTCTACCGCGACCAGCGGGCGGGCGCTCCGGTCGTGCCGACAGAGCCGGAACCCGAAGAGCAGGTACCGGCCGCGAAGCCCGCGAAGTCGGGCGGGCTGCTGAAGTCGAGCGCCGTCATGGCCTCCGGCACGCTCGTGTCCCGGCTCACCGGCTTCGTGCGCAGCCTCGTCATCACCGCCGCCTTCGGCGCCACGCTGCTGGGCGACTCCTGGACCATCGCCTACACCCTGCCGACGATGATCTACATCCTCACCGTCGGCGGTGGCCTCAACTCGGTCTTCGTTCCCCAGCTCGTCCGGGCCATGAAGGAGGACGACGACGGCGGTGAGGCGTATGCCAACCGGCTGCTGACCCTCGCGATGGTGCCCCTCGCGGTCATCGTCACCATCGTGGTCGTCGGCGCCCCGGAACTGATCCATGCCCTGTCGCCCACCATCGCCGGGGACCCGAACGCCAACAACGTCGCCATCACCTTCGCCCGCTACTGCCTGCCCACGATCTTCTTCATGGGCATCCACGTGATCATGGGCCAGATCCTGAACGCCCGCGGCAGGTTCGGCGCGATGATGTGGACGCCGGTCCTCAACAACATCGTCATGATCGCCACGTTCGGGCTGTTCATCTACGTGTACGGCACGGCCGCCGACTCGCACATGACGGTCCGCACCATCCCGCCGGACGGCGTCCACCTGCTCGGCATCGGCACCCTGCTCGGCCTGACCGTCCAGGCCCTGGCGATGATCCCCTACCTGAGGGAAGCCGGCTTCAGGTTCCGGCTGCGCTTCGACTGGCGAGGCCACGGTCTCGGCAAGACCATCGCGCTCGCCAAGTGGACGGTGCTGTTCGTCCTGGCCAATCAGGCGGGCGTGGTGGTCGTCACCCAGCTGTCCACCGCGGCCGGCAAGGCGTCCCACGCCGACGGCACGGGCTTCCTGGCCTACAGCAATGCCCAGCTGATCTGGGGCATGCCGCAGGCCATCATCACGGTGTCGGTCATGGCGGCCCTGCTGCCCCGCATCTCGCGGGCCGCGAGCGACGGCGACTCCGGTGCCGTGCGGGACGACATCTCACAGGGGCTCAGGACCTCGGCCGTCGCGATCGTGCCGATCGCCTTCATGTTCCTGGCCCTCGGTGTGCCGATCTCCACGCTGCTGTTCTCGTCGAGCGGCATCGATTCCGCCCGGTCGATGGGCTACATCCTGATGGCGTTCGGGCTCGGACTCATCCCGTACTCCGTCCAGTACGTCGTCCTGCGCGGGTTCTACGCGTACGAGGACACCCGGACACCCTTTTACAACACGGTCATCGTGGCGGCGGTCAATGCGGCCGCCTCGGCGATCTGTTATGTGGTCCTTCCCGCGCGCTGGGCAGTAGTAGGTATGGCGGCCTCATACGGACTCGCCTACGCGGTCGGTGTGGGCGTCGCCTGGCGCAGGCTGGCGAAACGGATCAACGGAGACCTCGACGGAAAGCGCGTCATGCGGACGTACGCCCGGCTCTGCCTGGCGGCCATCCCGGCGGCCGTCGTCGGTGGTGTCCTTGGTTTCGGGATCCTGAACGTCGTGAGCAAGGGAGCCGGCGGGGCCGTACTGGCGCTCATCGTCGGAGGAGCGGCGCTGCTCGGCATCTTCTACATCGCGGCGAAGAAGATGCGTATCGAGGAACTGAACGGCATGGTCGGAATGGTGCGTGGCCGCCTCGGGCGGTAGTCACGGGTGGCCGAGCACAACCATCGTCGGCCTCCGTGTGTCGTGCATAGCACCGGACTGTGGGCACAATTGGCTTGGCTGTTGGACAGCGCGCAACGGATGGGGAGGCAGGAGCGACGGTGGCGGAACGTAGCACGGCTGCCGTCGACGTGGACGACAACAGTGGCGACAAGCCACTGCCCGCCAAGCAGGACACGGCGGAGAAGACCACGACCGACGGGGTTGCGGAGGCCCAGGAGAGCGCGGAGCAGTCCGCGCCCGAGAAGGCGCCCGAATCGACTGACGAGCCCAAGAGCACCGGGCCGGGCTTCGCAGCACCGGAGCTGCACAGCGGTCACAAACTCGCCAGACGCTACCGTCTGGAGGAGTGCGTCACCCGTCTGGACGGATTCAGCAGCTGGCGTGCCGTGGACGAGAAGCTGCGCCGGGCGGTGGGCGTCCATCTCCTCCCCGCGGAGCATCCGCGAGCCCGCTCCGTGCTGGCCGCCGCGCGCTCTGCGGCCCTGCTCGGCGACCCTCGCTTCGTGCAGGTCCTCGACGCTGTCGAGGAGAACGACCTCGTCTACGTCGTCCACGAGTGGCTGCCGGACGCGGTGGAACTGACCGCGCTGCTCGCCTCGGGACCGCTGGAGGCGCACGACGCCTATCAGCTCGTCAGCCAGGTCTCCCAAGCCATGGCGGCGGCCCACCGGGAGGGCCTGTCCCACCTGCGGCTGACGCCCAGCGCGGTACTGCGGACCTCCGGCGGGCAGTACCGCATCCGCGGCCTCGCGGTGAACGCCGCACTGCGCGGCATCACCACCGACCGCCCGCAGCGCGCGGACACCGAAGCCATCGGCGCCCTCCTGTACGCGTCCCTGACCCAGCGTTGGCCGTACGAGACCGATGCCTACGGCATGACGGGCCTGCCGAAGGGCGTGGGTCTCCTCGCGCCCGACCAGGTACGCGCGGGGGTCCACCGCGGCCTGTCCGAACTCGCCATGCGGGCCCTCGCCAACGACGGTGCGACCGCCTCGCGGCAGGAGCCGCCCTGCACCACGCCTGACGAACTCGCCAAGGCCGTCGCGGAGATGCCCCGCGTCCGGCCGCCGGAGCCCGCCTTCGCGGCACCGCCGGACTACCAGCGCACGACGTACCAGCAAGGCAACTACGGCACGGCGCAAACCGGTCCGATGCACACGGCCGTCGCCTCGCCGGTCGTACCGCCGCCCCCGATGCAGACGCCGCCCGGCAAACTCCTCAAGTGGGTCGTCTCCGCCCTGGTGATCGTGGCGCTGGGCCTCGGAAGCTGGCAGATCGCCGATCGGGTGCTGAGCCATCACGGCAGCGACGGCACTCCGGCACCTTCGAAGGTCACCAAGAACGGTGACGACAAGGCGCCGGCTGCCCCGGGCCCCATCGCCATCATGAGCGCGAAGGATTTCGATCCCCCGCCCGGCGACGGTTCCGAGAACCCCGAAGACGTGCCCAAGGCGATCGACAACGACCCGTCCACGTCCTGGGAGACCAAGCGCTACATCGGCGAGCCGAATTTCGGAAACCTCAAGCCGGGCGTCGGGCTCATCCTTGACCTCGGGAAGGTGCAGACGATCGGATCGGTCACGGTCGACTTCGACGGGGCGACGTCAGTGGAACTCAGGGCCGCGAGCCCGGATTCCGCGTCGATCCCCACAACCGTCGACGGGTTCACGAAGATTGCTCAGGGAACCGGTGAGAAAGTACCGCTGAAGCCTTCCAAGGCGGTGAAGGCGCGGTACGTTCTGGTCTGGCTGACCAAGCTGCCGGCGGCCGCCGACGGTGGGTACCGGGGCGAGGTCTCGGAGATCCACGTCACGAGCTGACCGGATCAGGGGAGGGGCTCACCGTTGGACGACGCCGCACTCACCGACGTCAGCGACCAGGATCTCCTGGCTGCTCACGTCGCGGGCGACCCGGACGCCTTCGGTGAGCTCGTCCGACGCCACCGCGACCGTTTGTGGGCCGTCGCGATACGCACCCTGGGCGACCGGGAGGAGGCGGCCGACGCCGTGCAGGACGCCTTGGTGTCCGCCTTCCGCGCCGCCCACACGTTCCGCGGCCAGTCCGCGGTGACCACCTGGCTGCACCGCATCACCGTGAACGCGTGCCTCGACCGCGTCCGGAAGGCCAAGAGCCGCAGGACCACCCCGGTGGACGACACCGAGCGCATGGAGCAACTGCTCGAACCGCACGAGTCCGCCGAGGCCCCGGCGGAACGCCAGGACCTCCACCGCGAGCTGTTCGCCGCGCTGGCCAGGCTGCCGGTGGACCAGCGAGCCGCCCTTGTCCTGGTGGACATGCAGGGATACCCCGTCGCGGAAGCGGCCCGCATCCTGGGCGTTCCGAGCGGTACCGTCAAGAGCCGCTGTGCCCGTGGCCGGACCAGACTTCTGCCGCTCCTGGCCCATCTGCGCAGTGACGCGCCCGACACTCACCGGGCGGGCAGGGAACGGAACCGGACCCCCGGGACATCCGTCCCATCGGCAACGGGACGAAGCTCGACGGAACCAGGCGATCCGGCAGCGGTGAAGGGCGGAGGTGGGCGCGCGTGACTTCCCCGTCCGACACGGACCAGCACCCGGATGTCGAGGAGATCTCCGACCTCACCGAGGGACTGCTGCCGCCGTCCCGCACCGCCGAACTCCGGCAGCACCTCGACGCCTGCGCACTCTGCGCGGACGTCCATCAGTCCCTCATGGAGATCCGAGACCTCCTCGGGACGCTGCCAGGGCCCTCCCCCATGCCGGCGGATGTGGCCGAGCGCATCGACGCGGCACTCGCTGCCGAGGCGCTGCTCGATGCCTCACCGACCGCAGACGCCCCTGTCGGGCACCAGACGTGTCTCCCCACTCCCGCAAGCGTGCGCAGTGACGCGCGTAGCCGGGACGAGGAAGACAAGGAACAAGGGGACGACGCGGAGACCGCGACGGAGGTCACCGAGACGGTGCGCTCGGTCGACGGCACCCATGTTTCACGTGAAACATCGCGCTCCTCCAGGGCTCCCGGTGGTCCGAGCCGTACATCCACCGGTCCAGACCGTGGAACCAGGGGTCCCGGCCGGGGACGGACCGCTCGCAGGCGTCGCGGTGCCCTCGCCTTCGGGACAGCCCTCGGTGTCGCTGTCCTCGGCATGGGCGTCTTCCTCTTCCAGGGAACGGACACGAAGACCGGCGTCGGATCCGCCGACCGAGCGCCATCGCCTCGGGTCACCGCAGCCACGAGCGCCGCGGACGACTTCTCCGGCACGGAGCTGGAGACACGGGTGGGCACCCTCCTGGCCGCGAAGCCGGGCAGCACCCCCCACTCCAATCCGGACCAGCGCAGCAATTCCGCGGATTCCGGTACCGCGTCCAATCAGCCGCTGATGCAGTCCGTCCCGCAGGTGCCGTACTGCGTACAGCAGGGCACCGGTCGTGCGGAGGCCGTCCTGGCAGCCCAGCAGGGCACCTATCGAGGCACCCCGGCCTATCTGCTCCTCCTGGCGAACCCCTCGGACGAAACCAAGGTCCGCGTCTACGTCATCGACGCCACCTGCGTAGGTGCGACGCCCCCCGTCAAGGGGAAGATTCTGCAGACGGAGCTCTACTCCCGCCGGTGACGAGAGCCGCCTTGCGCCAACGGCCTGCCGGGGAATGCGCGGCCCGTAGTATCCGTTGGGTGGGATGTCAGTCGTTGAACTGGTCCCGTTGAGGCAGTAGGCAGTCCCCAGAGACGAGGAAGAATCCCGTGAGCGACGTCCGTAACGTGATCATCATTGGCTCCGGGCCGGCCGGCTACGCGGCCGCGCTGTACACGGCGCGTGCGTCGCTGAAGCCGCTGGTCTTCGAGGGTGCCGTCACCGCGGGTGGTGCGCTGATGAACACCACCGAGGTGGAGAACTTCCCTGGTTTCCAGGACGGGATCATGGGCCCGGACCTCATGGACAACATGAGGGCCCAGGCCGAGCGCTTCGGGGCGGAGCTCGTCCCTGACGACATCATCGAGGTCGACCTCAGGGGCGACATCAAGACGGTCACGGACACCGCCGGTACGGTCCACCGCGCGAAGGCCGTCATCGTCGCCACCGGCTCGGCCTACCGCAAGCTGGGTCTGGCGCGCGAGGCTGAACTGTCCGGTCGCGGTGTCTCGTGGTGTGCCACCTGTGACGGCTTCTTCTTCAAGGACCAGGACATCGTCGTGGTCGGCGGCGGAGACACCGCGATGGAGGAAGCCACCTTCCTGTCGCGGTTCGCCAAGTCCGTGACGATCGTCCACCGTCGCGACACGCTGCGCGCCTCCAAGGCGATGCAGGACCGCGCCTTCGCCGACCCGAAGATCACCTTCGCCTGGAACAAGGAGGTCGCCGAGATCCATGGCGACCCCAAGCTCAGCGGACTGACCCTGCGCGACACCCAGACCGGTGAGACGTCGGAGCTGCCCGTCACGGGCCTGTTCATCGCCGTCGGCCACGACCCGCGGACCGAACTGTTCAAGGGCCAGCTGGACCTGGATGGCGAGGGCTACCTGAAGGTCGACGCTCCGACGACCCGGACGAACCTCACCGGCGTCTTCGGAGCCGGCGATGTGGTCGACCACACCTACCGCCAGGCGATCACGGCCGCGGGCACCGGTTGCTCCGCGGCGCTGGACGCCGAGCGGTACCTCGCGGCGCTCGCTGACAGCGAGCAGACCCCTGAGCCGGAGAAGACCGCCACGGTCTGAACCGTCGATCAACAACACCCCACACTTACGAACGAAGGAGTCCGCCGTGGCCGGCGACCTGAAGCATGTAACAGACGACACGTTCGAGCAGGACGTGCTCAAGAGCGACAAGCCCGTACTGGTCGACTTCTGGGCCGCCTGGTGCGGACCGTGCCGCCAGATCGCTCCGTCCCTGGAGGCCATCGCCGCTGAGCACGGCGACAAGATCCAGGTCGTGAAGCTCAACATCGACGAGAACCCCGCCACGGCGGCCAAGTACGGCGTCATGTCCATTCCGACACTGAACGTCTACCAGAACGGCGAGGTCGCCAAGACCATCGTCGGCGCGAAGCCGAAGGCCGCGCTCGTACGCGACCTGGAGACCTTCATCGGCGAGTGATCGCCCAGGCGATGTGCCGATGAACGCACATCGCGAAGTTTCACGTGAAACAGAGCCCGTCCCCCAGGGGGCGGGCTCTTTCACGTCGCGCCCTCGTTGCGCCCTACCACCGGAACGTCCCCGGGCATCCGGCACTGCGGGGGAGTGTCACCGCATGAAGAGACCCGCCGCTGGTGCAGGAGTAGTAACGCGGCCATCGGCGAGGGGCCGTCCGGAGAGCATCCGGCGGGCGCGAGGACCGACGGTCCGGAAGGCATCTGGCGGCTCTGAGGGCCACGTCCCCACCCTTAGAGCGGTCGCAGTGCCGGCTCCTTCTGTACCGCCCCCAGAAGCCGGTCCAGGGCCATCTCGACGTCCCCCTTCCAGGAGAGAGTGGAGCGCAGCTCCAGCCGCAGCCGAGGATGGGTGGGGTGCGGGCGGACCGTCTTGAATCCCACGGCCAACAGATGATCGGCCGGCAGTACGCAGGCCGGTTCCTTCCAGCGCGCGTCGCCGAAAGCCTCGATCGCCCTGAACTCACGCCGCAGAAGATCCTTCGCCACGGTCTGCACCAGGACGCGCCCGAGGCCCTGGCCCTGGTAGCCCGGCATGATCCAGGCGGTCATCAGCTGGCAGGCGTCGGAGGAGACAGGACTGGTCGGGAACGCGGTGGAGCGGGGGACATACGCCGGGGGCGCGTAGAGCACGAACCCGACCGGTACGTCGTCGACATAGACCACACGTCCGCAGGAACCCCACTCCAGCAGTACAGAGGAGATCCAGGCCTCTTTCCCTGCCTCCGCCCGGCCGGCGCTGACCGCCGCTTCCGAGCTGACGGGGTCAAGCTCCCAGAACACGCACGCCCGGCACCGCTTGGGGAGGTCGGGGAGGTTGTCCAGAGTGAGCGGTACGAGCCGACGTCCCATGAAGGCTGTTCCTCGCTTCCTCGCCCCGTGTGCCCAGCACACACGTCGCATCGTATCCACGCTTCGACGCCGTACACAGGGAGCGCGAGCAAAGAAGGCGGGCCGTGTACCCGGAGGTTCCCGGTACACGGCCCGCCCAGAAGGCAGTGCGAGGTTTCAGCCCTGGACGTCCTCCTCGGACGCCTCTGACCCCGCGTGCTCCATGACGCGCCCCTCACCGGGAGCGAGCGTGCCGAGAATGCGCTCCAGATCGTCCATCGAGGCGAACTCAACGACGATCTTGCCCTTCTTCTGACCCAGGTCCACCTTCACCCGCGTCTCGAAGCGGTCCGACAGACGCGAAGCGAGTTCCGACAGCGCCGGCGACAGCCGCGCTCCGGCACGGGGACCCTTTGCCTTCGGCGTCGCCGTGGGGCGGTCCCCCATCAGCTGGACGATCTCTTCCACGGTGCGCACCGACAGCCCCTCGGCCACGATGCGCTGGGCCAGCCGGTCCTGCTCCTCGGAGTCCTCAACCGACAGCAGGGCGCGAGCATGGCCTGCGGACAGGACCCCGGCCGCCACCCTGCGCTGCACGGAGGGAGACAGGCGCAGCAGACGCAGCGTGTTGGAGACCTGCGGACGTGAACGTCCGATCCGGTCCGCCAGCTGGTCGTGCGTGCAGCTGAAGTCCTTCAGCAACTGGTCGTACGCCGCCGCTTCTTCGAGGGGGTTCAGCTGGGCACGGTGCAGGTTTTCCAGCAGCGCATCGAGCAGCAGCTTCTCGTCGTCCGTGGCCCGCACGATCGCGGGGATACGCTCCAGGCCCGCCTCGCGGCACGCCCGCCAACGGCGCTCACCCATGATGAGCTCATAGCGCTCCGGCCCGGTCTGCCGAACGACGACCGGCTGCAGCAGGCCGACCTCGTTGATGGAGGTCACCAGCTCGGCCAGCGCGTCCTCGTCGAAAACCTCACGAGGCTGACGCGGGTTCGGCGTGATGAAGCCGATCGGCACCTCAGCGAAGTGCGCTCCCGCGACGGCGGCCGGCTCGTCCGGCACCGGCTCGGAGGCCACCGGCGGCGCAGCACGCTCGGACTCCGGCGAGGTGGCCGCCTGCGGCAGCGAGGTCACCTTTGCCACGGAGATACCACGCTCCGCCGTCAGCACGGACGTGCTCTGGGGGCCGGTCTCCCCGGCGCCCGTCGCCTGCTCCTGGGGGGCAGGGGCAGCGGGAATCAGCGCACCGAGCCCACGTCCCAGCCCCCTGCGTCGTTCGCTCACTGGATGATCCCCTCTGACATGCTCTGCTGGTTGTTCGGACTGCCCTGATGGGCGTTCCGGTCGTCGTAGCGGATGCCGACCCCGCGCAGCGCGATCTCGCGCGCCGCTTCCAGGTACGACAGTGAGCCACTCGAACCAGGATCGTAGGTCAACACGGTCTGGCCGTAGCTCGGAGCCTCCGAGATCCGCACGGAGCGAGGAATGCTCGTCCGCAGTACCTCTTCACCGAAGTGCGTGCGCACCTCGTCCGCGACCTGGGATGCCAGCCGAGTCCTGCCGTCGTACATGGTCAGCAGGATCGTGGACACATGGAGCGTGGGGTTGAGATGCCCGCGCACGAGGTCCACATTGCGCAGGAGCTGCCCCAGGCCCTCAAGCGCGTAATACTCGCACTGAATCGGGATCAGAACCTCCGCACCGGCTACCAGCGCGTTGACCGTGAGCAGGCCCAGTGAGGGCGGACAGTCGATCAGCACGTAGTCCAGTGGCTGCTCATACCCGGCGATCGCCCGCTGGAGCCGACTCTCCCGCGCGACCAGCGACACCAACTCGATCTCCGCACCGGCGAGATCGATAGTGGCTGGGGCACAGAAGAGGCCCTCGACATCCAAGACGGGCTGGACGACCTCGGAGAGCGGCTTGCTCTCCACGAGAACGTCGTAGATGGACGGGACGTCCGCGTGATGGTCGATACCGAGCGCGGTGGACGCGTTGCCCTGCGGGTCGAGGTCGACCACCAGGACTCGTGCGCCGTGCAGCGCCAGGGAAGCAGCCAGGTTGACCGTGGTCGTGGTCTTCCCTACGCCACCCTTCTGGTTGGCGACCACCATGATGCGCGTCTGCTCGGGACGTGGGAGCCCCTCACCGGCGCGACCCATTGCCTCCACCGCGAGCTGGGCAGCTCTACCGATGGGGGTGTCGTCCATGGGGGGCGGTGTTTCACGTGAAACATCGTCTCCCAGAGGCTCGGTACGGGGACCGGGGACCGGATCGGCCATCGGTCCCGCGATGTTGGCGTCGGACCGCAAGGATTCACTCTCCTCGACTTCAGACTCGCAATGAACAGAGCCTGTCATGCTTTGGGGTCGGTGAACCAGCGAGGCCCGTTGTTCTGTGGAGGAATGCCCCACTGTGGACAACTCCGTCCCTCGTCCGAGGGGTTTCCGGGCTCGCGGTGCGGCGGCCGCACGCCCACGGTCGATGATTCCCTGAAGCAGTGAGCGACGTTTCACGTGAAACACGATGCACGGGTCGACTGATCAGATCGCCACGACACTCCGGGAGAATCTGGCACGGCGCCATCTATGGAGCATCAGGCCCAGACGCCGGATATCGGGTTCGAACGCGGCGCCGACGCGGAGACGGCGTCCGTGGTGTGGTCGGCCGGCTCGGAGAGCCGACGGAACCGTCGCGACCACTGAACCCGACGGCGCGCCCGTCGACCCCTCTTCCATGGAGCTAGCGGCGGCGGCGCGTCCGTCCCGTTCGCGCGGCCTTCGCCCGCTTGGCAGCGAACCTGACGCCGCCGGGACTCTCACCGACCTCGACACGCACCACGGTCGCGAGCGGTTCGACGACCCCCTCACCCACCTTCAGGATGGAGGTGTCCACCACACCCAGCTTGCCCAGTGCCGCCCTGGCGCTCTTGAGCTCGTCCTCCGCCGTCTCGCCCTTGAGTGCCAGCATCTCGCCGTAGGGGCGCAGCAGGGGCACACCCCAGCCCGCGAGGCGGTCCAGTGGGGCCACCGCACGCGCGGTGACAACATGGACGGGCTGGACCTTGCCCAGCACCTCTTCCGCGCGGCCGCGCGCCACTGTCACATGGTCGAGGCCGAGCAGTTCCACGACTTCCTGGAGAAAGTTGGTCCGCCGCAGCAGGGGTTCCAGGAGAGTGATCTTCAGGTCCCGTCGCACCAGGGCCAGCGGAATGCCCGGCAGACCCGCGCCGGAGCCGACGTCGCACACCATGACGCCGTCGGGCACGACCTCCGAGAGAACGGCACAGTTCAGCAGATGCCGCTCCCAGAGCCGCGGCACCTCCCGGGGACCGATCAGCCCCCGCTTGACCCCCACGTCCGCAAGCAGCTCCGCATACCGGACCGCCTCGGGGAAGTACTCACCGAAAACCGTCCGTGCCTCCTCCGGAGCAGGGGGAAGCTCAGCCGCCTCCGTCACAGGAACCGTCCTTCCATACGGAGCCACCGCACGGCGGCTCATCCGTCAGGCTGACAAACAGCGGCCCCGCCTGCGAACAGACGGGGCCGACACACAAAGGATCCGGTCAGGCGGGAAGAACCACGACGAAGCGCTGCGGCTCCTCGCCCTCGGACTCGCTGCGCAGTCCCGCGGCCGCGACCGCGTCATGGACCACCTTGCGCTCGAAGGGCGTCATCGGATCGAGCTTCACCGGCTCACCGGAGCTCTTCACCTCATCAGCCGCCTTCGCGCCCAGCTCCGCGAGCTCGGTGCGCTTCTTCGCCCGGAAACCGCCGATGTCCAGCATCAGCCTGCTGCGGTCGCCGGTCTCCCGGTGCACGGCGAGCCGTGTCAGCTCCTGAAGCGCTTCCAGCACCTCACCGTCACGCCCGACCAGCTTCTGCAGATCCCGGTCGGAATCGCTGATGATCGAGACCGCGGCGCGGTCCGCCTCGACGTCCATGTCGATGTCACCGTCGAGATCGGCGATGTCGAGCAGACCCTCGAGGTAGTCGGCCGCGATCTCGCCCTCCTGCTCCAGGCGAGTCAGGGTGTCACCGCCCTCAGCGACATCCTCGGTGGCGACAACGGTTCCTTCCGTCACGGATGGACTCCTTCGTTACTTCTTGGAGGGGTGCTTGGGCCGCTGCTGGCCCTTGCGCTGACCCGACTTGGCCTGACCTGACCGCGCTGCGGCGGGCTTGCCGGAAGCCTTGGACCTGGTGGACTGACCCTGCTGACCCGACTTCGCCTGAGCGTTCTGCTTGGGCTGGCCGGTCTGCTTCGTCGAGCCCGCCGCCTGCATCGTGGAGCCCGACGGCTGGGGCGTGGACTGCGTCGGCTCCTTCTCCAGGCTGGTGGTCACGGGCTCGTCGTCGGCCGGCTCGACCGTCTGCGTGCCCACTGCGGTGGAGGACTGCCGCTGCGACTTGCTCTGGCGCTTGGGCTGCTGGCGGCGCACCGCGCCACCGGCGCCGTTCTCCGCCGCGATCGTGTCGCTCTTGACCAGAGAGCCGTCGGCCTGGGGGGCAAGGCCGGCCTTGGCGAGCGCGGTGATGAACTTGCGCTCGTTGTCGTTGCGGTCCGGCCCCTTGGAGACGATCGCCGCGATCATCTTCCGCTTGCGGTTGGACCGCACCTGCTCATGCGTGGTGGCCGTCTTGAGCAGTCGCTTGAGGAAGGCGTCCTGGGCCTTGCTGCCGGGCGTGGGGTTCTGGTTGATCACGTACATCTGCTGGCCCATGGTCCACACGTTGGTGGTCAGCCAGTAGACGAGGACACCGACGGGGAAGTTGACACCCATACCCATGAAGACCAGGGGGAAGACGTACATCAGCATCTTCTGCTGCTGCATGTACGGCGTCTTGACCGTGACGTCGACGTTCTTGGTCATGAGCTGGCGCTGCGTGTAGAACTGCGACGCGGACATCATGATGATCATGATTCCGGCGACGATGCGCACGTCGGTCAGGGTGGCGCCGAGGGCTGCCGCCTTGTCCGAGCTGTCCAGGAACTTCACGGCCAGCGGGGCGCCGAAGATATGGGCGTGGCGGGCGCTGTCGAGCAGAGGCTGGTTGATGGCACCGATCTTGGTGCCGTTCGCGATGCCCGCGAGCACGTGGTACAGAGCGAAGAAGAACGGCGACTGGGCGATGATCGGCAGGCACGAGGAGAGCGGGTTGGTACCCGTCTCCTTGTACAGCTTCATCATCTCTTCGGACTGTCGCGCCTTGTCGTTCTTGTAGCGCTCCTGGATCGCCTTCATCTTCGGCTGGAGCACCTGCATGTTGCGTGTCGACTTGATCTGCTTGACGAACAGCGGGATCAGGCAGATACGGATCAACACCACCAGGGACACGATGGACAGTCCCCAGGCCCACCCGGTGTCGGGGCCGAAGATCGCCCCGTACAGCGAGTGGAACTGGACGATGACCCACGAGACAGGCCAGGTGATAAAACTGAACAGACCTGCAATCGAGTCGAACATTCAGGCTCCTTGAGCATGGGGCGAGGTCTCTGCGGCCGGACTGGAGGGCGACGGGTCTGACCCCGGTCCTCCTGAAGGCACGCCAGTCGCGGAGTGCCCGCTCTTTCTGCGCCACGCGTCGCGCAACGCTTCATGCCACCGCGGTCGCTTTCGCGGGGGAACATGATCCACACCACCCGGCGACCACGGATTGCACCGCAGGATGCGCCAGGCGGTAAGCGCCGTACCCTTCACCGCGCCGTGTCGGTCGATGGCCGTGTACCCATAGTGCGAGCACGACGGGTAGTAACGACAGACCGGTCCCAGCAAAGGACTGATCGTCCACTGATACAGCTTGATCAGGGCAAGCAGCGGATACTTCATCGCACGCCCCTTCCCGTCAGCCGCTCGAGAGCGGCATCAAGGTCTCGGGCCAGTTGTTCATGGGACGCCTCACCCGAACCGGGCAACGCTCGTACGACAACCAGGCTACCGGGGGGAAGTACGGACAGGCGTTCGCGGACAAGATGGCGAAGCTGGCGCTTCACGCGCGTCCTGACGACCGCGCCCCCGACCGCTTTGCTCACGACGAAACCCGCACGCACCGGGAAGGCACTCCCCCCCGGTGCGTGCGGGTCAAGTTGACCGTTGCGCATGTGGACGACCAGCAGTGGCCGTCCAGCCCTGCGTCCTCGGCGTACCGCGATCGCGAATTCTTCGCGCCGCCTCAGCCGATGCTCGGTAGGCAGCACGTCATGACCTGTAGGAAATCAGGCGGACAGACGGGTGCGACCCTTGCCACGGCGGGACGCGAGAATCGCGCGGCCGGCACGGGTGCGCATCCGCAGCCTGAACCCGTGGGTCTTGGCGCGACGACGGTTGTTCGGCTGGAAGGTGCGCTTACTCACTCAGGGGCTCCAGAAATGATCGGTGGTGGCGGGACATCGTCTGGCTGTCACCGTGCGCCCACGAGTAGCAGCTCTCGCTCAACGCCCGAGTGCACCGCTTCACGACCACGATCCGTGATCTTTGCCCATCGGAGGCAGGCGGCAGCAGCCATCGACAACTCGACCTGGTCACGGTACGCGGCATTACGCCATCCGGTCAAACCAGCAGTATGCGCCCCCGCCACTGTGCACAGCCTGTGGACAACGACTTGAACCGCGTGGGTCGGCCTGACTACCGTGACTGAACTCCGGTTTCCTTATCCGCCGGTCTTCCCATCCCGTCCCGAGAAGCGCACATTCGTGGGACCTGTGAGAGAGCGTGCCTCGTGGCTGACGTACCTGCCGATCTTGCCGCAGTGTGGCCGCGAGTGCTGGAGCAACTCCTCAGGGAAGGCCAGCAGGGTGTGGAGAGCAAGGACAAGCAGTGGATCGAGCGCTGCCAGCCGCTCGCCCTGGTCGCCGACACCGCTCTGCTGTCCGTCCCCAACGAATGGGGCAAGCGGGTGCTGGAGGGCCGTCTCGCCCCGCTGATCAGCGAGACCCTGAGCCGCGAGTGCGGCAGACCCATCCGCATCGCCATCACGGTCGACCCGTCGGCCGCCGAACCGCCGCCGGCCGCGCAGCCCCCCGTGCCTCAGCCGCGGCACGGCTCGTACGACGACGGTTACCCGCATCACGGGCCCGACGACGGGCTCCCGTCCGTGCGTCCTGCCTATCCGGAGTACCAGCAGCGTCCCGAGCCCGGGGCGTGGCCGCGCAGCCAGGAGGAACTGTCCTGGCAGCAGACCCGGCTCGGCGGATACCAGGACGATCCGTACAGCAGTGCGCGAACCCAGCAGCCGCAGCACGACTACCGCAGGCCGCCGGACGACTACGGCAGGCCCGACGACGACTACGGGCGGCAGGAGAAGGACTACCGGGGGCCCGACGCGGACTACCGCTCCCCCCAGGACGGCGACTACCGCCCGCAGGACGGTGACTACCGGCAGCAGGACAGCGACTACCGGCGCCAGGAGAACGACTACCGGGGACCCGAGAACGACTACCGTCCGTCGCCAGGCGACCGCGGCCCCTATGACGGTCCCCGCTCGGACAACCGGGGACTGTCCGAGCAGCAGCACGGCCGCGGATCGGGCTCGCACGCCGGGGCCCCGTCCCACGGCGTGCCCGGCCCCATCGGTCCCGGTGGCCGGCACCGCGGCGTGCCCGGTCCGCTCGGCGCGCAGCCGGCGCCCGCGCCCGGCCCCGGCGAGCCGCACGCGCGCCTGAACCCGAAGTACCTCTTCGACACGTTCGTCATCGGCGCGTCGAACCGCTTCGCGCACGCGGCCGCGGTCGCCGTGGCGGAGGCGCCGGCCAAGGCGTACAACCCGCTGTTCATCTACGGCGAGTCCGGCCTCGGCAAGACGCACCTCCTGCACGCCATCGGGCACTACGCGCGCAGCCTCTTCCCCGGCACCCGGGTGCGGTACGTGAGCTCGGAGGAGTTCACCAACGAGTTCATCAACTCGATCCGCGACGGCAAGGGCGACACCTTCCGCAAGCGCTACCGGGACGTCGACATCCTGCTCGTCGACGACATCCAGTTCCTGGCGAGCAAGGAGTCGACGCAGGAGGAGTTCTTCCACACGTTCAACACGCTGCACAACGCGAACAAGCAGATCGTGCTCTCCTCCGACCGGCCGCCCAAGCAGCTGATGACGCTGGAGGACCGGCTCAGGAACCGCTTCGAGTGGGGCCTGACCACGGACGTGCAACCGCCGGAACTCGAGACGAGGATCGCGATCCTCCGTAAGAAGGCCGTGCAGGAGCAGCTGAACGCGCCTCCCGAGGTCCTCGAGTTCATCGCGTCCCGGATCTCGCGGAACATCCGCGAACTGGAGGGCGCGCTGATCCGGGTGACGGCGTTCGCCTCGCTCAACCGGCAGCCGGTGGATCTCGGACTCACCGAGATCGTCCTCAAGGACCTGATCCCGGGCGGGGAGGACGCGGCGCCGGAGATCACGGCGGCCGCGATCATGGCGGCGACGGCCGACTACTTCGGTCTGTCGGTGGATGACCTGTGCGGCTCCTCCAGGAGCCGGGTGCTGGTGACGGCGCGGCAGATCGCCATGTACCTGTGCAGGGAGCTGACCGACCTGTCGCTGCCGAAGATCGGGGCGCAGTTCGGCGGCCGTGACCATACGACGGTGATGCACGCCGACCGCAAGATCCGCGCGCTGATGGCGGAGCGGCGCTCCATCTACAACCAGGTCACCGAGCTGACCAACCGGATCAAGAACGGCTGACCGGCCCGATCCGGGCGCCTGGCAGGACGTCCCCGGCGCCGAGCGACCCCGTACCGCCGGACGTACTGCCGAACGCAGCACCGCACGCGGCACCTGACGGCGCGGAGTACGACGCGGGACAGTCACGAGGCGCAACAGAGAGTACGGACAGGCGAAAAGGCGCCCGGGACACTCCCGGGCGCCTTTTCGCGTGCGGTGCCGTGCCATGCGCCGCCGCCGACGCCGCGCTCGGAGCGGGCAGCCCCCGGGCGCGGGTGGCCCGGCGGGTGGGAGCAGTCCCCGTCGGCGGGAGCGGTCCAGCCCGCCGGGACGGATCAGGTCCGGGGGAGCGGTCCAGCCCGCCGGGACGGATCAGGTCCGGGGGAGCGGTCCAGCCGGCCGGTGAGGGCCCACCGGTGCGATGCCAAGTGGACCGGCCGGGTCGTCGCCCGGCCCACGCCCGCGGTCAGGACCGCCGTTTTCCGCGCCGTCGTGGCCACCGGGAAGGGGTCCTCGACCCGTTTCGGAGGGTCCGGACGGCCATCAGAAGGGGGCACGCCCTCGGGCGCCACCTGCGGAACTGTTCGAATCCGAGCCGCTTGGAGCGCTCGCGAGCCCCTTCTCCACAGATCTCGGGGTTTTCTCGTGTCCACACCCTGGGGACTTCCTCGTTGTCCAGAACGTGTCCACAGGCGGTGCGGACGAGGGATGATCAAGGCAGGTCAACCGCCTGTGGAATTGTGCGCAATCTTTGTCCACAGCCTGTGGACAAAGAAACCGGCCCGGGAGCGGGGTCGGACTTGTCCACCGGCGGCCCACAGGCGCGGGCCGGTTACCCACAGCTCGTCCACAGCGCCATCCACTGTTCGGCAACGGAACACGCCCTCTCACCAGGTCGAGTGAAAGGCGTCACATCAAGTCCACGGATTGGGCTGTGGGCAAGGTGGGTAAACCTGGGGACGCACCTGGGGAGAAGTGGCCCTCGGCTGTGCATGGGGTGTGCAGAACTTTCCGCCGTCCACAGAAGAGGCCGGTTGTCCACGGGCTGGACCCACAGGGTCGGTGGACAAAAAACCGTGTCTGACCTGCGCCAATGGCGTTATCCACGGTTTCCACAGCCCCTACTACTACTGCCACCTAGAGTTAGCTGGGAATCCGCTTCGAAGTAGGGGCTGTGGGTAACTCGCCCCGGACCCGCTCGCCGCGATTTGACCAGGAGCAGCAACAGCTGTCAGTGCGGTGCGTCAGACTGTTCCCCGGCAACGTCCCCCGGCCTCGGCCCGGGGAACCGTGCCGACAAGGCCAGCAGGGCGCAGCGACAGCAGGAGGCGGCTTACGGTGAAGATCCGGGTGGAGCGCGATGTTCTGGCGGAGGCGGTGGCCTGGGTGGCCCGCAGCCTTCCGGCCCGTCCGCCGGCGCCCGTCCTCGCGGGCCTTCTGCTGAAGGCCGAGGAGGGCGCTCTGAGCTTCTCCAGCTTCGACTACGAGGTCTCGGCCCGGGTCTCGGTGGACGCGGAGGTCGAGGAGGACGGCACGGTCCTGGTGTCAGGCCGGCTGCTCGCCGACATCTGCCGCGCGCTGCCCAACCGTCCCGTGGAGATCTCCACAGACGGTGTACGGGCGACCGTCGTCTGCGGCTCCTCCCGGTTCACGCTCCACACACTGCCTGTGGAGGAGTACCCGGCCCTGCCGCAGATGCCCACAGCGACGGGCACCGTCCCCGGTGAGGTCTTCGCCTCCGCCGCCGCTCAGGTGGCCATCGCGGCGGGCCGTGACGACACCCTGCCTGTGCTCACGGGTGTGCGGATCGAGATCGAGGGCGACACGGTCACCCTGGCCTCGACCGACCGCTACCGCTTCGCGGTCCGCGAGTTCCTGTGGAAGCCGGAGGCCCCGGACATCTCCGCGGTGGCCCTGGTGCCCGCGAAGACACTGCTGGACACGGCGAAGGCACTGACCAGCGGCGACACGGTGACTCTCGCGCTGGCCGGCGCGGGCGCCGGTGAGGGCCTGATCGGTTTCGAGGGCGCGGGACGGCGTACGACCACGCGGCTGCTCGAGGGCGACCTGCCGAAGTACCGGACCCTCTTCCCGACGGAGTTCAACTCGATCGCCGTGATCGAGACGGCGCCGTTCGTGGAGGCCGTCAAGCGCGTCGCGCTCGTGGCCGAGCGGAACACGCCGGTGCGGCTGAGCTTCGAGCAGGGCGTGCTGATCCTTGAGGCCGGTTCCAGCGACGACGCACAGGCTGTGGAGAGGGTCGACGCCCAGCTGGAGGGCGACGACATCTCGATCGCCTTCAACCCGACGTTCCTGCTGGACGGCCTGAGCGCGATCGACTCGCCGGCCGCGCAGCTGTCGTTCACGACCTCGACGAAGCCCGCGCTGCTGAGTGGCCGACCGGCCGTGGATGCCGAGGCGGACGAGGCGTACAAGTACCTGATCATGCCCGTACGGCTGAGCGGCTGACCCCGCAGGTGAGCCGGGGCCCTGCGGCGTAGGCTCAGCCGCGGGTACGCATCGCCACGACGTTAAGGATTCCCTGATGGAGCTCGGTCTCATCGGTCTCGGCAAGATGGGCGGCAACATGCGCGAGCGTCTTCGCGGCGCTGGCCACACCGTCATCGGGTACGACCGCAACCCCGACATCGCGGATGTGCACAGCCTCAAGGAGCTTGTGGACACGCTGAAGGGCCCGCGCGTCGTGTGGGTGATGGTGCCCGCGGGCGCCGCCACGCAGTCCACGATCGACGAGCTGGCCGACCTGATGTCCCCCGGTGACGTCGTCGTGGACGGTGGCAACTCGCGCTGGACGGACGACGAGCGGCACGCGGTCGAGCTCGGCATCAAGGGCATCGGTTTCGTCGACTGCGGTGTCTCCGGCGGTGTCTGGGGCCTCAAGAACGGCTACGCGCTGATGTACGGCGGTACGCCGGATGACGTCGCGAAGGCCCAGCCGATCTTCGACTCGCTCAAGCCCGAGGGCGACTTCGGCGCCGTGCACGCGGGCAAGGTGGGTGCCGGCCACTTCGCGAAGATGGTCCACAACGGCATCGAGTACGCCATGATGCAGGCGTACGCCGAGGGCTGGGAGCTGCTGGAGAAGGTCGGCTCGGTCACGGACGTGCGCGAGGTGTACCGCTCCTGGCAGGAGGGCACGGTCATCCGGTCCTGGCTGCTGGACCTGGCGGTCAACGCGCTCGACGACGACGAGCACCTGGAGCAGCTGAGGGGTTTCGCGGAGGACTCCGGCGAGGGCCGGTGGACGGTGGAGGCGGCGATCGACCACGCGGTCCCGCTGCCCGCGATCACGGCGTCGCTGTTCGCGCGGTTCTCCTCGCGGCAGGATGACTCCCCGCAGATGAAGATGATCGCCGCTCTGCGTAACCAGTTCGGCGGCCACGCCGTCGAGGCCAACGCCGCGGAGGCGAAGGCGATGAAGAAGTCCAAGAAGTCCGACAAGTAGTCGGACCGCTGCCCGGTGAGCGGCCGGACGGCGGTCGTTCCCGGGAGGCCGGCGCACATCCATGCACGTCACGCATCTGTCGCTGGCTGATTTCCGGTCGTACGCCCGGATCGAGGTGCCTCTCGGTCCGGGCGTCTCCGTTTTCGTGGGGGCGAACGGCCAGGGGAAGACGAATCTGGTCGAGGCGGTTGGATACCTGGCTACTCTGGGTAGTCATAGGGTGTCATCGGACGCACCGCTGGTCAGGGCCGGCGCGGAGCGTGCGGTGATCCGGGCGGCGGTGACGCAGGGCGAGCGTTCACAGCTGGTGGAGATGGAGCTGAATCCGGGCCGGGCCAACCGCGCCAGGATCAACCGCTCCTCGCAGGTGCGGCCGCGCGATGTGCTGGGGATCGTCCGGACGGTGCTGTTCGCGCCGGAGGACCTGGCGCTGGTGAAGGGGGACCCGGGCGAGCGCCGGCGGTTCCTGGACGAGCTGGTGACGGCGCGGGTGCCGCGCATGGGGGGTGTGCGATCGGACTACGACAGGGTGCTCAAGCAGCGGAACACGCTGCTCAAGTCGGCGGCGATGGCCCGGCGGCACGGCGGACGCGGAATGGACCTCTCCACACTCGATGTGTGGGACCAGCACCTCGCGCGGGTGGGCGCGGAGGTGCTGGCGCAGCGGGCTGATCTGGTCGCGGTCCTCGGGCCGCTGGCGGACAAGGCGTACAGCGATGTGGCGCCGGGCGGCGGTCCGCTGGTCCTGGAGTACCGGTCCTCGGCGGCGAACGAGGCGGGCGCCGAGGGCGAGGGGACGAGTGCCCCGGCGCCGGTCCGTGAGCAGCTGTACGAGCAACTGCTCGCGGCGCTGGCCTCCGTGCGGACGCAGGAGGTCGAGCGCGGGGTGACGCTCGTCGGGCCGCACCGTGACGACCTGGTGCTGAAGCTCGGGGAGCTGCCGGCGAAGGGGTACGCGAGCCATGGCGAGTCCTGGTCGTTCGCGCTGGCCCTGCGGCTCGCCTCGTACGAGCTGCTGCGGGCGGAGGGAAACGAGCCGGTGCTGGTGCTGGACGACGTCTTCGCCGAACTCGATGTACGGCGGCGGGAGCGGCTGGCGGAGTTGGTGGCACACGGTGAGCAGGTGCTCGTGACGGCGGCGGTGGACGACGACGTTCCGGGGGTGCTCAGTGGGACGCGGTTCTCGGTGGCGGACGGTGCGGTGGAGCGGCTGTGAGCGGTGAAGGAAGCGACATCGGCACTGCGGAGGGCAAGCCTCCCGGCGCGGGGGGCGTCGAGCCGTCCGGCGTCGACCTGGCGCGGGTGGCGCTCAAGGCTGCCCGTGAGCAGGCGAGGGCGCGCGGGGACGCCGTTCGGGACCGCAAGCAGGCCCGTCGCGGCGGCCTCAGGTCCGGTGCGCGGGCCGACGGACGCGATCCGCTGCCCCTGGGCGCTGCCATCAACAGACTGATCACGGAACGTGGTTGGGAGGCACCGGCGGCGGTCGGCGGAGTGATGGGGCGCTGGTCCGAGATCGTCGGCGAGGAGTTGGCGAAGCACTGCGTGCCGGAGCGGTTCGACGAGGGGCACGACGAACGCGTGCTGACGGTCCTGTGCGACTCGACGGCGTGGGCGACCCAGCTGCGACTGCTGGCACCGCGGCTGCTGGCCCGGCTGAACGAGGATCTGGGGCACGGCACGGTACGGCTGATCAAGGTGCTGGGCCCGAGTGGCCCACCCCAGCGCTACGGGCGGTTGCGCGCGCCCGGCAGCCGGGGCCCTGGCGACACCTACGGCTGACCGGGCCGCGGGGACACCTACGGCTCACCGGGCCGCACCTGTGGTTGATCGGGCCGCAGAGACACCTACGGCTGACCCGGTCGCGGGGACATCCGCAGCTGACCGGGCCGGGAGACCTCTGCGCCCGACCGGGCCCGTGGCGGGCAGCCTCCTGCCGGCCGCCCGGCGAGGACACCCGACCCTGTCTGCCCACCGTCGTGACGCGTCCGCCGCCCCGACAGGACGGGCCGGCGGGAGCTGCGCCCCCCGTCGTACGGCAGGGACCGGACCCCCGGCCCCGGACCCCCGGCCCCGGACCGGCCCCGGACCCCCAGCCCGGGCGCACGGGCGCACGGGCGATGCCCGGGGGCCGCGCCCGGCGATCGCGTCACCCCGCTTGCCGTCGCCGCGACGCGTCCGGCGCCCCCAGCGAGACGGGCGAGACGGGCAAGACGGGCAAGACGGGTGCGACGGGAGCCGACGTCGGTCACCCGGCATGACGCCCCTCCGGCCCGCCCCTCCGGCGCCCCTTGCCGCCCGCCCCTTGCCGCCCGTCCCCTGCCGCCCGACCCCGCGGACGGGTCGCGCGCGGGCGCACCTCCGGTTCGCCCGCTGACGGCCCCGCGGCCCCAGGACACCTCACGCCCCTCGCACATGCCCCGGGCATTTCGCGCGCCCGTGCGGCGTGGTGTTCGACGTGATGTGCGTCATGGGCGCGTATGTCGCAGTCCCGTGCGCGGCGGCCCGCGGCGGTGGTCCGGGAGCGTTCACGGACGGGCCGGGAGGCGGGGTGGGCGCGCATACGGGTGGCGTCCGGGAGGCCGGTACCCGGACCTGACGCTCAATGGGGCCGGAAACACCGCGTTGACCTGCGAGGACGGGCGAGGGACGCGAAGGGTTTCCGTCGGTAGCCAGGGGTTGACAGCCCGAAGCGCTGAGTGCCCTTCTGAGCCTCTTGGAGCCCTGTCGCACATATGGGGAGTCGGCTGGTGCGCCCTGAGGGCGGCACATGCGGACTGAGGTACCGGCAAACCCCCATTCATGTCGGCGCTACCGGTAGACTGGCGGGAAATCCCGCGGTGCTTGCGGGACCCCGTCGATACACGCGACAGAAGCCGAACGACGCAGCCGCTCCCGCGAGCCGGAGAACGGCCTGTGCTGTGCCAGAAAGGGCGCTTCGTGGCCGATTCCGGCAACCCCCAAGACAAGACACCGTCCGTCGCCGCCACTGAGAGCGGCGAGGTGACCAACGCGTACAACGCCAGCGCCATCACGGTGCTGGAAGGGCTGGACGCGGTCCGCAAGCGCCCGGGCATGTACATCGGCTCGACCGGTGAGCGCGGCCTGCACCACCTGGTGACCGAGGTCGTGGACAACTCGGTCGACGAGGCGCTCGCCGGGCACGCGGACACGATCGACGTGACGATCCTGCCCGACGGCGGCGTGCGCGTGATCGACAACGGTCGCGGCATCCCCGTGGACATCGTTCCCTCCGAGGGCAAGCCGGCCATCGAGGTCGTGCTGACCGTCCTGCACGCGGGCGGCAAGTTCGGCGGTGGCGGGTACGCCGTCTCCGGTGGTCTGCACGGTGTGGGCGTCTCGGTGGTCAACGCCCTGTCGACGAAGGTGTCGGTCGACGTCATGCGGGACGGCTACCACTGGACCCAGGACTACAAGCTCGGCGTTCCGACCGCGGCCCTCGCGCGCGGCGAGGCGACGTCGGAGACGGGTACGAGCGTCACGTTCTGGGCGGACCCCGACGTCTTCGAGACGACGGACTACTCGTTCGAGACGATGTCCCGGCGCTTCCAGGAGATGGCCTTCCTCAACAAGGGCCTGACCTTGAACCTGACCGATGAGCGCGCCTCGGCGAAGGCCGTCGCGGGTGCCGAGAAGGCCGGCGGGGACGTCGCCGAGGACGGCTCGGACGAGCAGCCGGCGATGTCCGTGTCGTACCGCTACGACGGCGGCATCGTCGACTTCGTCAAGTACCTCAACTCCCGCAAGGGAGAGATGATCCACCCGACGGTGATCGACGTGGAGGCCGAGGACAAGGAGCGCATGCTCTCGGTCGAGATCGCGATGCAGTGGAACGCGCAGTACAGCGAGAGCGTGTACTCGTTCGCGAACACCATCCACACGCATGAGGGCGGTACGCACGAGGAGGGCTTCAGGGCCGCGCTGACGGGCCTGGTCAACCGGTACGCGCGCGAGCGCAGGCTGCTGCGGGAGAAGGACGAGAACCTCGCGGGCGAGGACATCCGCGAGGGTCTGACGGCGATCATCTCGGTCAAGCTGGGCGAGCCCCAGTTCGAGGGGCAGACGAAGACCAAGCTCGGCAACACCGAGGCGAAGACGTTCGTGCAGAAGGTCGTGCACGAGCACCTCACCGACTGGTTCGACCGCAACCCCAACGAGGCCGCGGACATCATCCGCAAGGCCATCCAGGCGGCCACCGCGCGCGTCGCGGCCCGCAAGGCGCGCGACCTGACGCGCCGCAAGGGGCTGCTGGAGTCGGCGTCGCTGCCCGGCAAGCTCAGCGACTGCCAGTCGAACGACCCGACGAAGTGCGAGATCTTCATCGTCGAGGGTGACTCCGCCGGTGGTTCGGCGAAGTCCGGCCGTGACCCGATGTACCAGGCGATCCTGCCGATCCGCGGCAAGATCCTGAACGTCGAGAAGGCGCGCCTCGACAAGATTCTCCAGAACACCGAGGTGCAGGCGCTGATCTCGGCGTTCGGCACGGGTGTGCACGAGGACTTCACCATCGAGAAGCTGCGCTATCACAAGATCATTCTGATGGCGGACGCCGACGTCGACGGGCAGCACATCACCACCCTGCTGCTGACGTTCCTGTTCCGCTTCATGCGGCCGCTGGTCGAGGCGGGCCACGTCTACCTGTCCCGCCCGCCGCTGTACAAGATCGACTGGGGCCGCGGCGACATCCAGTACGCGTACTCGGACCGCGAGCGCGACGCGCTGATCCAGCTGGGCAGGCAGAACGGCAAGCGGGTCCGCGAGGACTCGATCCAGCGCTTCAAGGGCCTCGGCGAGATGAACGCCGAGGAACTGCGCGTCACCACGATGGACATCGACCACCGGGTGCTCGGCCAGGTCACCCTGGACGACGCCGCGCAGGCCGACGACCTGTTCTCGGTGCTGATGGGTGAGGACGTCGAGGCACGCCGTTCCTTCATCCAGCGCAACGCCAAGGACGTCCGCTTCCTCGACATCTGAGCGGCGTGCGGACTCCGTCCCCGTGACGGCTCCGGTGGCGCCCGGGTGGCGTCACCGGCGGCGTCCCGAGCCGCGGCACCGAACAGGCCGTCGTACAGGCCCTCGTATCCGTACAGGCCGAAAGGAACACTGACCAGAAATGGCCGACGAGAACACCCCTGACACGCCAGAGAACGCCGACGGCCCCGTCCTGCCCGACGGGACCGCCGTGGAAGGCCTGGCGCTGCGCGTGGAGCCCATCGGGCTCGAAACGGAGATGCAGCGCTCCTACCTCGACTACGCGATGTCCGTCATCGTCTCGCGCGCGCTGCCCGACGTACGGGACGGGCTCAAGCCCGTGCACCGCCGCGTGCTGTACGCGATGTACGACGGCGGATACCGGCCGGAGCGCGGCTTCTACAAGTGCGCGCGCGTCGTCGGCGACGTCATGGGTACGTACCACCCGCACGGCGACTCGTCGATCTACGACGCCCTGGTCCGTCTCGCGCAGCCCTGGTCGATGCGGATGCCGCTCGTCGACTCCAACGGCAACTTCGGTTCTCCGGGCAACGACCCGGCCGCGGCCATGCGGTACACCGAGTGCAAGATGATGCCGCTGTCGATGGAGATGCTCCGTGACATCGACGAGGAGACCGTCAACTTCACGGACAACTACGACGGCCGCAACCAGGAGCCGACGGTCCTGCCGGCGCGGTTCCCGAACCTGCTGATCAACGGCTCCGCCGGTATCGCCGTCGGGATGGCCACGAACATCCCCCCGCACAACCTGCGGGAGGTCGCGGCCGGCGCCCAGTGGGCGCTGGAGCACCCGGAGGCCACCCCCGACGAGCTGCTTGAGGCCCTGATCGAGCGGATCAAGGGCCCGGACTTCCCGACCGGCGCGCTGGTCGTGGGCCGCAAGGGCATCGAGGAGACGTACCGTACGGGCCGCGGCTCGATCACGATGCGCGCGGTGGTCGAGGTCGAGGAGATCCAGAACAGGCAGTGCCTGGTCGTCACGGAACTCCCGTACCAGACCAACCCGGACAACCTCGCGCAGAAGATCGCCGACCTGGTGAAGGACGGCAGGGTCGGCGGCATCGCCGACGTCCGTGACGAGACGTCCTCGCGCACGGGCCAGCGACTGGTGATCGTCCTCAAGCGGGACGCGGTCGCCAAGGTCGTCCTGAACAACCTGTACAAGCACACCGACCTGCAGTCGAACTTCGGCGCCAACATGCTGGCGCTCGTCGACGGCGTGCCGCGCACCCTTTCGCTCGACGCGTTCATCCGGCACTGGGTGGCGCACCAGATCGAGGTCATCGTCCGCCGTACGCGCTTCCGTCTGCGCAAGGCGGAGGAGCGGGCGCACATCCTGCGCGGCCTGCTCAAGGCGCTCGACGCGATCGACGACGTCATCGCGCTGATCCGGCGCAGTGAGACGGTCGACGTCGCGCGCACGGGCCTGATGGGCCTGCTGGAGATCGACGAGATCCAGGCCAACGCGATCCTGGAGATGCAGCTGCGCCGCCTCGCCGCCCTGGAGCGGCAGAAGATCGTCGCCGAGCACGACGAACTCGAAGCCAAGATCCGCGAGTACAACGCGATCCTGGCCTCCGAGGAGCGGCAGCGCGCCATCGTCCGCGAGGAACTGGCCGTCATCGTCGAGAAGTACGGCGACGACCGGCGCTCCAAGCTCGTGCCCTTCGACGGTGACATGTCCATCGAGGACCTGATCGCCGAAGAGGACATCGTCGTCACGATCACCCGTGGCGGCTACGTGAAGCGCACGAAGACGGACGACTACCGCTCGCAGAAGCGTGGCGGCAAGGGCGTACGCGGCACGAAGCTGAAGGAGGACGACATCGTCGACCACTTCTTCGTGTCGACGACCCACCACTGGCTGCTGTTCTTCACCAACAAGGGCCGCGTCTACCGCGCGAAGGCGTACGAACTGCCCGATGCCGGACGCGAGGCGCGCGGCCAGCACGTGGCGAACCTCCTGGCCTTCCAGCCCGACGAGCAGATCGCCGAGATCCTCGCGATCCGCGACTACCAGGCGGCCCCCTACCTGGTTCTGGCCACGAAGGCCGGCCTGGTCAAGAAGACCTCGCTGAAGGACTACGATTCACCGCGTTCGGGTGGCGTCATCGCGATCAACCTCCGGGAGACGGAGGACGGCCGGGACGACGAACTGATCGGCGCGGAACTGGTGTCGGCGGAGGACGACCTGCTGCTCATCAGCAGGAAGGCCCAGTCGATCCGGTTCACGGCGACGGACGACGCGCTGCGGCCCATGGGCCGTGCGACATCCGGGGTGAAGGGGATGAGTTTCCGGGAAGGGGACGAACTCCTCTCGATGAATGTGGTCAGGCCCGGTACGTTCGTGTTCACCGCCACCGACGGCGGTTACGCGAAGCGGACCAATGTGGACGAGTACCGCGTTCAGGGTCGCGGCGGCCTCGGCATCAAGGCAGCCAAGATCGTGGAGGACCGGGGCTTGCTGGTCGGGGCGCTGGTGGTCGAGGAGACCGACGAGATCCTCGCCATCACCCTGGGCGGCGGTGTGATTCGCACGCGAGTCAACGAAGTCCGGGAGACAGGCCGTGACACCATGGGTGTCCAGCTGATCAACCTGGGCAAACGCGATGCCGTGGTCGGGATCGCGCGCAACGCCGAGGCAGGCCGCGAGGCCGAGGAGGTCGAAGGGGACGAGGCCCCCGAGATCACCGCGGCCGCCGGGGCCGAGAAGGCCGAGGGCAATGAGCCTTCGGCCGGGGAGCACGAGGAGTAGAGCGTGAGTGGAACCACGGGCGCCGGATCGGCCTCTTCTTCAGGAGCTAACAGCGCCCGTGGCTCTGCCACGGACTCCCAGGGGGTTACCGTGACGGACACCCGGGGGCAGCAGCCCCCGTACGAGGCGTACGGCTCGAAGCCGCAGCCGCAACAGCAGCAGACGGCCCAGCCGTACCACCCGCCGCAGGCATATCCCCAGCCGGGGGACAGCGGCACGCAGGGCGGCAACCCGGGCCATGGTCCCGCCGCGGGCAACGCGGTGCGCAGGCCCCGCACGGGCGCGCGCACCACGCCCCGCACGCGCAAGGCCAGGCTCCGGGTCTCGAAGGCCGACCCGTGGTCGGTGATGAAGGTCAGCTTCCTGCTCTCGATCGCGCTCGGCGTGTGCACGGTGATCGCCGCGGCGGTGCTGTGGATGGTCATGGACGCCATGGGCGTCTTCTCGACCGTCGGCGGGACGATCAGCGAGGCGACCGGCTCGACCGAGAGCAACGGATTCGACCTCCAGTCGTTCCTCTCGCTCCCGCGCGTCCTGCTGTTCACGGGCGTCATCGCGGTCATCGATGTGGTCCTCGCCACAGCGCTCGGCACGCTCGGCGCGTTCATCTACAACCTCTCGGCGGGCTTCGTGGGTGGCGTCGAGCTCACTCTCGCCGAGGACGAGTGAGGGACGTTTACCGATTTTGGGACTGGCCCTGAAGTGCGCTAATCTTCAGGGGCAGCGCGGGGCTATAGCTCAGTTGGTTAGAGCGCATCCCTGATAAGGATGAGGCCATAGGTTCAAATCCTATTAGCCCCACCGCGACCTGAATGCAGGTCAAAGGCCCGGTGGATCTCACGATCCACCGGGCCTTCTGCGTATGAGGTTCTCGCAATCCCGCTCCTCCCCCTCAGGGATGCGGAGCGACCCGAACCCGCTGGGAAACCGGGGCCCCGGACAGACGGCTCGGCGACGCCGTCCCTCTCGAAGCCGCCCCCGGCAGGGCGGCCGGCGAACGCCTACCGTCCCGTGCGGGGAGGTTGAGCGGTGACGCCGATCACGTTGCGCGGGTCGTCCAGCCACACGTGATGCCGTCCGTCCGCGACGGTCAGACCGAACTCCTCAGCGCCGGGCGAGCCCTGGTGCACGTAGTCCCGGTGCGCGTCCGCGATCTCGTGCCACAGATCACGCGGTCCGTAGGCGATCGCCTCGTGGGCCACCCCCGTCGCCGCAGACCCGTCCCGGGCCTGGGCCCACACCCGCACGCCCTCGTCGGTCCGCGCGTGATGGAGGGACACCCCCGGCAGCATCTCGCCGATGTACAGAGCGGCCCCCAGGGTGAGCAGGCCGGCCGGATCCAGTGCGGCCGGGGAGAAGCGGGCCGTCGAGGTGTCGACGGCCGGGACATCGCCCGCGCGATGTGCACGCATGAGCATGTACGAGGCACCGCCGTGAAACCTCCCCCGGGCGGTGCCGTCCGGCCGTCGCGTCAGCCGCACCACGGCGCCGCTCCAGAAGTCGCGATGGAGAGGAAAGACGATGTGTCCGTACGGGCGCACCTGCTCCACCCACGCTCGCGGGACGCGGCGGACGGCGCAGGTGGAGATGATCCGGTCGAACGGGGCGGCCTCCGGCCAGCCGAGGGCACCGTCGCCCTGCCGCAGCCGGGGCGCGTGCCCCGCCCGGGCGAGCTGATCCGCCGCGAGTCGCGCCAGCACGGGGTCCAGTTCGATGGAGTGCACGCGGCCGTCGTCGCCGAGATGGCGCGCGAGCAGAGCGGCGACGTGCCCGGAGGCCGTGCCGATCTCCAGGACGCGGTGCGAGGAATCGAGGTCCAGCAGACCGAGCATGAGCGCGACCATGGACGGCTTGCTGTTGGAGGACGTGGCGATATCGGGGCCGTCCTTCGTGCCGTCGTCCACCTGGATCACGACGGGCTCGTCGGAGGTGACGAGCGGCCACCACCCGTCGGGCTCGACGGGCACACAGCGGTCGGGCTCCTGCCGCCAGATCTCGCTCGGGATGAAGAGATGCCGGGGCAGTTCGCGCCACACGGCGCGCCATTGCGGGGACAGGAGGCCGCGCTCATCGAGAGACTCGACGAGCGCGGCGTAGCCCCGTGTGGTGTCGGGGGTCGGCATGGTCAGCTCTGGCCGCCGCTGTCGCCGCTGCCGGTCGCGTCGCCGCTGCCGGTGCCGCCGCCCTGGGGGCCCGAGCCGTCGGGCGAGGGCGGAGTGGACGGCGTCCACGGCCTGTCGGACGGCTCGCCGCCGTGCTTCCCCGCGTCTGCTGCTGTCGTTCTCATGCGGATTCTGCCTCTCTCTTCGCGTTGTGGTGCAAGGACCGCCCCGGGTGTTCGCCCTGTCCGGGGTGTGACGCCCGGGGCGGGGGTTCAGCGTTCCGGGTGGCGCGGTGAGGGGACCGCCGCCGCTCGGAACGGTTCAGGGGGTGAGGGAGGGCGCGTCCGGCTCGGCCACGGCCGCGTACAGCGGGTGCGGAGGCCGTTCGGGATCGTGCGGGCTGTGCCAGACCAACTCGACTCCGTGTTCCGGGCAGTACGCGCTGTACTCGTCCTCGATGGGGAAGTCGTGGCCGCCCTTGCAGCACTGGGTCATGGCTACCGCCCGCGTGACGGGAGCGAGCCACCGCGGGCCTCCGCCCGGGGGTGCGGATGCCGGCTGATCTCCAAGGCCAGGTCCACCGCATGGGAGCGGTCGAAAGCAGGGTGTCCGGCGGCCGACGCCTCCCGCCATTGCTGGAAACAGGCGGCGCAGACGTCACAGCCGGAGGCCGGCTTCGGAGGGGCGGGCGCGGGGAACATGCTGCCGTTCTCCACCGGGCTCACGGTAGCGACCTCCTCAACTCCGCGCCTTCACCCGCTGGTGCAGGCGGTGTGGGACGCTCGGCCGTCGTTCCGACTGTCACGGCGCAGGGCGGCAGGGTGTGCGGGAAAACAGCGGGATCATCGCCATCGGCTGCTTGTCCTGCTGGCGTACCCGGGGGCGCTGAGACTACGTTCTTCACGTCGACGCTCCTTGTCAGCGTGGGCCACGCCCCAGGATCGGTCGCACGGTCGCTGGGGCTCGTGGCGCCCACACTCTCCTCAGGTGGCCCCTGAGCGCTTCCCCGGCGCAGGCATACCCATGATGGGTACGCTTAGTGGTCACGCGATGACGCACACTCAACTGAGTAGGCACCACACGGGGCGCTGATGACCGGATACGAACCGCCGACCGCGCTGCCGCGCGCGATCCTCGACCGTCCCGATATGCGCGAGGCACTTGCCGCGCACGACTTCGGGACGGTGTTCCGGCTGGCACGCCGTCACGCCGGGGTCAGCTACTCGAAGATCGCCGCCGAGTGCGACATCAAACCTGAACGCGTCGGGACCCTTGCGCGCGGCCAAGGCAGCGTGACGACTTTCTGCAAGATCGTGGAAATCGCCGATGCGCTCCGTATCCCCAGCGCCCTGGTGGGCCTTGCCTCCCGCCCCTGGGAAGCAAGTGAGTCCCCGCCGGCTCCTCCTCACGCCGGCACCAAAGAGATCGGGACCGACGTGCAGCGAAGGAACTTTCTCCGAGCAACTACCGGCACACTGGCCGTGGGCTTCCCGAGCATCACTCGCCCGGCCATGGGCAATCGTTTGGGGGCCCGGGACCCTCAGCGACTTCGCGCACGTGCCGCTCGTCTCCGCCGCCTGGACCACGTGTTGGGAGGAGGCGACACGTACCGCGTGTACCTCGGGGAGTACCAGGAAACGACGAGACTGCTCCGCGAGTCGAGCTACGCGGCGGATACGGGCCGCGCCATGTTGTCCGTCCTGGCCGAGCAGGCGCAGCAAGCAGGGTGGGCCGCTTTCGACGGCGGCCGGGAAGCGGACGCCAAGGGGCTCTACCAGGAGAGTTACAAGGCCGCCACGGACGCCGGAGACGCCGACCTGGCCGGGAACGCCCTGGCCTTCCTCTCGTACCAGGCAGTGAGTGGAGACAGGCGCGCGGGAGTGGACATAGCGTCCCGCTCCTGCGAGACCGTAGGCCCCGAAGCGCCATCTGGCGTTCGCGCGCTGCTCTACGAGCGGAAGGCGTGGGCATGCGCCGTTGCCGGACTGGCCTCGGAAACTGAGCGCGCGCTGGCGGACGCGAAGGAGGCACTGGACGGCACAGGTTCCGAGCCGCAACCGGACTGGGTGGCGTGGGTCGACGCCACGGAGCTGCAGATCATGACTGGGCGGTGTTGGGCGGAACTGCACCGCCCCCTCCGCGCTGTGCCCGCGCTGGAGGCTGGTCTGGCGCAGTATGACGACAGCCACGCACGCGACAAGGCGCTGTACCTGTCATGGCTTGCGGACGCTTACCTGAGCGCCGGTGAGGTCGAACAGTCAGCCGCCGTGGTCAAACACGCCCTGGACCTTTCGGACGGTGTGGCCTCCGTACGCCCACACCGACGACTGTCCACGGTCCTGAGACGACTCGGTGAGCACCGCAACGTGCCTGCAGTAACAGTGCTGTTGGGCCAGTCAGCGCCCTGACGCGGTGTTCTCTTCGACCCAGCGGAGGCACCTCTCCGCGCCCGCGACGATCGGCACTGCGGAAACCTCCGGATTGTCCCAGGGGTGATGCTCCAAGAGGTGCGCCTCCAGGGCCGGGTACCGGTCGGCGCGGGTCTTCAGGAGAAGCTGCCACTCCTCGCCGGTTCCGAATTCACCGAGATGCCAGAACACGGAGGTCACAGGCCCGACGATCTGTGCCCCTGCCGCAAGGCGGTCTCGCACTACGGACTGGGCCAGCTCGACGGCCTGCTCGCGAGTCTCGGTGGCCGTGGACACCTGCACGAAGTCAGTCATGGCGCATGAGCCTATCCGCCGACTCGGACCGCAAAAAGGGGCCCCTTTGGTGGCGGCACGGCCGTGCACGGAGCCGTACTTACTCCCACGGCCGTCCGATCCAGCCGAGGCTCCCCCGGGCCGTCCCCTCACCCGCACGTCGGAAGGCCGGACGGATCCGCGGATCCGTCCGGCCTTCTGTGTGCCACGGTGCCCGGCGTCCCAGCCCTGGCCCGTGACACGTTCAGATGCGCCCGCTCGTCAAGCGGGTCAGGGGGCCGCCCTTCGCGTGCGTCTTCGCGGTGGCCCTGCCGACGGCGAACGCCGCGCCCATCAGGCCCACGAAGCCGGCGCCCGCGCCTGCCGCGATCTTCTTGCGGTCCTTGACGACCGTCCAGGCGAGGGTGGCGCCGGACGTGACGCTGGTGCCGAGCGACGCTGCCACCTTGCGGCCGGAGTCGAGGCCCGCGGCCGCGGACCGTCCGGCGTGCGAGGCCGCGGCGCCCAGCGCTGTGGTGCCCGACTCGGCGGCCTTCTCTGCGGCGGTCGCGGAGTCCTTGGCCTGCCGCGCCGAGTTCGCCCCGTTCTGCTTCGCGCGCTCGGCGGCGCCCTGGACCTTCTTGCGCGCGGCGGTGCCGTTGGCGCTGCCGTTGCGCGTCTCCTTGCCCGTGTTGTTCTCTTCCGTCGTCATGGTGTCCGTGTTGCCGCTCAAGTGGGCAGGAAACCAGGGCGGAGAACCTACCGCGGGTAAGTGTCTCAACCGTCCTGGCCGTGCGGCAGCAGGGATCCGAGCGGTCCGAGGTCGAGGTTCAGGTCGTTCATGGTCAGGCCGTAGCGGTCGCAGAGTTCGGTCATCCGGTCCTCCAGGATCATCAGCGTCATGCCGATGCGTTCCTCCTGGGACTCGTCCAGGTCGCCCTGGTCGACGCGGTGCAGCGCCGTTCGTTCCATCAGCTGCCGCAGCAGTTCGACGATGGTCAGGACCAGTTTGATCAGGTCGCGTTCGACCGTCTCCGGGTCGGTGCGCAGCCGCTGCGCGATGTCCGTGCCGCGGGCGCCCGGTTCCTGACCGGCCGGCCGGGTGTCGCCGGGGGCCGCGGGTACGAGGTCGAAGGCGCGGGCGGCGGCCTGTGCGACGGCCGCGAAGTCGTCGTTTCCTGTCATGGTTCACGCACCCAGGGGGCTGGTTCGTCGCCGGTGATCGAACGGATCACGGCGCGCAGGTTGATGTGGACGAGGTCGACGTCCGCGATCGACAGCACGAGGTCGCCGGTGAGCACCGCGCCGCCGCTGAGCAGCCGGTCCAGCAGGTCGATCAGCGCGATCTCGCGGCCCGCCAGGGACTCCTCCTCGAAGCCCTCGGTCCGCGCGCCGGGCGTCGCCGGCAGGTGGGGAACCATCTCCGTCACGGGGTGGCCGCCCCCTCCGTGTCCGGGTGCGTGGTGAACGAGTAGGGCGCCCAGGGGCCCGTCACCTCGACGCGTACCCCTGGCACGTCCGTGGCCAGGGACGCGACCGCGGCGCGGAAGCCGGCCAGGTCCGAGCGGGCGACGAGGTACGCCTCGTTGGCGATGTTCTCGCCCACCCGCGAGGCGAGTTCGCCCTGTTGCGGGCGGTGCCTGGCGCGTGCGCGGGCGAGGCCTGCGACCGCCTGCGGCAGCCGCGCGGCCACGTCGCCGGCCGTGCGGTAGGCGTCGCGGTGGCTGCGGCGCTGGGCCTGGCGGCGGCGGAGGTACGCGCGGCCGGGGCTCTCGGATCCGGTTTCGGCCGTGGCCGGGGCATCGGGAGCCGTGCCCGGCTCCGGCACCGGTGCGGTCACCGGTGCGGCCGTGGGAATGGCGTACACCTTGACGCCCAGTTCCTCCTGGCCGTCGAGCCAGTCGAGCAGCCGGCCGAAGTTCTCGGCGCCCGCGCGCAGTACGTCGGCGACGCGTTCGTCGTCCAGATAGACCGTGGCGAGTCGCATCGGCAGCACGGTCGTACCCGCGTGGACGGCGTCGACCACGGCGTTGTGCGCGCGGGCCAGGACCTCCAACTGCTCCAGGTCGTTCAGGCGGGCCTCAAGTCCGTCCGTGCCGAACGCGTCGGCCGGTACGGACGCCACCACGGCGGCCAGCCCGCCGTGGCGCACGAGCCGCAGTGGCGGCGCGGACGGCACGGCGGGCGGCGCGGGCGCGTCCGCGCGGCAGACTCCGTACAGGTACGAGACGGTGTCGGCGTCCGGCATCAGCGCTCCTCTTCCTGTCCGGGTCCGTCCTGGCCCTCGTCGTCCGTGCTCCCGCTGCCGTCGGCGCCGGTTTCCGCGTCGTCGGGGCGCTCACGGCGCCTGGCCGGGCGTGAGCGCCCGGTCCTGGAGCCGCTGCCGGCGTCGTCGGACGTGGCGGCGGTGCGGCGGCGCGGTCGCTTGTGCCCGGGCTCGGCTTCCGCCTTGTCCTGCGAACGCGTCCCAGGCCGGCGGCCGGTGCGTTCCGGCTCCCGCTCGGACGCGGTGTCGTCGCGTGTGTTCCCGTCGCGCGTGCCGTCACCTTCGGGAAGAGCCGCGGAGGGACGGGCGGACGCGGCCCGCAGTTCCGCCACTTCGGCCCGCAGCCGGGCGATCTCGTCCGACTGCGACGATCCGTCCGCGTCCGCCACCGCTCCCTGGGCCCGGCCGCCCTGGTGGCCCGCGGACATCTGCCGGCCCGGGCCGTCGTCCCGGGCGCGGGACGACAGCGACGGATCGTGTTCCCACCAGTCGATGCCCATCTCCTTCGCCTTGTCGACGGAGGCGACGAGCAGCCGCAGCTTGATGGTCAGCAGCTCGATGTCGAGCAGGTTGATCTGGATGTCACCCGCGATCACCACGCCCTTGTCGAGGACGCGCTCCAGGATGTCCGCCAGGTTCGCGGAGCCGCCCTGGGGCGCGGCGCCGTAGGCGGTTCCGGCCGGGGGGCCGCCCATGCGGCCTGCCAGTGAGTCGGACACGTCAGTTCACCCTTGTCCCGCTCGTGGTGCCGGGCCCGCCCCGGGGGCGGGGCGGGGCTCCGGTGTCACCGTCGGCCCGAGTGACCCGCGTACTCGCGGTCGTCCTCGGCGTCCTCGGCGTCGGCGTCCTCGACGTCGTCGGCGTCGGCGTCGGCGTCGCGCGAGTCCGCCTCGGCCTCGGGCTCGTCCGCCTCGTCGTCGTACGATTCCTCGTCGTCCTCGGCGTCGGCGTCCTCGTCCTCGAACCGGTCGTCGTCGCGGTCGTCGGCGTTCTCCGCGTCGTCCTCGTCCTCGTCCGCCTCGGCTTCGGCGTCCTCGTCCTCGTACGCGCGGTCGTCGTCGTCCTCGTCCTCGAACCCGTCGTCGTCCGCCTCGGCGTCCTCGTCGAGCGCTTCCGGATCCTCGGCGTCCTCGGCGTCGTCCCGCTCGCCGTCCTGCCGCTGCTCCTCTTCCTCCTGCTCGCGCTGCATCGCCTCGTCGTGGTCCACCACGACCTCGCCGTCACGGATCTCACCGCGCCAGGAGTCGGTGGCCTCGCCGCGCATCATGATGAACTTGCGGTACAGCTTCAGGTCGAGCCGTGCCCGCCTGCCCTGCGCGCGCCAGATGTTGCCGGTCTTCTCGAACAGCCCCTTCGGGAAGTATTCGAGGACCATGAGCACGCGGGTGAGGTTGTCGGTGATCGCGTGGAAGGTGATGACACCCTTCACGGTCCCCTTGGCGCCCTCGGTCGTCCACGTGATGCGTTCGTCCGGCACCTGCTCGGTGACGTTCGCCTTCCAGCTCCGGGTGGACTTGGCGACCTTCACCTTCCAGTTGCTGGAGGTGTCGTCGCCCTTCTCCACGCTCACCACGCCCTTGGCGAACGTGGAGAACTCCTGGAACTGGGTCCACTGGTCGTAGGCCTCCCGCACCGGCACACCGACATCGATGTCCTCGCTGATGGTGACCGACTTGGACTTGCCGCCGCCGCCCTTGCGGCCCTTGCCGAACAGGCCCTTGATCTTGTCCTTGACCGTGTTCTTGAGATGGTCCTTGCCGACGGCCTTCATCGCGTCGACGGGGGACTTGCCCTCCGTGAGGGCCTGTCCGCCCTTCGCCAGGCTGCCGGCGAGGCCTCCGGCGGCGCCGCCGGGATCCGCGAGCTTGCCCGCGCCCTCGCCGAGCCGCTGGCCGAGGTTCGTCACCGTGTGGGTGGCGCGTGCCATCACGTAGTTGCGGAGCTCTTCCTTCAGCCGGTCGGCCGCGGGGCTGCCCGTGATCTCCTTGCCGAGCGTGCCGATCTTCGAATCAGCCATTGTCGCTGCCTCCCCGGTTGCCGGCCTTGCGGGCCGAGCCCGAGGTGGTCTTACGGGCCGACGACGCGGTCTTGCGCGCGCCGGACGTGGTCTTGCGGGTGGACGATGCCGAGGACGCCGTCTTGTGAGCGCCGCCCGAGGCCGTTTTCTTCGCACTGCCGGAGACGCGGGTACGGGTGCTCGACGCGGTCTTGCGCGGCGTCGAGACCTTGGGCTTCGCGGAGCCCTTCGGCCCGTCCCCCTCGGAGCTGCTCGCCGAGCGGCGGGTCTTCGGCTTGCCCGCGGGCGCGGGTCCGTCGTCGTCACCGTCGTCACTGTCGTCCCGGGGCGCCCGGTCGTCGTCGTCGCGGTCGTCGCGAGGGGCCCGGTCGTCGTCCTCGTCCGCCTGCTCGTCGGCACGGTCGTCCTGGTCGTCGTCCCGGTCGCCGGCGCCCTCGTCCTCGTCACGGCCGTCGAGACTCAGCGTGCGCTCGTGCAGGGAGTCGGCGAAGCCGCCGATCCGCTTGGTGAGCGCTGCCGTCGCCGCCGACTTGGTCGTGTCGAGGAGTTCCTTGCGCACCTGGTCGTTCAGGCCGCCGAGCAGGTTCGAGTTCGTGAGCATGGACCCCAGCTGTTTGGGGTCGAGATTGAGTTTCTTGCCGGCCAGGAACATGCCCAGCCCGATGGCCATCTTGGCCTTCTTGGTACGTCCCAGGAAATAGCCCCCTACCAGGGCCATGCCTATCTTGGAATTATTATTGGTCATCTGTTGCGCACCTCGTTCTCCTCGTGATGAGGACCGCTGTCCGGTGTGCGGGCGTGATGGCACCGTCCCGTGTTCGTGAGACGTCGTGGCGGTACGGCACCGTACGGCGTCAGGAATCGAGACCGAGTCGCCTGCGCTCGTGCTGGATGAATTCCAGCTGATCGAGCAGTTCGTCCTCGCGCCGGTCGAAATCCTCTTCCGATATCCGGCCGGCGAGAAGCTCCTTTTCAAGATCTGCCAGTTGGCCGCGGACCGGGGCGGGGTCGTAGTACTCCTGCTCCGCCGCGGTCATCACGTGTCCGAGTACCCAGCTGAATCCGCGGACCGGGGCGACCGGGAGAGTGAGGATCTGTGTGATGAGTCCCATGGTTTCCCTTTCCCTCTCGTCACTTCCTGGTCCGCGGTGCGTGCCGGTCCGTGAAGGGGCCGACGGGAGTGGGGACGGGGCCGGGCCGATCGGGCCGATGCCCACGGGCCGCGAAATCGCCCGGCCGCCCGTCCACTGTCTTCACTCTTCTCCCTCGTCTGCCACGGTTTCGCCCGCATATGCGTCCGGCCCTCCCCGTGCACTTCCGCGCGGGCCGCGGGGGCCGCGGGCGCCGGTGGTCAGACGAAGCTGTACGGCGGAAGTGGACCGTTCAACCGAATCGTGTAGGCCTCGCTGTGGAGGCCCGCCTCCTCGTGCACCGCCTGGGAGAAAGCCGCGGCCTTGTCGCGCTTGACGAGGAACGACACATTCAGGAGGGTGTCCTGCGTCGCGTCGGCGACCGCGGTGTTCAGCGCCGCCGGAGCGAGCCGGTCGGTCATTTCCCTCGCGTCGCGTTCCTGGCGGGCCTTGACCTCTTCGGTGATCAGTTCGCCGAGGCGCATCTTCTCGTTGTGGGCGTCCGGATTCGCCCGGGTGAACTCGTTCAGCCCGCGTACCTCGTCCGACTCGCGGATGATCTCCTTGAGGAGATCGTCCTCGTCACGCGAGACCTTCAGATTGAATTCGAGGCAGTCGTCGAGCTCGGTGAGACGCTCCTTGTAGCCCTCGGCGTTGCCGTCGAGTGCCGCCGCCACCTGCTCGTCGTCGGGCCCCACGAGCCCGAAGCGCATGGGCAGCACGGCGCCGTCCGCCATCAGGCGCTCCAGTACGGCCTGGTGCGCTGCGACGTCCCGGCGCTTGGCCCGCAGACCCTCGGGTGCGTCGCTGACGACCGCCGTCAGCTGCTCGGTCTTCACCGTGCGGACCTGCGAGGCGGGCTCGCCGACCCCGTTCAGTCCGTCGAGGCGTATGGGATGGTCGGACGCGGTGATCGCGTATACATACGTGGACACGGACTACTCCTCCCGGCGACGGGTCGTACGGCGGCTGGACGAACTCGACTTGCTGCTACTGCTGCGCTCGCGTTCGCCGTCGTCGTCGCCGCTGCCCTGGAGCGATTCGGTGATGGCCTCGACGGCCCCCGTCAGCGCTCCTTTGCTTTTTCCTTTGGCGCCGCTCTCCACGGTGTTCCCGACCAGGTCGGTCAGGCCCGAGGGCTTGTTGCGGCCGGACTCCAGGTCGAGCCTGTTGCAGGCCTCCGCGAACCGCAGATACGTGTCCACACTCGCGACCACGACGCGTACGTCGATCTTGAGTATTTCGATGCCGACCAGGGACACCCGGACAAAGGCGTCAATGACGAGGCCGCGGTCCAGGATCAGTTCCAGGACATCGTAGAGATTCCCGGAACCACCGCCGCTCGCCGGAGCGTTGGACTGCTGCACTATGCTCACGTTGCTTCTTCCTCTCTTTGCTGGGGCACAGCGGAATGCCGTTCCGCCGCAGTCGCCCGTGGTTCGTCGCACGCACCGTGCGGACGCGTGACACCGCGTTCGCAGATGAAAAAGGGCGGCGTCAACCGCTCACCGACCGCTCATCGGTCGACCTTGCCCCGCGGGTAGCGTTGGGTCCTCTCGTAACCGACCAATTCGCCCTCGCCGTCCAGTTCCACGCGGTAGGACGCCATGACGCTCGATGTGTCCGGAATGCGCTCGATCTCGACCACCTCGACCGCGGCCGTCCAGCCGTCGTCGGTCTTCTTGATGGCGGAGACCGAATCCGGTTCGCTGCCGAGCAGACCGGAGAGTTGTTCGGCGGCGCGGCGCATCGCTTCAGGAGCCGCGATGCGTTTCCGCTTGCTGTCACTTCCGTTCGTGCTGCTTGAGCTCTCGGAATTCGTCATGGTCCGCTCCGTGGCGTCGTGAAAAAGGGGGCGCGCCGGTTCGGCACGCGCTGTGCGCTCCGTGGGCGCGACAGACGGTCGCGATACGTGGGGCGCACCGACCGGTACGGGCTCTCGCTTTCTGCGTACGGTCCGCGTGCCCGGCACTTGATGACCTATGCCTGTTGTGTGTCCGGGCGGGGGATGTCCCGTGCGGACGCTGCGTCGAGGCGGTGGGGACGGGCGCGCTTCCGGGTGCGCGTCCGCGCCCGCGCGAACCCGGGAACGCGTTTGTACGAGGGGGCCCCGGCAGCGGGAAGTCGGACGGGAAGCGGGTGCGCGAGAGCGTCCGGAAGGCGGCGTCGCGGACGGTGCGCGGGCCGGTCGGGAAAACGCCCGCGAAGGGGACGAAGGGGCCGGTGGCCGAGGCGCCGACAGGTCACCGATCGGTATCGACCGGTGTGTATAGTCGGCGAGAGAAGGTCCCCTACGTCAATGAAAGACGAGGTCGCGCGGTGAAGAAGCTTCTCCTGGTCGCACTGGCCGCCATCGGCGGGTTCCTCGTGTACCGCCAGATCCAGGCGGATCGCGCCGAGCAGGATCTGTGGACGGAGGCGACCGACTCCGTGCCGTCCTCCGGAGCCGACGCCTGAGGCACGCAATCCGCACACAGTCCTGAAGAGAACGAGCCCCGGCCGCGCGAAGCGACCGGGGCTTCGTGCTGTCCGGACGCGGGTCCTGTTCGTGCGCGGCCGGTCCGGCCAGGTGTGCGGGGGCGCGTGTGCGGGGGCCCTGGCAGAGCAGGGGCCCCCGGGGCAGGATGGACCGGACACCGGCCGGTACCGGGCGCCCACCGGCCGCCGGCGAGCAGCGGGGGGACAGTGTGACGGGTCGTCAATTTCGTTGGCGCGGACGGCGGGACCACCGGCGCGGGACACGGTCCGCCGCGGGCGCTGCGCTCTGCGTCCTCACCCTGCTGGGCGCCGTGACGGCCGCGGCGCCCGTGCAGCGCGCGTCCGCCTCCGGGGCGCCGGGCGCGTACGCCTTCGACCCCGCTGCCCGGCGCGTCACCGGCGCCACGAGCACCGCCGACGCGGCGGTGCTCGCCACCGGTGTCACCTACCGCGACACGATCAAGGCGGCCGGGACCCTCGTCTACCGCGTCGACCTGGACGCGACGAGCAACACGTACGTCTCCGCCGTCGCCGTGCCGAAGACCGGCACGAAGGTCGCCTACGGCGACAAGATCGAGGTGAGCCTCCAGGACCGCGACGGCCACGAGTGCAGCTCGAACCAGTCCGAGTTCGGCGTCTCGACCGACTTCCCCAGACCACTGGCGGCGTACGCGTACCGCACCGTGGGCGGGCCCGTCGCCACCTGCGCCGAGGCCGGTCCGTACTACGTCGTCGTACGGCGTGACGGGGACCCCGGGTCGTCGGCCGACCCGTGGGATCTGGAGCTGCGGCACCTGAGCGAACCGGGTCTGACGAAGGCCGGCCCGACCGCGGCGCCGGAGAACTGGCCCAGCGCCTCCCCGACGCCGAGCCCCGGCACTCCCACGCGGGTAGCGGGCGGTACGGGCTTCTCCGACGCGGCACGCGTGGGGCCGCACGGCGCATACACGGCGATGGTCAAGCCCGGGGAGACGGTGTTCTACCGCGTACCGGTGGACTGGGGGCAGCAGCTGTTTTCGAGCGTGGACCTCGCGAGCGCGCCGGAACCGCCGCCGTCGGCCACCGGGAGCGCCGGGCTCGGCCTGGTCAACGGCGCCGTCGCGGTCTCCCTGTTCAACCCCGCGCTCGGGTTCGTCCAGAGCGCGAACGCGCCGCTGTACGACGGGCGGCAGAAGACGACGTCGATGGACCCGCTCCCGCCGGTGGCGTACCAGAACCGCTTCTCCTACCGCGCCGGCGAGCGCGACATGCGCTTCGCCGGCTGGTACTACGTGCGGATCAGCCTCAGTCCGAAGCTGGCCTCCGTGTACGGCGCGGGGCCGTACGGGATCACGCTGCGGCTCGACGTGACCGGCTCGCCGGCCCCGGCACCCGCGTACGCGGGCCCGCCGGGACCCTTCAGCGTCCAGGGCGGGAATCCGGTGACCGGCGCGCTGGGGACGGCGTCCGGCGCGCGGTTCGCCCCGGACGCCAGACGGCTGGTCGGTTACGCGGGCATCGGCACCGGGACAGCGCTGGTCGCCGTGCTCGCCGGCTGGAGGCTGATCGCCCGGCGCCGCGGCGTCAGGAACCGCTGAGCGCCCAGATCCCCACGGCGAAGCAGGCGAGCGCCAGCAGCAGCACCGGCACGGCGACCCGCGCGGGCGGCCCCGGCCGCCGCGCCGCCGCGTGGGAACGGGCCGCCGTCCGTGCCGCCGGCCGCTCCGGTGCGAGGGGGGTCGGGGTGTACGGGTGCGCCGCGAGCGGTTCGTACGGCGCGTACGGCTCGTTCGGCAGCGGGGCCGGATGTCCCGCGTGCGGCGGTGCGGGCGCGAGTACCGGTGCGGGCACGGGTACGGGCGGCGGCAGGTGGAAGCTGCCGGTGTCGGACAGGGACGCCGGCCCGGTGGCGCCCGGGGCGAGCGCCGAGGGCGGTGTGGCGGGCGTCCGGGCGGGGCCCGGTGCCGGAGCGGTGGCGGGGGTCGCCGAAGGCGGCGTGGCGGTGAGAGCTGCCGGGGGCAGCGGCCCGGGCCCGGTGTCGGGCGGCGTGGGGGCCGGTGCGCGGGGGTCGCCGGTGGGCGTCGCCGGCCGGGGCGTCGCGGCAACCGGGGACACGGTGGGGGCGAACGCCGGTACCGGTGGGGCCGTCGGGGCCGGTGGGGTGCTGGGAACCGGTGGGGTTCCCTCCGAGGTCCTCGGGGCGGGCCCGCCGCCCGTCGCCTGCCCGCCGCCGATGCTCGCGGGGCCGGGAACGCGGCCCGCCCCGCCCGTACGCCCTTGACCACCCGTACCGTCGGGACCACTCCGCCCGCCCGTGCCGCCCGGCCCCTTCGCGTCGAACCCGGCCGGCAGCGGGCCGATCTGGTCGAAGACCTCGACCGGATCGGACACCGCCGCCGGATCGGCGGGCAGCAGCTCCAGCGCGGCGGCGAGCGCCTTGCGCGCGCCCGTCGCCGTACGGAACCGGGCGTGCGGATCGGGTTGCAGCAGCCCGGCCAGGACCTGCCACAAGGGTTCCGGCACCCCCTGCGGGGCGCCCGGTGTGCCGTGCTCGGCGAAGTACTCGACGAGCGCCTTGGCGTCCGGCTTGTGCCCTTCGAGCAGGTAGAGGGCGACGAGCCCGGTGGCGAACAGGTCGGCGGGAAAGTCCGGTTCCGCGCCCAGCAGCTGCTCAGGCGCGAAATAACCGGGCGTACCCACCACGTAGTTGGTCTCCGTGAGGCGGGGCTCCCCCTTGCGCATGGAGATCCCGAAGTCCGAGACACGCAGGTGGGGGCGGCCCGTGCCGGTGGCTTCGAGCAGGACGTTCGCGGGCTTGATGTCCCGGTGCACGATGCCCTCGGCGTGCACGGCGGCGAGTCCGGCGAGCAGCTGGTCCAGGAGCACGCACACATAGCCGGGGGGCAGCGGGCCGTAGTCGCCGATGAGGTGCGCGAGCGAGCCGCCGGCGACGAGGTCCATCGTGAACAGGACCTTGTCGTCGTCGGCGGCCCAGGACGCCGGCGCGAGGACATGCGGATGATCGATGCGTACGGCCTGCTCACGCACGAAACGCAGCAGCGTGTGCGCGTCGCTCTGCTGGAGGACCTTGGCCGCCACGTACCGGCGGCGCCGGTGGTCCCAGGCGCGCCACACGGCCCCTATGCCGCCCCGCCCGATCGGGTCGACGAGCTCGTACCGCCCCGCGAACACCTCGCCCATGCCGCACGCCCCCCTCGGCCGGTAGGCCTCAGCTCTGATGCGCCTCGTAGTGGGCGACCGCGTCGGCGGTGCGCCCCGCGCCGTACACCCGCAGGAATTCGGCCAGCTCCGGCTGCGTCGGCGCCAGCGCGTTCGCGGCGTCGATGATGTCACCCGCGGCGGCGACGGACCGCAGGAGCGACTGGATCTCCCGCACCACGCGCCGCACGGTGGGCGCCCCCGAAGTGTTCGTGGACTGACTCGTGGTCAGCACGGAACCGCCCTGCGACCTCTTGATCTCCTCCATGCGGCCCGTCGCCTCCCCGGCGCTCACGCTGCCGTCCGCGACCTGCCCCGCGAGATCCTGGAGCGACTGGACACGCTGCACCACGGCCGGATTGCCGATCTTCGCCCGCTGCCCGCTCATCAGCTGTGAGAGCATCGGAGCCGAGAGCCCGAGTACCTGGGCGAGCCGGGCCTGGTTCAGCCCCAGATCGTCGATGAGCCGGCGAAAGAGCGCCCCCAGCGGCTCCCCGTACCAGCTTCTCTGCAGTTCTCTGGCACGAGCTGTCGTTTCCTGTTGTGCGGCGTCCATCGCGTCTCCCCATCGCTTCCCCAAGCGGCGGCCCCAGCTTCACTGCTGCGAACCTGTGGGGCATCTTACGGAGCGTGGTCGGACTCGGGGAGTCCCAACCTTTTTCGGGATGCACCTCCCGACCCGGTACGCTGTTCCCGGCACGGGGCCTTAGCTCAGTTGGTAGAGCGCTGTCTTTGCATGGCAGATGTCAGGGGTTCGACTCCCCTAGGCTCCACCCCGTAGAACCCCTTCGTCCTGCGTCAGCGCGGGCCGGAGGGGTTCTTCTCGTACCGGGTCGGCTCGCTGAGGTGTCCGTGCGGTGGCGCCGACCGGTGGTCCCCGGGCCTGATACGTCATCCTTCGTCAGCTCGTCGTCCTGCGGATCCCCTGGATTTCGGGTGGCGGACCACGGGGGCGCCGGGGCCGGAGCGCGGCGATGACGTGGATGACGTGAGGGGCAGAGGTCCCGCTGTCGTGGGTGTCGCCGCCGCTGAAGCGCTCCAGGGTGCCGACCGCATCCTCCGGCGCGTGGGGCCGGCGGATCTCCTCATGTCCGGCCGCCTTTCGCTTCCGGACGAGGGATGACCAAGGTCTCCGCGGACCGGCTGCCCGGGTGCCGGGAGGTGCGGTGGGGGATTCACGGCGGGAGCGGTCGTCCCCCCCGTCGCTTCGCAACGGTCCGGGCGGCGGGGTCACCGGTGCGGGTCGCGCTGCGGTCGCACGAGGCCTGGACGGTCTACGGCCCCTGCCTCGTGCCTCCGCGCGGGGACGGGGACGGCCCGCGACCCGCGGGCGGAGTGCCGGGCCCGCGTGTACTGAGGGGGCCGGCGTGTGGGTGGACGTGCCCGAGCGGCGCGGAGTGACGCCGTCGGGTTGCGCGTCCCCGTGAGCCGTGCAGCGGTCGGTGGTCTCCCGTACGGGGCGCCAAATGAGCCTGAGAACAGGCGAGTTGGAACCTCTGCCACGTCGCTGGGGGACGGTCGCCAGGCCCCGGAGGAAGCGGCGGTTTTCTGCTTTTCGCATGTGAGGATCGACTGAACGGGTGGTGTTCATCAGACGAACTGCGCGCGGGGCGGCGTATCTCCCACGGAATCGGCTGCGGGCCCACATGATGATGAACGTACTCAAACCGCGCAACTCGGAATGAACCGGGTGCGCGACCGGACCTCACCCGAAAGCGAGGAGTCATGGCCGTCGTCAAGGTCAGGAACCTCTGGACCGCGTTCATCACCGCGTTCTTCGCCGTACTCGCCACGCTTGGCCTCACCACCCCCGCCATCGCTGCCGCCGGCTCCGCCGCGCAGCCGGCAGACCAGCCCGCCGACCGCGGTGCCGAGACCGTCGCCCCGGCGCCGGTGGTGCCCGCGCAGGTACCGGCGCCACGGGTCGATCCGGGGGCCACCGCCACCCGGGGCACGGGCGTCGCCGAACGGAGGCGCGCGCCGGAACCGGCTGTCGCCGCACACGAGCCGCGTGAACGCGCCCTGCCGCCCACGATCAAGCAGCGCATCACCGCCGAAGCCCACGGCTCGTCCCCCTCGGTCCGCCGCATCCCCGCTCAGCTCCCCCTCGACGGCATGCTCGAAGGGCTCGGCGACGTCGCGCTCGCGGCAGCATGAGGCGCCGGGTCCCGTTCGGGAATCCCGGCGCCTCGAAGAACACCGTCCGCGTTGTGGGACACGGCAGCGTCCGTCAGGAGACGGACCGTCACCGGATCTCCCGTCAGGAACGCCACGCACGCGGAGAAGTCCGCGCGGCGAGCACCGCCCGCGGCCGGCGAACCACCCGGTCGGAGCGCACCGTCCGTGGAGAACGCACCGTCCGTGGAGAGCGGAACACCGCTTCCCGGGACATCGCCTCTCCGGCCACTGCCTCTCCGGACATCGCCCCTCCGGACACTGCCTCTCCGGACACTGCCTCTCGGGACAGAGTTCCTTGGGACAGTGCCTCACGGAACACGGGCGCCCGCAGCACCGCACCCCGCAGCACCGCACCCCGGAGAACCACCGTCCGGAACGTCGACGTCCGGACCATGGCTCCCCGGTTCACGGCTTGCGGGATCACGCCGTCCAGCTGCACGGTCTCCTCAACGACAGGTCACCGGATCACGGCTTCCAGGAGCGGTTCCTCCCGGGAGACGGACCGTCAGGACCCTCAGGAGGAGCGCTTCCTGCGGTTCTCGTGCTCCGAGTCGATCGTCGCCCCGGAACCCGTGTCGTCCGCACCCGCGGAACCGTCCACCGACGTCAGGTTCGGCCGGTCGGACGCCTCGGCGTCAACCGGCGGCTCCACGAGCCATTCGGGGTTGGCCTGCTTGTCCCACCACTTCCACGCGGCGAAGGCACCGCCGGCCAGTACGCCGAGGACCGCGAGGCCCTTGACGACGCGACCCGCCTTGGCCCGGCGCTGGTGCTTGGCCACCAACTTGTTGATCTCGGCGACCGTGACGTGCCCGCGCAGTGCGGCGAACGCCGCCGCCGAGCGAGCCGCGGCCTCCTCGGCCACCGGCCCTGCCGCCGCCCTGGCCTGCTCGACCCGGGGGCCGGTGTACTCGGCCGCCTGGCGTGCCGCCATCCGCGTCCGCGCGGCGGCCTTCTGCGCCGCGAAGTCGACCTTGGGGGGCACATGCGGCGCGACGCGCGCGTCGAACTGAACACGCGCCTGCTGCGCGGCCTTCGACACCGTCGGGGCGAGCCGTACGCGTGCCTCGTGTGCATACTGCGCGGCCTGGTCCTTGGCCGTTCCGGCGTACGGCGCCACCGCTTCCGCGGCGTGCTGCACGCTCTCCCTCGCTGAATCGGTAGCGGCACGCACGCTGTCCATGCGGGTCACAGGATCATCCTCCTCGGTGGCGTTCGATATGTCGCCTGTCCACCCTTTTTGAAATCATGCCTGCCGCACCCCGCTTCGGCATGCGTTACAGGCATCCGTGTCACGAATCCGTCGTCGTCGCTCTTTCCCTGGCGCTCCGGTGTCGTTCCCCGAAGGGCCTCGCTACCCGCTACCCCCGCAGAGGCCTCGAATGCGCCCCGGGGTGCTCTCGCATGCCCGCGCGCCCATCCGGGCCGCCGTCCGTGCGAGGATCGGGAAGGTCAGAGCAGACTCACGGAAGGCACATCGTGGCTGAGCAGCTTTACGCCACCCTGAAGACCAATCACGGCGACATCGAGATCCGGCTCTTCCCGGACCACGCGCCGAAGACGGTCAAGAACTTCGTCGACCTCGCCACTGGTGGGCGCGAGTGGGTGCACCCGGCGACCGGTGAGCGTACGAGCGAGCCGCTCTACAACGGCACCGTCTTCCACCGTGTGATCAAGGGCTTCATGATCCAGGGCGGGGACCCGCTGGGCAACGGCACCGGCGGCCCCGGCTACGAGTTCGGCGACGAGTTCCACCCCGACCTCTCGTTCGACCGCCCCTACCTGCTGGCGATGGCCAACGCGGGCCCGGGCACCAACGGCTCGCAGTTCTTCGTCACCGCGGTCCCGACGGGTCACCTCAACCGCCGCCACACCATCTTCGGCGAGGTCAGCACCGAGGCCGGCAAGAAGGTCGTGGACTCGATCATCGGCTCGAAGACCAACCCGCGCACGGACCGCCCCCTGCAGGACGTCGTGATCGAGACGGTCTCCGTCGAAACGCGCTGAACCGCGCGGGAACCTTCCGACCCCGCCCGTCCGTGTAGTGGATACAGCCCTGAGAACCGGCTGTGCCCGGACGGGTGGGGGGCGGGTGCGGATGCCGGCCGGTCCGGTCCGCGAGGACGAGACCGGCGGCGGGCCCTCCGCCGTCGTTCCGGGTCAGGGACGCCGGCTCAGCCGTCGTCGTCACCGAGGTGAAGAGGACCGTGGGAGCGATGGACCAGCCAGAGCGGTCGGCCGCGGGCGAAGGCCTGCCCAGCTGCTACCGGCATCAGGGACGCGGTACGGGCGTGCGGTGCACGCGCTGTGAGCGTCCCATCTGCCCCGAGTGCATGGTGAGCGCGTCGGTCGGTTTCCAGTGCCCGGACTGTGTACGGGGTACGGGCCCCGGTGCCCCGGCCGGGGCACACGCGGTCTCCGCCGTCGCGGCGGGTGCGGCGGCCTCCTCGCCGAGGGCACCCGCGGGTCCGAGGCGGCCGGACAACCGGCCCCGGACCATCGCGGGCGCGCCGGTGCGGCCCGGTCAGAACCCCCGGCTGATCACGCAGATCCTCATCGGCGTCAACATCGCGGTGTTCATCCTGGCGCAGTTGAAGGGCGCGGTGGGGAACGACCTCGCGCTGTGGGGCTTCGGCGTCGCGGACGGCCAGTGGTACCGGCTGTTCACGTCGGTCTTCGACCATGTGGAGATCTTCCACATCGGCTTCAACATGCTGAGCCTGTGGTGGATCGGCGCCCCGCTGGAGGCGGCGCTCGGCCGGCTGCGCTACACGGCGCTCTATCTCATCTCGGGCCTCGCGGGCAGCGCGCTGACGTATGTGGTCGCGAGCCCCGGCGAGGCCTCACTCGGTGCCTCGGGGGCCATCTTCGGGCTGTTCGCCGCGACGGCCGTCCTGGTGCGCAAGCTGCGCTACGACATGCGGCCGGTCATCGCGCTCCTGGCGATCAACCTGTTCATCACGTTCTTCTGGGCGGGCATCGCCTGGCAGGCGCACATCGGGGGCCTCGTCGCGGGTGCGCTCATGGCGATCGGACTGGTGCACGCGCCGCGCGCGCACCGCGATCTCGTCCAGGCGGGGACCTGCGTCGGCGTGCTGGTGGTCACGGTCGTCCTGATCGCTGTCAGAACGTCGATGCTGACCTGAGGCCACGTCGTGGCAGGGCCGTCGATGCCGGCCAGAGGACCGGGCGCCGCCGGGCGCCGACCGCGGCTGTGCGGGACGCTCCGGGCGGAGGCGCCCCGGGTACGGGGGCGGTCCGGCCTGACCATGACCGGTGCGGGAAGCCCTGGCGGGAGCGTCGGGCGCGGTGCAGGGTACCGGTCCTGACCGTTTCCGATCGACTCTGCCCACAGTGTTGTCCACAGAATGTGCCGGAACTTGTGCGTCTTGTGCGTGGCGTCCGTCCCGCAGGGGGGTCCGCCGGGCCTCGTGCGGTGGGAAGTCCCGTGCGAGCACCGCTTGACCTGCTGGTATACGGGGAAGGCGGGACGCGGGGCGGCCACCGGCCGGGTGACCGGCGGGCCGGGTGACCGCCGTCGCGGTCACACCGGCGTCAACTTCCCGCGAAGTTATCCACAGATCTTCAGACCTTTTCCCCTGCTGTGGAAACGCCTGTGGATAACTCCCGGGACCGGCTCCGGGTTACGCCCGGAGGCGATTCGTTACTTCCACTGTGTGGAGAAGCCGAACCCGGCGGCGATGAAGCCGAAGCCCACCGCGATGTTCCAGCTGCCGAAGGCGTCGACCGGCAGATCGCCGCCGGTCACGTAGTACAGGACGATCCAGGCCAGGCCGATCAGGAACATCGCCAGCATGACCGGGGCGACCCAGTTGCGATTGGACAGCCTGATGTCCGTCGCCGCCTTCGCGGCGGGCGGCGGCGTGAAATCTGCCTTCTTGCGGATCCGGGACTTCGGCACGAGGAACTCTCCTGTCGATGTGCTGCGTGACCGCGCAGGGGACTGAACGGCCGGCGGCCCGTGGACCGGGGGGACGAGGCGACCCGGCCAGGCGCTCCGTTAGCGTAGTGCTTCCGTGGCGCCCAAGGAGATAAGGGTACGTTGAGCAATTCCGCACCGGACCCCCGAGCCCCGGACGAGCGCGCTCCGCATCCCGCGCCGGTCTGGCGGGCACGGCCCGTACGCCTGCTCACCCTCGCCGTGTTCGCCCTGGCGGGCCTGATCTTCGTGACGAGTTTCAACACCGCCAAGGGCACCGACATCCGTACGGACGCCTCCCTGCTGAAGCTGTCGGACCTGGTCCAGGAGCGCAGCGCGAAGAACGCGGGCCTCGACCGGTCGGACGCCGCCGTACGCAAGGACGTCGACTCGCTCGCCCGCCGCGACGACAGGTCCACCGCCGCCGAGGACGCGCGCCTGCACGGTCTTGAGGGGAGCGCGGGCACCCTGGCCCTGAACGGCGACGCCGTCAGCGTCACCCTGGACGACGCCCCGCCGGACGCCACCGCCGCGCCCGGCTACCCGCAGCCGCAGGCCAACGACCTCGTCATCCACCAGCAGGACCTCCAGGCCGTGGTCAACGCGCTCTGGAGCGGCGGGGCGCGCGGTATCCGCGTCATGGACCAGCGGCTGATCGCGACGAGCGCCGTGCGCTGCGTCGGCAACACGCTCATCCTCCAGGGCCGCGTCTACTCACCGCCGTACAAGATCACCGCGATCGGCGACCCGAAGAAGTTGCGCCGGGCGCTCGATGACGCACCGTCGATCCAGAACTACCTGCTGTACGTACAGGCGTACGGTCTCGGCTGGCGTGTCCACGACGACGGGCGGACCACGCTGCCCGGTTACGCAGGCACGACGGACCTGCACTACGCGAAGCCTGTGAAATGACTGAGTGCGGCGCCCGAACAGCGCTGCGATCATTGTGACGAAGCACAAACGCAAACCCCCCGGGCAGCTCACCCATGCGCTGCCCACGCGCCGCCGCCGACGTTTAGTCTGGTGCGAGCGGAACGCGGGCGCTACGCCCGGGGCGGCAGGGACCGAAGGGGCGGCGAGCGCGGCATGTACGGGTGGTTCTGGCGGCATCTGCCGGGCAACACGTGGGTGCGTGCGGCCCTCTCGATCGTTCTCGCACTGATCGTCGTGTATCTGCTGTTCCAGTACGTCTTCCCGTGGGCGGAGCCGCTGTTGCCCTTCAACGACGTCACGGTCGACGGCGGATCGGGAGGTGCGGCCGGATGAGCGCGCGCATTCTTGTCGTCGACAACTACGACAGCTTCGTCTTCAACCTCGTCCAGTACCTCTACCAGCTGGGTGCCGAGTGCGAGGTGCTGCGCAACGACGAGGTGACGACGGCCCACGCGCAGGACGGCTTCGACGGCGTCCTGCTCTCACCGGGCCCCGGCACCCCCGAACAGGCGGGCGTCTGCGTCGAGATGGTGCACCACTGCGCGGCGACGGGCGTGCCCGTCTTCGGCGTCTGCCTCGGCATGCAGTCGATGGCCGTCGCGTACGGCGGTGTCGTCGACCGCGCCCCCGAACTGCTGCACGGCAAGACCTCGCCGGTCCAGCACGGCGGGCAGGGCGTGTTCGCGGGGCTGCCGTCACCGTTCACGGCGACGCGGTACCACTCGCTCGCCGCCGAACCCACGACGGTCCCACCGGAGCTGGAGGTCACCGCCACCACGGCCGACGGCATCGTGATGGGGCTGCGGCACCGCGAACTTCCCGTGGAGGGCGTGCAGTTCCACCCGGAGTCGGTGCTCACGGAACACGGCCACCTGATGCTCGCCAACTGGCTGGCCCAGTGCGGTGACCCGGAGGCGGTGGCCCGGTCGGCCGGGCTGGCGCCGGTGGTGGGGAAGGCTGTCGTCGCGTGACCGCACTCCGCCCCGAGCACGAAGGCGAGATCGGCGCCTCGTACAAGCCACAGGGGACGTACGAGGGACGCGACGACGATGACGACGCGTTCGAGGCGGTCGTCGGCGGCCTCGCCGATCCGCTGACGGACCCGATCCCCGCCACCGCACGCGCGGTCCGGCCCGAGGACGGCGAGGCCCCGCCGCCGCCCGCCCCGACGCGGGCGGGCGACCGGGCCGCGGACACGGCACGGGCACAGAACCGCGACGCGGACCGGCCGCGGGAGGCGCGGAGCACCGCGTCCGGGGAGCGGACCGGCGACGCGGGCACAGGTCGCCGCGCCCGGACCGGGCCACCGGCGTCGGCGACTCCCCCGTCCGGGGCGCAGGATCACGCCGGGATGCCGGACCTGGGCCTTGCGCCCGTGCCCGCCCCGGGTGCCGGCGCCGCCCCGCAGCGGACCGGGGGGAGCGGGCCGACCCCGTCACCGGCGCCCTCCGAGCGGCCTGTGGGCAAGCACGCGCGCCAGCCCGCCGCGTCCGCCCCCGCCCCCGTTCCTCCGACACGGCCGGTGGTGCCGCCGGGCGGCAGCGGGGCGGCACCACCCCCTGCCCGGCACGCCGTGCGGCCGGAAAGACAGGACCCGCCGCCCGCCGCCACCTCCGGACCGGCCGCGCCGAGCGCCGACCGGGAACAGGACGCGGGCGCGACCACGTATCTGGCGAAGGTCCGTCCCGCACGTGCCGCGGGGCCCATGCCCGCGGCGTCCGCGCCCGCCTCTCCCGCGCCCGCCTCTCCCGCGCCGGCGAGGGATGCGGCGACGACATACCTGCCGAAGACACCGCCGGCACCCGGGCCCGCCGCTTCCCCGCCTGTCCCGCCCGCGCCGGGCCCCGAGGCGACGGCGCATCTCCGCATGACCCCGCCCGCACCGGCACCCGGGACGAGGCCGGACGCGGACGCGACCGCCTTCCTGCCGAAGACGCCGCCCGCACCGGCGTCCACCGCGCCCGCGTTCTCCGACGCCGAGCAGACGCTCATATCGCTGCCTCTCGGGGCTTCCGGGGGCACCGCCCGGAACCGGCCCCCGGCACCGGCCGGTCCCGTGCGGCAGCCGCCCCAGGCGCAACAGGAGCCGCGCCAGCCGAAACAGCATCCGCGACAACAGGCGCGGCAGCAGCCGCAGCCTCAGGCGCCGCCCGTACCGGACGTCCCGACGGCCGCCGTGCCGACGGGCGTCGGCGCGGTCGATCAGGAGACCGTGGCCCTGCGGACCGCCGACGTACGCCGTGCCGTCGACGGCGACACCGAGGCCGCCACCCCGGCCGGGGGCCGTGCCGAGCGCCGCAAGGCCGCCAAGGCGGGCACCCGTGGCCGCAAGAAGGCCCCGACGGCTCCCGCGGCGGCCCAGCAGCGGCCGCCGGGCCGCCCCCTCACGCGCATCGAGGCGCGCCAGGCGGCGCGCGCCCTCAAGGACAGCCCGGGGGTCGTCGTCAGCCGGGCCGTGGGCGAACTGTTCATCACCTTCGGCGTGCTGATGCTGCTGTTCGTGACGTACCAGCTGTGGTGGACCAACGTCAGGGCCGACAACTTCGCCAACAACGAGGCCAGCAAGATCCAGAGCACCTGGAAGAGCAACAAGGGCCCCGCCGCGGGGGCCTTCGAGCCTGGTCAGGGCTTCGCGATCATCCACATCCCCAAGCTGGACGTGGTCGCGCCGATCGCGCAGGGCGTCAGCAAGGAGAAGGTCCTCGACCACGGTGAGGTCGGCCACTACTCCGAGGGCGGGCTCAAGACGGCCATGCCCGAGGACAAGACCGGCAACTTCGCGCTCGCCGGTCACCGCAACACCCACGGCGAGCCGTTCCGCTACATCAACCAGCTCGTGCCCGGGGACAAGGTCGTCGTCGAGACGCAGGACGAGTACTACACGTACGAGATGACGCGGACCCTCCCGCAGACCTCGCCCTCCAACGTCGGCGTGATCTCGCCGATCCCGCAGGGATCCGGGTTCACCACGCCGGGCCGGTACATCACGCTGACCACGTGCACGCCGGAGTTCACGAGCACCTACCGGCTCATCGTCTGGGGCAAGATGGTCAGCGAACAGCCGCGCAGCCAGGGGCTTCCCGCCGCCCTCCAGCACCACTGACGGGCGCCGCGCACACGCAGGACGAGATCGACAACTGGAACGGGGCGAACAGGGGTGGCATCCACGACCGGGCGCGAGGAGACGACGTCACAGCCGAGCCCCCCGAAGGCGAAACGCGGCCCCGTCGCCTCCGTGTTCGGCGTCATCGGGGAACTGCTCATCACGGCGGGCCTGTTGCTGGGCCTCTTCGTCGTCTACTCGCTGTGGTGGACGAACGTGACGGCCGACAAGCAGGCCGACCAGCAGGCCGACCAGGTGCGCAAGCACTGGGCCGCGGCGCCGCCGGCCGGCCAGGACGGCAAGGCCCCGTCGTTCGACACGAAGAGCGGCATCGGCTTCCTGCACGTGCCGTCGATGAAGAACGGCGAGGTGCTCATCAAGAAGGGCACCGCGGTCAGCGTGCTCAACCAGGGGGTGGCCGGTTACTACACGTCCCCCGTCAAGTCGGCGCTGCCGTGGGACAAGAAGGGCAACGTCACGCTGGCCGCGCACCGCGACGGCCACGGCGCGAAGTTCCACAACATCCACAAGGTCAAGGTCGGCGACCCGGTCGTCATCGAGACCCGTGACACCTGGTACGTCTACAAGGTCTACAAGATCCTCGCGTCGACGTCGAAGTACAACGTCAACACGATCCAGCAGATCCCGAAGGAGTCCGGCAAGAGCAAGCCGGGCCGCTACCTGACCCTGACGACCTGCACGCCGATCTACACCTCGGACTACCGCTACATCGTCTGGTCCCAGCTGGTGCGCACCCAGAAGGTCGACAAGGACCGCACGCCGCCGCCCGAGCTGCGCTGAGTCGTCCGTAACGGCCCGGGAGCGGGTCCCACGCACGGGGAAGCCCCCGCGTCCGCACAGGACGCGGGGGCTTCCCCGTACGTGTACTCGGCAGTGGCGGCGGTGTGGTGGCGGTCAGTGGCCCCCGCCGAAGAAGCCGTTCGGCAGACCGCCGTTCTGGTTGCCGCCGTTGCCGGACGGCGGACCGACCGTGCTCACAGTGACGGTGCTCCCCTGGTCGACCATGGTGCCGGCCGCCGGGGTGATGCCGGTCACATACGAGTTGTTCGGATCGGACGGGTTGCCGTCGGCCACCGCCGGCTTCAGGCCCGCGCCGTTGAGGGCGTTGATCGCATCGGCGAGCTTCGTCCCTGGGGCGATCGCCGGAACCGCGACCTGCGGCTTCGCCGGGCCCTTGGAGACCTGGAGCTTCACGTGGCTGTGCAGGGCCGCCGACACGTTGGCCTGAGGGCTCTGCGTGACGACCGTGTTGGCCGGCGCGTCGTTGTCGACCTGCTCGACGTCGACCACGAAACCGTTCTTCTCCAGCTGCGCCTGGGCCTGCGGGAGCTGCTGGCCCGTCACCGGCGGAACGTTGACCTTCGCCGCCTTCGCGACCTTCAAGGTGATCGTCGCGCCCTTGGCGGCCTGCGAGCCGCCCGCCGGGTTCTGGTCGATGACCGTGCCCTCGTCCTGCTCGGACTCGACGGTCTTCACGTCGACCTTGAAGCCCTTGCCCTGCAGGTCCTGGGTCGCGGAGTCCTGGTCCTCACCCTTCTCGTCCGGCACGTCGACCTTCGGCGCGCCCGCCGAGACGACCACGGAGATCGTGGCGCCGGTGTCCATCCGGCCGTCCGCGGGTGTCTGGCTGCAGATGGAGCCCTTGGGCTGCGCGCAGCGGCCGGTGCCGGACTGGGAGACCTTGACGTCCGCGTTGGTCGCGAGCTGCCTCGCCTGTGCCATCGTCTGGCCCACGAGCGAGGGGACATCCGTCTGCTGGGAGCCCGCGCCCCCGCCGGTGAAGATGGACTTGCCGATGAGGATCGCGCCGACCAGCACACAGACAGCGGCGATCACGATGAGGATCGTGCCGGTGTTGGACTTCTTCTGCTGCCGCCGCCGGCCGCCCGACCGGTCGTCGTAACCGGCGTGACCGGAGTAACCCCCGTCGTCGGGGTTCATCGGCGGGAGCATCGAAGTATGGCCGCCCGGGTCCTGCTGGCGCAGGGCCGTCGTGGGCTGGTCCTGCGCGCCGTAGCCGCCGCCGTATCCGACGGCGCCGAGGGCGGCCGCCGCCGCGACGGGCTGGCCGTCGAGGCACGCCTCGATGTCGGCGCGCATCTCGTCCGCGGACTGGTAGCGGTAGTCGGGGTCCTTGACCAGCGCCTTGAGGACGATCGCGTCCATGTCGGGCGTGATCTCCGGGTCGAAGACGCTGGGAGTCTGCGGCTCCTCCCGTACGTGCTGGTACGCGACGGCCACCGGGGAGTCGCCCACGAACGGCGGACGGACGGTGAGCAGCTCGTACAGCAGACAGCCGGTGGAGTACAGGTCCGAGCGGGCGTCGACGCTCTCGCCCTTGGCCTGCTCGGGGGAGAGGTACTGCGCGGTGCCGATCACGGCCGCCGTCTGCGTCATCGTCATACCGACGTCGCCCATGTTGCGCGCGATGCCGAAGTCCATGACCTTGACCTGGCCGGTGCGCGTCAGCATGACGTTCGCCGGCTTGATGTCGCGGTGGACGATGTTGCTGCGGTGCGAGTACTCCAGCGCCTGGAGGATGCCGACCGTCATCTCCAGCGTGCGCTCCGGCAGCAGCTTGCGGCCCGAGTGCAGCAGTTCACGCAGCGTGGAGCCGTCGACGTACTCCATGACGATGTACGGGATGGAGACCCCGTCGACGTAGTCCTCGCCGGTGTCGTAGACCGCGACGATCGCCGGGTGGTTGAGCGAGGCGGCGGACTGGGCTTCCCGGCGGAACCGGGCCTGGAAGGACGGGTCGCGCGCGAGATCCGCGCGAAGCGTCTTCACGGCGACGGTCCGGCCGAGCCTGGTGTCATGCGCGAGGTAGACCTCGGCCATGCCACCACGGCCGAGCACCGAGCCCAGCTCGTACCGGCCGCCGAGGCGACGCGGCTCATCCATGTCTGTTCCGGCCCTCTCCGTCAGTACCGACCGCACCTGCGTGTGGTCCGGCGGTGTGCTGTCCGCGCAAAGGCTACCGGGCTCGCCGAGCCGGATTCGCCGGGGCGGACGAGCTGATACACGACCGGTACGGAGGAGGCTTCCCCCCTCGGTATCCGGACGCGCGGCTGTGACCGCACCCTGTGCGCGATCCCGTGCGGCTCACTTGCCACTGTCGATCACGGCCTTCATCACGTCGTGCGCGATGGGGCCCGCGAGGCCGCCGCCGGAGATGTCGTCGCGGTTGGCCGCGCCGTCCTCGACGACCACGGCGACCGCGACCGGCGAACTGTTGCCGACCTTCGCGTACGAGACGAACCAGGCGTACGGCAGTCCCTTGTTGTCGACACCGTTCTGCGCGGTACCCGTCTTGCCGCCCACGGTGGCGCCGCTGATCTTCGCCGAGCCACCGGTGCCCATCGGGTCGTTGACGACGGACTCCATCATCGACTGGAGCTTCTGCGCGTTGCCCGCGCTGAGCGGCTGGCTCATCTGCTCCGGCTGCGTCTTGTCGATCACGTCCAGGTTGGGCGCCCGCAGCTCGTCCACCATGTAGGGCTTCATGAGCTTGCCGTCGTTGGCGATCGCCGAGGCGACCATGGCCATCTGGAGCGGCGTGGCGCGGGTGTCGAACTGGCCGATGGAGGACAGCGCGGTCTGCGACTGGTTGATGTCGGTCGGGAACTCGGAGGCGTCCGCGCGGACCGGGATGAACTGCTCGGAGTTGAAGCCGAACTTCTTCGCCTCGTCCAGCATCTTGTCCTTGCCGAGCTCGACGCCGAGGTGACCGAAGACGCTGTTGCAGGAGACCGTGAGCGCGAGGCGCAGCGTCGCGTTCTTGCAGGGCAGGTTGCCCTCGTTCTTCAGCGGCGTGGTCGTGCCCGGCATGATGTAGGGCAGCGGCGAGTCGGTCTTCGCGTCCGGGTCGCTCACCGTGCCGTTCTGCAGTGCGGCGGCGGCGGTGACCAGCTTGAACGTGGAACCCGGCGGGTACGTCTGGCGCAGCGCCCGGTTCATCAGGGGGTCGTTCTTGTCGTTGAAGAGATTCGACCACGCCGTGCCGTCGGTGCGGCCCGCGATGGTGGACGGGTCGTAGCTCGGCGTGGAGGCCATGGCGAGGATCTTGCCGGTGGACGGGTCGATCGCGACGGCCGCCCCCTTCTTGCCCTTGAGCCCGTCGTAGGCGGCCTTCTGGGCGTCCGCGTTCAGGGTGGTGACGACGTCGCCGCCCTTCTGGTTCTTGCCCGTGAACATGGACACCGTGCGGTCGAAGAAGAGGCGCGGGTCGGTGCCGCTGAGGATGCCGTCGTCGATGCTCTCCAGCTGCGTCGAGCCGTACACCTGCGAGCCGTACCCGGTGACCGGCGCCCACATGGGGCCGTCCTTCCAGGTCTGCTTGTACTTGAAGTACGTGTCGTCTGTCTTGACGGCTCCGGTCACCGGCTTGCCGTCGACGATGATGTTGCCCGGCGCGTGGCTGTAGCGCTCGATGGTGGGGCGCTGGTTGTGCGCGTTCGTGTTGAGCGAGTCCGCCTTGACGTAGCCGAGCCAGTTCTCGCGGACGAGCAGGGCGAGGACGAGGAGGCCGCAGAAGATCGCGATGCGGCGCAGAGGCTTGTTCACGGTCGGACCACCTGGGTCATCTCGGCGTCGGTTGAGGGTGCGGGGGCCGGAGCCGGTCGGCGGGCGGTGTCGCTGATTCTGATGAGCAGGCCGATGAGGGCCCAGTTGGCGATGACGGAGGAACCGCCGGCCGCGAGGAACGGCATGGTCATACCGGTCAGCGGGATGAGGCCCATCACACCGCCGGCGACCACGAAGATCTGAATGGCGAAGCCGCCGGTGAGGCCGACCGCGAGGAGCTTGCCGAACGGGTCGCGGGCCGCGAGGGCCGTCCGGATGCCGCGCTCCACGATCAGGCCGTACACGAGGAGGATCGCCATCGTGCCCGCGAGGCCGAGTTCCTCGCCCACGGTGGAGAGGATGAAGTCGGCGTTGGCGGCGAAGCCGATCAGGTCGGAGTTGCCCTGACCCAGGCCGCTGCCCAGCGTGCCGCCCGAGCCGAACGACATCAGGGCCTGGCCGACCTGCTCGCAGGCGCCGGTCTTGTCCGTGGTGTAGCAGGAGAACGGGTCGAGCCAGGCGGTCACACGCGACTGGACGTGCGGCTCGAACGTGGCGACGCCCACGGCGCCGGCCGCCGACATCAGCAGTCCGAAGACGATCCAGCTCGTCCGTTCCGTCGCCACGTAGAGCATGACGACGAAGAGGCCGAAGAACAGCAGCGAGGTGCCGAGGTCCGTCTCGAAGACCAGGATCAGGATGGACAGCGCCCAGATCACCAGGATCGGGCCGAGGTCCCGGCCGCGGGGCAGGTAGAGCCCCATGAAGCGGCGGCTGGCGAGCGCCAGGGCGTCCCGCTTCACCATGAGGTAGCCGGCGAAGAAAATCGCGATGATGATCTTCGCGAACTCCCCGGGCTGCAGGGAGCCGAGGCCCGGGATGCGGATCCAGATGCGGGCGCCGAACTGGGCCGGGAAGAAGATCGGGGCGATCAGGAGGATCAGCGCCACGACCATCGACACGTACGTGTACCGCTGCAGGACGCGGTGGTCCTTGAGGAAGAGAAGGACCACGACGAAGATCGCGACACCGATCGCCGAGTACAGCATCTGCTTGGGTGCCGACGGCGTGAACGTGCCGTACGCGACCTTGGCCAGGCTGATCAGCCGGGGCGACTGGTCCAGGCGCCAGATGAAGACGAGCCCGATGCCGTTGAGCAGGGTGGCGAGCGGGAGCAGCAGCGGGTCCGCGTAGCGCGCGAACTTCCGCACCACGAGGTGCGCGACGCCCGCGAGGGCCGCGAGGCCGAGCGCGTAACCGAGCACCCCCGACGGGACCTTGCCGTCGAGCGCCAGCCCGACGTTGAGGTACGCGAACACGGCGACGGCGACGGCGAACACGAGCAGGAGAAGCTCGGTGTTGCGCCTGCTGGGCGCGTCGATCGCGCCGATGGTGGTGGTGTTGGAGATGCTCATGGTGGTGAAGAGGCCCCCTGGCCCGTTACTGCTGCTCGCAGTTCGAGACCAGCTTCTGCTCCTCCTCCGAGAGGGTGGGGCCCGGAGAGGGAGGAGTTTTCGGCTGGTGGACGGTGGAGTGCAAGGCGGTCTGCTCGCCGACGGTGCCGGTGGTTCCCCCCGCGGCACCCGTGGAGCCCGTGCCCGGTGACGTGCTGTCCGTCGGCTTACCGGACTTCGTGGGCGCCGGCGGCTTGCTCGCCTGCTGTTCCGAGCTGCGCTCGGCCTGCTTGCGCTCCTCGTTCTTCTTGCATGCGGAGGCCTGAGTACCCAGCTCCTTGATCTTGCCCTGGGCGGTGCCGAGGCTGCCTTCGGTGATGGTGCCCTCGACCTGCTTGCGCTGGTAGTCGGGGAGGTACTTGAGTTCGATCTCGGGGTGGTCGGTCTGCACCTTCGACAGCGAGACCCAGGCGAGGTCCTGGCTGATGCCCTGGTAGAGCGCCACGTGCTGCTTTTCGGAGCCCACGTAGTACTGGGTCTGCGTCCAGCGGTAGCCGCCGTAGAGGCCGCCCGCGACGACGATCACGACCAGCGCCGTGTACAGCGAGGCCTTGAGCCAGGTACGCCTTTTGCGCGGCGCGCCGCCGTCAGGTCCGTAGTCGTCGTCGTACGCGCCGAAGCCGCCCTCGGGCGGCATTCCGGCGTACCCGGCCTCGCCGCTGCCGGGGGGGCCGAAGCCGCCGCCTCCCGGCTGGTGGGGCACGGGCCTGCCGAGGCCCGCGGCACGGCCCGCCGGGGTCTGCATCAGGTGGGGGTCGTGGTTGCCGAGCTGCTGGTTCTCGGCGACGGCGCCGACGACGACAGGGGTGTCGCTGAGCCGGCCCGCGAGGGTGTCGCCCATGTCCTGGTCCAGGACGTCGGCGACGATGCAGGTGATGTTGTCCGGGCCGCCGCCGCGCAGCGCCAGCTCGATCAGCCGCTGGACGGTCTCCTGGGGGCCCTGGTAGTCGGCGAGCGCCTCTTCGATCGTCTGGTGCGAGACGACCGCGGACAGGCCGTCGGAGCAGATCAAATACCGGTCACCCGCGCGTACTTCGCGGATCGACAGGTCCGGTTCGACCCGGTCGCCGCTGCCCAGCGCGCGCATCAGCAGCGACCGCTGCGGGTGCGTGGTGGCCTCTTCCTCGGTGATCCGGCCCTCGTCGACCAGCCGCTGCACCCAGGTGTGGTCCTGGGTGATCTGCGTGAGGAGGCCGTCGCGGAGCAGGTACGCGCGGGAGTCGCCGACGTGCACGAGGCCGAGCCTGCGGCCCGTCCACAGCAGTGCCGTGAGGGTCGTGCCCATGCCTTCGAGCTGCGGGTCCTCCTCGACCATGAGGCGCAGCTGTTCGTTGGCGCGCTCGACGGCGGCGCCGAGCGACGTCAGCACGTCGGAGCCCGGCACATCGTCGTCGAGCTGCACCAGCGCGGAGATGACCTCGGAGGACGCGACCTCGCCCGCCGCCTGGCCGCCCATGCCGTCGGCGATGGCGAGCAGCCGGGGCCCCGCGTAGCCGGAGTCCTCGTTGCCCTCGCGGATCATGCCCTTGTGCGACCCGGCGGCGAAGCGCAGCGTGAGTGTCATGCGCATGCCTCCGGTCGGGCCGCCCGCTGAATCCGGGGCCAGCCGGTCTGGAGCCACACTGCCCACCCTCCGGTCGGGAGCACCTGCCGGTCCGCTGCTCGGACCGTGGCGGCTCGCTCGCTCCGCTCGATCATTGTCGTGACTACTTCCGCAGCTCGATGACGGTCTTGCCGATGCGGATCGGAGCACCCGGCGGGATCGGCGTCGGCGTCGTCAGCCGGGTCCGGTCGAGGTACGTGCCGTTGGTGGAGCCGAGATCCTCGACGATCCACTGGCCGTCACGGTCCGGGTAGATCCTGGCATGCCTGCTGGACGCGTAGTCGTCGTCCAGCACGATCGTGGAATCGTGCGCGCGCCCCAGCGTGATGGTCTGCCCGTGCAGGGCGACCGTGGTGCCCGTGAGGGTGCCCTCGGAGACCACCAGCTTCGTGGGGGCGCCCCGGCGCTGCCGGCCCGCCCCCTGCTGGGGCTGCTGCTGCCGCTGGTGCGGCGGCGCGGCGTTCTGGCGGGTCTGCTGCGATCGCGTGTCGCCCGCGGCGCCACGGCGTGCGCCGCGCTGCGTGACACGCGTACCGAACAGGTCGCTGCGGATGACCTGGACGGCCACGATGACGAACAGCCACAGAACGGCCAGGAAACCCAGCCGCATGACCGTCAGGGTCAGCTCTGACATTGCCCCCGCTTCACCCTTCGGCTTGCCGGTAAACGATGGTGGTACTGCCCACGACGATCCGCGAGCCGTCGCGGAGCGTAGCGCGGGTGGTGTGCTGCCCGTCCACCACGATGCCGTTGGTGGACCCGAGATCCTGGATCGTCGGGGGTGTTCCGGTCCTGATCTCGCAGTGCCTGCGGGACACGCCTGGGTCGTCGATGCGCACGTCGGCGTCGGTGCTGCGGCCGAGAACCAGGGTGGAGTGCGAGATCTGGTGGCGGGTGCCGTTGATCTCGATCCAGGCCCGTGTCCGGGTGTGGGGCATCGCACTCGGGGCCGGCGCCGGCGCGGGTGCGCCACCGTAACCGCCGCGTCCGCCCGGCGGCGGGGTGTCCGGCATGGGCGGCACGGCACGCGGCGGGTAGCCGTAGCCGTCGGGCCGCCGGCCCGGTCCCTGCTGATGCGCCTGCGGGGACTGCGGAGGCTGGTGCGGCGAGGGGGACTGTGACGTACTCGACGCGAGCGTGCGGCTGCGTACCCGGTACAGCCCCGTGTCGAGATCGTCCGCCTTCTCCAGGTGGACCTGGATGGGCCCCATGAACGTGTAGCGCTGCTGCTTCGCGTAGTCCCTGACCAGACCGGCCAGTTCGTCGCCCAGCTGCCCCGAGTAGGGGCTCAGGCGCTCGTGGTCCGGCGTGCTCAGCTCGACGATGAAGTCGTTGGGCACGACGGTCCGCTCGCGGTTCCAGATCGTCGCGTTGTTGTCGCACTCGCGCTGCAGGGCGCCGGCGATCTCGACGGGCTGGACCTCGGACTTGAACACCTTCGCGAAGGTGCCGTTGACCAAACCTTCGAGGCGCTGCTCGAACTTCTTCAGGACTCCCATGGGGCACCTCCTCCGTAGTCGTTGCTCTGGTCGTCGTCCTGGACGGTGTGCTCGTACTCGTTCTCGTTGCGGCCGTGATGCGGATGGTGCCCGGCCCCGCGCGGGCCCTTGCCGCCGTGCTCAGCCATCGCGGTGAGCGCACGGCGCCTGCCGTACCGGATGTTCCCGCCGCGGGGGGCGTGCCGCTCGCACTGCTTCTCGTACTGCTTACTGATCGTATCCACGCGTCGGGAAATCGGCTGGTTCCCCTTGTCTGCCCGGTCGATGGGTGTCGCCTCTCACACGGATCGTAGAGGCGGCACTCCGACAGTGTCCCGCACCCGACGCCCTCCCTGGAGGAGCGGGTACCGACCCTGTCCGTTCCCTGTCCGGCCTCTGTAGCGTCAGGACAGGGCCTTCGGGGCCCTCGTGGGCCGCCTTCCCCACCCTGCTGCCCGGGCGGAAACGGATGTGAACCCACCCTGTTCAGCGTGCTAATCTTCAGATGTCGCCAGGCGGACGCAACAGCTGAAACCACGGTGACACACCCAAATGCGCGGGTGGCGGAATAGGCAGACGCGCTGGATTCAGGTTCCAGTGCCCGAAAGGGCGTGGGGGTTCAACTCCCCCCTCGCGCACAACAGATGAAGGACTCCTGCTGAGCAGGGGTCCTTTTCTGTTTCCCTGGGGCGTTTCGTGTCGCGTTCCGTACCTACCCCGGCCCTCTCCTTGTTACGCGGCGGCTCGGTGCTGTTCGCTTCCCGGTGTTCGCGTACGGGTCCCGGCGCCTGCCCCGGATGGTCCCGGCGGGCGCCGTGTGCCGAGGTGCGGGGCTCGCGCGATCCGCTGCCATGTCTGCTGATTGGTCCGTTTTTGTGGCATAGGTCATAAAAGACGCGCGGCGGGGCGCCCTGTTGGAGGCGTCCCGCCGCGGTCGGTGGCTGTGCCCCGTGCACCCGTGCCGGTCCGCGGGTCCGTTCGTACGGGACGGTTTCGTACGGTTCGTACGGGACGTTTCGTACGGGACGGTGTGCGCGGAGCGGTTCGTACGGTGCGCGGTCGGTGCGGTGGATCAGGCGGCGAGGCGGGCGGCGAGTTCCTTGGCCTTCGCCGAGGCCTGCTCGTGCGCCTGGGTGCGGGACTGCTCGGAGAGCGGACGCAGCGCGGCCATCTCCTCCTTGACCGGGGCCAGGGTCAGCTCGGGGACGATGAACTGGATGTCCGTGGCGCCGAACATGCCCTCCAGGAGCTTGCGGAGGTAGTTCTGCACGAACTCGAAGTCCTCGCGCGGGGTGCCGGCGGCGTACGAGCCGCCGCGGCTGGCCACGATCGTGAAGGGCTTCTTGCCCACGGCCGAGTCCGGGCCGGCGTTGCCGCCCGCGATGATCGCGTGGTCGAGCCAGGCCTTCAGCGTCGAGGGGATCGTGAAGTTGTACATCGGGGCGCCGATGAGGATGGCGTCCGCGGCCTCCAGTTCGGCGGCCAGCTCGGCCCGCAGGGGGTGGCCGGCGCCCGCGGCGGCCGCGGCGGCGTCGAGGTGCGGGAGCGGCTGGGCGGCGAGGTCGCGGTAGATGACGGTGCCGGCCGGGTGCTGCTCCGTCCACGCCTCGACGAACTTCGCGGTGACCTCACGCGACGCCGAGCCCTCGGGGAAGAGGGAGGAGTCGATGTGCAGAAGCGTGGCCATGGGCGTTCTCCAAAGGATCAGGACACGGGGTGTGGACCGAAGGGAGTCCTTAGATTCCCTTCGTACCTATGAATAACACAGCTACTTACTTTTTTTCACCCCCTTCGGGAAGGCTGGCCGCCCCAGTAGCCTGTGAGGTATGCCGCAGCACAGCGAAGACGCCTGCAAACAGGTGGACCTGGGGATCACGCGTGTCTTCGAGCTGCTCGGAAAGCGGTGGACGGGCCCGATCATCTCCGTCCTCATCGCGCGCCCTGTGCACTTCGCGGAGCTCAGGAGGGCCATCCCCGGCATCAGCGAGCGGATGCTCTCGGACCGGCTCAGCGAGCTGGGCTCGGCGGGCCTGGTCGTGCGGGAAGTGGACGAGGGACCCCCGCTGCGGGTCGCGTACCGGCTCACCGAGAGCGGCGCGGCCATGGAGCCGGCCCTCAACGAGCTGATGAAGTGGGCGGAATCACACATGGGCACCCCGAAGGGGAGTTGCTAGCCGCGATCGCCGCCCCGCGCCCCGGTGCCGTGGCACCGCTTCGGCTGTACCGTGCGGGCGACGGAAGTTGATGTTGCGCGAGTACGTACGGGGGGCGGTGCGGCATGGCCGACATCGTGGACGCACAGGGCGGGCCGTTCGGGCCGGCGGGATCCTTCGTGCCGGCCGGGGCCGGGGCCGGGGCCGGGGCCGGGACGGCCGAGACGCCAGGACCGCGGATTCCCGCCGTGGCGGGGTTCGCGCCACGCGGGCACGGGTCCGCGCCCGGGGCCGGCGAATCGCCCAAGGCCTACGGCAAGGCTCTGCGCGGCCGGGTGCCGCGCTCCTCGCACGACTCCGTCGTCTTCGCGGCGGGCCGCCCGGACGCGGTCCGAGCGGTCGAGGAGTCCAGCAGGGGACGCGTGGCCGACCTCACTCCCCTCAGGGTGGGACGCATGGCCGCGAGTCCGTTCGCGTTCCTGCGCGGGTCCGCCGGGCTCATGGCGTACGACCTGACCGGCACGCCGGTCACCGGTATCGGGGCGCAGATCTGCGGCGACGCGCACGCGGCCAATTTCGGGCTCTACGGCGACGCGCGCGGCCACCTCGTGATCGACCTCAACGACTTCGACGAGACCGTCCACGGGCCCTGGGAGTGGGACGTGAAGCGGCTCGCCGCCTCGCTGGTGCTCGCCGGGCGGGAGGCGGGCGTGACGGAGGACGGCTGCAGGGACGCGGCCCGCGACGCGGTCGGCGCCTACCGGCGCACCATGCGCCTGCTGGCCAGACTGCCGGCGCTCGACGCCTGGAACGCGATCGCCGACGAGCGGCTCGTCTCCCACGCGGACGCGAAGGATCTGGTCGGGACGTTGCGGCGGGTCTCGGACAAAGCGCGCGCGAACACGAGCGCCCGGTTCGCCGCGAAGGCCACCGAGGAGCACGAGGAAGCCTCCGGGGGCGGTGCCGGACGCCGGTTCGTCGACGCGCCGCCCGTGCTGCGGCGCGTGCCCGACGCGGAGGCGGCAGCCGTGGCCGCGTCGCTCGGCACGTATCTCGGCACGCTGTCCGAGGACCGGCTGCCGCTCCTCGCGCGCTACGCCATCCACGACGTGGCGTTCCGGGTGGTGGGGACGGGCAGCGTCGGCACCCGCTCGTACGTCGTACTGCTGCTCGACCACCGTGGCGAGCCCCTGGTCCTCCAGGTGAAGGAGGCCAGGCCCTCAGCGCTGGTGCCCCACCTGCCCGCGGCGGGCTTCGCGGTGGCCGAGGTGGCGCACGAGGGGCGCCGGGTCGTGCTCGGGCAGAAGCGGATGCAGGTCGTCAGCGACATCCTGCTGGGGTGGACGACGGTGGGAGATCTGCCCTACCAGGTACGGCAGTTCAGGAACCGCAAGGGCAGCGTGGACCCGGCGGCGCTGCCCCCGGGCGAGATGGACGACTACGCGCGCATGACGGGCGCGCTGCTGGCGCGTGCGCACGCACACAGCGCCGACCCCCGGGTTCTCGCGGGGTACTGCGGCAAGAACGAGGAACTGGACGAGGCCGTCGCGGGCTTCGCGGTCGCGTACGCGGACCGGACGGAGGCCGACCACGCGGAACTGACGGCGGCGATCCGCACGGGGCGGCTCGCGGCCGAACCGGGGGTGTGAGGAGGCCGACCACGCGGAACTGACGACGGCGATCCGCACGGGGCGGCTCGCGGCCGAACCGGGGTATGAGAAGCCGGGGCCCGGGCCCGGGAGCAGGCCTTGCTGGGCGCGGGCGGCGTGCGAGGCCGGTCCGCTTGAGGCGGGGGTCGTTCGCGTGGCGGGGCCGACGGGTCTGCGGGCCGTGCCTTCCGGGCGTGAGGCGCGTGCGGGTTGGTTGGTGGGGCGTGCTCGCGGGGGTGCGGCGTGCGGGTTGGTTGGTGGGGCGTGCTCGCGGGCGTGAGGCGTGCGGGTTGGTGCTCGCGGGCGTGAAGCGTGCGCGTTCGTTCCTGGGGCGTGTGCGTTCGTTCGTGGGGTGCGGGCGGATCGTGTTCCGGGGCGGGCCGGGCCCGTACGGTCGGCCGGGACCCCGCATGAGCGATTTCGGGTATTCGGGGAGTTCGGGCAGGTCGACGGGGTGCCACGGGGTGGGAGCGCGGTCGGCGGCGGCCGGGGGCGGGGACGGACCACTAGGCTGGCCGGGTGACGCAGGACGTACGAGGTGAATTCCAGGGCGCGCGGCTCGAACGGGCCGTGCGTGCGGCCGAGCAGGCTCTCATCGAGTTCGAGATCGCCCTTGAGACGTTCCGTATCGAAGTGGAGAACTTCTCGCGCCTGCACCACCAGAGGCTCGGACCCATGTACACGCGCCTCGACGAGCTGGACGCCCTGATCGCCGAGGCCAGGGCCCGGATCAGCCAAGACCCCGAGGACCTGCGCAAGGCGCAGGAGGCGCGCGGGATGGTGCAGCCGATGCCGGGCGTGGACGAGCTGTTCCACGACTGGCTCGACTCCGACGGGCTCTCGCCCGAGGCCGCCGCGATGCTCACCGAGCAGCCCGTACGTCCGCCGCGCCGCGTGCGCCCCAGCGACGAGGCCCGCAAGCTCTACCGCGAGCTCGCCCGCAAGGCGCACCCCGACCTCGCCCAGGAGGACGGGGAGCGGGCCCGCCGCGAGGAGTTCATCTCCCGGGTCAACGGTGCGTACGGACGTGGTGACGAGGCCCTGCTGCGCGAACTCGTCGCGGAGTGGGAGGCGGGCCCCGCGCCCCAGCCGACGCCGCTGACCGAGACCGAGGAGCTGTACGCCCGGCTCGAATGGCTCTCGCAGCGCAAGGAACTGCTGACGCTCCTCGCCAAGGACCTGGAGGAGTCCGCCATCGGCGAGATGCTCCGGATGGCGCCCGACGACCCGGACAGGCTGCTTGAGGAGATCGCCGAGCAGCTCCTCACCCAGGTCGCCGAGCGGGAGAGCCAGCTCGAACAGCTCATGCAGTAGGTTCGAAGGAGAGGCCCGGACCGGAACCAGGACAGGGCCGAACCGGGAAAGAGAGCATCACTCATGAGCTTCGCCGCACTGCCCTCCGTCGACGTCAACGCCCTGCCCGCCGACGCCTTCCTCGTCGACGTCAGGGAGGACGACGAGTGGGCCGCCGGCCACGCCGAGGGCGCCCTGCATGTGCCGATGAGCGAGTTCGTCGGCCGCTTCGGCGAGGTGTCAGAGGCCGCCGACGGCCGCACCGCCTACGTCGTGTGCAAGGCGGGCGGCAGGTCGGCGCAGGTCACGCAGTACCTCGTGCAGCAGGGCGTGGACGCGGTCAACGTGGACGGCGGCATGATGGCCTGGGACGGCGTCGGCCGGCCCATGGTCGCCGACAGCGGTTCGGCCGCGGTCGTCCTCTGACCTCGGGCGACCTCCGGGTTCAGCCGCGGGCCTCCGGGTTCAGGCGGCGGCCTTCGGGTTCAGCCGACTGCCGCGCGCCCTGCCCCTGCCCCTGTCCCTGTCGAGCTGTGCCGTGGTCGCCCCGGCGCCGGCTCCCTCGCCGTTGCCCCCGGCACCGGTCGTCCCCGCACGCCCCGGCGGCTGCCGCGCGCGCCGGGGCGCCTCGCAGCGGTGCCCGGCGCGAGCCGCGCGTCTCAGTGCCCCGTACCGGATTGCCTCACCGGATTGCCTCGCCCCTGACCGCCGGCACCGGATCGCCGCTGACGTCGGAGGCCGCCCCTTCCGGGGCAGGCTGATCCGACGCCGGGTGAGGTGCTGTCGCATGACGCGACGTCATGGGGAGCGCCGCGTCACGCGATGGGGGGCGCGGCCCGCCGTCGCACGGCGCCCGGGCCGGACCTCCGGCGGGCCGGCGGGTCTGCGGGCCGGACGGGCCCTACCGGTCGAAGTCCAGTTCCACGTCCGGCGTCGCCGCGTGCGACTGGCAGGCCAGCACGTAGCCGGCGTCCGTCTCCTCGGGCTCCAGGGCGAAGTTGCGGTCCATCGTGACCTCGCCGGAGACCAGGAACGCCCTGCACGTGCCGCAGACGCCGCCCCGGCACGCGTACGGGGCGTCCGCGCGCGACCTGAGCACCGTCTCCAGCAGGGGCTCGCCGTCCTTCACCGGCCAGGTGCCGGAGCGGCCGGCGAGCGTCGCGGTGAGCGTGGAGCCCGTCACGGGCGGGGCGGAGGGGGCCAGGGCCGGTGTCCCGGCCGCAGCGTCGTCCACGTGGAAGATCTCCTGGTGGATGCGGGAGCGGTCCACGCCGAGTCCCCGCAGCGCCCGGTCCGCGCCGGCCACCAGGCCGAGGGGCCCGCACAGGAACCAGCCGTCCACGTCCGCCACGGGCAGCATCGCGGGCAGCAGTTGAGCCAGCCGCTGCCGGTCCAGCCGCCCGGTGGACAGCCCGGCCTGCTGCTCCTCCCGAGAGATGACCGTGACCAGCTGGAACCGGTCGGGGTAGCGGTCCTTCAGGTCGGCCACCTCGTCGAGGAACATCGTCGAGGCGACCGTACGGTCGCTGCGCACCAGGCAGAACCGCGCCTCGGGCTCCCGGGCCAGCAGCGTCGAGACGATCGACAGCACCGGGGTGATCCCGCTGCCGCCCACGATCGCGGCGAAGTAGCCGGGCCGCGGCTCCAGCACGAACCGGCCCGTCGGCTCCATCACCTCGACCGTGTCGCCCGCCGCGAGTTCCTTGAACGCGTATGTCGAGAACTGACCGCCCTCCACGAGCCGCACGCCGACGCGCAGCACCGGCTCGGTCCCGGCGGGCGCGCAGATCGAGTACGTGCGCCGTATCTCGCCGCCGGGTGCGGCTGCGTCGACGGCCTTCCTGCGCAGCGCGACGTGCTGGCCCGGCGTGTGCAGGAAGCGGTCCCGCAGCTCGGGCGGCACCTCGAAGGTGAGCGCGACGGCGTCGTCCGTGAGGCGTTCGACCTCGCTGACCCGGAGCGGATGGAACATCTACAACTCCTTGAAGTGGTCGAACGGCTCCCCGCACGCGGTGCAGCGGCGCAGCGCCTTGCACGCGGTGGAGGAGAACCTGCTGAGCAGTTCGGTGGCCGTGGAGCCGCAGTGCGGGCAGCGGACGGTGAGGGACAGCGCCACCACGCCGTCCGTCCCGCGCGGGCGGGGCGGGGCGATGCCGGCCTCGGCGAGTTTGCGTCTGCCCTCCTCGCTGATGTCGTCCGTCGACCAGGGCGGGGCCAGCACCGTGACCACGGCGACATCGCGCTGGCCGTGGCTGCGCAGTGCCTGCTCGATGTCCTCCGACATCGTCTCGACCGCCGGGCATCCCGTGTACGTAGGCGTCAGCTCGACGCGGACCGAGGGGTGGCCGTCGGGTGCGTATGACACGCGTACGTCCCGCAGGACACCGAGCTCCGCGAGTGAGACCACCGGCAGCTCCGGGTCGGGCACCGCTCCGGCGACGCCGCGCAACTCGCGTTCCAGTGCGGTCTCGGCGGCGGTGCGCGTCACCATGTCGCCCCCGGGTGGCTGCGGTGCAGGTGCTGCATCTCGGCGAGCATCCGCCCGAACGGCTCGGTGTGCAGGCCCTCGCGTCCGGCTCCCGCCGCCCAGCCGCCCGCCCTCGGCGTCCCGGGCACCGTCAGTGTGGCGCGCTCCAGCACGTCCCCCACCGAATGGAGCCATTCGGCCTCCAGCGCCGCCGGGTCCACCTCCAGCCCCTCCACGGGCCGGAAGAGCTCGCCGGTGAACTTCCACAGCGAGCCGCAGGCCCGCTGCATGCGCTCATGGCTCTCCTCGGTGCCGTCGCCGAGCCGCAGCGTCCACTGCCGCGCGTGGTCGAGGTGGTAGTCGACCTCCTTGACGGCCTTCGCGGCGAGCGGCGCGAACGCGCTGGTCCCGGAGGCGAGTTCGCGGTAGAGGGGGAGCTGGTAGGCGGAGAAGTACAGCTGGCGGGCGATCGTGTGGGCGAAGTCCCCGTTCGGCTGCTCGACCAACTGGAGGTTGCGGAAGGCGCGTTCCTCGCGGAGGTAGGCCAACTCGTCCTCGTCGCCCACGAGGGACAGCAGTGTCCTGGCCTGTCCGAGAAGGTCCAGCGCGATGTTGGCGAGGGCGACCTCCTCCTCCAGCACGGGTGCGTGGCCGGCCCACTCCCCCAGCCGGTGTGACAGCACCAGCGCGTCGTCCCCGAGGGCCAGTGCGGCGCTCACAGGTGCTTCACCCCGTCCGGGATCTCGTAGAACGTCGGGTGCCGGTAGGGCTTGTCCGCGGACGGTGCGAAGAACGGGTCCTTCTCGTCCGGTGACGACGCCGTCACCGCGGCGGACGGGACCACCCAGATCGACACGCCCTCGCTCCTGCGCGTGTACAGGTCGCGGGCGTTGCGCAGGGCCAGTTCGGCGTCGGGCGCGTGCAGGCTGCCCGCGTGGGTGTGGGACAGGCCGCGCCGGGCGCGCACGAACACCTCCCACAGGGGCCATTCGGTCTGCTCGCTCATGCCGCCACCGCCTTCTCGTCCGCGCGTGCCGCCTGCTTCGCCGCGTACGTCGCGGCCGCGTCCCGCACCCAGGCGCCCTCTTCGTGGGCCCCTCGGCGCCGCGCCACGCGCTCCTCGTTGCACGGGCCGTCGCCCTTCAGGACCGCGTGGAACTCGGACCAGTCGATCGCGCCGTAGTCATGGCCGCCCTTGTCCTCGTTCCACCGGAGGTCGGGGTCGGGCAGGGTCAGACCGAGGGCCTGGGCCTGCGGGACGCAGATGTCCACGAAGCGCTGCCGCAGGTCGTCGTTGGAGAACCGCTTGATCTTCCAGGCCATGGACTGCGCCGAATGGGCGGACGCGTCGTCGGGCGGGCCGAACATCATCAGCGACGGCCACCACCAGCGGTCCACCGCGTCCTGCGCCATCGCGTGCTGCGCGGCCGTCCCCTTGCTCAGGGACATCAGCAGCTCGAAGCCCTGGCGCTGGTGGAAGGACTCCTCCTTGCAGATGCGGATCATGGCGCGCGCGTAGGGGCCGTAGGAGCAGCGGCACAGCGGCACCTGGTTGGTGATCGCCGCGCCGTCCACGAGCCAGCCGATCGCGCCCACGTCGGCCCAGGTCAGAGTGGGGTAATTGAAGATCGACGAATATTTCTGGCGGCCCGAGTGCAGCTTGTCGAGCAGCTCGTCCCGGCCGGTGCCGAGCGTCTCGGCCGCGCTGTAGAGGTAGAGGCCGTGCCCGGCCTCGTCCTGCACCTTGGCCATCAGGATCGCCTTGCGGCGCAGCGAGGGAGCGCGGGTGATCCAGTTCGCCTCCGGCTGCATGCCGATGATCTCCGAGTGGGCGTGCTGTGCCATCTGCCGCACCAGCGTCGCCCGGTAGGCGTCCGGCATCCAGTCGCGCGGCTCGATGCGCTCCTCGGCCGCCACGGCCGCGTCGAAAGCGGCCAGGAAAGCGTCCTGTGCCTCCTGACCGTCCTGAGCGCCCTCGGGGTGCCCGGCCGTCCCGGCAGAACCCCTGCCGGCCGAGGCCGCCCCACCCGCCACCGTCGTCATCGCGACTCCCTACCGACCGATCGTTCGGTTCCTGGACTTCAATGGTCGGTCGACGGCCCGTAGGGTGTCAACCCTGTGGATAACTGGCTCGGCGTGGCGCGGCGGATCGGGGCGGGATGGATACGTACGGGGACCGGGGTACGGGCGGGGCACGGAAGCCCGTCGTACCGGACACGTCGGACGGGCCGGAACCCCCCGCGCCCGGCCCTTCCCGGCCGCTCGGCGCACCTGACGGACACGGCGTGACCGGCCCCGCTTCACCTCCCGCCGCGGCAGCTCCGGGGCCCGCAGGAAACCCGGGACCCGAAGGAGCCGCGGAGGCGGCGGACGGAGCCGACGGCACGGGACAGCGACGCTCCGGTCCGGGCATCGCGGGCCTGCCCCGCCGCTACCGGATCGTCGCGGGCGTCGGCCTGGTCGCCGCACTGGCCCTCGTCTGCACGCACCTGGCGATGGTCTTCTTCTACGTCGCCCCGGCGAACGCGGTCTCCAAGCAGCACGCACAGCTGATCAACCGCTGGGTGAATCCCGAGTTCGAGCAGAACTGGAAGCTTTTCGCGCCCAACCCCCTCCAGCAGAACATCCACGTCCAGGCGCGGTTCGACACCGTGGACGCGTCGGGGCGGAGCAGTGTCAGCGGCTGGCGGGACCTGTCGGGCGAGGACGGCGCGGCGATCCTGCACAACCCGCTGCCCAGCCACACGGAGCAGAACGAACTGCGCAGGGCCTGGGACTACTTCACGCAGACGCACGACGCGAAGGAGCGCCCGATCGGCTCCCGGGGCAAGCTGTCCGAGGCGTATCTGCGGCGCATCGTCGTGCTCAGGTTCGGCAAGGACCACCTGCCGGGCCGGCTCACCGGCATCGAGGTCCGCTCGGCGACCACGGCCGTCGCGCCGCCCGCGTACGCCAAGGAACGCGTCGACACCCGGACCTTCTACCGGACCTTCCCCTGGTGGACGGTGGGCCCCGGTGACGTGCCCGGCGGCGTGCCGAAGACGGTCGTCGCGGCACGGGGCGGCTCCGGCGCCGGGACGGGCGAGGACGGCGGGCCCGGCGCGGGCATCAGCGTGGCGAGCGGTACGGAGGCGGCGAAGTGAGCATTCCCGGACCGGTCGGCGCCGAGGCGCCCCCGTCGCAACAACCGCGGACCGGCGGGATCGCGCGGGCCGTCCAGCGCGTCACCGCCACCTCGTTCGGCCCGCACCAGAGCGCTGTCATACGCATCGGCTTCGCCGGCACCTGGCTCCTCTTCCTGCTGCGCGAACTGCCCCACAGGAGCGAGCTCTACGGGCCGGACGCGCCCTGGAGCTGGGGGCTGGCCAAACAGCTCATCGCGGGCAACGGCGCGTTCTCCGGGCTGATGTGGTCGAACAGCGCGGTCTGGTTCGAGATCGTGTACGCGGCCGCGATCCTCTCCAGCCTCCTGCTGATGCTCGGCTGGCGCACCCGGACCCTGTCCGTGGTCTTCATGGCCGGCGTGCTGTCCCTGCAGAACCGCTCCGTCTTCCTCGGTGACGGCGGCGACAACGTCATCCACATCATGGCGATCTACCTGGTCTTCACCCGCTGCGGGCAGGTCTGGTCGCTCGACGCGCGCCGTGCGGCCAGGGCGGCGCGCGATGTGGAACGGGAAGGCGGTGAGTACGGCGCGAGCGGTGCCGGGACCGGCAGCGGTGCCGACGGGCGGGTACGTGCGGTCACGGACCGGACGGGCCCGCTGCTCTGGGTCGCCATGGGCGCCGTCCTCGCCGTCGGCGCGGCCACCGGCCCCGGCCACCTCCAGCTGTGGATGGCGCTCCTGCTGTGGGGCGCCTGGCTGGTGCAGGGCCTGTGGTGGGTGGTGAACCGCTACGCGCCCGGCAGCGACGAGCGCAACCTGCTCGACGTCCTCACGAACCTCATGCACAACGCGGCCCTCCTCGTGATCGCCGTGGAGGTCTGCCTCATCTACTCGACAGCCGGCTGGTACAAGATCCAGGGCTCGCGCTGGGAGGACGGCACCGCGCTGTTCTACCCGCTCAAACTGGACTACTTCACGCCGTGGCCGGCGCTCTCCGGCCTGCTCGCCGCCAGCAGCCTGTTCGTCCTCGTGTTCAGCTACGGCACCGTGATGGTGCAGGTCGCCTTCCCGTTCACGCTGGTCAACCGGCGCGTCAAGAACTTCCTGCTGGTGGGGATGATGCTGGAGCACGCGGGCATCGCCGTGCTGCTGGGGCTGCCGTTCTTCTCCCTCGCGATGATCACCGCCGACGCGGTGTTCCTGCCGACGGGCTTCCTGCTGTGGCTGGGCGGGCGGGTCGTGGCGGGCCGCACGCGGCTGCGCGGACGGCGGGCTTCCACCGTCCCCGGCCAGCGGAGCGGTGCCCCGGAACAGACCCGTACCCTCGTCGGATGAGCAGCGAGAGCCCGCCACGGGAGACGGCAGGACCCGTGGCGGTGGCAGCACCGGCGGGACCCGCGCGACAGGCGGCCACGGCGCGGGACGCGGCGGAAGCGGTGGCCGGAAGCCCCGCCGGACCGGCCGATGGGACGGGATCCGGGGAACCGGCGCAGTACGACGAGGGGTTCGCCCCCGAGATCGGCGTCGGGCCGTACCCCGGGCCCTGGCCCGAGGACGACCGCTACGACCCGGAACTGCTCGCCGCCGGGGACCGGCGCAATGTGGCCGACCCCTACCGCTACTGGCGGCGCGAGGCCATCGTCGCCGACCTCGACACCCGCCGCCACGACTTCCACGTGGCCGTCGAGAACTGGAGCCACGACTTCAACATCGGCTCGGTCGTGCGCACCGCGAACGCCTTCCTGGCACGGGAGATCCACATCGTCGGCCGCCGCAGGTGGAACCGGCGGGGCGCCATGGTGACCGACCGCTACCAGCACGTACGCCACCACGCGGACACCTCCGAGCTGACCGCGTGGGCGGCGGCCGAGGGCCTGCCGGTCATCGGCATCGACAACCTGCCCGGCGCCGTGCCGCTGGAGCGCACCGCGCTGCCGCGCCGCTGCGTGCTCCTCTTCGGCCAGGAGGGGCCCGGGCTGACGCAGGAGGCCCGCGACCACGCGGAGATGGTCTGCTCCATCGCGCAGTTCGGCTCGACGCGCTCCATCAACGCCGGGGCGGCGGCCGCGATCGCCATGCACGCCTGGATCCAGCGCCACGCGGAGATCCCGGCGCCGCCGGCCCCCTGACCTGCGGGGGCCGGGACCCGGGCGTCAGGCGGGGCGGCGCACCTCGATCGTGCGGAAGCGGTTCGCCACGAACGCCGCGTCGCACAGGGCCGCGTTGGCCGCGGGGTTGCCGCCCGATCCGTGGAAGTCGGAGAAGGCCGCCGTCTGGTTCACGAAGACGCCGCCCGTCAGATTCAGCGACAACTGCGCCGACTCCTCCAGGCAGACCTCCTCGACGGCCGCCTCGACGTCGGCCGACGTCGTGTACGCGCCGACCGTCATCGCCCCCTTCTCGCGGACCGTGCGCCGCAGCAGCTCGACCGCGTCCTGCGTCGAGTCGACGGCGACGGCGAACGACACCGGTCCGAAGCACTCGGCGAGGTACGGCACCTCGGCCGTCCCCTCCCAGCTCGCCCGGGCGCCGTCGGCTTTGACGATCAGCGGCGTACGGACCACCGCGTCGGGGAACTCCGGGTTCGCCACCTCGCGCGAGGCGAGCGCGACCTCGCCCAGCTCCGCCGCCGCCTCCAGACGGGACTTCACGTCCGGGTTGACGAGCGCGCCGAGCAGGGCGCTCGCCCGCGCGTCGTCACCGAGGAGCTTGTCCACGGCGCCCGCGATGCCCGCCACGACCTCGTCGTAGGACTGGTGTCCGGCATCGGTGTCGATGCCGTCGCGCGGGATCAGCAGGTTCTGCGGGGTGGTGCACATCTGCCCGCTGTACAGCGACAGGGAGAAGGCGAGGTTGCCGAGCATGCCCCGGTAGTCGTCGGTGGAGTCGATCACGACGGTGTTCACGCCGGCCTTCTCCGTGTAGACCTGCGCCTGCCGCGCGTGTGTCTCCAGCCAGTCGCCGAAGGCCGTCGAGCCGGTGTAGTCGATGATCCGGATCTCGGGGCGGACGGCGAGGTCCTTGGCCACTCCCTCGCCGGGCCGCTCCACCGCGAGCGCCACCAGGTTCGGGTCGAAGCCGGTCTCGGCCAGCACCTCGCGCGCGACGCGCACGGTCAGCGCGAGCGGCAGCACCGCGCGCGGGTGCGGCTTGACCAGCACCGGATTGCCGGTGGCCAGCGACGCGAAGAGGCCGGGGTAGCCGTTCCACGTCGGGAAGGTGTTGCAGCCGACCAGCAGAGCGATGCCGCGCGGCACCGGTGTGAACGTCTTGCGCATCTCCAGCGGATCCCGCTTGCCCTGCGGCTTGGACCACCGGGCCTCGGCCGGGGTGCGCGTCTGCTCGGCGTACGCGTACGCCACGGCCTCCAGGCCCCGGTCCTGCGCGTTGGCCCCGCCCGCCTGGAGCGCCATCACGAACGCCTGCCCGCTCGTGTGCATCACCGCGTGCGCGAACTCGTGCGTACGCGCGGAGATCCGCGCGAGGATCTCCAGGCACACCAGCGCCCGCGTCTCGGGGCCCGCCAGACGCCAGGCGGGCATGGCCGCGCGCATGGCGGGCAGCAGCGCGTCGATGTCGGCATGCGGGTACTCGATGCCGAGCGCCGGACCGTACGGTGACGTCTCCGCGCCCGTCCAGCCGTCGCTGCCGGGCTGGTCGAGTGCGAAGCGGTTGCCCCGCAGGGCCTCGAAGGCGGCGAGTCCGTCGGCCGGACCCGTCTCGCCGTACGCCTTCGGGTGCTCGGGGTGCGGCGAGAAGTAGGCGCGGGTGCGGATCGCGTCGAGCGCCTGGTCGAGCGTGGCCCTGCGGGTCTCGGCAAGCTTCTGGACGCTGAGCTGCGCGGTCATGGTGGGGACCAACTCCTCATCGAGCCGGGGTGGGCGGACGGTCCGCGCGAAGCCCGGGACACATGTGCACGGACAGGGTTACAGTAACCGAACGATCGGTCGGTTCAACAGGGCCGAGAAGATCTGTGGACAACCCCTGGGAGGATTGTGTCCATGGCAGCACTCGCGTTCAGCCGTCCCGTCGGGGTCGTCGGCACCGGCACCATGGGCCAGGGCATAGCCCAGGTCGCCCTGGTCGGTGGCCACCCCGTACGTCTCCACGACGCGGCGCCCGGCCGCGCCCGGGAGGCGGTCGGCGGGATTCTCGCGCGCCTCGACCGGTTGGTGGAGAAGGGCAGGCTGACCGCGGGGGAGCGGGACGCGGCGGCCGGCCGGCTCACGGCGGTCGACGACCTCGGGGGCCTCGCGGACAGCGCTCTGGTCGTGGAGGCGGTCCTGGAGGACGTGGCGGTCAAGCGGGAGCTGTTCGCCGGGCTGGAGAAGCTCGTGGCGGACGACTGCCTGCTCGCCACCAACACCTCCTCCCTGTCCGTGACGGAGATCGCCGGTGCGCTGCGCGTGCCCGGCCGCTTCGTCGGACTGCACTTCTTCAACCCCGCGCCGCTGCTCCCGCTGGTCGAGGTCGTCAGCGGCTTCGCCACGGACCGGGCCGCCGCGGACCTCGCGTACGAGACCGCGCGCGCCTGGGGCAAGACGCCGGTGCGCTGCGCGGACACCCCGGGCTTCATCGTGAACCGCGTCGCCCGCCCGTTCTACGCGGAGGCCCTGCGCGTGTACGAGGAGCGCGCGGCCGACCCCGCGACCATCGACGCGGTGCTGCGCGAGTCCGGCGGCTTCCGGATGGGCCCGTTCGAACTGACCGACCTGATCGGCCAGGACGTCAACGAGGCGGTGACCCGGTCCGTCTGGGACGCCTTCTTCGGCGACCCGAAGTTCACTCCGTCCCTCGCCCAGCACCGGCTGGTGCAGGCAGGCCGGCTCGGCCGCAAGTCGGGTCACGGCTGGTTCCCGTACGGGCAGGGCGCGCAGAAGCCGGAGCCGCGCACCGAGGCGCCGTGCGCGGCGCCGGGGGAGATCACCGTCACCGGGGACCTGGGGCCCGCGGCCGTCCTGCCCGGCCTCTTCGAGGAAGCGGGCGTCAGCGTGCGGGCCGTGGAGCCGGGCGAGGCGGGCCGCGGCGAGGGTGGCGCCGAGGGTGAGGACGACGGGCCCTGGGGTTTCTTCGGGCTCCCCGGCGGTGCCCGCCTGATACTCGCGGACGGCGGTCCCTCGGAGGCCCGCAGCGGGCCGAGCATCGCTTTCGACCTGGCTCTCGACTACCGCTCCTGTACGCGCGTGGCGCTGGCCCCGTCCGCCGACGCGGACCCGGCCGACGTGACCGCCGCGGTCGGCCTCTTCCAAGGCGCGGGCAAAAAGGTCTCCGTCATCGGAGACATCCCGGGGATGATCGTCGCGAGGACGGTCGCCATGCTCGTGGACCTGGCCCTGGACGCCGGGGCGCGGGGCGTCGCGAGCGCCGACGACATCGACACCGCCATGAAGCTCGGCGTGAACTACCCGGCGGGACCCGGCGAATGGCTGCGCCACGTGGGCGGGGCACGGGTGTTCCAGGTGCTCGACGAGTTGAACACGGAGTACCCGGCCGGGCGTTACGCGCCTTCCCGGGCGCTGACGCGGTACGCCGCCGCCGAGGAGCCCGGCCGATGAGCACGCCCAGGCGGGACACGTACACGCCCGAGACGCTGCTGTCCGTCGCGGTCACCGTCTTCAACGAGCGCGGCTACGACGGCACGTCGATGGAGCACCTCTCCAAGGCGGCCGGCATTTCCAAGTCGTCGATCTACCACCACGTCGTCGGCAAGGAGGAGCTGCTGCGGCGTGCCGTCAGTCGGGCGCTCGACGGACTGTTCGGCATCCTCGACGAACCGGGCGCGACGCGCGGCACGGCGCTCGCACGCGTCGAGCACGTGACGCGCCGCATGGTCGAGGTGCTGACGGCCGAGCTGCCGTACGTGACGCTGCTGCTGCGGGTCAGGGGCAACACCCGGACCGAGCGGTGGGCGATGGAGCGGCGCCGTGAGTTCGACCAGCGGGTCGCCGAACTGCTGAAGGCGGCGGTCGCCGACGGCGACCTGCGGGCCGACGTGGACACCCGGCTCGCGACCCGCCTGGTGTTCGGCATGGTGAACTCGCTCGTGGAGTGGTACCGGCCGCAGGCCGGGGGCGGCTACGACCGCGCGCAGGTCGCGGACGCGGTCGTCCGGCTCGCCTTCGACGGCCTGCGCGCCGAGGGACGCCAGGGCTGACACGCGGGTACGAGGGGCGCTACGAGGGGTGCTCCGGCGGCCGGAACGGTCGGGCCCGCAGGTCCCGTGCACCGCGGGATCACGGGGACGGCTTCGCTCCCGTTCGTCATTCCGGCTCGGGCGTACGCGGGCTGAGGTCGGTCTCCTCGAACACCAGCAGGGTGCGGGTCGAGAGCACCTCGGGGATGTCCTGGAGCCGGGTCAGCACCACCTCCCGCAGCGTCCTGTTGTCCGGCGTGTGCACCAGCAGCAGGACGTCGAAGTCGCCGCCGACCAGCGCGATGTGCGCGGCCCCCGGCAGCTCCTCCAGCCGGCCCCGCACCGTCCGCCAGGAGTTCTGCACGATCTTCAGGGTGATGTAGGCGGAGGTCCCCTGGCCGGCCCGCTCGTGGTCGACGCTGGCCGTGAAGCCCCGGATCACGCCGTCCTCGACCAGCCGGTTGATGCGCGCGTAGGCGTTGGCCCGCGAGACGTGCACCCGTTCGGCCACGGAGCGGACCGACGCGCGGCCGTCCGCCTGGAGGATGCGCAGGATCGCGCGGTCCACGGTGTCGAGCGGCCGGGCGGCCGCACCGTGCTCCTCCGGTCGGTGGCCGGACTCGTCGGCCATTTGTTCAGTCCCCATGCCTTCCCGCCTCCACCGCGTGGACGACCTGCTTCCATCACAGATCCTGCTGAACCGTTTGTCCACAGGATGGCGCCACATGTAGCCAAAGTGCGCCGACGACCGAACAATCGGTAGGTGAGAGTAGCCACACACCGGCGCTCCGCCGTCCGCCGCCGTGACCTGTACGGGCACGAGTTCCACGAGGAGGGGCACGCGTGAAGAAGAGCAGTACGCCGGTCCGGGACCCCGCAGGGAAGACCCGGGCCCCTTCGGGGGGCGCCGACCGCGCCTCCGACGCTGCCGGCCCCGTCGCTCCCGCCTGGCGGGTCCGTACGGATCCCACGCCACTCCTTCCCGACGAGCGGCCGTTCCGCGTGCTGGGCACGCGTGCCGAGGCCGCCGCCGACCCCGCACTGCTGCTGCGCCTCTACGCGGAACTGGTGCGCGGCCGCAGGTTCAACACGCAGGCGACGGCCCTGACCCGGCAGGGCAGGCTCGCGGTCTACCCGTCGAGCACGGGTCAGGAGGCGTGCGAGGTCGCCGCCGCGGCCGTTCTCGCCGAGCGGGACTGGCTGTTCCCCAGCTACCGCGACTCGCTCGCCGTGGTCGCGCGCGGCGTCGACCCGGTCGAGGCCCTGACACTGCTGCGCGGCGACCGGCACACCGGCTACGACCCGTACCGGCACCGCGTCGCCCCGCTGTCCACCCCGCTGGCGACCCAGCTGCCGCACGCCGTGGGCCTCGCGCACGCGGCCCGGCTCAAGGGCGACGACGTGGTCGCGCTGGCCCTGGTCGGCGACGGGGGCACGAGCGAGGGTGACTTCCACGAGGCGATGAACTTCGCGGCCGTCTGGCAGGCACCCGTGGTCTTCCTCGTGCAGAACAACGGCTTCGCGATCTCCGTCCCGCTCTCGAAGCAGAGTGCCGCGCCGACCCTGGCGCACAAGGCCGTCGGGTACGGCATGCCGGGCCGGCTGGTCGACGGCAATGACGTCGCGGCCGTCCACACGGTGCTCACCGAGGCGGTGGACCGTGCCCGTGGCGGCGGCGGACCGACGCTGGTGGAGGCCGTCACCTACCGGGTCGAGGCGCATACGAACGCGGACGACGCGACGCGGTACCGCGACGACGACGAGGTCGCGGCGTGGCGCGCGTACGACCCGGTGCGGCTGCTGGAGGGCGCCCTGCGGGGCCGGGGCCTGCTGGACGACGACGAGGTGGCCCGCGTCGCTCGGGACGCCGAGGAGATGGCAGCCCGGCTGCGCGAGCGGATGAACGCGGAGCCGGTACTCGACCCGATGGACCTGTTCGGCCAGGTGTACGCGGAGCGCACGAGCCAGCTGGAGGAGCAGGCCGCGCGGCTGCGTGCGGAACTGGACGCGGCGGCCGGTGCGCCGGGGCAGGAGGAGGCGCGATGACCACGCTCGCGACAGGACCGGCGGCGCGGGCCGCCAAGCCCGCGACGATGGCGCAGGCGCTGCAGCGCGCCCTGCGCGACGCGATGGCCGAAGACCCCTCGGTCCACGTGCTCGGCGAGGACGTCGGCACACTCGGCGGCGTCTTCCGGGTCACGGACGGCCTGGCCGCGGAGTTCGGCGACGACCGCTGCACGGACACCCCGCTCGCGGAGGCCGGCATCCTCGGCACGGCCGTCGGCATGGCCATGTACGGCCTGCGGCCCGTGGTGGAGATGCAGTTCGACGCCTTCGCCTACCCCTCGTTCGAACAGCTCGTGAGCCATGTCGCGAAGATGCGCAACCGCACGGGCGGCGCGATGCCCATGCCGCTGACGGTGCGCATCCCCTACGGCGGCGGCATCGGCGGCGTCGAGCACCACAGCGACTCGTCGGAGGCCTACTACATGGCCACGCCGGGGTTGCACGTGGTGACCCCGGCGACCGTGGAGGACGCCTACGGCCTGCTGCGGGCCTCGATCGCCTCGGACGACCCGGTGGTCTTCCTGGAGCCGAAGCGGCTGTACTGGTCGAAGTCGCCGTGGTCACCCGAGGCCCCCGCCGCGGTGGAGCCCGTCGGCCGGGCCGTGGTGCGGCGTCCCGGCTCCAGCGCCACGCTGATCACGTACGGGCCGAGCCTGCCGGTCTGCCTGGAGGCGGCTGAGGCGGCCCGAGCCGAGGGCTGGGACCTGGAGGTGGTCGACCTCAGGTCGCTGGTGCCCTTCGACGACGAGACGGTGGTGCGCTCGGTGCGGCGCACGGGCCGCGCGGTCGTCGTGCACGAGTCGACCGGCTTCGGCGGCCCCGGGGGCGAGATCGCCGCGCGGGTCACCGAGCGGTGCTTCCACCATTTGGAGGCGCCGGTGCTGAGGGTGGCGGGATTCGATATTCCGTATCCGCCGCCGATGCAGGAGAGGCACCATCTTCCCGGGGTGGACCGGGTGCTGGACGCGGTCGCGCGACTCCAGTGGGAGGCGGAGAACTGATGGCCCAGGTGCTGGAGTTCAAGCTGCCCGACCTCGGCGAGGGACTGACCGAGGCGGAGATCGTGGGCTGGCTGGTGGCGGTGGGCGACGTGGTCGCCGTGGACCAGCCGGTGGTCGAAGTGGAGACGGCGAAGGCGCGGGTGGAGGTGCCCTGCCCGTACGGCGGGGTGGTGACGGCGCGCTTCGGCGAGGAGGGCACCGAGCTTCCGGTCGGGGCGCCCCTGATGACGGTCGCCGTCGGCGGGGACGCGGCGGGTGGTGGCGAGGCGCCGGTGGCCGGTGCGGCACCCCTGGACGAGAGCGCGGGCGGCGCGTCCGCGGGCGGCGCGTCCGGCGCGGCCGAGGGCGACACGTCGGGCAATGTGCTCGTCGGTTACGGCACGGCCGCGCCCTCCGCGCGCCGCCGCCGGGTGGCTCCTGTCCTGCTTGTGGAGACCGCTCCCGTGAACGGCTCGGCGACGCCCGCCGGCCCGGCGGGCGGGGTCGACGGCGTACGGGTGAAGAGTCCGTCGGCGAACGGTGAGGCGGCGAACCGCCCGGCCGTGGGCGGTTCCGCGGTGGACCGTCCGGTCGCCGGCGTGCCGGCGGGGAGCGCGAGCGTCCCAGCCGGACCGGTGCCCGTCGTGTCGCCGCTCGTGCGGCGGCTGGCCCGGCAGCACGGCCTCGACCTGCGGCAGCTGACCGGGTCCGGACGGCAGGGGCTGATCCTGCGGACCGACGTGGAACGGGCGATCGAGCGGGTGGCGACGCCCGCCGCCGTTCCCGCCGCCACGGCCCCCCCGGCCGCCGCGCCGGACGGCGCCGTCCGGGTGCCGCTCAAGGGCGTACGGGGCGCCGTCGCGGACAAGATGTCCCGCAGCCGCCAGGAGATCCCCGAGGCGACCTGCTGGGTGGACGCCGACGCGACGGAACTGATGGCCGCCCGCGCCGCGATGAACGCGGCGGGCGGACCGAAGATCTCCGTCCTCGCGCTGCTCGCCCGCGTCTGCACGGCCGCGCTCGCCCGGTTCCCGGAGCTGAACGCGACGGTGGACACGGCGGCCCGGGAGATCGTGCGGCTGCCCGCCGTGCATCTCGGCTTCGCCGCGCAGACCGACCGGGGCCTCGTCGTGCCCGTCGTGCGCGACGCCCACCACCGCTCCGCCGAGTCGCTGACGGAGGAGTTCGCGCGCCTCACCGAGCGGGCCAGGGAGGGGGCGCTGGCGCCTGCCGACGTGACGGGTGGCACCTTCACGCTCAACAACTACGGCGTGTTCGGTGTCGACGGTTCCACGCCGATCATCAACCACCCCGAGGCCGCGATGCTCGGAGTCGGCCGGATCGTGCCCAAACCCTGGGTGCACGAGGGTGAACTGGCGATACGTCAGGTGGTCCAGCTGTCGCTGACGTTCGACCATCGCGTCTGCGACGGCGGTGTCGCGGGAGGTTTCCTGCGGTACGTGGCGGACTGCGTGGAGCGGCCGGCGGTGCTGCTGCGCACCCTGTGAGGAGGCCCTGAGCGCGTTCCGAGGCACCTCGGGGCGCGTTCGGGGCGCCACGTGGGTGCTGCCGCGTCCCGCGTGCCTGCTGGCACGGCCGGGGTCCGCGGGAAGATCGCGTCCTGTGGCGTGCTTCGCAGGGGCGATCGCGGACGATACTTCAGCCATGACAGCCGCGAAGGACGCTCCCGCGGTGCGCGAGCACGCGGTGGCCGCGTACGACGCCGTGGTGCTCGCCGGGGGCGCCGCGAAGCGCCTCGGCGGCGCCGACAAACCGGCCGTACGCGTCGGTGGCCGGGCTCTGCTCGACCGGGTGCTGGCCGCCTGCGCCGACGCCGGGCGCACCGTCGTGGTGGGCGGCAGGCGGCCGACCGTACGGCCCGTGCGGTGGGCCCGTGAGGAGCCGCCGGGCGGCGGTCCTGTGGCCGCGCTCCACGCGGGCATGCGGTGCGTGTCCGTGGACACGGTCCTCGTACTCTCCGCCGACCTGCCCTTCCTGGGCCCGCAGACGGTACGGCGGCTGCGGGACGCGCTCGGGGCGGGCACCGCCGAGGCGGCGTTCCTCGTCGACGAGGACGGCCGTGACCAGCCGCTCGTCGCGGCCTACCGCACCGAACCACTGCGCCGCGCCCTCGGCCTGCTCGCCGCCGAGTACGGGAGCCTCGCGGGCCTGCCACTGCGCCTGCTCTCGCACGAACTGGACCTTGTCCGGGTGGATACCGACCCCTTCGCGGCCTTCGACTGCGACACCTGGGACGACATTGCCGCTGCCCGGACGCGCATCAGGGAGCATGGGACCGTGCTGGATGAATGGATCACCGCAGTCAAGGACGAGCTCGGCATCGAGCTGGACGTCGACACCACTTTGCTGCTCGCCCTCGCGAGCGACGCGGCGCACGGCGTCGCGCGGCCCGCGGCCCCGCTGACGACCTTCCTGGTCGGCTACGCGGCGGCCGGAGCGGCAGGCCAGGGCGAAGCGGCGGTCGCCGAGGCGGCCGCCAAGGCATCGGCACTGGCCCGTCGTTGGGAGGAGGAAGCGGACGGTTCGGGGCCCGACGCCGGATGACGACGTGGGACGGCGACCTCGGCGCGCCCGGGAAGCTCGGCGCGGTCGGGGAGATCGAGGGGGTCGACGACGCCCTCGCCCTGGTCCGTGACCGGTCGGTGGCCGACGCGGCGGGCGCGCACACCGCGCCGGGCGGGGTTTTGGGCTGGCCGGCCGCGCGGGCCCGCGCCGCGCGCGCGGGGCGCCTGACCCGGGGCGGCCGGGCCCACCGGGTCCCGGGCGAGCGGGCGCTGGGTGAGGCGCTCGCGGAGCCGCTGACCGCCCTCACCGACCTGCCGTCGTTCGACACCTCGGCCATGGACGGCTGGGCGGTCTCGGGCCCGGGGCCCTGGACCCTGGTGGCGGCGGAGTCCGTGCTCGCGGGGCACGCGTACGCGGGCCGGCTGCCGGACGGCACGGCCGTGCGGATCGCGACCGGTGCGCGCGTCCCGCCCGAGGCCACAGCCGTCATCCGCAGCGAGCACGCGCGCACGGACGACGCGGGCGGGCTGCACGCCCTGCGGCGCGTCACCCAGGGGCAGGACATCCGGCCGCGCGGACAGGAGTGCCGCTCCGGCGACCAGCTGCTGCCCGCGGGCGCGACGGTCACCCCCGCGGTGCTGGGGCTCGCCGCAGCGGCCGGGTACGACACGCTGCACACAGTGCCGCGCCCGACCGTCGAGGTACTGGTGGTCGGTGACGAGCTACTGACCGAGGGTCTGCCCCACGACGGCCTGATCCGGGATGCGTTGGGGCCGATGATCGGACCCTGGCTGCGCTCGCTGGGCGGCGAAGTGCTCTCCACCCACCGGGTACGGGACGACGCCGCCGCCCTGTACCGCGCGATCACCCGCTCCCGGGCCGACCTCGTCGTCACCACGGGCGGTACGGCCGCGGGTCCGGTCGACCATGTCCATCCCGTTCTGCACAAGGCGGGAGCGAAGCTGCTGGTGGACGGCGTCTCCGTACGCCCGGGGCACCCGATGCTGCTGGCCGCGCTGGACGCCGGGCGCCACCTGGTCGGGCTGCCGGGCAATCCGCTGGCGGCCGTCTCCGGACTGCTCACCCTCGCGGAACCGCTGCTGCGCGAGCTGGCGGGGCGCAGGGCGCCGATGCCGTACCACGCGCCGGTCGACGAGGACCTGCGCGGGCATCCGGACCACACCCGGCTGGTGCCGTTCGTCCACCGGGCACAGGCGCTGGAGCCGGTGCACTTCAGCGGACCCGCGATGCTGCGCGGCATCGCTGTCGCCGACGGGCTGGTGGTGGTGCCGCCCGGCGACATGGCACCCGGGGATCTGCTCGAAGTCCTCGATCTGCCGTGGACGGCCCCGGTCGAGGGCGGGTGTTTCACGTGAAACTTCCCGGCCAGGACGCCATCGCGAGGAACGCCGACGAACACCTGGTCAGTGCCCGGCTGAGCCTCCCCCGGCGCACCACCAAGGGCCCGCTGCGACAGGTACTGCGGCGACTGGCGATGGCCCTCGCCGTGCTCTTCCTGACGGTCCTGATCGTCTGGTCCGACCGGGGCGGCTACCACGACAACGCCAACGGCTCCGTGGACTTCCTGGACGCCGTCTACTACTCCACGGTGACGCTCTCCACCACGGGATACGGCGACATCGTCCCGTACAGCGACGGTGCCCGGCTGACCAATGTGCTGCTGGTGACCCCGCTGCGCGTGCTGTTCCTGATCATCCTGGTCGGTACCACTCTTGAGGTCCTCACGGAGCGCACCCGGGAGGAGTGGCGGCAGAACCGCTGGAGGTCCACCTTGCGCGACCACACCGTGGTCATCGGCTACGGCACCAAGGGCAGGTCGGCGGCTCACACGCTCTGCGCCACCGGGCTGCGCAAGGACCAGCTCGTCATCGTCGATCCGTCGGGCAAGGTGATCGAGGCGGCCAACGCCGAGGGGCTCACGGGCGTCATCGGTGACGCGACGCGCAGTGATGTGCTGCTGCGTGCGGAGGTCCAGCGCGCCCGGCAGATCGTCATCGCGACGCAGCGCGACGACACAGCGGTGCTTGTGACGCTGACCGCACGCCAGTTGAACAAGAACGCGAAGATCGTCACGGCGGTCCGCGAGGAGGAGAACGCGCCGCTGCTGCGGCAGTCGGGCGCCGACGCGGTCATCACCAGCGCGAGCGCGGCCGGCCGGATGCTCGGCATGTCCGTCCTGAGCCCCTGGGCGGGGTCGGTCATGGACGATCTGATCCAGCAGGGCAGCGGCCTCGACATGGTGGAACGCCCGGTGACCAAGGCCGAGGCGGGCCGGGGCGTGCGGGAGACGGACGACCTGGTGGTCAGCGTGGTCCGGGGGCACCGCCTGCTGGCGTACGACGACCCGGCCGCGAGCCCGCTCCAGCCGACGGACCGGGTGATCGCCATCGTCCGCGCACGCGCGGAGCCCCCGGAGGGGCCGGGCCTCGGCAGCGCCCGACGGTAGCCGTACGGGCCACGGGGCGGCCGTAGCGGTACCTGGGCGGGAAAGCCGAGTTCCCTGAATGGAAACCCTCCGAGGTCCCGGGGCGGGAGCCGTACGAGGTCCCTGGGCGGGAACCGTACGGTCCATCGCGCTCCCGCAGCCGTAAAGATCCCCCAGGGGTGGCCGTCTCATGGGCCACCGGGGGGACGGGCGCCCCGGGCCGGCATCCCGCGGTGGACGCGCGGCCGAACCGCGGTGCCGGAACGGATGCGGCAGCCGGGGCGGGGGGTAGCCTCACGGCCATGCATGCGATCACGATTCCGGAACCCGGTGGACCCGAAGCACTGGTGTGGTCCCAGGTGCCCGATCCCGTGCCCGGTGAGGGCGAGGTGGTCGTCGATGTCGTGGCGAGCGCCGTCAACCGTGCCGATGTGCTCCAGCGGCAGGGCCACTACGACCCGCCGCCCGGCGCTCCGCCGTACCCGGGCCTGGAGTGCGCGGGGCGGATCTCGGCCGTGGGGCCCGGTGTCGCCGGGTGGGCCGTGGGCGACAAGGTGTGCGCGCTGCTCAGCGGCGGCGGGTACGCGGAGAAGGTGGCGGTCCCGGCAGGACAGCTGCTGCCCGTGCCCGACGGGGTGGAACTGGCGGACGCGGCCGGGCTGCCCGAGGTGGTCTGCACGGTCTGGTCCAACGTCTTCATGGTCGCCCACCTCAGGCCCGGTGAGACGCTGCTCGTACACGGCGGCGCCAGCGGCGTCGGCACGGCCGCCATCCAGCTGGCGAAGTCGGCCGGCGCGCGGGTCGCGGTGACGGCGGGCGGCGCGGACAAGCTCACGCGCTGCCAGGAGCTGGGCGCCGAGATCCTGATCAACTACCGCGAGCAGGACTTCGTGGAGGAGATCAAGGCGGCGACGGACGGCCGGGGCGCGGACGTCATCCTCGACATCATGGGTGCGAAGTACCTCGCGAGGAACCTGGACGCGCTCGCCGTCAACGGTCGGATCGCCGTGATCGGGATGCAGGGCGGGATGAAGGGCGAGCTCAACCTGGGCGCCCTGATGGCCAAGCGGGGCGCGATCACCGCGACATCGCTGCGGTCCCGCCCGGCGAAGGAGAAGGCCGCGATCGTCGCCGCCGTACGCGAGCACGTGTGGCCGCTCGTCGCGTCGGGAGATCTGCGGCCGGTGATCGACCAGCGCGTGGCGATGGCGGACGCGGCCGAGGCGCACCGGGCGCTCGACGCCGGCAGCCACGTCGGCAAGATACTGCTGATCGTCTGAGGCCCCTGAGGCCCCTGAGGCGCTGCGATCCCGGCTTCCTGCAGGTCCGAGGCCTCTGAAGCCGGCTGATCCGAGGCCGCAGGACGCGGATGCGGCCCTGGAACGGCCCCGGCCGGTCCCCCGCGATGTCGTGGGGAACCGGCCGGGGCCGTTTCCGTTGCGTGGCGGACGAGAGCCGTCCGCCCGGCTGCGCGGCGGGCCGAAGCCGTCGCGCGGTGAGTGTCCGCGGGGCGGTACAGGCGGCGGGGTCCATGGCGGGCCCGCCCGCGGCGCCCCGGTACACGCCGTACCCGGCCACGGCCCCCGAAAACGGGGCCGTGCACCGTGCCCGGCACGTACCGGTTACAGGTAGGGACCCGAGCGGATCGCGCCGTGTCCCTGCTGCGCTTCGGCCTCGTCCTCCGGCACCGCGCCGGGCGGCAGCGCCCTGCGCATCTGCTCCAGCTGGGCCCTGGCCGCCATTTGCTGGGCGAACAGGGCTGTCTGGATGCCGTGGAAGAGGCCTTCCAGCCAGCCGACGAGCTGGGCCTGCGCGATGCGCAGTTCCGCCTCGGACGGCACTGCCTCCTCGGTGAAGGGCAGCGAGAGCCGCTCCAGCTCGTCCACGAGCTCGGGTGCGAGTCCGTCCTCCAGTTCCTTGACGGAGCTGGCGTGGATCTCCTTGAGCCGCACCCGGCTCGCCTCGTCCAGAGGAGCCGCGCGTACCTCTTCGAGCAGCTGCTTGATCATGCTGCCGATACGCATGACCTTCGCGGGCTGTTCGACCATCTCCGTTACCGGGCTCTCGCGCGGTGCGTCCCCCGCGTCACCGCCACCGAGAGCCATTCCGTCCTGCCCCACCACGAGAATGTGGGGGCTCTCCTGCGACCGTTCGTTGCTCGGCATCTCCATGAGTCCAGTGTCTCGCACACACGTGGGGACCGGGTCAGGCAGCCGCCCTTCTCGACAGGGAGCGCTGGGACCTGGTAACCGCGGCGGCCAGCAGCGAGGCCCCGAGCGGTACGGCGATCAGCAGCGCGACCAGCGTTGCCCACGGCACGACGATGGGCACGTGCGGCAGGGCGTCGGTGACCGCACCCTGGGCGAGGTTGTGCCGGTACTGGGTGAGCTCGCTGCGGCGCTCGCTGAGCCGCAGGCCGATCGACGGCAGCACACCGGCGAGCGATCCGAGGATCACACCCATCGCGGCCACCACCCCGCACTGGAATCCGCTGAGGGTCCTGCGTACCCGGTCGGGCGCGCCGACCGCGGCCAGCGTCTTGAGGTCGGCCTCCGCGTCGGTCTGCGCGAGACCGGTGGCGATCCCGGCGGCGCCCATGGTGATCAGACCGGCGAACAGGCCGAGGGCCAGCAGCACGATGTCGTTCTTGCTGGTGTAGCCCTTCTCGATGTGCAGGTCGATGAACCCGCCGAGGTTGGCTATGGCCGCGTTGGCCTTCTGTTCCTGGGCGCTCGTGGGCAGGGTGCCGGTCGAGTAGTACGCCCCGTACGGCGCGGTGGGCAGGTGCGCGGCCCTCGCGGCCGCCGGGGACATCAGCAGCTGCACGTCATAGGCCTTGGGTGCGCCCGCCACCTCCTGGGCGGGCAGCGTGACGAGGGTGCTCTGCGGCATCGTGTGCTTGCCGAGGGCTTCCTGCTCCTTCGCGGTGTCGGCGTAAACGCGCAGGCTGACCGTGGTGTGTCCGCCGGCCGTGCTCACGTTCCGTTTGTCGAACGAGACGACCTTGCCCGCGGCGAGCGCCCGCTCGGCGGCCGGGTCGTGGATTCCCAGGACCTTGAAGAGGCCGGCGTCACCGACCAGCACGCCGCTGGAGACATCGCTGCCGTCGCCCTTGCAGCGCGGGTCCTTGGCCATCGTGCGCCGCTCGGCCACGGACGGGAGCCGACCCCTCTCGTCGACCGTGTCGCCGTACGTCCACATCGGGCACTGGTTGGCCTTGGGCACCTCGATGTCGGCCCGCCCGCAGCCCGGGTCGCTGCTGTACATGTCGCAGGATTTCTTGCCGATCTGGATGCGGGCCACGTTCGCGCGCACCTGGACGGGGAGGGACGTGACCACGGCCGTGCGCGCGGCGGTCACGTCCCGGCCGCCGTCGCTCCCCGTCAGGACCGACACGGCGCCGTAGGGGAGGCGCGGCTCGTACGCGGCCCTGGCCTGGGCATCGCTGCTCGCGCTGTACGTGGAGACCGCGACCGTGCCCGCGACGGCGGCGAGAACCGCGGCCACGGCCGGGGCCGTACGGCCCCGGTTGCGTACGGAGTCGCGCAGCGCGAGGCGCGGCGACAGGGGCAGCCAGCGGCCGATCCGGCCGAACAGCCCGACCAGTGCGGGGGTCAGCGCCACGAAGCCCAGTTCTGCGATGGCACTGCCGCCGACGACGATGACCGACTGGTCGGAGACAGCCGATCCGTACAGGGCGATCACGGCGCCGATGACCACGGCGATCAGGCCGAGCACCGGCAGGACGCGGCTGCTCCTGCGGACACCGCGGCGGCCGGTCAGGGAGGCGAGGACCGTCTGCCGCGACGCGGTGATCGCAGGCATGATCGCGGCCAGTACGCCGGTGAGTACGGCCAGCCCGGCGATGCCGAGCAGCTCGGCCGGGCGGGCCGTGAAGCCGCCGAACCGCTTGCCGATGGCGTCCTCCAGCACCGGGCGCAGCGCGAAGGTCAGGGCGAGGCCGACCACGGTGCCCACGACGGCCGAGGCCACGCCGATGACCACGCCGCCGCCGAGCACGATGGCCCGGATGTGGCGCCGGTCGCCGCCGTTGGCGCCGACCAGGCCGAGCTGGCGGCGGGAGCGCCGGGCACCGACCGCGAAGGCGGGCCCGGCCAGCAGGCAGACCTCCAGCATCGCGAGGCCGACGATGGTCGCGAGGATCGAGCCGACGACGGTCGTGTCACTGCGGGAGGACATCGGGCTGTTCTTCTTGAAGTACGGCACGTCCCCGTGGGCCGGCGGGTGCAGCGTCACCGCGCGGGACAGCGCCGTGACGCCGTGCGCGTTGGCCGTCCGCATCATGTTCCACGTGAAACCGGCACCGCCGGGCACGCCGACCAGATGGGAGGTGTCCGCGCTGAACGGCGGCAGCCCCTTGGCGTCCAGGGCCTTCGTGAGCGGCGCGAGCAGGGCGCCGGGCAGCGCGTTGACCTGGTCCTCGGCCAGTGCGTTCGGCAGCTCGTAGGAGCCGACGATGCGGTACTTCGTGGCCAGGTCGCGCGCGGTCAGCTCGGAACCCACCTTCAGGCCGCTGACCTTGAGGAAGTGCGTGGTCGCCGCGACCTCGTCGGACGAGGTCGGCAGATGGCCGGTGACCGGGCGCAGGATGCCCTTGGCCATCGGGTCCTTCGAGGCCAGTTCGCGCACCTCGGTGTCCAGGATGCCGTGCGTGGTGCGCAGGCTGACCTGGGCGATGGAGTCCGAGAGGGTCCTGGCCCCCGGGGGCAGCGCCTTGGCGAGGACGGCGGGGCCCTCCGGCCAGGCGGCGTCGCCGTAGTCCTTGACCGTCGTGTACGAGGCGGGGTCCCCCGGGTCCTGCATCAGCGGGACCCCGCCGAGGTCGGGGTCCTTGATCTGCGCGTCGGCCGCGCCGATCTGACGGGACAGCGACTGAGCGGGAGTCAGCTGCGCGCTGCGCAGCGTCAGGTCCGCGGCGCTGACGCCGAGGATGGGCAGGGCGATCATCGCGAGGACGAGGAAGCTGCGTCCCTTATAGCGCCAGGCGTCGCGGCGGGCGATGCGCAGCGCCACGCGCCAGGAGCGGTACCAGGTCGTCACCGGTCGGCCGCCTGGTCGCTCAGCAGGGACTCGGCCCCGGTGCGGACGGTCTGGTCCACGACGGTGCCGTCCCGCAGGAAGACCACGCGGTCCGCCCAGGCGGCGAACCGCGGCTCGTGGGTGACCAGGATGCCCGCGGCTCCGGCGTCGCACCGGGTGCGCAGCAGCGCCAGCACGGACTCGCCGGTCTCGGAGTCGAGGGCGCCGGTCGGTTCGTCGGCGAGCACCAGGCGGCGGTCACCGACGAGCGCGCGGGCTATGGCCACACGCTGCTGCTGGCCGCCGGACATCTCGTCGGGGAAGCGCTCGGCGAGGTCGCCGAGCCGCATCTCCTCCAGCGCCGCCTTGGCCTCCACACGTGCCTTCCGGGCGGAGACACCGTCCAGTTCGCGGGGGAGGGAGATGTTCTCGACGGCCGTCAGCGCGGGCACCAGGTTGTAGTCCTGGAAGACGTAGCCGATGCTGCGGCGGCGCATCGCGGCGAGCTGCTTGCGGGTGATCGCGGTGATGTCGGTCCCCTCCACGATCACCTGCCCCGACGTGGGCACGTCCAGGCCGCCGGCCAGGCTGAGCAGGGTCGACTTTCCGGACCCGGACGGGCCCATCACGGCGACCAGTTCGCCCGGGAACACGTCGAGGTGCACACCGCGCAGGGCGTTGACCTCGGTGGCGCCGGTGCCGTGCACACGGGTCAGGTTCACCAGACGCAGGACGGGGTCGGCGCTCAGCCGCGCGCCGGAGTGCGGCGGCTGTGCCGGCAGGCCGGGCTGGGGGGTTGCGTTGGACAAGAGAGGTCTCCTTGGAGCGGGCAGGTTCCGGGGGTGCGTCAGGACGCGGAGGTGCCCCGGGGTGAGGCCGGGGCGGAAGGGGACGGCGGGGTCGCTGAGCCGGTCCCCGGTCCCCCGTGCGCGGACGTGGGGGACGACGGGGCGTCGAGCGGCGAGGCGGCCCGCCCGTCCTGCGCCGGTGCCTTCGGCAGCAGCGAGAGCCGGACGAGGCGGGCCTCGCAGTGGTCGAGCCAGCGGGCCTCGGCCTCGGTCTGGAAGATGAGCTGTTCGAGCACGAGCAGCCAGGCGACCTCGTCGCGGGCGCGGGGCGGCGGTTCGAGCGCCTGGGCCTTGAGCCGCGTGTAGTCCTGCATCGCCTGCAGGGTGTGGTGGCGTTGCGCCTGGATGACCTCCCTGATGTCCACGCCCGGGGTGCCCACGGCCATGGCGAGCTTGATCGCGAGTTCGTCGCGGGGCGGGTTGTTGCGGTCGACGGGTGTACGGAACCAGGACGCGAGTTCGTCCCGGCCCAGGTCCGTGATGGTGTAGACGGTGTGCCCGGCGTCGTCCGCGCCCTCGTGGACGACCATGCCGTCGCGTTCGAGGCGGCTGAGGGTCGTGTAGACCTGCCCGACGTTGAGCGGCCAGGTGGCACCGGTGCGGCTCTCGAAGTCCGAGCGCAGCTGGGAGCCGTAGCGAGGGCCCTCTTCGAGCAGGGCCAGAAGCCCGTGGCGAATCGACATACTCAGTATGTATACCCAGTATGTTGAGGCCCGCAAGCGACCTCAGATGGACCTCGGGTGTCATCCCTGAGTCGTACGGACGCCATAAAGGCGCAGGTCAGAGTAGGTCGGAGCAGGTGTTACGAGGGGCATGCGCGGCCCCCGAGGGGCCGGAGTTCATCGCCGGCGAAGGCGCAGGGCCAGGAAGGCGAAGCCGAGGCCGAGCAGCATGATCCCGGCGCCGAGGGTCGCCACGGAGGCCGGTGGCGACGAGGAGGAGGGCGTCGAGGCGATCTCCCGGGCCTGGGGCCGCCGCCCCGCGTCCTGGCTGGACGGCCCCGGCGACCGGGCCGCGACACCCTCCGACTCCGTCGTACTCGGGCGCGCTGACCCCGGGCGGGAGGGCCGGAGCGCGGGTGGCTCGTGCGCCAGGGACGTGTGCGCGGAGGGTTCGTGGCCGGAAGGGTCGCGCGCGGTCCGGTCCCCCGCCTCCGAGGGCTCCTCCGACGCGCCGGGTGGGTCGGTCTCCGGCGGCCTGCCAGGCCGGTCCCGCCCTTCCCCCGCCTGCCGGCCCGCGAGCCCCGCGCTGGCATGCGGGGCCGGGTGCGTATCGACGTGGGCCCCGCCGGGCCCGTCCGCCCATGCGGCGGGCGCGGCGAGCAGCAGGGACGCGACGGCAAGAGCGCAGGAGGTGCGCAGCCTCGGAATCACCGCCCCAGCGTCACATGCATGGACATGACCGGCATCCGGAACATGAGCAGGGAAACGCGACACGGCGTGGGCTGGTGCCGGGCCCAGGAGTAAGACGGCGGCGGAGGGAGGGCGCTCCGGCCCCACGGTGACCAGGCGCGGGACGGCCCCGGCGCCCAATGGCCCGGTTCAGGCGCGGCGGCCCGGGCCGCCGAAAACTCCGCAAGGCGGGAGGACCATACGGCGTACGGCCGGGCGGTCGGCGGCCCCGGCGCCCGGCGAGGGACCGTACGCGGAAAGCCTGGGAGACGGAGGGTTCGGGCCCGAGAGCTTGCGACGCGGCAGTCCCACAAGCCCCGGAGTCCCGGAGCCCCGTAAGCACCACAGGACTCGCAGCCGCCGCCCCCCGACCAGGCACGGCCCGGACAGGACTCGCAGCCGCCGCCCCCCGACCAGGCACGGCCCGGACAGGACCCGCAGCCGCCGCCCCCGGCCAGGCCAGGCACGGCCCGGACCAGGCCCCGATCATGCTCGGACCAGCCCCGATCAGGCCCGGACCAGCCCCGATCGGGCCCGATCGGGCCCGGAACCTACTCCGTACGGCCCGTCGAGATCTTCAGGTCGAACACCTGGTTCTTCGGGTCGACCGGGTCGCCCGGTGCCGGGTACTGCTCCAGCACCTGGCCGTCCGCGTACGCGCCGTTGGCGATGTCCTGTTCCTTGACCGTCCAGCCGACCTTGTTCATGCAGGCCTTGACCGACCGGATGTCCTTGTAGCGGAAGTCCGGGGCGTCGACCTTCTTCGCGTCGTCGTAGTCCTGGTAGGCGTCGGTGCAGGCGTCCGAGTTCATGGTCCGGTCGGGCTCGGGTGCCCGGTAGCTCGCGGCGGAGGGGCTGCCGCTCTTCTTGCCGGTCGCCTTGTCGTCGGTGCTGTGGCCGCTCCCGGGCAGGACGGCGAAGACGATCCCGCCGATCGCGGCGAGCGCGACCACCGCGCCGATGACGAGGGGGGTCTTGCGCCGCCCGCTCCCGGGGCCGCCCGCCCCGTTGCCCGTGGGCCCCGGGGAGATCGTGTACGGGGGCGGGGTGGGCGGCAGGCCGCCCTGCTGCGCCGGGTGGGCCTGCGGGTATCCGTAACCCTGCTGCGGCATGGGGACGGGCCCCGGGGCGGGTGCCGGTGCCCCGTAGGGGCCCGGCTGGTACGGCGTCTGGACGCCGTACGGTCCCGGTCCCGTCGCGGGCGGCGCCGCCTGCGCCTGGTTCACGGGCGGGAACACCGCGGATCCCACGCCCGAGCCGCTGTTCTGCTGCGGCGCGCCCTGCACGATCACCGGGGCCGCGGCCTGCCCGGCGGACGGCAGTACCCGCAGGCACTCCTCGCGCATCGTGGCCGCGCTCGGAAAGCGCTCGTTCGGGTTCTTCCGCAGGGCCCGCGCGACCAGCGCGTCGGCGCCCCGGGTGACCGACCGGTTGATGTCGGAGGGCTTGGGCGGCTCCTCCTGCACGTGCGCGTACGCGATGGCGAGGGGCGAGTCGGCGTCGAACGGCAGCCGTCCGGTGAGCAACTGGAACAGCATGATGCCGACCGAGTACAGGTCGGAGCGGGCGTCGACGCCCCGGCCGAGGGCCTGCTCGGGGGAGAGGTACTGGGGGGTGCCGACGACCATGCCGGTCTGCGTCATCGACGTGACGCCCGACTGCATGGCACGGGCGATGCCGAAGTCCATCACCTTGACCACGCCGCGGCGGTTGATCATCACGTTTCCGGGCTTGATGTCCCGGTGGACGAGGCCCATCTCGTGACTGGTCTCCAGCGCCGCCAGTACGTCGGCCGTGATCTTCAGGGCCTTCTCGGCCGGCATCGCCCCGTACTGCGTGATGTCCGACTGGAGCGCGGAGCCGAGCGGCTCCCCCTCCACGTACTCCATGACGATGTACGGCATGAGCGCGCCGGCGAGTTCGTCCTCGCCGGTGTCGAAGACGGAGACGATGTTGGGGTGCGAGAGCTTGGCCACGGCCTGTGCCTCGCGCCGGAAACGTTCACGGAAGGACTGCTCGCGGCCCAGTTCGGAGTGGAGCGTCTTGATCGCGACCTGGCGGTCGAGCGCCGCGTCGTAGGCGAGGTACACGGACGCCATGCCGCCCTGCCCGAGCAGGTTCCGGAGCTGATACCGGCCACCCGCGAGGGAGGCACCCACTTCCCCGCCCTGCGCGCCGTCCTGACTCATGGCTGTGCTTCCCCCTAGGGCGCGGGACCGCCCTGGACCCCGCGGTGTGCAGAATGAGTCCTGCGACAACGCGGGCGCGGCGGCCGTAGCGCGGAACCGTGGTCGCGGAAACCGGCCATCCGATCCCCGTTTTACGCGCCAAGTCTGCCGGAGGGCGCAGACACGTCAAGCAGGGATCCCACTTCCGTGACCGTACGCACAGCAACCGTCTCGTAAGCGTTACCTGACGCGCAAGGAATTTGCGTCCCGCATGCGGCAACGGGTTTGATGGCCGGTCCGTCCAGGATCGGCGCGTCATATGAACCCTGTAGCGTGACGGGCACAGCCCCTTGGAACATTCCATTAGACCGCGAAGCGCCCGGCGGACGACCCGTGGCGGCCCGCGGACAGAAGACGACGGCGAGGACTGATGGCACCCGAACCCGAAGCAGGCGGCGGCGGAACGCCGGATGCTGGGGACTCCTGGGGCATCGGCGGGCTGGTCGGCGACGGCCGGTACCGCATGAGCCACCGCCTGGGCCGCGGCGGTATGGCGGAGGTGTTCGCCGCCGAGGACGTACGGCTCGGCCGCACCGTGGCCGTCAAGCTGCTGCGCTCCGATCTGGCCGAGGACCCTGTCGCGAAGGCGCGGTTCACGCGCGAGGCGCAGTCGGTGGCCGGGCTCAACCACCACGCGGTGGTCGCGGTCTACGACTCCGGTGAGGACACCGTGGGCGGCCGGACCGTCCCCTACATCGTGATGGAGCTGGTCGAGGGCCGCACCATCCGCGACCTGCTGCTCAACGCGGACGCCCCGCCGCCGGAGCAGGCGCTGATCATCGTCTCCGGCGTGCTGGAGGCGCTGGCGTACTCGCACCAGCACGGCATCGTCCACCGCGACATCAAGCCGGCGAACGTGATCATCACGGACGCGGGCGCGGTCAAGGTCATGGACTTCGGCATCGCCCGCGCCCTGCACGGCGCGCAGTCGACGATGACGCAGACCGGCATGGTCATGGGCACGCCCCAGTACCTCTCGCCCGAGCAGGCGCTCGGCAAGGCGGTCGACCACCGCAGCGACCTGTACGCGACGGGCTGCCTGCTGTACGAACTGCTGGCGCAGCGCCCGCCGTTCGTCGGCGAGACCCCGCTGTCCGTGGTCTACCAGCACGTCCAGGACATTCCGGTGCCGCCGTCGGAGATCTCCGCGGGCAGCCCGCCGGAGCTGGACGGCCTGGTGATGCGGTCGCTGGCGAAGGAGCCCGACGACCGGTTCCAGAGCGCGGAGGAGATGCGCGGGCTCGTCCAGTACGGGCTCCAGATGCTCCAGCAGCAGGGCGGCTACACCGGTACGTGGAACACCGGCGCCGTCGGCACGCACGGCCAGGCCGCCACTTCGGCGCTCGGCGGCGTCGCGGCGACCAGCGCGATGGGCCAGGGCACCGGGTACGGCGCCGGTGGGTACGGGGCGTACGGGGAGACGGCGCAGCGCCCGCTGCTGCCGCCCACGAATCCCAACGACGGCGGCTACAACGGCTACGACGAGAGCGGTGCGGGCGGCTCGGGCGGTCGCGGGCGCGGCAAGATGCTGCTGTTCGTCGCCCTGGCGCTGGTCGCGATCGTCGGCGGCGTGGCCTTCGCGGTGAACACCATGACCAAGAACAACACGTCGCCGGACGACAACAGCCCGGCGCCGTCCGTCTCGCGTTCCCACACGACGGACCCCCCGACGCCGAGCGACGACCAGTCCCAGTCCGACCAGCAGTCGGACGATTCGTCGAGCGGCGGGGACGGGGGCACCTCCAACTACCCGCCCTCCGACAACCAGTCGTACCCGTCGCACTCGCAGGACACGAAGCCCTCGGACGAGCCCTCCAAGCCGGCGGACTCCGGCACCACGGGCGGCGGAGCCGCGGTCGGCGGAGCAACGGGTCCCTCGGACAAGCCGTCCCCGACGACCGGTGGTGGTGACGGCTCGACGGACGACGGCGGCACGACCACGACCGACGGCGGCGCGACCGACGGCGGTACGGGCGACACCACCGCGGGGAACGGCACCACGGGCACCGGGAGCACCGGCACCGACACCTCGGCCGGCGGCACCGCGGGCAACACCATCAACGGGGCGCTCTCCACCAGCCACTGACCGCCCCCCAGGGGGATCGCGGCCCCGCGCGGCGGGGGCGGCGGGCGAAGGACCACGGCGCGGGCGTCCACCCCTCGGGGCGGGCGCCCGCGCCACGTGTCTCCGGGAAGGCGGCCATCGCCACGTGTTTCCGGGGCCGGCGCGTTGTTTCCCGGCATCCGGGAGGGCGGGGGCCGGCGTGGACGCCCGGGTATACACGCTCAGGCGCACGCGCCCGGGCGCACGCCGTCGAGTGCCTGCCTCCGCGTGTCCGCCCTCAGGCGGTGAAGGCCTCGCGCACCGCCTCGTACTCCTTCGTCCACCACACCGCGAGGGCCGATACGGCGGCGAACTGCGGGTCGGCCCTGCTGTCGTGGCGCACGTAGCGCCAGCGCAGTATCCAGAAGTCGTTCAGGCGCTCCCACCACACCCGGTGCACGGCGGCGGCGAGTTCCCGCGCGTCCACGCCGGCCGCGCGCCGGTACGCCGTCGCGTACGCGCGTACCTTCCGCAGCTCCAGCTGGCCCGTCGGCCGTACGAAGAAGATGGCGGCGGCCCGTACGGCCTCCTCGGCGCGCGGCTGGACCGCCAGCCGGTCCCAGTCGACGATCGCGGCCGGTTCCACGCCCCGGTAGAGCAGGTTCAGCGGGTGGAAGTCACCGTGCACCCAGCCGGGGGCGGGTTCCGCTCCGGGCGGCGGCCTGCGGTGGGCGTGGCGTTCCAGCAGCGCGCGCCGCTCCGTGAGGCGGTGGGCGGCCAGTTCGTCGAACGCGTCGCCCGGGCGGTGGCCGCGCGCCAGCGCGAGCAGCTGGGAGATCTCCTGGTAGGTCAGGGCGGGGTCCCTGCTCTCGTAGCGGGCGTATGGCGCGGTGCCGGACGCCGTGCCAGAGGCGGCCCCGGGCCGCCGGTCGCGGCCGGGCCCGGCGTCGGACGCGGGCAACGTACGGGATCCCGGTCCGCGAGCGGGATGGGCGCCCCTGTCCGCTGCCGCGTCGCCGGAGGCACCGGCGTCCCCTTCCGCGTCACCCGGAGCAGCGTCCATCACGTGGTCGAGGCAGGTGTGCACGAGCCCCAGCAGGGCGCCGAGGCGCGAGGAGGCCCGGACGGTGAGCTGGGCACCGTCGCGGTGCCTGCCGTCGATCCAGGGGTGCAGGGCGTAGCAGTGGCCGCCGATCACGGCGACCGTGCCGCCGTCCGTGCCCTCGACGGGCGGCGCGACGGGCAGGCCCAGTTCCTGTAGGCGCTGGGTGGCGCGGTGCTGGCGGACGATCGCGTCCCGGTCGCCGTCCAGGTGGTGCTTGAGGAAGTAGGAGCCGCGTGTGGTCACCAGCCGGTACCCGCGGTTGAGCAGACCCTGGGTGACGGGCTCGCAGGAGAGGGGCTCGCCCGCGCCGCGGTAGCGCCGTAACAGGGCCCCGATCGGCGGCGCCGGTTCGGGTTCGACGGGCCGGGCGGGCCGGACGGGTCCGGCGCGTCCCCTGGGTCCGGCGCGGCGGGCGGGTGGGACGGGGAGGGGTTCGGTGTCGGGTGGGGCGACCGGTTCGGCGAGCGGGGGGACGACGACGGGGTCACCGGTCCGCAGAACGATGACGGGGTCGCCGGTCCGGCCGGCGACGACGGGAGGGGCGAGGGCAGATGAGCGCGGCACCCGTCAGATGATAGTTGACGCTACGTGATGACCCTGTCGCTCTGTGCTCGGCCCGGAACCGGGGCCCAACCGGTGCACCGTCGTCAGCTCCGGCACGAGCCGCAGGTGGACCGCATCGAACCGCTCACCGTCCACCAGCGGGGGCGGCGGGCCGAAGAGGGCGCGTTCCTCGTCCGTGGGCCGGACGATCGTCGCGGTGCCGATGCACTGCACGGACCAGACGGAGCCGGACGCCGCGTCGACGTTCTGCTGCGTCAGGTTGTCGGCCCCGTACGCGACCACGGTGCCGCTGCACGCGCGGTGATAGCCGAGGCCCCGGTGCATGCGCAGCAGAAGGCCGTCCGGCAGGACGACATGGCGGGCAGGAGCGACGAAGGGCAGGGCCCGCAGGGTCGCCGCGAGCCTTCCGTACGGGACACGCGCCAGCAGCGCGGTCGCCTCGGAGGCTTCGGTCGCGTCAGGAACTTCGGTGGGCATATCACGACTGTGCGTCACCGGGCCGCCGTTCCGACAGGGCAGACCGCCCCGAGACGGGGGGTCCTAGGTCCCGTGCGGACCCCGGCCCGTCGGCCCGTCCGTGCGGTCCCCGTCGCCCCCGCTCCACCTCTCGGGCGGTGGCGCGCCCGCGCCCCGCTCGCGTACGCCACGTGGACCCAGGCCGACGCGCGTGCGGCGCGTCCCCAGGCCGACGCGCGTGCGGCGCGTCCCCAGGCCGACGCGCGTGCGGCGCGTCCCCAGGCCGACGCGCGTGCGGCGCGCACCGTCAGCGCTTCTCCGCCTGGAGGCGGGCCACGTAGGCCGCCGCCTGCGAGCGCCGCTCCATGCCGAGCTTGGACAGCAGGCCCGACACATAGTTCTTGATCGTTTTCTCGGCGAGGTGCAGGCGCTCACCGATCACCCGGTTCGTCAGGCCCTCGCCGATCAGGTCGAGGATCTTGCGCTCCTGGTCGGTGAGGTTCGCGAGCTTGTCGTTCGTCCGCGGGTTGTCGCCGCCCCGCAGCCGCTCCAGCACCCGCGCCGTCGCCACCGGGTCGAGCAGGGACCGGCCCGCGGCCACGTCCCGTACGGCCGTCAGCAGCTCGCTGCCGCGGATGGCCTTCAGGACGTAACCCGAGGCACCGGCCATGATCGCGTCGAACAGCGCCTCGTCGTCGGCGAAGGACGTGAGCATCAGGCACTTGATGTCCTCGTCGCGGGAGCGGATCTCCCGGCACACCTCGACGCCGCTGCCGTCCGGCAGGCGGACGTCCAGTACCGCCACGTCGGGGCGGGTGGCCGGAATCCGTACGAGCGCGTCGGCGACCGTCCCGGCCTCGCCCACGACCTCGATGTCATCCTCCACGGACAGCAGCTCGTAGACACCCCGTCGGACGACCTCATGGTCATCCAGGAGGAATACGGTAATTTTGTCCTTTTCTTCCACAATCGCAGTGTCACACATTCACCCCTTCCCTGCCGCCGAAGGCCCGGGATAACGTGCCGTTGTCCCGGCGGCCTGCGAGGCTGTTCACGACGCCCTGACCAGCCACTGTCCCCCCGTTCCGCCGATTTACTTGGAAATCCAAGGAAAGTCGCAGGTCAAGCGGGGTTTCACAGTCACGCTGCACTCTGGGTAACGTGCCTTTTCACGGGTGCTCGCCGGGGCACCTGTCACGCCTGGTGCCTTCGCGCTCCCGCACACACCCCGTGCGGCCGGAGGAACCGGGCGGAACCGCACTGGTACCCGGCGGATCCCGGGTGGCCGGAAAGACGGAGGGACACGTACGTGACCGTGGAGAGCACCACCGCGCGGAAACCGCGAAGCGGCGAGGCGGCGCAGGACGCCGGAGCGGGCAGGAAGACGACCCGCGCCGCGGCGGCCACGCCGGCCGGGACCGCGAAGACGGCGAAGACCGCCAGGTCGGCGAAGACCGCGAAGAGCGCCGGAACGTCCAGGGCCAACGGGACGCCGGGGACGGCCGCGGGCGGCAGGACACCGGCGGGCAGCCGCAGCCGGGGCACCAGCGGCACCGCGGGGACCGACGCGCACGGCGCCGCGGAGACCGCCGAGCGCGACGACGAGCTCGTGCAGCTGCTCACCCCCGAGGGTGAGCGCGTGGCCCGTCCGGACTACGACGAGTACGTCGCCGACCTGACGCCCGAATCGTTCCGGGACCTGTACCGCGACATGGTGCTGACCCGCCGCTTCGACGGCGAGGCCACCCAGCTCCAGCGGCAGGGCGAGCTCGGCCTGTGGGCCTCCCTGCTCGGCCAGGAGGCCGCGCAGATCGGCTCGGGCCGCGCCCTGAACGACGACGACTACGTCTTCCCCACGTACCGCGAGCACGGTGTCGCCTGGTGCCGGGGCGTCGACCCGGTGAACCTGCTCGGCATGTTCCGCGGCGTGAACAACGGCGGCTGGGACCCGAACAGTAACAACTTCCACCTGTACACGATCGTCATCGGCTCGCAGACCCTGCACGCCACCGGCTACGCCATGGGCGTCGCCAAGGACGGCGCGGGCTCCGCCGTGATCGCGTACTTCGGCGACGGCGCGTCCAGCCAGGGCGACGTCGCCGAGGCGTTCACCTTCTCGGCCGTCTACAACGCGCCGGTCGTCTTCTTCTGCCAGAACAACCAGTGGGCCATCTCCGAGCCCACCGAGCGCCAGACCCGGGTGCCGCTCTACCAGCGCGCCCGCGGCTACGGCTTCCCCGGCGTGCGGGTCGACGGCAACGACGTGCTGGCCTGCCTGGCCGTCACCCGGGCCGCGCTCGAACACAGCCGGGGCGGCGCGGGCCCGATGCTGGTCGAGGCGTTCACGTACCGCATGGGCGCGCACACCACGTCCGACGACCCGTCGAAGTACCGCTCCGACGAGGAGCGCGAGGCGTGGACCGCCAAGGACCCCATCCTCCGGCTGCGCAGGTACCTGGAGCGGGAGGGGTACGCGGACGACGCCTTCTTCGCCCAGTTGGAGGAGGAGAGCGAGGCCCTCGGCCGGCGGGTGCGTGAGGCCGTGCGGTCCATGCCCGACCCGGATGTGATGGCCATCTTCGACAACGCCTACGCGGACGGCAGTTCGCTGGTGGACGAGGAGCGCAGGGCGTTCGCCGCGTACCAGGCGTCCTTCGACGAAGGACCTGACGGGTCCGCCGCCGCGGGCGCCGGCGCCGAGGGAGGCAAGTGACATGAGCAGCCAGAAGATCCCCCTCGCGAAGGCGATCAACGAGTCCCTGCGCAAGGCCCTGGAGACCGACCCCAAGGTCCTCATCATGGGTGAGGACGTCGGAAAGCTCGGCGGCGTCTTCCGCGTCACCGACGGCCTCCAGAAGGACTTCGGCGAGGACCGGGTCATCGACACCCCGCTGGCCGAGTCCGGCATCGTCGGCACGGCGATCGGTCTCGCGCTGCGCGGCTACCGGCCGGTCGTGGAGATCCAGTTCGACGGCTTCGTCTTCCCCGCGTACGACCAGATCGTCACGCAGCTCGCGAAGATGCACGCCCGCTCGCTCGGCAAGGTCAAGATGCCGATCGTCATCCGCATCCCGTACGGCGGCGGCATCGGCGCGGTGGAGCACCACAGCGAGTCCCCCGAGGCGCTGTTCGCGCACGTCGCGGGGTTGAAGGTCGTCTCGCCCTCGAACGCGTCGGACGCGTACTGGATGATGCAGCAGGCCATCCAGACCGACGACCCGGTCATCTTCTTCGAGCCGAAGCGGCGCTACTGGGACAAGAGCGAGGTCGACGCCGAGGCGATCCCCGGCCCGCTGCACGGCGCGAAGGTCGTGCGCGAGGGTGAGCACCTGACGCTCGCCGCGTACGGGCCGATGGTGAAGGTGTGCCTGGAGGCCGCCGCGGCGGCCGCCGAGGAGGGCAAGTCGCTGGAGGTCGTGGACCTGCGGTCGATGTCCCCGATCGACTTCGACACGCTGCAGGCGTCCGTGGAGCGCACCCGCCGGCTCGTGGTCGTCCACGAGGCCCCGGTCTTCTACGGCTCGGGCGCGGAGATCGCCGCCCGGATCACGGAGCGCTGCTTCTACCACCTGGAAGCACCCGTGCTGCGGGTCGGCGGCTTCCACACCCCGTACCCGCCGGCCCGGCTGGAAGACGAGTACCTGCCGGGCCTCGACCGCGTGCTCGACTCCGTCGACCGCTCGCTGGCGTACTGAGGAGTGCCGCAGATGACGACTGAAACGTCCGCCGCCGCGGACTTCCGCGAGTTCAAGATGCCCGACGTGGGCGAGGGTCTCACCGAGGCGGAGATCCTCAAGTGGTACGTGACGCCCGGGGAGACGGTCACCGACGGCCAGGTGGTGTGCGAGGTGGAGACGGCGAAGGCCGCCGTCGAGCTGCCCATCCCCTACGACGGTGTCGTGCACGAACTGCGGTTCGAGGAGGGCACGACGGTCGACGTCGGTGCCGCGATCATCACGGTCCAGGTGGCCGGCGCGATCGCCCCGCAGGAGGCTCCCGCGCGCTCCGGCGGGGACGAGAGTGCACCCGAGGGGGCCGCGAACGGCACCGAACCCGCCGCGCCGGCCCGTACCCCCGTCCTGGTCGGCTACGGCGTCGCCGAGTCGTCCACGAAGCGCCGTCCGCGGCGCGGCGCGGGTGGCGTACCGGGGCAGCCCGTGCCGGCGCCGCCGGTCGCGGCCGAGCCGGTGTCGGCGGCCGAGCCGGAACCGGTGCCCGAGCCGGTGAGCGGGGAGCGGCCGCTGGCCAAGCCGCCCGTGCGCAAGCTGGCGAAGGACCTCGGCGTGGATCTCGCGTCGGTCCTGCCGAGCGGTCCCGGCGGGATCATCACCCGCGAGGACGTCCACGCGGCCGCCGCCCCCGCGCCGGGGCAGCAGGCACCGGCCTCCCCTGGGGTGACGGCTCCGCAGCCGGAGCCGGCGGCCCCGACCGGCACGCCGGCCGGTCAGGCAGCGGCACCGACGGCCGAGCCGGCCGTCGCGGCGGGCGCCCGCGAGACCCGCACCCCGATCAAGGGCGTACGCAAGGCCACGGCCGCGGCCATGGTCGGCAGCGCCTTCACCGCGCCGCACGTCACCGAGTTCGTCACGGTGGACGTGACGCGCACGGTGAAGCTGGTCGAGGAGCTGAAGGCCGACCGGGACATGGCGGGCCTGCGGGTCAACCCGCTGCTCCTCATCGCGCGGGCGCTGATCGTCGCGATCCGGCGCAACCCCGGGATCAACGCCTCGTGGGACGAGGCCAACCAGGAGATCGTGCGCAAGCACTACGTGAACCTGGGCATCGCCGCGGCCACCCCGCGCGGGCTGATCGTGCCGAACATCAAGGACGCGCAGGACAAGACGCTGCCGCAGTTGGCCGAGTCCCTCGCCGACCTGGTGGCGACCGCCCGCGAGGGCCGTACGTCACCGGGCGCCATGCAGGGAGGGACCGTCACCATCACCAACGTCGGTGTCTTCGGCATCGACTCCGGCACGCCCATCCTGAACCCCGGTGAGGCCGCGATCCTCGCGGTCGGTGCGATCAAGCCCCAGCCGTGGGTGCACAAGGGCAAGGTGAAGCCGCGTCAGGTCACCACGCTGGCGCTCTCCTTCGACCACCGCCTCGTCGACGGCGAGCTGGGCTCGAAGGTGCTGGCGGACGTCGCCGCGATCCTGGAGCAGCCGAGGCGCCTGATCACCTGGGCGTGACGCGAGGACGGCGCCGGTTCCCACCTGGGGTGGGGACCGGCGCTTTCGTCGTCCGGAGCGGAGGCGGGGGCGGCCGGGTGCGGGGACCGGCGCCTTCGCCGTGTCGGCGGGAGAGCGGGACAGGACGTCGCATGCCGGTGCCTTACGCGGATATTCGGTGGCATGACGGACGGCCGCTCGGCACACTTGTTCGAGCAGGGCGCATCGAGAAGTCCGCGAGGACCGACAAGTCCGCGAGGACCGGGAGAGGCGCGTCGCGGGGACCCGGAGTCCGAGCCGCGGCGTGCCGTGCGGGACGGCGCTGTGCCGGCACCGCGGCGGGCCCACACGTCCGCCGCGACGTGCCGCCGGCGCACCGTCCGGGGGCGGCCGCTTCGAGCGCGCGTCGCGCGGGCCGCCCCTCCCCTGTGCCGGTCGCCACCCGGCCGGGGGCCCGGACGCCGTCCGGGCTCAGGCGCCGGTGGCCGGCCCGTCGGCGAGCAGCTTCTCCAGGACGATCGCGACACCGTCCTCGGCGTTCGTCGCGGTGACCTCGTCCGCCACGGCCAGCAGGTCCGGGTGCGCGTTGGCCATGGCGACACCCCACGCGGCCCACGTGAACATGGGCAGGTCGTTGGGCATGTCGCCGAACGCGATCGTCTCCTGCGCCGTGACGCCGAGCCGCCGTGCCGCGAGCGAGAGCCCCCGCGCCTTCGTGAGGCCGACCGGTATCAGCTCCACCGCGCCCGGGCCCGCCATCAGCACGTCCGTCAGTCCCCCGACGATGTCGCGGGCGGCGAGCGCCAGTTGGTCGTCGTCGAGCGTGGGGTGCTGGAGGTAGACCTTGTTGATCGGCGCCGCCCAGAGGTCCGCCGCGTCCCGGACCATCCTGGCCCGGTCCCGGTCGGCCTTGCGTCCGCCGATCACGTACCGCTCGTCGGTCAGCACCAGCCCCTCGACACCGTCCTGGCTGACGGCGAGCGCCGGCCGGCCGAGTTCCGCCTCGATCTTCTCGATCGCGAGCCGCGCGACCTGGCGATCCAGCGTCAGGGACGTGAGCAGCCTGTGCTCGCCCGCGTGGTAGACCTGCGAGCCCTGGCCGCACACGGCGATGCCCTCGTACCCCAGGTCCGCCAGCACGTCGCGCGCCCACGGCACGGACCTGCCGGTGACGACGATGTGCGCGGCGCCGGCCGCCGTCACGGCGGCGAGTGCCGCGCGCGAACGGCCGGACACCGAGCCGTCCTCGCGCAGCAGCGTGCCGTCGAGGTCGGTCGCGACCAGCCGGTACGGGAACACCGCGCCACCGCCGGCGGATTCGGCTTCGCCGCGCACCTCGCCGGTGCTCACTTGGCGACCGCCTCCAGCAGCTCACGGCCGCCGAGGTAGGGCCGCAGGACCTCGGGCACCCAGACCGAGCCGTCGGCCTGCTGGTGGTTCTCCAGGATCGCCACGATCGTGCGGGGCACCGCGCAGAGCGTGCCGTTGAGCGTGGACAGCGGCTTGACCTGCTTGCCGTCGCGCATCCTGACGGACAGCCGGCGCGCCTGGAAGCTGTCGCAGTTCGACGCGGACGTCAGCTCGCGGTACTTGCCCTGCGTCGGGATCCACGCCTCGCAGTCGTACTTGCGGGACGCCGAGGCGCCCAGGTCGCCCGACGCCACGTCGATCACCTGGAAGGGCAGGCCGAGGCCGAGGAGCCACTCCTTCTCCCACTCCAGCAGCCGCAGGTGCTCCGCCTGGGCGTCCTCGGGCGCCACGTACGAGAACATCTCGACCTTCTCGAACTGGTGGACGCGGAAGATGCCGCGGGTGTCCTTGCCGTACGTGCCGGCCTCCCGGCGGAAGCACGAGGAGTAGCCCGCGTACCGCAGCGGCAGCTTGTCCGCGTCGAGGATCTCGTCCATGTGGTACGCGGCGAGCGGCACCTCGGACGTCCCGACGAGATAGGCGTCGTCCTGCTCCAGGTGGTACACGTCGGCGGCGGCCTGGCCGAGGAAGCCGGTGCCCTCCATGGCCGCGGGGCGCACCAGCGCGGGGGTGATCATCGGGGTGAACCCGGCGGCGGTGGCCTGGGAGATGGCCGCGTTGATGAGGGCGAGCTCCAGCAGCGCGCCGACGCCCGTCAGGTAGTAGAAGCGGGAGCCCGACACCTTCGCGCCGCGCTCCATGTCGATGGCGCCGAGCGCCTCGCCCAGCTCCAGGTGGTCCTTCGGCTCGAAGCCCTCCGCGCCGAAGTCGCGGATCGTGCCGTAGGTCTCCAGGACGGTGAAGTCCTCCTCACCGCCCACCGGCACGTCCTCGTGGACGATGTTGCCGAGCTGGAGGAGGAGGCTCCGGGCCTGCTCGTCCGCCTCGTGCTGCGCGGTGTCGGCGGCCCTCACCTCGGACTTCAGCTGCTCGGCCTTCTTGAGCAGCTCCGCCTTCTCCTCGGGGCCTGCCTTGGGGATCAGCTTGCCGAGGGACTTCTGCTCGGAGCGCAGCTCGTCGAAGCGGACGCCGGACGACCTGCGGCGCTCGTCGGCGGAGAGCAGTGCGTCGACGAGGCCGACGTCCTCTCCACGGGCGCGCTGGGAGGCACGGACACGGTCGGGGTCCTCACGGAGCAGGCGAAGGTCAATCACCTTGCCAAGGCTACCGGTGCCCGCACTCGCGCCTCACCCCCATACCCGCGGGATATACGCGGGGCTTGATAGCGTGTCTGTTCTTCACCCTCTGTCAGTAATTAGTCGTAATTGGATTGAATGTCGGAAATGGTCGATCGAGTGGCAGAGGGTGCGCTGTTGTTTGTCAAGATGGTGCCCGGAATTCCCCGTGGGGAGGTATGCGCGCATTCTCGCCTTGACTCACCTCCCTTGCGCGAGGCGGGACTTGGCGGCCCTTGTCCACAGTGAGGGGTGATTGCAGCGCTAGTTATCCACAGGCTTCGGGCTATCGCTGTGGATAGCGAGCTTGATCATTTTCTGTGGTGAGCATCCGCCGGACAAATCCGCTTTCAAACCCGCAATCACCACTCCTTCGAGTGGGAATTACCCCTCCCCTCGTGGCGATCACCCGGAGTGAGGGCTTGGCACATCCCCACACCCTGTGGACAGCGAAAGGGTGACTCGGGAGATTTGTCGACGAATCGGACCCGTCTTGTCGACTTGTCCTCAGGTCGAGAGTGACACCTGTGGATAACTAGGCGGGTTATCCACAGAAACGACGTCGCTGTGCACAAAGGAGCCGGGGGTCTCCCCGGCGAGCGCCCGGGACCCCGTCCCCGCCCCACCCACGCAGGGCTACGGGCCGAAGCCGGGCCGGGCCGCGGTGGGCCGGGCCGGGCCGCGGGCAGCGGGCGCGCGTCGCGCGTCATCGGGGAAGGCCCTGATGACGCGCCACGACGGGCCGAGCGGTCGGGAGTGCGAACCTCCACGGACCGGGCCCGGAACCCCGAACCCCGAACCCCCACGACCCGAACCCCCACAGCCCGAACCTGCGGGAGCGCGACAAGCGACGGGCCGCTCTCGGCCGCGACGACTCAGGAGCGTCCGTCCTGACTCCGGGCGAGCCACTCCGCCGCCTCGATGAACGCGGCGTCCGATGTGCCGGCCCGCGGCGGCGGTACGTCCGAGGGCGCCACGCCCGCACGCGGGTACGAGCCGAGGAAACGCACCTTCGGGCAGATCCGCTTCAGGCCCATCAGCGCCTCCGCGACGCGGCGCTCCGCGATGTGGCCCTCCGCGTCGACGGTGAAGCAGTACTGCCCCATGCCCGCGCCGGTCGGCCGGGACTGGATCTGGATCAGGTTGACGCCGCGTACGGCGAACTCCTGGAGCAGGTCGAGCAGCGCGCCGGGATGGTCCTCGCCCAGCCAGATCACCAGGGACGTCTTGTCGGCGCCGGTCGGCGCGGCGGGCCGGCCGGGCCGTCCGACGAGGACGAACCGGGTGACCGCGTTCGCCGCGTCGTGGATCTCCGTGAACAGCGGTTCGAGACCGTACGTCGCCGCCGCGAACACGCCCGCGAAGGCGCCGTCGTACTTGCCCTCGCGCACCAGCCGGGCGCCGTCCGCGTTCGACGCGGCCGACTCCCAGGCGGCCTGGGGCAGATGGGCGCGCAGCCAGTCGCGCACCTGGGGCTGCGCCACCGGGTGGCCCGTCACCGTGCGCACCTCGGCGAGGTCCGTACCCGGCCGCACGAGCAGGGCGAACGTGATCGGCAGCAGCACCTCGCGGTAGATCGTCAGCGGTTCGCCGCCGGTGAGTTCGTCGATGGTCGCGGTGACGCCGCCCTCCACCGAGTTCTCGATCGCGGCGAACGCGCCGGCCGCTTCCCCGGCCCGCACGGCGTCGAAGGCGGCCGGTACGGACACCATCGGCGCGAGCTCCCTGGTGGCCGCTTCGGGGAGCATGCGCAGGGCGGCTTCGGTGAAGGTGCCCTCGGGCCCGAGGTACGTGTAACGCGTGGCCGACATGCGGCCCACCCTAGCGGGGTCCCGCAGGCGCCGTACCGCGTGCCGACGACCGGCGGACGGGCCCCGCGAGGACCCGCCGGTCACGACTCCAGCAGCCGCTGGCCCACGTACTCCCCCGGCGCCGCCCCGCCCGGCACGGCGAACAGTCCGCTCGCCTCGTGCCGGATGAAGGCCGACAGGGCGTCCCCCCGGTCGAGTTTGCGCTGCACCGGCACGAACCCCTTGAGCGGATCCGCCTGCCAGGCGACGAACAGCAGGCCCGCGTCCGGAGCGCCGTCCGCGTCGACGCCGTCGTTGTACGAGTACGCCCTGCGCAGCATGGCTGCCCCGCCGTTCGCCGCGGGCTGCGCGATGCGCGCGTGCGCGTCGGCGGGGATGACGAGCTGTCCGTCCTGGCCGGTCCTCGTCAGCGCCATCGCGGTGTCCTCGGTGCCGCCGGTCAGCGGCGCGCCGTCCGACTTGCGACGGCCGATGACCTTCTCCTGGTGGGAGAGCGGCAGCTTCTCCCAGTCGTCGAGCAGCATCCGGATACGGCGTACGACGGCGTACGAACCGTTCGCCATCCACGCCGGAGCGGCGAGCGGGCTCCCCGTGGCCGCCGGCTTCGACGGCACGAAGATCTGTTCGTCGAAGCGGGGCGCCGACTGCTTCGGGTTGCCGGTGCCGTCGATCTGGCCCATCAGGTTGCGCGGGGTCATCGGGTGCGGGGTGGCACCGGGGGAGCGGTTGAAGCCGCTCATCTGCCAGCGGAGCCGCGCCGCCGCTCCGGCGGCCTTCAGCAGGGCGCGCAGGGCGTGGAAGGCGACGAGGGCGTCGTCGGAGCCGATCTGCACCCACAGGTCGCCGTTGCTGCGGGCCGGGTCGAGGTGGTCGGAGGAGAAAGCCGGCAGCGGATCCAGCTGGACGGGGCGCTGCTTCGTCAGGCCCGTACGGTCGAAGAAGCCGTGCCCGAAGCCGAAGGTGACGGTGAGTGCGGCGGGACCCGCGTCGAGAGCGATGCCCGTGTCGTGGTCGGGCGCGGGGCGCCCCTCGGCCATCGGGGCCGCGCAGGCCGTCCACCGGCGCATCAGCGCGACGGCCTCCGCGCGGCCCGCGCCCGGTGCCAGGTCGAAGGCGGCGAGGTGGCCGGCGGCCTGGGGCGGCGTGGTGATCCCCGCCTGGTGGGCCCCGTGGAACGCGACGGCGTGGGAGCCGAGGCCGGTCAGCGGCGCGGGCCCCGCGGGCCGCGTCGCCGCGTACGCCCCGATGCCCCCGCCCGCGCCGACGACCAGCCCGCCGGCTCCGGCGGCTCCGGCCGCGCCGAGGAGGCGGCGCCGGCTGACGCCGCCGCTCGCGGCGCCCTCGCCGGTACCGCCGCCGTTCCCGGCGGAGTCGGAGTCGGAGCCGGAGCCGGAGCCGGCGGGAGCGGCGGAAGGGCCGCCGGCCGTGCGGCCGTCGGTGGGCGCCGGGCCCGCCGTGGTCCGCCGGGTCGCACGCGCGCCGTTCTTCGATGGGTGTTTCGAGGTCTCGGTCACTGGCTCAGCCGATCGTGATGTTCTTGTAGACGGTGGTCTCGTCGATGTCGGAGGTCCTGACGGTCAGGGCGAGCTGCCAGGTGCCGGGCATCGGGATCTGGACGTGATCCGCCGCCCAGTGGCCCGGCGCGAAGCGCTCCGGAGTCACCGCCAGCGGGCCGATGCCGCGGGCCTTCAGCGTCAGGCTCGCCTTGACCTGGGGTACGTCCAGGGGCTGGTCGTCGGGGCCGTTGAGGTAGATGTGCACCAGGTTCGCGCCACCCACGCGCGCCGGGTCCAGATAGAACTCCACCACGCCCTTGCCCTTCGGCCCGCCGGTGTCGAAGGGGATGCTCAGGTCCACCGGGCCGCCCTTCGGCAGTACGGCCGCGGCCGACGCGCTCGTCGGGTTCTTCGCCGCGGCCTCCGCCGTCCGGCCGGGTTCGGTGTCCGAGAGGACCGTCGCCAGCGCCAGTACGGCGACGGCGACCCCCGCCTCCGCGAGGACGGACCGGCGCAGGCCGCCCCGGGCCGGGTCGGCGTCGCGCGCGCGCTTCTTGCTCGCCGTCGCGACCGCCGTGCGCTGCCGTGCGAGTTGCGCCGCGCGCGCCCCGTCGGTCGCCGTGTTCCCCTTGCCGCCGCCGGAGCCGGATCCCGCGTTCGTGCCGGAACCCGGGCCGCCGCGGGAACCCGAACCCGAGGCCGAAGCCGAACGCGAGGCCGAAGCCGAACCCGAGGCCGAACCCGTCCCCGGTCCCGCGCCCTGGGAAGCGGCCACCGGCTCGTCCCCGACGGCGTCCCCGTCCGGCCCGCCGTCCGCGCCCGCGAGCGCGGCCACCGGCGCCGCGGCAAGCCGTGCCGTCCAGCGACGGGAGAAGTACGCGATCACCACGACCACGACCACCAGGCCGACCTTGATCATCAGCAGTCGCCCGTACGACGTCGAGGTCAGCGCGGAGAACGTGCCGATCTGACGCCACGCCTGGTACAGCCCGCTCGCCACCAGCGCCACGACACTGCAGAACGCGAGCGTGGAGAACCGCCGTACCGCCGCCGCGTCGATCGACGGCGCCCGGTACAGGGACACGAGCAGGGCCGCGAGGCCGCCCAGCCAGCACGCCACGGCCAGCAGGTGCACCATGTCGACGGGCATGGCGAGCGCGGTCTGGATGCCGGTCGACGCGTGCTCGCTCAGCGACCAGGTCGCCGCGAGTCCCGCCGCGACGACCGCACCGCCGGCGCCGAGCCCGAAGGCCAGGTCCCGGCGTTCGGCCCCAGGGCCGCTCCCGCCGCCGGTCGGGCCCGGCTCGCCGTGCTCGGCCCGTTCCTCCCGCGCGGCTTCCGCTTCCTCCTGCGCGCCTTCCTCACCGCGTCGCGCGTACGCCCCGAACAGCACCGCCACGAAGATCGCCGCCGCCCCGAGCAGCAGCAGCCGCGACACGAGCGCCGCGCCCTCCTTCGTACCGAGGACCTCCTGGAGTCCGCCCAGGTCGAAGACGTCCGCGATCTTCCCCGACCCGGTGTACGGGGAGCGCAGCAGGAGCAGCGCGAGGGTCGACGCGGTGAACGTCACCCAGCCGCGCACGACGAGCCGTTGCAGCGGCCGCGCCGAGGCGCCGCGCGGCCAGCACACCAGGACGAAGGCGGCCCCGCCGACGAGCAGCACGAACCCCGCGTACGAGAAGTACCGCGCCACTCCGTAGAGCACGCCGACGAGACCACCGCCCACCCCCTGGCCGCCGACGTCCGCCGTCGTCTTCGACGGTGCGCCGACGGAGAAGGTGAAGGCCCCCGCCACCGGGTGGGTGTCGGCGGAGACCGCCTGCCAGGCGACCGTGTAGGTGCCGTTCGCGAGGCCCGGGCCCAGCGCGATCCGGTAGCTCGCGCGGGACGCGGTGCTGACATCGGCGATCTTCCCGGTGTCGACGCGCTTGTTGTCCGGCGCGAGCACCCGTATCGCCTTCTTGCCGAGCGATACCTGCTCGGAGAACGACAGCGTGACCGCCTTCGGCGCGGTGGCCACCACCGCCCCGTCCTTCGGGTCGCTCCCGGTCAGCGCGGCGTGCGCCGACGCGGTGCCCGCGAACACCGTCAGCAGGGTGGCAACGAGCACCCCGGCGACGGTCAGCAGCCGCAGCAGCGGCGTCGCGGGCGGGCCGCCGGACATCCGTCCCGAGCGGCGCGGGCGGGCACGGTACGGGGCGGACCCCGGTGCGGCGCCCAGGGCGGGGGGCGGGGCGATGGCAGCACTCATGGCGTCTTGTGTCCCTCACTCACGGCGTGGCGGGCGGCTGGAAGTTGGCCGCCTTGACGGGAACGGTGACCTTGATCGCGCCGGTCTTCTTGAAATGCAGGTCCAGTTCGATGCTCTGGCCCTGCTTGGGCGGGTGCTTGATCCCCATCAGCATGATGTGGTTCCCGCCGCGGGCGAGGTCGAGCGAGCCGCCCGGCGGGACGTCGAAGGACTTCACCTCCACCATCCGGTCGTCGACCGTCTTGTGGATGGAGACGCTGTCCGACAGCGGGCTGGTGACCGAGGTCAGCTCGTCGTCGCCCTTGCCGGTGTTCTTGACGACCAGGAACCCGGCCGCGAGGTCGCCGACGGGCTGCGGCATGTAGGCGCCGGAGACCGCGAGCGCGGGCGCGCCGCTGTGGCTGCCGGCGCTCGGCTTCCCGCCGCCGTCCGAGCACGCCGTCAGCGCGAGCCCGGCCGCGACCAGCAGGGCGGCCGGTGCGAGGACCGGCTTCAGGGAGGCGTGGCGGGTCACGGCTGCTCCCCCTTGATGATCTTCGGGAAGGCCTTCGCGTAGTCGTCGGACGTCGTCTCGTCCCCGTACAGCAGGTAGCCGCCGTTGGTCTTCGGGGAGAAGGCGATCACCTCGGCGCCGTGCGTGGAGACGATCGTGCCGTCCTTCTCCTTCTTCGGCGGGTCGATGCCGATGCCGAGCGTCTTCGCGGCGGCCTGGATGGTCGTGAACTTGCCCGTGAGCCCGATGAACGAGGGGTCGCCCGCGGCCGGCAGCCACTCGGCGAGCTCGGCGGGGGTGTCGCGCTCCGGGTCCGTCGTGATGAACACGACCTGGAGCTTGTCCTGCTCGGCCTTCGGCAGCGCCTTGCGCGCGATGCCGAGGTTGCTCATCGTCAGGGGGCAGATGTCCGGGCAGTGCGTGTAGCCGAAGTAGATCAGCGTCGGCTTGTTCTTCGTCTCCGCACGGAGGTTGTACGGCTTGCCGTGCGTGTCCGTCAGGGTGAGGTCGGGCTTCGCGAACGGCGGGTCGAGGACCGTCGGGGCGCCGGGCGCCTGGCCGCCGGAGACGTCGGCGACCGCACTCGGCTTGGCGCTGGAGCTGGAGCTGTTGTCGCCCCCGCAGGCGGTGAGGGTGAGCGCGGCGACCGCCATGAGGGCTGCTGCCGCGGTGAACGTCTTCTTGCGCATGTGGTTTTTCCTGTGGTTGTGCGTGGGTGGGGGCCGGTGGATGGCGGCCGGGTCCCGGAGCGCGGCTCCGTGGAGCGGCGCAGGGGCAGTGGCAGGGGGCGCCGCGGCCGGCCGGAACCGGTCGCGGCGCCGGCCGGTGACCGGGCCGTGCCGCCTGGCCGTGCCGCCCGGCCGCGACGGCGGCCGGGCGGCACGGACCCGCCGGGTCAGGCGCTGCGGCGCCGTCCGACGAGCAGCCCGTACGCCACGCCGGCCGCCCCGATCACGATGCCGACGATGCCGAGCACCCGCGCGACGGTGTCGGAACTGCCCGGTGCGGACGCAGCCTGCGCCGTGGAGCCCTTGGCGGAGGCCGCCGCGGCCGGGTGCCCGGAGGCGCTGCCCTGGCCCGCGGCGGTGCCCTCGGCGGCGGACGCGGCGGTCAGCTTGAGGACGGGTGCCGGGTCCTCCGGCTCGGGGGCGCCCGGTGCCTGCGTCTCGATCCAGCGGACGATCTCCTTGTTGGAGTACGTCTGCAGGGCCTTGAACGTCACCTGGTCGGCGTCCTTCGGCAGCGTGCTGAGCGAGACGGGGAACAGCTGGAACTGCCCTACGGGGATGCCCGCGCCGGATTCCGCGGTCCAGGTGACCTTGGAGACGGCCTCGGTGACCTGACTGCCGTACAGCTCGACCGGCTTGGCGAGCTTGGACTTGGTGATGTCGATCTTCCAGCCCGGCACCGGCTCCGGCATCACCGAGGCCAGCGGGTGGTCCGTCGGGAAGTCCACTTCGATCTTCGTGGTGGTGGCGTTGTCGCGCTCGTTCGGCACCTTGAAGTCGACGACGGCGGAACCGCCCTTGACCGCGTCGCCGTGCGGCTGGACGGTCACGTGCGCGGACGCGGTGCCCGCGAGCAGCAGTACGGCACCGGCGGCGACGGAGCCCGCGACGCCGAGCCGGGCCAGGCCGGTCCGGGTACGGGAGCGGCCGGCGCGCGCGGACACACCGGGCGTCACGGGCGACTCGTGCGTCACGGCCGGCATGGGCGTGACGGGCGGGAACTTCTCGGCTGGGAACACAGAACACTCCGCGAGAGGTGAGGTGGTACGGGAGCCGCGTGCGATCGCACGTCGGCATCACGACGCCGCCCCGTCCGCTCCGGGCGGGTACCGAGGGGGTCGTGTCAGGCAGCGAGCGCGAGTGCGGCCGGCGGGCCGCGCCTGATCACCGTGTGCTGGAGTGCCACCGTCGTGGGCGTCGGCGGTATGCCGTACGCGGAGGGCACCGGACGCCGCCGCGGCGAGCGCGCCCCCGGCAGCCCCGCCAGCAGCAGCCGTACGAGCGTCAGCGCGGCGCGCAGGGCGCGCAGCCGCGCCGCGTCGGTCAGCGTCTCGCGGACCTCACCGAGGCCCTGCGTGCTCTGCGCGGACAACTCGGCGATACGCAGCAGCGCGAGGTCGCCGCGCCGCAGCAGCCAGCCGGTGGCGAGCGCCGCGAGGAGGTGGCCGAGAACCATCGGCAGGGAGGGGAGCAGCGCGGCGAGCCCCGAGGAACCGGCCATGCCCGGCATGGTCGTCACCCCGGACATTCCCGCCATCCCGTGCATCCCCGGCATGCCGGCCATGTCGGCGAGCGCGCTCGGGACGGATCCCGTGCCGCGGCCTCCCGTGCCGCCGCCGGACGCCGCGAGCACGTCCGCGGGCCGGACACCGGCATCGCGGAGGATCTGCAGCGCCCGCGCGTGCGTCAGCCGGCCGGGACCAGCGCCGCACACCAGGGTCGCGGCGGTGCGCACGATCGCGTCGCCGCCCGCGGTGCCCGCGGGCAGGGCCGCGCGCTGCTGTGCGAGCCCGAACAGGGTGTGCAGGCCGAGTTGTCCGGCCGTCAGCGCCACGACCACACGGGCCGTCGAGCGCGGCCGGCCCGCCAGCGGCGCCGCGACGGTGAACACCACGAGGAATCCGGCCGCCACCGCCCACCAGGGGACGGCGGTGCAGGCCGCCACCGTGTGCCCCACGGCGGACAGCACGGCGCAGACCGCGGCGAACACCGCGGCCCTGAGCAGCCGTGCGCCGAGCGTGGCGCGGGGAGCGGGATGCATGGCGGCCCCATCATCCCACCGCGCCCTCGCGCCCGGTGGGGCAGGTCCGCAACGTCATGCTCTGCCCCATACACCTCACCCGGCCGGGCACGCGTCGGCCGAATGAGCGCTTTACCACGGAACGCGGGCTTACGAAAGGCCGCAAGGGGCAATACGTATCGGTATGTCGAGCCGCGGCCAGGAGGCTGGAGCATGAGCATCTGGTGGTCTCTGCATTTGCGACGGGAAGCCGCCAGTGTCCCGCTGGCGCGCCGTCTGCTGCTCGGCGCGATGGACACGGCGGGGGTCGACCCCGAGGTCTCCTTCGACCTGTCGGTCGCGCTCACCGAGGCGTGCGCCAACGCGGTGGAGCACGGCGGGGAGGGGCCGGGCGGCAGCGGGGGCTACCGGGTCACGGCCTATCTGGACGGGGCGACCTGCCGTATCGAGGTCGCCGACTCGGGTCCGGGATTCCCCGTCAGACGGGTCGTCAGGAATCCGCCGCCACCGTCGCCGACGGCGGAGAGCGGCAGGGGCCTCGGCCTGATCGAGCAACTCGCCGACCACGTCCACTTCTGCAACGGGCCCGACCACGGCGCCGTCGTCAGCTTCGACAAGACCCTGAAATGGCGGGAGGACGCCCTGCTCGGCGCGATGTGACCGCGCGGCGGAGCGTCCTCTCACATGGTCGGCACCGGTCTGCCCGGGCCCCGTGGCGCCGCGGGTGGCGCGGGCCCCTCAGGCGCGAGCCCGGACCGCGGACCCGCAGGCCCGGACCGCGGACCCGCAGGCCCGGACCGCGGACCCGCGCGCCCGTCCGCGAGCCCGGTGGATGTGCGAATCCGGTCGCTCCGCGAACCCACGGACCCACGGACCCACGGACCCGCAGACCGGCAGACCCGCAGACCCGCGGACCGGCTGATCCGCGGAACGCCAGGCGTCGGGATCGTCAGGCGTCGCGCAGGCCCGCCATCCACGTCTCGACCTCGGCGGAGGAACGCGGCAGGCCCGCCGACAGATTGCGGTTGCCGTCGGCCGTGACCAGGATGTCGTCCTCGATCCGGACGCCGATGCCCCGGTACTCCTCGGGCACGGTCAGGTCGTCCGCCTGGAAGTAGAGGCCGGGTTCCACCGTCAGGCACATGCCCGCCTCCAGCGTGCCGTCGGCGTACACCTCCCGGCGCGCGACAGCGCAGTCGTGCACGTCCATGCCGAGCATGTGGCCCGTTCCGTGCAGGGTCCAGCGGCGCTGGAGGCCGAGTTCGAGCGCCTCGTCGACCGGCCCCGCCAGCAGGCCCCACTCGACGAGCCGCTCCGCGAGGACCCGCTGCGCCGCGTCGTGGAAGTCGCGGAACTTCGCACCGGGACGTACCGCCGCGATGCCCGCCTCCTGCGCCTCGTACACCGCGTCGTAGACCTTGCGCTGCAGGTCGGTGTAGCGGCCGTCGATCGGCAGCGTGCGGGTGACGTCGGCCGTGTAGAGGCTCAGGGTCTCCACGCCTGCGTCGAGCAGGAGCAGATCGCCCGCGCGCACGGGGCCGTCGTTGCGCCCCCAGTGCAGCGTGGTGGCGTGCGGTCCCGCCGCGCAGATCGAGCCGTAACCGATGTCGTTGCCCTCGACGCGGGCCCGCAGGAAGAACGTGCCCTCGATGTAGCGCTCGCTCGTGGCCTGCGCCTTGTCGAGGACCTTCACGACGTCCTCGAAGCCGCGCACGGTCGAGTCGACGGCCTTCTGCAGCTCGCCGATCTCGAAGTCGTCCTTGACCGCGCGGGCCTCGGACAGGAAGCCCCGCAGCTCCTCGTCGCGCTCGGCGGTCACCTTGTCGGTGAGCGCGGCCTCGATGCCCGCGTCGTGTCCGCGGACGACCCTGACCTGGCCGGTGGCCTCGGTGAGGGCGCCCGCGAGCTTGCGTACGTCCTTGGCCGGCAGGCCGAGCAGCTGCTCGGACTCGGCGAGCGAGTGGCGGCGGCCGGCCCACAGCTCGCCCTGGCCGTCGAGCCAGAACTCGCCGTTCTCCCGGTCGGAACGCGGCAGCAGGTAGAGCGTGGCGGTGTGGCCGGCGGCACCCTCGGGCTCCAGCACCAGCACGCCGTCCTGGGTCTGGTCGCCGGTGAGGTACGCGTACTCGGTCGACGCGCGGAAGGCGTACTCCGTGTCGTTCGAGCGGGTCCGCAGGTTGCCCGCGGGCACCACGAGGCGCTCACCGGGGAAACGCGCGGACAGCTCCGCGCGCCGGGCCGCGGTGTGCGACGCCTGCGCGACGGGGGTGAGGCCGCGCAGCTCGGTGTCGGCCCAGCCGCTCTTCATGTTCTCCGCGAGTTCGTCCGACACGGCCGCGTACAGTCCGTTCTTCCGCTGCTTGATGGGCTTCTGGTCGGCTTCCGCCTCGGCGTCGGGGTTCACCCTGCTGGGCTCGTCGGCCACGTCTTCTCCTCGCTACGACCACCGGCTCTCCGGTACGACACCGGGCCGCCCCATCGTAGGGACGCGCAGGTGCGCCGGGGTACGGGCGGACCCCGACTGTGAGAAATCAGTCGGAACGGGCACCGCCCCGGCCGGGCCCCGGCCAGTGGCTCTGCGGCCTCGCGAGCGGCGGGCGCGCGGGCGACGGCGCGGCTCACCGGATCCGGAATCGGACGATCGGACATCGGCCCCCCGGTCGCCGGACCGGTCCACCGAACGCCGAGGCCGTGGGACGTCTCCGCCGTACGGTCTCAGCCGTCCGCCCGCCGGGTGGTCTCAGCCGTCGAAGCGGACGGCCAGCAGGACCACGTCCTCGTCGCCGCCCTCGTCCTCGTCGCCGACCGCCTCCTGGGTGCCCCTCCCGTCGCCGGTCCCCGACGCGAGGACACCGCCGGCCCCCGCGTCGGCCAGCACGGTGCGTACGACATGGTCCGCGACCGCCTGCGGGTCGTCCCGGACGGCGAACGGCACGCTCGCCGCCGCCGCGTGCAGCCGCGCGTACGCCCGGTCCATCGGATCGCCGGTGCGCCGCAGCAGCCCGTCGGTGTACAGCAGCACCGTTTCTCCAGGTTCGGGGCTGAGTTCCACGCTCGGCGCCTCCCAGCAGGCGAGCATGCCCAGCGGAGCCGACAGGGACGTCTCGACGTACTCGCACCGCCGCTCGCCGACGATCAGCGGTGGCGCGTGCCCGGCGCCCGCGAGCACGATCCGGCCCGCGGTCGGTTCCGCGTACGCGAACAGCGCCGTCGCCGTACGCGCCGGTTCGGTGAGCGTCAGCAGCAGTTCCAGGTCGGACAGGACCGCGACCGGATCCTCGCCCTCCATCACGGCGTACGCGCGCAGCGACGCCCGCAGCCGGCCCATCGCGGCGACGGCCGCCGGGCCCGAACCGCTCACGGACCCCACCGAGAGGCCGAGGCAGTTCTCCGGCAGCGGCAGCGCGTCGAACCAGTCGCCGCCACCGCGCGGCCCGGTGCTGTGGCACACCCCGAGCCGTACGCCGGTGACGCGGGGCAGGCGCGCGGGCAGCAGTTCCCGCGCGAGCGTGGCGACCTGCGAGCGGGCGCGCTCCAGCTCCACGAGCCGGGCCAGGTGCTCGCCCGCGTAACGGGAGTAGAGGCCGACGAGATGGCGGCTGCGTTCGTCGGGCTCCGCGGGCTCGTCGTACAGCCAGCTGACGGCGCCGAGCCGGCGCGGGCGGCGCCCGGCGGGTTCGCCGGCGGCGTTGCTCTCCGGGTCGGTGACGAGCGGCACCGCGTACGTGGCGCCGTAACCGAGGCGCACGGCGACATCACGGTGGCGCGGGTCGAGTGCGGGGTCGGCGAGCAGGTCCGGGCAGGCGATGGCCTCGGGACGCGCGGGGGCGGCCGAGTCCGTGCCGTCGATGCCGTCGGCGTGGGCGGCGGCGCCCTTGGCGTCCTCGGGGCCCGCGCGGTCGGCACCGCTCGCGGCGCCCGTCCCGTACATGCCGTCCATCAGGTCCAGGAGCGTGCCGTGCCCGGTGGCGCGGCGCGGCACGGTCTCCAGATGGCCGAGGTCCGAGCCGGACAGGCCGAGGCCGAGGGTGGTGCGCGGGCCGAGGCCGTCGGCGGGATCGAGGACGACCAGTCCGCGCCGCGCGCCGACCAGGGCGGCGCCCGCGCGCAGCAGCTCGTGGAGCGCGGTGTCGAGGCGGTCGGTGCGCGCCAGGCGCTCGGTGAGCTCGTGGAGCGTGGTGAGGTCGGAGACCCAGCCCGCGAGCCGGTCCTGAATGAGGACGACCGGCGGCGCCCGGAGGTCGTCGAGTGGCGGGGGCGTATGGGCCGGCGCCGGAACCATGGAATTGATTCCGGCCACTTTCGGCAGGCGTGAAGAGCTCATGGCAGCCGACCTTCCGGGCGGTGCGTTTCGCTCAATAGCATCGCAAACCCCCATGTCATTCTGCGCAGCAAGCAATGTACCCACATGTACACGCACAACTCGGGCAATGTCCAGCGTGGAGGCAGTGCCCGAACGGATCTCTGCTGCTGTCCCCAAGTTGACCGAAAAACGTCCCCCCTCTCTGGTTTTTACGATCGACTGAGGTCGCTCAAGAGGAGTTCTTCCAGGGCCGGCGGGAAGTACGCAGTCCGGTGGAAGCGTTCTCCCGAGCGTCATTCCGTACGCGATGGGTACGTAAAAGGTGACGGACAGGGGCAGTTGGGGCCCCACGGAACCTCGCGGTGGCAGCCCGGCGTCTGACAGTCGGGGAGCAGGCCGCCGCCCGTCCCCCCGGAGTGGCGAGAACACGCACAGCACAGCGGAACAGCAGCAAGAGCCCTGCGCGCCGCCACCACCCGCCGGACGCCCGGATCCGTTCACCGCACCGCGTGCGGAACGTGTCCTCCCGGCAGTACAGGGCAGGCGACGCGCCGAACGGCTGAATGGACGCACGGCTGTACGCGCGACTGTATGCACGACGAAGTGACGCACACACAAGCACACACATGGTGTCAGTCAGTGTCATGTGGACTCGGCGTTCAACGGAAAGGAACGAGCGCTCATGCGCGAGATCCTCGGAAGGCGACGCAGGCTCCGGTTCCGGCGCAAGGGGATGCCTGCCCCACTCGGTGCCGCGCTCACGTACTCCGCGTGGAGATGGCCCGTGCTGCCCGGTGCCGGCCTGAAGACGACCGGCGGCCGTGGCACCCGCGGCACGGGCTGCTCCTGCCCCGACCCCGAATGCGCCGTGCCGGGCGCACACCCCTTCGACCCCGGGCTGCTCGCGGCGACGACCGACGAGCGGATGCTGCGCTGGTGGTGGACGAAGCGGCCGACCGCGCCCTTGGTGCTGGCCACCGGCGGCAGCGCGCCGTGCGCGGTGAGCCTGCCGGCCGTCGCGGGCGCGCGGGCACTCGCCGCGCTGGACCGCGCGGACATGCGGCTCGGACCGGTCGTGGCGACACCGACGCGCTGGGCGGTCCTCGTCGCCCCGTACGGCCTCGAACGCCTCGGCGACCTCCTCTACACGAAGGCCTGGGTGCCGAGCTCGCTCCGCTTCCACGGCGAGGGCGGTTACCTGGTGCTACCGCCGTCGGAGGCGGCGGGCGGCCAGGTGCGGTGGGAACGGGGCCCGCTGCCGGGTTCCGCGGCGCCCTGGCTGCCGGATGTGGAAGCCGTTGTGGACGCGCTGGTTCAGGCGAGTACGAGTGCGCCCGACGGTGGCAGCAGACTCGCGTACTGAGATGTTCTGAGATGTACTGAACAAAATTCAATTCCGTGTGTATGGCCCGGCGGACGGGACATGCGCGGAAATTCCCCAAGAAAGCCACGCCCACCGCGTCCGAGCCCCCTGGGGCCGGGCGGCGGCCGGGCGGCGGCCTCGCGTCCCCCGCTGTGCACTCGCCCCGGCGCAGGTCGGCGCGGTACAGGGCGAGTTGGGGATGTCGCAGGGGCCTGGCGAAGCTCGGCGGCCGAGGACGGGCCGGCCGCGAAACCCGCATGTGAACGCGGGTAAGCGCAGGTAAACGCGGGTAAACCGCGACAATGCCCGAGTCGGCGTCCGGGAACGCAAAGGCCCGGTCGCTGGCGACGGGGGATGCACCAGCGACCGGGCTTCTAGAACGGTAACAAGAGATCGGCCGTTAGCAAATTCGATCAGAGATTTCGGGCCGCCCTATTCCGTGGAAGTACCGGGCTCACGCCGAACGGTGTGACGGGTATCACGCCGCACCGCCTCCACGACGCGCTCCCCGCCCCGCCCTTCGTCGCTCAGCGTCAGCTCAGCGTCACCTGGCGGTTCGTCAGGCCGCCCCGCGCCCGGCGCTGTTCCGCCGTCAGCGCGGTGTCGTCGGCGAGCGCCTCCGCCAGCCGCTCCGCGAACGCCACCGCCGGCTTCTCGCACTCCTCGGCGCCCATCGCGCTCGGCAGGTCCCACACCGGCACGGTCAGCCCGTGCGCCCGGAAGGACCCGACGAGCCGGGTGTCGTCCCCGAGCGAGGAGGCACCGGCCGCGTGCAGCCGGGCGAGCGCGTCCAGCAGCCGCTCCTCCGCGTGCGGCATGACCCACCGCAGATGGTTCTTCTCCGGCGTCTCGCACCAGTACGCGGCCTCGGACCCGGACAGCAGTACGGTCGGGATGGCGGCGGCGTTGGCCCGCTCCAGGGAGGCAGTGACCTCCGGCGTCGCGTTCTGTGCGTCGGGCACCCAGAACTCGAAGCCCGAGTGCACGAGGGGTGAGAAGTCGGCGGAGAGGTCGAGCAGGTCCTGGAGGCGGGGTCCCTCGGCCTCCACCCGCCGCGCCGCGACCGGGTTGCCCGGTGCGGCGTCCAGCGCGCGCAGCAGGGTGTCGCCGAGATCGCGGCTCAGGTCGCCGGAGGCCGTGTCGTTCTGCAGGGCGAGCAGCACCGAACCGTCGTCGCGGCGCAGCGCCGGCCACGCCATCGGCAGGACCGTCGCCAGTGTCACGGACGGCACGCCCTCGGGCAGCCCGTCCTTGAGCGTCAGCCCGGCCGTCGCCGCAGGCACCAGCTCGCGCATCGCGACCCAGTGCGGCTCCCCCGGGAGCCCCTCGAACGGGCGATGCACCAGCTCGGTCACCGCGTGCGACGCCTCCCGTCCGTGACACGCCTTGTAACGGCGCCCGGAACCGCACGGGCAGGGCTCCCGGGCCCCGACCACCGGAACGGGTCCGTCCGTGAGCTGCGCCTTCTTCTGCTTCTTGGCCATGGTGGGGTGTCTCCCGGTCGCTGCGGCGGTGCGAATGCAGACGGCGAGCCTAGCTCCTGCGAACGAGGACGGGGGCGGACCGCGACGGCACGGCAACAAGGCCCTGACGCGAGGCACGAGGCGGGCGACCGGGGCTGCCGCACGGGCGGCCGAGGCTGCCGCGCGGGGGCGGGCGCGGGCGGTCGGGCGTTGACACCGGGAGGACCGGCCCGCGCCGGAGTCCGGTGGGGAGGGCCGGTGGGGGTGAGGGTGTGCCGTGTGCGCGTACGTACGGGATGGGGCGGCGCCGGACGGGTGCAGTGCTCACGGGGCCGCGCGTGCGGGGCGGGGAGGGACGGTGAGCGGTGTGAGCGGCGTTCAGCGGGCCGAGGCGGGCCGGGCCGGTGCTCAGCCGCCCAGCGGGCCGCCGGTGGTGCCGGGTTCAGCCGGCCGGCCGGGGCGGGCGTGCGTGGGCGGGTGGTGCGTTCGCCGGGCCGGGCGGGGCGGCCCGGCGAGGCGGCTGGTCGACCTGCCGGGCCGGGCGGGCGGGTCGTATCCGGTGCTGCGGCGGGCGTGCCGGGCAGATCGTCGCTGTGCCGTGCCGTGCCGTGCCCTGCCGTGTGGTGCCGTGCTGTCCGTCCGACCGTCAGCGTGCGGTGCCGGCTGGTTCCGCGTCCTGCAGGTGGGCCCAGACCGTGACCTCGCCGGAGTCGCTGTCGCGGATGCCCCAGTCCTTCGCGAGCGCCGAGATGATGGTGAGCCCCCGGCCGCCGCGCGCGGTCAGCGAGGGGCGGGCGGGAGTGGGCCGGGTCGGGCCGCCGCCGTCGGTCACCTCGACGGTCAAGCCGCCGGACTGGTCGACGCTCCACGCCGCTCTTATGTCGCCGTTGTCGCTGTCCCTTTCGCCGCCGTGGTCGTGGCCCTTGCCGCTGTCGCCCGGCCCGCCGTCGCCGTGCTCGGCGCGCCGCAAGGGTCTCGCATACCGGCACGCGTTGCTCAGCAGCTCGGAGAGCACCAGTTCGGCGTCCTCGACGACCGTGTCCGAAACACCGCTTCCGCTGAGCTGCGCGCGCATCCGGTGCCGGACCTCTCCCACGCCGGCCGGACCGTGGGTCACGGCCACGCTCGACGACGTCGGCACTTGCTGTGCCACCAAAACCGCCACCCCCGAGACCTCCTTCGCCCACATCACGGTGTGGATGCCCCAATGGCCTGGACCGGAAACCGGGCACAGGGCAGCCTTTGACGCACTCGTGACATTCGGCCACGCAGCGAGCACGCCGGTGCACTCCCCGCCGAACGGTTCAGGTGCGACCTGTCCTGAATTGGCATCTATCAGACGGTACGGCCGAGTTGTGCAAGGACTTGTTTCGGCCTGTTGGTGATGATCGCCTCGACCCCCAGCCGTACACACAGGTCGACGTCCTCGGGATCGTCCACCGTCCATACGTGGACCCGGTGCCCGGCCCGGTGTAGCCGCGTGATGTAGCCCGGGTGGTTGCGCACGATCCGCATCCCCGGTCCGGCGATCCGCGCGCCCGCCGGCAGCCGTCCGTCGCGCAGCCGGGGCGAGATGTACTGCATCAGATAGACGGTCGGCAGTTGTGGGGCCGCCCGCGCGACGCGGTGCAGGGAGCGCGCGGAGAAGCTCATGACACGGACGGACGACTCCCCCGGAGCGGCCGGTTCCGCGAGGCCGAACCGGCGCAGCGTCTCCAGCAGCCGTTCCTCCACCTGACCGGCCCACCGGGTCGGGTGTTTCGTCTCCACGGCGAGCTGTACCGGCCGTCCCGTGTCCCGGATCAGTGCGAGCAGCCGGTCCAGCGTCAGTACGGACGTGTACTCGGGATCGCCCCACTCCGGGCCCTCCTCGCTGTCCGCGTACGCGGCGCTGTTCTTCCAGCCGCCGAAGTCGAGGGCGGCGAGGTCCGCGAGTTCGAGGGCGGACACCGCGCCACGGCCGTTGGAGGTACGGTTCACCCGTCGGTCGTGCACGCATACAAGATGACCGTCCGCCGTGAGCCGTACATCGCACTCCAGGGCGTCCGCGCCGTCCTCCAGGGCTTTCACGTACGCGGCGAGGGTGTGCTCCGGCGCGTCCTCCGAGGCTCCACGGTGGGCGACGACCTGAATGCTGTGCTGGCGGGCTGGGGTCACCGCGTCATGGTCCCACCGTCGTCGGGCAGCCGGGCGAACGGCCGGGCTCCTCGGCTGGTCGGCTCAGCGTGCGTCCTCTTTGTCCGGAGTAAAGGATGGCCAAAAGACGCACAGGTCCCGCTTACCGTGGCCCGACGTGTCGTGGGTAAGGGTTACCCACGACACTTGCACAGCGCGGGACGCTTGCCGACGACAGACGTGGAACCGAGGAGTAGAGAGCTGTGAGCACCGAGAACGAGGGCACTGCGGGCGAGGGCGCGGAGCGCCCCGCCACCCAGTCCGTACCTCCCGGGCCGGACGCCACTCCTGAGGGCACCTCCGCTCCCGGGAGTACCCCGACGGCGGAAGGCACGGGAGCGACTTCCCCGGCCGCCGCCCCCGGATCCCCCGCTCCGACCGGCGAGCAGTCCACGTTCCCGGTCGGCCCCCCGGCCGCGGCGCCCCCCGCCGCACCGGCCCCGCAGGCGCAGTACCCCGAGGCCCACGACCCGTCCCCGTACGGCGCACCGCCGGCCCCGGACCAGGCACCGCACCACCACGCGGCACCGTCGGGTGCGCACGGCGCGCACGCCGCACACCCGGCCCACGCCGCTTCGGGCGGCACTCCGCCCCCGCCGAGCGGTCCCCCGGCCGGCGGCTGGCCGCCGCCCGCCCCGCCCCAGTACCCCGCCTACGGCACCCCCGGCTCCGCCGGCGGCCAGGGCTACGGCGGCCCCGAGGGCCCCGGCGGCCCGGTCTGGGGCGCGCCCGAGCACCAGCCGCCCGGACGCGGCGGCCGCATCAAGGGCGGCCTGATCGCCGCCGTCATCGTGGGCGCGCTCGTCGCGGGCGGCATCGGCGGTGGCATCGGCTACTGGGCCGCGTCCAGCGACGACAACGGCGGGATCGGCTCGACCACGGTCTCCGCCGCCGACCTGCCGAAGGGCAAGGTCGCGGGCGGTTCGGTCGCCGCTGTGGCCGCCAACTCGCTGCCGAGCGTCGTCACCATCGACGCCACGAGCGGCAACGGCAGCGGTGACACCGGTACCGGCTTCGTCTTCGACAAGCAGGGCCACATCCTGACGAACAACCACGTGGTCGCTGAGGCGGCGAGCGGCGGCAAGCTGTCCGCCACCTTCTCCAACGGCAAGAAGTACAAGGCGCAGGTCGTCGGCAGGGCCGAGGGCTACGACGTCGCCGTCATCAAGCTGACCAACGCGCCGTCGGGTCTCAAGCCCCTGCCGCTCGGAGACTCCGACAAGGCCCAGGTCGGCGACTCGACGATCGCCATCGGTGCCCCGTTCGGCCTGTCCAACACGGTCACGACCGGCATCATCAGCGCCGAGCACCGGCCCGTGGTGTCGGGTGACGAGAGCGGCAACAGCACCTCGTACATGAGCGCGCTCCAGACGGACGCGTCGATCAACCCCGGCAACTCGGGCGGCCCCCTGCTCGACGCGCGCGGCGCCGTGGTCGGCATCAACTCGGCGATCCAGCCGGGCGGTGGCGGCGGCAGCGGCGGCCTCGGCGGCAGCAGCAGCCAGCCGGGTTCGGTCGGCCTCGGCTTCGCCATCCCGATCAACCAGGCGTCCACCGTCGCCCAGCAGCTGATCAAGACCGGCCAGCCGGTCTACCCGATCATCGGCGCCACGGTCACCATGGACGCCAGCCAGCAGGGCGACCAGGGCGGCGACGGCGCGGTCATCGCCGCGCAGGGTGTCAGCGGCAGCCAGGCGGTCACCGCCAACGGCCCCGCCGCGAAGGCGGGCCTGAAGTCGGGCGACGTCATCACGAAGTTCGGCGACACCCCGATCGACAGCGGTCCGACGCTGATCAGCGAGATCTGGACCCACAAGCCGAACGACAAGGTCAGCCTGACGTACCAGCGCGACGGCCAGAGCCACACGGTCGAGGTCACGCTGGGCGCGCGCAAGGGCGACAGCAGCAGCTGAGGCCGTCGCGCGACGCGGGACCGCAGGCGCCGTAACGGGCCGGGCTGTTCGCCCGGTGGCGGACGACCGCGGTGAGGTCAGCGAGGGCAGTGAGGAAGGGCGGGCACCGGAACGTATCCGGTGCCCGCCCTTCCTCGTGCCCCGAGTGCCCCGAAGGGCTCGGCGGGCCGGGTCGGGGCCGGCCACCGCCGATCTCTCCCGGCCCCCGATACGTGTGCGGGCCGGGAGAGCGCGGCCCGCGCCCGGGGGCGGGACCGGCCGGCGCGTCGCCGTAAGGGAGCGTTCACCCGAAACCGTGACCCGGCCCCGCCCCGGCGCCCATCACCCGAAAGTGAAGGAGTACGCACTGAGTCCGGGCGACAGCTTCACGTCGAGGGTCCCGCTGCTGGGGTTGTCCCCGTGGACGAGGGCGTAGATGTTCGGCGCCCCCGACACCTTGTAGGTGGTGGTCTTCCCGTCGAGCGTGGCGGTGACCGTTCCCGTACCGCCGACGTCGAGGTAGACGTCGTCAGCGGAGAACGCCAGATCGATGGCCGCGCCCTGCTTCGCCGTCAGCGACTCCTTGCCGACGGACCAGGTGCCGTCGAGCGCGAAGGCGTTCTGCGGAAGGGCCCCCGACGGAGCGTCGAACCGGTGCACGCCGTCCTGGAGCTGCCCGCCCACATACGAACCCGCGCGTTCGGAACCGAGATAGGTCTCCGGCGTCATGTCCTCGTCGGTGGGGGTGGTGTCGGAGACGTGCGTCGCGGGAGGCAGCTTCACCCCCGGGTGCGCGGCGGTCAGCAGCTGCCGGATCAGAGACTCGCTGGTGTCGTACTCGCCCTCACCGACGGCGACATGGCGCACCTCGCCCTTGGCGTCGATGAGGTACTCCGCGGGCCAGGAGTTGTTGCCGAAGTTGTTCCAGGTCGCGAACTTGTTGTCGAGCGCGATCGGATACGTCATGTGGAGCCGTCGCGCGCCCGCTTCGACATCGGCGGGCACGTGCTCGAAGGCGTACTCGGGGGAGTGGACGCCGACGACGACCAGGCCGTCCTTCTTGTAGTTCTGGTACCAGGCGTTCAAGTGCGGGATGGAGCGCTGGCAGTTGATGCAGGAGTACGCCCAGAAGTCGACAACCACGACCTTCCCCTTGAGCGCGCTCGCCGGCAGCGGGCGGTCGGCGGGGGTGTTGAACCACTGCTGGATGCCGGTGATCCCGGGATCCTTGCCGCAGTTGACGAGCTCGGGGCTGGGCAGCTGCGCGCAGTGCTGCAGCCCGGCGGCCTGCGCCGCTCCGAGCGCGCCCACGGCGCCCGTCTTGTCGAGTGCCTGATTGAGCTTCGACGTGTAGTCGGGCACAGCCCGCTGCAGCACGTCGGTGACGTTGAAGGTGAGCGCGACGGCCAGCCCGATCACGACCAGGCCCGCCACGAAACGCACGCCGCGCTGTCGCTCACGGAAGGCCCGCACGCGCTCCGCGACACCGCGGCCCGCGAGCGCGAAGAACAGCAGCGGGGCGGCGGTCCCCACGGCGAACGCGAGGGTCAGCGCCACCGTCCCGACCCCGATCCGGTGTGTGGCGCCCGCGACGGTGATCGCGGCGAGGACGGGCCCAGCGCACGGCACGTACACCGCACCGAGCGCCAGTCCCAGCACGAAGTCGCCGCGCTCGCGCTCCACACGGCTGCTGCCCATGCGCGCGAACGGCCGCTCCAGCAGGTCCTGCACAGCCGGGAACATCATGGCGACGCCCAGCACGAGCAGCACCACGAGCCCGGCCCACCGGATGATGTCCTGGGGCACTGGCAGCGCGCTCACCACGAGCGTGCCGAGAAGAGTGAAGACGCTGAAGCTCAACGCGAGTCCGGCGACGATGAGGTAAGGGCGCCGGCGCACGCTGCCCGTCATGAAGACGACGGGCAGTACGGGCAGGACACACGGGGAGATCCCGGTGATGAACCCGCCGACAAATCCGATCAATACCAAGGTGAGCACGGACTCACGCTAGTTCGGCGAGCTGTGCCGGACAGGGGCCTTGCCCCCGTGGAGCGCCCGCTTCACCAAACCGTAAGAAGTGGAGGACCGTAAACCGCAAGAAGTGGAGGACCGTGCTGCGGGACACCCCCGCACCCCCGTCACCGGCTGCCCACGTCCTTGGGTACGTGCCCGCCTCAAGCTCCACGAGTGGCGCTCTGCTCGCGTTCTCCTCGTGCTCTACTCGTCGTCCTCGCGCGGCGGACGACGGGTGGCGGGCCGCCGGGGCCGCTCGGCACGCCCCTCGGACCCCCGCTCGCCATGCCGGTCGGGCGATCGCTCCGACGAGCGTTCTGACGAGCGACGGGACCTGCTGCGTTCCGTGGGACGCCGGTGCGGACGCTCCGCCTGCCGTTCGACGGAGGTCGAACCGGACCCCACGGCCTTGCGCCGCACCTTGCGCCGCGCGCCGCTGGTGTCACCGGCACCGCGGTGGACGCTCTCGGACGCGCCCTCCACGGCGGGCCGGGCGGCGTCGTTCGCCGAGTCGGCGGTCTCGGACAGCTCGTCGACGGTGTCCTCGGCCGAGTCCTCGGCGCTGTCGGCGGCACCCTCACCGGCGTCGGTCGCGCTGCCGGCCGCATCGCCGGCGGCGTCCGTGGCGGAATCAGCCGCATTCCCGGCCGCGTCAGTGGCGGAGCCGACGGCATCTCCGGCCGCGTCGGTGGCCTTGCCCGTCACATCCCCGGCGGCGTCCGTAACCCCCCGGGCCGCCCCGGACGCCGTCTCGCTGACGTCATTCGTGGCATCCGCGGCGGCCCCACCCACCTGCTCCCCGGCCTTCCCGACACCGCTGCCGACCTCACGGCCCGCGTCACCGACGCCTCGCCCGACCTCACGGCCCGCGTCCCCCACCCCGCGCCCGACCTCGCCCAGGGCGTCGCCGCTCGCGGACCCCACATCCTCCACGGCGCGGCCGACGGACGAGGTGATCTGCTCCAGGATCTGCGGATTGCGGTCCACCGACTGCAGCAGGCGCTCCACCACAGCGCCCACGGTGTCGAGGCGGACCTTCAGCAGGGCCTGCGCCTCCACACCCTTGATCCCGATCTCGACGCGCCCCAGCGACACATCCGCCCCGACATCGAGCCGGAGCAGGTCGAGCACCTCGGCGTGGAGCGAGACCCGCGCCTGGAGGTCCTCCACCTCCAGGTTGATCTCATCGACGTTGAGGGTCGGAATGTCCAGCAGTACATCGGGTTCGGAGTCGACGACCGCCGGCTCGGCGGCCTCGTCGTCGACAATCTCGGAATCGACGGGCTGGGACTCGTCGGAGGGGTCGTACACGTCCCGTGTCTCGGAGTCGTCATTCACCCATTCACCATAAAACGGACGCTGCGCCCCCGCCGCCCGAGCCCGCGGCACCCCGGAGCGCTCCCGTCCCCGCGCCCCGCACCCTCCCGTCGGCCCCGGCCCCGGCCCCCGCTGTCACCTCGGCGTCCCCGGCGTCCTTAAAACCGCACCGATCTGAACAATTCAGGGCGCCGAGTCCTTCACGTCCGGACTGAGGGCATAGGCGCGTGACGGGGAGGTACTGGAAACGGGGTGGTCGGAGGTGGTGGGCCGGCCGTTGGCGTCCAGTCCGATGACATCGTTGAATGTGCTGACTTTGGTGCATTCTTTGTCGGTGCCGAGTTGCGAGTTCGTTCCGCTGAGGGCTGCTCGCGTGTCGACGGGAGCCAGGGCGGCCTTGCCACCGGGGTAGCTCGTGCCGGTTGACCAGTCGGCGCCGATCAGCAGAGAGATCCCGGCTCCTGTTCCCTGCTTGAGCGTCCTGGCCGGCAGCCCGAGTGCCTTGGCAACCGACTGGGCCTGTGCTTTCTGATCGGCAGGGTACGTCAATGAGGTAGTGGTGGCCGGAGATCCGTTTCCCGACCTCGTGCGAGTGCTGAAACCTTCGCCGATCAGTTCCTGGGCGATGGCTGACGCGCGGTGTTCGACGGTCGTGCCGTTCTCCACATCCACGGCGATGGCGGCGATCGACAGCGGGGAGGAACCGAGGGAAGGCATGGCGGGGCCGGCCTTACTGGTGCCTTCTGTGAGTGACTGATCGTTCGCGATGCTCTGGAACATCGCTTTCGCACCCGCACCTATCCGGGTCTGCGATACTCCCTGGACGGTGACGTCCTGGGTCTGCATCGTGGCCCATCTGATATGGCTCGTAGGGACCTTGTCGAGGTCGCCGGCCAGGTCAATGAGTTTGGGCGCGGAGTCCAGGCCGGCCGGGCCGTTGTCGACAGTCAGCGCGTTGGTGGCGGCATTGGCGATGCCCCACATCTTTGTCGGGCTGCCCAGCGTTCCCTTGTTCTTCAACTGTCCGAGCAAGGAGTTGAGGAACTGATGCTGAGCGACCGTCCGGCCGCGGCTGTCGCTGGCGTCACCGAAGCCGTGACGCGTACGCAGGAATTCGAGCGCCGCCTGACCCTTCAGGATGTGCGTGCCCGCCTTCAGTTTCAGGTGGCTGTAGGGGTCATAGACATTCTTGTCGACGCACGCGGACACCCCGCCCACTGCCTCGGATATGTCGACCACCCCCGAGAAGTCGATCATCGCGAAGTGATCGATCGGTATCCCGGTGAGTTCGTGGACGGCCACGACGCTGCAACCAGGACCGCCGCTCAGCGCCGAGTTGATCATCTGGTTCTTCTGAGGGCCCATGCCGAGGTGATTCTTGTCGTGGCAGCCACTCCAATCGCTCCGCAGGTCGCGGGGGATGCTCATCACCATGGCGTTGGACCGGTCGGCGGATATGTGCACGACCATCTCCACGTCGGCGCGGGCGCCGGTTGCCGTCTTGCAGGCACCACCGAGCTTGCAGTCGGACGCGTCAGTTCTCCCGTCCGAACCGATCACCAGGATGTTGATCGGGCTGCGTCCGAACGCGTCCACACGTTCGTGCCCCGCGCCGTCCTTGCCGTTGGCAGACAGGGCGTCGGAGGTGATGTTGCTGTTCAGCTTCCAGTACGCAAACGCCGCCGACCCGGCGCCGAGCAACAGGACGAAGCCCATCAACAGCCCCGCGACCTTCAGGGCACGCTTGCCGCCCTGCTTCTTCCTGCGCTTGCGCAGGGCAGCCCGGCCACCCGCGGCCTGTCCTGCCGGACTCGCCGGCGTAGTCCTTTTCCGGCTGACCCTGTCCCGCTTCGCCCCACCAGAGGACTTCATCTCGAACACCTCCTTCGAGGTTCGAACCGACGGCGCACAGTGCTGCTCCGGAACGTCGCCGGGGCAGCACCGAGGTCGGTCGAAAGGCCCACTTACTGCTGGTCGGTGAACTGCGGGTCCTTCTTCTGGCTGTAAACCTCCGCGCCGGACGCGTTGTAGGCGTGGACGTAGGTTGCGGGGCCCGCATAGTGCGTGCCAGGGGCTGTGACGGAGCCGGCCGCCGCGTAGACGAACGCGCCGCCTGCCATGACCGCCGGGTACTGCTTCGGGTCGTCGCCGTAGCTGATGGTGATCTTGGCAATGCCGGATGTGCAGTGTCCGGCGCCCAGCACGAGGTAGTGCCCCTTGTCGGCAAACGCGCCGATGGAGTCGAAGTACTCGATCATGTGACCGGTGCCCCACAGGCGGTTGTTGATGAACGTGGGCGGGAAGTCCTGGCTGCTGCCCTTGTCGCCCTGCGACTCGCATTGCACATACTGACCGGCTGAGTCGGCGGCGACGACCACGCCGTCCCAGTCCTGCGTGGCGATGGGTGCGCGGACCGCGGCCACTGCGTGGAATCGCGAGGCATCCGAGCCCAGGCAGGAGGCCAGGATCTTGGCGACGGCCCCGGCGCCGATCGGGGTCGACGTCGCGCTGGTGAGGGAGAACGCGCCCGGGGTGGAACTCGCCTGAGCCGAGGACGCCGCCGAGCCGGTTCCGGCCGACGCGGAGCCGTGCGTTGCGCTCGGACTCGGCGACGCGACGGCGCTCGTCGGGTCTCCGGCGGGGTCGGCGAGGAGCGGCTTGGCATCCCCTATCCCACCGAGGACCTCCACGGCCGCGACGCTCATCGCCACGACGCCGGTGGCGACGCCCAGCGGCACCCCCCACCGGCGTCGCAGCGAAGCACGGTTGTTCTCCGGGCCGATCTTCATCAGAAGCTCCTCTCGGGTCCGCCGGTGGTCCGGCAGATCACGGTCGGAAGGAGCCGCAGGAACGCCCTGCCTGTGGTTCATCGCGCGACCTCTTCCGCGTTGACGGGACTCTTCGAACTGAATGACGCTGGAACCGCGGCTCCGCCAACGAGGTCGTCTCCCAGCCTTCGCCGCGCCCGGTGCAGGCGGGACTTCACGGTTCCGACCGCCACCCCCAGCGTTGCCGCAGCCGCTTGATGATCCAGGCCCGACCACAGGCAGAGCTCGACGACGTCGCGTTCGTGGCGCGGTAGCCGATCCAAGGCCCGGTGGATTTCCGACATGTGACGCTCGTCGTCGACCCGGCCGGCGATGCGGTCCGCGTGGTCGCCCACCGGCTCGTCATGCGAGACAAGCCGGCGCAGCAACGCCTCGGCCCGCCTCAGCCGCCGCCTGGTGTTCGACAGCAGGTGGTCGGCGATACCCAGCAGCCACGGCAAGGCCGAGTCGCGGTCCAGCACCGTCTCCGATCGCCGACGCCAGGCGTGCAAGAACACGGTCGACGTGAGGTCTTCGGCCTCGGACCAGTCGGCGGTGCGCCGGAACAGGTAGTTGTAGACGGTCTTCCCATGACGGTCGAAGATCCGACCGAACGCCTCCCGGTCGCCGTCGACGGCCCTCGCCCACAGCTCTCGGTCGGATATCCCCCCGACCGGCATGGCGGGGCCGGCATCGTTCAGTTCCATGCCCTATACGTGTCCGGCACCCGCCCGAAGGTTCCCGTGGAGCCAGTGATGTCGACAACCGGCTTGGTGCCAACTGGCCCGACACCTCTTGGACGAGGGGCATGCGGGGGGAAAAACCTGGTGTTCTGCAGACCTTCTGCCACCGCTGAGGCAGAGCTCGCGCGGAGCACTCCGCAACGACGGCATGTGGGCCCACGATCGCGACTTCGAGCGATACGAGAGGCGGCCCGGCCCTTTCGCAGGGCGGTGCCCGACCAGACGGATCGGAAGGTATCGCAGGGCCGCGAGCGGAGAACGGGGCCGCGGACCCCACGTGGCCCACGGCCTCTGCGCGAGCCCGGAGGCCGGTACGCTGTACCTGCTCCCTCCCTGGTGGACGGGGCGAGGTGGGTTGCCCGAGCGGCCTAAGGGAACGGTCTTGAAAACCGTCGTGGCAGCAATGTCACCGTGGGTTCAAATCCCACACCCACCGCAGCAGGTCAACGAAGCAGCAGGTCACGAGGGGTGCTCCCAGCTTGGGAGCACCCCTCGGGCGTTCACGTTGTCTCACTACTTCTCGCCCGTGGACGGGTGTGGATCAGCCACTGTCCCCCAGGCGTCCCCCAAAAGCCGCGCGCCACGGTGCAACTTCCCCCACCTCATGAAGGCACCTGGCTGCGCTCCGCTTCGCCGGGCGCGCTCCCAGCTCCCGGTCGCGCTTCGCTCCTGTCTTCGGCCCGCGCCGCGCGCCGTCCGCCGACGCGCACCCACAGGGGATGGGGACGAGGTCACGAGTCGCCACCCGAAGGTGCGACGGCAGCTCACGGTCAAGGACTGCGTCCGTCGGGGGCAAGCACGCGTCCTGGGCGGGATGGCCCGTCCTGCGGGTGCCGGCACCGTAAGGGCGGGCGTGCGGGCCCGTCCCGACCACCTTCGACCCAGGCGGAGCCGAGTAGACGCGGTTCAGGGCGTCCAGGCCGTTCGTACAGTGGCGCTCCCTCTGGGCGTCCTGAACCATGCCAGCTCCACGGTGTGTGGGCCCAAGGCAGACGGGATAGAAGCTCGGAAAAGTGGTGGGTTGATGTGATCGGCAAGCACGCCTCTATCGCGGCTCCGCCAACCTGCGAAGGAAACGATCGATCACGCGTTCCATCTCTTCGCGAATCTCCAACGCTTCGACAGGCACACGATCGACGTAGGCGACGCCTGAATCATGCATCAAGTGCTCTCTCGTCACGTCGAGAGCTCGGCGCGCGTTGTGATGAGGCCCGTCGATCTCCAGCACTCCAGCCCGTCCTTTGTAAGTGACGAGGAAGTCCGGCTCCCAGGTCCGCCCCGCGATCCTGCCGTTGGGGAGAGGGAATATTGCGATAGTCTCCTCGGGCGGCAGCACCATCTCCTGGCGATGCTTCAAGAGCCTGTAGACGCGCTGCTCACCTTCGTTAGTGAAGGCAAGATTGTCCTCCAGCCAACGTCGCGGCGAGGGCTGCAACCGTCGAGCCTGATTCGAAGGACGTTCCCCGGAAATCTCACGATGGATCATGTCGCGCCATCCGGGCCCTACGACCGGCAGTGTCTCCCGCGCCTCGACCCAGCTCACTCCAAGACGGAGACGACCGGAAATCTCCTGGCAAAGTTGCCGAAGCTTCTGCAGCAGGTCATCGGTGAAGTGCGACATGTTGGCCGGGTCGACTTCGATCACCAGGTCCTTCTCGTCGCCTCGCTCATCCCAGTCCAGCTGCCAGCGGTCAACCTGCAGAAGAAGCTGCGCTGTGGCGACGTCCCCGCGCCGGACGAGAAGGTTAGACATCTACGCCATCAACGTCTCAGCGACAAGCGCGTCCCTCTCGTCGCCGGGGGTCAGGTCAGCCAGCCTCTCCTCGTAGCTGAGTGCCCTACCGATCGCAGTCGACGGTTTCGTGAAGTCCTTCGCCAACGCAGCCTCCCCACATAGTAGTTACGTGACCACGTTAACGGCCGTCGCTGACAACGGGGCAGCACGCAGCTATGTGGTCGTGTCACAATCGCGCCAGATCTGTCGGGGGTCCACGGGAAACTGCGGCCAAGAGCGGCGCCCACAGCCAGCGGACGCCCAAGTCCATGATTCGAAAGTCAGGCAGTGTCGCACCCAAGCTCGCTCCTAAAGCGGTGCTCACACGACCGGGCGTCGGTAGATGCGTTTCCTCCGGATCCTCATCAAGGCGTGGTCACGCACCTACACCTAACGGTGCGCTCAGTCCATGTCCGGGAGCGGTAGCCCGGATCAGGAAGAGGTGAGCGGTGCGGCGCAGCAGGCGCTCGAAGTCTCCGACCAGATCGCGTAGATCGTGGGTCGTGGAGCCGTCGAGGAGGTGAAAGCTTCTGGTGCCTACTACATCGCCGTGCATCTCGGTATTGCGAGACCGGTATGCATCCCGGATCAGTCGCTCGATGTGGAGGTCCGCGGCATGCAGTTCGGTGTCGCAACTCAGAAGCGCCTTCGCTCCGGCAACGAGGCGATCCTGCTTGTTCTTTGTGTTGGGGAGCCCGGAGTGGTGAATGAACAGGGACTCGGCGGTGATGCACAAATCGATTAGACGATCCTCGGACAATACTCGACTCCCAGCCATGACTAGGCGCCGCAGGGCGTTTTGAAGGAATCGCATGTCCAGAATACGCGGGTCACTCAGAAGCGCGTACACCTCGTGAAGGTCATTTACCTTGGCGGGGTCAACGAGAAGGGTAGGACGATCCTCTGCAGGGTGCTGGACCTCAGTGAGGACTGCAGAGGCATACAGCTGTGCGTCGAAGTCGTCCTGGTTCTGTAAGTGCATCGGGCGGCCGTATGCGACCGAACCGCCACACACAAGACGCAGGGCGGTAAGCATGTGCCGAGAGGCGTTGGTGAACGGTGAGGGCACTGCGGCGTCTGGGTGCTGATCATTACCGCTGTGCACGGGAAGGAGACGTTCGAGGACCAGAGCGTTTTGATGGAATCGCGAAAGCGTGAAGGAGTTAGTGCTCGTGAACTGGCTGATGGGGATACCCATTACCCGCACGGCCTCGGACAATTCCGCATCGCTCATCGGTCTTATGGTCAACCCGTCTGGAAGGGGCGTGCCCGCTAGAGACGAGGATATTTCGAACCCGAGCAAAGGAACGTACTCGACTAGGCGCACCGTCTCGATAAGCAGCCCATCCTCCACGACAGCATAAGCAGCTTCGAAGGCATCGAGGTCAAAACGGTAAGCTCGGGTCGCTATCACCATGGGAGTGAGCAGATACTGAACGAGGACGGTGTCGAGTTGGCGGCGGACGAGGCTGGAGGGGTATCCGACCAAAGTATCCAGGCGAGTGCGGAGCGCTTCGTGGTCCTGAATAACCATGCGAAGGGCCTGATACTCCGGGAAGTTACACCACCAGTCACTGGAAGCGAACTCGACGGGCTGCTGCCACAGTTCATGCTCGTTACTTAGAAAGACCTCTTGTTGCGACCGCTTCCAGGAGCGAAAGTCCCGCTGAATTACAAAGTGTGGCTCTTCTCCGGTCCCAGCCAGCACCTCCAGTACTGCGGCGACAAGGCTGGCGGCGGCATGATGCAAGGGGGCGTGTGCAACGGACATAAAAGACCTCTCGGCGCAGAAACAGTCTGTGAAGCAGAAGCAGAGCCCGCCGTCAGGCGAACGGATGAGCATGTCATAGAAAGCTGCCTCTGCGCTGCGGTTTTCTGCCCACTTGAAAAACTTATCGCGCGGCAGTTGCAGTATGCCGCCCAGGATCTGCCATCGGTGTCCATCCCTCCCAAGCCGTGTGCGTGGGACCACTTGGCGTCCATGCTTGACAGCAACGAGGCCGGACGCGGACGTACACCCACGCCTACGACCGGCCGTCGTACCGGCTGACGGCCGCGCCCAAAGCCGACGCCACGCGCGGCCGGTGGTTGCGACCTACGTGTGACCCCACGATGACCAGGGTGCCTTGCCTGCTGGCTGAGCGTTGAGCCTGGATTTGGGAGCTGTTACAGGTTTCTCTACTTCATCAAGGCACCCGGCTGCGCTCCGCTCCGCCGGGCGCGCTTCCCGGCTCTGGCGGCGCCCGCGCTCCTGCCTTCGGCCCGCTCGGCGCTGCCGCCGCCGACGCGCGCCCACGACTGGATAGGCCCGGAGGGCATGAGACGAGAACCAAGCCCGCGGCTTCAAGACGATGCCTCCGGCGGGGGCGCTCAGACTCCGGGATGGGCGGGGCACCGTTCGCGAGTGCCGGCCGGTTCGTGGTGAGCGTTGTGGACTCCCATCCCGACCACCTTCGACCCAGGCAGAGCCGAGCAGTCGCGGCCCAGGGCGTCAAGGTCGTTCGTACAGTGGCGCGCTCCACCTTGACGCCCTGAACCACGCCCGCTCCACGGTGTGTGGGTCGAAGGCGGACGGGATGGGAGCCGGGATGGGCGGTCGGCTGACGAATGTGGCCACGCCGCGCACGGTACCTTTTGTTCAGGAACATGGCCAAGGGGGGACTTGAGCGACAACAGCGAGCTTTGGACACCGCCGCACCCATCCGACGAACTGCGTGAGGCCGCTGGCCGCCTTCGGAAGCAAGTAGCACACTTGCAGGTGATCGAGGACGAGGCTAAGAGGCAGCTGGAACAGAATCTTCGGCAGGGATACTTCATTGGAATTTCGGGCTGCACTCTAGCGGATGAAAACGCAGAGGAGTCTATATCCTCATTCCCTTTGGATGGGAAGCCGCTATTTAGCATCACCCCAGTTACCAACATCCCTGATATAGGCTCCCTGGCGCGTGCGCTCACACCACATTGTCGACGCACCTTCACCCAGCTGGATCACTTATCTCGCACAATTAGGCATGAGTTATACATTGCCAAGAGCATCGCGGACACCCCTCAGAGTGCGCTCAACTTGGCATACCGTGTGATTTCCCTTCTTCGACTGAAGTCTGGCTGTCTGATCAACGCTGTTTCTTTCTCAGATACGCCATGGGGTCAACTAGCGGCACACTCGGGTGACGTCTTTATGCAGCCGCTCGAAGATGCCAGAATGCCGCTATGGGGAGCGGCGGAGGTGATCACGAAATCTGATCTGGACTGGGTTTCTGAGCGACTCGCCAGGGATTTTGATTTGTACGAGCAGCCGAGCTATAGACTGGCTTACGACGCGGCAGCAGACGCTCCATTCCTAAAGGATTCGCGAACTGCGGTAGCGCGTATTTGGTCTGGCATTGAGTCACTGTTCGATGTGCACAATGAACTCAGCTTCCGGCTGTCCATGTATGCGGCAATCCTGATCGAAGACGAAATCGAAAAAAGGATTGAAACTCAGGCGAGATTCAAACGTCTCTATGGGCTCCGCTCAAAGGCTGTCCATGGGGCGAAAATGGAAGATGCGAAACTCGCGGAAACGCTGAAAGCCTCCTGGCATCTGTTGCGAGACCTCCTGGTTTCGTGCATTCGCTCTGGGCCTTCGGTGCCGTCCACTGCCGTGTTGGACCAAGCTCTTCTCGGGCGACAGCTGATGCGGAAAGATGGCACGAACTTCAACTCCGCCGACCATTCGATAGAACCCGAGCACAGATAATCGGCAGCATGGAACGGCACCGTTTACTGGCCACTAAGTCTGTGAGTCTCCAGCCTGCGCTTGCTGAGTCTCGATAGGGAGAAGGACGTCGAGGCTATCGAGTAGTCGTTCTGCGTAGTCGCGGGCTGCGGATCGGACCCAATCTGGGTTGACAACCCGCCACCAGATCAGTGTCAGTATTAGGCTGGCCGCGGCGACCAGGGAGAAACCTACCCGCCAAATAGGTAGCCCATAAAAGGACCCGATAGCGAATCCTAGGGTTGCAATACAGGCAGAAACAGATATGGACAGGCCCACTGTACGCATGCCGAGCATGTTGCGCCTGAATCCATATTGGCAATTCTCAAGGAAGATCAGACGAAAGGTTGCGGTGTCCCTCGTTCGCGAGATCAAGTACCGCACGGCCATTTCGTATGCCTGATCAGCCTTGCTGGGACTTCTGACTTCTTGTCTCCGGGACGGCATTTCTTCGCCCAACAGCAATGCTATTTGTTGATGCCTGCGTGCAAGAAGTTTGGAATTCGTGGAGTCCCTATGACGCAATGCCTGCGTTGCAGGAGGGCCGCCCCAGGACTCCCACAGTGTTGACTGTATTTTGCGACCCCGTTCCCTGACGATCTGGTCGATTAGTCCGATCGCCCCGGTTGCGAGCACCAAAAGCCACAACTTATGCCAGTTAGCAAAATTCGGAATCACAGCAATGCAAGTCAATGACACTGGCAGGGTAGCGATAAAGGCTGGTGCAAGGCGCGCCCGGCGAGTGTATCCGTCGAATATGTTGCTGAGGTTAGATCCGGTCACGAAACAGAGGCCTCACGATTCGATCGTAGCGATGCGATCGCCGGAATGATTGTAGATCCAAATGTCTCCATCATCCCAAATCTTGACTTTCATGGAACCGTTATAGCGCGTTGAAAGTACACGATTGGCGACCCTTGCGTACTCGCTTGATGCGTCCGTCGATGGCTTCTTGCCAACGGAACAGATGACAGTGTCCGGCCCCATGGCTTCGACAGCTTCTTCGTGATATCCACTCATCCTCCCGTGGTGAGATGCCTTAAGGATGTCGCACTGCAAGTCTTCCTTGGGGTAGTGGGAAAGAATCGAGTTCCAGGATGCCTTTTCCGCATCCCCGGGAAGGATGACGTGGCGACCCGCGTGGCTGATCTTGACTACGTAGGAGCAATCGTTATAGTCCTCCGTCTCATTGCATGCAGATACAAGCTCTGCTGTTGGAGAAAGTACCTGTATGCCATCCTCCTTCCAGAACGAGGCCGTATCCCCCCTCTCTGGCTTGATTACTTTGTGACTACTCGACTGGCCATTTGCGTCTTCTGGCCCAAATCCCAGGCGCAGGCAGTTGTAGACGGCCCAGTCCACGTAAGCGAACCTGCTCTTCGCGAAGCTATCCTCTTCGAGCTCTTTCTTGTGTGCGGTGTCCCAAAAATTTTGAAGCTCGACGCGCTCTTGCCAGAAGAATCTATGAAGGCCGCTCATGTGATCCATGTCTGGATGCGTCTGAATATATCGAAATACGGATTGGCCAGGAAAATTTGCTGAATAGTATTCGTATGGGTCGACCAGTAGAGACTCATAATACTGTTCCCATGATCGAGAATCTTGGGTCGCCATGTGCTTGAATGCGTACTGCGAGATCCCCTTGTTCTCTGCTAGCGCTTCGAGGTCGTCTTCTGGCAGAGACTTGCTGTTGTTGATGTCGACCATCATCAGACGCCCGCTCGGAAATTCAATGAAAGTGCAGTCGCCGTGCCCGACGTTGAGGAAATGAAATATGAGCGGCACTGTGCCCCCTGTCGTTCGGTTTTCTAGCTTTGCTGAGTGGTGCGCGATCCGACGCGGATCATCTGCTAGGCGCAGCAGCAGGCTGACTGGTGGGGGCGGCAGCCGATGACCTGACACTCATAGTGCAGGAGAGCAATCCAAGTTGGTAGCTGTTTGGGGTAACTTGCGGGGCAGTGAGCCAGGCGGCGGGTAATGAGGGGCAAGCGTGCCAGATCGAGCGGTCAGCCGCGGTCGAGTGGGTTACGTGGCGGCAGAGGTGTGCCAGGCGGCCTGGGTGCCCTCGTATACATGCGGATCAGTCCCGACCGGTCTTGCGGTCCACGCCAGGCTTACAAGGCAGGTGTCGGCGTGCCAGATCCGTGCCAGATCGAGCGGTCAGCCACGGTCAACTGGGGCGCACAGTGGTGCAAGTGCTGTCTTGACAGGCCCAGCGCCTCAGATGGCGGGTGACCGGCGAGGACGTATCAGCGCCCGGCGCCAGGCTTACAAGGCAGAGATCGCACCCTCTCACACCGGTTTCCCGCGAGAACGTGGCCTGACCAGGGTCTGGCGTCGAACCGCAGACATCGTCTGCAACAGATCGAGGTGAGCACTTCCTATGTCGGATCGCTGTCGCTTACCAACAGCGCCGCGGAGATCAGCTGGTTGGCGTGGGACTGGTGACCTCGGAGGATCTTGGCGTAGACGCGGTACATCACGGCCAGGCTGTGGCCGGCTCGGCGGGCCACCTCCGGCGGCTCGACGCCTGCCTTGATCCATAGCGAGATTCCGGCGTGCCTGAGGGAGTAGGGGACTGCCGCGAGGGGCGTGCGGGCGTCCTCTTCTGATAGGGCGTTGGTGCGAGCCTCCTTCCAGATCTCGCAGTACTCGGTGCTGCGGACGCGGCCACCGCGCGCCGCGCGGAAAAGACGGCCGTCGGTGGCTACGCCGTAGCGCTTCCTGTGCTCCTTCAGCAGTCCGACCAGGGGCGGCGGGATGGGTACTGAACGGGTCGTCTTGCGGGCTCGGCGCTTGAGGCCGCGCTTTTCGTACGGGGTGCCGGTGTCGGTCCAGCCGGCTGCCACCTCTGGGTGGCTCTCGGCCAGGATCAGTTCGCCCCACAAATCCTCTCCCGCCGGGAGTACGCAGTCAGAGGCGTTGAGCGCGGCGATCTCCCCGGGGCGCATGGCCGCGTAGTAGACGCAACCGAAGAACGCCTCCAGGTGCTCGCCGCGGGCGCCCTGGGCTCGGACGGCCGCGATCAGCGACGCTGCGAGCTGGGGACCGGGCACGTACCTGAAATCAACCTCGTCGTCCGTCGCCGGAGCCTGCCAGTCCACGCGCTTCAACGGGTTGGCGTCCAGGTGCTCGCGTTCGATCGCGTACACGAAAGCGTTGTTGAGGATCATCCGCTTGCGACGGGCCGTGTTCTCGGCGGCGCTCTTTCCGTGAAGTGTGACCGAGAGGGCGCCGAGGGCCTTGCGTACATGGGCGGGCTTGGCTGCCTCGTTGATCGACAGGGAGTGCTTCGCGATCCAGGCCAACGCGTGAGCAACCTCGGGGGGCGCTTCCTCGGCGTCCAGGCGCGAGACGATGGCGCCGTCCTCGCGTAGGACCATGCGGAAGGCCCAGGCGTAGAGGGCCCTGCGGAGAACACGCGGCTTCGAGTAGCCGCGCACGTCCACTGAAACGAAAGCGGGCGTCACCGTGGCCAGGGCGTCGGCAATGCTCGCCCGGTGCTTGGCGGCAGCCCGTGGCCACTTCATGGCCGCGTACTGCCGTGCGTGCTCGTACCAGGTGACCGCATTGAGCTCCCGGAGTTCGGAGGTGGGAAGCCCTTCCTCCGAGTCGAACTGTTCTCCGCGGCGAAGGGCCGCCATCAGCTCTGAGCGGCGTCCGTCGGCCTGAGGCTTGAGCGCGTAGCTCTTGGAGAACTTCTGGCCGGCCACGCTCCACCGCACGCGGTACGGCTTGCGACGGTCTGGGCGTGCCTCGATGGCGTAGATGCGTACGTCGAAGGTCAGCACGTGAATGCCTCCTCGTGGTCGTTGAGCCAGGCCTCGAAGTCGGAACGGCGAAAGCGGAGTTGTCCGTTGGGGAGCTTGATGCACTTCGGGGCCTGTCCCCGAGCGCGCATGCGGTAGAAAGCAGCGCGGGACATGTCGAGCTCGGCCAGCAGGTCATTGAGCTTGAGGTGAGGTTCACGGCGCACGGTGGTCGTCCCCCTTGGGTGCAATGGCTGCTCTCGTCTGTGGGGCGGTTGTGAAGCGTCAGCAGTGTCAGCGGAATCGCTTGACCTGCTGTTATGGCTTGCTGACGATCGTCAGCAAGCGTCAGCAACGTCAGCGCATCGGCGCGGTTGTGCTGACGTTGCTGACATCTGCTGGCAGTGCGTTCGCCGGTGTTCTTGCTGTTCGGGGAGTTCTGCTGACGTCGCTGACGGTCAGCGGGCATCCGCACCGCAGTGCAGCGAGGGGTGAACCCGGTACGTGGCGGTCGCCGGCTGCCCTGCTCGGCCGGTTCGTGCTGGGGTGTCGGCTCGCAGGTAGCCGTGCGCTTCGAGCAACGAGAGCGCCGGTTCGAGCTGGGCGACGGTGCGGAAGCGTCGGGAGGCCGCGACCGCGTCGCGGCGCTTGATGGCCGTGCGGTACGTGCCGTCCGTCTTTGGGCGCGCGAGCCATTCGAGGATGGTCTGCGCGGCGTCCGTGGCCGGGTCGCTGGCGATCAAGTCGAAGACGGCCAGGGCGTGTTGGGTGTAGTACGCCGTGATGTCTGCGGCCCGATTGATCGTGTCCTCTTCCACCGGCTCGCCCCAGCGCGGGCCGGCGATCCGGTCGGAGAGGTGGAGGAGCAGCGCGACCCTGGCTGTGTGTCCGACCAACTTTCCTGCCCAGTCGGGGAGGTGGGCGAGCGGTTGTTCCGGCCGCAGCGCTGTTTCGAGTTGATCCTGAAGGGCTTCGACGGCCCGGTCCGCTGTGGCTGTCAGGGGGATGGTGACCGGCTCGGGCAGCGCGTAGAGCGTGCTCAGGAGAGTGGAGAGGCGGCCGTGGTAGCGCTGGGCCACAGCTTCGGGCACGGGCGCCGTACGGGTCTTGCGGTAGCCGAGGTTGGATGCCGGGAGCGCGTAGAGGAAGCGGGCCAACAGGCCGCGGTCGCGGGCGCCCGGCGTACTCGCGAGGTCTTGGAGCACGGCCGGCTGGGGTGTGACGCCGATGGTGAGCGCGGGCTTGTCGACGCTGGGCTGTTCACGGGTGATGCGGTCGGTCTGGAGGCGTTCGCCTTTGTGGGCCTGGAGGAAGACGCCGAGGTTGGGCTTCGCGCTGTAGCGGCCCGCGATGATGTCGAACAGGTCGCCCTCAGGAGAGAGCGCGGCAAGGCATCGGTGGATGGCGAGCTGCTGGGCGAGGGGTTCCGGGGTGATGTCGCCGGAGACCGTGAGGCGCGGCTTCGGCGGAACGTGGATGTCCTCGGCGAGCAGCCGCGCGGCGGATGCCTCGGCGACGATGACGGTGCGGTCGATCCCGTCGCCTGGCTTACGCGCTTTGGCCATCAGGGCTTCGGCCTCGGCGAGAGCCGCCTCCTTGATTGTCTCGGCCTCGATGATCTGTGCCCTTGAGCCCTCTTGGAGCTCCCGTTCGAGGTCGTAGACGGGCTCCGTCATGAAGGCGAAGACGTCGGACTTGCGTGATGCCGGGGGCATCGCGCACACGAGGTAGAGGTTCGACTGCTCGCGCCAGCCGGGCCGGATCTCGACGTGCACCCTTCCGCCGGCTGCCGTGGAGAGTGCCGCAAGCGCCATGGTGGCCGCCAGGTCCGGTGGTGTCTGGGTGAACTCGGCGACAGCGGCGACCTGTTCGGCTACCCATGGCGTCAGGGTGTCCACGGGGAAGAGGGGAAGGGCTCCGTGGGTACCGAGGGGGATCGGGTCCGGCCAGCGGTCGGACGTGCTGATCGCCGCGAGCTCGGCAGCGGCCTGTGAGGCGATGCGCTCGGCTTGGGAGGTGCCCTGGCGGGTGTGGGCGATGAGACGGGTGCCGGTCTCGATGAGGCGGCGCTGCCTGGCCAGGTCCGCGACGATCTCGGCGTAGTACGTGCCGTTCGCCGCGGTGGGCGTGGCCTGTACAAGCGCGTGCAGGTACGTCGCGCCGCCGATGCGGCTCAGGTCATTGGTCGCCCGGAGGCGCGCGGCGACCGTGATCGGGTCGACCGGCAGGCCGGCCGCGTGCATCGCGATGATCGCCCCGTGGATGGTGGCGTGCGCGGGGCGGTAGTAGTCCTCGGTGGAGAGCGCCGCACTGACTTCGGCGACCGCCGGCCGTGAGAGCAGCATGGCGCCGAGCGCTGCCTGTTCGGCGCTCGGGTCGTTCGGTGGCGCGTGGTCGCCGTCTTCGGGGAAGTCGCTGGTCACCGTACGTCCGTCCGTGAGCAGGCCATGGCGCTGCAGGCGCCCGAGATGCCGTTCGTCCGGCGGCTGGTCCCGCACTCAGTCGCCAGGGCGGCAAGGGCGCGGGTACGACGTCGGGTGTGGTGCATGCTGAGGGCACCTCCTGATTCCGTGGTTGGGATGGGAGAGACCGGGGCTGCGGGCGTCCTTGACCCGTCGGCCGCTGCCCCGGGTGCATTCACTGAGGCTGGGTGCCGCCGTTCACGTGCGGCTCCGCGAGCAGCGTGAAGTGCAGGGCGCTTTTCGCTGCCTCGCCGTACGTGTACGCGCTGTCCGCCAGCCCTGCGGCCACTCGACGAGCCTCGGCGATCTCGGCGCTCTCGCGGTCGGCCAGGTCCTCGAAGAACGTGTACTCCCGCTCCGTGCTGCGGGCCGCTTGCTGCTCGGCCACGCGCCGACGGAACCCGTCGAGATCGGCGCTGCCCGGCCACCTGTCCAGCGCGGCGCCGAGGTCGGGGAGCGGGTGGTTCGGAAGGACGTACCGCCCGTCCCTGCGACCGAACTCGACGAAGGGTGGATGGTCCCCGTCCAGGACGGCACGGATCGCTTCGGCCGCACCGTACGCGTACGCCTGGGCGGCGTTCTCGTACAGCTCGTCCGCGCTGCTCCGGAGCGTGGCGTAGAGCTCCGTGAGCCGCCAAAGGGCGTCGTCGTGCGGTCGGATGGCGTGGTTGCTGCCGGGCACGGTCGCCGAGCCGCTGACCGGTCGCAACCGAGCCGGGTCCGTGTGCCAAGCGGCGTTGCGGGCGCTCTGCGCGGCGGTCCGGTATTCGCGGGCGGCGGCGCCGAGCGCCTGCACTCCTGCCGTCAGGCTGTCGAACCAAGCGACTGTGGTTGTGGGCATTGGTCTCGTCCCCTCTGAAGTGAAGTGGTCGATTCGGCCGACTGTCCGGGCCCCGGCCCGCGTTCGCCCGGCTCGTAGGGTGGTCCGGTGTTCGATCGTTTGGAGATCACGCTGTTGCCGCGGGGCGCACGGTTCGCTGCCCAGGTGCGGTTCTGGGTGAACGGCGAGGATGTGGTCGCGGGGGCCGTGCACGAGGGAGGCCGCGGGCCGCTCGCGGCTGACGTACTGCCTGCCGGCCGGCCCAGCCCCCTGCGGGCGACCAGCGAGGGGCGCCGCCTGGAGCTGGGCGAACCGGAGTGCACTGGCGATTGCTGCGGTTTCCTGTCCGTTGTCGTGCAGCGATTCATGGAGGTCGTGCAGTGGTCGGACTGGGAGGTGCCGTGGGAAGGTGCGCATCCCGCCGCGCCCCCGCCGGAGTTCCACTTCGACGCCGGCCAGTACGACGCTGAAGTGGCTCGCGCTGAGGCAGGGCATTGGTGGGGCCGCAGGTAACCCAGGCGCGTCAGGCGAGTTGCTGCTCACCGGTTCCTCTGCTGGCTGCGGCCAGCAGGAGTTCGCGGAGATCGGTGCCGATCACGGCGACGAGCCGTTGTTCGAGCGCCCGCCACGATTCGGGGTCGATGGCCATCAGCGAGGCGACGGCGGCCGGGCCTCGGCCGTCCTCGATGGCTTCGAGGGCGTCGCGGAGTTCACCGGATGCCATCAGCGAGATGCGCGGCGGTGCGCCGGTCTGCGGCTCACACATGTGTGGGACTCCTTCGGGTGTGTCAGCCGCCGATGCTGTGCACGGCGCTGCCGACTGCGGACATCAGTTGGTCGATCGAAGCGGCGGCCCCGGTGCGGGCGAGGTAGAAGCCGAAGAGCACCGCGATGATCGCGGCGCCGGCGCCGACGGACTTGAAGCGCAGCAACAGGGCCAGGAGCAGCCCCAGCAGCGCCAGTGCGGAGATAGTCAGGAACACGACGGGTCTCCTTCGGGAGCGGTCAGCGGGTGCCTTCGTGCTGCAGGTGGGACAAGGAGTTGTAGAGGCGGCGCCCGACGCGGAGCCGACGGCCGTAGCCCGAGCAGCGTCGGCACTGACGGCCGCGAGTGAGCCGTCCGGTGCGGGTCTGGCGGATCTTGCAGCCCCAGCCCTGGCACCTGCGACAGGTGCCGTAGGGCCTGGTGGAGCACTGGGCGACGTAGCAGAGCGCGATGAGGAACAGTCCGGCTACAGCGGTGAGCACGAGAGGCAACGAAACCCCTTCCAGGGCCGGATTCAGGGCATGCGAGGTGGCGACCGCTAGGGACTAGTGGCCTGGTCAGATGGGGTATGGGCTGCTAGCGCGGGTGCTAGACCTAGCGGGCCTTCCCGCTAGGTTCCGGCGCGTGCTCGGCTATGCCGCGTCGGCTCCGCCGTTACGTTCCGCAGCAGCCTTGAGGATGTCGGAGCGCCGGATGCCGCGCCGGTTGGCGCCTTTGCCGTCCTCGGTGGTGCCCCACACCTGCACGGTGCGGATGCCGTACGGCTTGAGAGCCGCGGTCAGCTGCTCTGGCGTCCACTCGCCGTAGACCTCGGGTCGGAGTTCGGCGAGCAGCGGCACGATCGCTTCGTTCCAGAGCTTCGGTTTCTCGGCCGGTACGGCGGCTCGGAGATCGGCGAGCAGGTCGTACCCGACGGACGCGGTGGTCTCCGGCTGCTCGCCGAGCGCGTGACCCGCGAGCAGCCCGGCATGCTCGCGGAGCGCACGTGCGCGGAGGGCGATGCGGTCCGCCTCCACCGCGTTGATGAACGCGGAGCGGACGATCCGGGCGTCCGATCCTTCTCCGAGGAAGTAGGAGATGCCCTTGTCGCCCCAGGCGAACATGCTCGCCCGGACGCCCCGTTTGTAGGCGCCCGTCCCGAGGACCATGTCGTTCTCGACCTGGCCCATGACCTTGAGGCACCAGCGGGCTGAGGCGTTCGCGCTGATCGATGTCGGGATGCTGTCCTTGTCGGGACGCTGGGTGGCCAGCAGTAGCACGATCCCGGTGGCCGGCCCGCGCTTCACGAGGTCCGTGCAGATCTCCTTGAACTCGCCGCCGTACTTCGGGTGCTCGAACCACACCTGGCACTCGTCGACACCGATCACGATCGGGTGGAGCCCGAGCGAGCGCTTCGACGCGAGCTCGGTGGTCACCTTCGACTCCGGGCAGATGTCCCGTGGCAGCGACCGGATCACCTTCGCCCGGCGCCGCAACTCGCCCTGCAGTTCGCGAAGATCGGCGATGGCGTACTCGATGTCCGGGTCCTCCTCGCCGGCCCGGTGCCGGTACGCGACTCGGTCGCCGACCGAGTCGAGGTCGCCGGTGCCCTTCAGGTCGTACGTGTGGAGCTCCGCCCGTACGTCCAGGGCCGCGATGAGCAGGAGCAGACGCAGCAAGAACGTCTTGCCCATGCGCGGGATGGCGCCGATGATGCCCGCGATGAACATGAGCGTGACGCCGACCCACCGGCCGCGCTGGTCGGTGCCCCAGAGCACCGGTTTGAAGAGGTCAGCGCCGCCGGACTTCGCGAGCGGCCACGGTTCCTGCCGGGTCTGCGACATGTCCTGATCACCGACCCACATGCGCAGTCGCCCGGTGTGCTCGGTGGGCACGGCCTCGGGCCAGACGCACCCGAGCGGGCGCCGGACCCCGGAAGCAAGCCGGTCGCGCCGGTCGATGACGTCCGTGACGGTGACTCCGTACGGCAGGTCGCCCTCCGCCATCCAGCCCGGACCGTCCCGCGTGATGGGCGCGGTGAAGGCGAAGCCCGGATTGCCTTTCGCCTGCGCCTGGTTGATGGCGGGGATGCCGAGCGATCCCAGGGCGCGAAGGACGATGTCACTCGTCAGCTTGGTGGCCTTCGGGATCTCTACGGCCCGGTGGATGACCGGAGCGTCCGCCGGCTGACCGAGCCGCCCCAGCGCGAGCGTCGACGCGGCCGCGCACAGTGCGAGCAGCCAATCCGGTGCGAGGACGTACAGGGCGAGGCTCGTACCGGTTCCGGCGATCGATGCGCCAACGGCGACCACTGCCCGCCACCGCACCCGGCGGTCACGCTGCCGCGAGAGCTTCAGGTACTCCTCGATGTCGTTGTTCGTGGCGGCCGACTGACGCAACGGCTCACCCTCGGCGTCCAATGCCCACCTCAGGGCACCGCCGGTGAACTGGCAGGCACCACGGGGCATCTGGAGCGTGAGCCGCAGGGCGTACCACGGCGCTCGGATCGAGTGGTACGCGGCGACGTGCCAGGCGTACGCGGCGACCCCCTTGCCCGCCTTCAGGAACTCGCCCCGAGACGTCGCCCACGCGGGAATGACCGCCCGACGCTTCGCTCCGCGTACCCGATCCATCAGATCAGGGCCCGATTTTCCGGCTGCCGGGTCGACCATGATGGTCTCGTTCGGGTCGGCCGACTCGGTCGGTCGGGAGTGATCCGCCCCTGCTTCGACAGGGCCGAATTCCTTCTCCAGCCTCGCGAACAAGTCGTGTTCGTGATCGCCGTTGTCCTCGTGCTTCACTGGCCGTTCCTTCCGTACTGGGTTGTCGTACCGGAGGGGTGCCGAGGCCCGGCCCTACCCGCCAAAGCAGCGGCCGGGCCCCGGTGGGGAGCGAAGGATCAGAGGGGAGTGTGCTGCTGGTCGCGCTCGGCCCTGAGGGCGTCACGCAGCTGCCGCGAACGCTGTTGGCTGCACCCGATCGCCTTGCGGATGGGGTCGGCGTCCAGGCGCTCAGCGGGCCATTCCGCAGTCTCCTGGCGGGCCTTGAGCAGCGCCGCCTCCCAGGTCATACGCGGCCGATAGCCGCGCGGCGCGCGCTCCTCAGCCGCAGCCGGTGCACCGGGCTCTTTGGCTTCCTCTTCGGCCGGCACGTGTCCCTCAGGGGCGAGCTCGCCGAGCCGGAGCAGCACCAGATCGCGGTGCGGGGCCTTGCGGCGCCACGCTCGGCCGTAGCTCTCGCGCAGTTCCGCCCGCACCATGAGCCGTTGCTTCTCAAGGGCCAGGGCCTCGCGGTAGTCGGTCGTCTCCCAGAGCACCATCCGGCGCCAGAGCGCGAGTGTGGTGAGAGGCGCGAACAGCCAGCGAGAGCGCCGGATGCGTTCCATCCGTGCGCCGGTCGCGACGCCGATACGGACCGCGTAGACATGAGCGGCGATCTCGCTGAGGCCGACCCACAGCAGGGGCATCGACCCGTGGGCGACTTTCGCCGAGGCCGACTCACCCGCCGCGATGTTGAGCCAGCACGTGATCAGGGTCAGTCCCCACGGCACGAACCGGACCCAAGCGAGCCGCATCCCGACCCGGACCAGCAGCAGACTCGCCGCCGTGAAGACGGGGATCGCAGCGTCGATGCCGACCGGGAGCATCCACGGGTCGGTGAATCCCCACCGCACTGCGGCGGAGGACACGGAGTCGAAGGAGGCGACGAGGCCGAGCCCTCCCACCGCGACGCCCGCGGGGACAACAAGACCGAGCAGGGCCCTCTCGCCCACGCTGAGTGGTGACACCGCAGCTTGCCAGTGCCCGAGACTCACGCGGCGGTCACCGCCACGATGTGCGTCAGCCGCTGAACGGAACGGCTACTGAGCTGGGCCGCGTAGACGGCGTTCAGGAACGAGATCTCGTCGTCTCGGCCCTCTTCGAGCAGCTCAGCCAACACCTCGTTGGCCACCGCGAGCCGGACCTCACGGTCGTCGGCCGACTCATCAGCGGTACCGAGGAACAGCTCCCGGAAGTCATCCGAGTACATGCGCATAAGAACTCTCCTGAGCGCTGGTGGTTGGGATGGGAGAGCCGGGGCGGCAGGTGTCCTTGACCCGTCGACCGCCGTCGCCGGCTGCAGAATCTGAGTGGCTGAGGAACGCGCGTCCTTCAGACGCGGAAGCGCTGAGGCGCGGACATCCGTACGCACCACCGGGCCACCACCGTCACCGCGGTGACGGCGCCGAGGCCGGAGAGCAGCGTCACGAGCCAGCCGGCACCTGCCGCCTGCGCATACGAGACGGCGGCGAAAACCGCGAGGCCGACCACGAGAACGACGGCCAGGTCCACGACGCGGCGCGCCGGAGTCGCCGACCTGGCACGTCGGGCAACGAGCTGAACGTCGTACGGGTCGATGAGCCGCACGGGACGGCCCGGTATGTGGACGGCGACCCGGAGGCCGTCCGGATCAGGAACGACGCCGAGGACCGTGCCCAGCGCCATATCGCTGGCGTCGCGCACCACATCGCCGATCGCGAGAAGCATCGAGTCTCCGTTCGGGAGAGAAGGGCCGCTCCGACAAGACCGATCGTCCGAGGACGAGTGGTCATCACCTCCGGCCTCCCTGGTCCCGAGCGCCGTCCTTACACAGCAGACGTCGGGGGTCAGGGAGTGCCGGAGATCAAAAGCACTCGTTCAGACACGCTGTTCAGTTCTCAAGGCACAGACGCTTCCGAGCTGACCGCACACACACGGCACCCCTCGGGCGTTGCTCCTCAGGACCTCAAGTGCTCAAGTCCTCTTTAGGAGTGACGTAACTATGGCGCACGTCTCTCCACTCGTCAAGACCTCTTTAGGAGTCGTATGCTGGCTCGGACGATCGACGGAACGGTGAGCACCCATGGCCAAGGCGTACGAGCGAATCGCGGACGAGATCCGCCGAGCCATCCGCGCAGGTGAGCTCAAACCTGGGGACAAGCTGCCGCCCGAGACGCAACTCGTCGAGGATCACCGCCGCAGCCTGCCGACCATCCGTGATGCGCTCCGGCTCCTCCAGGAAGAGGGCTTGATCGAGAAGCAGCACGGGCGCGGGAACTTCGTCCGCAGCCCACGTACGAAGGTGCTGCGGACGAACGAGCGTCACCAGTGGGAGAAGGACCGGGCGCGTGAGTCCGCGGACGAGCGTCTGAAGACGGGGTCCACGGAACACGACACCGGCCTGCAGGTCAGCGATCTCGTCTTCCACGCGTCGTACGACGAGGGCACGGCCGACGTGGACATCGCCGAGGCGTTCGGCGTGCCCGAGGGCACGCCGATGCTGGTGCGCACCTTCAGGACGAGGTACGCGGCGGAGAGCGCGCCGTTCACCCTCGTGACCTCGTACCTCGTCCGGGGCGTGGTGGAGTCCAATCCCGATCTTCTGGACGCGGCGAACGAACCGTGGCCCGGAGGCACGCAGAATCAGCTCTTCACCGTGGGTATCGAAGTGAGCCGCGTCGACGAGCGGGTGTCGGCTCGCCCGCCGACCCCCGAGGAAGCGGAAGAACTGGAGCTTCCCCCGGGGACCTCGGTCCTCGTGCTGCGGAAGACCTCGTACGACACGTCGGACCGCGTGGTCGAGCTGTCCGACGTGACGCTGCCCGGCGACCGCACCGAGATGCACTTCACCACTCCCCTGGAAAGGTGGTGAGCGCGGTGCGTATGCGCATCACCGTCATCACGGCAGTCCACGGTCCGTCCGCTCACTTCCTGCCGGACGCGTACAAGTCCCTGTGCGACCAGGAGTTGCCCGACGACTGGGAATGGCACTGGCTGATCCAGCAGGACGGCATGGGGGACGAGGTTGCCGCGTACGTCCCGGACGACCCGCGCGTGACGTTCAAGCAGGGCCGGCCCGGCGGACCCGGTACTGCTCGGACCCTGGCACTCGCGCACACGGACGGCGCGTACATCAAGGTCCTGGACGCCGACGACCAGCTCGCGCCGGGCGCCTTGGCACGGGACCTGGTGGTCCTGGAATCCGATCCGGCCGTTGGCTGGGCGACGTCCCGGGTCCTGGACCTGCTGCCCGACGGCAGCACGGCCGGCTTCCCGGGTGACCCGGAACCGGGCGTGGTCGAGCGCGGTGAGGTCCTGGAGTTCTGGCAGGCGAACAACTACCGGGCCCAGGTCCACCCGGCGACGCTCTTCGCCCGGCGAGAGCTGGTGGTCGCCCTGGGCGGGTGGATGGCGCTTCCCGCCTCGGAGGACACAGGGCTGCTGCTCGCACTGAACGCGGTGAGTTCGGGATGGTTCACCGCGGACGTCGGTCTGCTGTACCGCAAGTGGCCCGGGCAGGCGACCAGCCAGGCAGCGCACACAGATCCGGCCGAACGCGACGCCCGAATGGCTGTGGTCGAGGCCAGGGCCCGCGAGCTGTCATACCTGCGATGGACGTACCCGGCCTCATGAGTGCGGAGGCCGGCCAGGTGACGGCCCACGCACGCGACGCTTTCCTCAGCCTCGGCCGGGGCTACGTCCGCTATGCGCCCGGAACGCTGGGCGATACCTCTCGTGTAAGCCGGTACCTGAACGGCCGGCTGAAGGAGCACTCTCGACGCCGAGTCGTTCAGTCCCGGTTCGGGGCACGGTTCGCTGTGGACACGCAGGACCTGATCCAGCGGTACCTGTACCTGTTCGGGGTGTGGGAACCGAACATGACGCGTTGGCTCCAGGGGCGGTTGACGCCCGGGGACACCTTCATCGATGTGGGCGCGAACATCGGGTACTACAGCGTTCTGGCGTCAGGTCTCGTGGGCAACGCGGGCCGAGTGGTCGCGATTGAGGCGTCCAGCACCTTCCACCATCGACTGTCACAGCACGTGCGGCTCAATCACCGTGCCAATGTGCGAACCATCAACGGGGCAGTCGCGGACGAGCACAAGAAGCTGACCTTCGTCCTCGCCAGCTCGGCCAACATGGGCGCGAACAGCATCGTTCCGTACGACGGGGCGGCGGAGTCCTCCTTCGACATCGACGCTGCCCCTCTTCCTGAACTGCTCGCGGCCGACGAGATCGAGAAGGCCCGAGTCATCAAAATCGACGTGGAAGGTGCCGAAGGGAGCGTTGTGCGCGGCATGGCACCCATGCTCGACAGGCTCCGGACGGACTGCGAGATCACGGTGGAGGTCACACCCGACCGGGTCGCTCAACTCGGCGACTCAGCAGATGAGTTGCTGAAGACGTTCTTCGATCGCGGATACCACGCGTATCGGATGGCCAACAGCTACACCCCGGAGAGCTACGTCGCAGCGCTCCGCGATGCCCCGATCGCTCCGGTTCGGTTGCGCGGGCCGGTCGTCGGGGAGACCGACCTGATCTTTTCGCGCATCGACGCGGAGACGCTTGCTTGAGGAGACGGGAACGGCCGTGGTCCGCCCCTCACGAGGAGCGGACCACGGCCGTTCTTCCATGCTTCACCACCGAATCGGTGACTTTCTGCCTCCCGCACAGACCGGACAAGCAACCCGGTACGTCTGGCGACAGCCGGCGCAGCCCGCGAACCCGCAGCAGTCCGGGCACCAGATTTCCCGGTGTCCCGCGCAGCAACCGCAATACGTCACCTGCGGCGCCTGTGGTTCGGCGGGGACCGTCACCCGAAGGCTTCCGCGGGGAGACGGGGGCCTTCGCCGTCGTCATCACCAGGGCCATCACCAGGGACGGGGAGTCGAGCTCCCCGGCTCTCCGCCACCCGCAGCACATCGCCCAGGGACTCGGCAGTGCGTCGCAGAGCGCGGCGTAGCCCCAAGACGTCCGGGTCACTGCCGGCAAGGAGCGTCAGTGCCTCCGCAAGCACCTCCGATCCTTCGCTGAGCTGATCCTGCTCCGCGCCGTCGGCCAGCCGGGACATCAGGCTTCCTCCCTCATCGGTGCTGAGATAGCAGGGCTTGCCGTCGGGAGAGGTCCACGGGAGGAGACGCAGCGCGGTGACTGGCCGCGGTGCAGACGAGAGGACGTCTCCGTTGTCGCCGATCACCTGGCGGCCACCTCTCCCTCATGGGCGCAGCGTGTAGTGAGAAGGACCTCGGCGCGGTCGCCCGGGAGAACGAGCAACGCCAGTTCCACGACTTGCCCGTTGGCATCCGTCGACAGACGCTCTACCGCGAGGACCGGTGTGCGGGTCGCGATGTGCAGTAGCTGCGCCTCGTTCGATGTCGCGAAACGGGAAACCACCCTTTCGACCGTCGCCATCACCTGGACGCCGGCCGCGGCCAGCATGTCCCGAACGGCGCCGCCCCAGGGGGAGCCGGAAGCGCCGGCTTCTCCGAGTACCGCTACGGAATGCGGCACGTAGACGCGAGCCAAGCTTCGCAGCGATCCGAGGCGACGACTGGTGAACACGTACTCGGTCAGCGCACTCCCGGTGGGCACTTCCAGAACCGATGCCGTCCGACTGTCGGCCGCCACTACGGAACGCTCGGAACTGACCTCGGTGCCCTCCCCGCTCGATGCCTGTCGCTCGACACCGCATTCACCGATCGCGTACCTGACCCGGTCCTGAGGCTGACGGACGAAGTTGCCGCTGCCATGGCGTTTCTCCACCAAGCCCTCGACCTGGAGGACTTCGAGGGCGTTGCGCAGGGTTGGCGTGCTGACGCTGTAGCGAGTGGCGAGGTCGAGTTCCGAGGGGAGCCGGTGACCCGGCAACCACTTGCCGGTTTCGATGAGGCGACGGAGGTCGTCAGCGATCGACTGATAGCGGTTAGCCATGCGTCGCCCCTTCGTGGGTCTCACTTCGCTGGCTGTGACACGGGCAGACGCACGCCTCGTAGGTGATCCGCAAGCCAACGGGCGGCCGGGCCGGCTGGGCCTCCCGGCAATCGGCGTGCGTCCCGATACGACAGGCGAGCGAGCGGTACCTCGTCGGCTCCGTGCGGCTCATTGACCAACGGGCGCGGGCGGTCATCAGAGGGCACCTCCCCTGCCGGCGCGTCGTGGTGACCGCGCGGAGGCATTGCCGACAGGAGCAGCCGTACTCAGCGGTTCACCGTGGCTGTCCCCCATGGCTCCGGACGGCTCGTGAACGCGGTCTCTTCGGTCGTCGGAGAACGCAGCAACTGGGGGACCACCCCGAGGCGGCACGTCCTCGATAGAGTCGGGCATGTCGTCGCTCCTTCAAAGCGTCGTCCATACCCCCGGGCCGGCTTATCGGCCGCGGGGGTGCTTCATTCACCCGTATAGACTGTACTACCCCCTACTACCCATGTGGCTAGCTATGGCAAGCCGTATAGCCCTGCCTAGCTTCGGGTCATGACGATCGATCGCGAGGGGCCGACTCCGCCATATCGGCAGATTGCCGACATCCTTCGGCGCCGCATCTCCGACGGCTCGATCCCGGTCGGTCGACGGATTCCCTCGCTGGTCGAGCTGGAACAGGACTACGGCGTCGCGCGGGACACCCTCCGCAAGGCCGTCCAGGTGCTGAAGGACGAGGGCCTGGTCGAGACGGTCATCGGGATGGGCGTCTTCGTGGTCGCTCAGCCGAAGGAAGACTGAGAGCCGACCTCTCGCGACTCCCACGAACGCCGGCTCAGCCGGAACTGCGGCCGCAGCTGACGAATACCCCAATGCCTGGTACACGCCGACGCGTTGCACTCCTAAAATCCTCTAGAGATGTAGATGACTCGCGTCTCTGGGGGATGGGTTGGGAACTGGCGAGCAGATCGTGACGGTGGCGGCCGTACTGCTCGGCGCGCTCACCACGCACCTGACCAACCACCTGACGGAGCGCAGCAAGGTCAAGTACGAGCTGCTGACCCGTTGGGACGACCGGAAGCTCGACGCCTACTCGCAGTACGTCGACCGGGTGCGTACGGGCATCTTCCTGGCCGTGCGGCTCTACGAGCACCGTGAGGGCCTGCGGCGCAGCGACATCCCCGAGGCCGAGATGGTCGCCGACCTGGCAGAGGCCGAGCGGTACCAGGGCCGGTCCTTCGAGCAGATCATGCTGCTGGGTGGTGACGACGTCATCGAGGCCGCGCACGACCTGCACGCCGCGGTGCGAGCCGTCGACTGGCAGGCCAACGGCAAGGTGGCCGGGACCTTGGAGGAGTGGAGAGAGCACAACCGGCTCGCCTTCCGCGCCATCAACGCCTTCCACGAGAATGCTCGCGAGGACCTAGGGGTGCAGGGACGCGTGACGGGCGAACAGCACCCGGAACGGGACCTGTTGCTGCCAGCAGCCCGGCGAGACGCCGAAGCAGGCAACGAATGACCGCCAGCGACCAGGGCCGTGTCTCAACTCCACGGCCAAACTATTGCCGAGGCTTGCACGGCTGCGGAACCTTCGGCTCCTGAGTGGGCTGCTACATCGCAATGAGGGGTCGCCGAACCGCTGCGGCGGTAGGTGGTCAACGGGGTGCTGTGGCGGTTGCGAAGGGGGCCCTGCTGACGACCAAGGTCCACCTGGCCGTCGACGGCCGCGATCTGCTGCTTGCCCTGGTCCTCATGCCGGGCAACGTCATCGACTCCACCATGTTCCAAACGGTGATGGACGCGGTCCGCATCGCAAGTGTGATGATCCGAACTTGCTGGCGGTGGGCCCGATGACGGTGAAGGCTGTCACCGTGCACGCACACCCATTGCTAACGACTCCCAGCAGCAGCGTCACCCTAGATATGGTCGAGGACTTCGTCGCGCTGGGCATCCCTGAGAACCTGACAATCGAGTACAAGCGCGGCGGGGAGAAACCCGTCGACGCTGTCGCAGCGCTGGCCAACACCTACGGCGGCATCGTCCTCATCGGGGTAGCTGAAGACTCAGGGACCCGTGGCGTCCCAACGAGCGTCGTCGGCGTCAGCCGGAAGGAGAAGGAGAAGCTCGTCAACCAGATGGCTACTGGCTATGACCCGCCGTGGACGCCGGAGGTGATCGAAGTTCCGCTGCGCGACGGCGAGAAGATGGTGCTTATCGTCCGTATCGATCGAGACCTGGTGCCGGCCCCGCTCGTGACGGACGGAAGTATCTGGGTGCGTCTCGACGGCCGCAACGTGAAAGCGAACCGTCAGATGATGGCTGCCCTGCTGGCGCAAGCCAACATCGACCAGAGCCGGGGGCTCATGCGTAGGCAGGCCACCCGCTCACCCGGATCTTACAGACCCGCTGTTCCCCCGGGCTCTGAACTTGAATGCCCCGATTTGCAGCTCCGAGTAATCACCAGCGTTCCCCTCCCTCCGGGGCGACGCCGACATCGTTTGCCTACAGGCATGCCGGATGAATTGGTCTACGCTTTGCAACGAAATGGTGTGGACCACACAACCAGGGACCTGATGGGCATCGGTCACACAGTGAGGGAACCGTGGATGATCCACCGAGCCTCCAGTCGGGAGGTGGAAGTCCGAGTCAACGCGGCAGGCCTACACAGCTTCGCGTTCGGTCGTGCAGTTGTGACCATCACTGAGGCTGACTCCCTCGAAGTTTTCGTTGACCAAGTGCTCTTTTTGAGAGGCTTCTTGCTCCCCTGGGGGAGACTACAATCAGCGCTCATGAACCTGGTGCGCACTGTGGCTGATGTTCTACTGCCTGAGGCGTTCGACGCAGTTGTCGGGCCCACTTCGATGGCGCCTCCGAATGTTGAGATCCATCTGTCAACTGATCGGTACGAGGAGCAGCCCAAGGAAATAGACACATTGATCGACGTCTCCGTACTCGGCAATCGAGGGGATGGTAGTCGACCGATGTTCGGGGCTGCAGAGGTTCTGGACGAAGGGCTGATCGATAACGGAACTTGGCGTCCTGCCGTCATTGAAGCCCTAACGGTCATCGCAATGGACTGGGGTTTCCCGTCCCCTACGCTGGGCTGAAACCTGTGCAGAGGGCCGGTAATTCGAGTGCCCTTTTATAGCCGGTGTTTGATAATCGATCTTGTGACGAGTCGTTGTGGGTGCTGGATGAGGCGTGGGATCGGATATACCGTTGATCGCTCGGGCCGATGGATATGGGCGGTCCTACTTGGCGTAAGAGGCATGGCCGAAGGCCATTGACGCCTCGGATCGCATCCCTTCATGAGGTGGCTCGCCGTGTGAGCGGGAGGCGTCGGCTCGGAGGGCAGACAGGGCAGCCGACGATGCATCGTCGCCACCACAGCAGCCGCTCCAGTTGTTCGCGCTCCACGCCCTCACCTCCAGCGGAGATGTTGCTGTGCAGCAACGAGTTACGGAGCAATCCCCGGAACCGTCCGCGTCCGACATCGGTCGTCGCGCCACCCTGCGAAGCCTCTATGACCTTCGATGACTGATCTCTGTGGTGCTACGGATCAGCTCCATGCGAGAGCTCACAGTCTCAACGGCAGTCTCGTCCGTCCCCGTTCGCGGCCGTTCAGCAAGGGGCACCTTGACGGGGGAGCTGCGCGCACTGCCGCGAACCCTGATGAACAGGCCCATGCAGAGTTGAAAAGCGTGTTGGGGGCAACCCTCACGAGTTCGGATCTCGGATCCTCCACCATCGCTCTCACCGAGCCATACGTCGGAGAGCTCCCTCGTTCGCGAGGGTTACGACGACCCTGTGGCCTCCACAGTCTCGTCGGTGCCGTTCGCTCCCTCCCGTCCGCCTGCGTCCAAGTCTTTGGCCACCTCCCAGATCAGTCCTTTAACCCGCTGTGGAGTTCCTCAGGGACCCTGCTTCCCTGCTGGCCAGAACGGGACTTCGTGCTTGCCGTGTCCTCTTCACGATCTTGTGTCGGATCTGCCGAAGCGAGCGCTTTCAGGTCTCGTAACGGTATGAACACGCCATGTTTCGCTCCGTACTCGTGAGCCTGCTGAAGCACGGGGAACGGATGGGTCTCGTCACCGCAAAGACGCAGAGAAGAGGTCGATCTTGGACGTATCCGGGGAACTAGCAACAGCAGGGTCAGCTGCCGCATCGGCGCTAGTCGTGGCTATGGCTGGGGATGGATGGCGAGGCTTCAGAGACTGGCTAGCCCACTGGTTCGAGCGCAGAGGCGAGGAAGCGGAGAGCCGGCAACTCGCCAGGCTTGAGCGGGACCGCGCGGCCCTCATGGCTGCACCGGACGACGACCAGGCCGTGGGGCGAGCAAGGGATTTGTCGACCGCCTGGGCAGTGCGGTTCCAGGACATGGTGGACGAGGATTCCGATGCAGGGCGCGAGCTGCTGGAGTTCGTGCGGCAGTGGCGTGCCGAGCACTCGCAGATCGAACACCAGGTGTTGGTGGTTCATCAGCGGGCCGAGGCCAAGGGCAAGTCCCGGATCATTCAGGTCGGCCGTGACCAGACTATCGTCAAGCGGGATCGGTCATGAGCGCCCCGGCCGAGAACGCTGAGGAACGGGTCCGACAGGAGGCCGAGGCCTCCGATAACGCTGTGGTCAACCAGGTGGCTGGGGATTACGAGGAGCACCACCACAACTATGTGCGCGGCTGGGAGTACCTCGGGTCTGTCAGCATCGGCGAGGACGAGGCTCGCCTGCTAGAGCATGCCTACGTCCACGCGGAGGCGAGAGTTGTCACCGGCGAACGGCAGGTCGAGCGGGCGGCCCGACTGCTGAAGCGGCCGATCGGCCAGCACGCCGTCATCGTGATTACCGGCCCTCCCGACACAGGGCGCCGGACCACGGCCCTGCGCGTGCTGCGAGACGTCGGTGTGGACCCACAGAACATCCACAGCCTCGTCCTGGACTGGGATCGCCCTCGTACGGAGCAACTCCCAGCTACGCCCCAGCACGGCTTCTTGCTCGATTTGTCCAGTTACAGTAGCTTGCCCGAGGACTTCTACCAGGGCCTGAGCGGGTACCAGAAGGAAGCACTCGCTGCCGAGGCCTACCTCGTGATCCTGGCTACCCCTGCCACATGGCGTCCCGGGACACGTGTCTCCATCCCGCGGATCGAGTACTTGGCCCCTCAAGCCCTGGATGTGGCTCGCTCCCACCTGAAGGAACTCAACTCCGAGCGGCTCAACTGGCTAAACGAGGGCACCGATCTGGCGGAGCTACTGAGCCCCAACGCGTCACCTGACGACGCAGTCTGGCTCGCCGAGATCATCACCGACGCGGACGATGACGGTGGGAGCGAGGTAAAGGAGGAGTTCGAAGGATGGCGTGATCACCTCCTGGAGTGGTTCAGGGACCACGACGAAGTCCAGCACCTGCGTGATCGCGCACTGCTCATCGCGACCGCCCTGCTCGACGGAGTCCCTGCCGATATCGTCATGGCTGCCGCCGACCAGCTCTTTATACGAGTAAAGGGAGAGCTGCCGGCTGGTGGTGCACTGGCTGGCCCGGATCTGGAGACGCGTCTCGACATCATCGAAGCTGCACGGACCGAGAACGACGGCCTGTCACTCAACGCACGTCACGGCCTGGACAATGCGGTGCTCTCTCACGTCTGGGTCCAACGTCCGCATCTGCGGGACGAACTCTTGCGCTGGGCCTCACAGATCACCGCGCCCAAAGGCATCGCAGTCAAGTACCGAGCGCGGGTCGCGACCGCGCTCACCCACTTGGCCACGGGCCCGGGGGGCCAGGCAGTCCTTCGGATTGTCACCCAGTGGATCGCCTCGGACAGCGACTCGCATCGCCGCCTCGCTGCGGGGGTGCTAGAGAGCACCGCGACGCATCCGGGTGTCGGCGTGGCTGTGCGCAAGTATCTCTACGACGCGGCGAATCAGAAGAACCTCAGTGAAGCCCTCGCCCAAACGGTCGCCGAGGTCTGCGCCGGCCAGCTCGGACACGCCTACCCGCGCGTGGCTCTGACTCGTCTGCGTCTCCTTGCTGGCCGCGCCGATCAGCGGGGTTCCCAGGCCGTCGCCCAGGCCGTGCGCACCTTGGCTGGAGAACCGGGCCTCCGTCCCCTTGTACTGGGCGAGATCATCGACTGGGCCGAGGCCCCGGATCCAGTGATCAGGCAGGCAGGTACCCGTGCCTTTCTGGCGCTGATCGAGCTGACGAGCGACGCTCCGCTTGCCGTAGAGCTGGCGGGCGAGCTGACGGCTGAGGGCGAGTCCGGTCTTGAGGACCAGCTCTTCATCCGGGGATGGCGTGCGGCTTGGCGCCATGAGCCCACTGCTGACCAGGCCGGAACATCCCTAGCCGCGTGGCTGGACGCTCCCACGGTTCCCGAAGCCCACGGCGTTGACATCGCCGTTGCCGTGCTGACCGGCAACCTCGGTGATGCCCGTACGGCAGCCCTTCTGGTGGGCCAGAGCGCCACGACGCAAGAGGGACGCGATCGGCGATTGAAGGTGTTCGCCCGGCTTCTGCCACCTGTCCCCGGAGCCGGACCACCGGACGATCATGAAGAAGCCACTGTGAGTGACCTGGGGCTGGACAACCCTGCGGCATGAGCCGTTTCGTCCGGCGCCATAGGGACCAGGGTCCGCCTCCGCCCCCGCTTGACGCGGCGGCGGACCCGACGGAATCAATGATGGAGGGGGAGCTCCGCATCGAAGGCGAGCGCCTGCCCAGTCGCGTTCCCAGCGTCCATTTCACTATCTCCATCCAGGGCATCTGGAAGCCAACTAGTGATGGCCCGTCCCCGCAGCATCACGCCCCAGCCGCACTCGCCCGCCACCATCTGCGCGAACAAGCCGCTCGAACCCTTAGGCGCCGAACCGTCCTTGAGAGGGCAGCTGCGCAGGACGCCGTCAACGCGGTCATCGCGCGCCCGCTCTCCCCTGAGCCCTGGCTCGTCGTGCACGGTACCGCCCACCTGACGGTCGCAGACACCGACCAGGCACTCGCCGACGAGCACCTCCGTCACGAGCAACGAGGCGACCTTGAGCGGGAGGACACAGCCCGACGTATCGCCTTCCTCCAGGCAATCCTCTCCGACGCCGACCAACGGACTGTCTGGTGGGTCGACCAATACCCGGACCGGCTCGGAGACCTAGACGAGATACCCAAGGCCATCAAGAACCTCAACCCGCCGCGCGACTTCACCCACGACGGAGTCCGGGATGAAGTGGCCCGATTCATCGATCAGTTGCTCACCGACATTCGTACACCGCAACAGCGCGAGGTGTTCCTTCGCGCCCTCACCCAGACTCTGCGCGCCCTCGGCAGCACCGAGTTGCAGCGCACAGCCACCCAATGGCTGTCCACCGTCTCGCCCGATACCGGAGGCGCCACCCCGTGAACCTGTCCACCAGGCGCTGGCTTCTCGCGCCGTTACGTCAGTGGCGCGCCCATTGCCTCGTGCGTCGGCACGGCCCATCCCTCGACTACACGACAGCATGGGCCCTGATCACGCTGCAGTGCAGCCCCCACGAATTCCCTTTCGTGCAGCAGGCTACCCACGAGGCCGGATCCACCGCCCGAGCAGGCCTCTACTACGACGACTGGAACTCACTAGGCCCTAGGGAACGGGCCCGGCGAACACGCTGGCTCGCACGCCACGACAAGACCCCTGTCCAACGACTCGAAATCACAGAAGAACAGTTGAGACGCGCCGGGCTACGCGTCGTGGACTGGGGTAATCCGTAGGGCCTCAGCTGACGTCCGACAGTGAGGTTCCCGGGCATCGATCGGAAGTCACTGTCAGTCGCACCTGATCAATGCCGTGGGCCCAGCGACCACCGTGCACGTCATCGCCGCCGCTTCCCCCAGGTGTCCCCCGGCTACGGGGGACAAAGCCGGTGACAGCTCGTTCGGCCTGCTCAGAGCATCGGAGAGGTGTTCCGCTGGATCCTCTTGAAAACCGTCGTGGCAGCAATGTCACCGTGGGTTCAAATCCCACACCCACCGCCAGGTCAGAGAACGTGCAGGTCACAGGGCACGGCACCCGATGGGTGCCGTGCCCTTCGTGCTCACTCTGTCTCACCCGGGCCGCGTCAATCCCGGGTTTGATCAGTGCGTGTGGGCCATGTGTGGGCCAGGATCACCCCTCGTCTTCGCTGCTCAGCCGCTGGTCGATGAGCTGATTGGCTCGGGCCTGCTGCCCACGCAGGATCTTGGCGTAGAAGCGGAACAGCACGGCGATGCTGTGGCCGGCGCGACGCGCGACCTCGACCGGGTCGACACCCGCGTTGATCCACAGGGACACGCCTGCGTGGCGCAGCGAGTAGGGGACGTCCGCGAGCGGGGACGCCGCTTCAGCTGGGGACAGGGCCGCCTCGCGCGCCGCGTCCCAGACTCCGGAGTACTCGGTGGATGAGACGCGACCGCCTCGTACGGCGCTGAAGATGCGTCCGTCAGCCGCAGTTCCGTATCGAGCGATGTGGTCCCGCAGCGTACCGACAAGTACGGGGGGAATCGGCACGGGGCGAGTCGCTTTCCGAGCCCTGCGCTTGAGTCCGCGCTGCTCGTACGAGGAGCCATCGTCCGTCCATCCGGCGCCGACTTCGGGGCGGCTGCCACCGAGGGTGAGTTCGCCCCACCCGGTGGCCGGCAGGTGGCAATCCCCCTCGCGCAGATCCGCGATTTCCGAGGGGCGCATGGCCGCGTAGTACAGGCACCCGAAGAACGGGGCCAGATGCTCGCCGCGCGTCCCCTGCTCGCGAACTGCGGCGATGAGGGATGCCGTCTGCTTCGGACCCGGGACGTAGCGGAAGTCAATCTCGTCATCCTTGTCCGGGGCTGACCAATCGACGCGGGCCAACGGGTTGACCTGGACGATGTCGCGCTCTACGGCATAGCGAAGGGCATTGCTCAGCACCATGCGCTTGCGGTGGACGGTGTTGTCCGCGGCCGGGGCGCCGTTCAACTTTAGGGAGAGCGCGTTGAGTGCGGTCCGGAGGTTCTCCGGGCGGGCCGCCTCGGTCACTTTCATGGAGTTCTGCGCGAGCCATTCCAGCGCCGCCGCCACTTCGGCCGGGGGTTCCTGGTCGTCCGCTCGACAGACCATCGTTCCGTCCTCGCGCCGGATCGCACGGAATGCCCACGCGTACAACGCTTCACGCTGCACCTTGGGTTCCGGTGCACCGCGAAAGCTGGTGACGAGTGCGGGCGTGATGGTGGCCAGGGCTTCAGCGATGCTCGCTCTGTGCTTGGCCGCAGCCTTGGGCCACTTCATCAGGGCGTACGCCTTGGCGTGCTCGAACCAGGTCGGAGAATTCAGCGCGGCGAGTTCAGCCGCGGGCAGGCCGGTGGCCTCATCGAACTGTTCCCGGGCCCGCAGCGCCCCCATGAGTTGCGAACTTCGCCCCTCCGCTTGGGTCTTGAGTTTGAAGCTCCGGGAATGAGCGCGGGAACCGACGCGCCATCGCAGCTCGAACGGCTTTGGCCGACCCTTGCGATTGCGGATGGACCAGATGTCAACGTCGTAGGTGAGCATGTCTCTCCATGGGCGAGGGGCCCGCCGTTGCGGCGGGCCCCTCGGTTGTGCGGATGGTCAGGTCAGGCGGCGAGTTCTTCGCAGCCGGTCAGCCACGTGTCAAGGTCGCTCCGGCGAACGCGGAGCTGGCCGTTGGGGAGCTTGATGATGCGCGGTGCCTTGCCGCGGGCGCGCATGCGGTAGAAGGCGGCGCGGCTCATGCCGATCTCGGTGAGGACTTCGGGGAGTTTGAGCATCTGGGGGCGTGCCACGGTGCGACTCCTTCGAGGCTTCGGGCTTGGGGGAGAGTGACACTTTCCGGGGGCGTGTCTGTCCGAGGTGCAGATTTCTGCGTCACCTGCGTCACCTGCGTCATTCAGGCTTCTGACCTGCGGGTTTTGGGTGACGCAGCGGATCGATGGTGCGTCATCGGTGACGCAGGCTCTCCGTCATCGGTGACGCAGGTGACGCGGGGTGACGCAGACATCGACGTTCTGCGTCACCCCTGTATGCGCAGCTCAAGGACCCTTTTTCGGAGGTTGGTGACGCAGGTGACGCAGCGTTCCCCACTTAGGAAAAAAAGGGGGAGCCTCTAGTACTGGCGGAGCGCCTCACAGCGTGAAGAAGGGGCCGCTGAGCGGCGCGACTTTGGGGCGGCGTTCCGCCGAACAGCAAGAGGAGCACGCCTCGCGGGGGCCGGGTGCTCCTCTTGCTTGTCCACACGCGCGAGTGGTTCAGCGGTCAGAACGCCCGCTCTTGCTCGCTTGGGGGCGTGGGGGCTGGTCGGGTCATTTCGAGGTAGCGGCCCTCTTTGGTGCGGCCGGAGTCGATGAGCACGCCACGGGCGGCGAGGGTGGGTTGGAGGCGCTTGAGGCGGTCTGAGAGGACTTTGCCGGTCGTCGGCCACCCTTTAGGCAGGGCGCGTAGCTCGTCGCCGCTGTAGAGGCGGCTGAGGCAGTTCAGCCACTCCGTGGACGTCATCTGCTGCGCCGTGCCCGGCTCGATCGTCTCCGCATGCCGAAGAACCGTCTGCGCGAGCAAGTCACCCTCGATCACATCGTCGTTGAGGTCATCGAGGCTCGCCCGGTAGGCCGCGAGAGCGCCGAAGCCGGTCGCCTTGTCGAGCTGCGCGCACAGGTGCGCGAAGTCCGCCATGCGCAGATCGGTCGGCGTCTCGGCTTCGGCGGCGCGGACCTTGACCGTGAGGTCGAGCAGGGACCCGAGTACGACCGGCAGCACCTCCGCATACTCGGACCAGAGTTCCGCCTCGGTGCGGCGGACGCGGGGCCGCTCCAACCGCAGCGGCAGCAGCCGTTCCGCAAGGTCCGGCCGGATGACCCCCACATCGATCCCGGTGAGGAGCATGGGGCGCTGGTAGCGGGCGCGGAAGACGTCCCCATCGGTGAACAGGGCCCGCTTGACGTTCTCCGCTCCGGTGACGATGCAGCACATGGCGTCGGAGAGGTCCGGGGTCATGTGGGAGAGGTTGTCGAGCGCTGTCACCCATCCCGCGGCCACGGCCGCGATCAGGTTCTCCTCATCCTTTGGGGCACGGCGCAGGTCGCCGGTCATGCCCTCGATGATCCGTACGAGCATCCGCCCGCCGGTCGACTTGCCCGCACCCTGCGGTCCGGTCAGGAACGGCGCCGGGACGGGCACGGACGGCCCGAGACACCCGATCAACCACGCGATGGCTAGGCACTCGGTTTCGGCGTTGGCGAAGTTGCACAGGCGCAACAGGGCGTCGATTCCCTTGCCGTCCGTGTCCTTAGCCGGCATCGGGAGTTCCCCGGTGAGCTGGGTGCGGCGCCAGCAGACCTCTCGCGGGTCGGGGATGGCGATGTCCCAGCCGGTGGGGTGGATGCGCACGGAGCGTCCGTCCGCGCGCCCGAGGTCCAACCAGGTGGCCCCGTCGAAGCCGGGGGCCACGCGGATGTGGACGGGCTGTACGTCCTCGGTCAGGGCGAGTGCTTCGATCAAGTCCAGTGCCTCCTTGAGGGCGGTGCCGTTGAAGACGCCGCGGCCGTCCCGGTACAGGCCGACCATGAGTTCCTGCCGGTGGCTGCCCGTGGTGCCCTGTGAGCGGATGGGGCGGGCGACGGGGTGGCCGTTCTTCTGCGCGTAGACGGTGCCGTCGGCGGTGCGGAAGTAGCGGAAGTGCGCTTGCGCGTAGTCGGTGATGACCTCGCGCGCCGGGTTCTTCTCCTCGTCCGGCACGGTCACACCCCCAGTGCGGTGCGGGCGTTGGCCCACGCGTCGGTGCAGTGCCGGGGCGATTCGCCCTTGCCCTGCGCGGCGGTGAACAGCCGCTCGATGTGCGAGTCGGTCAGGCACCCGCACCGGCCGTGCGTGGCCAGCACGGCGAGGAAGGCCCGGTACACGGTCGCGTGGATGGCGCTACGGGCCTCGCGGATGCGCTGCTCCGCCATGGCCACGCCGCGTTCGAGGTAGACGGGTGTGCGGTGCGGGCACGCCCCGTTCCCGAAGGGCGCGGACACGGCGAGGGCGGCCGGGCGGGCGACGGGGGGCGCCTTGACGGCCAGCGCGCGGACGACGTCCGGGAGAGCCGTCACGGTGCCCGTGCCGGGTCCGAGCCACCGGGCGTAGGACATGGTCGACTTGATGTCGACGCCCGGCCGTACGGCGTTCGCGGACTGCATCGTGCCCCGGTAGATCCAGTGCTCGCCCCGCGTCGTCGCCACCCGCCGCGTGGCAGGCAGGGACGCCATGGCCCACGTGATCGCGTCGGCGTTGTCGAGGTCCACCACGGTCACCCCCGCCCCGCCGGGGTGGTAAGCGATCGCGTGCGCCCTCGCCCACACGGCCGACCACGGCTGCCCGGCGAGGGTGCTCGGGTCGGTCGTCGCGGCGGCCCATCCGTGGCACGGGCGGGGGCAGCGGCAGGGCCCGGCGGTCTTCATGTTCGGCCGGCCGCCGCACGCGTTGTCGCGGCAGGTGTCGCAGTTGCCGAAGGGGACCTTCCCGGCCCGCAGCGGCAGCACGGGCATGCCGCGCGCGGCCAGATCGAGCGCGGTGGTCTGGAGAGCGTTCATGCGGCGGCCCTCCCTGCGCTCGACTGTGCGAGGTACGCGTGGGCGATCCACTCCGTGTAGGCGGGCGGCAGGGCCTCGCGCAGGTTGAAGTGATCGGTGGACCAGCCGATGCCCTTCGCGGCCCGGATCTCCTCCACGGTGGCCTTCCCGCCGCCGGCGCCGTAGGCGGCGACGTACGGGCCCTCGCGGTACTCGCCGTGACGCCACCCGCGAACGTACCCACGGTGCTTGGGGTGCGCGGGCTGCCGGGTGGTCCACCTGCCGAGTTCGAAGTAGCGGTGCATGAGGACCGCGAGGCCGAAGGACTCCCCACACAGGCGGATGTCCTTGCGAACGCTGCTACCCGGCACGTTCTCCATCACCCACGGCCGCCCGGTCGCCTCCAACGCGGTGCGGGTCGGTTCGATGAGGCGGGGGTGGGGGTTGCCACGGCGGGCGTTCGTGCCCTTCGCCGGACTGCCCTCGCCCTGGCACGGGGGTGAGGCGTGGATGAAGTCGAATTCGTGGCCATGGTCGTGGATGTAGGCGATGGCGTCGCCCTGGTGGAAGTCGTCCCCGGCGTAGTCCGGCATGGGACGCAGGTCGACACCGGTGACATGGCAGCCGGCGTACTGGTAGCCGCGGGCGGCGCCGCCGATGCAGGAGAACGCGTCCAGGACCCGCAAGGGGCGGGCTCGCTGGAACAGGACAGGTTGGGTCATGCTGGTGTCTCCAGTTCTCTCGTGAGTGCTGGGTGCCGGACCGGCCGCGTGTCTTTGGCGAGATCGGGCGGCCGGTCCGGGCGGGTCTACGGGCGGTTGGTGGTCTTGGCCCACACGCCCCGGGTGGTGCTGTGCACGTTGCGCTGGTCCTGGTAGACGGGCCCGTCGTAGTGGTGGTGGACGTCCGGCGCGGGCCGCGCGCGCTTGGCGAGCCGCCCGAGGGCGAGCACGAGCGCGGCCGGGGCGCCGAAGACGACCGCGCAGACCACGGGATTGGCGAACTGGGACACATACATGACCACGGCCGCCGTGCCGCCGACCATTGACGTGGCGGCGCCGCCGGTGAGCATGAGCACGCTCGCGTCGGTCGCTCCCTGCGTCATTGGCGGGCGTCCGGGCTGGGCGACGGGGGTCGCTTCGCCGTGGGTGGGCACGGGGGTGTCGTCGCGGTAGGCGGTCGGCGTCGCGGGGGCGGGCCGGTAGGCGTCGGCGAGGAGCCGCCGTGCTTCCTGTTCGGCTTCCTGCTCGGTCATGGGGTGGGGGTTGGGGTTCATGGGGTCCTCACATGCTGTGGACGGCCTGGACGACGGCCGTGGCGAGTTGGTTGATGGGGCCGGCCGCGCCGGTGGAGGCGAGGAAGAACCCGAACATGACCGCGGCGAACGCGGTGCCGTAGTTGTGGTTGGAGCGCAGGAGGAAGAACAGGACCAGGCCGAACAGGAAGACGAGCGAGACGGAGATGACCACGGCGGTGGTCTCCCTTCCGATGTCGTGGTGCGGTGGCTGGTGCTGGGTCAGTTGGTGCCGTCGCGGTAGGTGGCCATCCAGAGGTTGAGCAGGTGGCGGCCAGCGCGTATGCGCTTGCCGGTGGCCTGGCAGTGGCGGCAGTCCTTGCCGCGCTTGGCCTTGCCGCGGCGGTCGGTCTTGATGGCGTGGCCCATGCCGCGGCAGCGGCGGCAGTCCCCGAAGGGGGAGGTCGCACACAGAGCCGCGTAACACAGGGTGACGATGGTCAGGCAGGCGCTAGCAACGAGGAACAGGGCCATGGGGTGCCTTCCAGGCGGGTTTCCGGGGGTTTCCGCAGGTGGGGTGCTAGGTGCGAGATCACTGATCAGACAGTGGATGGGGTGCTAGCGGTGGTGCTAGACCTAGCACCGGTGGGTGCTAGGTCTAGCAGCGGTGCGCGTCAGTTCTCGGATCGCTTCCCGTCACGCTGGGTGATTGCCTTGAGGATGTCGGTGCGGGCGATACCGCGGCGGGTGGTGCCCTTGCCGGCATCGGTGGTGCCCCATACGTCGAGGACGGCGATGCCGTGCGGGCGCAGGTTCTTCGCGACGGTTTCGGCCTTCCAGCCGCCGTAGACGTCGGGGCGCAGGGAGGCGAGGCGGCCGGCCAGGCGCTCGTTCCAGAGCTTGTCCTCGTCGGGTCCGAAGCTGTCGTTGATGTCGGCGAGCAGGTCGAAGCTGGCGCCCTCGGAGCGCTGGGGGGTCTGGCCGATGGCGTGGCCGGTGACGTTGCCGTACTCCTCGCGGACCTGCCGGGCGCGTGCAGCGACCTGTTCCGCGCCGACCGCGTCGACGAACGCGGACGCGACGATGCGGGGGTCGTCTCCTTCACCGGCCATCCAGCAAATGCCCCGGTCGGAGCGGGAGAACATCGTCGCCCGGTACCCGGCCTTGTACATCGACGTGCCGAGGACCATGTCGTTGGCGGGCTGTCCCATGACCTTGAGGCAGAACCGCAGCACCGCGTTCGCTGAGATGCCGGTGGGCAGGGACTTCGCGTCCGGGCGCTGGGTGCCGAACAGGGTGATCATGCCGAGGGCGGGGCCGCGTTTGCCCAGGTCGGTGGCGATCTCCTCGATCTCCTTGCCGTACTTCTCGTGCTCGAAGGGCACCTGGCACTCATCGAACCCCGCGACGATCGGATGCAGCCCGAGCGAGCGGTCGTTGGCGAGTTCGGGGGTGACCTTCGATTCGGGACACCGTGAGCGCGGCAGGGACTTGATGACCTTCGCCCGGCGCCGCAACTCCAAGCGCAGCTCGCGCAGTGAGTCGAGGACGTATTCGATGTCCTCGTCCTCGTCACCGGCCCGGTAGCGGTGGCAGACCGGTTCCAGGGCGCTGAAGTCGCCGGTGCCCTTGAAGTCGAACGCGTACAGGGCCGCGCGCGGGTCCAACGCGGCGATGAGCAGGAACAACCGCATCAGGAACGTCTTGCCCATGCGCGGGATCGACCCGACCACGACCGAGGCGAACATGAGGGTGACGGACACGTCGCTCATGCGCTGGTCGTTGCCGAAGATGACGGGCTTGAACAGGTCGACCGTGCCCGACTTGAGCAGCGGCCAGGCGGGCTTCGTCGTCTCGTTCATCGGCTTGTCCCCGACCCACAGGACCAGCCGACCCTCATGCTCGGTCGGGTCAGGCGAGGGCCACACGCAGCCGACCTTGCGCCGAAGCCCGGACGCGAGCGGTTTGCGGGCCTCCATGATGTCCTCCGGGGTCACTCCCCAGGGCAGGTCCACGTCGGCGCGGTAGCCGGGGCCGTCGCGGGTGATCTCGCTGGTGAAGTGCATGCCGTTCATGTCGCCGCCCTTCTTGATGGCGGCGGAAATCTTCGCGTTGCCGATGTTGTCCAGACCCCGCAGCACGATCGACCCCGTGAGCTTCTGCACCTCGGTCTTCAGCACCGCAGGGGAGATGAGCGGGTGGTCCTGCGGGGCTCCCCAGAACCCGGCCACCAGCACCGCCGCCGAGGCCATCACCGCGAGCCACGCGGGCGCCATCACGTACAGGACCAGCGCGAACGACAGGCCGAACACGATCGCCACCGTTGCCGTCAGGACCCGCAGGCGCACGCGGCCGTCACGCTGACGGGAGAGCTTGAGGTATTCGGCGGTGTTCTCGTGCTGCACCTCGTACGCGCGCAGCGGGGCGCCCTCCGTGTCCCACACCCACCGGTTCGTCTGGCCGATGAGCCGGGCGGTACCGCGGGGAGCGTGCAAGCCCAGTTGGAGGGCGTACCAGGGGGTGCGAATCGAGTGGTAGGCCGTGGCGTACCAGGCGTTGCCCAATGCGCGCTGCGTGGTGGAGACGAAGCCGGGCTTGGAGGTCAGCCAACTGGGCAGGATCGGCCGGCGCTTGGTGACCGTGATGCCCGGTGAGGGCAGGGAGGGCGAGTCGACCGGTCGAAACGCGGGTGCGTCGTCGTCCTCGTCGTGCAGCACCGGCGGGGCCGGCGCGGCCACCGTCACCGGCGCCGGGTCGGATACGGGGGCGGGCGCCGGGGTGGTGGGGCGCTTGGTGGTGATGTCGAAGACTTCCGCCCCGGCATGCTCGTGGGGCTGGTCAGAGGCGTGAATGTCGGACACGGTAAGGCTGCTCCTTCACGAGGGAGTGGAAGGGCCCGGCCGTCGCTGTAGGAGGTGGGCGGCCGGGCCCGGGAAACGATGGATGCGCTGTTCAGGAGGGGTAGGCGCAGGGCACGCACGCCCCGAGTGAGGGCGGGATGCAGTACCCGGCGTCCGTCTGGCAGAGCGGGCAGGTGCGGCGCGCGAGCATCGCTTTCGCGAGCGCCGCGGCCCGCCCGGGGGTCATGGGCCGCACGGGCTTCGCGCGCTCGATGCGGTACAGGTAGGCGACGCTCACGCCCGACTTGCGGCGGGTGGAGCGGCGCATCACCTGAGCTGCGATCGGCTGCCCGCCGGGCCGCAGTCCGCGCGCCCGCAGCTGGCGGCGGGTGGCGTACCCGGCGGGGGCGAACTTCCACGGGAAGGTCGGCACGCCGTAGGTGGCGCCAGTCGGGTCGAAACACTGGCCGAACGTCGGCGACATCAGGCCGCCTCGTCGGTGTCGTTCTCCTCGATGTCCTGGCGCTGTTCGGCCCGCCGCGCAGAGACCCAACCGATGGACCATCCGGTCTCCTCGGCGAGCTGACGCACGGAGAGGCCAGCGTTCACCGGGTCCGCGATGACGGCCCGCGCAACGTCCTCGGAGACCTTCACCAGGCCCGCCGGGGCCGGGGTGTTCACGGGCACCGGCCGGGCGTTCACGCTGCCCGCCCGCGTGTTCACGGCCCCGTTCACGCTGGTGTTCACGGCGGGGGCGGCGGGCAGTGCCCGGCGCGTCTGGCGCTGCTGGATCTGGGCTTGCTGAGCGGCCCGCGCGGCGATGTGCTGCTGGTGTTCACGCTCCTCGCGCTCGCGCCGTTCACGGCGTTCGCGCTCCTCGCGGGCGTCAATACGTGCCTGTTCAGCGGCCTTTTCGTTCGCTTCGCGCTTGGCTCGCTCTCGCTCCAAGCCTGCCTCGTGCTCGCGCTGCTCGCGGGCCGTGTCACGTTCACGATCGGCCTGTTCGCGTGCCAGGCGTTCAGCGTGTTCACGCGCTTCCCGCTCAAGGCGTTCACGGCGCTCGCGTTCCTGTTCACGCTCGGCACGCTCAGCTTGTTCACGGGCCTCGCGTTCCTCCCGCGCGGCCCGTTCACGAGCCTCCCGGGCCAGGCGTTCACGCTCGCGTTCGGCCGCCTCATCCTTTGCGATGCTGTCGAGGCCGCGGGCGATGGCCCGCCGGTAGGCGAGCCCCGCCTCAGCCGTGACGATCAACAGGCATGGCGCGACTGCGTGCACGGCGACACCGACGGCATCCCCGGCCAGAGCCGAGTTGCCGATGTTGAGCAGCAGGGTCATCAGGCCGGTCATCCACCGCAGGAGTGCCGGCCACTTCCCCCCGCTCGCTCCAAGGCGGGAGACGACCGAGTCGAGGCGGACCACGATGACCACGGCCGCATCCACCACGATCGGCAGGATCGGACCCGTCCAGTCCCAACCATCCGGGGTGACGCGCTGGACCAGCGGCGTCACGGTCAACACGGAGTACAGGACGGCCCCGCCGGTGATGGCCCAGGTGCCCGCGGCGAGGGTCTTCTCAGCGGAGCGGATCTGCTCGCTGCTCGGATGGGTCTTCACTGCTGCCCCCAGTCGTGGGTGCCGGTACGTCCGGCGCGGCGGCCGTTGGCGCTGGGCAGGACCGGCGAGAGGTCATCGGCGATCGACCACGGCTTGCGAGTGCTCTTGGAGACGTACATCTGCTCATCCGCCAGGCGCAGCAGCAGCGGCAGATCGGCGGCATCGTGCGGGTCCGCGAGGACCGCGCCGATGGACGCCTGCGGGACGAGCGTGTGCCCCTCCAGAGCCATCGGCGCCGTGAGGGTGTGGGTGAGGCGGTCGAGTGACCACAGCAGGTCAGCCTTGCCGTAGCAGAGGTCGACCGCAGCAAACTCGTCGCCACCCAACCTCGCAACCGCGGCGCCGGTCTCGTCAGCCCACGCGGCCAGACGCTCACCGGTGGCCCGGATGACCACGTCACCGGCCGCGTGGCCGAAGGTGTCGTTGATCTGCTTGAAGTGGTCGAGATCCAGCAGGTAGACCGCGCTCCGGCCGGCCGCCAGGAGGCGCCCGGCCCGGGACGTGAACGCGTCCCGCGTCGGGAGGCCGGTGAGCGGGTCGCGACGCGCTGCTTCGATCCGGCGGCGCAGGCGCCAGCCGTGCAGGGACCACCCGGCCGCGAGCGGCAGGGCCGCGGCGAGCGTCGTCACAGTGCTGCTCATCGGGCACCGCCCTTGCGGTCGGTGTCGAACGTCGCGTACTCGCCGGGCGGGTAGACGTAGTTCGACAGCGCGCCCTCAGCGGCAACGGCGAGGCTGCCGAGACCGGAGACGGCCACGGCTGCCGCGGTCAGGTGATGCGTACCGGCCGTGTCTCCCAGGACCGCCGCCACCTGCGTGGCCCGGCGCGCGAGACTCGGGGTGCCTTCGGGGTCCGTGGTGTGCGTGACCACGGCCTCACGGACCTTGTCGCGCCAACCCATCAGGCCACCGCCCGACGAGCCCGGCGGGCACGGCCACGGCGGATGGCCGGACGCAGCGGGGTGATGACGTCGAACAGGTCCGGCGCGAACGCCTCGATCGCCTCGGCGGCAACGCCGCTGACGCGATCGAGGATGCTCGGGTCGTCCGCGAGGATGTCGCGGGCCGCGTCCCGGCGGGCCGCGTACTCCTCGGGGCTCTCCTTGCCCTCGGGACCGAGCCACAGGTCGAGGGGGGTTCCGAGCGCGAGTTCGATGAACTCGGTCGTGGTGACAGCTACGTGACCAGCGACGATACTTTTCATGGGTCGTGCACTCTCCTCAGCAAGGGGGAACGGCCCAGGCGGCACCGGTGCTCGAACACCGGTGCCGCGCCGTTCATGGGTTGCGTGTGTCAGTGGCCGAGGCCGGGGCGGCGGTGGTCTTCCGCCTGTCGGCGCTGCTCGGCGTTCTCGTAGTCGCGGGCGTCCTGGTCGCGGTCGTCCGCCGACGGGTTGTTCTGCCAAACTGCAATCACAGGTCCTCCAACGGCCTGTCTCGCAGTCCCCCGGGCGCCGCCAAGCTCCCCGGGGGACTGCTTCATGTGGTGACCACTTCCACGAGCGGCCACAGCCACCCGGCGGACGACGCCGAAGCGGGCCCGCCGGGGACTGTGATCACTGGTGAGCGGGCTTCACCGTCCGGCCGTTGCCACGGCCGGACGGTCCCGAGCCCCAATCGGGTGCGTCATCGTCACTGCTCTGACGCCAGCAGGGCGGCCGTGCGGCCAGGTGGCGCACACGCGGCCGACCTCCCTGAAAGGAAGGGATGGCCGCGCGGACGTTCTCCAGAGCTGCCACACGAGCAAGTGCGCCGCCGACGGCCTTTACCCGGCCGCCACGGGGACGGGGACTCACACCCCGTCATCTCAAATCACTCTGTTGAATTTTCAAACAACTGCCGCTTCCGTCGAGCCCTTTTCACAGAAGCTCTCCGGGCGTTACAGCAGGTCAAGCCGGTCGCCCCTATGTTTCAAGGCGCCCGTTCGTAGACTAGCTTGCACTAGTTCGCTGTGGTGCACAAGCCTCGCAAGGTGATGCGCACTAGTTCGCTGTGGTGGGTACCCTCAAGGCATGACTGTCACGGGAGGTCCCAAACCAAAGGCCGTGCAGGTCGCGGACGTGCTGCGCGCAGACATCAAGAGGATGAAGCCGGGCGAGAAACTCCCCTCTCAGCGCGAGCTGATTGACCGCTTCGGGTATGCGAGCCAGACCATCCAAAATGGGCTTGCCGCACTCCGCGCCGAAGGGCTGATCGTGTCGGCGGGGAACCTGGGCAACTTCGTCAGCGATGGGTCCGCGCCGGTTGGCGACGTACGCGAGGACATCAAGGAAATCCGCTCCCAACTCAACACATTGACCGAACGGCTCGAAGCGCTCGAAAGCCGTTCCGCACCGGGTGGCGCTTGATCTGCAACAAGCATGGGAGTAACGGAGCGTGTGAGGTAAGTGACAGTGGGGGGACGAGGGAAAGGCAGTGGGGACATGTCCGGTGACACCCGCCTGTCCCCTTCCCTGTCCCCCCGGTCCGCGCGTGAGACTCGGAGCAGGCACTCGGAGGAGGGCGCATGACTGACGACAGGCCCGCATGGGCGCGGCGCATCACTGCTGAACGACAGGCCCGCGACTGGTCCCAGCGTGACGCGGTCAGGGCTCTGCGCGCACACGCGCCCACGGAGCTGCCGGCAGAGGACAGCATGATTCGCCAGTGGAAGCGCTGGGAGTCGGGTCAGGCCCCGAACGACTTCTATCAGCCGATCATCGCGGCCACCCTCGGAACGGTGACACACGCCCTTTTCCCTGCTCCATCTCGGCGAGACGGAGGAAAGGAAATCTTGGCAGCGAGCGGGATGGAGACTCTGGAGATCGTGAGTCGGTTGAACCGTTCCGATGTCGACAGCGCCACGCTCGACGCTCTCCGGATCACGACGGACCGACTCTGCTCCGAATATCCCTACATGCCGAGCGCTCAGCTCCTCATAGAGGGGCGGCAGTGGCTTCGCCGCGTCGTTGACCTGCACACAAAAAGCCTCACCCTTGCCCAGCATCGCGAAGTGCTCGCCCTGTCGGGTTGGCTCGCCTTGCTGGTCGGCTGTGTCGAGTACGACACGGGGGACCGCCACGCGGCAGAGTCCACTCGTCGCGCCGCACTGTCACTCGCGTCCGAGGCAGACCACCCCGAGTTGGCCGGGTGGGCGCACGAAATGCGGGCATGGTTCGCGCTCACGACCGGCGACTACCGCGGGGTCATCGCGGCCGCGCAGGCCGGAGCGGGGGTGGCAGCGAACCACGGCGTGGCCGTACAGCTCGCCGGACAGGAGGCCAAGGCGTGGGCGCGGCTGGGTGACCGCCGACAGGTCGAAGTGGCTCTCGACAAGGGGCGCCGCCTCCTTGAGGGGATGCCACCCCCCGAGAACCTAGACAACCACTTTGTGGTGGACCCGGCGAAGTTCGACTTCTACTCGATGGACTGCTATCGCCTCGTCGGCGAAGACCGGCTTGCGCGGATGCTCGCGGAAGAGGTGCTTCGCACCGGAACGGACTTCGACGGCACCGAGCGGTCGCCTATGCGGAACTCGGAGGCGCGGGTGACTCTGGCAGTAGCCGCGGCGCGTGAGGGCGACTTGGAGCAAGCACTCATCCATGGAGAACGCGCGCTACAGGGCGATCGGCAATCGGTCCCCTCGCTCATCATGACAAGTCGAGAAGTCGCGGCCGTCATGAGGCAGCGCTACAGCACCGAACCAGGGGCACAGAACTACCTGAACCGCTTGCAGGAGCTGGGCAGGGAGAAGCCCGGGTTCCTCCCCTCCTGATCGGAACAAACAGAGCGGGCGCGGCCCCTCTTGGAGAGGCCGTTCCCGCTCTGTGTTCACGACTTCGACCTCTTATCGACGATCGCAGTCGCCTTCCGATGTGGATAGACCGCAGTGTATGGGCGAAGCGTGTGCCCCTCCCTCACTAGGTGATTTCGGTTCCCCCAGGCCAGGAACGTTGTTGGACAACCAGCGAGATCGATGGCACGTCCGGCGGGAGCGCCCATTCGGTGACGTGGAGGCCCGCCAGCTCGATCAGTTCCTCCGGAACCCCCAGCATGTGAAGTGGGGTCCGGCTGAGACGGGTCAGCCAGGCCCGGCGCCGTTGTTGTTCCACCGGGTCGAGCTGCACCCACACATCGACCATCACCCCCGGGGGCAAGCCGGGCACGGAGCGGGCGCGCCGCCGCACGTAGGGCAGGTTAGCCGCATCGTCAGCGAGCGCGACCAAGCCCCAGGCGACTTCGTACGGCAGAGTGGGCCCGTGGGCGGCCCGCAGCTGGCGGGTGCGCCACTGCCAGCGCGGTGCCAGCAGCCACCGGACCTTCGTCAACGATACGGCCCGCTCCCGTGAGCGAGAGCGTTCGGCACCTTCGCCGTTCATTGTGCTGAGCGTTCGTCACGTGAGGCGCTCTGCTCCAGCTGAATTTCGCGTTTACGCTGTTCTTCTTTGATCTTCTCGACCGTTCCGGCGTAGCGGATTAGCCGACGGTCCTCATCCAGTTCTGCATAGTCACCGAGCTGAAACCCGCTGGCGTTGTAATTCTTCTCAATGTCGTCTGCTGTCGACTGTGAGGTGGTACCGCGCTCTCGGAACTTGAAATATCCGGTGACCCCGGCGGAGACGCCGACCAGTGCGCTCAAGCATGAGGTGACGATGGATAGGGCTGCGTTCGATCCCTCATTCATCGCTGTGAGGGTGGATACCACGATCGACCCGGTGATAATGACTAGTTGGAACGAGTTGTGCACGCGCCTATTGCGGCCAGCTTGCGCCCGGTAGGACGCGATGACATCGAGCGAGGCCTCCCGGTAGACGCGCAGTCCCGAGGTCGTATCGAGGGGGAGTTGAGCGGCCGCCGTCTGGCGTTTCTGCAGTGCATCACGGAATTCACTCGTCTTTTTTGCCAGGGTTTTATGGTTGCTGTACAGCCAACATGCGCACGCGATCCATAAGATATTGAAGATAATCAGGGAGAGCCATTTGGTAACTCCATCATTCGCCCTCCACAGGCCGACGATGACGGTGTACCCGAGTAATCCTGTCAGGGTTAAGGAACCTAATAGGATCAGCCAGCCGATCCTCTGAAGCGCCTTAGCCGCCCGTAGGTCCGCCTCTTTCATGCTGAACGTGGAAAACTTTTCCCTGTACTCCTCGTGCGGATCAGACGTCAAGTGATTCCCCCCCGGATGGATGAATCTCCGAAGGTACGGGGCTTCACGAAGGGGTCGCAATAGCGCCTTGTGATTGGCGAGGTGTTATGAGGCGTGAGTTGAACAAAGAAACGCATGAGATTCAGGGAGTTTCAGAAGGCAAGGATCAAACGTAGACCCTCCGCGGCAGCTGCCGAACGGGCTTCGGAGTTGAGGCACGTCCGCAGCGCCGCCTACAAACGAGCGCTGTTGCGCCCATGGGCTGCGTGAAACCCGTGATGTGGCGGTAGGCCGGAGTCGGTTCGCCTTCTTCTGAGAGATGCTGGTCAGCTCACGCCGCCGGTGCCCACGTGCGGGTGGCTCCCGGTGTTCCGCCCTCACTAGATGATCGACAGTTGCTCGTGGCCAACCTCTAGCCAAGTTGGAGCCACAAATAGTGGACCATAGTCGAAAGAAGCAGGTCAGGACACGTCCAGGCCTATTTCGGGGAGGGGTCTTGAAAGCCTTCCATCAAGACCCGCGCACGGCGCGGGCGCGCGCCGCCTTGTCGGCGGGGCAGCCGCCCTGTCTTCGCTGGCGGCGGCCCCGCCCGGCGGCGCGCTTGCGACAGCGGGCATGAAGTAGGGGACACCCTCTGGGGCTGGGGCAGCCGGCTCCACGGCTTTAAGCAGCCACTTTGGCGCGAGCCTCGAAGATCATGGCCCCGACGTCGCGCTTCAACGAGCAACTCCACAGATTGCCCGACTCGCCGGAAGCTTAAGGGGCCATGATCACTCGCGCCAAAGCAGCTCCACCCCAAAGCCGCTCCGCCGATCCCTGTTAGCTCTCCCCAGCGGGTCCAACCTGAGTCAAGGACCAGCGACTGCTCCGGTCGCCACGTTTCCCCAACAGAAGGATTTTCCCTTCCGCCCTCAACAAATCCATGGCATATTCAACCTGCCGGATCGAGAGCCCCGTAGAATCGCGAATGTCGCTTACCGACGAAGGACCACTCTTCAGAAATTCAGCAATTCTATTTGCGTTCTCACGTCGCGCACCTCGTGAGCGCGGAGTCACATCTTCTTCAACGTTCACGAAATCATCAGCACGCTCGCTTTGTGCCCCACCCCCCTCGGCCACCAGGGGAATACTTTGTTGTTCGGAGCGCAGCCCCTCGTTGAGGTTTGAGGCGAGTTGATAAATCCTGCCCCCTCGCTCACCGACAGCCTCTGCGACTTGCGCATCAACCAGCCCAGCTAGCGTATTTCTCGCTTCGAGCGAGTCCATAGGGAAAGCGTCACGAAGCGTCTTATTTGTCCAGCGAGTGCCGTGCCTCATCGCAACAAGAGCGTGCCTCTGGATATCACTGAGAGGCGCAGAAGGGTTGAGCGAAGCCAACCACTCAAGATCAGCGGGAGCCAAAAGGGTGTGATTGGGTACACGCACTGTAAATCTAACACCCTGGTCGTGAAAACGCGGAGGCACCATGCCGGCCTCCTGGAGGGACCTAAGGACCGTAGGAATGCCTGACGCGAGGGCCTCTACCACTCGCTGGCCTCGCGAATAGCGGACGTTTTGACAAATCCGCACAAGGTAACCGTTGCGCGCAGAGGTCACTCCGGTAAGACCCAACCGATCTACGCTCAGACCCCAGAGCCCTCCGGGGTTGCTCAGGATGAGCAGGCTGTTGTCAATCTTAAGTGTGATGGCCTCACCAAGCGCGTAAGGGCCCAAATCCCGGTGGATTAGAGCGTTCGACAAGAGTTCACGAACGGCTTCGACCGGATATTCCGACTCATCCCTACCATGGCCGTCATAGCCAAAACGGACTCTAGTTCTTGTGTTTCTCTGAACCCAGCTCAACGCCTGCTCAAGCATCAGAGGAATGGGTCCATCAAACCTCTTAGCGTCGACAGCTCGCGTACCGGGGGGATCGCTAGGCCCCGGAGCAACGCTAGCTTGGATAACCAAGTTCGGAAAAAATTGCTGCGGATAGACACCCAGCGCAAGGAGGCCGGCCACCGTGGGCCGCCGATCAGGGCCTGCAACAACGCCGGTACGGAAAAGGATCTCATCCCGGTCAAATCGAGCAAGGGCCGGAGACGTGGCCCGGCAGTTCTCGACATACGACTCGAGCAGGGTGCCATCCAAGTCATCCGTGCTGGAGTCACCCGCTACGGCCTGATCGAATCGCGGTGTATCGCGATTCGCAATGAAAGCCTGCTCCTCTAGCTGAGAGAGTTCATAGTCTCCGTCATACGAGCGGAGATAAGCTTTCCCTGTCCCCTTGACGCGACAGGGCTTAACCGAGCTAGCAAGCTCGTCAATTTGGGCCGCAACAATAGGCCTGCCCTCGAACTCGAAATCCCACATACGGGGATTGACCGCTGGCTCGATCCCATTACGCGACAATGACGCCAGCGCAGCTTTGCAAGCCGTTGGATCATAAACACCTACAGAGCTGAAATTATCAGATTCATCCAGACCGAAGATCAAGGTCCCGCCACCTGGAGTATTGGCGAATGCAGAGATGGTTGGCGCAACGCTCTGAGGAAACCCGTCAGCGGCACGCTTGACCTCGACCTCCGCGAAGTCGCTGCCTTCGCTTCGGAGATCAGCAATGACGGTTGCCAGCTCAGTCAGATCCACAAAGTGAGCCTAGCGGTGCTGGTTGTGGATCTGCCACATCCCCAAACCCGCGTGACCTGGGCGTTCCAGATCCACAAAGGTCAAGATTCGCCCAAGCAATCTTCATGTTTTCTCCAAGCACACCGCTACCCCGGGTCCTCGGCACTACGCTCCGTCACCGTAGGTGCAGCGTAGCGACGGAGCGTAGTGCCGAGGACACCACTAAGCGGCCGCTCCAATCACGCTGAGTATCTGATCTCGGCTGATCAAGCCTCTCAGCTCCACAAACAGTGGGGATCTGCGTCGGAGGCTTGTGGTGCTGGCTCTGGGCTGGGTTGGGCATGTCTCGCGTCAGCGCTGACGCTTCTCATGGTTGCTTGCCGAAACGCGCTCGCCGAGCACGGCCCGAGTGTCTAACTGCGTGACAACCCCGACGAACAGCGGCGGACAAGTACGGACGCCTGCGCACCATCGCGACAGGTGAGAGGGGTACCCGCCCAAGTTGCTTCGGGACGAAGAGGTCAGGTCTCCGCGGGAGCTGTGGGCCATCTGTGGGCCAAGGACCTTGATTCATAGGTCTGGTACGCCTTGCACGCAGGTCAGGAGGCTGGACGTGCTTCGAACCCAACGCTCTTGAAAACCGTCGTGGCAGCGATGTCACCGTGGGTTCAAATCCCACACCCACCGCACGTGAACGGCCCCTGACCAGGCAAGACGGTCGGGGGCCGTCGCCATGTCCGGTGCCCGCCCGGCACCGCTGTTCCCCCTGGTTTCCCGCTCTTTCGGGCACGGATGGGGCACGCGAGTGCCCGCGGCGATCAGTGCTGACGCCCGCACTTCAGTCACCCCAAAACGCGACGCAACTGCCCCGGGTGGTCACGCATGCGGCCAGTACTGCTCCGAGATCATCCAGTGCTGCGCGCTGCTGCTCGTCCGCGCACTGTTCCTTCGACCCGGGCAGTTCGTTGAGGGCGGCTTCGGCCCCCTGCCCATTCAATACTGTGCGCCCGTACAGGTCGACAGCGGTGAGCTGACCAGGGACGCCGAGGTAGTAGAGCGATCCCAACGCGTCGGTCAGTGCCTCCCCGTGCCCGTAACACCCTCGCAAGAACGTCGGGCGCGCCTTGTTCCAGTTGCGAGCCGGCCGAGCAGAGTGCAGTTCCACAGCCATCCCCACGATCGCCATGATGCAGGTCGTGATGGGACTTTGGACGTGGAGCCGCCGATCAGCTATTGATCGGAATCTCGTACACGATCTCGCAGTGAGCCGCGGGCACCACGATGTCCGCTGTCTCGACCGGCTGCCCCTGGTCGCTGTAGTACGTCCGCCGGATGTGCGTCACGAGCGCCGCCTTCTGGATGCCGAGCAGCGCGGCTTCCTTGCCGCACGCCTGCCTGGGCTCCGGCTGCTCCTCGGCATGGGTGACGGTCACACCGATCACGGCCATGCGGTTCACCCCGCCCGCGCCCTTCCCCACCCGTCCTCGGTGGGGACCACCCCCGCCCTCGCGGGGATGGTCCCCACGACTCGCGATCAAAGCCACCCGCCCTCACTCTCCGCAAAAGCGCGGTGCGCAGTAGTCGCCGGATCGCGCCGAGGCCGCCGGATGGGAAGTCGTAGTCCACCGGCCCGGCGCACGGATGACGCCGTTGTCGTAGGCGAACTCAGCCGAACGAGCCTGCAACCATTCCGAGCGGCCGCAGGTCTTTCTGTCGCAGTCACAGAAGGGTGGGGACGGGCGGACGGGGATTTCCGGGATGCGTAGCTCAGTCGGCACAGCAGGGGGGCTTTTCGCCGCTTGTGCCGCCGGTTGACGTCCGACCGGACCAAGGGAGCCCGATGGAAAACATCGTGGCATGTTCCTGCACGACAAAACATCAGGAGGAACACGTGCGTAATCGCATTGCGATTGCTGTCGCCGTCTCGGGCGTAGCGGCGGCCACCATCGTTACTGCGGGGGGTGCGCAGGCTGACACCAGTGTCACAGTGCGTTCCGGCAATTTCGTGTCGGCTCTCTCCGACACCCGCGCCAACGGACACGTCACGGTGGGCGACAACGGTATCGGCGTTGCGACGGTCGGGACCGACAGCACCGCCAAGGCTGCCGAGTACTGGTCGTCTCCGATGGCTCTCGCGGACACCGGCACTCCGTCGCTCGACTGGACGGGTACGGCCATGGAGCCGGGCGTTCAGCTCGTGACCGACTTCGACGGCGACGGTAAGGCGGATGCCATCCTGGTAGGCGAAAAGGTGTACGGGGGCGATTGGTGGGTTTCTGATTCCGCCGCGCAGTTCGTCAAGGACGGGGCACCGGAGCACACCGGCGGTTCCGGTTCCGCGAATCACGGGACTCTCGCCGAATGGCGCACCGCGTTTCCCAAGGCGCGGGTGCTCGACACCGGCTTCTCCCTCGGTTCCGGCGTGACCGGTTCCGGCATCATCTCGAAAGAGGTTGTCGGAGACACGACGTTCACGTTCGCGGGCAAGGACGCCGCAGCGACCATTCCCACCACCGCGCCGACCGGTGTCACGGTAACGTCCACCAACACGAGCGTGACGTCCCTGAAGTGGACCGCCGTTCCCGGTGCGGAGTCGTACTTCATCTACAACGGAGATTCCGTCGTGGGCGCGTCCACGGGCACAACTGCGAACGTGTCCGGGCTGAAGAGCAATACCGGATACGACTTCTCGGTTGCCGCGGTCGGTGCCGGTTCGGCCGGTCCGAAGTCCGGTGTGGTGCATGCGGTCACCAAGCCGTTCACCTTCACCGCGCCGAAGGGCCTCAAGTGCACGGCCAAGGCGACGGCTCTGCACTGCACCGCGAATGCCGTCACTGGTGCGAATCGCTACAGCTGGTACGTGAACGGCGTCGCGCACGGCTCTTCGGACGCCCCTGTGTACGACATCGTGAGCCTCGCGAAGTCGACCACGTACGCGATCAGTATCGCGGCCGACAATGACACGCAGAGTCCCGGTCCGCAGTCCGCGCGCGTCAATTACAAGACGCTCGCGAAGTAGTACGACAGACCCGCTTCGAGGCGGTGCCGGCGAAGATCAGAGGCACGCCCGGTTCTGAGGGGTGCCGGGTCACGGCGGCGTGACCCGGCCCCCCGACCGGTCCCGAGTCGTCGTCGCGCGATACGGCACGGGCGATAACGTCCCCGACACGGTGCCGGCAGCAACCCTGAGCGTCCGGCTTCTGACATGAGCGGGCGGACAGGCTCTGGTCGCAGGAGAGGTCATCGGCTGCCAGCGGTTCGGTGTCTTCGTCGCCATTGATGGCGTGCCCGAAGCTGTGGGTCTGGCTGAGATCACCGGGGTGCCACAAGGCATGGAGCTGCCGGCCCTGGGGGCCGAGGTAGCGGGCACGGTCATCTGGCACGCCGACCACAACCGTCAGGTGAAGATCAAGCTGGACGAGTGGGACCAGCCCGCCTGATCGTCCCTGGGCCGTCCCTGGGCCGTGTAAGGGCGCTCGGTACTAACTAGGCGACGACAACCGGTGACAGACCAGATACCGGGTGTCCGGGGAGCGCGCAGTCACAGTCCCTCGGGTGGTTCGAGCAGGTCAAGTTGTGGCGACGTATCAATCTCATACTCGGCGTCCCAGCAGCAGCGTTCGCCGCCACCTCTGGCGGAACTGCCCTCGGCGGCGGCCTCATTGGAAGCCTCTGGCCAACGAGATCGGTCGGAGGCTTTCACGTGTGCGTTCCCCATGTCACCGATACGCCAGGACGCGACGCATACTGCCGTCATGCTCTCGCCACGGCGGTTCCGGGACTCACGGCACACGAAGTACGACTTCATTGATCACGTGCTCGTGCGCTGCCCGAAGTGCACCGGCATCGCGCACGTATCCCCTGCAGCACTTGTGTCCGGGGAGGCGAGTGCCGCGCTGTTCGCGCCGCGGCGCCTCACCTGCCGGACCTGTGGCCTGACTCGTCATGCGGCTGATGGGCTGCGCCTGTTCCGGGGGAGAGGGGAGGCCCTAGATCCGTATTTCGGCCTGCCACTGTGGCTGCAGGCCGAGACGCGTCATGGCTGGGTGTGGGCTTACAACCCCGAGCATCTGGACCTGATAAGGCAGTTCGTTCAGGCGCCGCTGCGCGAACGACCTCCCTGGGACTCGGAGGGGCGGAAGATGACGGTTGTCGCCAGACTGCCGTCGTGGATCAAGAGCGCCAAGAACCGAGTCGAGGTTTTGCGGGCCATCGACCGCATCCGAGCCTCGCTGGTCGACTGAAATTGCCACGCACGCGGCACAGCGGGTGCGACCCCGGGCTTGGGGCATGTAGTGGGCACGACGGTAAGGACGACGGTGCCGCTGGGACGCTCACATCCGATTGACCTGGGGCTCAGCGACAGGCGCGCTTGCACGTCGAAAGGTCTTGAAGCCGTCGTGGCAGCAATGTCACCGTGGGTTCGAATACCACACCCACCACTCGGAATGCCCCGCCGGAAGCTTCCATCCCCCGCCATTCCCCCGGTGTTCCCCGCTGTTCCTTCCCCGTGTTCCCCGGTGTCCCCCCGTGCTCCCCGGTCCCCCTCCTTCGCGACCTGACGCATCGTCTACCGCCCCCGCCCTATGGCCGGCGCCACCCGCAGGGCGGGCGATGCCGCGGTGCTCCGGCCGGTCGGCAGGTGCCACTCATCCGCCGCGGGTCGGACTCGGGAGACTCGCAGGGACCCGGGTGAAACATTCCTGGCCCCCACCGCGTCAGTAAGGACGTGAGGGCGAAGAGCAGGAGTGGACGCGTGAGTCACGCGGACGGCTTCAGAGAGTTCGCGGCGAGCCGGGCGGGCCATCTCTTTCGCTCGGCATGCCTTCTGACCAGTGGTGACATACATCTGGCGGAGGACCTGGTGCAGGAGACGCTGGGCCGTATGTACACGGTGTGGGGCGCTTCGCGTGTGGAGAACCCCGCTGCCTACGCCCAGTCCGTGCTGGTGCGCAGCTTCCTCACCTACCGGCGCCGCCGCTCCGCCACGGAACGGCCTCTCGGCGAACTGCCCGAGGGGGTTTCCTGGTCGGGCGACGATGCCGATCTGCGTCTCGCCCTCCTTGATGCGCTCGCCCAACTCGCGCCCAAGGACCGTGCGGTGGTGGTTCTGCGGTACTGGGAGGACCGCAGCATCGAGGAGACCGCGCAGGCGATGAGCGCCAGCCCGGCGGCCGTACGTACCAGGTCGGTGCGCGCCTTGGCCAAGTTGCGGGAGCAACTCGGTGGCACTTATTTCGAGTTCGCGCCGTCCTGAGACCCGGGATGAGGCCGGTTGACCATCGGCCGGACCCCGATTTGTTCTGTCTGACGTATGAGCAGGGGAGTGACTTCGGCATGCCGCAAGAAGAGAGATTCCTTGATGAGCTCGGCCTGGCCGTGCGCCGGACCGGAGGCGTGTTCACCCCCGCGGACAGCGGTGCGCTGGTCGAGGAAGGGCTGGCCAGGGGACGCCGCAGGCAGGCCAAGAGGCGGACCGTTGCGGTCGCGGGGAGTGTCCTGGTCGCCGGAGCTGTGGCGTTCGGCGGTGCCTACGGTGCCGGAATCGTGGGCGCCGGCGGAACGGGAACGCCTGCCGCTGCTTCGCGAGCCGCCGTCCCGTCCGCCGTGTCCTCCTCGTCGACCGCGTTCACGGGGCGGCAGATGGTCGCCGCCATGCGCGAGGTGATGCCCGCCGGGTCGATGACCGGCGTCGAGGCCACCGGTGTCGACGAGGTACAGGGCCCCACGGTCTCCTTGGTGTACGACGACCACAAGGGGCCGGCCGCGGTGACTCTGGCGGTCGAAGGGGCGAACGGGGGTACGAGTGATCGCGTCACCTGCCCCGACAAGGGGACCGTCCCGTACGACGCCTGCGCGAGAAGCACCCTGCCCGACGGGTCCGAGCTCATGATCGTGAAGGGGTACGAGTATCCGGACAAGCGGGAGAAGACCAAGCTCTGGACCGCGACGGTGGCCACACCTGGCGGGGGTACGGTCGAGGTGCAGGAGTGGAACGCGCCCACGGAGAAGGACTCCACGATCTCCCGTTCCGAACCGCCCCTGAACCCGGACCAGTTGAAGAAGCTGGTCACGTCTGATGTCTGGCGCGAGCCGCTCAGGCAGATGTCCGAGCGGCATCCCCGCACACCTGAACCGCCCGCGGTCGTACAGGGTCCTGATGGAAACACGCTCAGAAAGACGCTGCGCTCCCTGCTGCCCGTCGGCATCAAGGTCACCGGTCAGGACACCGGCGACGATGGCGGATACACCTACCTCCTCGTCGACGACGGGCAGGGAGTGACGCGGCTGGAGATCAACGTGCAGCGGAACATGTCGGATGTCAGGGGCCAGCTCTTCGGCGACGGGTCGACCACGCTGCCGGATGGCACGCAGGTGTCGAGGCACAAGGGCCCTGGTGAGAAAGCCGGCACCGGCATGGTGATGTGGCGAGCCGACACGATGAGGCCCGACGGGCTGCGTGTCGTGGTCTTCGAGAGCAACGGCGCTCAGCAGTTCGGCCCAAAAACCCGAACGACCCCCGCGCTCAGCCTCGATCAGTTGACGAAGATCGCCACGAGCAGGCAATGGTTGAAGTGGAGTCGGAGTTCTTGAAGGCGGGCACCGCCTCCCGCCATGTGCCGGGCGCGTTCGTGGCGTGCAAGCGGGGCGGGGCACTGTTCTCTGCCGGTCGCAAAGATCCGGTCCGGTCGGGTGCAGGCGGTCGGCCGACAGTTTTGTGAGGTGGTCGTCGAGCGGGTGATCTGCTCACTCGGGCCCTGGACGGGGCGCGGACGTGGGCGCCGGCCAGCCGGCTGCCGGCCGTCACCCAGGGCGTCCACCGGGAGCCGACCGGACAGCCTGAGCCGCGACGGCGGCGTACCACAAACTTCCAGCGGTCGCCATATCGCCCCACTCCTGTTGTGATGGGAGTAGGCGGGAAGGTCCGCCGCACGCGGTAGACGGCGCCCCTTTCCTGCGTCCGGTACGGTCCCGGTCCTTCGGATCCGGACCCCGAGGAAAGGTGTAAGTGCCGTGACAAATGTGCTGATGATCCTGTCGGGCGTCGACCACTGGACGGGGGCCGACGGAACGACGCTCCCCGCCGGATACTGGCCCGAGGAATTCGCGGTCCCCCACCGCACGATGACCGAGGCGGGGTTCAACGTCGACCTGGCCTCCACCGTGGTGGGCCACCCGACACCGGACCCGGACGGCCTGAGCACCGAGGGGGCCGGGCCCCGGGGCCCCGAGTTCGCCGCGTATATCGACGATCACTCCGACATCCTGGGCAATCCCACACCGCTCTCGGACGTCCGCGCCGCCGACTATGACGCGACGCTCCTCGTCGGTGGCCACGGTCCGATGGAGGATCTGGCTCACGACCCCGACATGGGCCGTGTCCTGGGCGACTTCGATGCCGCGGGAAAGATCATCGCTCCCCTGTGCCACGGCCCCGCGGGCCTGCTCAGCGCGAACAAGCCGGGAGGGCGCTGGTTGTTCGAAGGAAAGACGCTCACGGGCTTCACCAACGAGGAGGAAGAGAAGCACGGCTCGGCCGAATTCGCTCCGTGGCTGGTGGAGAACGCGCTGAGGGCCCGCGGCGCGAAAATACAGTCGATCCGGGCATGGGGCGTCAACGTCGTCGAGGACGGCAAGATGATCTCCGGCCAGAACCCCCAGTCCAGCGCGGCGCTGGCCGAGAAGCTGATCGACACGCTCAAGGCCCAGTGAGGTCCCGACGAAGCGCCTCGTCACTGCCCGCACGTACTGCCGCACAGTCCGGAGGTGTGTCCCGGTCGGCGGGACGGTGCGGAGCGGCGAAGGTCCCGGCTGGGCAGGACGCGGATCTGTCAGAGGTGCCGGCGGATCGGTTCCGCGGGCGGGGGCCAGTCCTGCCACGAAGCCCGGCCCGGCCCCCGGCCCGAAGCCCGAACCCGGCCCGGAGCCCTACCGCAGTCCAGCCGGTCGCGTCAGTGGGGCAGCGTGTGATCGGCGCGGTTTTCGGGAGGCTGCCGCAATCCGGGCACTCCGGCCTCGTTCAGTGGCTATGCGGTCTTCGGCGAGACCGTCGAGGAGGACGAGCGGTCTCTGAGCGAGCATCACTGGATCATGGACGCGATACTCGGCACGTTATGGCCATGCTGTCGGTGCTCGTCGAGCGGGCGCCGAGAACCGTTTCGAGGTAATCGGCGATTGCGTCCCTGTTATGAGTCAGACACTCGATCCGTTCGGACAGTCGAACCTGTGCGCGTTCCAGTGTGGCGATCATTTCACGTGACACGTAGGGGACGTAGATGGTCTGCGGCTTGTCCAGGCATGGCAGGAGCTCATGAATGATGCGCGTCGGCAGTCCGGCCATCGAGCAGTCCCTTGATCTGCAGCTCGATGTCGACGTGTGACTCGCTGTATTCGCGGTAACCGTTCAGGGCGCGTCTCGGTGTGAGCAACCGCTGCTGCTCGTAGTAGCGCAGCAGTCGACGCGATACGCCCGTACGCTCTGCGAGTTCTCCGATCCTCATGTGCTCAGGGCCCCGGCAAAGTCGCCGTTTAGCGCTGTGGCGTGGGGTTTTGTGGTGGGGTAGAGGTGCGCGGGCGTGTTCCAGTCCGGTTGGATGGAGGTTCCTACGCCGTACCGTCCGACCAGGGGATCACGCCCGCGCCATGTCATCGTCTCTCATCCCCGCGCCTGTTCGCACGCCCGTCCCGGATCACGAACTCCTCATCCAGTTGCTCGGCCGGATACCCGACCCACGCTGTCGGCGCGGGGTCCGTCATCCGGTGGGCGCTCTGATCGCGGTGTCGGTGTGCGCGGTGGTAGCCGGAGCACGCGGGTTCACCGCGATCGGGGAGTGGGCCCGGGACGCCGGGGGTGTGGCGCTTGCCCGGCTGGGGCTGGAGCGGGGCGGGGTGGACGAATCCACGCTGCGGCGCCTGTTCGCCCGCCTGGACGGGTGCCATCTCGATGCGGTGCTGGGTGCCTGGGCGGCGACCAGGACCGCGCTCGTCGCGGGCCGCAGGGTCATCGCCATCGACGGCAAGACCGTCCGGGGCGCACGCGGCGGCAGTTCTCAGGCCCCGCACTTGGTCGCCGCCCTCGCGCATGGCTCGGGTGCGGTGCTCGGCCAGATCGCGGTGCGGGAGAAGAATAACGAGATTCCCGCCGCCCGGGACCTGCTGGCCGCGCTCGACCTGGCCGGTGTGGTGATCACGATGGACGCGATGCACACCCAGCACGACACCGCGACGCTCGTGACCGAGGCCGGAGGCGACGACGTCCTGACCGTGAAGGCCAATCAGAAGTCGTTGTTCGCCCAGCTCAAGGCCCTTCCCTGGACGTCGGTACCTGCTGTCACCAGGACGGACCGAGGACACGGACGCCGGGCCACCCGGACGATCAAGGTCATCGACGTACCGGCGTGGATCGAGTTCAGCGGAGCCGTGCAGGTCGCCCAACTGCGGCGCACCGTCGCCAGGAAGGGTCGCCGGACCGTCGAGATCGTCTACTTGATCACCAGCGCGGACGCCACCACTGCCCCGCCGGCAGTCCTGGCCGCATGGGTGCAGTAGCACTGGGAGATCGAGAACCGCCTGCACTGGGTCCGTGACGTCACCTTCGACGAGGACCGCTCCCAGGTCCGCACCGGGCAGGCACCCCGCGTCATGGCGGGCCTACGCAACACCGCCATCACCCTGCTCCGCCTCGACGGCCACCACAACATCGCCGCCGCCCTACGGCATCACGCACGCGACACCGACCGCCCCATCAACCTGTTCCTGACGGCATGATCAACGACTTTGCCGGAGCCCTGTCCGGATACCGTGTGCTCAGTGACGAGCAGTCGTCGATGGCAGAGCGAATGACGTCGTGCTTCAGTTCACGTTCCCGTGTAAGCGCGATCATCCCGGCCTGGATCCCCGCGTCCGCACCGTAATAGGCGTCCTCCAGTCCGGCCACCTCCGCCAGGATGTACAGCGCACCTCCGACTCGTATCGCCGATGCACAAGCCAACGCCTTCGACGTGGGACCTTCAGCCATCTCCCGGGAATCAGCCATCCCGGTCTCCTCTCCGTACTGCTTCGGGCTCCCGGTACTACTACCACCACCCTGTGGACCTGCCGGATGTCCGAGCCTCTCCAAGCCAAGGAGGTCACTCACCCCGGGCATCGGTCTCAGCGCGACGACACCACAGCTACAACATCAGTACTCACACGGGACACACGTGCGCGTCAACGCTCGGTTCGTATGCCCCAGGGCGGCTCGACGTCCGAGCGTTGCACGCGAGGCCCGAGCCGTGCTCGGCGCCTCGGCGCGTGATGACCGATTCCACCCCGAGGGCGTAGGCGATGCGGTGGCACTTGTCGCAGTGGTGGCCGCGGTTACGGGAGCAGCCGCCGCGCCGGTCGGTGCCTCGTCGCTTGATGACCGATTCCACCCCGCCCGACTCTCCTCAGATCCAGCCTCGTTTGGCGGCTTCGGTGCCCATCTGGAAGCGGGTGTCGAGGCCGAGCCGCGACGCGATCGCGGCGATCCGGCGGGTCACGGTGCGGCTGCTCGTCCCGAGTTGCCGGGCGATCGCCTGGTCCTTGTAGCCCGCTTGCAACATCTTCAGCAGCAACAGGTCATCCGCGCTCGGTTGATCCGGGGCCACCGGGGTCGTCGAGACGACGGGTTGTGCCCGCTGCCAATATGTGTCGAACAGCTCGAGGATCGCATCGAGCAGACCCGACTGATGGACGACGGCGATCCTGTCGTACCGTCCTCCGATCAGCGCGAGCAGCGCGACACGACGGTCCATGATCCGCAGCCTGAACGGCAGGCTCGGCAGGAACCGGGCCTGTTCGCCGAGGTTGGCGAGCCGGGTGATCAGCTGGAATCGGCCGGGCTGCTCCAGCGCCTCCGGGGTGTAGACGGACCGTATGTCGATGCCGCGGCCCAGCAGGTCCATCGTGAAGTTCTCCTCCAACTCGACGGTGTAGGGGCCCAGGTACGGGGGCCGGTCAAGAACCCAGAAGTGGGTGCGCATCGACTGGGTCAACTCGGCCACCCGTAGGGTGACCGCCTCCTCGCCGGTGATCACCTCCACCAACTGGCTCGGATCCCCCTGCAGTCGGTTGGCACGGTACTCACTCGCCAGGTCGTCGACCGCGTCCCACACGGAGGTGAACGCCGCCTCGGTATCGGCTCGTCGCGTGGCGAGCAGTGCGCTCAACGCGGTCCGCGGGCTGACGGGACGGTACTGGCCCTGTCGTTCTCTTCGCAGCAAGCCCAGTTCCACCAACCGGGCCACCGCGTGCCGTATCCGACTGGGTGTGGTGCCCAGATGTTCGGCGATCTCGCGTGCTGACCGGTCCGGCTTGGCCAAGTAGGCGCGATAGACCCGCTCATCGAACTCGCTGATCCCAAGGGCACCGAGCACCGGGCGTCCTCCTGGTCGTCACCGGCCGGCGGGCCGGCGGCCCCGTAGTGGCGCGATCCGCCAAGTGGCGATACCAGACACAAGTTTATCTATACATCTCCCGGCCACAAGCCTTAACTCTGATCGTTCACGCCAGCCTGTTGCGCCGTCCCAGAACCCCGCGATCGGTCCACATCGTCGGCCACCCGATCCCCCGCGGATCCGTCACCTCACCCGACGTGTCCGCGACGAAAACCGCGCCCCGCCCGCAATACAGGGAGTCGAACGTGTCCCAACTCAGCAGGAGAGAGGGCAGAACCCGCGCCCTCGATCTGATAATCATCGCGCTCACTGCGGCCGTGATCGCCGTGCTGGGCCTTCAGGCGCCGGCTCGTGCGGCGCCTTCGACGGCTCCGGGTCTGGCGCCGGCGCCCGCCGCCGCCTCTGCCGACCAGCGCCTGCCCTACGAACCGGCCTGTGCCACGCCCGCGAAGGGCGACGCCGCCTGTTATGCCCTTCGCCGTACCGACATCAAGTCCGTGAGGGGCTTGCGGTCCGCCGCGGACACCCCCACGGGTTACGGACCTGCCGACCTGCAGGACGCCTACGCGTTGCCCGAAGGCGGCGGCACCGGACAGACCGTGGCCATCGTCGACGCCTTCGACGACCCCGCCGCCGAGGCGGACCTGGCCGTATACCGCGAGCAGTACGGGCTGTCCGCCTGCACCACCGACAACGGCTGCTTCCGCAAGGTCGACCAGCGCGGCGGCACCAACTATCCCGAAGCGGACCCCAGTTGGGCTGGCGAGATATCGCTGGACGTGGACATGGTCTCCGCGGCCGCGCCCAACGCGCGCATCCTGCTGGTCGAAGCCGACGACAGCAGTATCGAGAGCCTCGGCGCGGCGGTGGACGAAGCGGTCGCGCTCGGCGCCAAGTACGTCTCCAACTCCTATGGTTCGCTCTACCCGAGTGGTGGCAGCGGTGAAGACCCCGCCGAGGCAGCGGCGTTCGACCCTCACTACGACCACCCCGGTGTGGCCGTGGTCGCCTCGTCGGGTGACTCCGGCTTCGGGGTGGCCTACCCCGCCGCCTCGCCGTACGTGACGTCGGTCGGCGGCACCTCGCTGGCATCCGACCCGGGCGCCGCCCGCGGCTGGTCCGAGACCGCCTGGGACGGCGCCGGTTCCGGCTGTTCGGCCTTTGAGCCCAAGCCGGCCTTCCAGAAGGACACCGGCTGCGGACACCGCTCCGTCGCCGACGTCTCTGCCGTCGCCGATCCGGCCACCGGCGTCGCGGTCTACCAGACCTATGGAAGCAGCGGCTGGCAGGTCTACGGTGGCACCAGCGTCGCGGCGCCCATCATCGCCGGGGTGTACGCCGCCGCGGGCACTCCCGTCCCCGGTACGTACCCCAACTCGTATCCCTATACGTATTCCGGGACCGGGCTCAACGACGTGACCGGTGGCAGCAACGGCACTTGCGATCCCGCCTACTTGTGCAGCGGCACCGCCGGCTACGACGGCCCGACCGGCCTGGGCACCCCCAAGGGCCTGGCGGCGTTCCGCAGCGGCCCGCACGGTGACCTGTCCGGCACCGTCACCGACAAGGCCACCGGCAAGCCGGTGGCCGGAGCGGCCGTCACGGTCGGGGACTCGGCCGTCCACACCGATGCGAAGGGCGCGTACTCGCTGACGCTCCCGGTCGGTAGTTACGACGTCGCCGTCGACGCCTTCGCCTATGCCAGCGGCACGGGCAAGTCCGTGGCAATCGCGGAAGGCGCCACTCTGACGAAGAACTTCGCCTTGTCCCCGCTGCCCAGCCAGACGATCTCCGGCAAGGTGACCGACGGTTCCGGCCACGGTTGGCCGCTCTACGCCAAGATCACCGCGGACGGCGTGCCCGGCGGTCCCGTGTGGACCGACCCGGCCACCGGCGCGTACACCTTGACCCTGCCCAGAGGGCACGACTACACCCTGCACATTGCCGCCTCCCTGCCCGGATACCAGGAGGTCAAGAAGACCGTCACCTTCGGCGACACACGCAGGACCGTGAACTTCCCCGTCCCGACGGATCCATGGCAGGCCACGGCCCCCGGCTACGCCGTGCATCTGGTCGGGTCCACCGAGAGCTTCACCTCCACCACCTCCGCTCCGCAGGGCTGGAGTGTCGTCAACGCGGACGGCACCACCGGCGGCTGGGAGTTCGACGACCCTCACGCGCGGGGCAACAAGACCGGCGGGGACGGCGCGTTCGCCATCGCCGACGGCGACTACTACGGATTCGGCGTCACTCTGGACTCCCAGCTGATCAGCCCGGTGTACGACTTCAGCGGGACAACCGTGCCGGAACTCGCCTTCAATACGATGCTCCAGAACTGGCCCGAGCAGCACATCAATGTGGATGTCTCGGACGACGGCGGCACCACCTGGACGAACGTCTGGACCACCGTCACCGGGACTTTCGGTCCCGATCGGGTGGAGATACCGCTGACCGAATACGCCGGGAAGAAGTCAGTCCGGGTCCGCTTCCACTACAGCAGCGACCCCGGCAACGGGGGCGAGTACTTCGGCTTGGACAACGTCTTCATGGGGCAGCGTGCCTTCACCCCCACACCGGGCGGCCTGGTAGTGGGCACGGTGACGGACGCCAACACCGGCAGCGGTCTGATCGGCGCCACGGTCACCAGCCAGGACGACCCGGCCGCGACCGCGACGACAGTCGCCACCCCGGAGGACCCGAAGCTCGGGGACGGCTACTACTCCCTCTTCTCCCCTGAAACGGGCAAGCGTGACCTCGCTGTGGCGAAGGCCCCGTACACCGCTCTGTCCAAGACACTGAAGGTCGCCGCCGACAGCACGGTCCCTGCCTCCTACAAACTCAAGGCCGGCCGGCTGCAGATCACGTCGGGCCCGATCAGCGGATCGGTCGGCTGGGGCGAACGGACCACCCGGAAACTGACGGTCAAGAACACCGGCGGGGCCCCGGCCACCCTCCGGGTGGGAGAGAGGTCCGGCGGTTCGCACACCACCGCCACCCAGGGCGCACCACTGCAGCGCGTCAAGGGGGACTTCTCCCCGCTCCCGTTGACAGCCAAGCTCACCACAACGAAAACCGCAGCGAAGGCCACAGCGAAGACCGGACCGTCCGCGGACGCCTGGGAGAGTTCGCTCTTCCCGCAGAGCGTGGCGGACAACGCGGCCGGCGCGTATGACGGCAAGATCTACTCGGCCTACGGGTACATGGACAACGGGCCGAGCAGCGACCTCTACGCCCTGGACCCGTCCACCGGCAGCTGGACCCAGCTGGCCAGCGCGGAGGATCTCAGGCAGGCCCCCGCCCACGGCTTCATCAACGGCAAGTTCTACGCCGCGGGCGGCTTCAACGGCTCCACACAGTTCGGCGACCCCGACCCCAAGCTGGAGATCTACGACCCCGCCACAAACACCTGGACCACCGGCGCACCCGAGCCCCGGCCGTACGGTGGAGCGGGCACCGCGACGCTCGACGGCAAGCTGTACACGATCGGCGGGTGCAGCACCTGGATCTGTGACACCACCGACGCCGACGTCTACGATCCGGCCACCGACAGCTGGTCGCCGATCGCCTCGTACCCGGAGAAGGTCGCCTGGGAGTCGTGCGCAGGCATCGACGGCAACCTTTACTGCGCCGGGGGAACGGCACAGACCGACGGAGTGGAGGGGAACCAGACGATCAAACACGCGTACGTCTACGACCCTGACGCCAACAGCTGGTCCCGACTTCCCGACATGCCGATCCCGTTGTGGGGTTCGAGCTACACGTCCGCCAACGGTCTGCTGGTCATCTCCAGCGGTGTCTCCGGTACCACCATCACCAACGAGGGTTTCGCCTTCGACCCGCAGAGCGGCACATGGAGCCCGCTGCCCAACGCCCCCACCGCGACCTACCGCAGTGGCAGCGCCCTGGGCCTCTACAAGTTCGGCGGCCCGGACACCGATAACGGGGTGGCGAACACCGTGGAGCACCTCCCGGGATATGACCAGCAGGATCGGGCCGAGGTCACCTGGCTGAGCGAGTCCAGGAGCCAGGTCACCCTGCAGCCCGGTGCGAGCGCGACCATCACGGTCACGCTGGACTCCGATGTGCCGGAGATCATGCAGCCGGGTGAGTACGACGCCCAGCTCGCGTTCAGCAGCAACACCCCGTACGGGGTGCCGCCGGTCGCTGTGGGGCTCCGTGTCGCCCCGCCCAAGCCCTGGGCGACGGTGAGCGGAACCGTCCTCGGCAAGACCCCGCGCGGCGGCGCCGTGCCGCTGGCGGGTGCCACCGTCCTGATCACCGGCAAGACGGGGGCGCACACCCTCACGACCGATGAGCACGGCAACTACACCCTGGCGCTGGCCTCGCGGGAGAACTCACTGACCTTCCGGGTCTCCGCGGCGGGCTACCAGCCGGTCACGACCGAAGTGAGGCCGAAGCAGGGATCCACCGCGCACAAGGACTTCACCCTCAAGCGCAAGTAGTCCGCCACCACGGAAAAAAGGCGGGTCGGTCCTTCGGGACCGGCCCGCCCGCCGTCGTTCTGATCCCGCTCCGGCAGGATGGGTCCGAGCACGGACCCTAGTCCCGCGGAGCAGGATCCTGTGCACTGGACGGCGCGCCAGCCAGGTTGGCCTCCAAGCGCTCCAGGGCTGTGAGCAGATCTTGGCGCTGCTCCGACGGAATTTCTCCCACGGTCGCCGCTTCCAGCTCGGCCCAGAGGTCTTCGACCTGCGAGCGCAGGCCGACGCCGGCAGGGGTGGCCTCGACGAGTGTGGCGCGCCCGTCGCTGGGGTCTGGGCGACGGCGGACGAAGCCGGCGCGTTCCAGCCGTTGGACAGTACGGTTCATCGACGCCGAGTCGGTGTCGAACGCGGCAGCAAGGTCTGCCTGCCGCTTGGGACCGGTATCCCACAGATGCATCATCAGCAGCTCGTGGACGGTCCGGCGACCCTTCCTGGCGACGGTGCGCCGCAGTTGGGCGACCTGCACGGCTCCGCTGAACTCGATCCACGCCGGTACGTCGATGACCTTGATCGTCCGGGTGGCCCGGCGTCCGTGTCCTCGGTCCGTCCTGGTGACAGCAGGTACCGACGTCCAGGGAAGGGCCTTGAGCTGGGCGAACAACGACTTCTGATTGGCCTTCACGGTCAGGACGTAGTCGCCTCCGGCCTCGGTCACGAGCGTCGCGGTGTCGTGCTGGGTGTGCATCGCGTCCATCGTGATCACCACACCGGCCAGGTCGAGCGCGGCCAGCAGGTCCCGGGCGGCGGGAATCTCGTTATTCTTCTCCCGCACCGCGATCTGGCCGAGCACCGCACCCGAGCCATGCGCGAGGGCGGCGACCAAGTGCGGGGCCTGAGAACTGCCGCCGCGTGCGCCCCGGACGGTCTTGCCGTCGATGGCGATGACCCTGCGGCCCGCGACGAGCGCGGTCCTGGTCGCCGCCCAGGCACCCAGCACCGCATCGAGATGGCACCCGTCCAGGCGGGCGAACAGGCGCCGCAGCGTGGATTCGTCCGCCCCGCCCCGCTCCAGCCCCAGCCGGGCAAGCGCCACACCCCCGGCGTCCCGGGCCCACTCCCCGATCGCGGTGAACCCGCGTGCTCCGGCTACCACCGCGCACACCGCCACCGCGATCAGAGCGCCCACCGGATGACGGACCCCGCGCCGACAGCGTGGGTCGGGTATCCGGCCGAGCAACTGGATGAGGAGTTCGTGATCCGGGACGGGCGTGCGAACAGGCGCGGGGATGAGAGACGATGACATGGCGCGGGCGTGATCCCCTGGTCGGACAGTACGGCGTAGGAACCTCCATCCAACCGGACTGGAACACGCCCGCGCACCTCTACCCCACCACAAAACCCCACGCCACAGCGCTAAACGGCGACTTTGCCGGGGCCCTGCTCATGTGCTGAAGCCTACGACTTGACCTTCACACCTGTGTGAGGGTTCGAGACTCGCACTGGAGGGGCGCGGAGCGGATTGAATCCGTGCCCTACCGGTGAAAGCGGGGGAATGTCTGAGGCCCGGCTCAATTCCCGCGCCGGACGCGACCATCTTGATTGCATCGGAGGCATAACACGAAACTCGGACTTCGTCTGCCCCAGAGATTGGGAGTCGACCTTCAGCACGATCCGGTCGAGTCGGCCGGATACTCCAGTTTGTGGACGTACGAGCAGTTGCTCTACGCGGAGACCCCCGTCGAACCGTACGCTCCGCCGAATGTGCCGTGGCCGGAAAGCGGGCGGCGGAACGCCGACTCTCTGGCAGTCCTCACGGCAGCGGCGGTGGTGACCGAAGAGGTGCGCCTCGGTACCGCCGTTCTGATCGCCGCGCTCCACACACCGGTACAGCCGGCGAAGGCGCTGGCCACGGTGGATCAGATCAGCGGGGGCCGCGTGGTCGCGGGAATGGGCACTGGCTGGTCCACCGACGTACTCCGAGCCACCGGTACCACCCGAGCGGATCGCGGCCGCTTCCTCGACGAGACGCTGGATGTCTTCGACGCCGTGTGGGGACCCGACCCGGTGAACTTCCGGAGCCCTCGCGTGGTCTTCGACAACGCCGCGGTTCTGCCCAAGCCCGCATCGTAAATCCCCGTGATGCTCGGCGGCGGTGCCAGCAACCTGGGCCGCACCGGCAGTTCGAGGGCCCTGCAGCGCGTCGCCCGATGCGCGGACGGCTGGCTTCCGCTCCTCACCACACCCGGGCCGGCCGGAGCCGCGGAGCTGCGCGCACATTGGGACCGTATTCGGCAGATGGCCGCTGAGTACGGCCGGGACGCGAGCCGGATGGAGATGGTCGTGGTGAGAAACGTGACCTTCACCGACCGACCCGCAGGACGCGACCGATCGACTTTCGTCGGCACCCTCGACCAGATCATTGATGACATCCACACAGCCGCGGAGGCGGGCGCGGACGAACTCATCGTGGACCTGAATCTGCAGGACTGGTTCAGCAGCACTCCGCAGATGCTCGACGAGACGGCCGTGGAGATCCGCGAACGGACCGTCGCCTGGTGACCCATGCTGCTGAAGGGCACGCGGAGGGCATGTGCACCAGGGAGATCAACCCGGCGGTATCGCACCAGGCTGTTGACCTCCGCTCGGCCCGCCCGCGTGAACTGATCGCCGGCCCAGGACGGTTGCGCTTCCATTGCAGGCCACAGGCGGGGAAGGGACCGGCCTCGCTCCCGGTCGTACGTGGTCGAGGTGTGGTTGAGCCGGCACCGATGAAGGGGTGCTGCGGGACTGAGACCTTCTCCGGGCACGGTTTCGACGTGACACGACATGGCGCACAGCGGGGCCGAATTCGCTGTGCGCCGTGGCGTCCGAGTCCGCCGACCGAAGGGAAGTCCTGGGCATGCGTCAGGCAACTGGTACGACGAGGGTGTCATTCATCGCTTTGACGGCGGCCATGGCGGTGTCGGTCGGCTCCCTGTCCGCAGCCTCCACGGCGCGGGCGGATCCCGCCCACAATCTCGCGCCGCACACCGGTGTGTCTGCCCGGGAAAGGCCCCGGCCCGGTGCGGTGGGCGCCGGGGATCGGCTCTTTCCCTCTCTCGGCAACGGGGGGTACGACGTCCAGTCGTACGACGTGGGGTACGGCTACCGGCCAGGCGTGATGACCATGGAGTCTTCCGTCGACATCATGGCCACGGCTACGCAGGCGCTCGCCGGCTTCAGCCTGGATTCGGCCGGTCAGCACATCGAATCTGTCACGGTGCAGGGCGAGAAGGCGGCCTTCCACAGCTCGGGCGAGAAGCTCTTCATCACGCCGAAGAAACCACCGGCGAAGGGACAGCTGTTTCGGGTGCATATCGGCTTCAGTGCCGACCGGACCGCCAATCCGCCATCACCCTCGACTCCGACTGTGTCCCCGAACTTCTTGAATTGGTACAACCGAGACGACGGATTCGCCCTCTTCGGCCAACCGGACAGGGCACATCTATTCTTCCCCATGAACGACATCCCCCGCGACAAGGCGCGGGTCACCTTCCGTATCACCACTCCGAAAGATCTTCAGGCGGTGGCCGGCGGGACGCTGCGGTCGCGCAGGACCGTGGGCGATCGCACCACCTATGTGTACTCCACCCGCGATCCGATTCCGACGGACGTAATACAGGCGGCAGTTGGGCACTTCAAGGAGTTGGATCAGAGTGGCCCGCACGGGCTGCCGCTTCGTAGCTACGTCGACACCGACGATTTCGAGAAGGCGGCGCCGCAGGTGAAACTCGTACCCGGTCAGGTCGACTGGGTGGAGAGGGAGCTCGGCGTCCCGTTCCCCTTTGAGACGTACGGTGTGCTGGGACTGAAAGGCGGATACGCCGCCGCGTTGGAATCCCCCACTCTGAGCACCTTCAGCGCCACGGCGGGACTGACGAAGGCCGACCACGGCGACGAGGGCACCATGGTGCACGAGTTGGTCCACCAGTACTTCGGAGACGCTGTCTCGGTGAACAACTGGGACGACATGTGGCTCAGCGAAGGCCACGCGAGTTACTACACGTTCCGGTTCATGGCGGACAAGGGGTACGCGGAGAACGGCACATACGACGACAACATCCACCGCGCCTACGAATTCGACCAGGCGAACCGCCCGCAGTACGGACCGCCCGGTCGCCCCGGTGACACGGCGGATGTGCTGGGCGGGACGAACGCCGGTGGCGTGGTGATGCTCGACGGCCTTCGCCGCCTGGTGGGCGACGCGACCTTCCGGGCGATCGAGCGTACGTTCTTCGAGAAATACCGGAGCACGTCGGCGACGACGCAGGACTACATCGACACCGCGAACTCGGTGTCCGGGCGCGATCTCACCGCGTACATCAGGAGTTGGATCTACGGCGCGACGACACCGCCGGCCGTCGGTCACCCTGACTGGTCGGCCCCGGCCACGGTCCGGGAGCCACGTTCGAAGGCGCACTGAACACTGTCCCTGCGGGTTGCGGCGAGGTCGACGCCGCAGCCGTCGGCCGCGACGGCCGTGGTCGGCACTGTGCGCTCGACGTGATCGGTTGTTGTGGCCTGGACGTGCGGCGGCAGATCGAGGGCGTGATCCGCGCACCGCAGAGGAAGAAGCACACGTGCGTCGCGCACCCTCGTACGGGCCGTCGACAAGAGGGACTTGACGGGGTCCCTGGTCTCCCGGCCGACGAGCCGGACGCTCCATCATGGCGCGGTCGGCTCCCGGCACCGGGCGGCCGTCCCGGGGTCCGCCGCGAACACACCGCCCACGGTGGTTCGCCCACGTCCCTTGTACGCCGTCCGGTGCGTGCGTGCCACCGGGGGAGCCGGAGCGCCTGGACGGTCACCGCCCGACGGCCCTCATCCGACTCGCCCCTCGGCGGTCCCCTTCGGGCGTCGGCATTCGGCGGACCCCACCCGGCAGCCCCGCCCGGCCGGTGGGGGTTTTCGGCGGAGCAGACCGGGTGCGGGACCCCCGCTCGGGCCGTTCGGGCGGGTTGTGTTCGGCTGGCACGTCGTTGACCTGCGGCGATGGTCTTGACGTGGCGTGATATTCAGATTTCTTGGGATTAATCCTGGTCTGCTGGGTTCTGAGGCGGGATGTGGATACCCGGTACTCGAATCGGGAACCAAGGAGGAAGCGCGATGATCACACAGGAACAGATCCCCGCGGTCCTGGACCACCCCGTCTACGATTCCGGCGGGAACAAGATCGGCAGTGCGAAGCACGTCTTCTACGACGACGCCACGGGGAATCCCGAGTGGGTCACCGTGAAGACCGGGATGTTCGGTTCGAGTGAGTCGTTCATCCCCACGCACGACGCCAGTCTGGTGCAGGACCATCTCGAAGTCCCGTACGGCCGGGACCAGGTAAAGGACGCTCCGAACGTCGACATCGATGCCGGCGGGCACCTGTCCGAGCAGGAGGAGCACCGGCTCTACACGTACTACGGCATCGACGGGGACGCCGCTGCGCAGGATCAGCGGCAGGGCGCCAAGCCCGCCAAGACCGACGGTGGTCCTGACGCCAAGGGTGGCGTGGCCGCCATGGGCGGTGCCGGTGCGATGGGTGCCGTGGCGGCCGGGCGGCGTGACGCCGGGAGCGGCGGCACGTCCGGGACCATGGACCAGGATTCCGCGATGCGGCAGTCGCGCGCGCCCATGGGCGGCGGCACGTCGGCTCTCGACAAGGATCTCGGCAAGGACAGCACCTCGCGGGACATGGACGCACCGGGAACGGCCGGCACGCGCATGTCGGGGACGGCGCACCCGGACACCACCCGGGGCATGGGCACGGCCGGCGCCCAGGACCGTGACCGGTCCAGGGTCGACGACGTCGCGATGACCCGTTCCGAGGAGCGGATGCACGTCGGGACGGAGCGCCACGAGTCCGGTACGGCACACCTGCACAAGTACGTCGTGACGGAGGAGGAGCAGCAGACCATCCCCGTACGTCATGAGGAAGTACGCGTCGTGCGGGAGCCGATCACGGACACCGACCGCGCTTCCGCGATGCGGAACGCGGAGATCTCCGAGGCGGACCGCGAGGTCACGCTGCACGGGGAGCGCCCTGTGGTGGAGATGCACACCGAGCCGGTGGAACGCGTGCGGCTGACGATCGAGGAGAAGGTCGAGCAGCAGACGGTCAGGGGCACCGTGCGCAAGGAGCGCATCGAGACCCAGACCGAGGCCGAGGACGGGACGAAGGGGCACATCCCGGGCCGGGGTGACACGCCTCGTTCCTGATGGCGGTGATCTGACGGCGGCCGCTTCCGGCCGCCGTCGGGCCGTACCGCCGCGGTCGACGGCGGTACGTGGCGTCGTCCGGTGTGATGGCACCGGACGACGCCACGCGTGCGTCCCGTGCATGGCCCGGGGTGACGCGGCCCCGGCCGGTGGGCTCGGCCGGGCCGCCGCCGCGGTCGTGGAACAGCCGAGGGCCTGTGCGCCCGGGGCGGGTACGTGCTCCCCGGGCGCACAGGCCGCCGGTGCTCCCCGGCCCTCGGTGCTTCCCTGGCCCCGGCCGGGGACTCAGCGCGTGCGCGTCAGCCGTCGTGCCGAGGCGATGGTCGCCCGTGCCTCCTGTTCCGTCAGCCCGGTGTGCAGCGCCGCCTCGACCAGGGTGTCCGCGAGCAGCTCGCCGAACCCGTGTTCGTACGCGCGGCAGGCGGCCCAGAACAGGCGCGTGTTGCGCTGTCCTTCGTGCGCGGCGAGGACGAAGTGCACCAGGCCCTCGCCCTGCTGCCCGGGGAGTCCCGGCCTGGCGGGCGGGGTGCGGGCCGGAGGTGTGAGGAGGCGCAGCAGGGCGCGCGGGCAGGGCGCGGGCGCCGTGAGGTCGGCCGTGCCGGGGGCGAGCCGGTACGCGCCGCGCGTGGAGACGGAGCCGGGGCCCACCAGGTAGCCGCCCGTGCCGCGGACGTCGATGCCGGGCGCGAGCCGGCCGGCCGAGTTCGGTACGACCACGTTCGGTGGCCCGCTCAGCCAGATGTGGCGGCCGCCGCTGGGGGTGAGGACGGTGACCGTCTCCGGCAGCGTGAAGAGGTGCTCGAACGCGATCTGCTGGAGTGCGGCCACCGAGTCGGGCGTGGTCCCCGCCGTGGGTTCGTGGCCGCTGATGTCCAGGTCGATGCCGATCAGGTGGTACGGGGGGCGCCCGCACGCGATCCCGTACCCCGTCGCCCAGGGCGCCGCGTCGAACAGTGCGCGAACGGCCGCGGGGTCCGTGGTCGCGTCGTAGACGCCGTGGCCCGGGAGGCCGCATTCGCCCCGGCAGTGCACGGGTGCCGGCTGGTCGCGGTGGGGTGAGCGCAAGGCCGGGAGCTTGGTGGGGGACAGGGGGAAGACGGGGAGTCCGCGCTCGGCGGCGGAGAGCGCGTGCGCGAGAGCCAGGGTGGCGGCGTGCCGGGCGGTGGTGGCCATGGATCTATGTTCGCACAATCGTTCGATTGCACGGAAGAGGTATTCGATTGCGTGTTCGGGCGTGCGGGATGGCCCGGGTGGCGGCGCGCCGGGATGCGGGTGACTTGCCGGATATCCGCCGGAACGGTTCACCCCTTCTCCGGTCCGGCCGACGCTGTCCAGCGCGATCCACATCGTCCGATTGAAGTCATGAAAGGGGTTTATCGACAAGTCCTCACGCTTGCGAGGGAATCAGCCCGTCCGGACTGGTTCGACGGGGATTCGGTGGGCAATTCTGATCTCGCGACGTCGAGAACACGACCGGGGCGGTCGGCCAACTGCCTCGGAGAAAAGCCGCATTTCATGCTGTACGCAGCTGTACGCAGCTGCACATCTGGTTCTCTGGAGGAACAAGACATGGCAAGCATCCGTACCGTCCGCGTCATCTCCGCTGTTGCCGCTCTTCCCCTCGCCGCCGCGCTGTTCACGGGGGTCGCCACAGCTGACAACGGCAGTGGCGCGGACGACGGATCGAACGCGACCGTGGCGACCCTCACCGGCAGCGGCGTGGGTCACAACAACTACGGCAACTCCACCACCACGCAGCAGGTGGCGACCGGTGCCGGCGCTTCGAACCAGAACAACACCGCCAATGTCGTGGGATCCGCCTTCACGGCCATCGACCAGCACAACGAGAACGTCTCGGTGGCCTTCCACCACCTGTGGTGACCCGCGCGGTAGGGGGACCGGGGGGACCGGGGCTCCCGGGGAAGTGACCGAGCGGTGACAGTGGCGGTCTGCGCGAAGGGTGCGGGAGTGCGCCCTGCGGGTGCGAGAGCGCCCCGCGCGGACCGCTGTGCCATGTGTCCGGATGGCGAGGGGCGGGGGCGGGCGGCCCCGGGACATCGCGGACGCCCCGGGGGATGGGGCGTCGGGAGCCCGGGGCCGGGCGCCCCCACGTGCGCAGGGGGACCGCTGTGACCGGTGCGACGGGGGTGAGTCGGGCGGCCGGGGCCGGAGCAGGCGGGGAGCCCCGGACCCGCCGGGGCCGCAGCAGTGGGAGAGCCCCGGACCCGCCACCCGCTCCGCCCGGATCCCCTGCACGGCTCGCCCGCACGATGTCCCGGCCCGTCCGCACGATGTCCCCGGCCCGTCCGGGTCCGGTCCCGGGCCGGTCCGGGGCCTCAGTCTCCGGGGCGACCCTGAGTCCGTTGTCGTCCCGCCCTCCACCCACAGGAGGTGGGGCTGCCTGGAGCACTACACCCTGAGGGGGATACGGCTTCGGGACTTGGGGGCGATCCCCGCGAACGCCGTCGCTCCTAGCGTTGAGGACATGACCACGCCTGTCTGCACGAGCGCTTCCAGGGCCGCGAGCCACGGCCACGCGCCGTACGCGTCGTTCTCGTCGTACGTACGGGCGCGGGGACCCGTACTGCTGCGGACCGCCCGCTCCCTCACCGCGAATCCGCTGGACGCGGAGGACCTGCTACAGACCGCACTCACCAAGACGTACGTCGCCTGGGAACGCATCGAGGACCACCGCGCCCTCGATGGTTACGTGCGCCGCGCGCTGGTGAACACCCGCACGTCGCAGTGGCGCAAGCGCAAGGTCGACGAGTTCGCGTGCGAGGACCTGCCGGAGCCCGCCGCCGGCAACGACATCGGCGTCGCCGAGCACCAGGTGCTGCACGACGCGATGTGGCGCGCGATCCTGCGGCTGCCGGACCGGCAGCGGGCGATGGTCGTCCTGCGGTACTACGAGGACCTGAGCGAGGCGCAGACCGCCGAGGTGCTGGACGTCTCGGTCGGCACGGTCAAGAGCGCGGTGTCGCGGGCGCTGGCGAAGCTCCGCGAGGATCCCGAACTGGCGCCCGTCCACTGACGTCTGGACACGACCCCGGGCCGGACCCCGAACCGGCCCGGACCCCGGACCTCATCGGCCTTGACCCCGACCGTCCGTGCTCCCGACCCTCCGTGATCCCGACCGCCCTTGACCCTGACCTCGACCCGGCACCCCGCCCGGATGGGAGGGGCCCCTGCCCCGGCCCGGGACGGGCCCCCGTCCCGGCCCCGGATGGGAGTAAGGGCCGGGGAGGCGGGCAGGAGGCGGACCACGGAGCGGACCCGGGGGCCGTCGACCGTGTGGACCCGGAGAGCTCCCTTCCGGCAGCGCGGACCCGCTTGTGTACTCCCGGGTAGTGACTTTCACGCCGCTGACCGCGCAGAATCCAGGTCAGGCATCCCGCCGCCGCCGCGCGCCGTGGAACACCGCTCTCGGGAGGACGCCGTGCTGAGCACGATGCAGGACGTACCGCTGACTGTGACGCGCATCCTTCGTCACGGCATGACGATCCACGCGAAGTCGCAGATCACCACCTGGACCGGGGAGGGCGAGCCGAGGCGACGGAGTTTCGCGGAGGCCGGCGGCCGGGCGGTACAGCTCGCCGCTGCGCTCCGCAGCGAGTTGGGGGTGACGGACGACGAGCGCGTCGCGACCCTCATGTGGAACAACGCGGAGCATGTGGAGGCGTATCTCGCCATCCCCGCGATGGGCGCGATCCTGCACACGCTCAACCTGCGGTTGCCGTCCGAGCAGTTGATCTACATCGCGAACCACGCGGAAGACCGCGTGATCATCGTCAACGGTTCGCTGCTGCCGCTCCTCGCCCCGCTCCTGCCGCACCTTCCGACGGTCGAGCACCTCGTCGTCAGCGGTCCCGGGGACCGTTCGGTGCTCGCGGAGGCGGACGCGCAGGTGCACGACTACGAGGAACTCCTCGCCGGGCAGTCAGCCGACTACACCGCCTTCGACTGGCCCGTGCTGGACGAGCGTTCCGCCGCCGCCATGTGCTACACCTCCGGGACCACGGGCGACCCCAAGGGCGTCGTGTTCTCGCACCGTTCGATCTACCTGCACTCGATGCAGGCCAACACGACGACGGCGCTCGGCCTGACCGAGCGGGACCTGACGCTCGTGGTCGTGCCGCAGTTCCACGTGAACGCCTGGGGCGTCCCGCACGCGACGTTCATGATCGGCGCCAACATGCTGATGCCGGACCGGTTCCTGCAGCCCGCCCCGCTCGCCGACATGATCGAGCGGGAGCGGCCCACGCACGCCGCCGCCGTCCCCACCATCTGGCAGGGCCTGCTCGCCGAGGTCACCGAACGGCCCCGCGACCTCACGTCCATGGCCCGCGTCACCATCGGCGGTTCCGCCTGCCCGCCGTCGTTGATGGAGGCGTACGACAAGCTCGGCGTCCGCCTCCTGCACGCCTGGGGCATGACGGAGACGTCACCGCTCGGCACGACCTCCGACCCGCCGGCCGGGATCGCGCCCGAGGAGGAGTGGCCCTACCGGATCACCCAGGGCCGCTTCCCCATAGGGATCGAGCCGCGGCTCGCGGGCCCCGACGGCAGGTTCCTGCCGTGGGACAACGAGTCGGCGGGCGAGCTGGAGGTACGCGGCCCCTGGGTGGCGCGCGCGTACTACGGCGGTGCGGGCAAGGAACTCACGCCGGAGGACAAGTTCAGTGAGGACGGCTGGCTGCGGACCGGCGACGTGGGCGTCATCAGCCACGACGGCTATCTGACGCTGACGGACCGGGCGAAGGACGTGATCAAGTCCGGCGGTGAGTGGATCTCCAGCGTCAGCCTGGAGAACGCCCTGATGGGGCACCCGGCGGTCGCGGAGGCAGCGGTGGTGGCCGTGCCGGACGACAAGTGGGGCGAACGGCCGCTCGCCACCGTCGTCCTGAAGGAGGGTGCGACCGCCGGCTTCCCGGAGCTCAGGGAGTACCTGACCGGCCTCGTCGCGAAGTGGCAGGTGCCGGAGCGCTGGGCGCTGGTGGCATCGGTGCCGAAGACGAGTGTGGGGAAGTTCGACAAGAAGGTGATCAGGCGGCAGTACGCGAACGGGGAGCTGGACGTGACGCGGCTCTAGCGGACGGATGAGGCGCGTCGGCCGGGCGATCGGGTGGCGGCCGAGGCCGAGGCTGAGGCGGTGGCGGAGTCGCGGATGGCGGGGCGCCGGAGCCGGGGCGTGCCCCGGCGCCCGAGCGCCGGGCCACCCGCTGACGGTGCGTCTGCCTTGCCGTCGCAGGGACGAAGGACGAGGATCACTGTTCAAGGGATCCGCAGGATTCCCCGGACTCCCTGGATCCCCAGGGTCCACGCGATGCAAGGGGATCCATGTGATCCCCCGGGACCCGGGACGTCCGTGTCCCCGGGAGGAGAACCGCAGTGAGCGAGCCCTGGAGCCTGTTCGGTACGACCCCCACCGGGGTCCTTACGACCCAGAAGCGCGACGGCCGGCCGCAGTTGTCGAACGTCTCGTACCTGTGGGATCCGGAGCCCCGCATCCTGCTGATCTCGGTCACCGACGACCGCGCCAAGACCCGCAACCTACGGCGTGATCCGCGGGCGAGCTTCTACGTCACGACGCCGACGTTCGGCGCGTACGCGGTGGGCGAGGGCGTCGTGGAGCTCGGGGCGGTCACCCGTGAACCGGACGACGACGCGGCCGAGGCGCTCGTCGCCCACTACCGCGCGCTGCGCGGGGAACACCCGGACTGGGCGGAGTTCCGCGCCGCGATGGTAAGCCAGCGCCGACTGCTCCTACGGCTGCCGCTCACCCACGCGTACGGCTGGGGCCCCGACGCGGGCTGAGCGCCTGCCGCCTCCCCTCTCTCCCGCCACCGGGCGGGGTCCGAGGTCCGCGGCGCGAGGTCCACAGCAGGCAGGTTCGTGGTCCGTTCGTCCGCGGGCCTCGGACGACGGGCCGCGGACGTACGGACCGTGGACGAACGGACCGCGCGCTCAGTTCGTGCCGATCTTTGCCAGGAGATCCACGATGCGGGCCTGAACCTCGTCGCTCGTCGAGCGTTCCGCGAGGAACAGCACGTTCTCGCCGGACACCAGCCGCGGCAGTTCCGCCGGGTCGATGCCCATGGACGTGTAGACGACCAGCGGCGTGCGGTTCAACTGGCCGTTCGCGCGCAGCCAGTCGATGATGCCCGCGCGCCTGCGCCGTACCTGCATGAGGTCCATGACGACGAGGTTCGGCCGCATCTGGCCGGCGAGGGCGACCGCTTCGTTGTCGTCGGCGGCCCGGCCGACCTGCATGCCGCGCCGTTCCAGCGTCGACCTCAGGGCGAGCGCGATCTCCTCGTGCCCCTCGATCAGCAGGACGCGCGGCGGGTGCTGCTCGCTGTCCCGCGGTGCCAGTGCCTTGAGCAGCACCGCGGGATCGGCGCCGTACGCCGCCTCACGGTTCGCCTGGCCGAGCCCTGCCGTCACCAGGACGGGCACCTCGGCGGCCACGGCCGCCTGGCGCAGGGACTGCAGCGCGGTTCGGGTGATCGGCCCGGTCAGCGGGTCCACGAACAGCGCCGCGGGGAACGCGGCGATCTGTGCGTCGACCTCCTCGCGGGAGTGCACGACGACGGGCCGGTAGCCGCGTTCGCTCAGCGCCTGCTGGGTGGAGACGTCGGGCGCCGGCCAGACCAGCAGCCGGCGGGGGTTGTCCAACGGCTCGGGCGGCAGTTCGTCGTCGACGGGCCGGGGCTGCGGGCGGTTGGCGACCTCGACGGCGCCGCCGGGGCCGTCCAGCGGTTCGGGTCCTTCCGCGCCCTCGTCGGGTGCGCCGATCGCGTACGAACGTCCCTCCGCGCGCCCGCCGCCGGCGCCCGGGCCGCCCGCCGGCGGCGGCATGGGCACGGACGTGCTCTGCGGTCCGGACGGCGCCGGGCCCTGGGGCTGCCCACCGGTCTCGGATGCGGGTTCCGTACGGTTGCCCAGCTTGCGCCTGCGGTTCGCGGCGAGCGGGCCCGTGGCGGGAGTGCCGGGGGCGTGGCCCCCGCGGGCGAACGGCACACCCTGTCCGAGCGTGCGCACGCTGAACGCGCGGCCCTGGGTGTCGGATCCGGTGGCGGTGCCGGCCGGGGGCGTCTCGTCGGGCAGCGGCTGCGCGACGGGCAACGGCCGTGCGGGGGCGGGGGCGGGGGCGGGGGCTGGGGCGGTCGGCGTCGCGGCGCGCCGGGGCTCGCCCTGCGCCTCACGGCCGCTCGAAGGTGCGGGGGCCGCAGCCGGATTCCGCGTCCGGCCCTGCCCCTCTCCCCGTTCCGGATTCCGGCCTTGGTCCGGGTTCTGTCCCTGTTGGTTCTGGCCCTGGGCCTGGCCCGGGGACTGGTGCCCGGCGCTCCGGGTCCGGCCGTGCCCGAGGTCGGCGGCGTTCCCGGCGTCCTGATAGCCGAGCTGAGCTCCCTGAGGCCCGCGAGCCCCCTGTGCCCCGTGAGTTCCATGGAGCGGGTGGGCCTGCGGCGGCGTGTGGTCCTCGTCCGGCGCCGTGCGGGCACCGTCGTGACGGCCGGGAAGTGAGTCGTCGGTGCGGTCGGCGGCGCCCGGCGGCAGGGCGAACGCCGAGCGCGGCCCCTCGGGCTCGACGGGATGGTCCGGTGCCTGCGACAGCGCGCGTCGCGCCCGGCGGCCGGTCGGCTGCGACTGCGGATGCGCGGGGGCGTGCGCACTTGGCGCGCCCGGCCCACCCTGCGCCGCCACAGCGGTCCCCCGGGCACCCTGGGTCTCGTGCGGCCCCTGGGTTCCGTAGGCCGTTGCCCCGCCACCCAGCGGCGGTACCGGCGCCAGCGAGGGCGCGTCCGCGAGCGCGGGCTGCGGTGCGATGGGGCCCGAAGGCAGCGCGGGCAGCGCGCGCTGAGCGCCCGCCTCCGCTCCTGCGGCCCGGTGGTGCGACAGGGGCACGCCCTGCGGCGGCACGGTGGCGTGCTGCTGTCCTGCCGGGCCGCGGACGCTCTCGGCGGCCGGTACGAGGGCGCCCTGGGCGCGGCCTCCGTGGCCGTCCCCGTGACCGTCGGCGGGACTGGGCCGGCCGCGCCGGCGTCCCGTACCCGAAGCTCCCCCGGCACCGGTGCCAGGACCGAGCGCGGCCGGGCCCACGGGAGCGCCGCCGGTGACACCTGAGCCGTTCACGCCCGGGGCGGCCGGGCCTGGGCTGTCGCCGGGAGCGGTGACGCCTGAGCCGCCCGCGCCCGAACTGCCCGCACCGGGGCCCGCACCGGGCACGCCACTCGGGCGCATCGCGCCTGCTGCGGCCCGCGCGCCCCGCTCCGAGGTGACAGCCGCGTCGGCCCCGGTACGCGGAGCGCCGCCCTGACTGTTCTCGGTCGACGGCCGTGCCCTGCGCCGGCCGGTCGGCGGCTCCGGAGTGTCCTCGCCCACCGGGGAATCGAGGAACGCGTCGGTGGACGACCGCCGGGCACGCCGGCGTCCGCCCCCTCCGGTGCCGCCCGCACCCTGTGTGGGTACGGGAACGTCGCCGCCGCCCACGGTCGTGCCAGGCGCGCCGGTCGCCTCCTGGTACGGAGCGAGGGCCCGCGCCGACTGCATCGTGCCGCCGCCCTCGCCGAGGGGCAGTTCCAGCGCGTAGGCGCGACCGCTCATCCCCGGCACCTCGTGCGTCCGGAGCACGCCGCCGTGCGCCCGCACGATGCCCTGGACGATCGGCCCGTGCACCGGGTCACCGCCCGGGAACGGTCCGCGCACCTCGATCCGTACGACGTTGTCGCGCTGCGCGGCGGCGACCAGGATCGTCGAGTCGATGTAGCCGCCGGACTGGACCTGCTGCTGCCGGGTGCGGCCGGTCGCGTCCACGCCCGCCACGTCGGCGACGAGGTGCGCGAGCGCCGTCGCGAGCCGGCCCGGGTCGACCTCCGCCTCGATCGGCGGGGCGTGCACGGCGAACTGCGCCCTGCCCGGCCCGATCAGCTCGACCGCCCCGTCGACGCCGGCCGCGACGACGCCGTCCAGCAGGACGTTCATCTTCGAGAGCTGCTCGGTGCCCGCGTCGAGGCGCTGGTAGCCCAGCACGTTGTCGACGAGCGTGGTCATCCTCGCGTACCCGGCGGCGAGGTGGTGCAGGATCTGGTTGGCCTCGGGCCACAGCTGGCCCGCCGGGTCGGCGGCGAGCGTGGCGAGTTCGCCGCGCAGCTCCTCCAGCGGGCCGCGCAGGGCGTCGCCGAGCACGGCGGTCAGCTGGGCGTGGCGCGCCGACACGAACTCGTACTGCTCGGTGAGTTCCTCGATTTCGGCCGCGTACCGGTCGCTGCGGTCGGCGAGTTCGGCCGTCGCGGCCTCCTCGGTCTCCCGCAGCTGCGCGGTGAGCCGCTCCTCGACCTCGTCGCGTTCCGCGGTCAGCCGCTGTTCGGCCGCCGCGAGGTCGGAGGTGAGGCGCCGCTCGGTCGCGGTGAGCTCGCCGGTGAGGCGGTCGGTCACGGCCTTCAGCTCGGTGGCCGCGCTCTCCTTGATCTCGTCGACTTCGTCGGCGTGGCTCTTGAGCAGTTCCTCGTGGGCGCGGCGGTCGATGAACGTCATGACCGCGCCGACGAGCTGGTCGCCGTCGCGTACCGGGGCCGTGGTCAGGTCGACGGGTACCGGGGAACCGTTCTTCGCCCAGAGCACCTGGCCGCGCACCCGGTGCTTGCGACCGGAGCGCAGGGTGTCGGCGAGCGGCGACTCGTCGTACGGGAAGGGATCGCCGTTCGCCCGGGAGTGCAGGACCAGCGTGTGCAGTTCGCGACCGCCGAGGTCGGTGGCGCGGAAACCGAGGATCTGCGCGGCCGCGGGGTTCACGAGGACGACCCGGCCGTCGGTGTCCGTGCCGACGACGCCCTCGGACGCGGCGCGCAGGATCATCTCGGTCTGCCGCTGCGAACGGGCCAGTTCGGCCTCGGTGTCCACGGTGCCCGTGAGGTCCCGTACGACCAGCATCAGCAGTTCGTCGCCGTTGTAGCCGCCGGTCGGGTCGCGGTACGCGTCCCGGCTGTCCAGGCTCGCGCTCGTCACTTCGGCGGGGAACTCGGCACCGTCCGTGCGCCGGGCGGTCATCCGTGTCGGCTTCGTACGGCCGCGCGCGTCCGTCGAGGCGGGCCTGCGCATCGAACCGGGGATCAGTTTGGAGTCGAACTCGGGCAGCAGATCGAGCAGCCCCCGGCCGACGAGTGCGGTGCCCGGCGACTCGAACATCTCCAGCGCGATCGCGTTGGCGTTGACGACGGTCCCGTTCGCGTTGACGAGGACGAGGCCGTCAGGCAGCGCGTCGAGTATGGCTGCGAGGCGAGCAGCGCCTCGGGATGGCCTGCTGCTCACGACGACGCTTCCTCCCTGACCCACCGAGCTGTGCGGTCCTGCCGCGGGGCCCATCTTGCCTGCCGGGACCCTGCCTGTCACGGGAGGGAGTCTAAGGGCTGGGGATGTGGGCGCGACGGCGGATGGCGGATGTGCGGAGCACGTGAGCGCCGAGGTGGGCGGGCTCGACAGGATGGCCATGCCGCGCGCACGACCTCTCCACGCCCGCCCGCCCCCTGCCCGCCGCCGGCTAACCGAGATCGGGCAGTACGGGCACGAGCTGCCGCCAGCGCGCGATCTCGCACCCGTTGCGCCGGTCGAAGGTGGCGTCGACGGCGCGCCCGTGCCAGACACCGGTGACGTGCGCGGTCGCGGGACCGCCGTAGATCTGCGTGCACAGTTGGCCGGCGGGCACCGGTGCGAACGGGTCCCGGCCGTCGGTCCCGATCCCGTCGAGCCGCTCGCACGCGGCGGCCGCGTCCGGATGCGTGCCGCCGGCGGGCGCGCACCGCAGCTCGTATGTGGTGGACGCCACGCTGTCCGGGACCTCCGACGGGACACCCGACGGGACCCCCGACGGGTCCGAGACGACGACGATGAGCGCGTCGCGCACCGGTCCACCCGGAGCGGCGGACGCACCCGGCGCGGCGGCGGCGAGACCGGCGAGCGCCAGCGCCAACACGGACAGCAGGGGCACGCGGGGCGTGAGGGTTCTCCAGGACCTGGGGGATGCGGGGGACGCGGGGGATGCGGGGGACGCGGGGGACGCGGGGGTTACGAGGGATACGGGGCGACGGTGGACACGCGCACGAGGCGGCAAGGTGACTCCAACAGGGGGTGGTCCCGGACTGCTCCCGGGCTCTCACAGCACCAACGCGACAACGCCGCCGACGTTGCGCTTGGCGAGTGCTTTGCCATGCCGAGTGCCCGCCCGGTACGGTGAGAAGCGATTGGTGAGCGCGCCCCAGGGTGTGTCATCATCTGCACAAGCCGCCCGCGCGTACGCGGGCGCTGGAGGCGTCGCCTAGTCCGGTCTATGGCGCCGCACTGCTAATGCGGTTTGGGTCTTAAAGCCCATCGAGGGTTCAAATCCCTCCGCCTCCGCACTGAGAAGCCCCGGCCTCAAGGCCGGGGCTTCAGTCGTTCCCAGCCCGGGGTCGCGGGCGTCGTTTGCGCAGGTCAACAGGGTGGCGTGAATGGATTTCACCTGGAGCCGCAGGTCATGTAATGTTGTTCTCGCACCGCAGGGGGGACGAAACAGCCCCCCGGGCGAGCACTCGTAGCTTAACGGATAGAGCATCTGACTACGGATCAGAAGGTTGCAGGTTCGAATCCTGCCGAGTGCACACAGGTCAAAGGCCCCGCCGGATCATCCGGCGGGGCCTTTCACGTTGTCCGTACAGCAGCGAAGTACAGCAACCCGACCGGCCGACCGGCCGCTGCCGTACCCGAGTGCTGTCGCTCACGTGTGCAGGGCGGGATCCTCCCGAGGCACCGCTGCCCCTGAGGCGCGGCCGGTCGTGCGGAGGGCGTGCAGGGCCTGGCGTCCCCGTGCTCCCAGGGACCGGTAGAAGCGGTCCGGGAGGAACGTCGCGTCGGCGATGATCATCGCGCCGGAGAACAGGGGCAGTCCCATCAGTACCGCGATGCCGGCGTGCATGCCGAGGAGCATCACCAGGACCGGGTACTTGAGCCGGCTGAACAGGGCGAACGGGAACGCGACCTGGACCAGCACGGTCAGGTAGCCGATGACCGCGATCAGCATCGCGTGGCCGTCGGCCAGCTGGGACAGAGCGGGCCACGGCCGGAAAAGGTCGAGGTTCAGGACGTAGTGCAGGGCTGTTCCGTTGCCCCACGTCCCACCCTGCACCTTGTACAGGCCGGCGGATCCGTACAGGACACAGAGCTGTCCGGCGATGACCAGCATGGCGCAGTTGTGCAGGACCACCGTCACGGTCTCCCGGGCCGCCGCGAACGGATGCAGTGGTCCGCTCGCCTTCCTGACGGTCCAGCGGCGGATGTTTGCCCGGCGGGGCGAGCCGCCGCCCGGGGAGCGGAGCCGGGCCCTGCGGGAGTCGAGCGACCAGCGCCGGCCGCAGGCCGTGAAGACGAGGTAGACGGACATGAGGAGGACGAGGTTGTCCCCGCCGTCCGTCATGAGGATCGCCCTGGCGTGGAACGACGCCACCACGACCGCGAACAGCACGGACATGGCCCTGGTCCGCCAGCCGAGTGCGAACAGGGCGGACACGAGGACGGCGGACGTGTAGCAGATCTCGAAATACGCGTGGTTGCCGGAAAGGGTGAGGACGCTGCTCCAACCCGTCTGGCTGAAGAGTTCCTTCGCCAACTCCGGGGTCCACGGCGAGTCGGGGCCCCAGATCGTGTCCCGGTTGGGGAACTCCCGGAGCAGGAAGGCGAGGTACAGGAGCCCGTACCCGATGCGCAGCATGGATGCCGCGTAGAGGGAGACGGGGCGTTCCATCAGGAGGGCCCAGAGCGCTCCGGCCCGGTCGAGGAGCCGGGTGGGAACGGGGATGTCCTTGGGCCGGCGGGACTGCTGACGCGGTACGGACGCGGCTGCGGGAATCTGCTCAGTTTCCACGGGAGGACACCTTCCACCAGGGCAGCAAGCGGGTCTCCAAGGCCGGGCGGCCGGCTGCGGGCGGGCGGGCCGTGCCGTCGGGGAGGGGCGCGGTGACGGGCAGCGTGCGCACCCGGATCTGGATGGACTCGAAGGCCCCCCGGCGATGCTCTGTGACCCTGTCCACGGCGATGTTCCGCAGGTACTGCTGGATCATGTACGCACGGTCCGAGTGGGGGTGGTCGTCCCCGCCGTGGGTGTCGACGTACGTGGTCCAGGCGCGGCGGAGCATGTTCTGCGCTGTGTGGCTCGGGAAGGGATCGTGCTTGACCGCGTCGTTGTCCACGGCGGTCAGGTCGAACCAGGTGCTCACCGTCATGGTGCCGTCGGCGTCCGTGTGCGCTGTTCTCGCGGAGATCTGCCGGTTGACCGAGTCGGGGTCGGGCGCGAACAGTTTCCAGTTCTGCTCGAACAGTGGATACACCCAGGCGTTGATCTGCCGGCTGTACCGCTGGGAGATGTCGTTCGGAGGAGCCACGTGCAGGAAGACCATGAGCAGATGGACGAGCGACACCGCCAGGCACAGGGCCGCGACCGCCCGCATGCCCCACCTCAACGGGCCCGGCTGTCCGGCGGTTCGGCTGTGCGCCGGTGGCGCGCCCGTCCCCTCCTGCGGGGGTCTTCCGGTACCGGCCTGTTCCCGGTCCCTCAGTTCTGCTGTCTCAACGCCGCCTGGCACAGGCCCACCGGCCTTCCGATGTGATGGTTCGTCATGAATGTGCTGGAAACCGGGGCGGGCGGCGTGCGCCGGGATCGAGGACGATCCGAGACGCACGCCGCCCTGAGGCCGGGCTTCCTTCGGGACTGCTCACGCGTTCCCGCGTAGGGCCCTGAGGGGGCCGGCTTCAGTTGCTGTGGGCTTCGTGTGCTTCCTGGTCGGCGGGGCGCTCGCCCTGCTCACCGTGGTAGCCCTGGTCCTGGTTGTCGCTGCCCTGCTGGTCGGCGGGGTGGTCGCCCTGATCGCCGTGGTCGGAGCCGTGGTCGGGACCCTGCTCCTTGCCCTGGTCGTGTCCCTGCTCGCCCTGGTCGTGGTCACTGTCGTCGTGACCCTCGTGCTTGCCCTGGTCGTCGCCCGGTCCGGCCTGGCCGTGGTCACCCTTGTCCTGGCCCTCGTGCTTGCCGGGGTAGGTGTCGTGGTCGTCACTCGGCTTGCCGGGCTTGTCGCCGTAGCCCTGGTCCTGCTCGTAGCCGCCCGGCTTGCCGGGCTTCTCGTCGTAACCGGGCTTGCCGCCGTGGTCGTGACCCTGCTCGGGCTTGCTGCCGTGACCGTGTCCGTAGTGGTGGCCGTGGTGGTGGCCGTTCCCGTTGCCACCGATGTTGCCGCCGGTCGTGGCGCCGCCGATGTTGCCGCCGATGGTGGTGCTGCCGGTGGTGCCTGCGACGACGCCGCCGTTGGTGCCGCCGTTGGTCCCACCGGTGGTACCGCCCGTCACGGCGCCTCCGAGGACGCCACCGAGGACGCCACCGAGGACGCCGCCGTTGGTGCCGCCGGTCGTCGTGCCCGTGGTGGTGCCGGTTGTCGTACCGGCGGTGGTGCCGGTGGTGGTGCCGCCGAGCACCCCGCCGAGCACGCCACCGAGGACACCCGTCGTGGTGCCGGTCGTGGTGCCCGTCGTCGTGCCGGTGGTGGTACCGCCGGTCGTGTCCGCGGCGCACGAGGGACGGGTGATCGTGTTCGTGTCCAGCGTGACGGACCCGTTGCGGGCCAGGGCCCTGCCGTTGATGGTCGCGCCCGTGTTGGCGCTGATCGATGTCAGCGCGAGGATGTTGCCCACGAACGTGGTGTTGGTCCCGAGCGTGGCCGAACTGCCGATCTGCCAGTACACGTTGCACGGCGAGGCGCCGTTGATCAGCAGGACCCGGCTGGCCGACGCGGTCGTCAGCGTCGATCCGATCTGGAAGACCCAGACGGCGTTGGGGTCACCGGCGGCGTTGAGGGTCAGCGTTCCGGTGAGGCCGATGGAGGACGAGCCGTTGTACACCCCGGGGGCCAGCTCGAGTCCGCCGATGTCCCCCGAGATGCTGGCGTCGGGAGCCTGACCGGCCGCCTGGTTGTAGGCCGTGGTGAGATCCGTCTGGGCCTGGAGCGCCACGGCGTCCGCGGAGTGCGTGGCGCCGTTGACGAGACCGGGCGGGAATCCGCTGATCGCCGTTCCCGGGCTCACGCCGAGATCTCCTGTCACTGTGGTCGGTCCGGTGTTGGTGACCGACTGCCCGCCCAGGACGGCGAAGGTACTGGCCGTACCCAGCGGAACGGGGACGGCGATGGCGCTCGCCGTCGTCGGGTTCATCGCCACCATGCCCAACGCGAGCGCTAGGGCGAGTGCGGAGCCGGCCCATGCCGACTTGCGGCGCCGAAATGGCATGCCGAGGATGTTGCGTTTCATGGAGAACCAATTCCTGTGAGGGCGGCGGCGGCGCCGGGGGTGGTCCCGATGCGCTCAGAGCCGTCTGCCGCACATTGTTGGTGAGTGCGCTTGTCGTATTAGGGATGTGTCACTTGCGCATTCGAGTGGTCTTCTAAATTCCCTCTGCAGGTAATCTCTATTTTCATGATTATCTGCTTCGTGAAAAATGAAGCGGTTACTCCTGCATGGGGCGCCGTTGTGGTCCGGCGACCTTGCGAGGCGCGGGGGCGATCGGTCCGTCGGCCTCGGGCTATGCCGCCCCCGCGCCCCGCCGGAGTTCCCTTCCGGGGCCGCCACTTCGGCGCCGGCCGGTATGGCGCTGCGGTGGTTCTCGCTGAGGCGGACGGTGGTGGCGGGTCCGCGCGCCGATGTTCCGCCGGGCCGACCTGGGCGCCGTCGCCCGCGCGTTCATTCGCCGTCCGTGCCCGACTCGTGGCTGCCCCGCCTCGGAGTTCCCGGGTGGCCTTCTGAACAGCGCTGCTGAATCGGCCACTTGACCCCGTCGCATGGTGTCGTCGTCGGCCGCCCGCCTCCGCACATCCCGCCCGGCACGGGCGGCCCGGGCTCGCGGAGCGCTCCGGAGCGCGGTGGCTCGCCCGGACGGCTCGGCCCGGGCCGCACGGGTCCGCAAGCCTTCGTCCCCCGACCCGGCCGGGCGGCCGAGTCATGTGACCCAGGTCTCATCATGGCCATGCAGCAGACCCGGCCGGTTCCACGTTGAGGACGGGTGACAGGAAGGGAGGGGCGTGTGGATCTGGATCTGGATCTGGCAACCGGGCGGATACCGCGTACCGGAGTCGGCGAGCCCGTGGCGGCGGAGAACGACTTCCACGGCTTCACCGTCGCCCGGTCGGCCGTACTGTTCCGCGTCGCGCTCGTCCTGACGGGAAACCGCGAGGCGGCGGAGGACCTGGTCCAGGAGACCCTGGAGCGGGCCTACCGCAAGTGGCGGACGATCGCGGCACAGGAGGCCCCGGAAGCCTATGTGCGGCGAATCATGGTGAACCTGGCCAATGACCGGTGGCGGAGATTCCGCCGCACGGAGCCGTACCAGGACGGCGGCGACCGGGCGGCTCCGGGCGACGAGTACGGGCAGGTGGACACCAGGGATCAGCTGATCCGCGCCATACAGGGTCTGCCGATGCGCATGCGCACGGTCGTCGTACTGCGGTACTTCCACGATCTCTCGGATACCGAGATCGCGGCCGACCTGCGGATCTCACCGAGCACCGTACGCTCCCAGCTCGCTCGCGGAATCGAGAAGCTCAGAGGCCAGTTCCCCGCACTCTCCGACCCTTCACCGCGGCAGCCGACGGAATGAGCCCGATGAGTTCACATGATTCGTGGCCTTCCGGCTGCACGGGTTACACACCCTTCGAGCAGGAACTGGTGAACACCATGACCGATTTCGCGAACAGCGCCGAGGCGCCGCGCTTCGACACGGCCGCCATCGCGCGGGGAGCCCGACGTAAGCGGACCGCAGCCATCGCCGGTATCGCCACAGCCCTCATCGTGGCCGGCGGGGGCACCGCCCTCGCCACCAGCTCGTCCGGCGGTTCGCACCTCTCGCGGCCGGCCGCCGCGACCACCGCCACGACGGACAAGAAGGTCACCACCGTGCAGTTCGGCGACATCCCCATCGACGTGGCCGGCTTCAACCTGGACATGGCCAAGGCGGAGCTGGTGGCCAAGGCCCGACTCAAGCTCGGCACCATCAGCAAGGCGTCGCCCAGCGGCTGCAAGCCGGGCTCGGTCATCGCGGTCTCCCCGCACGCCCCGACGGTCGTCCACGTGGGGGACACGGTCGGTCTGACCCTCTGCGCACGCTGATCCGACAGGGAGGGGTGGCCCCGCTGAACCCGGGGCCACCCCTCCCGCCTCATGCTACGGGCGCGGCCCGGCCCGGCCCCAGGCGGCGCCGGACGAGGCCGGTCCGGCGTCCGGCTCCGGGGGCCGGGCGTCCGGCGTCCGGTTCCGGGCGGGTCCGGGACCACGAACCGGCGTGCGGCGGTCGGCCCTCAGCGGCGAGGGGCAGGCAGGAGGCGTGGCGGCAGCGCCGTCTCGACGGCCTCCTCGCCGTCCAGCACCACGTGGTAGGCCAGGGCGTTCGGGGTTTCGGCGACGGCCTCCGTGAGGGTCGTCCCGTGGTAGACGAGGCCCACGCCGTCGTCCGTGCAGTGCGTCGTGGGCAGCGTGCCGTCCGCGACGAGTTCGTGGACCAGGCGGCGGCGCCCCGGATCGGAGTCGTAATGGACGCCGTTGCCGTACGGGAGGAATCCGAGGCCGTTCGTGACGGGGCGCAGTTCGGGGCCGAACGAGTCCGTCGTGCCCCCTTCGTACCAGCAGATCGAGCCCGCGCTCACGCCGGTCAGCACCACGCCGGCCTGCCAGGCGCGGCGCAGGATCGCGTCGAGTCCGTGGGCGCGCCAGACGGCCAGCAGGTTGGCCACGGAGCCGCCCATCACCCAGACGACGTCCTGCTCCAGGACGGTGCCCTCGACGTCGTCCAGGTTCGGCATGGGGAAGAGGTGGAGCGGCGTCAGGTCGAAGTCCGCCTCGCGTGCCGCCTCGGCCGCGCGGGCGGCGAAGTGCTCGGCGTCGCCGATCGCCGTCCCGATGTACATGATCCGGGGCCGACGGCCGTGGACGCCCGACAGTTCGACGGCGTGGTGGACCAGGGCGTCGAAGGAGATCATCGTCCGCCGGCCCGGGCGGATGCCGCCGGACGTCGCGAGGATGGTGGGTTGCGGGGCTGTCATGGACCGGCAGCCTAGCGGCGTGCCTCAGCGGCCCTGCGCCGCCGCCCTCGCGGCCCTCGCCCGCAGCGTCTCGGCGAACTCCTCGGCACGCGCGAGCTGTACGCGGAGCTCCGCCGCCCGCTTCGCCGTCGCTTCCTCGAACTCGGTCAGCCGGGCGGCGAGTTGTGCCCGTTCCTCGTCGGTCGGCGGTTCGGCGGCGTCCAGCCGGTCGGTGACCTGGAGCAGGTCGCGCATCTGCTCCAGCGTGAAGCCGAGCGGCTTCATGCGGCGGATCACCATCAGCCGCCGCACGTCTCCGTCGGTGTAGAGGCGGAAGCCGCCCTGCGAACGGGCCGACGGGGTGACGAGACCGACGTCCTCGTAGTGCCGGATCGTGCGCAGGGACAGTTCGGTCCGCGCCGCGACCTCGCCGATCTGCATGTGGGTGTCGTGCAGGCCCGTGCCCTGCATGCTCACGTCCGGTGCGCCCGTGCTCTGCATGTGCATGTCCGCCTGCTCCCTGTGCTCCATGTGTCCGGAGCCGCCCGTCGGCACCCGTCCGTCCTCCGTCGTGTCCTGTCGTCTGGTCCGCTGTCCGTCAGCTGCCCGTCAGCTGCCCGTCAGCTGCCCGTCCGGCGGGGGAAGAAGCATCTCAGCCGCCGGCCGTCCGACCGCTCCTGGCGGTGCCCGGGGGACGCCCATCCGGGGAGACGCATCTCTACCCTTACGTCAGGGTAGGGTTTTGATCCGTCATGGAGCCCGACTCACGGTCCGACTTCGGTCCGACTTCCGTCCGACCCTCTCCTGTCTCCGGGCCTCTTCTGTCCCCCGGGGTACCTGGAGTACCCGATGTACCCGTGCCCTCAGGTGGTTCTCCCTTGCCCAGCCTTCCCACGCCAGACCCCCGTCCCTCGTCCGCGAAGGCCTCCGGTGCGGGTTTCGGGGAGCACCCGGGCCCGGGCCCGGAGCCGGACCCCGGCCTCAGCGAAGTGGCTGCCGGTCGTGGGCCCGGCGATCCCCTCAGCGACCCGGACGACGCGCTCGGCGAACCGGCCACCCCGCCCGGCGACCCAGCCACCCCGCTCGGCGAACCGGCCGCCGGTGCGCGTCCCGGTCGCGTGGCACGCCGGGGCGGACCAGGCCCGGGGCTCCGGGCCGGGTACGGTCCCGGAGCCGGGGCCGCCGGCCGGGAGTTTCGTCCCGGATCCGGCTGGGGGGCCCGGTTCGCGTCCGGCTGGGGATTCGGGCCGGGGTTCGGGCCGAAACTGCTGCGCACCGAGGTCCTGGCCGGGCTGGTCGTCGGACTGGCACTGATCCCCGAGGCCATCTCCTTCTCCGTCATCGCGGGCGTCGACCCCAAGGTCGGCCTGTTCGCGGCCTGCTCCATGGCCATGGTGATCGCGTTCGTGGGCGGCCGGCCGGCGATGATCTCCGCGTCCACGGGTTCGGTCGCGCTCGTCGTCGCCCCGGTGGCGCGCGAGCACGGGCTCGGTTACCTGATCGCCACCGTCATCCTGGCCGGGATCCTGCAGATCGGGCTCGGCGCGGCCGGTGTCGCGCGGCTCATGCGGTTCGTGCCGCGCTCGGTGATGGTCGGATTCGTCAACGCGCTGGGCATCCTGCTGTTCACGGCCCAGATCCCCAATCTGCGCGACGTGCCCTGGCCGGTCTACCCGCTGGCCGTGGCGGGTCTGGTGATCATGCTGCTGTTCCCCCGGCTGACGAAGGCCGTGCCCGCGCCGCTCGTGTCGATCGTCGTCCTCACGCTGATCACCGTGGCCGCCGGGATCGCCGTACCGACCGTGGGGGACAAGGGCAGACTGCCGTCGTCGCTGCCCGTGCCGGGGCTGCCGGACGTCCCGTACGGGGTGCACACGCTGGTCGTCATCGCGCCGTACGCGCTGGCCATGGCCCTCGTCGGGCTCATGGAGACCCTGATGACGGCCAAGCTCGTCGACGAGATCACCGACACCCGCTCCGACAAGACCCGCGAGTCCATCGGCCAGGGCATCGCCAACATCGTCACCGGGATCTTCGGCGGCATGGGCGGCTGCGCGATGATCGGCCAGACGATGATCAACGTCAAGAGCGGGGCGCGGACGCGTCTGTCCACCTTCCTCGCGGGCTTCTTCCTGCTGATCCTCTGCATCGTGCTCGGGCCGGTCGTCTCCGACATCCCGATGGCCGCGCTGGTCGCGGTGATGGTGCTGGTGTCGGTCGGGACGTTCGACTGGCATTCCGTACGGCCCGCGACGCTGAAGCGCATGCCGGCCGGCGAGACCGTGGTGATGGTGCTGACCGTGATCGTGGTCGTGGCGACCGGCAACCTCTCGATCGGTGTCGTCGTCGGCACGGTCGTCGCGATGGTGATCTTCGCCCGGCGCGTCGCACGGTTCGCCGGCGTCACGTCGGTGACGGACCCGGGGCGCCGGCGGATCGTCTACTCCGTGAGGGGGGAGCTGTTCTTCGCGTCGAGCAACGACCTGCTCGCCCGGTTCGACTTCGCGGGGGACCCGGACGAGGTGGTCATCGACCTGTCGGGCACGCATGTGTGGGACGCGTCGTCGGTGGCCGTGCTGGACGCCGTCGAGGCGAAGTACGCGCAGCGCGGGAAGAGAGTCACGATCACCGGCCTGAACGAGCCGAGCGCGGCCATGCACGCCCGGCTGAGCGGCGAGCTGGCCGGCAATCACTGAGCCCGGGGCCCGTTCCGGCAATCACTGAGCCCGGGGCCCGCCGGACGTCCCCGGCCCGGGGCGACCCGTGGACCGCCGACGCCCCGCCACGCCCCGGCCCCCGCTGCCGGGCCGCCCACCGGCCGTGCCCTCAGAGGTCCACGCCGCTCATGTCCTCGTACCGGTCCCCGGCCGCCGGGGCGATCGCGTCCAGGCGGGCCAGTTGCTCCGGGGTGAGTTCGAGGGTGTCGGACGCCACGTTCTCCTCCAGCCGGGACACCCGCCTGGTGCCGGGGATCGGCACGATGTCCTCGCCCTGGGCCAGCAGCCACGCGATGGCGACCTGCGCCGGGGTGGCGTCGAGTTCGTTCGCGACGGACTCGACCTCTTCGACGATCCGCAGGTTCTGCCGGAGGTTGTCCTTGGTGAAGCGCGGGTTGCTCTTGCGGAAGTCGTCGGCGTCGAGGCCGTCCGTCGACCGTACGGTGCCCGTGAGGAAACCCCGGCCGAGGGGGGAGTACGGGACGAAGCCGATACCCAGCTCGCGCACCAACGGGAGCAGTTCCGCCTCCGGGTCGCGGCTCCACAGCGAGTACTCGGTCTGGAGGGCGGAGATCGGGTGGGTCGCGTGGGCGCGGCGGATCGTGTCGGGGGCCGCCTCGGAGAGCCCGAGGTGGCGGATCTTGCCCTCCTGGACGAATGTGGCGAGTACCCCGACGGTCTCCTCGATCGGCGTGCCCGGATCGACCCGGTGCTGGTAGTAGAGGTCGATGTGGTCGGTGCCCAGGCGCCGCAGCGAGCCTTCGAGCGCTGTGCGGACGTTGGCGGGGCTGCTGTCCGGCTCGTAGGAGCTCGTCCCGTCCGGGCGGTGGGACAGGAAGCCGAACTTCGTGGCCACGACGGCGCGGTCGCGCCGGCCGCCGGTCAGGGCCTTCGCGAGCAGTTCCTCGTTCACGTACGGGCCGTAGACCTCGGCGGTGTCCAGCAGGTTCACGCCGAGGTCGAGGGCGCGGTGGATCGTGCGGATCGATTCCGCCTCGTCCGTTCCGGCGCCGGTGTAGTAGGCGGACATGGACATGCAGCCGAGCCCGATGCGGGCGACGTCGAGTCCTGCGAGGTGCACGTGCTTCATTGCGGTACGTCCTTTTCGTAGCGATAAGTACCTTTCTGACGCTACTCCGGCGAGGGGCGTTGTCAGTGCTGCCCTCTACTCTCGGAGAAGTGTCGGACACATGGCGTTGTGGCGGGCTCCGGTGGGGTGGCGGTGGATCCCCCGGGCCCCGGCTGGTCTGGAGGTCCCCCCGGTCGGCCGGAGGGGCGGGGGAGAACGGGGGTGGAGGGGGTGCACGAGAGGGAGGCCGCGATTCCGTGGAGCGGCTGAGCGAGCTGGTGTACGGGCGCGAGGTGGCGTTCCGTGCCGTGGGCCCGCGCCGGTGCACCGGCACGGGGCGCGGCGGGTGCCCGCTGGCGGCCGAGGTGCCGGCCCGGAGCACAGGGGCCCAGTGCTCCGAGTGCGCACGCCTCGACCGGCTGCGCTCGGTCGCCGCCGACACGGTGGCCGACGATCCGCGCCCTTACCGCGTCTATCTGGCGTGGTTCGGTCCGGGGATGCGGAAGGTCGGCATCACCGCCGAGGCGCGCGGCTCGGCCCGCCTGCTCGAACAGGGCGCCGTCACCTTCAGCTGGCTCGGCCGGGGCCCGCTGATGGCGGCGCGCCGTACGGAGGAGCTGCTGCGCGCGGCGCTCGGGGTGCCGGACCGCATCCCGTACGCCGACAAGCGGACGGCGCGCGCGAGCCTGCCGCCGGAGCGTGAGCGCGCCGCCGAGCTGGCAGCGCTGCACGCCCGTGCGGTGGCTCTGCCGCGGTGGCCGGAGTCGCTGGAGCCCTTGGTGTTCGAGGCCGTCGACCACGCGCGCGTGTTCGGACTGGAGCGCCCGCCCGCTCCGGGGCCGACGCCGCGTGCCGAGGCGATGTCGTCCGCGGGATCGGCTCCGGCGCCGGACCTGGCCGCGGCGCCGGATTCGGATTCGGATGCGAGTCCGGATTCGAGCCGGTCTTCGGACCCGGGGCCGGCCCGGCCCGGGGCATCGATTCCGCCTGCCGTGCCGGTGGCCGCGGTGGTGACGGAGCTGGTGGACGGCGGCGGGATCGCGGGGCGGCTGGTCGCCGTCGCGGGGCCCGACCTGCACCTTGCCGTCGCGGGGAAGGGCGTCGTGGTCGTGGACAGCCGCCTGATGCGGGGGTGGGGGCTGGAGCGCCTGACACCCGGCGGGGCGGCGGCCGGAGAACCGCTGAGCCTGCCGGCGCGCGAGATACGCCGCGATGTGCAGGGCGGCCTGTTCTGAGCGTCGGCTCGGGCCCGCGAGCGGCCGGGAAGCGGCGCGGCACGCACGTGTGATCGTGAACGGAAGCGGCCCGTGAGAGGTGGCGTGTCGTGAGTGGCGACGGGCAAGCGGCCGCGAGCGGCTCCGGCACGCGGGCGCACGCGGGCAGGCACGGCAGACAAACAGCCGTGAGCAGGTACAGCACACCGGTGACCGTGGACACGTACGCGCGGCACGTGAACGCCGCGTGAGCGGGGACGGCGCGTGAGCTGCCGCGAGCGGATCCGGCACATGAGCGGTCATGGACAGATCCCGCACGCGTGCCGAGAGTGGAGGTCATGAGCGATCAAGGGGTGGACGAGCGGGCGGCGGTGCGGGCGTTCCGGGAGCGGGTGGGGCTACCCGCTCTCGTCGACGTGCACACACACTTCATGCCCGACCGGGTGCTGAAGAAGGTGTGGGCGTACTTCGACGGCGCGGGGCCTCTGGTGGGGCGTGTGTGGCCGATCCAGTACCGGCAGGAGGAGGACGAACGGATCGCGCTGCTGCGCGGGTTCGGCGTGCGCGCGTTCACGTCGATGCTCTACCCGCACAAGCCGGGCATGGCGGTGTGGCTCAACGCGTGGGCCGCGGACTTCGCCGCGCGTACGCCGGACTGCCTGCGGACGGCGACGCTGTTTCCGGAACCGGGCGTCGAGGCGTACGTGAAGGAAGCGGTGGCGGGCGGGGCCCGGGTCTTCAAGGCGCATGTGCAGGTGGGCGGGTACGACCCGAATGACGCGCTGCTCGACCCCGCGTGGGGACTGCTCGCCGAGGCGGGCGTTCCGGTGGTGACGCACTGCGGGTCGGGGCCCGTGCCGGGCAGGTTCACCGGCCCGGGGCCGATACGTGCGCTGCTGGCCCGTCATCCGCGGCTGCGGCTGGTCGTGGCGCACCTGGGCATGCCGGAGTACGCGGAGTTCATGACGCTGGCCGAGCAGTACGGCGAGGTGCGGCTCGACACGACCATGGCCTTCACGGACTTCACGGAGGACATCGCCCCCTTCCGCCGGGACTCCGAGACGCTCGCGCGCCTGGCCGCCCTGGGGGACCGCGTCCTGCTGGGGACGGACTTCCCGAACATTCCGTATCCGTACGTGCACCAGCTGGAGGCCCTGGAGCGGCTGGGTCTGGGCGACGACTGGCTGCGAGCGGTCTGCTACGGAAACGGAGCGTCGCTGTTCGGAGTGGACGGGGAGGTCGCCGCCGGGAGGGGTGGGCCGGAGGGCGACGTTCTCTGAAAAGTTTCTGAGAGGCTTTTCTCAGGCGATTCACAGAAAGGGGCAAGACGGCTCTCAGAGGCTCTGCCGAGGGTGAGGAACATGACGATCACCTCGCCCCGCGGGCGTACCGAAATGCTGAAGCCGGACGGGAGCCCCGTTCGCGTTCTCGTCGTCGACGACGAGGCGTCGCTCACCGAGCTGCTCTCGATGGCCCTGCGGTACGAGGGGTGGGAGGTACTCAGCGCGGGCGACGGCGCGTCCGCGATGGACTCGGCTAGGGATTTCGCCCCCGACGCGGTGATATGGGATGTCTCACTCGTCGGTGCGGTGGCGACGGCCGGCGCCCCGGGTGCGGGGACGGCGGCCGTTCGTGGCGAGATCGGCGACAGCGCGCCCGGTGAGGCTGCCGGGAGCGGCGCCGCGACGAACGCGGCGGACGCCCGTGCGGTGCTGAGCCGGCTGCGCACCGAGCTGCCGCAGGTACCGGTTCTCTTCCTGACCACCAGGGACGGCGTCGAGGACCGGATCGCGGGTCTCACGGCGGGCGGGGACGACTACGTCACCAAGCCGTTCAGCCTGGAGGACGTCGTGGGCCGGCTGCGCGGGCTGATCCGGCGTTCCGGAGTCGCCACGGTGCGCAGCGAGTCGATGCTCGTCGTCGGCGACCTCACGCTGGACGAGGACAGCCACGACGTCACCCGGGGCGGCGACTCGATCCACCTGACGGCCACGGAGTTCGAGCTCCTTCGGTACCTGATGCGCAACCCGCGCCGTGTGCTGAGCAAGGCTCAGATCCTCGACCGTGTCTGGTCCTACGACTTCGGCGGCCAGGCGAACGTGGTCGAGCTGTACATCTCGTACCTGCGCCGCAAGATCGACGTCGGGCGCCCGCCGATGATCCACACCCGGCGCGGCGCGGGTTATCTGATCAAGCCGGGGGAGCCCGGCACGACCCGCTGACGGCAGGTCGTCCCGGTAACGCGAGGAAAGGATCAGCACCAGCCACGGCATAACATCCGGAACCGGGTGGATCATGGGAGCGGTACGGGAAGGCGTACGGAGGGCGGCCCACCGGCCGTCGTCCGCGAGCGGGCGCTGAGCGCGCCGGCCGCCCGATCCGTACCACCCGCAGAAGGTCCGGCACCACCCGGCCGGAGGAACCGAGGAGGCTGGCCCATGGTCGCCGGAACCGATCGCGCGAAGCGTCCCGCCAGGACGAGCGTGTGGCTGGAGGGCAAGCCGAAGGTCCGCGGCCGGCGTCACGAACGGCAGGAGCAGCCGCCAACGGGCGCGGGCGGCGGTGACTCCACCAGCCTGGACCGGGACCGGATCACCGAGGTGTCCGTGCATCTGCTGGACGCGGAGGGCCCGGAGAAGTTCTCGATGCGGCGCCTGGCGTCGGAGCTGGGCGTGACCGCGATGTCCCTGTACTGGTACGTGGACACCAAGGATGACCTGTTGGAGCTCTCCCTCGACCATGTCTTCGGCGAGGTGCGGGTGCCGGATGTGGCGGGTGGTGAGGAACCGGACTGGCGGGAGCAGTTGCGGGCCCTGGCGACGAGCTACCGGTCCGTGTTCGTCCGGCACCCGTGGGCGTCGCCGCTGATCGGCAAGTACCTCAACATCGGCCCGTGCGCGACCCTGTTCTCCAGCGCCGTGCAGTCCGTCGTGCGCAGTACCGGCCTGCCGCCGTACGTGCAGCGGGGCGCGATCTCGGCCGTCTTCCAGTTCGTGTACGGATTCGGCACCATCGAGGGCCACTTCGTGCAGCGATGCGCGGACGCGGGGTTCAGCCAGGACGAGTACTACCGCCTGGCGATGGGCTCGATCGACGAACGGCCCGGCCTCAGGGAGGCGTTCGAGAAGCGGGGCGGCCTGCTGGGGGCACGTGACGGGGCAACAGTGCGGGAGATGCGGGAGCGCGACTTCGGCATCGCGCTCGACCTGCTGGTGGCGGGCATCGAGGCCGTACGGACCCGCGGTGACCAGGACGCCGGTCAGGAGGCCGGACAGGACACCGACGCGGGTACGGCCCGGGGACCCGGCCCCGGCCACGACGCCGGCTCCGGCCTCGGCGCCGGCGCGAGCAACGACGCCGGCGGGGCTGCCGGTCCCGACGCCGGCGAGAACGCCGGCCAGGGTGCCGGGGACGGCACCGCTCCGGGGTCCGACCACGGCATCCGCCAGGACACGGGGGCCGCAGCCACCGCGGATGTCGTCGGGGACGGCAACGGCGGCGGCTCCGTCAGGCCCTGAGCCCGGCGCCACCGCCGCGACGCCCGAGCCCGGCGCCACCGCCGCGACGCCCGAGCCCGGCGCCACCGCCGCGACGCCCGAGCCCGGCGCCACCGCCGCGAGGGCCCGACGTCAAACCTCACCGCCGCGAGGGCCCGAGGTTCAGCCGCCCCGTCGTGGCGCCGGCGCGCCGCTTCCCCCCGGCGCCCTCTGAGCCCTGCGTTCCTCCGGCGATGTCCTGAGTCCGGAACCCTGAGTCCGGAACCCTGAGTCCGGAACCCTGAGTCCGGAACCCTGAGTCCGGAACCCTGAGTCCGGAACCCTGAGTCCGGCGCCCTGAGTCCGGCGTCCCGCGTCACGCCACGGGGCTGAGGACCACCATCGCGAAGGGGCGGTCGGTGTGCGTCACGTACTCGTGCGCGTCCGGCCAGTACGCGGCGAAGCGCCCGAACAGCCGGTCGCGTTCGTCGCCTTCGCGCAGGATCTTCGGGCGCACCCTCAGGGTCCGCTCGCCGATCTCCGCGGTGGTCTCGTCCAGGGCCTCGACGTTGGCGACCCAGAGCGGTTCCTTCTCGGCGCCGCCGTTCGAACCCGCCACGACGTAGTCGTCGCCGTCCGTGAAGTAGACCAGCGGATTGATCAGCGCGCGGCCGCTGCGGCGGCCCGTGTGGTGCAGGAGGAGCAGGTGGACGCTCCGGAAGTGTCCGCCCATCGCGTCGGTCACGACGCCCTTGTTGGCGCGGAACTCCGCGATGACGACGTCGTTGGGGTTGGGCTGCTCGGTCTCGCTCATCGCTCTTCGGCCTCCACGGCTCAGCTCTGGGGTGCGAGGTGGGCGGGGAAGCCGCCGGTGGACAGCGGGCTCCAGCGCTCGGGCGTGATGCGGATGATGGACTTGCCCTGCTTGACCATCGCCTCGCGGTACTCGTTCCAGTCGGAGTGCTCGCCGGAGATATTGCGGAAGTACTCGACGAGCGGTTCGACGGACTCGGGGATGTCCAGGACCTCGGCGGTGCCGTCGACCTGGACCCAGGCGCCGTTCCATTCGTCGGACAGGACGATCACGCTGACTCGCTTGTCGCGCTTCGCGTTCTTCGTTTTGGCGCGCTCCGGGTACGTCGAGACGACGATGCGGCCGGCGTCGTCGACGCCGCAGGTCAGGGGCGAGCCCTGGGGGCGGCCGTCGGCGCGGGTGGTGAGGAGGATGGCGTGGTGCCGCGGCCGGACGAAGGCGAGGAGTTCGTCACGGCTGACGGCGGTGTTCGTTGCGATGTTGGGAGCCATGGCGGCAGCCTACGACTCGCCGGGCCCGGGGGCCCGGCGAGTGCGACACGCCCCCGGTGACCGGGGGCTCGCCGCGGTCACATCATCGGCGGCAGGTCGCCCTGGACGGCCTCGATGTGCAGTTCCACCTTGAGTACGGCGCCGATCATCGCGATCCCGGCCTGCACGACCTGGTTGTAGTTCATCGCGAAGTCCTCGCGGTGCAGTTCCGTGGTCGCGTGGAAGGCGGCGCGCACCCCGCCCCAGGGGTCGGCGCCGGTGCCCAGGTAGGACAGCGCCAGGTCGACATCCCGCTCGACGCCGTGCAGCGCGAGCTTTCCGTGCACGGTCCACCGGTCGGTGCCCGCCGGGGTGAGGCCCGTGCTGCGGAAGGTGATCTCCGGGAAGGTCTCGACGTCGAGGAAGTCGGGGGACTTCAGGTGCTTGTCGCGCAGGGCGTTGCCGGTGTCGACGCTGGCCGCGCCGATGACGGCCTCGACGCGCGAAGCCGTGTACTCGCTGCCGTTCTCGACGATCTCGATCGTGCCGCCGAACTCGTTGAACCTGCCGTGCACGCTGGAGATGCCCAGGTGCTGGGCGACGGCGCTCACCGACGAGTGCACGGGGTCGATGCTCCACGAGCCGGGCGGCGGCAGCTCGAAGCCGCCCTGCCGGGCCAGTACGACCGTACCGACGTCGGCCCGTCCGCTCGCGGTGACGAGGGCCGTCGCGGCCGACGGGGCGTAGCCGACCGCGGTCACGATGACCGTGTACGGCCCTGGCGTCAGCGTCTCGGGCGCGGTGACGACACCGTCCGGGTCGGCCGAGGCGCGCAGCACCTGGTTGCCATTGGTGTCCGTGAGGGTGACGACGGCGTGCTGTACGGCCCAGCCGTCCCGCGTCCTCACCTGTGCGCGAAGTCCCATCCCGCGTTCTCTCCTTGGTCTCGCTGTGCGGCGAGGCGCCGCCGGCGTGGTCGCCGGCGGCGGCCTCCAGGACGGGCGGGGCCGGGTGCCGCCGCTCACGTGCCCGGCTTTCGCCGGGCCGCGCGGCGCGCCCTGCCCTCACCCGCCGATCCCCGTTCTCCCCCGACCCGGGCCACGGCCGGCGGGCGCACTCCGTGGAGCTGCGCCCGCCGGGCGGCCCGGGGCTCTCATGAACAGCACGGGCCCCTCGGGCCCGGGCGACTCCCCTACGCGCCGGGGTGGGCCAGTTCGATGTCGTGTCCTTCGACACCGCGGCCCGCCACGCTCAACGAGCCGGCGACCGGCGGGTAGCCGGTCGCGATGACCGTGTAGTCGCCGGAGTTCAGGTCGGCGAAGGCGTACGCGCCGTCGTCGCCGGTCGTGGAGGTGGCGACCACGTTGCCCGCGGCGTCCACGAGCGTGACCCGCGCGTCGGGCAGCGGGCGTCGGCCGGCGCCCGCCCGGACGGTGCCCTGTACGAGCGCGCCGGACTGGAGGACGGCCTCGATCCTCGTCACCCCCTGGCCGCCGATCTCCACGGGCAGGGCGAGGGGCCGGTGGCCGGAGGCGTTGACGGCCACTGTCACCGAGCCGGGTACCAGCTCGCCGAAGGCGAACTCGCCCCCCGGGTCGGACATGCCCGAGGCGAGTACGTCGCCGCGGATGTCGGTCACGATCACCATCGCGCCGCCGATCGGGGAGCCACCGTCGGCGGCGCGTACGGAACCCGCGAGTCCGCTCGTACCGGACAGCAGGATGTCGAACGGCAGCGGCTCGGCGCCCACCACGATCGTGGCCGCCTGCGGCTGGAAGCCGTCGGCCGCGGCGATCAGCACATAGCTGCCCGCGCCGGGGGCGTCCACGGCGTACACGCCGTCGGGGCGCGCCACCGAGCGGCCGAGCTGGCGGCCCGCCAGCGAGATGAGCGTGACGGCCGCACCGGGCACCGCGGCGCCCTCGGCGCTGCGGACCAGGCCGTGCACCGGCGTGCCCTCGGGCAGCGGCGGCGCCCCCGCATCCGCGAAAGCGTCGAGCGACGCCATCGGGGCCGTCGCCCCGGCGGCCTGCGGGTCGGACGGGGCGGCGGGCGGCTGCGCGGCGGCCGGCACCTGCGCGGCTCCACCGGTGGCGGCCGGGGCCGGCTCCTGCGGGTTCTGCGACGGGTCGCCGACAGCACGTGTCCTCAACGGGACCTCCTTGATGAACCAGGTGACAACGAACGCGACGAACGCGCACGGTGCTGCGTACAGGAAGACGTCACCGACACCGTGCCCGTAAGCGACCTCCATGATGTGCCGCAGCGGCGCGGGCATCGAACCCAGGTCGGGGATCGCCCCGTCGCTCCCGGCCTTGGCGGCCAGGGCCCGGCCCTGCGGGCCGAGCGCGCCGAGGCCGTCCTTGACGTAGTCGCCGATCTTGTCGCTGAGGATGGAGCCCAGCGCGGCGACGCCGAGGGCACCGCCGAGGGAGCGGAAGAAGGTGACGGTGGAGCTGGCGGAGCCGAGGTCCTTGGCCTGCACCTGGTTCTGTGTGCACAGCACCAGGTTCTGCATCATCATGCCGATGCCGAGACCCATGGCGGCCATGTAGATGGCCATCTGCCAGTACGTGGTGTCGTAGCGGATCGTGCCCAGCAGGCCGAGGCCGCCGGTCAGCAGGAAGCCACCGGTGACGAGCCAGACCTTCCAGCGCCCGGTGCGGGTGATGACCTGCCCAGCGACGGTCGAGGCGACGAACAGGCCACCGATCATCGGGATGGTCATCACACCGGACATCGTCGGGCTCTTGCCGCGCGCCAGCTGGAAGTACTGGCTGAAGAAGACCGTGCCGGTGAACATCGAGACACCGACGAACAGGGACGTCAGCGACGCCAGCGTGATCGTCCGGTTGCGGAACAGCCGCAGCGGGATGATCGGCTCGCTGGCCTTCGACTCCACCAGCAGGAAGATCAGGCCGAGCGCGACCGAGCCGCCGACCATCGCGTACGTCTGCCACGACGCCCAGGCGTACTTGTTGCCGGCGAACGTCACCCAGATCAGCAGCAGCGAGGCCGCGGCACTGATGAAGAACGCGCCCAGCCAGTCGACCTTGACCTTCCGCTTCACCAGCGGCAGGTGCAGCGTCTTCTGCAGGACGATCAGCGCGATGACAGCGAACGGCACCCCGACGTAGAAGCACCAGCGCCAGCCGAGCCAGGAGGTGTCGGTGATGACACCGCCGAGCAGCGGCCCGCCGACGGTGGCCACGGCGAAGACCGCGCCGAGGTAACCGCTGTACCGGCCCCGCTCACGCGGGGAGATCATCGCGGCCAGGATGATCTGGGCGAGCGCCGACAGACCGCCGACGCCTATGCCCTGGAAGACCCGGACGATGATCAGCATCTCGGAGTTGACCGAGAGGCCGGCCACGATCGACCCGAGCACATAGATGCTCAGTGCTATCTGGACCAGCAGTTTCTTGCTGAACAGGTCGGCGAGCTTGCCCCACAGCGGGGTGGTCGCCGTCATGGCCAGCAGGGAGGCCGTCACGACCCAGGTGTACGCGCTCTGCCCGCCACCCAGGTCGGAAATGATGTGCGGCAGCGCGTTCGTGACGACCGTCGAGGAGAGGATCGCGACGAACAGGCCGAGCAGCAGCCCGGACAGTGCCTGCATGATCTCGCGGTGCGTCATCGGTGTACCGGTGCCGGGGGCTGGGGCTGGGGCTGGGGCTGGCTCGCCGCCGTGCTTGGCGTGGCCGCCCCGCACACCGACGGGTGTGGATGTAGCCATCTGGTCTGTTCCTTGTCCTACGCGTGTGTGGGTGCGGGCGAACGGGGCCGGCGGTCGTCCGCCGCGCCGGGGTCCGTGGTGCCCCGGCCGGGGTCCTGCTCCGGGGGGTCGCCGCGGTGCGGGGCGAGCGGAAGGTCGCCGTGGGAGATCCGGCAGTCGCCGAAGTCCGTGCGCAGCCGCCCGAGCATCGCCGTGAGGGCGTCGAGGTCGTCATCCGACCAGTTCGCCAGCGTGCCGGTGATCATCTCGACGGCACGCTCACCGAGCGCGGCGACCATCTCCTGCCCGGCGGGGGTGAGCCGCAGCAGGCGGGACCGGCCGTCCGCCGGGTCCGGCAGACGCTCCAGCCAGCCGTGCCGGCCGGCGTGTGCGACGTGCCTGCTCGTCACCGAGATGTCGACGGCGAGCAGCTCCGAGAGCCTGCTCATCCGCAGCTCGCCGTGGGTGTGGAGCAGCGACAGCACGGCGGCGGGGCCGCCCGGACATTCGGCTGGCAGCGCCCGGGTCAGTGCCCGTTTGACGGCGCCCAGGGCCGTGATGTGCCGAGCCACCTCCACGTACCGGCTCTGTGTGGCCATGAGCCCTCCCGACATCTTCGTTGCTTCGGGCAACCATAAATCCGTTGGTTGCCGCAGGCAAACGAAAAGCTACGGCATTCATCATGGAAAAACAAAATCTTCACATCGGAATGATCAATATGCTTGCGCATGCGTTCGACAACAAACTCATACATGCGAAATCTGAGTGCGAAGTGTGAGTGACCTGTGCACAGATCGACCGCTGTCGACCGGGCGGATGCGCGTTCGCACGTTTGCCCCGGGAACGTCCGGCGTATGCGCCGTCCGCTCTTCCGGCACAGCTCCCGCACGTCGCGGCCATGTCCGTTCCCGAAAAGCCCGACAACCCTTTTCGGGGCCGGGGTTGGGCGGAACCCACGGGTTCGCTAGGGTCTCGCCTCATGGCACACAACCCTCATGCCCCGCAGGGCCCTCAGGGCACACCTGGCAATCCCGACCCCGGCGGCAGCACGCAGATGTTCCGCGCCTTTGTCGACGAGGGCGAACCGCAGCGGCAGCCGGCGGCCGTCCAGCGCAGCAGTGGCGGTCCGAAGGTCGGCGTGATCGTCGGCGTCGTCCTGGTCGTCGTCGTCCTGGCCGTGGTGGCCTGGCTGGCGTTCAGCTGACGCTCCGCCGCGTATGGAGCCGTACACGGCGCCGGGGTCTCGCCCCGTCGCGCGCGTTCATGAGGAACACGGCCCTACGCGTCCCCTGAGGCACGCGACTGCGCGCGTACGCGGGTACGCGCGCACGCGTGTGTCCGGGCGCGGATACGCGGCCATGCGCGTCGCGTGTGACCGTACGCGGCCGTGTACGTGCTCGGCTCCCGGCGCGAGAAGCGGTCGGGTGCGTGCGCGAGAAGGCGCGCGCACCTGCGCGGTGGACGCGTGTACGGCCAACGGAACGCGGCCGTCCGTCGGCGCGGCGCATGCCTACGCACCCGGCGGCCGGCCCACCGGCGCCCACGTTCGCCGGTGTGCCCCTTGTCACGGGTTCCGTCCTGGCCTGTCCCCGAGGGCATCGGCCAGGAGGATCAGTCCGAGATCAGCCCCTCGCGCAGCTGCGCGAGCGTCCGGGTCAGCAGGCGCGAGACGTGCATCTGCGAGATGCCGACCTCCTCGCCGATCTGGGACTGCGTCATGTTCGCGAAGAAGCGGAGCATGATGATCTGCCGTTCACGCGGCGGGAGTTTCGCCAGCAGGGGCTTCAGCGACTCCCGGTACTCCACGCCCTCCAGCGCGAGGTCCTCGTAGCCGAGCCGGTCCGCGAGCGACCCCTCGCCGCCGTCGTCCTCGGGTGAGGGCGAGTCGAGCGAGGACGCCGTGTACGCGTTGCCCACCGCGAGCCCGTCGACCACGTCCTCCTCGGACACGCCCAGTACGGCGGCCAGTTCGGGCACGGTGGGGGAGCGGTCCAGCTTCTGCGCGAGTTCGTCGCTGGCCTTCGTCAGCGCGAGCCGCAGCTCCTGTAGGCGGCGCGGGACACGCACCGACCACGACGTGTCGCGGAAGAAGCGCTTGATCTCACCCACGACCGTCGGCATCGCGAACGTCGGGAACTCCACGCCGCGTTCGCAGTCGAAACGGTCGATGGCCTTGATCAGACCGATCGTGCCGACCTGGACGATGTCCTCCATTGGCTCGTTTCTGCTGCGGAAACGCGCTGCCGCGTACCGCACGAGCGGGAGGTTGAGCTCGATGAGTGTGTCGCGCACATAGGTGCGCTCCGGGCTTTCCGCACTTTCCGGGCCCTGGGCGTCCAGCGCGGCGAGCCGCAGGAACAGGGACCGGGACAACGTGCGGGTATCGATGGCTTCCGGCTGGGACGGCACCGGCGGCTGGGCCACCACGGTGTCGAGAGCGTCGGGCGCGGGAGCGCTCTTGGTGAGCGTGAGCACCTTCGGGCTGCCCTGTTCTGCGGACATGCCACCCCCTTGAGGTCGCGGGACGGTCGCGCTGGGCGTTCGTTGGATGAACGCAGCCTCCACCTGAATACCGGCGGTGGAGCTGAACCAAACGCGGTACCCGCAGAATGTCACATGTCGGCAACACGCTGTAGTGACATGTCGACTTGTAGCGACGACGTCAGCGCAGGAAAAAGCCCATCTGAAGCCTCAGGAACGGCACATGACGGAAAATCAGGAAGTACCCGTGAGGGTTAGGCTTCGATCCGATTTGCGGATCGAAGGCGTGCAAAGCTTCGGGCAAGAAGCCTTGACACATGCATCTGGGAGACTCCCAGCTCCTGGCTGATCTGGGATTGCGTCAAATTGCTGTAGTAGCGCAGCATCAGGATGCGCTGCTCGCGCTCGGGCAGTTGTACGAGAAGGTGCCGTACGAGGTCGCGGTGTTCGACACCCGCCAGCGCCGGATCCTCGTACCCGAGCCGGTCGAGCAGCCCCGGCAGCCCGTCGCCCTCCTGCGCCGCCTCCAGTGAGGTGGCGTGGTACGAACGGCCCGCCTCGATGCAGGCGAGCACCTCGTCCTCGGAGATCTTCAGCCGTTCGGCGATCTCGGCGGTCGTCGGCGAGCGTCCGTGAGCCGTCGTCAGGTCCTCGGTGGCGCCGGTGACCTGGACCCACAGCTCGTGCAGCCGGCGCGGTACGTGCACGGTCCGCACGTTGTCCCGGAAGTAGCGCTTGATCTCGCCGACGACGGTCGGCATGGCGAACGTCGGGAACTGCACGCCCCGGTCGGGGTCGAACCGGTCGATGGCGTTGATCAGGCCGATGGTGCCGACCTGGACCACGTCCTCCATCGGCTCGTTGCGGCTGCGGAAACGGGCGGCGGCGTAGCGCACGAGCGGCAGATTCGCCTCGATGAGGGCCGAGCGCACCCGGCGATGCGCCTCGGTGCCCGGTTCGAGCGTCTTGAGCTCCGCGAAGAGGACCTGGGTGAGGGCCCTGGTGTCGGCCGCCCGGCTCTGGTTCTCGGTCGGTCGCGAGGACCCGCCCGCCGGGCGCTGCGGGAAGGGCGAGTGCGGGGCGGCGGGACTCGCCCCGGCCGTCCGTCGCGGGGCGGGTGCCCGCTCCTGCTCCTGCTCCGGCTCGTGTTCCGGCCCCGTGCCCGGCAGTTCCGGCCCCGCGCCCGGCTCCGAGGCGGCCTCCGGGCCGTCTTGCGCCGCGTGGCCCCTCGCTGCTTCCGGGCCGTGTGCGGCACCGGTTGCCGGGTGCGGCCCCGCGGTCGTGGCGGGGACGGGTGCCTGGGGCCCGGCAGGGGTGGCGGAGGGGTCCCCGGGATCGGGCGCGCTCCGGGCGTCCGCGGGTGACGGGTCCTCCTGGGGCGGCGCTTGAGGCGTTGTACTGGCCGGCACGTCACGCCACCCCTCGTCAACTGCAGTCAATTGATCGGTCAAAAGCGGTCATAGCATCACAACACATGCGCACCATGCGCAAGCACCTGATAACTCCGTGTTGAGGACAATCTCTCTCTTAAACACCAAATGCCCCACGTCATCCCGACGTGGGGCAGAAGGTGAAGGATCAGAACGCGTAGTCGGCGATCACCCAGGTGGCGAACTCACGCCAGAGCGCGACGCCCGCCAGGTGCTGGGGGTGCTCGGCGTAGCGGCCCAGCGCGTCCCGGTCGGCGACGGCCGTGTTGATGGCGTAGTCGTACGCGTTCGGACGGCCGCTCACATTGCGGGCGAACTCCCAGGACTCGACCTCGGGCACCTGCCCGCCGAGGTCCTGGAACGCCTTGACGCCCGCGAGAACGCGCTCGTCGTCGTGGGAGACGCCCTCGTTGAGCTTGAACAGAACCAGGTGGCGGATCACGGGGCACTCGCTTCCGGGACGGGACGGCGTGCCGCGCTGCCGGGTTCCGGGGGCTACTGGATCAGCTGGGTGAAGAACTGCCCGACGCCCTGCGCGGCGTTGGATATCCCTTCGAACCCTACTTGCACCAGGTCGGCCGCTCGGGCTGGGGACGTGATGATCGTATAGAGGATGAAGACGACAATCGCATAAAGGATGACCTTCCGTGCCGTCGCCATCGGCCCTCCACCCTCCCGCCGGCTGCCTCTCGGTCCATGTGATGGGTCCACATGCAGTAGCCGTGAGTTTAACCATACGAACGCCAGTTTCCGGTGTGGGATCGGTGTTTACCGGGCGTCGGACGTGACGGGCGGGGGGAGCGGGACGCCGCGAGGGTGATAAGGGTCCGGTGCGGACGGTCACGTCCCCCGTCGGCGGCACGTTCGAAGGGCCGCGTCGAGGTCGGGTGTGCCGGCCTCGTGCGGGCGGCGTGGCGACGGCCGTGCGGCCATGCCACCCTCCGGTTCGCCCGCTGCCGTCGGCGCGCGGGGGATGCCGGCATACCGCGCGACGGTGGCCGCCGGCCCGAGGTCCAGGGGGCGCAAGGTGCTCCCGTTCGACGTGGCGGGCTGTCCCGGATCGCGTTTCCCGAGCCGTTCGGCGCCCCGATTCCGGGGTGTGTCAACGCAGATCGATCCGTCACCCGTAGTGCATTCGTACGTACCAGCTCTCTCGCGGCGGGCACTCGGCCGGACTGGCCCGGCCCGACAGGGACTTCTGGCATATGCCGAACGACGTGCACTGATTACCTGTAGTCATCACCGTATCGCGCAGCGTGAGATGCTGGAACCGTCTGCCCGGTTGACGGCAGAAGTTGTGTCGGACGGCAATTGTTGCGCCGTCAATAAAAGTTGCGACCGCTCACGGAAGGCTGATGACGTGGCCACGTTGACTCCCGATTCCGATCGCTCCGATCGCTCCGGGGACCCGCGCCGGAACGATCCGGCGGTCCGCCCGCCGCGCGCGCCCGGCGGTGTTCCCTGGGCCGGGCACGTGATTCCGTTGCTGCGCGACCCGCTGAGATTCCTCGAATCGCTCGCGGGCGTCGGCGGCGTGGTGGAGATCCAGCTGGGCCTGCGCAAGGTGTACGTGGTCACGGAGCCGGCGCTCGTCCACGAACTGCTGGTCACCTTCGCGCACGACGCCCCGCGCGGCGCCGTGCAGCAGACCCTGAAGGACGCCTTCGGCGACGGGCTGCTGATGTCCGAGGGGCAGGCCCACCGCGACCGCCGCCGGGGCATGACGGCCGCCTTCACCAAGGCCCGGGTCGCCGGCTACGTACCGGTCATCCAGGAGGTCGTGCGGGAACGTTCTTCCCGTTGGGGCGACGGACAGGTCGTGGATGTCGCGAAGGAGATGAACCACCTCGCCCTCGATGTCGTCACCCGTACCCTCTTCGGCGCCCGGCTGGACGACGAACTGGCAGAAGCGTTCCACCGGGCGCTGCCCGACCTGGTGAAGGGCCAGATCTTCCACTCCCTCTATCCGCACCCGTCCTTCTCCCGGGTGCCCCTGCAGATCAACCGGCGATTCGACGAGGCCGTCCGCGTCATCAACCAGGTGGTGGACCGGGCCGTCGGTGAACCGGGCACCGGCGCCCACGGCGAGGGCACGCTGCTGTCCCTGCTGCGGGGGGCCGTCGACCCCGCCACGGGCGAGCCGCTCACCGAGGCCGACGTACGCTCCGAGGCCATCACCATGTTCGGCGCGGGCACCGAGACGGCCTCCACGACCATGACCTGGCTGCTCCACGAACTCGTGCGGCACCCCGAGGTGTACGAGCGCGTCGTGGCCGAACTCGACGAACACCTCGGCGACGTGGCCCGCGCCCCCGACGACATCCTCACCCCCGAGACGCTCGACGGCCTCCCCTACACCCGCGACACCCTGCGGGAACTGCTACGGCTGCACGCGCCGAACGCGTTCCTCATGCGCACCGCCGCCAAGGACCTGACGCTCGGTGGCCACCGCATCCCGGCCGGTGCCGAACTCCTCTTCAGCCTCACGGCGCTGCACCGGCACCCCGAGTTCTTTCCCGACCCGCACACCTTCGACCCCGACCGCTGGGAGGCCGACGCGGAGGCGGGCGGCGTGGCGCGCCGCGCCGCCATGCCGTTCGGGGCGGGCAAGCACAAGTGCGTGGGCGAGGACCTCGCCTGGGCCGAACTCGGCGTGGCGGCGGCCACGCTGCTGCGGAGATTCCGCCTCCTCCCGGTCCCCGGCGCCGAGGCGAAGGAGGTCGTCTGGACGACGGTGCAGGCCCAGGGCCTGTCCCTCCGGTTCGCCCCGCGCACGGAATCGGGAGAGGAAGCGGCCCGATGATGATGGCCGGAGCGGTCGGACGTCCGCTGACGGACGACCACGCCGCCTGGCTGCTGCGCCACGGCCTCCTCCCGGAGGCCGCGCTCGCCCGCTACGAGGCGTACGCGCTGCCCGACCTGATCGCCTACGCGTACCCGGGGATCGAGGGTGAGGAGCAGAACCTCCTCGTCGACACCCTCGGCTGGTTCACCATCCTGGACGACCACTTCGACGGCCCGTCGGGCAGCGACCTCGCCGGCACCCGCGACCTGGTCCGGCGGCTGCTGGACGTCCTGGAGGACCCGGACACCGCCGCGTACCACCCGGGCGCCGATCCCCCGTCGCCGGCGGATCACCACTCGATCGAGTACGGCCGTCCGATCGAGTCCGCGGCCGGCGGCGCCGGCCCCCTGCACCTGCTCGCCGCCTGGCGGGACCTGTGGCGCCGCCAGCGCACAGGAATGCCGGCCACCTGGTCGCGCCGCGCGAGCCGCGACTGGGCGCGGTGCCTGACGACCTTCGTCACCGAAGCCTGCCACCGGACGGCGGCGACCCTGCCGACGGTGCGCCAGGCCGTCCACCTGCGCCGCCACGCCAGTTGCCTGTACCCGTTCATGAACATGCTGGAGCGGGTCCGGGGCACCGTGCTCCCCGAGGAGATCCACGCGGAACGCGAACTACGGCTGCTGCGCGCCCATGTCGCCGACACCGCGACGCTCATCAACGACCTGTACTCACTGGAGCGCGAGGAACGCCACTCGTGTCCCTTCAACATGATCGTGATCCTGCGGCGCGAACACCGCCTGAGCAGGTCCGCGGCCGTCGAAGCGGTCCGCACCGAGATCGACCGCCTCGGTGCCAGGAGCGACATCCTCCGGAACTACCTGGCGGCCCACCACCCCGAGGCCGACTGGTACCTGCGCGCGACCCGCCAACTGGTGGAGGGCGTACGCCTTTGGAGCAGTACGACGGAGCGCTACACGGACGCGACGCTCTGATCCGGAGCAGTACGACCGACCGTCGCACGGACGCGACGCCCTGATCCGGACCCATGCGACAGCGCGCTGCACGGACACGACGCTCTGATCCGGAGCAGTACGACCGACCGTCGCACGGACGCGACGCCCTGATCCGGACCCATGCGACAGCGCGCTGCACGGACACGCGACGCTCTGAGCGGACGCCGTTCAGCCGCGCCCGCGTCCCGGCGATCCCCAGGACCGGGCACCACACGGCCGGTGGCCGCCACAGTCGCCGCCCCGCCGCCCGCCTCACCCCGCGAGCGGCACGGCCTCCCCCGACACCCGGACACGGGGATCGGACGCGTCGACCTCCACGAGCAGTTCGCCGGGGCGGCCCATGTCCTCGCCCTGGCGGACCGTGATCGCCAGGGCCCCCGGCACCAGGCCCAGCGCGCGCAGGTAGCCGCCGAAGGCCGCAGCGGCGGCGCCCGTCGCGGGATCCTCGACGACGCCTCCCACGGGGAACGGGTCCCGGGCGTGGAAGAGCGTCGGGGACTCCCGCCACACCAGGTGCACGGTGGTCCACCCGTGGCCGCGCATCACCCCGGCCAGAGCGTCGAAGTCGTACGCGAGGTCACCGAGCCGTGCCCGGCTCGCCGCCGCGAGGACGAGGTGGTCGTTGCCCGCGAAGGCCACGTGCGGCGGCAGCGCGGGATCCAGGTCCTCCCGGGCCCAGCCCAGCGCTTGGAGTGTCGCGTCGAGTTCGTCGTCCCGCGCGGGGCGGGATCGGGTCGCGACGCTTGTGAGCGTCGCCCGGACCGTTCCGCCGGGACCGGTCGACGTCAGGACCGGGATCTCGCCCACCGGCGTCTCGAAGACCAGCTCGCCCGGTCCCACCCGCTCGGCGAGGGCGACGGCCGTGGCGACCGTCGCGTGGCCGCAGAAGCCGACCTCGGCGAGCGGGCTGAAGTACCGCAGCGTGAACCGCCGCTTCGCCGGGTCCCCCGCCGTGACGAACGCCGTCTCGGAATAGCCGACCTCGGCGGCCACGGCGAGCATGCCCGCGTCGTCGTGGGCCGACGCGTCGAGCACGACCCCCGCCGGGTTGCCGCCCCTCGGGTCGGAGCTGAAGGCGGCGTAGCGGAGGATGTCGGACGTCAGTCCGGATGCCTTAGTCATGTACGTCACGCTGTCATCCGGGCGGGGCGCCCGCGGGAACCCGCGACAACTTCCGTGAACTTTTCCGGGCGGGCCGTCATCGGACGTGGTGTACACAGAAAAGCGACGCAGTACGGAACGGACGGGGTGGCACGACATGGCGAAGAACCTGGAGCGACGGGGCACGACGGCGGTACGTGGCAGCCGGTCGTCCCGCACCCGGCTGGCCGCGAGCACGCTGGCGCTCGTGGCGGCCTCCGGCGCGGTCCTCGTGGGCTGCGGCAACGGCGACCCGGCGTCGCCGCAGCAGGTGAGCGGTACGGCGGGCCCCGCGACCGACGGCGGGAGCCCGTCGCAGTCCGCGAGCGACGACACGAGCGGGACGTCGAAGACGCCGAGCGGCGCCACCTCGCCCGCCGGTCAGCAGCAGGCGTCGTCCCAGGCTCCCTCCGGGGCAGGGACCAAGCCGGCCGGACAGTCCACCGACAGCGGCGGAACGTCCACGTCCACGTCGGCGAGCGGCAGCCGCTGCCACACCTCGGACCTGAAGGCGTCCGTCGGCGCGAACGACCCGGGCGCCGGGCAGGAGAACTTCGCGCTGGTGCTGACCAACACCTCCGGCCGCACCTGCACGGTCTACGGTTTCCCCGGTTTCGCGTTCGTCGACGGTTCCGGCAAGCAGGTCTCCACGGACCCGCAGCGCGAGGGCACCCAGAAGCAGGTCGTGTCGCTGAGCCCCGGACACAGCGCCTGGGCCACGCTCCGCTTCCCGAACCCCGGCATGGTGGGCGGCGCGACCGTCAACCCGGCCGCCGTGGAGATCACGCCGCCCGACGAGAAGGCGTTCCTCAAGGCGAGCTGGTCCGGCGGCGAGGTGAGCAAGCAGCCGTCGAGCGCCGCCGCGACGATCGTGGGCTCCTTCCAGTCCGGCACCGGACCGAACTGAGCGGCGTCTTTGTTCCGTCGCCCCGTACGTTGACCCGTACGTACGTTGACCCGTACGTACGTTGACCCGTACGTACGTTGACCCGTACGTACGTTGACCCGTACGTACGTTGGTCCGTACGTACGTCCGGTCTTCGTGGGTGAGGGGCTCGGCGCGGACCAGACCCGTATGGCGAGGGCTGCGTACCGCAGCAGATCCTTTACACAGGGCTGCGGACGGCAGTGGAGCTCGTGCACCGGGGCTGCGGACGGCGGCCGACCCCGCGCGCCAGGGGGCTGCAGACGGAGCGGACCCTGTGCGCCGGGAGGCTGCGGACGGCAGCCGACCCCGTGCGGTTCGGGGCCCTGCTCAAGCGAAAGCCTCCTACGGTGACGGACTCCGTACGCGAAGAAACCTGTGGACGAGGGACCGTCCCCGACCCGGCCACGGATCGGGGGCGGTCCCTCGTCCGTGGCTGTTCCGCCGGCCGCCCTCGTCGCCTCCCACCGCCGCGAGCACGCCTCGCACGCCGCGCCCACGACCGCACCCCGCCCTTCCCACACCACGTTCCCCAACCACGCTCCCCGCGCACGCTCCGAGCTCCGGACCTCCCGAGCGCACGCCCCCCGTAACGGCCACGCCGCAGCGTCCCTGCCCTGCCGCACGCGAGCCGTACGGCCCGGGACCGGCGCGCCGCCGGCGTCCGGCCGGAAGCGCACACGCGTCGAATCCCGCCCGGAGGGGGCGGGATCGTGGACGCTGTGGATTTCTCGGCCCGATGCGGCCGGGGTCGTGCGCGGTGGGTCCCCGTGGCGTGGGGGATCCCAAGGAACCTGGTCGGACGGTTACTTGCCCGCGCCGACCGGGTCCACGGTGATGGTGGGGGCGGAGTCGCTGTCGGCGGGGACATTGATGCCCTGCGACAGGGTGCGGGAGTGGGTCTCGTTGGGCGGTGTGACGATCATGCTGGTGAAGGTGACGCCGGAGCCGCCGGTCCCGTTCGGCGGGTAGTGCAGCGTGAAGCGGGTCTCCTGCCCGGGCGCCACGGTGACGTCGGGGGCGTTGAGAGTGCTGCGGCCCGCGCTGACGGTCCCGTCACGGCCCTTGAGATCGACGCCGGGGAAGCCGTGCATCGTGCAGGCGTTGGGACCGGTGTTCCTCATGTTGACGAGGATCTCGCCCTCCGCCATGCCGCCCGAGGTGGTGAAGGCGAGGTTCGTGGTGCGGCAGGTGCTGCCCGCCGAGGAGCCGGTGGAGGAGCCGTTCGACCCGGTGGATCGGGTGGAGGACCCGGTGCCGGAACCCGAGGGAGCGGCGGAACCCGAGGGAGCGGCGGAGCCCGAGGTGTCGGCGACGCTCGTGCCGCTCGGGGACCCGTCGGCGGAGCCGGAGGCATCCGAGCCGCCCTGTCCGCTCACCGACGCGGCGGAACTCGCTCCCGCGGCAGCGCCGGCGCTGTCGCCGCCCTTGTCGCAGGCCGTGAGGGAGAGGCCGGCGGCCACGGCGACGAGGGTGAGGAGTGAGATCTTCTGCATGCGCATGGCTACTCCGTAGGTTCGGCTGCCGGCCCCTGCCGGGCCGGCTGTTCTGCCTCCTGCGATCCGCCCGGAGCCCGCCGAGTTCACGCCCCGCCGCCGCCGCTACACCCCCGTGACAGTCCGGTGGAAGGCCCGTGACTCGCGGGGAGGACGCATGGGCCGATAACCGCGTGATTCGGTCGACCCCTGCCTGCGTCCGGCCTGTTCCCTGATCCCTGACCCCCGTTCCCGGGCCCCCGGCCCCTGCTCCCGTCATCGGCGTGAAGGGGCGGCCGGTGCCGGAACGTCCGGGGCAGCAGTACGGGCAGCCGCGCGGCCGGCCTCCGGGAAAAGGAGGCCGGCCTGCCCGCGACCCCGCAAAGGACCGGCCCGCGACCCCGCAAAGGAGGGGACGACAAAAAACCGCCCCCGACCTGTGTGCACAGATCGGGGGCGGATGTTGCTGGCGGTAGCGGAGGGATTTGAACCCTCGGTGAGTTTCCCCACACTCGCTTTCGAGGCGAGCTCCTTCGGCCGCTCGGACACGCTACCGGGAGAGATCCTAGCCCACGGTGGGCCGTGTTCAGAAATCCGTATCCGGGGGCGGTGGACCCGGGGCGCGGCGGCCCGTGAAGAAGGCCTTCAGCTGTGCTCCGCACTCCTCGGCGAGCACGCCTTCGACGACCTCGGGCCGGTGGTTGAGCCGACGGTCGCGTACGACATCCCACAAAGAGCCCGCCGCGCCCGCCTTCTCGTCGCGGGCTCCGTAGACCACGCGGTCCACGCGGGCCTGGACGAGGGCGCCCGCGCACATCGTGCAGGGCTCCAGGGTGACCACGAGCGTGCAGCCCGTCAGCCGCCACTCGCCCAGGCGCGCGGCGGCCGCGCGGAGGGCGAGGACCTCCGCGTGGGCCGTCGGATCGCCGGTCGCCTCGCGTTCGTTGTGGCCGGTGGCGAGCACGGCACCGGCCGGGGACAGAACGAGGGCGCCGACCGGCACGTCGCCGCTCGCCGCCGCCCGTGCCGCCTCGTCGAGGGCGCGACGCATCCACGTACGCCACGGGTCGCGCACCGGATCGGCCGGGACGGTCCGGCCGTCCGGTCCGCGGTCGACCACTAGCGCACGGTCTCCAGTATGTCCGCGGCGCCCAGCGCTTCGGCGATCTCCGCCATCGCGTCGGTCTCCACGGCGAGCAGTTCCGGCTCGGTGAGCCCGAGGTCCGTCAGGATCTCGCGGTCGCCGACCGGCCCGGCCGGATGGTCCCCCGCGCCGGCGGGGGGATCGTTGTCCGTGTCCTCCGCGTCGTCGTCGAGGTCGCTCTCGCCGTCCTCGGTCCCGTCGAGGTCCAGCGTGTCGAGGTCGGCGGAGGCATCGTCCTCGTCGCCGCCGGTGAGTTCGTCGATGAGGATCTCCCCGTACGAGGAGCGTGCGGCGGCTGCCGCGTCCGAGACGTAGATACGGGGGTCGTCCTCGCCCTCGATGCGGAGGATGCCGAACCAGGCGTCCTCCTGCTCGATGAAGAGGAGGACGACGTCCTCGTCGACCGACGCTTCGCGGGCCAGATCGGTCAGGTCCGAGAGGGTTTCCACGTCGTCGAGGTCTGTATCGCTCGCTTCCCACCCGTCTTCGGTGCGCGCGAGCAGTGCGGCGAAGTACACCGTGACTCTCCCACTGGTCGGAGGTGTGACGATCGGGCGGTGCGCTGCGCTGTGCCCCGTCCACTCGGAATCGTGGCAGAAACTAGCGCTTCGCGAGAGGTCTTCCGCCGTTGCGTCGTGCGCACATTTTATTCGGGGTCCGTTCGCCACCCGTCGGGGGCTGACCCGGAATGGCCGATCCTGGCCGCCGGTTGCCAAGGGCTACCAGCGGAATGAGCGCATCCGGAGCTGTCCGCGCAGCCGTTCCGCACGGGCGTGGTGCGGCCTGACGCGTTCGCGCAGCGCCTTCGCCTCGGCGAGTTCACTCAGGAACCGGGCGCGCCTGCGGCGGCGCTCCGCGTCCGCCGCCTCCCGGTCCTGGCCGGAATCCGGCTGAGGGGTCCCGGGGGCGCCCCGCTTGCGGTCGAAAGTCCGTTCGCCATCGGCATTCGGGTCGTGACCCGGGTCGTCGTGTGGGTTGTCGTCTGCCATCGGGTCGTCGTGACCTCGATCGTCATGTGGGTTCTCGTCTCCCACCGGGCCGTCGCGCCCCCGGTCCTCGTGTGGGTTGTCGTGTCCCGCCGGGTCGTCGTGCCGCTGGTCCTCGTGTCCCGCCGGGTCGTCGTGCCGCTGGTCCTCGTGTCCCATCGGGTCGTCGTGTCCCCGGCCGTCGTGCCCTCCCGGGCCGTTATGTCCCTGGTTGCCGTTCCCGCGGTCGTCCCGTTCCTCCGACATACGCGCCACCCCATGCGTGTCCCTGTGCGGCAGGAATCGTGCCTTCGCTCCTGACCGCCTTCCCGGCCCCGGCGGCGTTGATGCGACGGCCGCTGCGGCGCGTAGTGCCTTGGCCTCCGGTTACCCTCTTCGACATGCGGATTCACGTCGTCGACCACCCGCTGGTCGCGCACAAACTGACCACCCTGCGCGACCGGCGCACCGACTCGGCCACCTTCCGTCGCCTCGCCGACGAGCTGGTCACCCTGCTCGCGTACGAGGCGACACGCGACGTGCGCACCGAGCAGGTCGACATCGAGACGCCCGTCACGGCGACGACCGGCGTGAAGCTGTCGTACCCGCGGCCCCTCGTCGTGCCGATCCTGCGGGCCGGCATCGGCATGCTCGACGGCATGGTCAGGCTCCTGCCGAGCGCCGAGGTGGGCTTCATCGGGATGGTCCGCGACGAGGAGACGCTGCAGGCGTCGACCTACGCGAACCGGCTGCCCGCCGACCTCTCGGGCCGGCAGGTGTACGTCGTCGACCCGATGCTCGCGACCGGTGGCACGCTCGTCGCCGCGATCCGTGAGCTGATCGGCCGCGGCGCCGACGACGTCACCGCCGTCGTGCTGCTGGCCGCGCCCGAGGGCGTCGCGACTTTGGAGCGCGAACTCGCGGGCGCACCGGTGACGGTCGTGGCCGCCGCTGTGGACGAACGGCTCGACGAGAACGGCTACATCGTGCCGGGCCTCGGCGACGCGGGCGACCGCCTGTACGGTACGTCCGCCTGAGGTCGGGCCCGCCCGGTCAGCGGGGGCGGATGCGGCTGCCGGTGACGTTTCCCGTTGCCTGCGTTGCCTGCGTTGCCTGCGTTGCCTGCGTTGCCTGCGTTGCCTGCGTTGCCCCGGCGGCTCCGGTTATCGCAGTGACTCGGTGACTGCGGTGACTGCGGTGACTGCAGTGGTCCCGGTTGCTGCGGCGGTCCCGCGCTGGCTCGGCCGCCTGCGCCAGTCTGCGCGGCCCGGCTCCCGGGCGCTCATGCCGACGCGGCGGCACGTCTGCGTAGCACCGGGGCGGTCACCGGCGCGGTCCCGGCGTGGTGCGGAGCCTCAGCTGTGCGAGGCCGGGCCCGTCTCCGCCTTCGCACCGGCCTTCGTGGCGGGCCGCTGACTGCTCGTCGCGCACCCCGGCCGGGGGGCCGGCTGCGCGAGGGACGCCAGCTGGGTGTCCGCGACCTTCTGCACCGTCAGGGCCTTGAAGGCCGTGCCGATGACGAGGTCGACGTCCTTGCCGGTCCTGGTGTCGGTCTTCGGCGCGGCGCCCTTCAGCTGCGTGCCGAGCACGCTGAACGTCCCGCTCGCCGAGCCGGGCCCGCCCACCAGGACGGCAGCGCCGGGTACCTTCTTGTCGTACGCCGCCGACGCGTTGCCGACCTTGCCGATGAGGAAGCCCCGTTTCTTCAGCTCGTTCGCGGTCTGCTGGGCGAGCCCGCTGCGGGTCGTCGCGTTGTAGACGTTGACCGTGATCTGGCCCGGCTTCGGCAGGGTCTTCACCGGGGTCGTGGCCGGCTTGCAGTCCGGCTTCTTCGCGGCGACCGCCTTGTCCGCGTCACCCGAGAAGACGTGGATGAGCTGCTGGGTCCCCCACCCGACGAGCCCGAGGACCACCACGGCCACGACGACGGCGAAAGCGGCTCGGCCGCGGCGGCGGGGACGGCGCATGCGGGGGAACTTGTCGCCCGTGATGCGGTACTTACCGCCGAGCCCAGGGGGGGTGAGCATGCTCATGTGCGCAGCGTAGTGCGCGCCATGATTGATTCCTACTAAACGATCAGCGGATCGCAAGGGTGGAGCGCCGATTGCCCCCGAAAGGACCAGTGGGCGCCCCGGGGGTCGTTCGCCTGACCCGCCGTCACCCCGTTTCGAGCTCCAGCACCCGCGCGTGCAGGACCTGGCGCTGCTGGAGCGCGGCGCGCACCGCCCGGTGCAGTCCGTCCTCCAGGTAGAGGTCGCCCTGCCACTTCACGACGTGGGCGAACAGGTCGCCGTAGAAGGTGGAGTCCTCGGCGAGCAGCGTCTCCAGATCCAGCTGGCCCTTGGTGGTCACGAGCTGGTCGAGGCGGACCGGGCGCGGCGCGACATCCGCCCACTGCCGGACGGATTCCCGGCCGTGAGCGGGGTACGGCTTCCCGTTTCCGATGCGCTTGAAGATCACACGGAAAGCCTACCGGGCGAGCGGGTCCGGGCGCAGCCTGCCCGCCGGGGTGCAAAGGTGGCGTTTCGCGTCCAAAAGGGAGAGAAAATGAGCGGAACCGCGCCCTCCGGTGACCTTTCGGGCACTCCGGGTGCCTCGATCGCCGCCGCGTACGGTTTCACCGGCCCCGCCCTCGAGATCGGGACGCTGCTGTGGGACGGGGTCCCCCGGACCGGCGCGCCGGTCCGGATGCCGCTGGCGACGCTGAACCGCCACGGGCTCATCGCGGGTGGGGCCGCGACGGGCAGGGAGACCACGCGTCGGCTGATGGTGCGACAGTTGTCGGCTCAGGCCGTGCCGGTGTTCCTCGCGGACATGGCGAGCGGGGCGTCCGGGCCCGCGGGACCGGATGATCCGGCCGGCGAGAGCGCCCGGCGGGCCGCGGAGGTGGGCCGGACCCGGGCGCCCGCGGGCGCTCCCGCCGCCTTCCTCACGCCGGGCGGCGTCGGCCCCGGGATGCCGGTGCGGGCCACGGTCACGAGCTTCGGTCCCGTCCTGCTCTCGACGGTCCTCGGACTCGACAGGACCCAGGAGCGGGCCCTCGGACTGGTTCTCCACTACGCCGACGGCAAGGGCCTTGAACTCCTCGACCTCGGGGACCTGCGGGCGGTCGTGGCCTTCCTCGTCTCCGACAGCGGCCGGACGGAGCTCCAGAGCCTCGGCGGGATCTCGACCGCCACGGCGGGGGCGATCCTGCGCTCCCTCGCGGTCCTGGAACAGCAGGGCGGGGGGAACTTCTTCGGCGCGCCCGAGTTCGACACGACCGAGCTGCCGCGGGTCCGGGACGGCAGGGGGCACGTCCGTGTCCTGCGGTGCGCGGCGGTGCCGGAGCGCCCACAGCTTGTCCCTGCCTTCCTGATGTGGCTGCTCGCCGGCCTCTTCCACGACCTGCCGGATGCGGGTGACGTGGAGCGCCCGAAGCTGGTCTTCTTCTTCGACGAGGCGCACGCGCTGTTCAGGGGCGCGTCCGCGGCCTTCCTGGAATCGGTCAACCGGACCCTGCGGCTCCTGGGTTCCAAGGGCGTGAGCGTGTTCTTCGTGACGCGGACGCCGCAGGACGTGCCCCCTGACGTGCTCGCGCAGCTCGGCAACCGGGTGCAGCACGCCCTCGGTCCCGAGGACACGGAGGCGCTGAAGGCGACCGTGCACGCCTTCCCCACGTCGGCGTACGACCTGGAGGAGGTGCTGACCGGGCTCGGTACGGGTGAGGCGGTCGTCACCGCGCTCGGCGGGAACGGCGTCCCGCTGCCCGTCGCCGTGACCCGGCTGCATGATCCCGCTTTCCACACGGGACCCACGGAGCCCTGCGCGGCGACCGCCGCCTCGCCACTCCACGGGGGGCACGCCGGGGCCGTCGGCCGGGAGCCCCCGTGCGAGAAGCCGACGGCGGAGCAGCGGGCAGCCGAGGAGAACGCGGAACGGGCGGTGCGTGAGGCGGAGCACGCCGAGGAGGCGCTGCGCGTGGACCGGACCGCCCCGGGGGCCCGAGAGCAGCGCCGGGAGCCGGAGGTCCCCGAGCCGTCCGTGGCGGGGCATGGGGCAGGCAGCGGTGTCTTCACCACCCTGGCGCGGTCGGTGGGCACGCCGGTCGGCCCTGAGATCACCCGCTCCGTCCTCGGCACGGCCCGCAGGCGCTGAGCGGGGCGTGGCCCCCGGGAGCCAACTCCTTAGAGGGCCCGTAGCTCGTGTCCCTGCGTGCCGACCGCGTCCGCGATTCCGCCCATGGGCGCGCGAAGCCGGCGGGACCGAGAGCTGACAGGCCGTCGTACTCCTCATGGCAGCAGGGGTCGTCGTGGTGCCTCGCCGCCCCGCGCGTTCGGCGGGGCGGCGAGGGACGCGCAGCCTGTCATGGCGCTTCCTTCTTCGGCGGGGCGGCCTTCGCGGCCCGCTTCGCCTCCTGCTTGAAGTCGCGCACCTTCGAGAGCGACTCGGGTCCCGTGATGTCGGCGGCCGACCGGTACGCCCCCTCGTCCCCGTAGTGGCCGGCGGCCTCCCGCCACCCCTCCGGCCGTACTCCGAGCCGCTTCCCGAGGAGAGCGAGGAAGATCTGGGCCTTCTGCTTTCCGAACCCGGGCAGGTCGTTCAGCCGGCGGAGCGCGTCCTGGCCGGAGGACGCCCCCTCCCACACGGCGACCACGTCCCCGTCGTACATCTCGACCAGGTACTGGCACAGCTGCTGCACCCGCCCCGCCATGGAGGCGGGATACCGGTGCATGGCGGGTTTCTCCATGAACAGCGCGACGAATGCCTCCGGGTCGTACGCGGCGATCCGCCGTGCGTCCAGATCGTCCGCGCCCATGCGCTCGGCCAGCGTGTAGGGGCCCGTGAAGGCCCATTCCATGGGGATCTGCTGGTCGAGCAGCATGCCGACCAGCGCGGCGAGCGGACTGCGTCCGAGCAGCTCGTCGGCCCCGGGATTCTGCGCGATGCGGAGGGTGTGGCTGGTGTCGCTCATGCCGATATCGTCACCCGGCTCGGCGCGGCCCGCAGAAAATAATCCACAGGTTCGATGTGTTTGTATGACTACTCCGTGGCACGGGTGGCGGACACTCGGTAGGGGTAATGCTGAGCCGACCGGGTGGCACGGCAGGGGGGCGGCTTCTCGCGGTTTCCGGGCGCGCGATGCCCACGCCCCTGATCGGCCCATTCCGGCGCAGCAGATCTCCCCTCCGAATCGTCGGAAAGGCCGCGCGCCAGTGACACAGCCTTTTGAACTGCCGGATTTCTACATGCCGTATCCGGCCCGGCTCAATCCGCACCTGGAGGAGGCGAGAGAGCACACCCGCCACTGGGCCCGGGAGATGGGGATGCTGGAGGGCTCCGGCATCTGGGAGGCAAAGGACCTGGAAGCCCATGACTACGGGCTGCTCTGCTCCTACACGCACCCCGACTGCGACGGCCCGGAGCTGTCCCTGGTGACCGACTGGTACGTGTGGGTCTTCTTCTTCGACGACCACTTCCTGGAGGCGTTCAAGCGCGACCGTGACCGCGAGGGCGGCAAGGCGTACCTGGAACGGCTGCCCGCGTTCATGCCGATGGACCTGGCCGACGGGTTCCCCGAGCCGGTCAACCCGGTGGAGGCGGGCCTCGCCGATCTCTGGGCCCGCACGGTCCCCAGCATGTCCCTGGACTGGCGGCGCCGGTTCCGCGAGAGCACCGAGAACCTGCTCAACGAGTCCCTCTGGGAGCTGTCCAACATCGACGCCGAGCGGGTCTCGAACCCGGTCGAGTACATCGAGATGCGCCGCAAGGTCGGCGGCGCGCCCTGGTCCGCCGGGATCGTGGAGTACGCGGTGGGCGCCGAGGTGCCGGCCGAACTGGCCGAGACCCGTGCGCTGCACGTGCTGCGTGACACGTTCTCGGACGGTGTCCACCTGCGCAACGACCTCTTCTCCTACCAGCGCGAGGTCGAGGAGGAGGGTGAACTCAGCAATGGCGTGCTGGTCCTGGAGACGTTCCTCGGCTGTACGACGCAGGAGGCGGCCGACGCGGTCAACGACCTGCTGACGTCGCGGCTCCATCAGTTCGACAACACGGCGCTCACCGAACTGGGCCCGCTCTTCGCGGAGAAGGGCACCCCGCCCAAGGGCGTCGCCGACACTCTCGCGTACATCAAGGGCCTCCAGGACTGGCAGTCCGGCGGCCACGAGTGGCACATGCGCTCCAGCCGCTACATGAACGGCGGAGGCCCGAAGGACGCTGTCCCGCCGTTGCCCGGTGGCGGCCTCGCGGGCCTGTACGGCTCGCGCTTCGCGATGACCCCCGCCGGCCTCGGCACGGCGGCCTCCGAGTTCCTGAAGACGCTCACGGCGGGCGGCGACGCGCGGTTGCGCGGCCACTGCCATGTGCCGTTCCAGGAGGTGGGTCCCTCGATCGTGCCCGACCTCGGGATGCCGTTCGAGGCGAGTCTCAGTCCCCACCTCGACGCCTCGCGCGAGCACGTCGTCGAGTGGGCGCACCGGATGGGCATCCTGGACGCACAGCCCGGCGTGCCCAACTCGGGTGTCTGGGACGAAGGGCGGCTGCGCCGCATCGACCTGCCGCTGTGCTCGGCCGGCATCCACCCGGACGCGACGGCGGAGGGCCTCGACCTGACGTCGGACTGGCTGACCTGGGGCACGTACGGCGACGACTACTACCCCGTCGTGCACGGAACGACGCGCGACCTTGCCGGCGCGAAGGCGTGCAACGAGCGGCTGCGGCTGTTCATGCCGCTGGACATGGCGCCTGTCCCGCCCCCGGCGAACGCGCTGGAGCGGGGCCTCGCCGACCTGTGGACCCGTACGGCCGGTCCCCTGCCCGACAGCGGGCGCCGGACCTTCCGCAAGTCCGTGGACGACATGATCGACAGCTGGGTCTGGGAGCTGGCCAACCAGGCGCAGAACCGTATCCCCGACCCGGTCGACTACATCGAGATGCGGCGCAGGACATTCGGCTCCGACATGACGATGAGCCTGTGCAGGATCGGCCTCGGCGACACGATCCCCCGTGAGGTGCTGGACAGCGGCACTGTGCAGGCCCTGCAGAACGCGGCGCAGGACTACGCGTGCCTGCTCAACGACGTGTTCTCGTACCAGAAGGAGATCCAGTTCGAGGGCGAGGTGCACAACGGAATCCTCGTCGTGCAGAACTTCTTCGACTGCGACTACCCGACCGGGCTGCGCATCGTGGTGGACCTGATGCACGGCAGGATGCGCCAGTTCCAGCACCTCGTGGCGCACGAGCTGCCGGTGCTGTGCGACGACTTCGACCTGGACGCCGCGGAGCGTGCGGCCCTCGACGGTTACGTGAAGGAACTGGCGAACTGGCTCTCCGGGATCCTCGTCTGGCACGAGGGCTGCCACCGCTACACGGAGGCGGACCTCCTGCAGGACCGGCGGGAACCGCGCTGGCTGCCGCCCACCCTCACGGGACCCGGGACGGCGGCGGCGCGGATCTGCCTGCCGTCGCCGCGCACGGGCGCAGCCGCCGGTTCGGACCTCGGTCGCGCCGAGGGCGCCGGCGGCGGGGCGGCCGGTGCGGACGCCGGGGCGGGTTCCCGGATGGCCGCGGGCGCCGTGGGCCCCCCGTGCGGACCCTTCGGGCTGCCCTCGGCGGCCTCCGGAACAGGCGTCGTCGGCGTGGCATAACCGCAGGTGCGGGCGGTTCTTGGGCGGCTCTGTGGGTTTGGACACAGGGCCGCCCGCCGGGTTTAATGTGCGTTGGTAGGACCTTTTCGTTGCGAACGGCTTGCAACTACGGGAGATCAGCATCAAAGTGGCCGAGGCAGTTGGCTTCCCGTGCCCGAAAGATGAGGTCCGCCACCGTGTACACCAGCTCGGATTCCGCCCCCACCGCGACCGTGGGCGGCTCCCGTACGCGCCGCATGCGCGCCTCCATGAGCCGCAAGGAGTGGTCCCGCCTCGGCGGAATGGCGGCGTTCATCGTGGCGCTCCACGTCATCGGCTGGTTCACGCTCATCGCGATCGTCGCGCCGGAGCACTACAGCGTCGGTACCAAGTCGTTCGGTATCGGCATCGGCGTCACCGCGTACACCCTCGGCATGCGGCACGCCTTCGATGCCGACCACATCGCGGCCATCGACAACACCACGCGGAAGCTGATGGGCGAGGGCAAGCGACCGCTGTCCGTCGGTTTCTGGTTCTCGCTCGGGCACTCCAGCATCGTCTTCGGGCTCACCTTCCTGCTGGCGCTGGGCCTGAAGGCGATCGCCGGGCCGGTGCAGGACGACAACTCAAGCCTCCACAACACGACCAGCATCATCGGCACCAGCGTCTCCGGCGCCTTCCTCTACCTGATCGCGACGATCAACATCGTCCTGCTCGTGGGCATCTGGAAGGTGTTTCGCGAGATGCGCTCCGGGATCTTCGACGAGGACGCGCTGGAGGAGCAGCTCAACAAGCGCGGGCTGATGAACCGTCTGCTGGGCCGCCTGATGAAGTCCATCTCCAAGCCCTGGCAGATGTATCCGCTCGGCCTGCTGTTCGGGCTCGGCTTCGACACCGCCACCGAGATCGCCCTGCTGGTGCTCGCCGGCTCGGGCGCCGCCTCCGGGCTGCCCTGGTACGCGATCCTGTGCCTGCCCGTCCTGTTCGCGGCGGGTATGTCCCTGCTCGACACGATCGACGGCTCGTTCATGAACTTCGCGTACGGCTGGGCCTTCTCGAAGCCCGTCCGCAAGGTCTACTACAACCTCACCATCACCGGCCTGTCCGTGGCGGTCGCGGTGCTCATCGGCACGGTCGAACTGCTGGGGCTGCTCGCCGACAAGCTGCGGCTGCACGGCGCGTTCTGGGACTGGGTCGGCGGGCTCGACCTGAACATCGTCGGGTTCGTCATCGTGGGACTGTTCTTCGTGACCTGGCTGGTCGCCATGGCGGTCTGGAAGTTCGGCCGCATCGAGGAGAAGTGGACCGCGGGCCTGCGCCCGGCACAGGAGTCGCCGGGCGAGGACGCCCAGGACTGATCGAGTCGGCCCGGCAGAGGGCGCTTCCTGGGCGCGAGGCCGATGCCCGGAACAGCGGACGCCGTACCGGGCAGGCCCCACGTCGGCGCCCTCGCCGGGCGTCCGCGCTGGGTCAGCCCGGTCCGGGTCTGACCGCGCGCGGATGCCCGGACCGGACGGCCGGGACCGTCAGCCCTGCGCCTTCGCCAGGAACGCGCGAACCTCGGCGGCCGGCGCGGGGCCCGCCTCCTGGTCGGCGAAGGATGCCTCCGGGTTGTGGGCGTACGGCGCTCCGTACGCCGGGGTGCCCGGCTCGAACAGCCGGCCCTCGGCCAGCACGCCCGCGTCCACCGTGTCGTAGCCGAGGAGGCTCAGCAGCTCCGTCGCGTGGCGCTTGGCTTCCGCGTCGTCACCGGCGATCGGGAGAGCGGTCCTGTCCGCTGCGCCCGCGGGCCTGGCCAGCACGGCGAGGTGCTTGAAGAAGATGTTGTTGAACGCCTTCACGACGTGCGCCGACTCGCCGAGGTACTGCTGAAGCAGTTCGCTGCTGGTCGTGGAGCCGTTGTCCAGGGCCTCGAACTGCCCGTCACGCTGCGGGTAGTAGTTGTTCGTGTCGATCACGGTCTTGCCCGCGAGCGGCTCACGCGGGAGCGCCGTGTACGCCTTGAACGGGATGGTCACGACGACCCAGTCGCCCGCAGCGGCGGCCTCGGCCGCGGTCGCCGCCCTGGCGCGGGGGCCGAGCTCCGCCACGAGGTCCGCGAGGGTCTCCGGGCCCCGCGAGTTGCTGAGCACGACGTCGAGCCCGCCGTCCACGGCGAGACGCGCGAGTGTTCCGCCGATGTATCCACTGCCGATGAGTCCCAAAGTAGCCATGAAGGCTAAAACCACCACGGCGGCGGTTGTGTTCCGGTTCCGGTGAACGTGGAGTGGTCCCCGTTTCTCCGGTGCCGTCCTGCCCCGTCTCTTCCGGGTGCTGGACGGGGGACCGACGTGATCATCGGGACGCCGCAGGCGCGACGTCCCCCAGGGCGCGATACGACCTGGGCCGGACAGGACCGGACCGGCGGCTCTCTCGTACCTCCGTGCTGCCCCTCGTAGGCTGGCCCTGTCCTACCGGCTGCGAGGCGGAAGCGAGCTGTTCATGGAGACGCGACCCGCTCCGGTCGGTGGCCCGGAGGCCAAGCCGTTCCTCTACGTCGTCGTCTGTGCGGCCGGGGTCGCCGGCTCGGTGGGCCGGCTCATCTCGGCCGCGCAGGAGGGCGGTTGGGACGTCGGTGCGGTGGCGACGCCGCAGGGGCTGGGGTTCATCGACCAGGCGGCGATCGAGGCGCAGACGGGATACCCGATCAGGTCCGCGTGGCGCAGACCGGGAGAGCCGCGACCGCTGCCGCCACCCGACGCGATCGCGGTGGCGCCCGCCACGTTCAACACCATCAACAAGTGGGCGGCGGGCATGTCCGACACGCTCGCCGTCGGCATTCTCTGCGAGGCGTACGGGATGGGCATTCCGATCGCCGCGCTGCCCTGTCTCAACCGTGCGCAGGCCGCTCATCCCGCCTATCGCGAGAGTCTGGACCGACTGCGGTCCATGGGGGTGCTCCTCGGGTCGTACGCGCCCGACGCCCCGACGCCCGAGGGCGGCGGGGAGGCCTTCCGGTGGGAGGAGGCCCTGGAACTGCTGGCGCCGGTGGTGGGACCCGGCCGGGATGTTTCACGTGGAACATAAGGAAGAGCAGGTCAGGCGGTGGACGCGCCGGTCAGGGGCGTGAACGGCGCGGAGCGGCTGGGCCGACCGCCGACCGCCGACCGCCGACCGCCGACCGCTGCCCGTCGACCGCTGACCGCACAACGAGGCTGGGCCCGCGGCCTCGGCGGGGCCCGTAGCGCCTGCCGCAAGGCGCTGACGCGCGCACCCCGTCGACCCGGCCCGCCCGGTCGGCGGCCCTCACTCCTCGCCCGTCAGCCGCCCACCACCATCCAGCCGAGGACACTGGTCGACTGCAGGTAGACGATCAGGCAGAGCAGTACGAGCATCGCGATGCTCCACCCGAACACCCGGCGGAACAGCGTGCCCTCGGCGCCCACCGCGCCGACCGCCGCCGTACCGATCGCCAGGTTCTGCGGCGAGATCATCTTGGCGAGGACCCCGCCCGTGGTGTTGGCCGCGCCGAACAGGATGGGTGACGCGTGGAGTTGATGCGCGGCGGTGAGCTGCAGCCCGCCGAACAGCGCGTCGGAGCCGGCGTCGGTCCCCGTCACGGCGACCCCGAACCACCCGACCAGCGGGGACAGGAACGCGAAGACCGCTCCCGTCTGCGCGAGCCAGATACCGAGGGTGGTGATCTGGCCGGACAGGTTCATCACGTACGACAGGGCGAAGACACACAGCACCGTGAAGATCGCCCAGCCGAACTGGCGGATCGTGGCGCCGTACACCCGCAGGGCCTTGAGCGGGGCCAGTCGCAGCACCAGTGTGGTGAGGATGCCGGAGACGAACAGCAGGGTGCCGGCCGTCGAGGCCCACGGCACGGTGAAGACCGTCGCGACAGGGGACCCGCCGCTGGTGGTGATGTGGTCGAGACCCGGCCACTGGAAACTGGCGGTGCCCCTGGCGAGCCAGGTCTTGACCGGGCCGACCTGCGCGAGCGAGAACAGCACCACGACGATCAGGTACGGGGCGAACGCGGTGACCACGTCCCGCCGCGAGTCGCCGCCCTCGGGCCGCCCCGCGCGCCGTTCGGCGACCGCGTCGTGGTCCGCCGCGCCGCCCGCCATCACCGGGGGCGTGCCCGGAGCGCGAGGGGGGAGGCCGGTGTCCGACGGCTGCCACACGCGGTTCAGGGCCACGACCGCGCCCGCGGAGACGATGGCGGCGAAGATGTCGCAGAGCTTGTAGTCCCAGTAGTTCGCCAACGCGAACTGCGTACCGCAGAAGGTGGCACCCGCGGTCAGCGCGGCCGGCCAGACCTGTTTGATCGCGCGCGGCCCGTCCGCGATGGCGACGAGCAGGAAAGGGACGAAGAAGGCGAGGATCGGTGCCTGGCGGCCGGTCATGGCGCCGAAGTCGTCCGGGTTCAGATGGGTGACCGTACCGAGGATGGTGATCGGGTTGCCCATCCCGCCGAACGCGACGGGCGCGGTATCCGCGAGGAGCGCGATGACGGCGGCCTTGAGGGGCGGGAATCCGGCGGCTATGAGCATCACCGAGCAGATGGCGATCGGCGAACCGCCGCCGGCCAGCGCCTCCATGAGGGCGCCGAAGGAGAACGCGATGACGATGGCCTGGATGCGTTTGTCGTCACTGATGGCGGTGAAGGCCCGGCGCAACACGGCGAAGTGCCCGGTCTCCACGGTCAGGTTGTAGATCCAGATCGCGTTGAAGGTGATCCACAGGACGGTCAGGACGCTGTTGGCGGCGCCATATCCGGCCGCGTCGAAGGTCATGCCGACCGGCATGCCGTACGCGAAGAGCGCGACCACGAGGGAGACCCCGAGCGCGGCGAGTCCGGCCCACTGCGCCTTCCAGCGGAAGACACCGAGGAGGACGAGGACGGTGAGGAGCGGGATGGCCGCGATCAGGGCGGACCAGCCGACGGACTCCAGGGGGAGGTTCTGGATGTAGTGCATGAGGTTGCGGCCCACCTCCGTTGGTCACGGCGCTGGTTCGCGGCCAGCGATCGATTGACGTCGTCCCGTGTACGGGCGCTGTTCGGGTGCGGCGGCGTTCAGAAATTCACGTGCATGAACGCCGTCCGTCCATGTGGCTCGATCATGGTGGCATCGGAAAGGGCCGGGGGGAAGAGGTGCGCAACACCCCTTCCCCCCGGCCCCGTCGGGCGTACGAACCGTCAGGTCGACGCGGCGGGCGCGCCCCCCGCCGCCGCCGGGGGAGCGGCCGGCGCCGACGACGCCACGCCCGGCGGATCCTCGGACCCGAAGCGCCGCCCTCGTGCCTCCTTGCCGAACGCCGTCAGCACGATCATCAGCACCAGCGTCGGCGCGACCGTCACCATCAGCGCGGTCTGGTAGCTGTAGTGGCCGGCGATCGACTCCTGGAGCGGCAGGTTGAGCGCCGCGATGCAGTTGCCCAACTGGTAGGTCACGCCGGGGTAGAAGCCGCGGATCGCGTCCGGACTGAGCTCGTTGAGATGTGCGGGGATGACCCCCCACGCGCCCTGCACGCACACCTGCATGAGGAACGAACTCAGCGCCAGCAGGCCCGCCGTGCGGGACATGGCGAAGAACGGGACGATCGGCAGCGCCGCGATGCCCGCGATCACGATCATCCGCCGCCGTCCGAACCGCTCGGAGTACGCGCCGAGCAGCGGGCCGCCGAGCATGGCGCCGACGTTGTAGACCACGGCGATCCAGATGGCGGTCGTCGGCGTCATCCCGAGGCCCTTCTTGATGAAGGTCGGGTACACGTCCTGCGTGCCGTGCGACATGAGGTTGAACGCGGTCATCAGCAGGACGAGATAGCCGAACCGCTTCAGCACGACCGGGTTGCGGAAGATCTTCCGGGCGGGCGTGCTGTTCGCCTTGGCGGTCGCCTTCCAGGTCTCGCTCTCGCCGACCCTGCTCCGCACGAACAGCGCGACCAGCGCCGGGACCAGGCTGAACGCGAACAGGCCGCGCCAGCCGAAGACCGGCTCGATGAAGAGGAAGGCGAGGGCCGCCAGCAGGTAGCCGAAGGAGTAGCCGCCCTGGAGCATGCCGGACCAGAAGCCGCGCTTCTCCGCCGGGATCTTCTCCAGCGCGAGCGCCGCGCCGAGACCCCACTCGCCGCCCATGCCGATGCCGTAGAGCAGGCGCAGCACCAGCAGCACCGCGTAGTTGGGCGCGAAGGCGCAGGCGAAACCGACGACGGAGTAGAACAGCACATCGACCATGAGAGGGGTACGTCTGCCGCGCTTGTCGGCCCACAGGCCGAAGACGAACGCGCCGACCGGCCGCATGATCAGCGTGACGGTGGTCAGGAACGCCATGTCGGTGAGCGAGACGTGGAACTCGTCGGCGATCTCGCTGTACACGAGGACGACGAGGAAGTAGTCGAAGGCGTCCATCGTCCAGCCCAGATAGGCGGCGATGAACGCGTTGCGCTGGTCCTTGGTCAGACCGCGCGCTTGCTGCCACACCGTATTCAGCATTCGCGGACGCTAAGACCTGGTCCTATTCATGTCAACGGTGCGGTCACTCGCGGAGGTGACTTCAGAACAAAGCTTGACGTCCTGAAAACTTTTCGACTCGGGTCCGCGATATATATCGGGAGACAAGATATAGTGGACTCCATGACGACGACCCGTGGCATGACGCAGGCGGCCTTCTTCGTGCTCACCGCACTGGCCGACGAGCCGCGCCATGGGTACGGCATCCTCCAGGAGGTCGACGAACTCTCGGAGGGAAGCGTGCGGTTGCGGGTCGGCACGCTGTACGGGGTGCTCGACCGGCTGTCGGGGGACGGGCTGATAGTGCTCGACCGCGAGGAGGTGCAGCAGGGCAGGCTCCGCCGCTACTACCGGCTCACGGACGAGGGGGCCGCCGCGCTCACCGAGGAGGCGGCGCGGATGGCCGCCGGCGCGCGGGCCGCGACGGAGCGGATGGCCGCGGGCGGCCGCCCCGGGGCGGTACGCCCGGCAGGAGGCACGGCATGACCTGGAGTGCGACGGGGGACACGGGATGACCAGGCCAAGGACCAGCAGGAACACAAGCTCGACCGCGGATCCGAACGCGGCGGGGGACGAGACCACCACGGCCGCCACGACGGCTGGCTCGGCCGCGACCGCCACGATGACGCTGCTGGAGAGACGCTATCGGCGCGTCCTGCGGTTGCTTCCCTCCTCTTACCGCGAGGCGCGAGAAGAGGAGATGGTCGAGACCTATCTGTACGGGTTCGACGACGCCGACCTGGACGAACTGCGCCCGGCCGCAGGCGAGGTGGCCAGCGTCGCGGCGCTCGCGGTCCGTACGCGGCTCGGCGCGGCCGGATCGCCGGCCGGGTACGCGGCGCTCGGCCGGGCGGTGCGGATGTTCGCCGTCTGCGGGGTGCTGCTCCTGGCGGCCCAGGCGCTGACGGAACGGGTGCTGACGCTCGTCTGGGCGCAGAGCTCGGCCACCGGCCAGGCCCTGTTCGTCACCGGCTTCACCGGCCACGGTTGGGTCTCCGGCACGCGCGAAGTCGCATTGTGGACGCTGCCGTTGCTGTGGACGGCGGCATACGGGGCACTCGCCCGCGACCAACGCCGGGCGGCGCGGCGATTGGTTGTTCTCGCGTCGCTTCCCGACACGCTGGCGCTCGTGAGCGGCACGGACGACGCCGCCGACCTGGCGCTGCTGACGGTGTCCGGGGCGGTGTTCGCCTGGCTGACGGTCGCAGGGGTGTACGCCGGATTTCACAGTGACGCACCCCCGGCGCGCCTCCCCGGTATCCCGTCGGGCCTCGCGCTCATGGCGACCTGTGTCGCGATAGGCGCCGCGACGGTCGCCTGGCCCACGGGCGCCGACCCCCAGTGGGCGACGGGCGCGGTGTACGTCCTCGGAGCGAGCGCCTACCTGGTGGCGACCCGTCGCGAACGCGGCGACCCAGCCCCGCTACTGGCGCTGGCGGCAGTCGGCGTGCTGATGCTGTGCCTGCGCGCCGCCATGCTGTCCCTGCTGCTCCGGCTCGCGGCCCCCGGGGCGATGACCCTGGGCAACGTGATCCTGCTGGCGGCGGTCGTCGCGACGACGGTGACCCTGACGGTGCTGGGTGTGCGGTCCCTGCGGTCCGCCGGGCCCGCGGGACACGGCCGTTCGCCGGGGCACGGCGGGACGTCGGAGGGCCTCACGTAGGAACGCATCGAGGACTCACGTCAGGGGAGCTGAGCCGGCCGCCCCTGTCGGAGAACGGGGCCCGGACCGGACGGGGGTCTGCCCGGGTACTCCGTTGTCCCGCGTCCCCGGCCTCTGCCCACCTGCTTCCCCTTCGTGGTGGGCGGGGAGCGGGGAACGGAGCGAGACGCCCGTCGGACCGTCGTGGGATCGGCTGTCCGACGGGCGCCCGCGAAGGTCGCGTCGTCCGACCGCTCAGGAACCGTAGACCTGGAACTCCCAGAGAGAGTCGCCGTACTGGGTGGCACGGCCGGTGCAGTTCACGCGTACATAGCGGCCGGAGCCGGTGACCGGGACCGTCTGTACACCACCGGTGCTGGTCGTCGTGGAGTAGACGGTGGTCCACGACGTGCCGTTGGTGGACGTCTGGATCTGGTAGCCGGTGGCGTACGCGGCCTCCCAGTTCAGTGCGACCTTGCTGAGCGTGTGCGTCGCGCCGAGGTCGACCTGGAGCCACTGCGGGTCGGAGAAGCCGCTGGACCAACGGGTGTTGGTGTTGCCGTCCACGGCATTGGCGGCGACGAAGCTCGAGTTCTCGGAAGAGGAGGCGGTGGCGGGCTTCCCCTGCGACAGGAGGGTGCCGCCGCCGGGGTCACCCGTGCCGCCGCCGCTGGACGGACTGCCGTAGAGCGCCAGTTCGTAGAGCGAATCGCCCCATTGGGAGGCTCTGGAGGTGGCGTAGACGCGTACGTATCTGCCGGAGCCGGAGAGGGCGGTGTCCTGGAGGTCCGCAGGACTGTTGCTGTTGCTGTAGATCGTTCTCCAGTTGGTCCCGTCGTCGGACGTCTGCAACTGGTACGCCGACGCGGAGGCGGCTTCCCAGGTCAGGGTCGCATGGGAGAGGTTGTACGACTGCCCGAGGTCGACCTGGAGCCACTGCGGGTCGGAGAACCCGCTCGACCAGCGGGAGGTGATGTTGCCATCGGTGGCATTGGAGGCGGGGAAGTCGGCACTCTCCGTGGAGGACGCGGTGGTCGGCTTGCCCTGGGCGATGTTGGCACCGAGCCCCGCGTTGCCGGCGGGGGCCTTGTTGTAGACGGCGACGTAGTCGATGTTCATCTGGCCGCCGGAGACGGTGTTCGCGTTCGGCCCGCCGCCGAAGGCGCCGGGGAAACCGCCGCCCATGGCCAGGTCGAAGATGATGTAGTACGAGTGGTCGACGGCGTTCGCCCAGGCGGTGGCGTCGACCTGGTCGGATCGCAGGGTGAAGTAGTTGGCGCCGTCCAGGTACCAGCGGATCTGCTCGGGTGAGGTCGAGCGGTCGACCTCCACCGCGTAGGTGTGGTAGCCGGTCTGGCAGCCGGCGCAGGCGTGTTCGCCGCTGCCCACACCACTGCTCTCGTTGCAGGGGCCGCCGGGGCTGACCCCGCAGTGCAGGGTGCCGAAGACGGAGCTGCGGCCGTTGACGTCCTCCAGGATGTCGACCTCGCCGGAGCCCGGCCAGGGCACGCCGACCCGCAGCGGTGAACCGAGCATCCAGAACGCGGGCCAGTAGCCGGCGCCGTTGGCCGTGGTCACGTTGGGCTGCTGGATCGACGCCTGCATCCGTACGACCCCGCCGGGCTGTGCGCCGAACCCGTCGGCCTGCGTCTCGACGCGACCGGACGTCCAGCCGGCGTTGGGATCGGTACCGGAGTGCAGGGCCTTGAGCACCAGATGGCCGTTGCCGTCCTGGTAGACGTTGGACGTGCTGTTGGTCATCGTCTCGATCTCACCGGTGCCGAAGGTCCAGCCCTCGCCGGCGTCGTACCGCCAGTTCCCGGTGTCCAGGCCGGTGTTGGCGGGCCCGTTGAAGTCGTCGCTCCAGGTGGTGGTGAACCCGGTGGGGGCCGCGGGCACGGCGGCCGGGGCGGCGGCCGCCTTCGGGGCGGCTGCCCGGGACGCGGCGGTCTTCTGCGCGGTGGCCGGGGATGCGGTCTTCTGCGCCGGGGACGTATTGCGGGCGGACTGAGCGGGGTGGGTGGTGCCCGTCGGCTGTGCCGATGCGGCGGGTGAGCCGGCGAACGCGACGGCCGCGGCCGCGACGACCGCTAACAGCCCACCGGCCAGACGTCTCTGCCGGCGCTTGGGTCTGAACGACATCCTTACTCCTTCACCTCATGGGGGTGCACGGTTACCGAACCCGTGGGGCGCGGTAACCGGAACAGGGGGAGCTGAGAGCGCTCTCAGGAGAATCGACCCGGCTCGTACCACTGTCAAGAGAAGGAACAGCGCCGCTTTCGACCGGCTGCCGCACCCACGCGGTGCACCGGCCGGGGACCGCGCACGCAGGGCGCGGGGTGACGCGCGTAGGTCCCCGGATGCTGGTGTGCGGACCTCACCGATCGAGCGTGCAGGCCCGGCCGGTGGACGCGCGTAGGTCCAGCGGACCGATGCGCGCGGGCCCGCTGATCGAGGCGTGTGGTGCCTGATCGACGGGCGGGCCGCCGACCGACGGGCGTGGTCCCCGATCGAGGCGCGCGGGTCGTTGCGGTTCGGCGGGTGTCGGCGGAGGCGTCCGGGTGGCGGGCCGCGGACGGGCCGGGAGGTGCGGCGGGAGGGCGCTTCGGTGTCCGGGCCGGCGGGCGTGCGCGCAGAGCGTTCCGGCGCCCCATCGCCGCGTGCGGACCGGTCGGCGTGAACCGTACGAAGACCCGGGATACCGGACAACTCCGGGGATCCGTAGGCTGACCGGACCGGAAGCGGACCGTGGGGGGCATCGGGACGCGGCGGGAGCGGAGACCGTGGTGGTGCGCGCGGGGGCGCGGCGCAGCCCCGTGGCCTCGACGTGCCGGCCGCGGACCCCGACGGGCCTCTCCGTGACGCGGGAACCTGCGAGCCGAACTGGGGGGACAGTGAGCGTGGCGCACACCCGTCCTCGTGGAACAGGTGGACGCCGGAGCCCGTGGCCCGGTGGACGGCGCGAGCAACGCAGAGGCCCGCGGCCGTCCCTCCGGTCGGCCCTCGCGCCGGCCCGCGGCAACGACGTCGTTCGATCCACCTCACAGATGCGAGTAGGCATACATGCCGATACCTCCGATACGTTCTCTCCGCCCCACGCGTTCCCTCCGTATCAAGAAGGCCGGGCACGGCGGCTCTCCTTCGGCGCCCTCGGCGCCGACCGCGCCCGCTAGTTCGGCCGGGGCCGGTGCCAGTACCGCTGCCGCCACCGTGGCTGTTTCCGGCCCGTCCGCACCACAACCCGCCGCCGCCACCGCCACAGCTTCCACAGCTTCCGCGGCTTCCGCCTTCGCCGGCCCTTCCCCTGCTTCCCCTTCGTCCCCACCTTCCGCACCTTCCTCTCCCAGCGGCTCCACCCGCGCCCCCGGTTCCGCCGCGCCCGCCGGCCGTCCGGACAGCAGCCCCGCGGAGGCGGACGGCCCCAGCGGCCCCGACCGCCCCGCCCGTTCGGTGCGCTCGGCCCGTACGGCCGTAACCGCCTGGCTGGCGCGCCGCTACTTCTCGCGGCTCCGGCGCAAGGGCACCGGCCTTGACCTCTCCACGCTGTCGAAGCTCCCTGACGCCGCCCTCCTGCCCCTGCGCCGCGAAGGCCTCGACCCGCTCCCCGAACTCGGTGCGCTGCGTGAGCGGGAACCCGTCAGCAGGCTCCCCGTTCCCGGCATGACGGTCTGGCTCGTCTCCAGTTACGACGAGGCCCGCCAGGTCCTCGGCGACGCCCGCGCGTTCAGCAACGACTTCGCGCACCTCATCGGACGCAGCGGCGTCGACGAGCACCACGAGCCGGGCGGTCTGGGCTTCACGGACCCGCCGGACCACACGCATCTGCGGCGGCTGCTCACCCCCGAGTTCACGATGCGGCGCCTGGGCCGCCTCGCTCCCCGCATCCACGCCATCGTCGAGGAGCGGCTGGCGGCGCTGTCCGACGCGGCGGGGCCGGACGGCACGGTCGACTTCATCGAGCACTTCGCGATGCCGGTCCCGGCGCTGGTCATCTGTGAACTCCTGGGCGTGCCCTACGAGGAACGGGACGCCTTCCAGCGGTTCTCGGTCGCGCGGTTCGACGTCCTCGGCGGAGTCGGCGCGTCGTTCGGAGCGATCACGGAGTCCCGCAACTACCTGCGCGGCGTGATCGAACAGCAGCGCCGCGATCCCGGTGACGGTCTGCTCGGCATGCTCGTACGGGAACACGGGGACAAGGTCACCGACGAGGAACTCACCGGTCTCGCCGACGGTGTCCTCACCGGCGGGCTGGAGACCACCGCGAGCATGCTCGGCCTCGGCACGCTCATCATGCTGCAGGACCGCGAGCACCTCACGGCCCTGCGCGACGCGCCCGACCCGGCGGCGGTCGCCGGACCGTTCGTCGACGAACTCCTGCGTCATCTCACGGTGGTGCAGACGGCGTTCCCCCGGTTCGCCCGCGAGGACAACGAGATCGGCGGCGTACAGATAGCCGAGGGCGACATCGTCATCGTCTCCCTCAGCGCCGCCGACCGCGACCCGCGCCTCGGGCCGGACATGGACACCTTCGACCCGAGCCGCCCGCCCGCCTCGCCCCACCTGGCCTTCGGCTACGGCATCCACCGCTGCGTCGGCGCGGAACTGGGCAGGATGGAACTCCGCGCGGCCTTCCCGCAACTGGTCAGCCGTTTCCCGGAGATGCGGCTCGCGGTCGAGCCCAGGGACCTGGCGTTCCGGAAGGTGTCGATCGTCTACGGGGTCGACGCACTGCCGGTCCACCTGCGCTGAGCCGCCATATCGAGTACTGCCCGGGTCCGTGGCTGTCCGGGGGCAAGCGCCGTTCGGATCCGTGGCTGCCTGGAGGCAGGGGCCGTCGGGACCCGGAACTGTCCGCGACCGGGGCGGTCGGCCTCGGAGCCGCCGGGCCCGCCGCTCGTCCTGGACCGGGCCCGCCGCTCGTCCGGGCCGGGCCCGGGGCCGCCCGGGTCCGGACGAGCGGCGGGGTGCCCATGCCGCGATCGAGCTGAGGGGCAGAACCGTGACAGCCGTCGAGTTTCTCGTCCAATGGGTGTCCACCGGGCACCTGCTCGGGTTCGGTACCGGTTGTCCGCTGACTGAGATCGATGAGCTGCTGCCGCTGGATTTCACTCAGGAGTCAGCGGGCAGGAACTGGCTTCGCAGGGATTACGGGCTACTCGCTCTGGACTGCTTCGGTGGCCCGGCCTGGACGCTGGGAGGCGCGTCCCTGGAGCTTCACCGGATTCCCGCCCAGCCGGGGATCGTTGTGGAGTGGTGCCGGGTCACCGGGGTGTCCTTCCCCCGCTTCATGCCGTGGCGCGACCTCGCGGATGCCGTCGCCCGGCGCCCGGACGTGCCCGTTCGCACCCGGTCCGAGCAGGGCGACTTCACGGAGTACCGGTTCGCGGCCGGCCCCGTGAAGGTCGTCGTGGTGGCGGCGGAGGACGAGCGCGGGGACTGGCCGGGGCAGGGCGACATCTGGAGCGTGCATCTCGGCTGACGACCGGAGCGGACGCGCGGGCGAGTGCCTCCGACGTCTCTCCCGGCGTGCTTTCCCCGTCCTGCCGCACGTCGTGGGTGCGGGCCGGGCGGACAGGCACCCTTGACATGGATCTGACCAGTTGGTGATATCTGAAGGATCGCGTTCGATTGTGTTCACTTCGCAGTCGATTTTGAGCCGCTGATCGCCTACCGGCACGAACACCCGCTGGACCAGACCCGATTGTGTGCTGCCGCGCCGTCGTGGCGCGGCCGTGGAGGACGTCTCAATGAAGAGATCCGTACGTGGCCTGCTGGCCGCGTTCACCGGGGGACTACTGCTCGTCGCGGGTCTGACCGCGACCAGCGCACCGGCGGCCGACGCCGCGGACAACGGCGCCGGCGCGAGACCCGCGTTGGGCTGGAGCAGTTGGAGCGCCGTCCGTAAGAACCCGACAGCGCAGAACATCGAGGCGGCCGCCAGGGCGATGAAGAGCAGCGGCCTCTCCAAGGAGGGCTACGTCTACGTCAACGTCGACGACTTCTGGTACCACTGCCCGGGAAGCCAGGGCCCGGACGTGGACCAGTACGGCCGCTGGGTCACCGACGAGACGAAGTTCCCGCCGAAGGGAGGCGAGGACGGCGTCCAGGTCGTCGCCGACTACGTGCACTCCCTGGGGCTGAAGTTCGGCCTGTACGTGACGCCCGGCATTTCGCACCAGGCCGTCGCGCGGAACACCGCGATCAAGGGCACGACCTACCACGCCGACGACATCGCCACGTCCGCCGCGGAGAGCAACTACAACTGCGGCGGCATGGTCGGAATCGACTACACCAAGCCCGGGGCGCAGGCCTTCGTGGACTCGTGGGCCGGCCAGTTCGCCGGCTGGGGAGTCGACTACCTCAAGATCGACGGCGTCGGCACGCCGGACGTCCAGGACGTACGGGCCTGGTCGAGCGCCCTGAAGCGGACCGGGCGCCCGATCCATCTGGAACTGTCCAACAGCCTCGACATCAACAACGCCGCGACCTGGGCGGACCTCGCGGACGGCTGGCGCACGGGCGGCGACGTCGAGTGCTACTGCGGCAAGGACGACAGCAGCTTCCCGCTGACCTCGTGGGGGTCGGTCTCCACACGGTTCGACCAGGCCGCGGCCTGGGCCCCGTACGGCGGCCCCGGCGGGTTCAACGACTACGACTCGCTCGAAGTCGGCAACGGCGCGAACGACGGCCTGACCCTCGACGAACGCAAGACGCAGACGAGTCTGTGGTCACTGGCTTCGTCGCCGCTGATGCTCGGCACGGACCTCACCCATCTCGACCCGACCGACCTCGCCCTGCTGAAGAACGCCGACGTCCTGTCCGTCGACCAGGACGGTATCGACGCGAAGCGGCTCGCCCACGACGCCACCTCGCAGGTGTTCGCGAAGAGGGAGAAGAACGGCGACGCCCTCGTCGGCCTGTTCAACACGGGCCTCCAGACCCGCTCCGTGTCCACCACCGCCGCGGCCCTCGGGCTGCCCGCCGCCTCCGACTACTCCCTGCGGGACCTGTGGACCCGGGGAAGCAGCGAGTCGACGGGCACCATCGCGGCCGACGTCCCGTCGCACGGCGTGGCCCTGTTCCGTGTCCACCCGCTCGACCACACCGCCCCCGCGACCAGGCCGGACACCGCGGTGGCCGTGAGCTGGTCCGCGCCGTCCGCGCCGACCGCCGACGGCACGCCGTACACGGTCACCACGACCTTCTCCGACAACGGCTCAAGCCCCGTCAGGAACGTCGACCTCAAGCTGACCCCGTCGGCCGGTGTGACGGCGGTCCCGACCTCCGCGACCACCGTGCGTGAGGTGCGGGCCGGCGCTACGGCGACGGGCACCTACCTGGTCACGATCCCGGCGTCCACCGATCTGTTCACCTCCGGCTCGGTCGACGCGACCGCCACGTACAGATACCTGCCGGCCGTCCGTGCACAGGACTCGGCCGGCGCCACGGTCACCGTCGACAGGCCGGTGGGGGCGCCGTACACGACGTTCTCCTCGACCAGCGCCGACTTCAGCCGCCTCGGCACCCGGCTCGGCATCCGCGCGCAGGGAGCCGACCTCTACAACGGCATCAACGAGTACGGCGCGCTGTACCTGCCGGGAGCCGAACACGACGGTTCGACGACCACGGTGAAGATCGACTCCCAGTCGGACACCGACGTCTGGGCGAAGACGGGTCTCATGGCCCGCAACGACATCACCGACGCCGACGGCTCACCCGGCTTCGCGATCCTGGTGGAGACACCCGGCCACGGGTACCTCCTCGACTCGGACAGCGACGGTGACGGCCACCTCGACACAGAGAGCGCGGCCGGCACGACGACGTATCCCTCGTGGCTGAAACTGGTGCGCAACGGCACCACGTTCAGCGGCTACTACTCCACCGACGGCACCACGTGGAACGCCGTAGGCACCGCCGACGTCCCGACAGCGGCGGCCACCCAGGACGTCGGCATCTTCGCCACCTCGCACAACCCGGGCACCACCGGTGAGGTCGACTTCGACGACCTGACCACCGAGTAGCGTCCGCCCGGCGGCCGGTGGGTCTTCGCGCATCCGTGAGGAGCCACCGGCTGGCGCCGCCCTCTGCGCGGTGTGAAGACAACGTGCGCGGGACGTCGCTGCCGATGACGCCCGCGAACGAAAACGAAGGGGACGGATCCGCGGAAGGGCAGGCCGGCGCCGGCGAAAGCTGCCGCCGTGCCGTCCTTGAGGAACGATGGGCCGGTCCGTGGCGTCCTTGAGGAACGATGGGCCGGTCGAGCCCGAAGAAGAACGACGGTTCGGGTCAGTCGAGCCCGAAGGTGTCGGCGAGCGTGTTCATCTCCACCTCAAGCAGCGTGCCCGGCTTGTGGCCCATGCCGCTGAACTGTCCCGCGACGTCCAGACTCACCACTCCGTGCATACGGGTCCACGCCATGACGGACCCGGCCAGCGCGGGGCCCGCGCGGTCCTCGCCGTCCGGTGCCGTGACGTACTCCGCCACCCAGTCGGCGACCGTCCGGTCCTCGCGTGCCCACACGGTCATCTGCTCGACGAGCGGCAGGACCGCGGGGCCGGGCCGCGTGGACTCGAAGACGCGCAGGAACGGCCCGAGCGCCGCTCGCGCCTGCAGGAGAGTGTCCGATGGGGCCGTGTAACCGGGCAGCGGTGATCCGGCGATCAGCAGGTAGCGGTGGGGCTGCCGCACGGCCCACGCCCGCGCGGCACCTGCCAGGGACAGCAGGCGATGGCGCGGGGTGTACTTCGCTGACTCCTCCGCCGCAGTGGCGACGGCCGCGGCAAGGGCCTCGTACGCGTCGCCGATGAGGGAACCGAGCAGGTCGTCCCGGCCGGCGAAGTAGCGGTACAGGGCGGGGCCGGAGAGTCCGAGCTCCTTGGCGATCCGCGTGAGGGCGATCGCCGGAATGCCGCCCGCGGCCAGCTGGCGCAGGGAGACCTCCTTGATCTCCCCGCGGGTCTGCTCCCGGTAGCGGGCCCGCGGTCCTGTCGTCCTCGTCGCTCCCGCGGTCTCTTCCATGCGATGCATCGTGGCCCGCGTTATTGTGTCTCACTTTTGTGAGCGGCTTCGTCGGACTTGGGCGCTACCCGCGCGTGCGCCGGAGCAGGGAGCCGCAGGGAACTTGGGACAACTGCAAGGGCCTGGGAAAACCGGCCGTAGGCTGGGCGGAACGAAGCCGTGCGGTGATCCGCGGCGCGTGACTCAACTGGAGGGGGCGCGATGCTCACGGTGGATCTCCATCCGATCTTCCGCAACAACCGCGACATCGAAGTCGCTCTCCGCCAGGCGATGTTCCAGGCCAAAGCGACGGGTGAGACCACGGTCGAGATCATTCCGGGCAAGGGGTCGGGGAAGTTGCGGGGACGCGTCGTCGCCTTCCTGAACCAGCCCCACATGCGCAAGCTGTACGAGCGTTTCGAGATCGCCCAAGGCAACGAGGGGCGGATCCTCGTGCACTTCGCAAGCCGGCGGGACTGACCTCAAGGACCGTCGGTTCTGCTGTCCGAGCCCTTCTCTGGCGAGATCCGTTCTACGGAGTTGGTCGGACGGACCCGACGACGGCAGGGCCCTGCCGACCGAAAGCCCGGGCCCTGCCGGCCGAGCCCGGCCGAAAGCCCGGGCGTCACCCCGCGGTCACCTGTCGTCGACCCCCGTGCCCGCCGTCGAGTTCGTGGCGTCTGAGGTGTCTGTGGCGTCCGTGGCGTTTGAGGTGTCCGTGGCCGTCTCTTCAGTGCGCTCTGAGGTGGGCCCCTCGCTGCCCGGCCGCAGGGTGAGCAGCGTGATCTCGCTCGGTGCGAAGACACGGAACGGCGGCCCCCAGAAGCCGGTGCCCCGGCTGGTGTAGAGCTGCGTGCGCTCGCCGTGCCGGCTCAGGCCGTGCACCACCGGCTGATCGATGCGGACCAGGAAGTTGAACGGCCAGATCTGGCCGCCGTGCGTGTGCCCGGAGACCTGCAGATCGATGCCGGCCGCAGCGGCCTGCCCGACGTACTTGGGCTGGTGGGCGACGAGCAGGACCGGCCGTTCCGGATTCGCCCCCGCCAGCGCGCCCGTCAGGTTCGCACGGTGTCCGGCCACGCCGGAGGACTCGGCGGTCACGTCGTCCACGCCGGCCAGGACAAGGAGGTCACCTCCGCGCTCCACCACGACATGGCGGTTGTGCAGCGGCTCCCAGCCCAGTTGCGCCATGCGATCCAGCCAGCCCTGAGCCTCTCCGAAGTACTCGTGGTTCCCCGTGACATAGACCTTCGCGAGCCGCGACCGGATCGTCCCGAGCGGCTCGGACTGCCCGTGGCGCTGGGCGGGGGTCCCGTCCGCGATGTCACCCGCGTGGACCACGATGTCCGGGTCGAGCGCGTTGACAGCCTCGGCGACCCTCGCCGACCAGTCGGCCCGGTCGATCGGCCCGAAGTGGGTGTCCGCCAGCACCACGACACGGGTGCCGGCCAGACCTGTGCCGAGCCGCGGGACGCGCACGTCCAGCCGCTTCACCCGGGGCACGCGCATGGCCTCGTGGTGTCCCCATGCCAGCAGCACGGCGGAGACCACGGCGACGGCCACGGCAATGCTCCGGGCCGGTTCGGCGCCACCGAGGCCGAACGCGATCAGCACGAGGTGCGCCAGGCCGCCCAGCACCGACCAGGTGAACAGCACCCAGATCATCCCGAGGGAGCTGTCCGCGATGCGGGCCGCCCGGTCGGCCCGACGCCGCCCGTGACCCGCGCCCATGAGGAAGGGGAAGGAGGCCAGCCAAGCGGCGAAGACGACCGTGCCGGAGAGGAAGACCGGCAACGGCCAGTCGGCGCCGGAGGCGAACAGCGTCCACCAGGGCAGGAAGAAGAGCATCGCGAGGACGAGCAGGACCACGGTCCCGCCCAGTCGTCGACGCAGGGACCGCCGAGGACGCGGTTCGCCTTCCTCGGACACGGGGTCAGGTGCGGGCTCCGCCCCGTCCACGGCCGCAGCGGCCGCGGTGCTCTCCTGCCCCCCACCGCGTGGCCGGAGGTCCGACTCCGCCCGGATGGATTCGCTGTCTGTCACTACGCTGCCCCTCACGTTCGCGCGCACCCGTCAGCACCCATCGTCCGTCACACGGCGCCCAGGGAACCACCCGAACCCCGTGGGGGCCTCGTCAGGCAGGCTGCCCGTGACGCACAGGACGCGGCACAAAAGATCACGGCTGTGGGTGATCTCCATCAACTGCCCTTGTATGAGGCCTACTTGTGGCGTCCGCTGATGGCGTGGTGCCCTTGTGGCTCACAGGCACCCGACGTCAGGGAGGGGAACGAGGCTCATGATCAAGCGGATAGCAGCCGTGGCGGCACTGATCCCGGCCATGCTGGGCGCCGCGTCCGGTGCGGCTTTGGCGCACCCGGCGCCGAAGACGACGGCAGCGGTGGTCACTTTGACCTACGACGCCAGCCGAGCAGGACAGTGGGCGGGCGCGATCACGCAAGGCGCGAAGAACTGGAACGCCGCAGAACACAACGTGCGCCTGCAGCCCGCGAGTTCGCCTGGATCTGCCAACTTCGTCTACGTGGCGACCAGTGGCTGGCCCCAGACGACGCTCGGGCCGATCGTCCCGGGAGGCAGCAGAGGGCAGGTGCAACTGGGCCAGGAAGCGGTCGATGAGGGCTACGACATGACCCGGATCGCGGCGCACGAGACCGGGCACATCCTCGGGCTGCCTGACGACTACACCGGTCCGTGCTCGGAGTTGATGTCCGGCCACGGTCCCGGTACGTCGTGCACCGACGCCAAGCCGAGCGCGGCAGAGGCGGCGAAGGTCGACCGGAACTACGCGGGTGGCCAGGCGGCGTTGAGCCCGAAGCAGCACCGGATCGTGATCGACGTCTGGCAGGCGCCGGTCCTCGCCGACGCGCGCTGACGGGCACCCGGAACCAGGCAGGACATCTGCGACCAGGCAGGACGCCCGCGATCAGGTGGGACGCCCGCTACCAAGCGGGACGCCAGGGACCCAGGCAGGACGCCAGGAACCCAGGCAGGACGGCCGGGTGCTTCCCACTGGGGCACATACGCGGAGAGCCCCGTGGAAGGCGCCGGGAGGCGGGGCTTTCCGTGTCGCGCCCGGTGGGAGCGGCGACGAAGGACGCGGGGTCCTTCCTGGTGCGGCGAGGGACGTTGGATCGTCCACCGCCGGCATGAGCCGGGTGAGCGGGCGGCTCGCGGCCGGTGGAAGACGTCGAGTGGCGCGTACTCCCGTCGGATGGCTGCCGGTGAGTTCCGTCGTACGTCGCGCGATGCCGTTCGGGGAGTGGTCGTACCCCTCGCGGACGGCGAATGCGACCCGGGGCAGTGGTCGTCGGCGAGAGCGGCTGCTCGGTGCCGTGACGGACCAAGGGTTCTCGGTCGCCGCGAGAATCTCGCGGAACGGCGGTCGCGGACAGGGACGAGGCGGGTCGGCCGGGGTAGCCGTGAGACCGGTGAAACGGGGGTTGCCGAGTGCCCGGAGTTCGGGTGCTCCGTGACGGCAAAAAGCGCCGACCGTCTTGTCGAATGTCGGGCCGATCGACAAGCTGTGTCCATGACAAGGTCCCGTGTCTGTCCTGCCGGGCCGGCTGACGTCCGTCGGCATCGTGCGCCCAGTGGTGCCCCGCCGGAGGCATAGCGGACACGCGGCATCCTGCCCTTTCCCCGGAGGTCGGACACATGCGCTTCAATCGTGCAAGACCGCAGCTCGACAGGTGGAAGAGAACGCTCAAGCTGGTTCCTGTGGTCGCGCTCACGGTGGCGGCCACCGCCGTCGCGACAGCGGACGCAGGGGCGGCAGTGCCCCCGACGCCGTCGGGCTTCACGCTCACCTGGAGCGACGACTTCAACGGCGCGTCCGGCACCGGTATCGACCAGAGCCAGTGGAAGTACGACACCGGGCCGGGCAGCAATTTCGGCACCGGCGAGATCGAGACCATGACCAGCAGCACGTCGAATGTCTTCCACGACGGCCAGGGTCACCTGGTGCTCCAGGCCCAGCACTCCGGTTCCGACCCGCGGGCCGGATGGACGTCCGGGCGCGTGGAGACCCAGGCGGCAACCTTCGGCGCTCCGGCCGGCGGAGTCGTACGCATCGAGTCGGTCCTCCAGCAGCCCAACGTCAGCACCGCCAACGGTGCGGGCTACTGGCCGGCCTTCTGGATGCTCGGCGCACCGCTGCGGGCCGGTGTGTCCTGGCCGAAGTCCGGTGAGGTCGACATCATGGAGGACATCAACGGCCGCAGCTCCGACTTCAGCACCATCCACTGCGGGGTGAGCCCGGGCGGGCCGTGCAACGAATCGACCGGCATCGGCTCGGGTGAGCGGGCCTGTTCCGGTTGCCAGACCGGCTTCCACGACTACGCGGCGGAGATCGACCGCTCGGTGTCGCCGGAGCAGATCCGGTTCTACCTCGACGGGAACAACTTCTTCACCGTCAAAGCCAACCAGGTGGACGCGACGACCTGGTCCGACGCGATCGATCACCCGTTCTTCATCATCTACGACCTGGCGATGGGCGGCGGCTTCCCGGACGCCTTCGGTGGCGGCCCGAACGCGGCCACGGTCTCCGGCGGCAAGATGGTGATCGATTCGGTGGCCGTCTACAACAAGGCACCCGGCTCCGGGGGCGGCGGTTCGGGGACGATCGCCGGCCCGGGCGGCAAGTGCGTGGACGTGGCCGGGGACGACACCGGCGGCGACGGCACCGCGGTCCAGCTGTGGGACTGCCAGTCGGCGGCCCAGGACCAGCACTGGACCTGGAGCGGCCAGACCCTGCGGACCCTCGGCAGGTGCCTGGACATCGCCGGCGGCAACAGTGCCGCGGGTACGAAGCTCCAGCTCGCCACGTGCAACGGCGGGGGTTACCAGAACTGGGTCGCCAACGCCGACGGCTCGATGTCCAACCCGACCACCGGCCGGTGCATCGACTCGCCGTCGGGTGCCACCGCGAACGGTACGCGGCTGCAGATCTGGGACTGCAACGGCTCCGCGGCCCAGAAGTTCGCCGTGCGATGAGAGTCAAGACGCTGTCGGCTGTCACCGTAAACCGCTCGGGGACCGGTGGGAAGGCGGACGCGAGTTGGACCCGCACGGCACCGACCCGCACGGCACCGACCCGCACCGTATCGACCCGCAACGGCTGATCGCGCTCGGCACGGTCGGCCGAAGCGGTACGGAGGGGGCCGGCCGGTCTCGTTAAGACTCCGGATGAGACCGCGCCGTCGTGGGAACGTCGAAGGGCCCCACCGCGACCGGTGGGGCCCTTCGACGCTATGCCCGGTGAGAGCATGAGCCGGGCTTCTGCCCTCAGAAGATCAACACCCGACGCGAGACGAAGAACGCCAAGTCCCGGGCGGGCCAGAGGCCCATTGGCGTGCCCGACGAGCTGCTCCAGCTACTCCGGCAGCATCGCGAGGAGCAGGCCCACGAGCGAGCTCGGGCGCGTGACTTGTGGAGGGAGAGGGGTACGTGTTCACCTCACCCACCGGCGAGCCCTTGAACCCGAACACGGACTACCACAAGTGGAAGGAGCTATTGAAGGCCGCTGGCGTTCGTGATGCCCGTCTTCACGACGCCCGCCACACCGCGGCCACTGTCCTGCTCATCCTCGGCGTCTCCGATGCGATCGTCGACTCCATCATGGGCTGGGAACCTGGCAAGTCCGCCCGGATGCGACGCCGCTACCAGCACCTGACCAGCCGCGTCCTCAAGGACACCGCCGCCAAGGTGGGCGGCCTCTTGTGGGGCACGGACGAGACCGTGGGAAGCGCTGCGCCGGGTGCCGGCCAGAGTCCCGTTCCCGCCGAACTGGTGGTTCACGTCGCCTACCTGGGCGGGCGTCGTGTGCCTTTCCTCCACCGCGAGCACGCCGAAGAGGTCGTCGGACGTTGGAGCGAGGACTGGCCCGACCACACCGCCGGGGTCGAGGAATGGGACCGCTGGCGCTGGGAGCACCAGTGCCCCAGCGGCACGAGCGCTATCCGCGACCGCGTGCCGGAGCGGGCCTTGGTCTTCCAAGCACGGGCCTTGTTCCTCCCCGGTGGGGAACGCACAGCGACTGGACTCCCTGAGCAGTGGTCGGTACCGGCCTGGGACTTCGAGACCGACCGCTACACCGACCGGGCCTCGGCCTGGCGCACGGCCCGACGACCCGGTCAGGCCAGGAGGTCGAGGCCCAGGTGCGAGGCACGGACAAGGACGCCGTGGAGGCGGCCTTCGCTGAGGCTTGTGCACAGGCTGCGGACCGCGCTCGGAACCCGGGGAAGTACGGCGACATCGACGAGTGGTAGGGGGACGATGAGCAGACCAGTCCTAACCGGCTATGCACATAACTCCCTTGCCGCAGCTACGTCGCCGCCGGCGGCAACTGAATGTCCAAATCGGCTGCAAGGTGTTCCAGTTCCAGCAGCGCCCCGTGCAGGTCTGCAGAGAGAGCGAGCGTTAGTTCGGTCAGAGACTTGGCCTCGGCCGCCTCCGGTTCGATCAGGCCGATATCGAGATTGACGTCCTTAGTAGCAACGAGTTCGGCACCGTCGAAGACTTGGAGGCGGCCTTCGGGAACCCGGCGGTCGATGGCGCCATCCTGGTCGCCGATGCCTACGCCGAACGCACGCTTTTCGAAGTCCTCGAGGTGCCCGGGGAGCAGTGGGTTCTGCTTCAGGGTGAAGCGATTGCCGGTTCGCAGGTCGTACACCCAGAGCTGCTGCGTGTGCGGCGGTTCGTCCTCGCTGCGGCGGGGTGGGGCAGCGTCGAAGAAGAGGACGTTGGCCTTGACGCCGCCAGCGTAGAAGATGCCGGCGGGCAGGCGCAGCATGGTGTGGAGGTTGTAGCGCTTGAGCAGTTCGCGGCGGATGCTCGTGCCCCGACCACCTTCGAAGAGCACGTTGTCGGGGAGGATTACGGCGGCACGGCCGTTGTCGGTGAGTAGGTTCGCGATGTGCTGGACGAAGTTGAACTGTTTGTTGGTGGTGGTCTCCCAGAAGTCCTTTCGGTGGTAGGACATGTCCTCGCGGCTGACCGAGCCATCGACGTTGGTGATCACGATCGAGGACTTCTTGCCGAAGGGCGGATTGGCGAGAACCATCGAGGCTCGCTTGGCGGGAGGTCTGGCAAGGGCGTCTTCCACATGGATGAGGGGCTCGCCCTCGGGCTTGCCGATCTTGTGGAGGAGCAGGTTCATGGCGGCGAGGCGGGCAGTTGCTGGGACAAGTTCGGTGCCCCAGATTGCGCCCTTGTCGAAACGGGCGGACTCCTCCGTGGACATGTCTTCGCCGTACTCCTGCACGATGTAACCGTGCGCGGCGAGCAGGAAGCCGCCGGTGCCGCAGGCCGGGTCCGTGATGGTGTCGTCCGGGGTGGGCCGCATGCACCGCACGATGGACTCGATGAGCACGCGCGGCGTGAAGTACTGCCCAGCGCCGGCCTTGGTGTCCTCGGCGCTCCGGGCGATCAGCGCCTCGTAGGCGTCGCCCTTGATGTCCTTACTGGAGCTGAGCCACTTCTCCTTGTTGATCAGGTCGACGATGAGGCGGCGGAGGTTGGCGGGGTTCTGGAGCCGGTTGCGGGCGCGGTAGAAGATGAGGCCGAGGGTGGTGTTCTCGCCCTCACCCTGCTTGCCCAGGTCGGTGAGCAGCTGGGTGTACTCCTCTTCCAGGCTGCTGCCGGTGCGGTCAAGCAGGTCCGTCCAGCCTCGGTTACGCCAGTCCTCGGTGTCCGGCAGGACTCGGCGGCGCTTGTCCTGGGGAAGGTCCCTATCGGCTTCTTCCATCTCGGCGGCCATCTTGAGGAACACCAGGAAGCTGAGCTGCTCCAGGTACTCGAGACTCGAGACGCCGTCATCGCGCAGAACGTTGCAGTAGTTCCAGAGCCGCTCGACGAGACGGCGGGCTTCCAGCTTCACGCGTTGAACTCCAGGGGGAGGGAGGTCTGTTCGCCCTCAGGGAGGGGGGTGTCTGTGGTGGGGGCAGGGGGCGGCGAGGCGTCTGCCGGGACAGGAACCTTGGACTTGGCCTGGCTCTTCCGCTTGGCCTGGGCGGCAGCCCGCCGTGCTGCTTTCCGCTCTGCCTCGGCGGCCTCGCGCTCGGCGCGGATGCGCTTGAGGAGATCCTCGGCGGGCTCGTCGTCGGGGTCCTGGGGGACGAGGCGGCCAGCGAAGGCTTCGGCGAGGAGAGCATGGCGGAGGGCGGTGGTGTGGGCGAGGCCCGTTTCGCAGGCGTTCACGAGACGATCGACGCGCGCGAGGACTCGCTCCCCGAGCTCGACGAAATCCGTCTGCGCCTGCTCGTCAGTTGGCGGTACTGGAACCGGGAGTAGCTTGACCTTGGAGATGCTGATGGAGGCGAGGTTCACGCTCTGCTTGCCGTTTGCCTCGAACCAGGAACGTGCCGCCGAATTGACGTACCAGCCAAGGAGTTTAGGGCGCGTCGACTGTTCCAAGATCCGGGCGCGGAACAGATGGTTCTGGTGGATGCAGTTCTCGATCCGATCTTCCCAGATCCATCCGCGTCCGAGCTTGTCCCGGTCGCCGCCCTCAGTCATCAATAGGTCGCCGTCACGGAGTCGGAGCTTGTCGAGCGTCTTCGGCGCGACGCGGATCGTGGCTACCTGCGACAGTTCCAGCCGGGCACGCTGTGCGTTGGCCACACGCAGATACGGAACTTCGGACAGGACGGGGTCGTCCTGGTTTTTGGAGTCCTTCGTAACGCCGCCGACGACGTCGGCGATGTCCTGGAGCCGGGCCCAGCGCCAGCCTGCGGCGAGCGGGGGCAGAGTGCCGTCTTTGACTGCTGGGGAGCCGGCGATGGGCATCTGCTGTGGGGCGGCATCCCACGCCAGAACACCTGTCGCTGCGGCGAGCATGACAAAGTCGCGGAGCTTCTCCAAGCGCCGCTGAGTAACTAGGAGACGCGACTCGATCCTTTCCAGCCGTGCGAGGCGCTCGTTCAGGGCGTCGGCGATGCGGTGCTGTTCGGCGGCAGGTGGGACAGGGATGGGGAGTGATCGGATTCCGTTCAGCCCTAGGCGGGCGCGTCCAATGCCTTTCAAACTGGCAGCCGCGTGCCGCTTGGTTGCTGGGGAAATCAGGGACCGAAGCAGCCATCCAGTAGAGATGTCCGCATGCGCTCGGAAGCGAATGCAGTCGGCTTTGACGATCGCCGGACCCGCATCCTGCGGAACGATGCAGGCTCGCGGCAGGTCATCTCCCAGGGATGCGATCACAAGGTCGCCAGCCAGTGCTTCATGCGAGGTCAGTCGCTCAAAGTGATCCATCGAGATGTAGGCTCGCGCGTCACGGAACTCACCGTCCCCGATGTTCTGCAAGCGCAGCACCCGCGCACCCGATTCGGTGTAGTGCCGTGATGCTAGATTCGACCCAAAAGGGCCATCCGTGACGGGGCGTTCATCTGTGGATCGAAGGTCGTTTAGGTCGGCCCAGGCCCAGCCGATCGGCAGCAGCCCCACTCCCTCCGAGCTGCCCGGCGATCCCAAAGCCCCTTCACCGCTATCCACGCTCACGCACCCAGTTCCCGATCCAGTTCATCAATCAGCTCGTCCGGTGTCCGGGGGCCTCCCTCGAACACCTCCCTGAACTTGCTCCAGCCGCCCTCAGCCCGGCACACCGCATGCTGGTCCAGCGCGTCCAACGACACGGTTGCCGAGGTGGCAACCACGCCCACGATGCGCCGCAGCCACTCCTGCTGGTCCTCCGTGAACGTCGCTCCCGCCGTCTCCTGCCGCGCGAGCCACTCCTGGAAGCGGAGCTCCACGGTATCCCGGTATGGCCGGAACTCATCCCCGTCGAGTCCCAGCTCGAAGCGCAGTACCGACAGCAGCTCGGGCAGCCCCGCACCTCTTCGCCGCCCGTTACGCGCAATGCCGAAGTCGACGTACGCCTTCCAGAGCCGCTGGCGAGTCCAGCGCTGCTGCGGCGGACTGACCAGACCGAGAACCTCGTCGATCCGCTCCCGTACCTCGCTCAGTGGCCAGCGTTCCTCGAAGGCGATGCGTAGGTCGGTGAACCGTTCCCGCTGGTCCTCCATGTACTTGCGCCAGTCCGTTACCGTCCGCTCGGCGCGCATGACATCTGTCACGCCCTCGGCGATCACACCGCCGTCCCGGCTGAGGTGGTCGATCTTGATCCAGCGACGCTCTCTCGCTGCCTCCAGCAGCGCCTCGCGCAGCGCATCCCGTTCCATGAAGGGACGCATCGCCTCGATCAGCATGGCGTCGATCGCGTCCTCAGCCGATTCCGGGTCCGATTCGGCGTTCCCCAGGTCGTCGGCTTGCGGAAGGCCCGACACTGCGTCCCCCACAGCGGCCCTCACTCGCTCCCCTGTCAGCCTGTCGGGGTCGGTCGCCAGGACGAGGCCCGTCACCAGCTCGGTCAGCTTCCTGCCACCCGCACTGCCTTCGATCCGGGCGAGCTGCTCGTCGTCCAGGCGCCGGCCGAGACGGCTGAGACGGCCGGCCAGCGTGGCGACGTCGTCAGCCGACAGCGGACGTCCGTCCTCGCACTCCTTGAGAAGCCTTTCAAGGCTGGGGGTCTCTGCCATCCCGTCTCGTACGAGCGGTCTCGCGTCGACCATGGCGTGCTCGGTCACTCCGACCGTGTCGACGATGACGAAGCGGTCCTTGCACAGAGCGTCCTCGGTGACCTGTTTCAGTACCTCAGGCTTGATGATCCGAGCACCGCGGCCTTTCATCTGCTCGAAGTACGACCAGGTTCGGATGTCCCGCATGAAGACGAGGCACTCCAGAGCAGGGATGTCGGTACCAGTGGCGATCATGTCGACGGTGACGGCGATCCGGATCTCGGGCTTGTTGCGGAAGTCTCGGATGGCCTTGTTAGGGCGGGACGCCGCACTGGTGATCTTCTTGCAGAAGCCATCTCCGACGCCGTCCCACGCGCGAAGCACCTCGTCCACGATCGCGTCTGCGTGTCTGTCGCTTGCCGCGAAGATCAGCGTCTTGGGCACGACTTTCCGCTCGTGGACAACCTCGCCGGTGCCGAGGTCCACCTGCGGCGGGAAGATCTCCGTAAAGAGGTTGTCCTTGAAGGTCTTGATGATCGTGCGGATCTGGCCGGTGGACTCCACGCGCGTGTTGAGGTCGGACGGTGCGTACGCTTCGTCCTCCTCCTGTTGGCGCCAGTGCTGTGTTCGCGTCACGCGATCTACGTGGGCGAGAACCGTGTTCAGCTGCTCGATCGCGCCATCGGGGGCGACTGTTGACGTCGTGGCCCGGATCAGCGAGCCCTCACGGCTGATCCGTGTCGAGATCTTGTAGACGTCGTAGTCGACGTTGACCTCGTCGGCGACGGCTTCCTCGAACGAGTACGTGCTGACGAGGTTCTCGTTGAAGAAGGCGAATGTCGGCCCGATCGGGGTCGCGGTCAAGCCCACGATGTGCGCGTCGAAGTACTCAAGGACGGGCCGCCAGGTCCCGTAGATCGAGCGGTGACACTCGTCGATGACAATGAAGTCGAAGTAATCGGGCGGGAGCTCGGCCGAGTAAAGGACTTCGGGACGCCCAGCCGTGAGCCCTGCCGTGCCATCAGCCTCAAATCCCTCCTCGCCCTCACTGCCCGGTTCCGGCAGGGGTTGACCGGACAGCTTGCACCACAGTCTCTGGATTGTGGTGATCACAATCTTGTCGGAGTCGGCCAGGCCCGACTTCCCGCCCGAGAGGTGTTTGAGAGGGAACTCTTCGTGCAGAGCCTTCTTCGAACCCGCCGGGACGAAGTCGCGGTACTCGTCGCGTGCCTGGTCACCCAGGTTGTTGCGATCTACGAGGAAGAGGACCCGGTGGGCGTTCGCGTGCTCAAGGAGCCGGTGGCTCGCCTGTACGACGGTGTACGTCTTGCCGGAACCGGTCGCCATCTGGATCAAGGCCCTTGGCTGATCCGCCGCGAGGGAATTCTCCAGACCCTCGATCGAGCGGCGCTGAGCCTCGTACAACTGCCGCTGTGGATCCAGGAGGACGGTAGGCAGGCGGCGCAGTCGGGCTCGCAGGGTTGGCGCTTCGGGATTGCGCGCGGCATCGCGTTTCCAGCGGGCGACAGCGGCCGGGCGGGCCGGGGCGAAAACGTAGCGACTGCGCGCTCCGCCCTCTGGGGCGTCGGGAGCAGGCGTGCCGTCAAGGCGTTCGGCGTCGAGGGCGTTGCGGAAGCGCCAGACGTGGCCGTTGGTTCCGTAGCGGAAGGGCAGGGAGCGTCCCTGCCAGGCGCGCTTGGGGTGCTTTTCGGCGAGCGGGGCGGCGAGTCGGTCGGCTTCGGCGATCAGGTCGCGAGGATCGGCCGTGTCCGCTCCAGCCACGACGAGGCCGCTCAGGTCCTGGTCGACGTAGAGGAGGTAGACATGGAGGCCGGGGTCGTGCGGGTGAATGATTCGGACAGCCTTCGCATCCGGCCTAAGGTCACGCTCATGTGGGGCGCACACGCGCCATCCGGCCTCACACAGAGCTCTATCGGCCCTGTCGTCCGCCTGCGTGCCGGCAACGTTCACGACCCCTCCCCGTACTTCATCGTTTCGTGCTTCGGACGCGTTCCGATTTGGCTCGCCAGCCTCACTCATTACATCAACTGACGTACGTGCGTACGGTACGTGCGCGGCATCGCGGACGCTGACCGTCCGGATCCGGCCACTGGCCGCGACGAGTCGCTGTCAGTGCGCGTCCGTACAGTGGGCGATAGATTGCGACGGGCCAGCGAGCCCGGCTCGAATGGGAGGCCAGGGGAAACACCAGGAAGGACGCTGCGGTGTATGTAACGAGGCTCCGGCTCGACGGCGTGCGCGGGTTCCGCGGCGCTCGGGCCTGCGACCTCGACTTCACGCGTCCGGACGGAAGCTTCGCCGGGTGGACGGTGCTGGCCGGCCGCAACGGTTCCGGGAAGACCACCCTGCTCAGGGCCGTCGCATTGGCTCTGGCCGGTCCTGAACGGGCGAGTCGGCTGGATGGCGAGGTGGAGGACTACCTCTCTTACGGGCAGACCCGGGCGAGTGTGGAGCTTTCCCTCAGAGCGGACACGAGTGCTGACCTCGGGGCTCCTGCCCGCTCTGATCCGCGCACCGTCGGGCTGGTGTGGGGACCGGGCCGAGAGCCGCTCAGCGCGGAGGACACACCTCCGACCCGTGTACGGTTCCGGCCCGACCCGGGTGCCAAGACGGCCAACCTCTTGTGGTCGTCCTCACCGCCGCAGGGCTGGTTCCATGCCGCTTATGGCCCCTTCCGGCGTCTTAGCGGCACCGGCCTGTTTGAGCGGGACCGACAGAACCCAGATCGTGCCGAGGCTCTGCGTACCCTCTTCGAAGAACAGTCGGCACTCACGGAATCGGTGGTCTGGCTCGTCTCCGTGCACACGCGCCGCTTGGAAGGCGAACCCGGGGCGGCACAGCTGCTCGAGTCGGTACTCGCGCTTCTGAACGACGATCTTCTGCCGGGCCGCTTCCGCGTCGAGAAGGTCAGCTCGCGAGGACTGTGGCTGCGGCATGCTGACGGCGAGGGCCCACTCGTCGCGCAGTGGCGGATGAGTGACGGCCTGCGCACTGTCACGGCACTGGTCCTGGATCTTGTGCGGCAGATGCATGCCGCCTACGGGGCACTGGAGCTGCGCCGCGACAACGATGGCAGACCGTATCTGCCATACCCGGGGGTTGTCCTCATCGACGAGGTGGACGCCCATCTCCACGTCTCCTGGCAGCAGCGCATCGGTGAGTGGTTCAAGGCCCACTTCCCTGCGGTGCAGTTCATCGTCACCACGCACAGCCCCTACATCTGTCAGGCTGCGGATCCCGGTGGTCTCATCAGATTGCCCAGCCCGGACGAGCAGGGTCCACCGGAGGTCGTGGACGAGAAGGAGTACCGGACGATCGTCTATGGCACCGGCGACGACGCGGTCCTTTCGGACTTCTTCGGCCTTCAGTCCCCGTTCTCCCGTCGCGCCGAGGAACTGCGGGAGGAACTGGCGGACCTGGAGTACGAGGTCGCAGCTGGGGATGCCGATCCGGAGACAGTGCAACGGTTCCGCGCCCTGCGCCAGACCTTGGCCAGCACTCAGGCGACTTATGTGGAGGATTCCAGCCCGCGGTCCAGGAGGCGGGAGACCGACGACTCGTGATCAGGATCGTACGGCCGCGGCTTCCCACCGAACTGGAAGCGTCTTTGCTGGTCCTGACCCAGGAGATGGCCAGGACCCCGGTCACTGAGCGGGGCGAGCAAGCCGAGCGGATGTGGGAGCGCAAGACCGTTCGGCGGGACGTCTACCGGCCGGTCCGCGAAGCCCTGGAGGACATGGCTCCTGGCGTGGACTGCTGCATGTACTGCGGCAATCACCTGGCGGACACGGTGGACCACTTCGTGCCCAAGTCCCAATGTGGCCTTCGGACCTTCTACTGGCCGAATCTCCTGCTGGCCTGCTCCACGTGTAACACGCGCTTCAAGGGCAACAAGTACCGGAGTGACGGTCTTGTCGGCTCGCTGCTTGTGGACCCGACACGCGAGGACCCTTTCGATCACCTGGACCTCGGACTGGCCAGTGGTGTCTACCGCCCGGTCGAGGATTCCCCGAAAGGCGAGTGGACCATCAAGGTGTGCGGCCTGAACGAAGGAAAGCGGCCACGGGTCCGGGCCGAAGCCTGGCTGAACCTGGCAGACGATCTGGAGGGCTGGGCCCGGGCTCGAGCCGACGGAGACCGCAAGAACATGCGCCGCAAGGTCTACCGTATGCGGACCCAGCCGTTTGCCGACGTCTGTTACGCCGCGCTACACAAGGCTGTGTCCGGGGACGCCCCCCGGATCTTCGCTGCGGAGGAGCCCGGGGTCCTCGAACTGCTCCGGGACGGGGAGCTGCGGGCTGCCTTCCAGGTGTGAGTGGCTGGTCCCGAGCCTTGCCGCGATGCCCTCGCTGCCACAACTTAGACCAAAACTGAGACCAACAACGCCGTGGGGCCCCCTCGCGAACGAGGGGGCCCCACGACGCTATGCCCGGTGAGAGCATGAGCGGAGGATACGAGATTCGAACTCGTGAGGGGTTGCCCCCAACACGCTTTCCAAGCGTGCGCCCTAGGCCACTAGGCGAATCCTCCGCGACGAACCATACAAGACCGGAGGGAGTGCTCGCGAACTCGTTAGGGCGGCATCCGATCAGGTACTGTGTGGGTCAGCCCCTCACGTGGCGCTATCTGACTGAACTCCCCCAGGGCCGGAAGGCAGCAAGGGTAAGTCGGCTCTGGCGGGTGCGTGAGGGGCGTTGTCATAGGGGGCGGATATCGTCGTAGGTGTGTCCTCGCTTGCGCTGTACCGCCGCTATCGCCCCGAGACCTTCGCCGAGGTCATCGGGCAGGAGCACGTCACCGACCCCCTACAGCAGGCCCTCCGGAACAACCGCGTCAACCACGCGTACCTCTTCAGCGGTCCGCGGGGATGCGGCAAGACCACCAGCGCGCGGATCCTCGCGCGCTGTCTGAACTGTGAGCAGGGCCCGACGCCGACCCCGTGCGGCGAGTGCCAGTCCTGCCGCGACCTCGCCCGCAACGGGCCGGGCTCCATCGACGTCATCGAGATCGACGCGGCTTCCCACGGTGGCGTGGACGATGCGCGTGACCTGCGGGAAAAGGCGTTCTTCGGGCCCGTCGGCAGCCGCTACAAGATCTACATCATCGACGAGGCGCACATGGTCACGTCGGCGGGGTTCAACGCCCTGCTGAAGGTCGTCGAGGAGCCGCCGGAGCATCTGAAGTTCATCTTCGCGACCACGGAGCCCGAGAAGGTCATCGGCACGATCCGCTCCCGTACCCACCACTACCCCTTCCGGCTCGTGCCGCCCGGCACGTTGCGGGACTACCTGGGCGAGGTGTGCGGTGAGGAGGGGATCCCGGTCGCCGAGGGTGTGCTGCCGCTCGTGGTGCGGGCGGGCGCCGGGTCGGTCCGTGACTCCATGTCCGTGATGGACCAGCTCCTCGCCGGCGCCGCCGAGGACGGTGTGACGTACGCCATGGCGACCGGGCTGCTCGGCTATACGGACGCTTCGCTGCTCGACTCGGTGGTGGACGCGTTCGCCGCGGGCGACGGCGCCGCGGCCTTCGAGGTCGTGGACCGGGTGATCGAGGGTGGCAACGACCCGCGCCGGTTCGTCGCCGACCTCCTGGAGCGCCTGCGCGACCTGGTGATCCTGGCCGCGGTTCCCGACGCCGTGGAAAAGGGACTCATCGATGCGCCCGTGGACCTGGTCGAGCGGATGCAGGCGCAGGCGTCCGTCTTCGGCGCCGCCGAACTGTCCCGGGCCGCCGATCTCGTCAATACGGGATTGACGGAGATGCGGGGAGCGACGTCGCCGCGTCTTCAGCTGGAGTTGATCTGCGCGCGTGTGCTGCTGCCCGCCGCCTTCGACGACGAACGCTCGGTGCGTACGCGGCTGGAGCGGCTGGAGCGGGGTATGGCCGCCGGTGTGACGGCGGCCGCCGTGGAGTACACGGCGCCCCCTCGCGCCGTCGCACCCGGGATGTCGGCACCGCCCGCTGTGGAGTACGTACCGCCCACGCCGGAGCAGCACGTGCCGCGGGCGGCCGCGCCCCCGGCCGCTCCGCCGCAGTCGCAGTCGCAGCCTCAGCCGCAGTCCCCGGCAGCCGCGGGGGACGGTGACGCGCGTCGTCCCGGTGGCTGGCCCACGGCGGGTGGCGGCGGACGAGCGAGTACCGGTGGCGGAGGGGGCGGCACTCAGGGTGCAGCCGCGCAGGCGCCGCAGCCGTCCTCCCCTGCGCCCGCCTCCGCCGCCCCGGGACCCGGCGGGGGAGCCCAGGCCGGCGGCGCGGGCCAGGTGCGCACCATGTGGCCGGACATCCTGGAGGCCGTCAAGAACCGCCGGCGCTTCACCTGGATCCTCCTCAGCCAGAACGCGCAGGTGCTGGGCTTCGACGGCACCACGCTCCAGATCGGCTTCATCAACGCCGGCGCGCGGGACAACTTCACGAGCAGCGGCAGCGAGGAAGTGCTGAAACAGGCGCTCTCCGAGCAGTTCAGCGTGCAGTGGAAGATCGAGGCCGTCGTCGACCCCTCGGGCGGGACCAACCCGCCGTCCTCCGGGGGCGGCGGCGGTGGCTTCAGCGGTGGAGGAGCGGGCTCCGGAGGGTACGGCGGCCCGCCCGCGTACGGTTCCGGAGGCCGTCCGGCGGGGGCCGGTACGGGGCAGGGCGGCGGGGCTACGCCGGACGCTGCCCCTGGCGCCGCTGGCGGTGCGGGGCAGGGGCCCTCGGGGGCGTACGGCAGCTCCCCGGGGACCTCGTCGCCGGGGCATGCCGGCTCCGTGTCCGCAGCGCGTACGGAGAATGCGGCGGGCGGCGGCTCCGGGGCGTCGGGCGGCCAGGCCGTGCCACGGCCGCAGCAGGCCCAACACTCACCCGGCGCGGACTCCGCCCCCGCCTCGCACGCCCCGCCGGCCCGGCCTCCGGTCGCGATCGAGGACGACATCCCGGAGGAGGACGACGCGGACCTGGTCGACTCCACGCTCTCCGGTCACGACCTCATCGTCAGGGAACTGCGCGCGACGGTGGTGGAGGAGCACAACAACGAGTAGCCGGTGGCCGGCCTCGCCCGGCCGCGTCGTTCCCAGCGAGCCGGGTTTCGCCGATCGAGTTCGGGCTGATCCTGTCCCGAGGCGACCTGTTCCCAGGGGAGCTGTCCCCGGGCGACCTGTTCCCAGCCGACCTGTTCCGGGTTCCCGGCCCGTGCCGCCCGGCTGATTCCGGCCGATCCCGCCCGGGTGGTTCTGATCCGGACGACCCTGATCCGACCGATCACGCTCCTGTGGACCACTGCGCCGGCCGATGCCGCTCCGGCCGATCCCGCTCACGTCGATCCGGTCCGGCCGGCCCGTCCCACGGAGTCCGGATTCCGCCGAACCGTACGAGGTCTCACGGACGGGGCGAAGTGCCCGTACGGCCGCCCGATAGGCTGGCTCACGTGAAGGTCCTTGTCATCGGCGGCGGCGCCCGCGAACACGCCTTGTGCCGCGCTCTCTCCCTCGACCCCGACGTGACCGCTCTCCACTGCGCGCCCGGCAACGCCGGCATCGCGGAGGTGGCCGAGCTGCACCAGGTCGATGCCCTCGACGGTGCCGCCGTGGCCCGTCTCGCGACCGGGCTGGAGGCCGGGCTCGTCGTGGTGGGTCCGGAGGCTCCGCTGGTGGCGGGCGTGGCCGACGCGGTGCGCGACGCGGGGATCGCCTGCTTCGGTCCGAGCCGGGAGGCCGCGGAACTGGAGGGGTCGAAGGCGTTCGCGAAGGACGTGATGGCCGCCGCCAACGTCCCGACCGCCCGCAGCTACGTCTGCACCACCCCGGAGGAGATCGACCACGCGCTCGACGCGTTCGGGGCCCCCTACGTGGTCAAGGACGACGGCCTCGCGGCCGGCAAGGGCGTCGTGGTGACCGACGATGTCACCGCCGCCCGGGAGCACGCTCTCGCCTGCGGACGGGTCGTCATCGAGGAGTTCCTCGACGGCCCGGAGGTCTCCCTCTTCGCGATCACCGACGGCACGACCGTCCTTCCGTTGCAGCCGGCGCAGGACTTCAAGCGCGCCCTCGACGGCGACGAAGGCCCCAACACCGGTGGGATGGGCGCATATTCGCCGCTCCCGTGGGCCGACCCGAAGCTTGTGGACGAGGTCATGGAGTCGGTGCTCCAGCCGACCGTGGACGAACTGCGGCGGCGGGGCACCCCGTTCGCTGGTCTGCTGTACGCGGGGCTCGCCATCACTTCGCGCGGTGTGCGGGTCATCGAGTTCAACGCCCGCTTCGGCGACCCCGAGACGCAGGTGGTGCTGGCCCGTCTGAAGACCCCGCTGGCGGGCGTGCTGCTGGCCGCGGCCGAGGGCGAGCTGGCCGGTCTGCCGCCGCTCAACTGGCGTGACGACGCGGCCGTCACGGTCGTCGTGGCCGCCCACAACTACCCCGGGGCGCCGCGTGCGGGCGACCCGATCGAGGGCCTTGCTGATGTCGCTGAGCAGGACGCCCCGCACGCGTACGTACTGCACGCCGGTACCCGGCTCGACGGCGACCGTGTGCTGAGCGCGGGAGGCCGTGTGCTGTCCGTGACCGCGTCCGGCAAGGACCTCACGCAGGCCAGGGAACGGGCGTACGCGGCCGTGGCCCGGATCCGCCTCGACGGCTCCCAGCACCGTACGGACATCGCCCGGCGGGCCGCCGAAGGCTGACCGGCGACACGTCCACGACCGGCGTGAGGCGCCCGGCCCCTCAGGGAGCCGGGCGCCTTTTGTCATGTGTCGGCCGCCTGTGTCGGACGGCTTTTGTCGTGAGCAGTGAGCAGTGAGCCCTGCCCGGCAACCAGAAGGTCGTGAGCAGCGAGCAGCGAGCAGTGAGCAGCGAGCAAATAGCGGATAGCAGCGCGCAATGGGCCGTGACTCGCTCGTTCGCCGGTGCCGTTTGTCGTATCGAGCCTTTGTCGTATCGCGAAACGGATCGGTCGCGATATGCCAGCACCTTTACCCAAAGCCATTCCATCGGGTGACGGCTGAGCCAACCGTGTGACGGTCGCCCACGGCCCAACTAGGGTGCGGCGCAGGCATTCCGGCACTTGGCCCACCGGCATTGCGATGTCAGTGACGGATGCCACAGTGGGGGAGTGAGCAACCGTCGCGGGGCAGAGGGGGTGAGGTCCGACCGTGTCCAGTTCCAGCACCACTGATTCAGGTGCCACCATCGGCGACGAGGTGGGCGCCCGGTTCGCCCGCGCCAGGGCTCTGGCCGTGCTGCGTGTCCGCGGCAGGGGGCTGGGCGTGGCCCTGCTGCCCGCGGCGGTGTCCGTGGTCCTGCTGGTCGCGGCGGGCACGGGGCGGCTGACGGGCACGGGCTGGGACATCGCCCGGTGGGCCGTCTCCGGCCTCGCGGTGGTCGTCCTGCTGCTGGCCGGCGCGGTGGCGGCCGTGGTCGCGCGGGCCGAGCCCGCCCTGAGTCCGACGGTCGCTGTCGCGGAGAAAACCGCTCCTGATCTGTACCGCCTGGTCAGGGACCTGGCGGAGCGGCTCGGTGTGCCACCGCCGTCCGCGATAGCCCTGACGCCCGACTGCGACAGCTGGCTGGAGGACCGTACGCACCGGGCCCACGCGACACACGCGACCGCCCCGGGGCGGTCGTTCGCGGGAAGCACGGGCGGGAATGCGGAGAGGGGGGACGGCCGGTCCGTGCGGACGGGTCGCCCGGCGCCTGTCGCGCCCGTCCTCGTCGTGGGGTCGCCCTTCCTCTGGTGGATGCGGATCGCCGAGCTGCGGGCCGTCCTCGCCCCTGTCGTGGCGGGTACGGGCTCCGCGGCTCATCCCGACATAGCCGCGGCCCGCCGGTTCGTACGGGGACTCGACGCGGCGGTTGCGGTCGCCGATCGGCCGCATCCCGGCCCGCTGCGTGCCGCGGTGCTCGTCCCGGTCGGCCGGATCGCCCGGCTCCTGCTCCGTGCCTGCGGGGAACACGCGGCCCTCATGGAACGCGGGGTCGCCGCTGCGGCGTCCGAGCGTGCACAGGCTGTGGATTACGGACTGCGGATCGTCGCGCAGGAACAGGTAGGCCTCGCTTACGCGGGCTGGGACCGGCTGCTTACGCGGGTCGCGCTGCCCGCCTGGCGCATGGGCCGCTGGCCCGCCCGGCTCGACGCGGGCGTCGTCTCGGCTCTCACCGAACTGTCCCGTCGCGACCGCCTCGCCGAAGGTTTCGCCTCGCGACTCGGCGAGCGGCCGGCCTGCGACCTCCTGGAGGAGCCCGGCACGATGGACGAGGCCGCCTCCCTGCTGGCCGCCCGGCTCTTCCACGGCGGACCGGCCGAGTGCGGACCGGACTGGTCGCCCATCGACTGGCAGGACTATCCGGATGAAGTGGTCGACCGTAAATGGCGTACGGAGGCGGCCCGGCTCCACCGTGTGCTGGACGAGATGGGCGGGCGCCACCCGGGCGGCGTGCAGGGTCCGATGGGCCCGACGCTGAGCCGGGTCCTCGACCACCTCTCCCGGCGCCCGCTCCGTGAGGGCCGCGACGACGGCGCCCTCGGCGGGACACCGGTCATGTCCCGTGTGACGGACCCGACCGGTTCGGCCGGTGCGGGCCCGGTTGCCGGAGCCTCGGAGCGGGTCGGCGGACAGCACCCGGGCGGGGAGCCGCGAGCCTCCCGTTCGCAGGAGACACCGGCGGCGGATCCGGAGGCGCTGCTCGGCGACCCCGGCGACGACACGCTCCCGGTGGTGCCCCGCGGCCTGGAAGCGCTGGACGCGGCTTTCGGCGAGCGGATGGACCCGGACACGGCTTCCCCGGACACGGAGTCCCCGCACATGGCGCTCCCGGATGCCACAGCCCCGAAGGCCACCACGGCGGGCACCGCGCCCGTGAACCCGGCGGTCCCCGGAACCACCAGTGGTGCCGTCCGGAGAACCCCGGTGGATGCCGGGACCACGGACGGCCGCGCTTGCGGAGACCCGGCGCAAAGCCCTTCGGTCGACGACGCTGCTGACCCCGCTGACTCCGCTGACCCAGCCGACCCGTCAGACCCAGCCGAACCGTCAGGCCCCGCCGGATCGCAGGACATCCGGACCAACTCCGCGGCGGACATCCGCACCGCCGGGCGGGACACCCCCGCCGATGCCCTCGCCGCCCGTATCAGCGCCGAACTCGCCCGCGAGGCCGCCGCGTCGCAGGGCGCGTCGACCGGGCCGGGCGGGCGTTCGGCGAGGGCCAGTGACCCGCTGCCCCTCGTTCCCCTCCAGCCGCCGAGGAGCGGCCGGGAACTGCTCGCCGACCACGTCACCGCGATGGTCTGCTGCTCCGCCGTGGACACGGCCGGTGCGCATCCCGGACTCGACTGGCTCGACGGCCCCACCCTGCTCGTACGGGGTGAGCGGCATGCCGACCTCAGCGGGCCTGTGCACAGCCTGGTCGAGGACGGTGACCCCGGGCCCCTGCGGAGCTGGCTCACCTCCCTCGGAGTCCGGCCGGAGAAACCCGTACGGCTCGTCTGACCAACGGCCGTTCGGGGGGCTTGGGGTGGCCTGCCAGGATCGCCGCCGTGCGGGGGAGCCACGCGATGGCAGTCTCGCCGGGGAGATCCGTACGAAGACACGCGAAGACACGCGAAGACACGCGAAGACGTACGAACACCGCGGATCCGTTCCGAACGCATCACGCGGTCGCAACGCATCACGCGGCTGCGAGGGACGGGCCCGCGGGGGTGAACACCGCGCGGCACGGTGACATCCGGCACCGCCGTGAGGTACCTCTGTCGCTCGCCGCGCTCCCGAACTGCCGTCCCAGCAGCACCAATCGCCCCAGTGCGCACCAAACCCCCCAGAGTTCTCCCGAATGGGTCCCTCCGCTCGCGTCAATTAGCGACGATCGGTGACGAGCCGCGTGCGTTATGTGATGTGCTGGGGGTCGGCGCTGACAGCCGGCGCCCGACATCTCGTGTCACCGAAGTGCCCGCGGTCCCCAGCACCGCGTGTCCAGGGGGCTCGAAGAAGGGGCGCACGATGGGGGCGGACCACATCCGGCGGTGGGAGTCGGGCGCACTCGCACACGCCGTCACCGACCCCTTCGGCCAGGGCCCCCTGCCCTGGCTCCGTGGCAGCGAGAACTACTTCGACGACACGGGACAGGTCGTTCCCTGGTACGCGGACCCGGACCTGGGCCGGGCCCGGGGCGGTCCGAGGACCGCCGACGACGTACGCCGCCAGATCAAGGGCTTCGCGTCCAGCGGCGCCGTCGCCCCGGGCGAGGCCCTCGACTTCCATGTCACCGTCGACCCACCGCAGGAGTTCTCGGTCGACGTCTACCGCATCGGCCATTACAACGGCGAGGGCGCCCGCAAGATCATCACCAGTCCCCGGCTGGCGGGCATCGTCCAGCCGCCGCCGATGACCGCGGACCGTACGGTCTCCTGCCACCACTGGTGGCTGTCCTGGCGGCTGCAGGTGCCTTCGTACTGGTCGATCGGCGCCTACGTGGCCGTGTTGACCACCGCCGACGGCTACCGCTCCCACGTCCCCTTCACCGTCCGGGACAACCACCCCGCCGACCTGCTCCTCCTGCTCCCCGACCTGACCTGGCAGGCCTACAACCTCTATCCGGAGGACGGCAGGACGGGCGCGAGCCTCTACCACGCGTGGGACGAGCAGGGCCGGCTCCTCGGCGAACAGGACGCCGCCGTCACGGTGTCATTCGACCGCCCGTACGCGGGCGCCGGTCTGCCGTTGCATGTCGGGCACGCGTACGACTTCATCCGCTGGGCCGAGCGGTACGGCTACGACCTCGCCTACGCCGACGCCCGTGACCTGCACGCGGGTCGCGTCGACCCCTCGCGGTACCGCGGTCTGGTCTTTCCCGGCCACGACGAGTACTGGTCCGTCCCGATGCGCCGCACCGTGGAGCGGGCCCGCGACATCGGCACCTCGCTCGTCTTCCTCTCCGCCAACTCGATGTACTGGCAGGTGGAGCTGGGCCCGTCCGCCTCCGGCGTGCCGGACCGGCTGCTGACCTGCCGCAAGCGGCACGGTCCCGGAAAGCCGTCGCTCTGGCGGGAGGTGGACACCGCCGAGCAGCAGATCATCGGCATCCAGTACGCCGGGCGGGTCCCCGAGCCGCACCCGCTCGTCGTCAGGAACGTCGATCACTGGCTGTGGGAGGCCTCCGGCGCGGTCGAGGGCGACCGGATCGACGGACTCGTGGCGGGTGAGGCCGATCGTTACTTCCCCCGCGCCCCGTTGCCGGACCACGAGGACCGCATGCTGCTCGCGCACTCCCCGTACCGCGACACTGAAGGGGCGCCGAGGCATCAGGAGACCTCCCTCTACCGTGCCCCGTCCGGTGCGCTGGTGTTCGCCTCCGGGACTTTCGCCTGGTCGCCGGCGCTGGATCGTCCTGGCCATGTCGACTCGCGCATCCAGCGGGCCACCGCCAACCTGCTCGACCGCATCTGCAAGCGCGACTGAGCCCCGAACCCCCTGCCGAGCCGTGCATGCCCTCGGCTGCCGTGCGAGCGCCCTGTGTGTCCGGACGAACGTCCCCCGCCGACCGCACGCTCGCTGTCGGTCCGCCGTAACGGATCATCGTTGCCCGTTGCCCGTTGCCCGTTGCCCGTTGCCCGTGGCCCGTTGGCCCGTGGCCGGACGCCCGCGCCCGACGGCCGGCGGGGTGCTGTGCCGCGCGGCCCTTCCTGACCCGCCGACCTGGCGGATGCGGCGGTGGGCCGCCCCTGCGGACTGCCGTGCTCCGCCGGTGCGGGAGAATCGAAGGAGTGATCGCGCAGATCACCGGGGGCCGCGAGACCGTCGAGCAGGACGTACCGGCGAGGGCGACCCGAACAGGCGGCCCGGCGAGGGCGGCCCGGGCAGGTCGACCCGGACAGGACAGGCGGAGGCCCCGCCATCAGAGAGACCCGTCAGGGGATCGCAGAGAAGGGCGCACGGACATGGCCGGATTCGTGGAGAAACCGCAGCCGATCGAGGTTCCGGGCCTCCAGCACCTGCATACGGGCAAGGTGCGCGACCTCTATCGCAACGAGGCCGGCGACCTGGTCATGGTCGCGACCGACCGTATCTCCGTGTACGACTGGGTGCTGCCGACGGAGATCCCCGACAAGGGCAGGATCCTCACCCAGCTCTCGATGTGGTGGTTCGACCGTCTCACCGACATCGTCCCGAACCATGTGATCTCCACCGACCTCCCTGCGGGCGCCCCCGCCGACTGGGAGGGCCGCACGATGGTGTGCACAGCGCTGAAGATGCTCCCGGTCGAATGCGTCGCCCGCGGTTTCCTCACGGGTTCCGGCCTCGCCGAGTACCGCGAGACCCGCACGGTCTGCGGCCTCGCCCTGCCCGAGGGCCTCGTGGACGGGTCCGAGCTGCCGGCGCCGATCTTCACGCCCGCGACGAAGGCCGACGTGGGCGACCATGACGAGAACGTCGCCTATGAGGAGGTCGCCCGCCAGGTCGGTGCCGAGACGGCGGCGCAGCTGCGCCGTACGACGCTCGACATCTACGGCCGGGCCCGGGACGTGGCCCGGGACCGGGGCATCATCCTGGCCGACACCAAGTTCGAGTTCGGCTTCGACGGCGACCGGCTCGTCCTCGCCGACGAGGTGCTGACGTCCGACTCCTCCCGCTTCTGGCCCGCCGAGGAGTGGGAGCCGGGCCACGCGCAGCCTTCGTACGACAAGCAGTACGTACGTGACTGGCTGACGTCCCCCACGTCCGGCTGGGACCGCAACGGCGAGCTGCCGCCGCCGGAGCTGCCCGAGGACGTCGTCGAGGCGACCCGCGCCAAGTACCTGGAGGCCTACCGGCGCATCACGGGCATCACCTGGAAGTGAGGAAGCGCGGAACCGGACCCGGACCCGGAGAAATCCCGAATCCGGACCCCGGAGGAGAACCGCTGTCCGGAGAACCGGAACGCGGAGAGCTGGAACACGAGAGCTGGAACACGAGAGTCGGAACACGGAGAGCTGGAACGCGAAAGCCAGTATCCGGAGAAAACGGCGGCCCGGACGTGAGCGTCCGGGCCGCGGCCTCGGGCGGTACCGGTGCGGCGGCGCGGTGGGGGCGGCAGGGCGGCAACCCGGCACTGTGGGAACGATGAAGGCCCCCTTCCCGATGGGGAAGGGGGCCTTCTCACGAGCGGACGACGAGGTTCGAACTCGCGACCTCAACCTTGGCAAGGTTGCGCTCTACCAGCTGAGCTACGTCCGCATGCGCTGTGGTGCGTCCCCCACTATACCCAACCTCGTTCCCGTTCGATCCCCGCCGCCGTGCGACGGTTGCACGGCGGCGGGGATGGCCCCGTACATCTGTGGCCGCCGTCACAAGGTCCCCGACACTTCCGGTAGTCCGGGACCCGGCTCTGTCTGGACCCGGTAGTCCGGGACCCGGCTGAGTGCGGACCCGGTAGTCCGGGACCCGGCTGTGTGCGGACCCGGTAGTCCGGGCCCGGCTGAGCGCGGACCCGACGGTCCGGACCCGGATTCCGTGCGGACGGGTGACGACCGTGTCGTTGCGCGCCGTCTTCCCGTACGCGGCCGTCCTCCCGATCGCGAAGCGGCTTGCCGAACTCGGGCTCGCGGCAGCCGAATCAGAGCGCGACGCGAGGGGCCGACGCGGTGTCGGCGTCAGGTGGGGAACGATCTGGATCCTGGGCGGGCATGCGGCAGGAGAAACCAGCGTGCCCGGGTACGCCAAAAGCCCCGGTCGATGAGACCGGGGCCTTTGATCACTGAGCGGACGACGAGATTCGAACTCGCGACCCTCACCTTGGCAAGGTGATGCTCTACCAACTGAGCCACGTCCGCACACATCGAGCGGGCGATGTGCTCATCACTCTACCCGATCCACCGAAGTGGTCGGAGAGCGATGCGGAGCGGGTGACAGGAATTGCACACTGCGCCTCCCCCTTGGAAAGGGGGCGTTCTACTACTGAACTACACCCGCACGCTCCGGAGGTTCTTGCCTTTCGGCCTTGCCCCTCGGCGTGTTCCAGACTCTAGCCGATCACCCGGGGTGGATGGCAAATCGAGGGCGCCCGGGGCGTCGTGAGCGCCCCCACCCCCCCACCCGTGGCTCAACTCGCCTCGCGGAACGCCTCGTAGACGCGCTTGGGGATGCGGCCCCTGGCCGGCACGTCCATCTTGTGCGACTGCGCCCACGCGCGGACGGCGGCCGGGTCCGGGTCGAGGGACGTGTGATGGTACGAAGCGCGCAGCTTGCCGCGCTTGCTCGCATTTGTCTGCCTGCGGCCCGCGGCCACGTAGGGCGCGAGGGCCTTGCGCAGTTTCTTCGCATTGGCGGGATTCAGGTCGATCTCGTACGACTTGCCGTCCAGACCGAACGCGACCGTTTCCGCCGCTTCTCCGCCGTCCATGTCGTCGGAGAGAGTGACCACTACGCGCTGCGCCACGGATATCGGTCCTTTCCTGCGGCACCGCGGCGCTCCGGGCCCGCGTTTGCGCAGGGCTGACGTGCGGCGACACCGGTCTTCCGGCTGTTCTCGGACAATGCTGTTTTTCGCTGTATTCCTTTGTACAGCGGGAGGTGCGACATTGTGAAGCCCGGTCAATTATTTCAGCGTGTCCTGCGTCAATGGGTGGATGACGGCCGCAGATTTTTCGCCCGGGTTTTCCGGCCCCACTGCCCCGCTATATCAGGACGTGATCTGCGGCCAGGGGTATCTACCCGCGTAGATTCTCGGTACAGGTAGGCTGAGGGGAGCTCGGGGGGTCGAGGGGGATTCCCTGGGGATTCACTGTCGGGGGGTGACGCCCCCCGGAGCCCGGGGCCTCCCCCGAAGAACACAGCGAAAACAGCCCGCACCACACCACCGGGAGTGCCAGTGGCACGCGTCGTAGTCGACGTCATGCTCAAGCCGGAGATCCTCGACCCCCAGGGACAGGCCGTGCAGCGCGCGCTGCCGCGTCTCGGATTCGAGGGCATCGCCGACGTCCGTCAGGGAAAGCGTTTCGAGCTCGAGGTCGAGGGACCGGTGGACGACGCCGCCCTCGCCCGCATCCACGAGATGGCGGAGACGTTCCTCGCCAACACCGTGATCGAGGACTTCGCCGTAAAGGTCGAGGAGCCCTCAGCGATCACGGAGCCGGTGAAGTGACCGCCCGCATCGGAGTCGTCACTTTTCCGGGAACGCTCGACGACCGTGACGCGCTGCGCGCCGCGCGTATCGCCGGGGCCGAGCCCGTGTCCCTCTGGCACCGCGACAAGGACCTGAAGCAGGTCGACGCGGTCGTGCTCGCCGGTGGCTTCAGCTACGGCGACTATCTGCGCGCCGGAGCCATCGCGCGTTTCTCGCCGGTGATGGAACAGGTCATCGAGCAGGCCAGGGCAGGCATGCCGGTCCTCGGGATCTGCAACGGTTTCCAGATCCTCGCGGAGACCCACCTGCTGCCGGGCGCCATGCTGCGCAACAATCACCTGCACTTCGTGTGCAAGGACCAGAAGCTCGGCGTCGAGAACGCGCGCACGGCCTGGACCGCCGATTTCTCGGCCGGGCAGGAGATCACCGTCCCCCTCAAGAACATCGACGGCCGGTACGTCGCCGACGAGCGCACGCTCGACGAGCTGGAGGCGGAGGGCCGGGTCGCCTTCCGCTACCTCGACGGCAACCCCAACGGCTCGCTCCGGGACATCGCCGGCATCACCAACGCGGCGGGCAACGTCGTGGGGCTCATGCCGCACCCCGAGCACGCGGTCGAGCCGCTGATCGGTACGGGCGGTACCGACGGTCTCGGATTCTTCACCTCGATCCTCAAGAAGCTGGTAAGCGCCTCATGAGCCTCACCACCCTCGACACAGTGGACAACGCGAGCAAGACGCCCGACGTCGATCAGCCCTGGAAGGAACTCGGCCTCAAGGAGGACGAGTACGCACGCGTGCGGGAGATCCTCGGCCGTCGTCCCACCGGCGCCGAGCTCGCCATGTACTCCGTCATGTGGTCCGAGCACTGCTCGTACAAGAGCAGCAAGGTCCACCTGCGGCAGTTCGGCGAGAAGGTCCCGCAGAACGACGCGATGCTCGTCGGCATCGGCGAGAACGCGGGCGTCGTGGACGTCGGCGAGGGGTACGCGGTCACCTTCAAGGTCGAGTCGCACAACCACCCTTCGTACGTGGAGCCCTACCAGGGAGCGGCCACCGGCGTCGGCGGCATCGTGCGCGACATCATCGCGATGGGCGCCCGTCCCGTCGCGGTCGTGGACCCGCTGCGCATGGGCGCGGCCGACCACCCGGACACCAAGCGTGTGCTGCCGGGTGTCGTCGCGGGCATCGGCGGCTACGGCAACAGCCTCGGCCTGCCGAACATCGGCGGCGAACTCGTCTTCGACGCCTGCTACCAGGGCAACCCGCTCGTCAACGCCGGCGCGATCGGCGTGATGCGGCACGAGGACATCCACCTCGCGAAGGCATCGGGCACCGGCAACAAGATCGTCCTGTACGGGGCCCGCACCGGTGGCGACGGCATCGGCGGCGCGTCGATCCTGGCGTCCGAGACGTTCGACGCGACCAAGCCCTCGAAGCGCCCGGCGGTCCAGGTCGGCGACCCCTTCCAGGAGAAGCTGCTGATCGAGTGCACGCTGGAGGCGTTCGCCGAGAAGCTGGTCGTCGGCATCCAGGACCTCGGCGCCGCGGGCCTGTCCTGCGCGACGAGTGAGCTGGCCTCGAACGGCTCCGGCGGCATGCGCGTCGAGCTGGACGACGTACCGCTGCGCGACTCCACGCTCTCGCCCGAGGAGATCCTCATGAGCGAGTCGCAGGAGCGCATGTGCGCGGTGATCGAGGAGTCGAAGGTCGCGCGCTTCCTCGCGATCTGCGAGAAGTGGGACGTCATCGCCACGGTCGTCGGCGAGGTCACCGACGGCGACCGGCTGGAGATCTTCTGGCACGGCGAGAAGATCGTGGACGTCGACCCGCGCACGGTCGCGCACGAGGGCCCGGTCTACGAGCGCCCGTACGCACGCCCCGTATGGCAGGACGCCCTCCAGGCGGACCACGCGAACGCCCTGCCGCGCCCGGCGGACGCGAAGGAACTGCGCGAGCAGGTCCTGAAGCTGGTCGGCTCGCCGAACCAGGCGTCGAAGGCGTGGGTGACCGACCAGTACGACCGGTTCGTGCAGGGCAACACGGTCCTCGCCCAGCCCGAGGACAGCGGCATGGTGCGGATCAACGAGGAGACGGGACTCGGCGTCGCCCTCGCCAGCGACGGCAACGGCCGGTTCGCCAAGCTCGACCCGTACACCGGCGCGCAGCTGGCGCTGGCGGAGGCCTACCGCAATGTCGCGGCTTCCGGCGCGCGGCCGCTCGCGGTCTCGGACTGCCTGAACTTCGGCTCACCGGAGGACCCGGCCGTGATGTGGCAGTTCGCGGAGGCCGTGCGCGGCATCGCGGACGGCTGCCTCCAGCTGGGGACGCCGGTGACCGGCGGCAACGTGTCGCTGTACAACCAGACGGGCGAGGCGGCGATCCACCCCACGCCGGTCGTGTCCGTGCTCGGCGTGATCGACGACGTGGCGCGCCGTACGCCGATGGCCTTCGAGCAGGCCGGCCAGCTCATCTTCCTGCTGGGTGACACGCACGAGGAGTTCGGCGGTTCCGCCTGGTCGCAGGCGATCCACGACCACCTCGGCGGACTGCCGCCGGCCGTGGACCTGGACCGGGAGAAGCTGCTCGCCGAGATCCTGGTGGCGGCCTCCCGCGACGGCATGATCGACGCCGCGCACGACCTGAGTGACGGCGGCCTGATCCAGGCGCTCACCGAGTCCTGCCTGCGTGGCGGCAACGGCGCACGGCTGATCGTGCCGGACGGCCTGGACGCGTTCACGCTGCTGTTCAGCGAGTCCGCGGGCCGTGCGCTCGTCTCCGTGCCGCGCAGCGAGGAGCTGCGGTTCACCGACATGTGCGGTGCGCGGGGTCTGCCCGCGACCCGGATCGGTGTGGTGGACGGTGATGTCGTCGAGCTCCAGGGCGAGTTCACGGTGTCGCTGGAGGAACTGCGCACCGCCCACGAGGGGACGATCGCGGCGCTGATGGCCTGACCTGAACGGCGGCCGGACGGGCGCCGCGAGATCGCGGGAGGGCCGCGTTCCGGGTGGGCCGCGTTCCGGGTGTGCGGGCCTGTCGGGCCCCGGGCGCGCCGGTTTTCGGGTGCGCCCGGGGCCCGACGTGCCGGAGCCCGACGTGCCGGAGCCCGACGTGCCGGAGCCCGACGTGCCGGCTCCCGGATGTGCCGGGTCCCGGATGGATGTGTCAGGCCTGGGGACTGCGGGCCGATCCGCCCCCGCGGGGTTCGGCTCCTCGAAGGAGCCGGGTCCCCCGGGTGCGGATCCGGCTCGGCCGACCGCGTGATTGGCTGGGCGCCGCACGCGTCCCGCCGTGCGGTCAGAGGTCATGAGCGAGGGGAACACCCCATGTTCGAGTACAAGGTCGCGACGTTCAGGGAGTCGCTGATAGGCGACGCTCTCGACAGCGGAAAGCTGGAGAAGACGCTCAACAAGCACGCGGAGGAGGGCTGGGCGCTCAAGGCCATCACCTCCGCGGACGTGAAGGGGCGGGTCGGACCGGGCGCTGTGGAGGGTCTCCTCCTGACGTTCGAGCGTCCTCGCGAAGCCTGAACAAGCTTTGTCCCAGGGGCTGTTGCGTGAGCAGCGGCCGTCAGATTGCCGGTACCGACGAGATGTCGGTACCGGCATCTGTGTTTTCGGATGACTTTTCCGCCGAGGGCATTGGGGTCTTGTGCGAAATTACGTGATTACGTAATGTCGAGACATGGGGCTGGAACAGCGTGTCACCGAACTCGAACGCAGGCTGGCGGAGCTGGAGGGCACAGCGGTGCCGGACGGCGAGGACGCCGGGCCGGGACAGGGCCTGCCCGAGGGGGCTGTGCCGCCGGTCCGGCCGGAGTTCTGGGCCCTCCAGCGGCTGAAGGTGGAGCTCGCGGACCTGGGCCGGCACGACGGCGGCGTGCTGTTCACCGGCGCGGTGCGCCTGCCCACGCACGAAGAGTACGAGTGGCAGTACGGCATGGACACGGATCAGTTGCTCGACGGGGACTGGTCGCGGGAGGCGGACGCCTTCGCCGCCCTCGGACACGGGGTGAGGCTGCGGCTGCTGCGCGAGATCATGGGCGGCCGGCGCACGGCGGCCGAGCTCACCGAACTCGACGGGATGGGTACGACCGGCCAGATCTACCACCACCTGCGACAGCTGACGGGCTCCGGCTGGCTGCGCACGGCGGGCCGGGGGCAGTACGAGATACCGCCCGACCGGGTCGTGCCGCTGCTCGTCATGCTGGCCGCCGCGCGGCCCTGACCCGGGCGCGGGGCCCCAACGGGCAGCCGCACACCCGGTCCCGGCGGTACGGCCCCGGCGGGAGACTGTCGCAACACCGGGGCGCTCCACGGACAGTGGGCCCGACCGGGACAACGAAAGTCCGTTCAACGGCTCAACGGCTCAACGGCTCAACGGCTCAACGGCTCAACGGCTCAACGGCTCAGCGACTCAGCGGTTCGGTCCGCGCGGGTCAACAGCAGTCCGGGTCAACAGCAGTCCGGTTCAACAGCAAGGCCCGAGCGCGACAACAAGGATCTTTCACAGGGGGAGCGATGTCGGAGTCGAACGGGGAAACACCGGGGCACGGGGCATCCGGACGCAAGATCATGATGGTGGCCTACCGGCTCAGCTGGCTGGTGTTCGTGGGGCTCGTCATCGCGGGCCGGATCACCGCCCTGCCGTTCGCCTGGTGGCTCACCTGGGTGCCGGCGGCCGCGGGGATGTGCCTGCTCGTGGCCCTCGGGCGGTCCACCGCGCGGGTCAGGAGGGCGGCGCGACCGCCCGCGGTGGAGTGCGCCCCTCCCGTGCGGGGGCGGTGGGTGGCGCTGAACAGCCCGGCCGACCGGGTGCCGAGCCACGGAACCCATGCCTACGGGCAGACGTATGCGATAGACATCGTCGGCGAGCCCGAGCCGGACACCCGGCCCGGCTTCGCGCGGCTCTGGCCGGTGGTGCGGAGCAGCGGCGCGTTCCCCGGGTTCGGCGCTCCGGTGCTCGCGGTCGCGGACGCCACCGTCGTCCACGCGTCCGACGGGAAGCGCGACCATCTCAGCCGCACCTCACTGCCGGCGCTGGCCTACGTGCTGCTTGTGGAGAGCTGGATACGTGACCTGGCGGGCGCCGGCTGGGTGGTCGGCAACCATGTCGTCCTCGACCTGGGAAGCGGTACGTACGCGCTGTACGCGCATCTGCGCCAGGGGTCGCTCGACGTGCGCCCAGGCGACCAGGTGACGGCGGGACAGCCCATCGCCCGCTGCGGGAACACCGGCAACTCCACCGAGCCGCACCTCCACTTCCAGCTGATGGACCACCCCGATCCCGATGTGGCGCGCGGCCTGCCCTTCCGGTGGCACGGCGTCGGAGTCCCGGTCGGCAAAGAGGCGTTCACCGTCGAGGAGGGCAGCCCGGACACCCGGCAGCCGGTTGGGGGGCTCGGCTAGTCTCGTCCCGTGCCGCCAGCCAAGAAGCGACTTCGCAGCTATGACCACGAGCGCACGCGCGCCGCTCTCCTCGCCCAGTTCGAGCATGCGCGTGAGGCCGTGAGGGGGCTCGCGCCCGACCAGTTCGCGCTGCCCACGGGCCTGGGTACATGGACGGTCCGGGAGCTCGCCGCCCATCTGACGATGGCCTTGGAAGCGGTGAACCGTAGCCTGGAGGCGCCGGAGCCGGACGGGCCCGCGGTGCCACTGCTCGACTGGCCGTCCTCCACGTCCTCGCGGGCGAGCACCATCGCCGACAACGTGGAGGCGCTGGCGGCGGCGCGCGAGCCGGAGGAACTGTTCACGGTGGTCGGTGACCGGGCGGCGAGGCTGCTGCCGCAGGCGCCGGGCGACCGATTGATCGCGACCACCGCCGGGACCATGCGCCTGACCGATTATCTGGTCACCCGCACGGTGGAACTCGTCGTCCACACCGACGACCTGAACCGCGCGACGGGCCTGTCGGTACCGCTCGACGGGCAGGCGCTCGCGACGGCGACGCGGCTCCTGGCCGACGCGCTGGCGGTGCGCGCCCCCGGGGCGTCGACGGAGGTCCGGATCCCGCCGTACGCGGTGGTCCAGTGCGTGGAGGGCCCTCGGCACACGCGGGGAACACCGCCCAACGTGGTGGAGACGGAGCCGCTCGTATGGCTGCGGCTCGCGACCGGGCGGTCGGCCTGGCACGAGGCGCTCGCCGAGGGCCGGGTCAGCGCGAGCGGGGAGCGTGCGGATCTGTCGGGGCTGCTTCCCCTGATGGGCTGAGTGATGGGCTGAGTCGGGCTGACCGGGACTGCCGGCCGGCAGAGGGCCGGGTGGGTCCCCTGACCGCGGGTTGGCGCGATCGCTAGCGTCCGGGCGTCGTGTCCCCCCGCGCGTTCCGAGCGCCGCGTCCAGCGATCGCACGCGTTCCCGGGGGATGCCGATACAGGTGGGCGAGCCCCGAGCCGGGTGGAGGCGGGGTGGACCAGGGGCGGCGGAGGTTGCGGGGCCGGGGCCGGGGCCAGGGATCCGGGGGAGCCGGGAGCTCTTTTCGCCCGGCCGGTACGCCGAGGGCGTGTGCGGAGAGTGACGGGCTGGCGCGGTTGCGGAACCGTGTGTGGCGATGGATCGTCCGAGAGACATGCAGAAGCAGCAGAACGCCTCAGTAGGCATCGCCGCACTGCTGGCCTTCACGGCCGCTTGCGGTACACACTCCGCGACGGATCCGGGACCGGCCGCCAGCAGCGGCCCGGTGCGGACCGACCTGCCCCTGACCGGGATCCGGTGGAAGGTCGACGGCCTCACCGTGGCCGGTGCCGAACCCGGGGTGCCGGCGGCCGCGACCATGGAGATCGGGCGTGACGGCCGGCTCTCTCTCGGCACAGGGTGCAACGGGTACCGCGGACGGGTCCGTGTCGAGGGGGACGAGATCACGGTGGTGGGCGGCCTGAACAGGACGTTCGTCGGGTGCTCGGCCTATCTGGAGCAGTACGAGGAGGCGATCGGTGACGCGTTCAAGGGGACGCTCAAGGCCCAGGTGAGCGGCCGTGCGGCGGACGACAGGCAACTCGTGCTGACCTCGTCCCGGCAGCGCGGCACCCGCGTCACGCTGACCACGCGGCCCGCCGCGCCCCTCGTCGGGACGGACTGGACCGTGGACGCCCTCACCAGCCTGAAGTCGTCGGCCACCCTGCCGAAGGGCACGGCCGGAAAGGCGCACTTCACCTTCGGCGAGGACGGGACGGTCAGCGGCAGCCTCGGGTGCAACAGCTTCCACGCATCCGCGCGGATCAGCGGCTCGACGGTGACCTTCGGGCGCTTGCTGTCGACCAGAATGGCGTGCTCGCCCGCGCTGAACCAGGTCGAGCAGGGCGTGCTCAAGGTGCTGCGGGGCACGGTGACGGTGCAGGTCAGCCACCGGGCCTTGTTCCTGAAGGGCAAGGACGGTGACGGCCTGGCCGCCGCCGTGCGGCGGAGCGACGGGAGCTGAGACCCGCCGCCCCGCCCCCTGCTCGACGGGACGGCGAGGGCCCGGGGAGAGCCGGGACGGCGAGGGGACGGCCGGGGGACTTCCGGTGAGCGCAGGGGGTCGGCCGGGGACGGTCAGGGACGGTCGGGCGGCGAGGTGGTGCCCGTCGTCCTCCTTCTCCCGCCGGATGGCGCATCGGCGTGGTGCGTCCGCGCCACGCCCTCACGGCCCCGGACCGGCCGCGGTCCGTGAAACCCGCCGCGGGGTGGGGTGCCGGTGGTCCTCCCGCGCCGGGGTGGGGCAAGGTCACATATGAGGTGGGTCACCGTGCGTCGGTTCCGGCGCGTGGCCGGGGCCGGCAGCCGGCAGCCCCTGCGGGCGAGGGCGCCCGGGCCGCTGGGGCACGGGCGGGGCATGGGTGGGGCACAGGTGGGGCGCGGGCGCGAGCACGGGCCCAACAGGAGCATGGGCTTCCGCCCGTCGTACGGTCCGGGATGCCACGGTGACGCTACGTGGCGGCCGGGAGGTGATGGCCCGGATTTTCCTCATCCTGAATTCGGACCGGTGGTCGATCTCGCCTACACTCGGTTGCGTGCCTCGTGGTGATGGACGACTCAGCCACGACCTGCTCCCCGGTGAGAAGGGCCCCCAGGACGCTTGTGGCGTCTTTGGTGTCTGGGCTCCGGGTGAAGAGGTCGCCAAGCTCTCCTATTTCGGACTGTATGCCCTGCAGCATCGCGGACAGGAATCCGCGGGCATCGCAGTGAGCAACGGGTCCCAGATCCTCGTCTTCAAGGACATGGGCCTGGTCTCGCAGGTCTTCGACGAAACCTCTCTCGGCTCCCTCCAGGGCCATATCGCTGTCGGTCACGCGCGTTACTCGACGACCGGCGCCTCCGTGTGGGAGAACGCCCAGCCGACGTTCCGTGCCACGGCGCACGGCTCGGTGGCGCTCGGCCACAACGGAAATCTCGTGAACACGGCGGAGCTCGCGGAGATGGTCGCGGCTCTGCCCAAGGAGAACGGCCGGGCCACCCAGGTGGCGGCCACCAACGACACCGACCTGGTCACGGCCCTGCTCGCGGGCCAGACCGACGAGGACGGCAAGCCCCTCACGGTGGAGGAGGCGGCGCCCAAGGTGCTGCCCCTGGTGCAGGGCGCGTTCTCCCTCGTCTTCATGAGCGAGAACACCCTGTACGCCGCCCGGGACCCGCAGGGCATCCGACCGCTCGTGCTCGGCCGCCTGGAGCGCGGCTGGGTCGTCGCGTCGGAGTCCGCCGCGCTCGACATCTGCGGTGCGGCGTACGTCCGTGAGATCGAGCCGGGCGAGTTCATCGCCGTCGACGAGAACGGGCTGCGAACGACTCGATTCGCAGAAGCAAAGCCCAAGGGCTGCGTCTTCGAGTACGTGTACCTGGCTCGTCCCGACACGGACATCGCCGGTCGGAATGTGTACCTCTCCCGCGTGGAAATGGGCAGAAAACTTGCCGCCGAGGCCCCGGCCGACGCGGATCTGGTGATAGCGACGCCCGAGTCCGGTACTCCGGCCGCCATCGGCTACGCGGAGGCCAGCGGTATTCCGTACGGCTCGGGTCTGGTCAAGAACGCCTACGTGGGACGGACCTTCATCCAGCCGTCGCAGACGATCCGGCAGCTCGGTATCCGGCTGAAGCTGAATCCGCTGAAGGAAGTCATCCGGGGCAAGCGCCTGGTCGTCGTGGACGACTCGATCGTGCGCGGCAACACCCAGCGCGCCCTCGTGAAGATGCTCCGGGAGGCCGGGGCCGCCGAGGTGCACATCCGCATCTCGTCCCCGCCGGTCAAGTGGCCGTGCTTCTTCGGCATCGACTTCGCGACCCGGGCCGAGCTGATCGCCAACGGCATGACCGTCGAAGAGATCGGCACCTCGCTCGGCGCCGACTCCCTCTCGTACATCTCCCTCGACGGGATGATCGAGGCCACCACCATCAACAAGCCGGACCTGTGCCGTGCCTGCTTCGACGGTGTGTACCCGATGGATCTGCCCGACCCGGAGCTGCTCGGCAAGCAGCTGCTGGAGACCGAGCTCGCCGCGGGCCCGGCCGACACCGCGGCGGCGGACGCGCTGCGCCGGCCGTAGGCCGCGCCCGCCCCGAGGTCCTCCGTCACACACCCGTACCCGTATCCCGTACGCCGTCGGCCGGTGCCCACCCGTACCACGTGCCGCTCCGTACGTTCGACGACACGAAAGTTCCCGCCATGTCTCAGTCCCCCGCCCCCCGCACCGGTGCCAGCTATGCGGCCGCCGGCGTCGACATCGAGGCCGGCGACCGCGCGGTCGAGCTGATGAAGGAGTGGGTCAGGAAGACCCGCAGGCCCGAGGTGCTGGGCGGAATCGGCGGCTTCGCGGGCCTCTTCGACGCCTCGGCGCTGAAGCGGTACGAGCGCCCGCTGCTGGCGTCGGCGACCGACGGCGTGGGGACCAAGGTCGATCTCGCGCGCCGGCTCGGGGTGTACGACACGATCGGGCACGACCTCGTCGGCATGGTGGTCGACGACCTGGTGGTGTGCGGCGCGGAGCCGCTGTTCATGACGGACTACATCTGTGTCGGCAAGGTCCGTCCGGAGCGGGTCGCCGCCATCGTCAAGGGCATCGCCGAGGGCTGTGTGCTCGCGGGATGCGCCCTGGTCGGCGGTGAGACGGCCGAGCACCCGGGTCTCCTCGGCGAGGACGACTTCGATGTGGCGGGCGCGGGCACCGGGGTGGTGGAAGCGGACCGGCTGCTCGGCGCGGATCGTATCCGCACGGGTGACGTCGTGATCGCCATGGGATCGTCGGGTCTTCACTCGAACGGGTACTCGCTGGTACGGCACGTGGTCTTCGACCGTGCGGGCTGGTCGCTGGACCGGGAGGTCGCGGAGTTCGGCAGGACGCTCGGCGAGGAACTGCTCGAACCGACCCGGATCTACTCGCTGGACTGTCTGGCCCTCACCCGGACCACTGAGGTGCACGCCTTCAGCCATGTGACGGGCGGCGGACTCGCGGCGAACCTGGCACGGGTGATCCCGGACGGGCTGCACGCCAGGATCGACCGGTCCACCTGGCGGCCGGCCCCGGTCTTTGAGGTGGTCGGCGCGGTCGGCGGCGTCGAGCGACTGGAACTGGAGAAGACCCTGAACATGGGCGTGGGCATGATCGCTGTCGTGCCCGCAGGATCGGTGGACGCGGCCCTGGCGACGCTGGCCGACCGGGGCGTCGACGCCTGGGTGGCGGGAGAGATCACCGAGCGCGGCGAAGAGACCACGGGAGCCACCCTTGTCGGCGACCACGCGGCCTGAGCGGAACGGCGCCCAGCACGCCGGGCGGTCCGGGCATGCCGCATGGGCACGTCACGGTGAGCCGGAGCGGACCGACCACGCCGAGCCGACCGGGCCGCGGTGCGGCCTCGGCCGGACAGTGCGATCGGGCCTGATCCGTCGGAACGGCCGGGTGGACCGGCCGGTCCACCGGGTCCGGCCCGGCGGCAAAACGGCCCGGTTCGGTGGGTGGAACCGCGAAACCCGGCCGGGACGAAAGGACGCTCCGGCCAGGTGGGCTCACGGTTGTCGGCTCAACACAAACCCGGTCCGTGACCGTGATCCCGGGCCGGGCAGGTGGAGAGCTGAAAACGGTGGAGGTGTAAAGACGTCAAGCGCCGCGGCGCTGTGACGAGGGACCTGAATCGTCGTCCTCGTCATCGTCGTTGTTGTACAGATCCGCGTACTGAGCGTACGGGTCGTCTTCCTCCTCGTCCTCCTCGAACGGCTCGCCGTTCGGAGGTTGACTGGAAGTCGACGCGCCTAGCTCGTTGGCCAGACGCGACAAGTCTGTCCCGCCGCTGTTGTACTTCAGCTGGCGGGCGACCTTCGTCTGCTTGGCCTTGGCCCGGCCGCGCCCCATGGCTCGACCCCCTCGGTGACGGGGCTACTCGGCCCCAGAGTCTTGACACGCGTTCATGTTTCAGAACGAGCTCTCCGTGGAGAGTCCCGTCCGTAGGGCTTCAACCGTACCTGCTTCCGAGGCCATGCGGTACGCCGTCCACATGACGCGCCCGGGGGCAGAACCGGCGAGACGCCCCGTACTCGCTGGTCAGTGGCGATTTTAACCCCTTCTCGGGGGTCGACCCGCCCGACCGGCGTGAGTCACGTCTCGCCGGGGCCTCCGTCATGCCCGCCCGACGGCCTCCGCCATCCGGAGTTCGGCGATCCTGTCGGCCGCCGCGGCCGGCGGAACACCATCTGCATTTGCACGTGCGAAGATTTCGAGCGTGGTGTCGTAGATCTTCGCGGCCTTCGCGCGGCACCGCTCGAAGTCGAAGCCGTGCAGCTCGTCCGCGACCTGGATGACCCCGCCCGCGTTCACCACGTAGTCCGGCGCGTACAGGATGCCCCGGTCGGCGAGGTCCTTCTCCACGCCGGGGTGCGCGAGCTGGTTGTTGGCGGCGCCGCACACGATGCCCGCGGTCAGGTCCCGCACGGTCGCGTCGTCGAGCGCTCCGCCCAGCGCGCAGGGCGCGTAGACGTCGAGGTCCGGGAGGCGCACCAGGGTCTCGGTGCCGGCGACGGCGCGCACCCCAGGGTGGCGGCCGGTGATCCGGGCCACGGAGTCGTCGCGTACGTCCGTGACGACGACGTCTGCGCCGTCCTCCAGCAGGTGCCCGACCAGGTGGTGGCCGACCTTGCCGACGCCGGCCACGCCGACCGTGCGGCCGCGCAGCGAGGGGTCGCCCCACTTCTCCCGCGCGCTCGCGCGCATGCCCTGGAACACTCCGAAGGCGGTGAGCACGGAGGAGTCGCCGGCCCCGCCGCCCTCCGGCGAGCGGCCCGTCGTCCACGGGCAGGCGCGCGCGACGACATCCATGTCCTGGACGTACGTGCCGACGTCGCAGGCCGTGACGTACCGGCCACCGAGTGACGCGACGGCCCGGCCGTAGGCGAGCAGCAGCGCCTCGGTCTTGATCTGGTCGGGGTCCCCGATGATGACGGCCTTGCCGCCGCCGTGGTCGAGCCCGGCCATGGCGTTCTTGTACGACATGCCGCGCGAGAGGTTCAGCGCGTCGGAGACGGCGTCGTCCTCGGTGGCGTACGGGTAGAAGCGGGTGCCGCCGAGGGCCGGGCCCAGGGCGGTGGAGTGCAGCGCGATCACGGCCTTCAGGCCGGAGGCGAGGTCCTGGCAGAGCACGACCTGTTCGTGCCCACCCCGTTCGGAGTGGAAGAGCGTGTGCAGGACGCCGTCGGTCAGATCGGTCACGGTGGTGACTCCCAAGTACGAAGCGGCGGAGCCCCTTCCGGGGTCTCTCCTGAGGGTGGGGAGGGGCGCGCGGAGGGACCGGTTCGGCATGAGCGTAGCCCCGAGCGGGCCCACCGGTGGGGGGATCGGTGGCAGTTGGGTGCCTGGACACGCCCGCCCGGGTGGCGGGCGCGTCCCGTGGGCCCGCCGTGCCGGGCACGGCTGCGGCCGCTGCCGCCGCCCGATCGGTACGCGTCCGGTACGGCGGAGCACGGTCGTCCGGGCGCGGGGCGTGGGACGATTCCGGCATGCCGGCGGTGTCCTCCTCAGTACAGGTCCCTTACACGTCCTACCTGCGGGTGTACGAGCCGCTGGGTGCGTTCCCCGAACCGGAACGCACGCACTGGACGCGCTACGCGCGCCGCGGCGGGACGCCCACCGCGCAGGACGAGCAGCGCAGATCGCTCGCCGACCTGTTGCCGACGCCCCCGGTACCCGTACGGGTTCACGAGAGCGCGGACGCCTTCGTGACCGAGGTCGACGGGGTGGTGTGCGTCTGTCCGTGGCGGACGCGGCTGCGGGGATGGATCGCCCTGGAGGAACTGGGCGAGACGCTGCCCGACGCGCTGCTGGACGTCGTGCTCCCGCAGGTGGTCCGGGAGCAGGCGGCGGCGGACTACGAGCGCTGGCGTGCGGGCAACCCGGACGCGAGGCCGTGGATCAGGAGCTCCGTCTGGCAGGTGCCGATCGGCTGGTTCACGCTGTTCTCCGACGTCGAGCGGGAGTACGGGGGCGCCGCCGGCGGCCCCGACGGTGTCCCCGCGGGCGCGGACACCGACGTGGACGCGGGCGCGCGTACCGAGGCGGAGGCCGCGACGGACGGTGACGGGACCGGGGACGGCGCGGGCCACGGCCGGGATGACGGCGGTGACACGGCGGCGTACGTGCCGACGCTGCGTTACCGGACGCCGATGGTGCAGGCCCGCAGGCGCCTGGCCCGCGGGTTGAAGGCGGTACGGGAGACGGTCGACGACGGCCCGCTGACCGAGAGCCTGATCGACGTCGGACGGTGGCTGGAGGAGTTCCACCCGAGGTCCCTGGTGGAACTGGACTACGGCGGACTGGTGCATGTGCTGTCCGACGAGCAGCTCACGGGCGACCACTCGGCCGCCGACGTGGCGGAGGGCATCGCCGCGCTGCGCGACGGGGACGGGGAGCGCGCGGGCGCGGCCTACGCGCGCCTCACCGAGCGCTGGCGCGCGGTCAGGGACCTCCAGTTCGCCAACTGACGTACGGGACCCGCTGACGGGAGCGCGCCCCCGTACGGACCGGGCGAAGCGCCGCCCGGCGGCGGGTCTAGCCACCGGGCCCGCCGGGCGCACGGCACAGCGCGGCACCGGACAAGTGGACCCACCGGACCCGCTGGGCGTACCGCACCGCTGGAGCGGGCCGCTCGGCCGACCGCGTCCGCCGAGCGCGCCACGGCCGCCGACCGCACCGGCCGACCGCACCGGCCGACCGCGTCCGCCGACCGCACCCGCCGACCTGACCGCCGACCGCGTCCGCCGACCGCACCCGCCGGGCGCGTGCCGCGTGCCGCGCGCCGTGGTCCTCGGAGCACTGGTCCGGACTCTGTGGGGTCCGCCTGCTCGGGGCCCCCGCCTGCTCGGGGGCCCCGCCTGCTGGGGGCCCCGCCCGCTCGGGGCCGCGGCCTGGTCGCGGACGCCGCCGGTGGCGCGCGTCAGCGGCTCCGGGGGTCTTCGTCTGTCCGCACTGGACGTGGTGCCCGTATGGGATGCGTAGATCGACGTACCGGAATCGGCGTCCGTCACGTATTGTCCGTACACTCCCGCACAGGGTCTTCCCCCAGAGCCGCACAGGACCGCACAGAGTCCACCGGCTGCGCACCAGCGGTGGGATGGCCCTTTGTCTCTGCCCAACGTCCCGATTCCGGGCGTTTGACCCTTAAGCGTGACGGACCGCACTAACAAGGGCCTTGTGCCCATCCCCCATCCTCGTGTCAAAATAGGACAAGGAGTCCGGGGAGGGTTCCTTCCGCCCAAGTCTGGGCGGAATGCTCGGCATTGCACTCTATGGGGGGTCTGGTGGCTCCTGATGGTTCTGTGACTGATCGTCACGGGTGGGTGACTGTCCGCTATGGCACGGTCCATCGGCTTCCGTCGCTGATGAACACCTCAGAGGGCAATTCCATCGGTTTGGCCGACGTGGCTGGACAGATGGTGTAGTTGTAGTGCCGAGGACAAGCCGTTCGTCCTATAACCGACTCGGCCCGCGTCCGCCATTTCGGGCAACGCGGGTCAAGGTGCAGAATTTAGAGGAAAGAACCGAGAAGGTTCGGTTCTCCCGAGGAGGCCGCTCATGACCGCTCGCACCCCTGATGCCGAGCCGCTGCTGACCCCGGCTGAGGTTGCTTCCATGTTCCGCGTGGACCCGAAAACGGTCACACGCTGGGCAAAGGCAGGCAAGCTCACGTCCATCCGAACGCTCGGAGGACATCGCCGGTACCGCGAGGCTGAGGTCCGCGCACTGCTTGCGGGAATCCCGCAGCAGCGCAGTGAGGCCTGAACAGCACATTAGGGCTCAACAGGCACAACAAGCAGGGCTCGGCCAGTTCCCCCAACTGGGTCGGTCCCGCACATAGCTCCACACGACGGGTGCCTGCCCCAACGGGCCCCATGCCCGAGCAATACGGGTAAGTCGTGCGATCGCGCTGGACTCCGCCGGGTCCAGCGCGATTTTTTTGCGCCCGCTCCGTGCTCGTCCGGTGCCGGCCCCCGGCCGCCCGGGGCACCCCTGAGGGCGCCGTGGCCACCCGGCGGCGGCGGGTCGGCACCATCCGACCGGTCGGTGTGTCGGAAGGTGTGGAAGTGTCCTTCACGAGAGTGCAATGGCACATACAAAATTGAGGTGATGTAGGAAGGGGGTAAGAGGGCATGGTTCACATATCAGTTCAGTGACTCCCGTCACACTCTTGCGGTCTTGTCGGCCGCCGTGCCAGGCCCCTGGCGCCGAGAAGCGCGGCCGAGTCGTCGGACGTCTGCCTCAGGGCTCCACCGTCTCCCGGGCGCTGCCGCCAGGCGGCCGCGAACGCCTGACACTTGACTACCCGCGTGCCCAGAAGAGCGTCAATACGCACATCGGCCTGTAACCGTCGGTCAGGGCACCGGGAGGTACCGGGGCGCGCCTGAAGGCCTTGAGGCCCGGGCGGTGGCGCGGGGGCCTGTCGGGCTCCGGGGCGTCCGCCGAAGCCGTGGAACGTCCCGGAAGTCCCGGGATGTGCCACGAGCCGTCCTGACGGCCCCTCAGAAGCTTCTCGGCGGTGCGCAGGGGCCATCTCCCCCCGCGTGCGGCGGGTGGAAGTCCCGGGCCGCTCGGGAAGACGGAGGGGCGCGGCGCCCGGACCGCCCGATGACGTGAGGGGCGTGTGCGCGCGGAGGGCCGGACGCGGTGACAGGTGTGGAGAGCGGGAGGGTCGGGGTCCGACGAAGTGACGGGCGCGGCATCCGTGAGGATCCGATGAAGTGACGGCGCGGCGAGCGTGAGGCCCGACGAGGCGATCCGAGCCGCAACGGCGGGGCCGCGGCGCGGTGGTGGACCCGGGCGACGCGAAAGGGCCCGCATCCCTCGGGATGCGGGCCCTTCACTGCACTGCGGTCCTGACGGGATTTGAACCCGCGGCCTCCACCTTGACAGGGTGGCGAGCACTCCAAGCTGCTCCACAGGACCTTGATTCGCTACCCGGCGAGTGCGGGCTGCGGAGACAGACTCTACAGCAGCTCAGAGGGTCAGGTCGAACTCACTCAGTGCGATCCGGGCGCTACGGGAACGCCCGGCCGAAACCGCCGTCGGCGGGGGCCGGGAGAGGACCGGAAGACGACCGGGGGAGAGCCGGGGGAGGACCGACCGGGCAGGTCCGGTTCGGCCGTCGGGGCCGCCCGGCCGGACCTGCCCGTCCTGTGCCTCGCCCTGCCCGGCCGCGTCGCGTCTCCGGGCCCGGCTCTACGGCGCCGCCGCGTCGATCGCCTTCACGATCCGCTTGTCCGAGACGGGCTGCGCCGTGCCCAGGGCGTGCGCGAAGTAACTGACCCGCAGTTCCTCGATCATCCAGCGGATGTTCTCGACCTGCTCCGGCACCGGGCGGCCCTGGGGCAGCTGTTCCAGCAGCCACGCGTACTCGTCCTGCATCTCGTGGACCTTCTCCATGCGGGTGGTGTCCCGCTGGACGGCCGTCGGCATCTGCTGCAACCGCCGGTCCGCCGCCACGAGATACCGCATGACGTCGGGCAGCCGCCGTACGCCGACCGCCGTCACGAACCCCGCCGGTACGAGCCGCGCCAGCTGGTCCCTGACGTCCTGGACGTTGGGCAGCAGCGCCGGGCTCGTCGTGGCGCGCAGGCGCCGTTCGCACGCCCCCCAGGCCGCCAGGATCTGCTGCACCTGCGCCACGGTCCGTACGGTCGCGTCGACGAGGTCCGCGCGGACGCTGTCGTAGAGCTTGCGGTACGACTCCTCGTCCCAGGCGGGTCCGCCGTGGTCGGCCATCAGTTTGTCGGCCGCGGCGGTCGCGCAGTCCTCGAACAGCGCCTGGATGGAGCCGTGCGGATTGCTCGACAGGTTGAGCTTCTGCTGGTTGGTGAGCTTGCCCGACGCGAACTTCGCCGCGTTGACCGGGATGTTCAGCAGGATGAGCCGGCGCGTACCGCGCCACATGGCGAGCCGCTGCTCGGCCTCGGTGTCGAAGAGCCGTACCGCCACCGTGTCGCCCTGGTCGACGAGCGCGGGGTACGCCTTGACGGGCTGTCCCGCCCTGCGCGTCTCGAAGACCCGTACCAGCGAGCCGATCGTCCAGTCCTTGAGGCCGGTGCGTTCGATGGCCTCGCCGCCGGAGCGCTCCGCCGTCGCCGCCGCGGCCTGGGACAGGGCCTGGCGTGCCTTGGGGCGCAGTTGGAGGCGGAGCGTTTCGAGATCCTTCGCCTCCGCGAGTTTCCGCCGTCTCTCGTCGACGATCCGGAATGTGATCTTCAGATGGTCGGGCACGCGGGACACGTCGAAGTCGTCCGCCGTGACCGGCACGCCGACCATGAGCCGCAGTTCCCGGGCGAGGGTCGTGGGCAGCGGCTCCTGGCGGGGCACGGCCCGGTCGAGGAAGCGCTGCGCGAAGTTCGGGGCCGGGACGTAGTGCCGCCTGATCGGCTTCGGCAGCGACCGGATCAACTCGGTGACGACCTGCTCCCGCAGGCCCGGGATCTGCCAGTCGAAGCCCTCACCCGTCACCTGGTTGAGCACCTGCAGCGGGATGTGGACGGTCACGCCGTCCGCGTCCGCACCCGGCTCGAACTGGTACGTGACCCGGAACTTCAGGGGGCCCTCCCGCCACGAGTCCGGGTAGTCGTCCTTGGTGACGGACTCCGCGGCCTCATTGATGAGCATCGACCGTTCGAAGTCGAGGAGTTCCGGCTCCTCACCGCGCTTGCGCTTCCACCAGGCGTCGAAGTGCGCGCCCGAGACCACGTCGTCAGGGACCCGCTGGTCGTAGAAGTCGAACAGCGTCTCGTCGTCCACGAGGATGTCGCGGCGCCGCGCGCGGTGCTCCAGCTCCTCGACCTCGCCGAGCAGTTTGCGGTTGTCGTGGAAGAACTGGTGGTGGGTCCGCCAGTCGCCCTCCACCAGCGCGCTGCGGATGAACAGGTCGCGGGAGACCTCGGCGTCGACACGGCCGTAGTTGATCTTGCGGTCGGTGACGATCGGCACGCCGTACAGCGTGACCTTCTCGTACGCCATCACGGCCGCCATGTCCTTCTCCCAGTGCGGCTCGCTGTACGTGCGCTTCAGCAGGTGGCCGGCGAGCGGTTCGATCCACTCGGGCTCGATCGCTGCGTTGACGCGCGCCCACAGCCGGGACGTCTCGACCAGTTCGGCGGACATCAGGAACCGGGGCGGCTTCCTGAACAGCGCCGACCCGGGGAAGATCGCGAACTTGGCGTTCCGCGCGCCGACGTACTCGCCGCCCCGCCGGCCGCCCTCGCCCTTGCTGTCAGCCCCTCCCTTGCCGTCCTTGCCGTCCTTCACGTCCTTCATACCGATGTGCGACAGCAGGCCCGCGAGCAGCGACACATGGACGTGCTGCTCCGGGGCGTCGTCCTCGTTCAGGACGATCCCCATCTGCCGCGCGACGGTGCGGAGCTGGCTGTAGATGTCCTGCCACTCCCTGATCCGCAGGTAGTTCAGGTACTCGGACTTGCACATCCGCCGGAACGAGGACGACGACCTGGCCTCCTGCTGCTCGCGCAGATAGCGCCACAGGTTGAGGAACGCCAGGAAGTCGGACGTCTCGTCCTTGAACCGGGCGTGCTGCTGGTCGGCCTGGGCCTGCTTCTCCGCCGGGCGCTCGCGCGGGTCCTGGATCGACAGGGCCGCCGCGATCACCATGACCTCGCGCACGCAGCCGTTGCGGTCCGCCTCGATGACCATGCGCGCGAGGCGCGGGTCGACGGGCAGCTGGGAGAGCTTGCGGCCGAGCGGGGTGAGCCGCCCGCGCTTGTCCTTGCTGTCCGGCTCCAGCGCGCCGAGCTCCTGGAGGAGTTGTACGCCGTCACGGATGTTGCGGTGGTCCGGCGGGTCGATGAAGGGGAACTTCTCGATGTCGCCGAGGCCGGCCGCCGTCATCTGGAGGATGACCGACGCGAGGTTCGTCCGCAGGATCTCCGCGTCCGTGAACTCGGGGCGGGAGACGAAGTCCTCCTCCGAGTACAGCCGGATGCAGATGCCGTCCGACGTGCGGCCGCAACGGCCCTTGCGCTGGTTGGCGCTGGCCTGGGACACCCGTTCGATCGGCAGTCGCTGGACCTTGGTGCGGTGGCTGTAGCGGGAGATGCGGGCGGTGCCGGGATCGATCACGTACTTGATGCCGGGCACGGTCAGCGACGTCTCCGCGACGTTGGTCGCGAGGACGACACGGCGGTTGCCGTGCGGCTGGAAGACGCGGTGCTGCTCCGCGTGGGACAGCCGCGCGTACAGGGGGAGAATCTCGGTGTTCCTCAGGTGACGCCGCTCCAGAGCGTCCGCGGTGTCGCGGATCTCGCGCTCGCCCGAGAGGAAGACGAGGATGTCGCCGGGCCCTTCGGCCTGGAGTTCGTCCACGGCGTCGGAGATCGCGGTGATCTGGTCGCGGTCGCCCTCGTCACCCTCCTCTTCCAGGAGCGGCCGGTACCGGACCTCCACGGGGTACGTACGGCCGGACACCTCGATGATCGGGGCGCTGCGGTCCTTCGCCGGGGCGGCGTCGGCGGCGGGGGCGGTGCCGGGGGTGCCGGCGGAACCCGTGGCGCGGGCGGGGCCCACGGCCGCGAACGCGCCGAAGTGCCGGGCGAAACGCTCCGGGTCGATCGTCGCGGACGTGATGATGAGCTTGAGGTCCGGACGGCGCGGCAGCAGTTGGGCGAGGTAGCCGAGCAGGAAGTCGATGTTGAGGCTGCGTTCGTGCGCCTCGTCGATGATGATCGTGTCGTACGCGAGCAGTTCGCGGTCGGTCTGGACCTCGGCGAGCAGGATGCCGTCCGTCATGAGCTTCACGAACGTCGACTCGGGGTTGACCTGGTCGGTGAAGCGGACCTTCCAGCCGATGGTCTCGCCGAGCGGTGTGCCCAACTCCTCCGCGACGCGCTCGGCGACCGTACGGGCGGCGAGACGGCGGGGCTGGGTGTGCCCGATCATGCCGCGCACGCCCCGGCCGAGCTCCAGGCAGATCTTGGGGATCTGGGTGGTCTTGCCCGACCCGGTCTCACCGGCGACGATCACGACCTGGTGGTCGCGTATCGCCTCCAGGATCGTGTCCTTGCGCCGGCTGACGGGGAGCTGTTCGGGATAGGTGATCTCGGGCAGCCGGGCGGCGCGCCGCCGGACGCGCTCGGCCGCCTTCCCGGCCTCGGCGGCGATCTCGTCCAGCACGGCCTGGCGTGCTTCGGGCTTGCGGATGCGCCGGGTGCCTTCGAGCCGGCGGCCGAGCCGCTGCGCGTCGCGCAGGGAGACCTCGGCCAGCAGGGACTGGAGGTCGGCGATGGAAGTAGACATACCGCATCCCAGGATCGCACCGAGGCCGCCGAACCGGCGAACCCATTTCGTGAGCGCGCCCTCCGCGTCACCGCGCCCGCCTCCTCGCCGGCGGCCGGCGCGTTCGCGACAGCCGGCGAGGAGGCGGGCGCATACGACGAGAGCGACCCGCCCCGCTCTGCGCGGGGACGAGTCGCTCTCGTACCGATGTGGCTGGGGCCGGGATCGAACCGGCGACCTATCGCTTTTCAGGCGATCGCTCGTACCAACTGAGCTACCCAGCCACGCAGCTCAACACAAGACGAGCTGCAGCGGTCCTGACGGGATTTGAACCCGCGGCCTCCACCTTGACAGGGTGGCGAGCACTCCAAGCTGCTCCACAGGACCAGGCGATGTGCGAGAGCAAGTGTCGCATACGGTGATGCGCGCCTCCACCGGATACCTGGTGGTAGTGGTGGTGCTCCTTGCCCGAAGTCGCTAGACGAGCGTATCAGAACGGGAAGGGTGCCCTGCCCTGCCGCGACCGCCTCGGGGCGGGGGCGGGGAGCCCCGCGCCGGGGCTCCGGGCGGGGCCGGCCGCGAGGCTCCGGGAGCGTCGGCCGGGCTTCTGCGGGGCAGGTCCTGCGGGTGCCGGACGGCGGATCCGGAGGTCCCGGGTGGGGGCTGCGGGACGACTGGTTCGGGCCGCCTGTCCGGGGCCCCGGCCCCGGGGTCGCGGGTCGCGGCTTTCGCCGGCCGGGCGGCGCGCGACCGAAGAAAGCCGCGACCGGTCAGCGGGGTTCGACGGGTTCGTCCTCGGGACGGTGCTGGACGCGGCAGCGGTAGTGGCCGCTCGGGGAGCGGTCGCACACGACGTACGGGACGGTGTCCCCGGCCTCGGCCCGCGCGCGCCACGGCATGACGGCCTCGCCGGCGAGCAGCGCCTGGATGGTCTGGAGTTCGGGGTCGCGCGGCTGCGGGTGGTGCTCGTAGTCCGCGGAGCCGAGCGCGAGGGCGACCGCCATGCCGAGCAGGTTGGCCTCGGTGGGCTCCCCGGGGGCCACCGCCCCGGTGGCGGGTGCCAGCCTGATGCCCCGGTCGGGTACGTCCACGACGCGGGCGACGTAGCGCTCTGGGCTCTCGGGCATGGACTCGCTCGCTTCCTGCTGCCTGCTACCGGTGCGGTGGCCCGTACCTTACTTCGGCCGTGGCGCACTTCGGGGCCGCTGGGGCGGGTGGCGCGGGGCATGTCACCGGCGGTCCGCCGGGGGGCGCCGGGCGGGCGTCCGTGCGGACCGCCGGGCGGATCGTGCCCGTCCGTGCGCCGGCCCGCGCCGCGGGGAGTCCGCCCGGGGCCCGGTCCTGCCGGTGACGGTGCTGCGCGGGGGGCGAGTTCAATGATCCGGCCAATTCCGGCACCGCCATCTTGTCCCTGGACATGACAGGCCGTAGAAACAATTCGTTCTGTTTCGATGCAAACACCAGCTGTCACAGGGGCTGTTTCCCTCCCTCTCCCGCCACTCGTGTCCTCACCTCCCATACCCCGTCCTCCCCACAGGAGTTCTGTATGCGCAGAAGAAGACCACTCTTCGGAGCGGTTGCGTCCGGCGCTCTGCTCGCCGCGGCGATGGCCGTACCCGCGTCCGAGGGCGCGGCTGCCGCGGCCCCCGCCCAGGCCGGTACCGCCGCGTCCGTGGCGTCGGCCGCCTGTCCCTGGATCGGCTCCAAGGCGCCGGTCGACCACCGTGTCTCCCAGGTCCTGTCGAAGCTGAGGCTGGACGAGGAGATCACGATGGTGCACGGGGCCGCCGGCTCCGCGTACACCGGCTACATCCCGGGCGACGCCCGCCTGTGCATCCCCGCCCTGAAGATGCAGGACGGCCCGGTCGGCGTCCGGATGGACGACACGACCCAGCTGCCCGCGGCGGCGAACGTCGCGGCGTCCTTCGACCCGTCGGTCGCGAAGGCGTACGGCGCGGTGATCGGCGCCGAGGACAAGACCAAGGGTGTCGACGTCGACCTCGGGCCGACGGTGAACATCGTCCGCGACCCGCGCTGGGGCCGCGCCTTCGAGTCGTACAGCGAGGACCCGTACCTCACGGGGCAGATCGGTTCGGCCGATATCGAGGGCATCCAGTCCCAGGGCGTGATGGCCCAGGTGAAGCACTGGGCGGTCTACAACCAGGAGACCAACCGCAACACGGTCACTGACAACGCTGTCATCGATGACCGGACCGTCCAGGAGGTCTACACGGCCGCCTTCGGCGCCATCGTCGCCCAGGCCAAACCCTCGTCGGCCATGTGCTCGTACTCGTCGATCAACGGCACGTACGCCTGCGAGAACGCCTACCTCAACAACATCCTGAAGAACCAGTTCGGCTTCGACGGCTTCATCACCTCCGACTGGGGCGGCACCCACTCGACGGTCGCCTCCGCGAACGCGGGCATGGACATGCAGATGCCCGACGACTCCTACTTCGGTACGGCCCTCAAGACCGCCGTGCAGAACGGGCAGGTCGCCAAGGCCCGCGTGGACGACATGGTCACTCGGATCATGCGCGAGGAGTTCCGCTTCGGCCTCTTCGACCACCCGTCCGCCGACACACCGGACGCGGTCGCGTCCACGGCCGGCCACGTCGCCGTGGCGAAGCAGGCCGCCGAGGACGGCGCCGTCCTGCTGAAGAACAGCGGCAACGTCCTGCCGCTGGACGGCAAGAAGGTCAAGTCGATCGCCGTCATCGGTGACGGCGCCGGCAAGGACACCATGAGCGCGGGCGGCGGCAGCGCCACCGTCGCGGGCACCGGCACCGTCACGCCGTACGACGGGATCACGGCGCGCGCGGGCTCCGGGACCACCGTCACGTACGCGCAGGGCAACGTCAGCGCGAACGGGCAGCTCCCCCTGGTCGACAGCCAGTACCTGACCCCGCCGTCCGGCACCGGCCACGGCCTGCAGGGCGACTACTACGCGAACGAGACGCTCGCGGGCTCCCCGGCCGCGACGCGCACCGACGCGCAGGTCGACTTCAACTGGAACGGCGCGGCACCCGCCGCGGGCGTGCCCGGCACGGACTTCTCCACGAAGTGGACCGGCACCCTGACGCCGCCGGCGACCGGCACGTACACCTTCGGTCTGACCAGCGACGACGGCAGCCGGCTGCTGATCGACGGCAAGCAGGTCATCGACAACTGGCGCGACCAGGCCACCCACACCCAGACCGGCACCGTCACGCTGACCGCGGACAAGCCGGTGTCGGTCGAGGTCGACTACTACCAGGGCACCGGCGGCGACGAGGTGCACCTCGGCTGGGAGACCCCGGGCAGTGACCTCGTGGGCCAGGCGGCCGGCCTCGCCGCGAAGTCGGACGTCGCGATCGTCTACGCCAACGACTTCGAGTCCGAGGGCAGCGACCTCGCGAACATCGACCTGCCGGGCGACCAGAACGCGCTCATCGAGGCCGTCGCCAAGGCGAACCCGAACACGGTCGTCGTGCTGAACACCGGCTCGGCGGTCACCATGCCCTGGATCGACCAGGTCAAGGGGGTCTTCGAGGCGTGGTACCCGGGCCAGGAGTCCGGCAACGCGATCGCGGCGCTGCTGTACGGCGACGTGAACCCCTCCGGCAAACTGCCGGTGACGTTCCCGAAGTCCCTGGACCAGGTGCCCGCTTCGAGCGCCGCGCAGTGGCCCGGCGTGGACGGCAAGGTGCAGTACTCGGAGGGCCTGGACGTCGGGTACAAGTACTACGACGCGAAGGGCGAGACGCCGCTCTACCCGTTCGGCTACGGGCTCTCGTACACCTCGTACCGCTTCTCGGACCTGCGGGTCGACGGCTCGACGCTGCGGGAGAACGGGAAGCTGCGCGTGACGGCGGACGTCACCAACAGCGGTGACCGCGCCGGCTCCGAGGTGGCGCAGCTCTACCTGAGCGATCCGAAGGCCGCCGGTGAGCCGGCGAACCAGCTGAAGGGCTTCGTGAAGGTGGCCCTCAAGGCCCACCAGACGAAGCAGGTCTCCTTCGAGGTGACGGCGCGCGACGCGTCGTACTGGAACACCGACGCGCAGGCGTGGACGCTGACCCCCGGCTCCTACCAGGTGCACGTGGGCGACTCGTCGCGCAGCCTCCCGCTGAGCGGCGGCTTCCAGGTCCGTACGACGACGGGCCCGCGCTACACGAAGGTGTCCGCGCCCTCACCGGTGGCCGGTGGCACCACGGTCGCGGTGAAGACGACGTTCACCAACGGCTCGACCCAGCCGGTCCTCGCGCCGACGACGAAGCTGTCCGTGCCGTCCGGTTGGCGGGCGACGGCCTCCGGCGCGGCGACGCACCTCACGGTGCTGCCGGGCAGGTCGGTGTCGACGACCTGGTCCGTGAAGGTACCGGCCGACGCGAAGGGCGGTTCCGCGCAGGTGACCGGCTCCACCCGCTACCTCGGCTCACCGCGTACGAGCCCCGGTGACGGATCCGCGACGGTGCAGGTCGCGTACCCGAACCTGGCGTCCTCGGCGACGGACGTCGGAGTGACGGACGACGCCGACCCCGGAGCCGGCACCTTCGGCGGCGCCGGGTACAGCTACTCGGCGCAGGCGCTGGCCGACGCGGGTATCACTCCGGGCGGGCAGGTGACGACGGCAGCGGCCACCTTCACCTGGCCGGACGTCGCGGCGGGCGGCGCCGACGACGTGCCCGCGGCCGGGCAGGCCGTGGTGGTGCACGGATCGGGCTCGCGGCTGGCGTTCCTCGGCGCGGGCACGAACGGCACACAGAGCGGGCAGGCCACCGTCACGTACACGGACGGCACGACGTCGACCGGCACGGTGACGCTGGCGGACTGGTACAGCAACAAGGCGGTGGACGGCAGCGCGCTGGTCGCGACCACGGCGCACTGGAACAACCCCGCCACGGACACGTTGCCGCACGACCACCAGGTCAGCCTGTACGCGTCGTCGGTGCCGCTGACGGCGGGCAAGCAGGTGGCGTACGTGACGCTGCCGGCGAACACGGCACTGCACGTGTTCGCGGCGGCGATCGGATAGCCGCGCGAGGCGGGGCGGGGGCCGTCGGCTCGCGCCCCGGCCGAGCGTGCCGCCGGCCCCCAGAACCCCGGCGGGTTCTGGGGGCCGGCGCCGTTCGGGCCCTCGCGCTGTTCTCCTCGCGCCGTCCTACGGGACGCGGAGGACCGCCGCGTAGATGCCGCTGCGCTCCTCCTCGGGGCGCGGCTCGTCCTTGTACCACTCCGGCGCGGTGACGAGGCCGGGCTCGACCGGTTCGAGGCCGGTGAAGAACCGTGCCGTCTCCTCACGCGTACGGAAGCGCAGCGGGATGGTGCCCTTCTTGTACGCCTCCTTCACCGTGTCGACCAGCTCGGCCGGGTGGAAGTCGGTCGTGCCGTGGGAGAAGATCAGCAGGCTGCCGGAGGGCAGGGCGTCCACCAGGGTGCGGACGATCCCGTAGGGGTCCTCCTCGTCCTGGATGAAGTGCATCAGCGCGATCAGCGACAGCACGACCGGCCGGTCGAAGTCGAGGATCTTCCTCGCGTGCTCCACGATCGTGGCGGGGTCGCGGACGTCCGCCTGGATGTAGTCGGTCGTGCCCTCGGGCGACGAGATGAGCAGGGCCTCCGCGTGCCGGAGCACGATCGGGTCGAAGTCCGTGTAGACGATCCGGGCGCCCGGGTTCACCCGCTGCACGATCTGATGCAGATTCGGCTGCGTGGGGATGCCCGTACCGATGTCGAGGTACTGGTCGAAGCCCTCGCGCGCGGCCCAGGCGACGGCCCGCTGCATGAACGCGCGGTTCTGCCGGGCGGCGGCCTTGGAGTCCTCGGGGAGCTTGTCACCGACGGCCTGGTCGACGAGGTAGTTGTCCTTGCCGCCCAACAGCCAGTCGTAGACCCGGGCCGGATGGGGCTTGCTGGTGTCGATCCGGGGTTTGGGTGTGCCTTGGGTCATGGAGGACTCCGTTGCGCGAGTGGCCGTGGAACACGAACGAACACGAAAGGAACACGAATGAGCTAAGAGCGTTCAGAGAAAAACAACAACCCTAGAGTGCCGCACATGTCGCCGGTACGGGACGCGGGGCCGGGAGCCGGGGCCGGTGAGGAACCGGGCCCGGCCGCCCGGACACGAACCGGACCGCGTACAGGCGACACGAGACGGTCCCCGCGGTGTGCCGCGTCGCGGTCAGGGGCGCAGGACGGTGGCGAAGGGACCGCGCACCGTCGTGCCGCCGGGAACGCTCCAGCCCGTCGTGACGCGGGCGAGGATGGTGCCGGTCGCCGCGTCGGCGGCCCGGGCGTCCGCCGGCGCGTCCGCCTCGGCCGGGTGCGGCCGCAGGAGGCGGTGGATGCGCAGAGCCAGCTCCCCGTCCCCGGCCGGTACGCGCACCTCGGCGCCCTGCGGCCCGTCGGCCGCGGTCACCGGCGCCGTTCCGAGCGTCGCGGGGGGCAGGGGGGAGTCCACGCGCTCGACGACGACGGTCGGGTCGAGGGTGTCGCTCTGTTGCTGGGCTTGCGCCTTCGCCGTGCCGCGCAGCAGCGCGTACAACTGGCCGACCAGCACGGGGTCGTGGGCACCGTCGTACACCCAGCGCCGGCCGAGCACGCCGTGCTCGGTGGTGCCGACGAGGGCGTGCTCGGCCCCTTCGAGCGGTGCGGCGCGGTAGGTGAACGGCATCTGGTAGGCGACGGGCAGCGGTCCGGACACGTCGGTGACCACCATGAACTCGATGCCCACCGCGCCCTCCGGGTCGTCGAGACGGTAGCCGCCCGCGCGGTCCAGGAGGGGACCGTCCGCGCCGCCGAGGTACCAGGAGCGCCCCGGCAGCCAGTCGGTGAGCAGTTCGATCTTCGTCGGCTCCAGCGTCGTGCGGTGGATCACGGACATCTGTGTGCGCCTTTCTCGGGGCGGTCCGGGGCCGCCGCCATCCTGCCAGGCGTACCGTCCGCGTGCCGGTCGCGCGGGCCGGACGCAACGGGCCGCCGGGCGCCTCGCATGATGGACGCACGGTGCCGGGGCCGCTCGTGCGGCCCGGGCGGTCGGACATGGCCGCGCGCGAAGCGGCCGAGAAGGGAACGAGATGCGCACACTCGTGGTGGGAGCCGGCGCGACCGGCGGCTATTTCGGGGCTCAACTGGCGGCCGCGGGGCGGGACGTGACGTTCCTCGTCCGGCCCGGCCGGGCGGCCGCGCTGCGGGAGAGCGGGCTGGTCGTCCGCAGTCCGCGCGGTGACGTCCGGGTGGCGCGGCCCCGGCTCGTGACGGCCGCCGGACTGCGCGGGGCGGAGCAGGACGGGGCGGGGCAGGACGGCGCCTACGATCTCGTGCTCCTCGGCGTCAAGGCGTACGGCCTCGACGGCGCGATCGACGACATGGCCCCCGCAGTCGGCGAGCACACCATGATCCTGCCGATGCTCAACGGCATGCGGCACATGGAGGTGCTGGAGAAGCGGTTCGGCGCCGGCGCGCTGCTCGGCGGGGTGTGTTACGTGGCGACCACGCTCGCGCCCGACGGGTCGATCCACCAGCTGAAGGACATGCAGCGGCTGATGTTCGGCGACCGGCAGGACCCGGACTCCGAGCGGATCCACGCCGTCGAGGCGGAACTGGGCGACGCCGGGTTCGCCACCCGGCTGCTGAGCGACCCGGTCGCCGCCATGTGGCTGAAGTGGGTGACACTGGCGAGCCTCGGTGCGATCACCTGCCTGATGCGCGGCGCGATCGGAGACGTCGTGGCGGCGCCGGGAGGCGAGGAGTTCGCCCGGGGCGTGGTGGCGGAGTGCCTGGCCGTGGCGGAGGCGTCCGGCAGCCCGCTGACCGAGGCTCAACAGGCGGGCGTCTACGCCTCGATGACGGAGCGGGGCGCCCCGACGACCTCGTCCATGTACCGCGACCTGCGGCAGGGCAACCGGGTGGAGGCCGACCAGATCGTGGGGGACATGGTGGCCCGGGGCAGCGGACTGGGCGTACGGACACCGCTGTTGGCGGTGGCGTACGCGCACCTGGGCGTGTATCAGGCCTCGTTGCCGTCGGCCGAGCCGGCGACCCGGGAGTCCTCCGCCGGTTAGCGGGGCCCGCCTACGGGGTGGGGCCGGGGGCAGTCGGCGCGCTGCGGCCGAGTGCCGCCGTGCTCTCGCGTGGGTGGCGCCGGGTGCCTCCGCGGCCGTATCCCTGCCGCTCGGTGGGCGAACCGTCGCTTTCCGTTCGTCCCGGGCGGTGGGGGAGCGGTCCTCGCTGCCGCCGCCACGGCGCGCGCCCGCGCTCCGTGCGGGGGATGGTGGGACACGGGCGCCGGCAGGGGTACGCGTACGGCTGCGCGCTCTCGGAGAAGGGTGTGCGCGTGGCGGTGCGCGCGAGCGGCCGGACGCCGAGGCAGTGGAGGCGCGGATGGCGGGCGACGACGAGGGCACGGGGACCGGGACGCACGAGGACGCCGCGAGCGGCGCGCCCGTGGACGGGCGGGGCGCGCTCTGCCTGGTGACCGGCGCGACCGGCTACATCGGCGGCAGGCTCGTCCCCGAACTGCTGTCGGCGGGGTACCGGGTGCGCTGCCTCGCCCGGACGCCGCAGAAGCTGCGCGACTACCCGTGGGCGGGGGACGTCGAGGTCGTCAAGGGCGACGTGTCCGACGAGGACAGCGTCGGAGCCGCCATGGACGGCGTGGACGTCGCCTACTACCTGGTGCACGCGCTCGGGCAGGGCAAGCGCGACTTCGAGGAGACGGACCGGCGCGCCGCCCGCGCGTTCGGGCGGCGGGCCAGGCAGGCCCGCGTGCGCCGTCTGGTCTACCTGGGCGGCCTCACCCCCGGCGGGGTGCCCGTGCAGGAGCTCTCGCCGCACCTGCGCTCACGCGCCGAGGTCGGCCACATCCTGCTCGACTCCGGCTCACCGACGGCCGTGCTGCGGGCCGCCGTGATCATCGGATCGGGCTCGGCCTCGTTCGAGATGCTGCGGTACCTGACCGAGCGGCTGCCCGTGATGGTCACGCCCAGCTGGATCCACACGCGTATCCAGCCCATCGCCGTGCGGGACGTCCTGCGCTACCTCGTCGGCGCGGCCGAACTGCCCGCGGACGTGAGCCGGGCCTTCGACATCGGGGGCCCCGACATCGTCACGTACCGTGACATGATGCGGCGCTACGCGCGGGTGGCGGGCCTGCCGAAGCGGCTCGTGGTGTCCCTGCCCGTGCTCACGCCGAGTCTCTCCAGCCACTGGATCGGCCTGGTCACGCCGGTGCCCTCGGGGCTCGCACGGCCGCTGACGGAGTCGCTGCGGCACGAGGTGGTGTGCGCGGACCACGACATCGCCCGGTACGTGCCGGACCCGCCGGGTCACCCGTACGGACTGGACCGGTCGATCGAGCTGGCCCTGCGCCGCGTGCAGGAGGCGAGGGTGGACACGCGCTGGTCGTCCGCCTCGGTGCCGGGCGCGCCCAGCGACCCGCTACCGACCGACCCCGACTGGGCCGGCGGCAGCCTGTACACGGACGAGCGGGAGGCGCCCGTGAACGCCACGCGCGCCTCGCTGTGGCGGGTCGTCGAGGGCATCGGCGGTGCGCACGGCTGGTACTCGATGTCGGCGGCCTGGGCCGTACGGGGGCTGCTCGACCGCTTCGCCGGCGGTGTGGGCCTGCGGCGCGGGCGCAGGGACGACGAGCATCTGCGGGTCGGTGACTCGCTGGACTTCTGGCGGGTCGAGGAGATCGAACGGGGCAGTCTGCTGCGGCTGCGCGCCGAGATGCGGATGCCGGGGCTCGCGTGGCTGGAGATGCGTACCGAGGAGGACGACGCGGGACGAACGGTCTACCGCCAGCGCGCCCTGTTCCACCCGCGCGGCTTCCTGGGCCAGGCGTACTGGTGGAGCGTGTACCCCTTCCACGCGTTCGTCTTCGGCGGCATGGTCCGCAACATCGCGGCGGCGGCCCGCACCCTGGACGATACCGGCAGGTCGCCCGCGGCCCCGGCGACCGCCCGGGCGGGCAGGGGCTTCGGATGGCGTCGCCCGCAGCCGCGGCCGGGTCCGGGCCTGCCGCCGGCATGACGGGCGCCGGACCAGCGCACGCTTCCACCCTGCCGGACCACTCCGGAGCACTCAGCAGCGGCGGTCGCGGTGGCCGGGCTCGCCGGCCGGCAGCACGTCACGGTCCCGCAGCGTGATCGACAGAGTCCGGCCCCAGCGCCGGCAGCCCGCGGCGAAGCTCCGGGCGTCGTACTCGATGTCGAAGACGCGCCGGTCGTACGCGGACGAGAACGCGGCGCACTCGTCGTAGTGCGCGCACTCCTCCACGACGGCGAAGTCGAAGCCGATGTCCCGCCGCCGGCCGAGGAGTTCGCCGGTGTTCTTCTGCGCGACGGCCAGGCCGTCGCGGTGCGCGCGCCGTGCCAGCAGCCCGGCGAACGCGACCGCGTCGGCGCGGCGCAGCAGACCCTTCGAGCGCTGGTACGAGTCGAGGTTGTCGGGTTCCACGGCAGCGAACCCGGCGTGTGCGCAGCCGTCGATCCACCCTCCGACGACGCCGAGCAGCGCGGTGCGCCCGGCCGGGGTGGAGATGTCGAACAGCGGCTCGTCCCAGTCCTCGTCGACGACCGGCGCGCCCTGCGGATCGTGGCCCTCCCGCAGCAGCAGCTCCGGATGGTGCGAGCGCCACCAGGTGGCGCTCGCGGCGCCCGGCTGGGCCTGGAAGGCGTTGACATAGCAGAGCGAGTAGAGCCCGGTGGCGGGGCGCGCGGTCCGGTCGCGGGAGACGGCGCGTACCCCGGCGGGCGGGCGGTAGGGCCCGCCGAGCTGGTAGTCGAACGATGCCCCGGCGTCCGGGAGCCGGACACGGCCGGGGGATGCGGCGGCCGGCGTGTGGGCGGTCCGGTCCGCCGGGTGGCCCGGGCGCTGCGCCTGCGCCGCCGAGCAGCCCGCGAGGGTGCCGGTCAGGAACAGGGCGAGGACCAGGGGGACAAGGACACCGAAGCCGGAGCCGGTCGCGCGGCGGCGGACGGGCGGGCGGTGTCGGACCGGTGTGCGCATCGCGTCAGTCTCCCGGACCCCCGCGTGGCGCCGGACCCCCGTCCTGGCGCCGATCCCCCGTCGTGGCTCCGGGGCGTGGTCCCGTCCCCGGCCTGCCCCCCCGGACCCCGCCGCCCGGGGAGCACGCGGCCGGGGAACACCGTGCCCGCGCGGGAACACCGTGCCCCGGCGGGGACACCGTGCCCGTGCGGGGACACCGAGCCCCGGCGGGCGGCCGTCACAGGTGGAGTGCGGCGGGCGCGCCGAACGCCGCCCGCACCACGTCCGGCAGCGGCGCGAGGCCGAGCAGGCCCCGGACCGTGCCGGTCGTCGTCCGGTGCCAGACAGAGGCCCGGGCGAGCATCGCGTGACCGGCGCCGTCGAGCACCAGTGCGGCGGTCTCGCCGCCGTCCGCGCGGGCCTTCAGGGCCATGCCGAGGCTTGCCGCCGGATCGGTGACGCGGTCCTGGTCGCCGTGCGCGAACAGGACCTTCACACCGGCCAGTTGGCGTACGGGTTCACCCGGCGGGCACCAGGGTGCCAGTGCGACGACCGCGTGCACGGCCGGATGCCCGGCGGCCCGCAGCGCCGCCCGGCCGCCCATGGAGTGACCGACCAGGACCACCCGCACGTCGTGGCCGTGGCGCCGGACGAGTTCGTCGAGCGCGGCGAGGGTGTCCCGCAGCGGGTCGGCCGCGTCCTCGTTCCAGCCGCGGCGGCGGTAGCGGACACGGCCCAGCAGGACGCCGTCCGGCGGGAGCCCGCGCGCGAGGGCGCGGAGGAACGGACGCATCCGCAGCGATGCCAGGTGCCGGGCCCGGGCCGGTGAAGGGTCGACGGCCCGCCCGCCGTGCAGGACGAGCACGGCCGAGGTGACCTGGGCGGGGGCGCGGACCACGGCGAGCGCCGGGTGCGCGGCGCCGCCCGGGACGGTCCCCGCGGGCACGGCATCACCGGCCGGGGGCAGCGGCTGCGGGAGGGACTCGTGCGGTGCGCCGGTCATGGATGTCGTGTCCTCGCGGTCGGGAACGCTTGCTCGCGGCCGTGGCGGGTGCGACGTCCGTGACGGGGATTCGTGGCCGGCGCGGTGGAGGACGGGTGCCGCTGCCGAGGATGTCGTACGCCCGTGCGAGAAATCCGGAGACGGGACATGCGACGACGCGCCCAAAGGCGTTGGGCGGCGGGGCGGGATCGTGCGAGGGCTCGGGCCCCGGACATCGATATGCCTTCGGTGGGCCGAGCGGCGAATACCCACCACATTCCGACAACCTCGCGGGAGGCCGCCGAAATGTGGAGAGTACGCAGAGGTACCCCCAACGGGATTCGAACCCGTGCTACCGCCTTGAAAGGGCGGCGTCCTGGGCCACTAGACGATGGGGGCGAAGGGCCCACCTGGCGCTCTTCGGCGCTTCGGAGGACGGCAGAAGCATAGGGGATGGTCCGAGACATCGCCAAAACGGTTTCCCTGGTGGTTCGGCCGGGTGGCCGGGGCGGCAGTGGACCGCCCGGACGGACCGCCAGGAGCGGACGCGCCCCACCGGGCGTCGCGCCCCACCTGCCCAGCCGTCACAATGGCCGGGTGCTGGAGATGACGCGCGAGGAGTTCGAGGAACTGGTCTCGGAGGCGCTCGACCGGATCCCGCCCGAGCTCACCCGGCTGATGGACAACGTGGCCGTCTTCGTGGAGGACGAGCCGCCCGCGTCCGACCGGGAACTGCTCGGGCTGTACGAGGGCACGCCGCTGACCGAGCGCGGCGAGTGGTACGCCGGTGTGCTGCCCGACCGGATCACGATCTACCGGGGGCCGACGCTCCGCTTCTGCGACACCCGCGAGGACGTGGTCGCGGAGACGGAGGTGACGGTGGTCCACGAGGTCGCCCACCACTTCGGCATCGACGACGAGCGGCTGCACGCCCTGGGGTACGGCTGAGCCGACGGGGACCTCCGCGGGGGCGCGCCGAGCGTACGCGCGCTACGACGGGCGTGTCCCTGACGGGCGCATGCCCGTTGGACAGGCCGACGTACTGCCCGCGCTCGCGGGAGTCCCCCGTGCCCGCCCCGCTCCCGGAGGTGCCCTGTGCGCCGTTCGCCCGCTTCCCGTTCCTGCCGCGCCGCCGTGTGGGTCGCGGCCTCGCTGGCCGTGGCCTCGTCCGCCGGCTGTATGAGCGTGGGGGGCGCCGAGGGCGGCCCGGCCCCCGGACACTCGCAGGCGGGGCACGGCTCCGCCGGGCCCAAGGGGCGTACGGGCGGTGGGACGGGCGTGCTCGGCGGCGCGTCCGGCCGGAGCGGCGCGGGCCACGGCGCGGCGCACGGCGGATCGGGCGGCGGCAAGGACGGCAAGGACGCCGAGAAGGCCGCCGTGGCGGGCAAGGACGGCAAGGGCGCGTCGGCCGGGCCGAGTTCGCCGGGCGAGCCGACCCCGGAGATCACGACGGGTGGCGGACATCACCACCACCACAAGCCCGAGGGCGCTACGGGTACGGCGTCGGGCGGACAGGTGGGGGGCGTTCCCGCGGGGCCGCCCGCGCCGCCCGCGGACCCGCCGGCGAGCGATCCGCCCGCGCAGCCTCCGGCGGGCCCGTCGACCGGGGGCGCCGACGGCGGCGCGAGCGGGGACGGTGGCGGGAGCGGCGGCGCTCCTTCGGGTCCCGCGGCGCCTCCCTCGGCGTCGCCCGCGGCCGATGTCCGCACGACGGCGCTGGCGCCGGACGGCGGGTTCGGGATGCGCAAGGAGCCTTCCGCGTCCCCGCAGTTGGGCCCGGTATGAGTACCGTGGGCAGGGCTCGTACGGGGTGCCCGGCACTCCGGGCGGCGCGGCGCGGCGGCCCCGTGGGGGGCCGCGCCCGCGGTGCGGGGAGGGGGCCGGCAGGGGCGGTGGCGCGGATGTGAGCAGGGTCGCCCGGGGCCGGTTTGCCTTAAGGGCCGAGCACTGCGTATGGTAGTAGATCGTTTGATCATTTCCCGGCGCCGAAAAAGAAGAGCGCCGTGTGGCGCGTACTCTCCCTTACCGTGGCTGACCGCATCGAGGCGGTCGAGAGGTGAAACACGGAGTTTGGGCGCGTGCCGAGACTCCGGAAGGTTTCGCATTTCGCATGTCCGTTTCCAGTACTGAGCACCCCGTCATGCCCGAGAACGACTCCCCCGAGGCGGTCGGGCAGCCCGACGCCGCGACGCTCACCGGCGCCGCCGACACCACGGCCGCGATCGCCGAGGACACCCTGACCGCCGACGAGCTCGACGCCGTCGCGGACGACATCGACGCGGACGGCGACATCGACGCCGACGCGGCCCCCGAGGCCACCTTCGGCGAGCTCGGCCTGCCCGAGTCCATCGTGCGCAAGCTGGCGCAGAACGGCGTCTCGGTCCCGTTCCCGATCCAGATCGCGACCATCCCGGACGCCCTGGCCGGCAAGGACATCCTCGGCCGTGGCCGTACCGGCTCCGGCAAGACGCTCTCCTTCGGCCTCCCGCTGCTCGCCACGCTGTCCAGTGGCCGCACGGAGAAGAAGAAGCCGCGCGGTGTCATCCTCACCCCGACCCGCGAGCTCGCGATGCAGGTCGCGGACGCCCTCCAGCCGTACGGCGACGTGCTCGGCCTCAAGATGAAGGTCGTCTGCGGCGGTACGTCCATGGGCAACCAGATCTACGCGCTGGAGCGCGGCGTCGACGTCCTCGTCGCCACCCCCGGCCGACTGCGCGACCTCATCAACCGCGGCGCCTGCTCCATGGAGCAGATCCAGGTCGCGGTCATCGACGAGGCCGACCAGATGTCGGACCTGGGCTTCCTGCCCGAGGTCACCGAACTGCTCGACCTGGTGCCCTCGGGCGGCCAGCGGATGCTGTTCTCCGCGACCATGGAGAACGAGATCAACACGCTGGTCAAGCGCTACCTGACCAACCCGGTCAGCCACGAGGTGGACAGCGCCCAGGGCAACGTCACGACGATGTCCCACCACGTGCTCGTGGTGAAGCCCAAAGACAAGGCGCCCGTCACGGCCGCCATCGCCGCCCGCAAGGGCCGCACGATCATCTTCGTACGGACCCAGCTCGGCGCCGACCGGATCGCGGAGCAGCTGCGCGACTCCGGCGTGAAGGCGGACGCGCTGCACGGCGGCATGACGCAGGGCGCCAGGACGCGCACGCTGGCCGACTTCAAGGACGGCTACGTCAACGCTCTCGTCGCGACCGACGTCGCCGCGCGCGGCATCCACGTCGACGGCATCGACCTGGTGCTGAACGTGGACCCGGCCGGTGACCACAAGGACTACCTGCACCGCTCGGGCCGCACGGCCCGCGCCGGCAAGTCCGGTGTCGTCGTCTCCCTCGCGCTGCCGCACCAGCGCCGCCAGATCTTCCGGCTGATGGAGGACGCGGGCGTCGACGCCTCCCGCCACATGGTGGGCGGCGCGGGCGCGTTCGACCCGGAGGTCGCCGAGATCACCGGCGCCCGTTCGCTCACCGAGGTGCAGGCCGACTCCGCGAACAACTCGGCCAAGCAGGCCGAGCGCGAGGTCGCCGACCTGACGAAGCAGCTGGAGCGCGCGCAGCGCCGCGCCGCCGAGCTGCGCGAGGAGGCGGGCCGCCTGGTGGCGCGCGCCGCCCGTGAGCGCGGGGACGACCCGGAGGCAGCGGTCGCCGAGGTGGCGGCCGAGGCCGAGCGCGCGGTCGAGGAGGCGGCGGCGAAGGCCGCCGCGGCCGAGGCCGAGCAGCAGCGTCAGCGGCGCGACGAGCGCGGCAACTTCGAGCGTCGCGACGACCGCGGCGGTTTCCGCCGTGACGACCGTGGTGGCGACCGTGGCGGCTTCAACCGCGACCGTCGTGACGACCGCGGTGGCGAGCGTGGCGGTGACCGCGGTGGTTTCCGCCGCGATGACCGTGGTGGCGACCGTGGCGGCTTCAACCGCGACCGTCGTGACGACCGCGGTGGCGAGCGTGGTGGGGACCGTGGTGGCTTCCAGCGTCGCGATGACCGTGGCGGCGACCGCGGTGGTGACCGTGGTGGTTTCCAGCGCCGTGATGACCGTGGCGGCGACCGCGGTGGCGACCGTGGTGGTTTCCAGCGTCGTGACGACCGTGGCGGCGAGCGCCGTGACGACCGTGGCGGCGACCGGGGTGGCCGTACCGGCGACCGTCCGTTCAACCGGGACCACCGCAGCGGCAGCGACCGTCCGTTCAACCGCGACCGGCAGGGTGACCGTCCGGCGAGCGGTGGCTACCGCGGCGGCTCCTCGGACCGCCCCACCGGTCGGCGTGACGAGCACCGCGGTGGCACCGGCACCGGCACGAGCACCGGTTCGTTCGGCCGCCGTGACGACAAGCCGCGCTGGAAGCGCAACGGCTGACCCGTCCCGGGTATGACATGGCAGCGGGCCCGCCCCACCTCTTCGGTGGGGCGGGCCCGCTGTCGTACGGACGAGGGCCCGCCGCGCGCCGGCCCGCCGGCATACCCGATCGGCCACAACGGCCGGGCGGGCTATGCTCGGTGTGCCGTACCGGGCCGTTAGCTCAATTGGTCAGAGCAGCGGACTTTTAATCCGTTGGTTGTGGGTTCGAGTCCCACACGGCCCACCGCGTTCTCCCGGTACTCCGGTACTCCCCGCAGTGCCTCGCGTCCCCCGGGACCGCCGCACCGCCGGACTCGGGCTGCCGGACGTCGCGCTCGCCGGTCATCAGGACCGCCGGTCATCAGGACCGCAGTTTCCCCGACGGCCCCCGGGATCACTCGCGGGTGTGCTTGATCGCGTCGAGCACGATGTGGGCGACGTGTTCGTCCAGCAGCGAGTACTCGATCTCGCGGGCCTGCCTGCGCGTCGTGACGATCCTCGACGCGCGCAGGACGCGCAGGTGCTGAGAGACGAGGGGCTGGCTCACGCCCAGCGCCTCCACCAGTTCATGGACGCGCCTGCCGCCACCCGCCAGTTCCCTGACTATGCCGATCCGCACCGGGGACGACAGCGCGCGCAACAGGTCACCGGCCGCTTGCAGGTTCTGCAGCGGATCGTCCTCCGGAGTTATCGTCATATGCGCACATTAGCATCTGACAATCCTTGTCAGGAGAGCGGACAAGCGGACCGGCCGGCGGGGCTGGGGCTCGCCGGGTCCCTCAGTGCTCGTCCCAGTGGCCCGTGTGCGCCGCGTGGCGGTGGCCGTCGTGCACGTAGTCGGTGTGGTCCTCGTGCGGGACGGCGACATGGCCGCAGTCCCTGCCGTGCTCGTGCGAGTGGGCCTCGTGGGCCGCGTGGCCCGAGGTCGAGCACTCGTCGGCGTGGTCGCCGTGGGCGCGGTGCAGGTGGCCGTCGTGTGCGTAGTCGGTGTGGTCGTTGTGGGGGATCGCGACGTGCCCGCACTCGGGACCGTGCTGGTGGGCGTGGCCGGTGTGCGGGGAGTGGTCGGCGGCTGAGGTCATGGCGCAACTCCTCAAGGGACATCATGTGTTCGACTCATCAATACATTGCAACATTAGCATATTGCCATTCGCGCATATATCCATCACTTATCCGGTCGCGATGACGCGGCGCGGGCCGCGGGGGGTCGCGGGGGCGCCTATCACAGAATGGTAATGATTTTCATATCTGCGCAATCATCCATGGTTTTGAAAGTCGTTTTCATCTAGCGTGACGGTCATGAACGCCATTCCCACCCGGTTCGCCCTCGGCGGTATAGCCGCCCTCGCCGCCTTCTCCGTCGCCGCCTGCTCCACCCCTCCCTCCTCGAACGCCTCCGATGCCTCGAAGGACGGTGCGTCGTCGCAGGCGAAGGGCGCCTCGGCGTCCGACGCGGCGAAGTCCGGCGGGAAGACCATCCAGGTGGTGGCGGCCGAGAACTTCTGGGGGAGCATCGCCTCGCAGCTGGGCGGCGGCCATGTGAAGGTCACCAGCATCATCAACAACCCCAGCGCCGACCCGCACGACTACGAGCCGACCGCCGCCGACGCCCGTACGGTCGCGGGCGCGCGGTTCACCATCGTCAACGGCATCGGCTACGACTCCTGGGCGGGCAAGCTGCTCGCCGCCAACCCCGGGCAGGACCGTACGGACCTGGAGGTCGGCAAGCTCGTCGGCATACCGGCGAACGGCAACCCGCACCGCTGGTACTCGCCGGACAACGTCCACCAGGTCATCGAGCAGATCACGGCCGACTACAAGAAGCTCGACCCGGCCGACTCCGCCGACTTCGACACGCTCAAGACCACCTTCGAGAACACCACGCTCGCGCCGTACTCCCAGGAGATCGCAGCGATCAAGGCGAAGTACGCGGGCACGCCCGTGGGCGCCTCCGAGTCGATCTTCGCGCTGCTCGCCCAGGGACTCGGGCTGAACCTCCTGACCCCCGCGTCCTTCCTCGACGCGATCAGTGAGGGCACCGACCCCACCGCGAAGGACAAGTCCACGATCGACCGGCAGATCGCGGACAAGAAGATCAAGGTCTACGTCTACAACAGCCAGAACGCGACGCCCGACGTCCAGGCCCAGGTCAAGGCGGCCAAGGCGAGGGGCATCCCGGTCGCCACCGTCACCGAGACCCTGACCCCCGCCGGTGCCTCCTTCCAGCAGTGGCAGGTCCGCCAGCTGAAGGGCATTCAGGCGGCGCTGGCCAAGGCGACCGGGAAATGACCGTGGCCCACGCCCCGGCCCAGGCGGCGCCGGCGGCGCAGGAGGACGCCCCCGCGGTGGTCTCGCTGCGCGGCGCGGGCGTCCGGGTCGGCGGCAGGACCCTGTGGTCAGGCGTCGACCTGGAGGTCGCCGCCGGGGAGTTCGTCGCCGTGCTCGGCCCGAACGGCGTCGGCAAGTCGACGCTCGTCAAGGTCCTGCTGGGCGTGGCGCCACCGGCCGCGGGCGAGGTGCGCGTCCTCGGTGAAAGGCCCGGCGCGGCCGGCGCGCGCGTGGGCTACCTGCCGCAGCGCCGCAGCTTCGACGCGTCCCTGCGGATGCGCGGCACGGACGTGGTCCGGCTCGGCTGGGACGGCGACCGCTGGGGACTGCCGCTGCCGTTCCCGCTGCCCGGCCGGTTCGGGGCACGGACCAGGGCGGCCGCCGAGCGGGTCGCCGAGGTGATCCGGCTGGTCGGCGCCGAGTCGTACGCGCACCGGCCGATCGGCAGCTGCTCGGGCGGCGAGCAGCAGCGGCTGCTGATCGCGCAGGCCCTCGTGCGCCGCCCGGAACTGCTCGTGCTCGACGAGCCGCTGGACAGCCTCGACCTGCCGAACCAGGCGGCCGTCGCCACGCTCATCGGGCGGATCTGCCAGGAGGAGGGCGTGGCGGTGATGATGGTCGCGCACGACGTCAACCCGATCCTGTCCCGGCTGGACCGCGTGGTGTACCTGGCGGAGGGCGGCGCGGTGACCGGCCGCCCCGCCGAGGTCATCACGTCCGCGACCCTGTCCCGGCTGTACGGCACCTCCATCGAGGTGCTGACGACGTCGGACGGACGGCTCGTGGTGGTCGGTCAGCCCGAGGCCCCCGCCCGGCACACCGACCGGCACACCGACCGGCTCGGTGAGCGGATCGGTGAACGCCCCGGAGCAGCGCCGGCCCAGGTGCCGCCGCCCGCCTCCCTGCCGCGGCAGTCATCGGCCTCCGCGGCGACGCCGCCCGCCTCCGCGGCGGGCACTGCCCGGGAGGAGCGTCATGCCGACGGCTGACACGTTCACCATCGCCGCCGACGCGCTGCCCGCCTGGTCCTGGAACCCGGTCGCCGACCTGCGCGAGATGTGGGCCTTCCCGTTCATGGTCAACGCCTTTCGCGCGGGCACGGTCGTCGCCGTCGGCGCGGGCGTCATGGGCTGGTTCATGGTGCTGCGCCGGCAGAGCTTCGCGGGCCACACCGTGGCCACCGTCGGCTTCCCCGGCGCGGCCTGCGCCGCCCTGCTGGGCGTGTCGGCGACGTACGGGTACTTCGCCTTCTGCGTGGCCGCCGCGCTGGTCGTCGCGGCGATGCCGCGCACGGGCCGTGCCGCGGGCGGGCACGAGTCCGCCGTCACCGGCACGGTGCAGGCGTTCCTCCTCGCCTGCGGCTTCCTCTTCACCACCCTCTACAAGGGGCTGCTCGGCGGCGTGACCTCCCTCCTCTTCGGCAGTTTCCTCGGCATCACGACGGGCCAGGTGTGGCTGCTCGCCGCCGTCACCGCCGCGGCTCTCCTCGCGCTCGCGGCCGTCGGCAGACCGCTGCTCTTCGCCTCCGTCGACCCGGACGTCGCGGCGGGACGGGGTGTCCCGGTCCGGCTGCTGTCCACGGTGTTCCTCGTCCTGCTGGGCGCGGCGACGGCGGGCGCCAGCCAGATCACCGGCACGCTGCTGGTCTTCGCGCTGCTGGTGATGCCCGGTGCCGCGGCGCAGGCGCTCAGCGCGCGGCCCTCGGTGAGCCTCGCGCTGTCGGTGCTGATCGCGGTCGCGGTGACCTGGGCGGGGCTGACGGTCGCGTACTACTCGCCGTATCCCGTCGGGTTCTACGTGACGACGTTCGCGTTCGGCCTCTACGTACTGGCGCGCGGCGGGCAGTACCTGCGGGGCCGGCTCGGGCAGCGCCCCGGCGGCCGGACCGGGCGGCTGCCCCTGACAGCGGGAGGGACGGCATGACCGTGCGTACGGTCCTCGCGCTCCCGGCGCTGGCCGGCGGGGCCGGGCACGGCTGGCTCGCGGCCTTCACACACCCGTACTTCCTGCACGCCTTCCTCGCGGGCTCGGCCATCGCGCTCGCCGCCGGGCTCACGGGGTACTTCCTCGTCCTGCGCGCCCAGGTCTTCACCGGCGACGCGCTCAGCCACGTCGCTTTCACGGGGGCACTCGCCGCCCTCGCCGGCGGCTACGACCTGCGGCTCGGCCTCTTCGCCGGCACGATCGCGATCGCGCTGCTGATCGGCGGCATCGGGCGGAAGGGGCGGGCGGACGACATCGCGATCGGCTCGGTGTTCGCCTGGATCCTCGGCCTCGGCGCCTTCTTCCTCACCCTGTACACGACCTCGCGCAGCGCGGGGAACGGCGGCGCCGGAGTGAATGTCCTCTTCGGGTCCATCTTCGGCCTGTCGGGCGGTCAGGCCCTGACAGCGGTCCTGGTGGCCGCCGGTATCTGCCTGGTGATGCTGGTGATCGCACGCCCGCTGCTGTTCGCGTCGGTGGACGAGGCCGTGGCGGCCGCGCGCGGAGTTCCCGTACGGCTGCTCGGTCTGGTCTTCCTGGTGCTCGTGGGTGCCTGCGCGGCCGAGGCCACCCAGGCGGTCGGCTCGCTGCTGCTGCTGGGCCTGCTCGCGGCCCCGGCCGGCGCGGCGATGCGCCTGACCGACCGTCCGCTGCGGGCTCTCGCCCTGTCCGCCGGGCTCGGGCTCGGCGAGATGTGGGCCGGGCTCGCCCTGAGCTACGGGGTGCCGACGCTCCCGCCGAGTTTCGGGATCATGGCGGCGGCGACGGCGGTGTACGGGCTGACGTTCCTGAAGGACGCGGGACGGCGACGCGGGCACCCGGCCGCCCTGCCCGCGACGTGACCGTCCCCGGGCCGGTGGTGTGAGCCCGGCGGTGTGACCGCGGCCGCGAGACGCGGCCTGACCGAGACGGAACAGGCGGCTCACGGCCGACACCGGACGGTCGGTTTGACGCGGGCGCCGCTCCGACGGGTGCGTTCCACCGGGTGGTTCCTTGACGGGGGCGCCGTCCCGGTAGGCCCGGAATCCGGGGGAAAAAGGGAGGGAAAACGGGACGAGCGGCCCCGCACTCACGTTCTGCTCCTGTGGCAGACTGCGCCCATGCGCGCACTGGGGGGCATGGATCATGAGTGAGCCACGATCCGCCCCGACGATAGGCCAGCTCGTTCTGAGCAGACAGTTGCGCGGTCTGCGCGAGCGGGCCGGGGTGACCCGGGAACAGGCCGCGAAGCTCCTGCACGTGACGGTGGCGACGATCCGCCGGATGGAGTCCGCCGAGGTCGCGCTGAAGATCCCGTACCTCCAGGTCCTGCTGACCGCGTACGGGGTCGAGGCGTCGGGCGTCGCCTCCTTCCTGGAGATCACGGAGGAGGCCAACAAGCCGGGCTGGTGGCAGCGCTTCCACGACGTGCTGCCCGGCTGGTTCAGCGGATACGTCAGCCTGGAGGAGGCCGCGAAGACGATCCGTACGTACGAGCCGCACTTCGTGCCCGGCCTCCTCCAGACAGAGGAGTACACGCGCGAGATCCTGCGCACGGGCGCCGTGGGCCAGCTCGACCCGGACCGCGTCGAGCGCCATGTGGCCCTGCGCAGACAGCGCCAGGCCCTGCTGACGAAGGAGAACGCCCCGACGTACTGGGCGGTGCTGGACGAGACCGTGCTGCTGCGGACCGTCGGCTCGCCCGAGCTGATGCGGGACCAGATCGGCCGCCTGCTGGAGATGTCGGAACTGCCGAACGTGACACTCCAGCTGGCCGAGCTGTCGGCCGGTCACCACCCCGGCACGTACACGTCGTTCGTCCTCTTCCGCTTCGACGTGCCGGAGGTGCCGGACGTGGTCTACATCGAGTACCTCACGGGGGCGCTCTACCTGGACGAGGTGGCCGAGGTGGCCGAACACAAGGAGGCCATGGACCGGATGGTCGCCCACGCGGAGTCCGCGGTCAGGACGCGGCAGCTCCTGACGGACCTGTACAAGCAGTACTGACGGGCGCGTCCGGGGGCTTGGCCGCCTCTGTGACCGCCTGTCGGCCCGCCTGCCCGTCCGGATGTCCGTCCATGCCCCGCCTGTGCCCCGCCTGTCCGTGTGCCCGGGGTCCTGGGGCCCGGTGGCCGTCTCCGGTCCCGACGGCGCCTGCGCGGACCGTCCCTCGTGGCCTCGGGCATGTCGCACGGCGGCGTCCGACTATGCTTCGCGGTGCGGGCCGTTAGCTCAATTGGTCAGAGCAGCGGACTTTTAATCCGTTGGTTGTGGGTTCAAGTCCCACACGGCCTACTTCTCCCGCTTCCGCCCCCGTGCCGGCCCTGCGCCGCGCGGGGGCTTCTCGTCGTCCTCCCGTCCCTGTGGCAGGGGCGCCGTCGTGTGTGGATGGCCCGCACGGCCCGTGGCCCGGAGGGCCCGGTGATCGGGACGCACGCGTGGTTCTTGTCGGTCGTGTCATTCCCGGCGGTCCCGTCATTCCCGTCGGTCCCGGCGGCCCTCGTTCACGGCGGCGGGCGACGGTACGCACAAACGGCCGGGACGGGGGGAGCGGGGCGGCCGCGGGGCGGGCGGTGCGCCGTACCATCGCCGCTCACCTGGCGGAACGATTCGCCTGAAGTGGCACGCAAGGGTGCGGACAGGGGCCGCACGGCCGTGAAAAGCGGCCCGTGACAAAGGTAAAACGCTCAGGATGCTGCGCGAAGGCCCGGTTCGACGCAGGCTTGGGGCCATGAATGACGTACCGATCGTCGTACACCGGGCATCCGGGACGGGTGGCCGCAGGGTCACCGTCCGCGGGCAGATCATGGGGCTGGCCCACTCCGACGACGACTTGGTCGAATTCCTGCGCCGGGCCGGGCTGCCGGACGCGTGGGAGCTGCTCGACGACGCGTCCTGGGTGGAGTGGCAGGGCGGTGTGTCCCACGATTACGTGACGCGATGACGGGTCAAGCCTCCTGGGCGTGTTCTGCCTCACATGTGCGGCCGACGGCCCCGCACGCTCCGCCGATTGTCAGTGGCGGCCCGTAGTCTTGCGCACATGTTCGCTTCTTCGTCCCGAGCCATCGACGAGCCCGGTCTTGAGCGGTCCGCCGCCGATGTCAACGTCCAGATCCGCGCGCTGTGGACCCGCGCGGGCGCCTCCCTGAGCCCTGTTGAGCAGGAGCGTTATCAACAGCTGCTGGTCGAGTGGGCCGCCGCCGTCAAGGCGGACGTGGTCCCTGCCGCGTAGCTTCCGGCGGGGCGGGCGGGCGCCCCGGGGAAAGTGGGAAAGATCTTGCTCCGGATGGCGTAGAGTTGGTTTCACGACGCGGGGTGGAGCAGCTCGGTAGCTCGCTGGGCTCATAACCCAGAGGTCGCAGGTTCAAATCCTGTCCCCGCTACTCTGACCGAAGGCCCGGATTCCTTGGAATCCGGGCCTTCGGTGCGTTCTGGGGTGACCGGCGGGCCGACAGCCGGACCTCCGCCACCTCGCCGGGGCAGCTGAAGGTGGCATGCGGCCGACATCCGGCCGGGACCCTCATGGGCGCGGTCGGCACCACCTCGCGCCCCCCTTTGCCCCTTCCTCCCCGCCCTTCCCCGCCCCCGGCTCCCCAGTTCACTTCCCCGTCCTTGCCGGACCTTGCCCGATGACTCGGTTCATTAGTAAGGTAGTGAACCAGCTGAGCAATGGAGGAATGATGCCACTAGCCGATGACGGGGGGCCGATCTTCGCCCAGATCGCCGCCGAGCTGACGGACCAGATCGCCGACGGCACGGTGGGCGAGGGCGAGCGCCTCGCGTCCAGCAATGAACTCGCGGCGTACTACCGGGTCAACCCGGCCACGGCGGCACGCAGCCTCACCGTGCTCGTGGACGAGGGCCTGGTGGAGAAGCGGCGGGGCGTCGGGATGTTCGTCGCGAGGGGCGCCCGGGAGCAGTTGGTGCAGGCCCGGCGGCGCCGCTTCGCCGACCGCTACGTGCGGCCGCTGGTGGTCGAGGCAGTGCGGCTCGGGATCGGGCTGGACGAACTGTCGGGCCTGCTGCGCGAGGAACTGGCCTCGGCCGAAGTGACCACGGGGGGAAGAGCATGACAAGGGCCGTCGCGGTATCCGGGGTCGAGCGGCGCTACGGCGGCCATCAGGCGCTGGCCGGTGTCACCTTCGAGATCGACACGCCGTGCATCGCGGGGCTGCTGGGCCGCAACGGCGCCGGGAAGAGCACGCTGCTGCGCATCCTGGCCGGCCAGGAGTTCGCCACCGCCGGGCGCGTGCACGTGTTCGGGGCCGAGCCGCTGGAGAACGACGCGGTGCTGCGCCGGATGATCCTCGTACGGGAGGACCAGACGTACCCCGACCTGCGGGTCCGGCACGCGATCGCGGCGGCTTCGCTGCTGTACCCGAACTGGGACGCCGGCCTGGCCGGCACGCTGCTCGACGCGTACGAGCTGCCGCCGGCCCGACCGATCAAGAAGCTGTCGCGCGGCATGCGCACCGCGCTCGGCATCGTCATCGGGCTCGCCGCACGCGCCGAGCTCACCCTGTTCGACGAGCCGTACGCGGGCCTCGACGCGGTCGCCCGCACGTTCTTCTACGACCAGCTGCTGGCCGACTACACCGCCCACCCGCGGTGCATCGTCCTGTCGACCCACCTCATCGACGAGGCGGCCGAGCTCCTCGACCGGGTCCTGGTCATCGACCACGGCCGGCTCGTCCTCGACGCGCCCACCGACGACCTGCGCGGCACCGCCACGCTCGTCACCGGGCCGACCGCCGGTGTGGACCGGTTCACCGCGGGCCGCAGGACGCTGAGCCGGCGCACGCTGGGCGCGCAGACCAAGGCGGTGATGGTCGGCCGGCTCGACACCCGCGACCAGGAGCTCGCCGACCACCTGCGCCTTCGGCTGGAGGGGGTCACCCTCCAGCAGCTCGCGGTCCACGCGGCCGAGGACCACGAGCAGTCCGCACTCACGGCAGCGAGGGCTTCCTGATGCGCCCCACCTCCATCGTCACGGTCGTCCGCTATCTCCTCCTGGACCGCGTCAACTACCTCGTACTGCCCTGGGCGTGGGCGGCTTTCGGTTTCGTCCTCGACGTGGTGGTCCTCGAACTCACCCCGGCCGGTGACGCGAGCCACCGCTGGGTCGGGGGCCTGGCCGCGGTCTTCATCGTCGTGTTCTCCGTGGGCGCCCAGTCCGTGTCGCGCGCGCTGCCGTTCGCCCTTTCCCTCGGAGTCAGCCGTCGTACGTACTTCCTCGGTGCCGGCTCGCTGGCCGTGGCCCTGGCCGTGTGCTTCGGGTTCGTCCTCGCCATCGGCCAGATCGTCGAACGGGCGACCGGCGGCTGGGGCATGGACATGGCCTACTTCCGTGTTCCCTACCTCCTCGACGGGCCCTGGTACCTGTCGTGGCTCACGGGAACGATCACGTTCGTCCTGATGTTCGTCTACGGGACGTGGTACGGCCTGGTCTTCCGCCGCGCCGGGCTGCTCGGCGTCACGATCTTCGGCGGGACGCAACTGGGCGTGCTGGCACTGGTCGCGGTCATCGCCACGTGGATGCACGGCTGGACGGGTATCGGCCGCTTCTTCGCCACCATCACGGCCACCGGTGTCACCGCCGTCCTCGCCGTGGCTGTCGTCGTCATGCTGGCCGGCGGGTTCGCCACCATCCGGCGCCTGACCGTCTGAGACCGCGTCGCACCCGGGAGGACGGACCGGGCGTGCGGTGCGGAGGGAGGTGACCGGCCGCGGGGGCCCGGTCCCGGAGGCGGTACCGTCAACTTCCCGGGGCGGGTTCACCCTTCGTGCGCGTACCGTCGTGGCAAGGTGCCCACGCGCGCGGTCCGGCCGCCGCGACGGAGCCGGACGGCGGTGCACGCGTGTCCCCCGGGCCCTGGGCGGGGGTCCGGACGGGGGCGGGGCGGTAGGCCAGTCGGTCGATGGCGATTAGCCGCCGGGCGCCACGGCGGTCAGCCTGGGAGGAGCGCGGTACCGTCCGCAGCCTTGGCGAGGAGACCGGCAGGAGAGAGACCACTGGTGGCGAAGACGGGGCGCGACGGGCGTAGCGGCCGGGTCATGACGCGTCCGCGCGGCGTCCGCATCGCGCGCGACTGGGTCTCCCGCCGCGACGGCGAGCCGGTCCGGGGCGAGGAGACCCCGAATCCGCGGCCGAGCAGGTTCCGGTTCTGGCTGCCGCTTGTCGTGATCTTCGTGGGCGTCGTCTTCGACACGGTCACGCCGACCCGCTTCACCGCGTCCCCGTTCTTCGCGGCCGCCCCGATGGTCGCGGCGCCGTTCTTCAGCCTCGTCGGCACCGCGATCATCGCGCTCGTCGCGATCGCCACCGAGGCGCTGCTGCGGATCCAGGACGGCACCATCGGCCGGGTCGAGGCGGTCGGCGACCTGATCACCGTGGTGACCGTCTCGGCGCTCGCCCTCGGCATCAACCGCATCGTGCGCCGCAGCGGCGAGCGCCTCGCGTCCGCGCGCATCATCGCGGAGACGGCGCAGCGCGCGGTGCTGCCCCAGCCCGCGGAGCGGATCGGGGGGCTGCACATCGCCGCACGGTACGAGGCGGCACAGGAGGACGCGTTCATCGGCGGCGACCTCTTCGCGGTGCAGGACACCCCCCACGGTGTCCGGCTGATCGTCGGTGACGTGCGGGGCAAGGGCATGCAAGCCGTGGGGACGGTGGCCGTGCTGATCGGCGCGTTCCGGGAGGCGGCGGAGCAGGAGCGCACGCTGGAGGGCGTGGCGCACCGCCTCGACCGCGCCCTGACGAGGGAGGGCACCCGGCGGTCCGAGACGGACGAGGGGGAGGCGTTCACGACGGCGGTGCTGGCCGAGATCCCCCGGGGCGAAGGGGTCGTACGGCTGGTCAACCGCGGTCACCCCGAGCCGATGCTGCTGGCTCCCGCCGGCCTCGTGACGACACTGGAGCCGGGGCAGTTCGCGCTGCCGCTCGGGATGTCGGAGCTGGGCGCGTGGCCGGACCGGGCCGACACCCGCCCGTACCCGGCGGGCTCCACGCTGCTGTTCTACACGGACGGCCTGTCGGAGGCGCGGGACAAGGACGGTGTCTTCTACGAACCGGCGAAGCGGCTGAGCGGCCGGATCTTCCCCGGGCCGGAGGAACTGCTCGACGCGGTCGTCGGGGACGTACGCGTGCACACCGGGGGCGGCTCCAACGACGACATGGCGCTCCTCGCGGTGAACAGGCCGGGGGACCGGCAGCCGGAACGACGCAGGATCATGCACGTCGTCCCGCCGTTGTGAGCGTTGTGAGCGCTGCGGGGCGCGGGCCTGCCGTACGCCGTGGACCGCCTCGGTGATGCCGTGCGTACGCGGGGCAAGGGTGCGAGGGAACGAGAGGGGCCCGGGCGAGGGGCTCAGACGCGCGGCCCGGTCCGCCGGTCCGCCCGATGGGTCCGCTCGGTGGGTCCGTCCGATCGTCCGTCCGCAGGTGTGCCTGCTCGGGCTCCCGATCGCCCCTCGGTGTTTCGTCACTGTGGGTGCCCGGTTGCGAGCACTCCGCTCGCCGATGGCGGGGGCACCGGCGGGCCCGCACCGCATCGTGGACATCGCGCGTGTCCGTCCGTGTCACCGAAGTGCGGTCAACTCGCCCGGTTGCGCCAGCATCTGTCCCGGTTGATCCGATGCGAAGTCGTTAACGATCATCGGGAACAGCTTGGAATAACGGGCAGGTCTCTATTAACGTTCGATAACGCAGCGCGGTCGTCCCAGCCGTCGTCAGAGATGGCGCCGTGCGCGTGCGCCGAATTCCGCAAGGAAACCGGGGAACCAACAATTGGGGTGAATCGGGCGTTACTTGCTGCCTGTCGGCAGCTGGGCGCACCCGTAGGAGACCTTCCTGCTCCGAACCCGTCAGCTAACCCGGTAGGCGAGAAGGAAGGAAAGGAGCACGCCCCCGTGGCGTCCAACAAGCCTGCCCCGGCAGCCCCGTTCGAAACCCCACCCTCGCTCGGCCCGCTCGGCGGCACCCAGTCCTTCAGCCATGAGGCTCCTTTCAACGCCCCTTATGGGAACGGGCCTTACGGCACCGGCTACTCCCCCCAGGGTTCCCACGACGCGTACGGCGCACACGTCCCGCAGGCCGATCGGCCCGGTCAGGCCGGCCGGAGCGGTCGTGACGCCGGGTTCGACGGCTACGACACCGCCTCGCACGCGTACGGCGACGGAAACGGCCAGGGCCAGTACGCCCAAGGTCAGTACGGCCAGGGCCCGTACGCGCAGGGTGGCCAGTACGGCGACCAGGCCCAGGGCCGGTACCGACAGGCTCAGTACGGCCAGGGTCAGGGCCAGGACCACGGATACGGATACGAGCCGTACGGCGACGGCCCGGCCGGCGGCACCGGGACCTTTCCGGCGGTCCACGACACGGGCTCCTACCCGGCGGTCCACGACACGGGGTCGTTCGCGGCTGTCCACGACACGGGCTCCTACCCGGCGGTCCACGACACGGGGTCGTTCGCGGCGGTCCACGACACGGGTTCCTTCCCGGCGGTGGGTGACACCGGATCGTTCGCGGCGGCCCACGGCACCGGTTCCTTCCCGGCGGTAAGTGACACCGGGTCGTTCACGGTCGTCGGCGGAACCGGCGTCTTTCCGGCGGTGGGTGACACCGGATCGTTCGCGGCCGTCCACGACACGGGTTCCTTCCCGGCAGCTCACGACACCGGCTCTTTCCCGGCGTTCGGTGACACCGGGTCCTTCCCGGCGGTCGGCGGCATCCCGGCCTTCCACGAGAGCGCCCGGGCCGAGCACCCCCCGACCGACGCCGCCCCGACCGCCGGCGCGCGGCTCGCCGCCACCGCCGCTCCGCTCCCGGAAACGCCGTCCGACGTCGCGGCGGAGACCGCCTGGGGAGAGTTCTCGGCGGACGAGGGTTCGGCCACCTCGATCTCCGCGCTGCGCGGCAAGCACCGGGTCATCAAGCAGCGCAACGCCCTCGCGCGCAGCTCCACGGTGCTCGGCGTCGGTGTCATCGCCGCCGTGGGCGCCGGCGGGATCGCGGCGGCGCAGGGCAAGGCTCCCGTGTCCATATCGATGCCCGACGCGATAGCGGAGCACATCCCGCAGAGCGTGGCCTCGCTCCCGGTCGTCAGCTCGCTCCTGCCGGACGAGAAGCCCGCGCCGGCGGCCGTGCTCGCGGGCGCGCCGCTGACCACCGCGGGCGTCACCACCGCCGACTTCGAGCGCGGTGACACGGACGCGGGCGAGGCCCTGCGGGCGAGAATCCTCCAGCAGGCGTCCGCGCAGCAGCAGGCCGCCGACGACGCCCAGCGGGCCGCGGCCGAGCAGGACGCGGTGCGTTCCGCGCGGGCCGAGGCCGCGAAGACGCAGGCGGCGGCGGAGAAGAAGGCGGACGAGGCGAAGCAGAAGGCCGCGGCGGAGGCCAAGAAGAAGGCCGAGGCGGCGCGCCTCGCCGAGCTGGCCAAGAGCTACACCCTCCCGGTCGTCTCGTACACGATCACCGGCCAGTTCGGGGACCCCGGCCCCCTGTGGTCGTCCGGGTACCACACCGGCCTCGACTTCGCGGCCCCCACCGGCACGCCGATCAAGGCCGTCCACAGCGGCACGGTCACGTCGGCCGGCTGGGCCGGTTCGTACGGCTACCGCACGGTCGTCAAGCTCGACGACGGCGAGGAGCTCTGGTACTGCCACCAGTCCTCGATGCTCGTGTCGGTCGGCCAGAAGGTCAGCACCGGGGACGTCATCGGCAGGGTCGGTGCCACCGGCAATGTGACCGGCCCGCACCTGCACCTGGAGGTCCGTACGACCGCCGGTACGGCGATCGACCCCCGTCCCTGGCTGGAGGACCACGGACTCAAGCCCTGACCCCGGCCCGTCGCGTGCCGCCTGCCCCGGTGCCTCTGATCCGCCGACGCGGACCTGGGAGGGGCAGGGGGGCAGGCACGCAGCCTGCTCGGCGGCCCGTGCCCGCGCACCTCGCCGTCGTACGGGCGTCCAACTGCCGCTCCCCCGCTCCCCGTACGTCCCCACGCCGTCCCCCGCGCGACCCGGCCCTGTAGGAAGCACACCCGGAGCACCGGCCGCGCACCCAGACCAACGGCCGCGCACCCAGACCACCGGCAGCCGGATCCGGGGCACTTCCCCCCGAATCCCGGAACCCCGGCCGCCGGGTACCCCGGCGGCTCCGGCGCTCACCCCCCGACGCCGGAGCCGCCGGCTTTTCACCGCGCCCGCCCCCCGGGACGGGGCAGCCGGTACGGGCGGGGTGCGGCGCTGTTCAATGGGGGTATGACTGATCGACGCACACTTGGTTCCTCCGACCTGTCCGTGTCCCCGCTCTGCCTGGGCGCCAACGTCTTCAGCTGGAGCGCCGACGAGAAGGCCACCTTCGCCATCCTCGACGCGTACCTCGCGGGCGGCGGCAACTTCGTCGACACCGCCGACGCCTATGGCCGGCTCGCGGACGGCGGCAAGGGCAGCGGGTCCGAGACCCTGATCGGCCAGTGGGTCGCGGCGCGCGGCAACCGCGACGACGTGGTCATCGCGACCAAGGTCGGCTCGCACCCCGAGTACAAGGGCCTCGCGCCCGACACCATCAGGGCGGCCGCCGAGGAGTCGCTGCGCAGGCTCGGCACCGACCACATCGACCTGTACTACACGCACTTCGACGACGAGTCCGTCCCGGTCGAGGACATCATCTCGACGCTCGACGAGCTCGTGAAGGCCGGCAAGGTCCGTCAGATCGCTGCCTCCAACATCAGCCCTGAGCGGCTGACCGCCTCGCTCGCGTTCTCCGAGCGGGAGGGCCTCGCGCGCTACGTGGCGCTCCAGCCGCACTACAACCTGGTCTCCCGCGACACCTACGAGGGCGACCTGCAGGACGTGGCCGCGGCGAACGGCCTCGGCGTCCTGCCCTACTTCTCTCTCGCCGCCGGCTTCCTGACCGGCAAGTACCGGCCCGGCACCACCGTGGACAGCGTGCGCGTGGGCAGGGCGGGCGGCTACGCGGAAACCGAGCGGGGACAGAAGGTGCTGGCCGCGCTGGACGCCGTGGCGAACGAGCGCGGCGCCGAACTCGCCACGGTCGCCCTCGCCTGGCTCGCGCAGCGCCCCACCGTGGTCGCGCCGATCGCCTCGGCCCGCACCGTGGAACAGCTGCCTGCGCTCCTCGCGATGCAGGACCTGCACCTGAGCGACGACGAGATGACCCGGCTCACGAACGCGTCCGCCTGAGACCTGTGCGGGTCGGTGCGGTCCGAGCGGTCGGTCCGGTCCGGTCGGTGCGGTCGGTGCGGTCGGTGCGGCCCGTGAGATCCGTGAGTGCGGTGAGACCCGTCCGCCTCGGGCCCCACGCCCGGATGTGACGCAGGGGGCGGGCCGGACGCAGGCGGTCGTGCCGCGTCCCGCCCGGCCGGCCCGCCGCCCGCCTCGCCCGCGGTGGGCTCCCGGTGGGCTCCCGTCGGGCCGGGTCAGAGCTCGCGGTAGGGGTTGGGCGCCCAGTGGTCCAGGTACGGCGGAGGCACCGGGACCCGGCCGGTGGCCCGCGCGGCGTGCAGCAGCGCGGCCCCGGCGGGCTCCCGGCGTTCCCATATCCGGTGCAGCAGCTCCCGCTCGCGCGCCGCGAAGTCCGGTACGGACACGCCCTGTTCCGCCTGGTGGCGCAGCATCGCGAGCGCCGTCGCGTGCCGCCCGTGCTCCGCGACGGCCCGCGCCGCCGTCGCACCGTACGTACGTCCCGCGAAGTCCCGGGCCGCGGTCCGCGCCCGCATCGACGACAGCGCGTACGGAGCGGCCGGGCCGAACCAGCCGGCCGCCACGTACGCGGGCAGCACCGCCGAGACCGTACGCAGATCACGCTGGCGCGCCCAGATCGTCACCCACGTCACCAGGCCGAACACGGGCACCATGAACAGCCCGTAGACGAGGTAGAAACCGAACGGCGGGAAGACGCCCGACGAGCTGTTCCACAGGGCGTGCATGCCCATGGCGCCGAACAGGCCGGCCAGCGGCAGTGCCACCCGCAGCAGCCTCCCGTGTCGTCCCCGCGCGACGGTGCTCAGGCCGAAGCCGATACCGGTGAGCACGGTGAACAGCGGGTGGGCGAACGGCGAGAGCACTATCCGTACGAAGAACGTGGCCACGGTGAACGAGGCCAGCCCCGCGCCGCCGCCGAGGGTCCTGTCCTCACCGAAGGCGTTGCCGAGGTAGAGGATGTTCTCGGTGAAGGCGAAACCGGTGGCGGTGAAGCCGGCGAACACGACGCCGTCCACCACGCCGGTGAAATGGCGTCTGCGGAAGAGGAACAGCAGCAGTACCGCAGTGCCCTTGGCGCTCTCCTCGATGACCGGCGCTATGGCCGTGGCTCCGAGGGACTGGGCGCCGGACGGGTCGGCGGTGGCGGTCGCGAGCCACTCGGTCGCGAACGAGTTCGCGATGATCGCCACCAGGGCAGCGGCACAGGAACCCCAGGCGAACGCGAAGAACAGATTGCGCCACGGGCCCGGATCGACGCGGTCGAGCCAGCGGAAGACGGCCATCAGCGCGGGTACCGGCAGTACCGCGAGGGCGAGGCCCACGAGGAAGCCCTCCGTGCCGGTCTGGTCGCGCACCAGGGCGAGGATGACGGCCCCGCAGACCGTGAGCGCCACGACCAGCGCCCCGCCCCGCACACCGCGCCGCCGCCAGAGCTCGCGGCCACGACGTCGCAGCGGCCGGCCGCCGAAGCGCGCCACGGGCGGCGACGGAAGGAACTGCGGGGTCGATTCGCTCACGTATCGACCCTAACGACGGTCAGCGACAACGGCGATGGGGCATCGAGCCGATCATCGCCGGGCGGACGGGCCGGCCGGCACCGCCGCCAGGTGGCGGACGCCCCCGTCCAGCAGACCGCTTTCCCTGGCAGCCGCCCGGTCGCCGGGCCGGTGCCGCACCTCCGGTCCGCCGGCCGGCGCTCCCCCGGGACGCCGGCCGCCTCGGCCACGGTGGCAGCCCGTCCCTACGGCCGGGGATCCGCCGTCCGGCGGAACATGAGGTCGCGCACCACGTGCCCCTTGTCGAGGCCCTGGCCCTCGAAGCGCGTGAGCGGCCGGAAGGCGGGCCGCTCCGCGAACCCGCCGCCCGGGGCCGTGTTCTCGAAGGCGCGGTGCGCGCTCAGCACGTCCAGCATCTGTTCCGCGTACGGCTCCCAGTCCGTCGCGCAGTGCAGGACGGCGCCCGGGGCCATTCGGGTGGCCGCGAGGTCGAGGAACTCGGGCTGGATGAGCCGCCGCTTGTGGTGGCGCTTCTTCGGCCAGGGGTCCGGGAAGTAGACGCGGACACCGCTGAGCGAGGTGGCCGGCAGCATCTCGCGGAGCAGGATGAAGGCGTCCCCGTTGGCGACGCGCACGTTGGCGAGCCCCTCCCGCTCGGCGAGCGCGAGGAGATTGCCCTGTCCGGGCGTGTGGACGTCGACGGCGAGGATGCCGGTGTCCGGCGCGGCGGCGGCCATCCGGGCGGTGGTCTCGCCCATGCCGAACCCGATCTCCAGGACGACGGGCCCCCCACCGAACAGGGCGTCGAGGTCGAGCACGCGCTGCCCGTCCACGTCGAACCCCCACGCGGGCCAGAGCCGCCGGATGGCGTCGGCCTGGCCGGTGGTCACCCGGCTGCGGCGGGGCTGGAAACTCCGGATGCGCCGCTCGAAGCGGTCCCCTGCGGGATCGGCTGCGGGGCCGCCGTCGGGAAACATGCGGCTGGGACTCTGGGACTGGGACATGGTTCCCCCATGGTAAAGGGCCCCTGAGAGCCCCAGGACGGGCCTGTGCCGTCCCCTGGACGGCCGCCCCAGGCCCCGGTGGCGACTCACGGGAACGGCCGGGCGCACGAGGACGGACGAGGCGGGTGGGCTCCGGCCCGCGCTGGGACCGGAGCGGGTTCCGGGCACCCGTGGACGAGCGAACGGGTGGACGCGCGTGCCCGGCGTGGGCTCCGGCCGCGCGGCGGCAGGGCGGGCGTCGACGGGCCCGGCTCCGGGGCGGGACCGGACCGCCGGGGCGGGACCGGAACGCCGTGGCGCGCGTCGCAGGGCCGTCACCTCGGGGAGAGCGGGTGGCGCCTCCCCGGGGGGGTCAGTCCAGCGCCTCCAGGGCCCACCGCGCGACCGCGCGGCCGATCGGCAGCGACGCCGTCGCCGCCGGGGAGGGCGCGTTCAGTACGTGGACCGCCCGCCGGCCGCGGCGTATCAGGAAGTCGTCCGCCAGCGATCCGTCGCGCAGCACCGCCTGGGCCCGTACGCCGGCCGCCGTCGCCCGCAGGTCGTCGTCGCGCACGGCGGGGAGCAGCCGCCGCACCTCCTTCGCGAACGCCCTCTTCGCGACCGACCGGTACATCTCACCCGCCCCGTACCGCCAGTGCCGCGACGCCATCCGCCACGCGCCGGGCCAGGCCAGGGTCGACGCCACCTCGCCCGGGCGCACGACGCCCCATCCGTAGCCCTCGCGGGCCAGCGCCGGGACCGCGTTCGGCCCGACGTGCACGCCGCCGTCCACCCCCCGGGTCAGGTGCACGCCGAGGAACGGGAACGCCGGGTCGGGCACCGGGTAGACCAGGCCCCGCACGAGATCGGGCCGGGTGAGTTCGTAGTACTCGCCGCGGAAGGGCACGATCCGCATCCCCGGGTCGTCGCCCGTGAGCCGCGCCACCCGGTCGCACTGCAGCCCCGCGCAGTTGACCAGCGCGCGGGCCCTGATGACCTCCCCCAGGGCGGTACGCACGGCCACGCCCCACGAGCGCCGGTCGACGGCCACCACCCCGGCGCCGTAGCGCACGGCCGCGCCCGCGGCCTCCGCCGAGCGCGCGAGCTGCCCGGCGACCGCCCCGAAGTCGCAGACGCCCGTCGTCGCGACGTGCACGGCGGCGACCCCACGGGCCTCCGGCTCGTGCTCCCTGATCTGTGCCGGACCCAGCTCCCGCACGGGAATGCCGTGGGCCCGGCCGCGCGCGGCGAGCGCGTGCAGGCGGGGCAGTTCGCTCTGGTGCTTGGCGACGATCAGCTTGCCCGTCACCCCGTGGGCGATCCCGTGCTCCGCGCAGAACCTGACCATCTCCGCCGAGCCGCTCAGCGCGTACCGGGCCTTCAGCGAACCGGGCGCGTAGTAGATCCCGCTGTGGATGACCCCGCTGTTGCGCCCCGTCTGGTGGAGGGCGGGCGCCGCCTCCTTCTCGGCGACCGTCACGCGGACGCCCGGCGCGGCACGCGTCAACGCGTACGCCGTCGACAGCCCGACGATTCCGCCGCCGATCACCAGTACGTCGCAGTCGAACCCCGCTCGCGCGGCCATCGGCCTCACCTCCCACCCCGATGGTGCACCCCGCCTCTGACAGCGGTGCGTGCGGCCCTGCCGTGCACGGCAGCGGCCGGGGTGCCGGCGGACGGGCGCCGCGCCATGGCCGGAGCCCGCCGGCGCACGGGTGAGCGGCCGTACCGGTGAGGAGCGGCACGCGAGCCCTGCGCGCGCAGACCGCACACGGGACCTCCGTTACCGGGGCGGCGGCCGGCGGGCGGCTTACGCCGGTGCCACCAGCAGCGGCCTCGCCCGCTCCCGCAGCTCGACGACGCGCGGCTCGTCACCGTACGGTTCGAGGCGGTGCAGCAGGTCCCGGACGTACTCCGTGGTGCGCGCCGAGGAGATGCGGCCCGCGACCTCGACCGCACGGGTGCCCGCCGCGCACGCCGCGTCCAGGTTCCCGGACTCCAGCTCGGCGACGGCACTCACCACCAGCCGCAGGCCGTGCGAACGGACGAACTCCTCCGTCGGCCGGGACAGCGCCTGTTCGGTGAACCGCCGTACCTGGCGGGGCAGTTTCAGGTCCCGGTAGCACTCCGCCGCGTCCGCGGCGAACCGGTCGTAGGAGTAGAAGGCCAGCCACGTCGGGTCGGCGTCGCCCGAGCGCGAGCGTTCCAGCCAGCCCTCGGCGGCCTTCAGGGCGGCGCCCGCGGTCGTCGCGTCGCCCGCCTTTGCGTGCGCGCGCGCCTCCACGAGGCGGAAGAAACTCATCGTGCGCGCCGTCGCCAGACCGCGGTTGCGCTCGACGGCGGCCTGCGCGAGGTCGACGCCCTCGTCGGCGAAGCCGCGGTAGGTGGCCTGGAGCGACATCGACGCGAGGACGTAACCGCCGAGGGGGACGTCCGCCGCGGCGCGGGCGAGCCGCAGCGCCTGGATGTAGTACCGCTGCGCCGCTTCCTGCTGGCCGGTGTCGAAGGCCATCCAGCCGGCGAGCCGGGTGAGTTCGGCCGTGGCGCCGAACAGGCCCCGCCCGACCTCGTCGCTGTACGCGCCGAGCAAAAGCGGTGCCGCGTCGACCCGAAGGCACTCGGGCACCATGGACGAACGCCAGTCGCCGCCCCCGTACTTGGAGTCCCAGCGCCGTGCGTCCGCCGCCGCCTCCCGGAGCTTCGCGACATCGCTGTGGCCGACCCGGAGCGGCTGGATGCCGTCGGCGCCGTTAGCGCCCTCGGCGCCGGACCCCGGCTGCGCCTCCGGCTCGGCAGGTGCCGCGCCGGACGGCTGCTGCGCGACGCCCGCACCCGTCGTCGTGGGTCCCGCGGGTCCGTTCGGCCCCGGGGGACCGCTCCGGGCCGCCGGCTGCCCGCCGCGCGCACCGTGCGCCGCGAGAGCGACGGAGGTGTCCCGCGCGACCGACGAATCGGCCGGGGTTATGAGCCAGCGTGACGCCGGCGTCGCGTACGCGCTCACGGAGAACGAGCCGGCCAACGACTGCCAGATGCCCCCGCCACCGGCCCTGCGGCCCGCGAGGTCGAGGCGGTAGAGCTCCGTCGCGGTACGGACGGCCTGACCGACGTCGCGCGGGAACGCGAGGCCGACCTCGGGCGCGGGATCCGCGTCCGCGAGGCCGATCTCGTGCAGCGGGACGGGCCGGCCGAGCTTCGCACCGATCGCGGACGCGATGAGGTGAGGGGCGGCCCCCTGAGGGACCATCCCCTTCGACACCCATCGGGCCACGGACGTCTTGTCGTAGCGAAGCGTCAGGCCTCGTTGCGACCCAAGGTCGTTGACCCGCCGGGCGAGCCCGGCGTTGCTGATTCCCGCGAGGGCGAGGACCGTACCGAGCTTCTCGTTCGGCCCGCGTAGCTCCCTGGACATGCGCCACCCCTCGACACACAGACGGCCGCCGAGTCCTGGCATAGGCGCGCGGCATTCGTAAACCCAGCGTAGTTCGCCACATCCCGACCGTTAAGGGGCCAACTTCCGGATGGCGGGATTGTGGTCCGTGCCGGCGGCCGTACAACCGTGCGTCGGAGGGCGGCGCACGCCGTCGTGAGGGCCTCTCGTGCTCCTCGTGTGTGGCCGTGCGCCCACCTGTGCGCCGTGGCCCGGTCAGGGGGAGAGCGCTTCCATGGTCCTGCGTGGGTCGGCCCGCTGCGTACTGGAACCAGCGGGCTGGGGGACACCCGTCGCCCCCATCCCCGCGGGCGGCGGACCGGTCCGGGAGGCGCGCGGCGTCTCCCGGACCGAGCGTGCGTACGCTTCTCGCGCGCGGGGGCGGCGCCGTGCCGTGCCGCAGGGCACTTTCGGGTGCGCCGCAGATTGGCTGAATCACGCCTGTCCGGGGGGTGGTCGCGGGGTGGCCGCCGAAGATCATCGGGGAGTGCCGGGTCGGGCGAGGCCTTCCTGACCGAGGACGCATTCCGGCCACCCGGCTCATGCCAGGGGCGCGTGCGCGTTCCCACTCGTGCCACCGTCCCCCCTCCTGTGCGCCGTTGTCGTGGCAGCATGGTCCCGAACGGGCTATGGCTTGGACTGGCGGATTGCTCACAGGCTCTGGAGGCAGCCGATGCGCTGGCTGGTGGGGTGGAGCAGCATCGCCGCGCACTTCGGCACGGTGGGTGCCGTGGACGCCGTGGGCGACGCGGGCGACGGCGGCACGATCACGCCCGTCGGCTCCCAACTCCTGTGGGGCGATCCCGATCCGCTGTGGGCGGTCGGGGACTGGCGGCCCGACGAGGTGCGGGTCGTGTCCGTCGACCCCTTCAACCGCTTGGCCGTACTCGGCTGTTGCGGCGCCACCGACGACGAACTGCGGCTGGGGATCGTCGCCGCCCGTGGCGGCGCGCTGCGCCACCTGACCGCCTGGCCGGGCAGTTACACCGCCGTCGCGCAGATCGGACGGCGCGTCACCATCGCCGGGGACCTCGCGGGCGCGCGTCCCGTCTTCTACACGCCGTGGGCCGGCGGTACCGCGTACGCGACGGCCGCCCTGCCGCTCGCGGACCTCATTGAGGCACAGCTCGACGTCGGCCACCTGGCCGCGCTGCTGGCCTGCCCGGAGACCCCCGAGGCGCTGCGCGACTCCACCCCGTACGAGGGCGTCAAGCGCATCCCGCCGGGGCACGCGCTGATCCTTCGGGAGGGTTCGCGCGAGATCACCGGGTACGAGCCCGTCGCCTCGCTCGCCGTCGCCGCTCCGCAACGCGACCCGGACCGCGCGGTCGAAGCCGTGCGGGACGCGCTCGTGGAGGCCGTGCGCACCCGGCTGACGGCCCCCCGCCACGCCCCCGAGGCGCCGCTGCCCGATCCGGGTCCTGTCCCCGGCATGGGACCCGCGGACCGGCGGGCGGCACGCGGCGCGCCGCTGCCCGGCATCGGGGCCGACCTGTCGGGCGGCAGCGCGTCCGCGACGCTGGCGCTCCTCGCCGCCGGACTGCCGGGTGCGCCCGGCACGGTCCTCGGGCACGGTACGGGCGCGGGCGAACGGCTCCTCGCCGTCACGTTCAACGACCTCACCCAGGGCGGCCGCGACGACGCCGAACTCGAACGGGCCGGCCTCATCGCCGAGAACCCCCGCCTGCACCACGTCGTCGTCCCCGGCGGCGCCGAGGCCCTGCCGTACGCCGACCTCGACGGCCCCCTGACGGACGAGCCCGGACCCGCACTCGTCACCGCCGCACGGCACAAGCGGCGGCTCGCGGCGGGCAGTGCGGACCATCTGACGGGCGCGGGCGCACGGCAGGTGCTCGATGCCCACCCCGCGCGCCTGGCCGACCTGCTGCTCGACCGGCGCAGACGCCATCTGCTGCACCCGGTGGCCGAACTCGCCCGCTCCGAAGGCGTCTCGGCGTCGTCCCTCTTCGTACCGCTGACCCTCTACCGGGCCGCCCGGCGCCTGGCCCGCACGCCCTACCGCACGGGAATGGAGGATGCCGCCGCCCGGCTCCCCGAGGCGAACAGGGCCGCCCTGCCCAACGATTACGGAAGCCCCGTCGACGCCTCGCTCGCCGCCCTCACCTGGTCCCGCCCCGGTCCCGCCGCGCGCTGGCTCACCGGCGAGGCACTCGCCCAGGTCGCGAAGAGGCTGCGTGTCGCGGCGACCCGCCCCACGTCCGTGCAGCGCCCCGGGGAGGCACGCGCCCGTGCGGCGCTCGCACGCTACGCCGCCGACCACCGGGTCTTCGAGCAGGCCGCCGAGATCCGCAGCCAGCGGCTGCACGCGCCGTTCCTCGACAACCAGGTCGTCCGGGCGTGCCGCGAACTCCCGGAGGCGCTGCGCGTCCAGTCCGACGCGCGCGCGGAGATCCTGCGAACGATCCTCTCCGGTACGGGCATCCATGACCTGCCGCCCGGCTGGGGCGCCACCTCGCGGGCGACCGGCACGGCCGTCACCCGGGTGGGGCTGCGCTCCGCCATAGGAGAGCTGGTCGACCTGTTCGACGCGCCGCTCCTCGCGGACGCGGGGCTGATCGAGGCGCGCGTCGTGCGCAAAGCGCTGCGCGCGGCGGCGGACGGCGAGGAGGTCCCCCTGGACGGCCTGGCCGACCTGGTCTCGACCGAGCTGTGGCTGCGCCGGCTGCTCTCCCGCCGCGGTACCTGCTGGACGGGCACGGCGGCCCCGCGCCGCCGCGCGGTGGCGGGCGGGGTCATTCCGCGCCCGACGCTGCAGGCCTGAGGACGGGCCGGGGCGCCGCCCCGGCCCACCCGCCCGCGTCCTTCGCGCCGGTGCCGGTGCCGGCACCCGTACTCGTGCCCGGCCTCGTACGGAGGGATGAGAACCCACCACCCGCCGAAGAATTGAGCCCGAGCCCGACAGCCCCACAGCCCGACCCGAGTCCGAGCCGGATCCGGAGCCGAGCCCGAGTCGAAGCGGAGCCCGACAGGCCGGCCCGAGTCGAAGCGGAGCCCGAGCCCTGGACCGCCCCGGGACGGTCCGGGACGGTCCGGGACGGTCCGGAGCCCGCGTCACGTCGGCTTGTTCAGCCGCAGCTGATCCGCGCTTCGGCCCAGTCCGCGACGGCGACCGCACCGAACGGGGTCACCGGCTCCACCACGAGCCGGATCGTCTTCTGCCCCGCGATCGACACCGACACCGGGATCGCGGGACGTCCGCCCCGCAGTGTCCCGGACGTCCACAGCCGTCCGCTGTCGCCGTACACGGCGAAACGCAGCGAACCGAGCCCCAGCGTCGCGTCGTCCACGCCCACCGACGCCTGGAACGTGGCGCACGCCCGGTTGAGGTCGATCGTGGCGCTGCCGGGCGCGTGCTCGCTCACGCCGTATCCGTAGTGCGTGCGACCGACCGACATGCCGTGCCGCTGCCAGAGCCGGCCGGCTGAGGCGAGCCGTACTTCCGGCTTGGTGCCGTCGCCCTGCCACCGGTACAGCAGTTGGTCCACCGGGAAGACCGTCGGGGGCGGGGGCGGGGTCGGCACCGACGGTGTCGGTGTCGGCGTGGGGGTCGGCCGCCGGGTCGGCACCGAAGGGGCCGGGGTGGGGGACGGGGGCTTCGCCGCAGGCGTGGGCGCGGCCCGGGGCGTCGGCGTGGGCCGCGGCGTGCCGGACTTCGGTGCCGGGGCCTTCGCGTCGGGTACCTGCGGTGCCGGGGGCCCCGATGGCTGGGGTGCCCCCCGGTGCGTGGCCGGGTGGGACGGCACCGGGATCTGCGGTACGAGCTGCTCCGCGGCCGGGGGCCTGGCCTCCGGAGACGGCGGCTGCGTGCCGTTCCCCGACGTGAGGGCCCAGACGAGCCCGGCCCCGGCGGCCACCACCGCCAGCGCGGCCGCGCCGATCTTCAACGGCGCGCCGACGCCTTCCGCTGCGACCCCCGCGCCCGCGCCGCCCGCCGCGCCGGAGGACCCGCCGGCCGCGGCCGCCGCACCCGCGCCGGCCGCGCCGGCCGCCGCTCCGCCTGCGATACCGAGCGCCTTGAGGGAGAACCCGGTGGCGAACCAGCCGATGACCGCGATCGGTACGACGGCCGGGATCTGCGCGTTCACGGAGGCCAGTTCACCTGCCGCCATGCGGCACTTGGCGCACTCCTGAAGGTGTTTGCGCAGGCCGCGCTCGGCGCGCATCCGCAGCCCGCCGCGCGCGTACGCGCCGAGCCGGTCCGCGTACCGTGCGCAGTCCCCGCCGGCGGTGAGCGCGGAACTGACGTGGGCCTGCAGGTATGCCTGCTTGAGGCCTTCGCGCGCCCGGCCCGCGAGGACGGCGGTGGCGTTGGCCGAGAGACCGAAGAGCGGCGCCACCTGGCTCGGCGACTCCTCTTCGACGGTGGTGTGCCACAGCACCGCCTGCCAGCGCTCCGGCAGGCTGCGGAAGGCCTGCATCGCGAGGGTCTGCTCCGCCTCGTGCATCGCCTTGACGTCGGCGCCCAGTTCGAGGGTGTCGTCGTCGGACACCGACGAGGAGGCGGCGGCCTGCGCCGCGAACACGGCGAAGTCGTCGACCAGGTGCTCGCGCTTCGCGGTCTTCGTCCAGGCCGCCGCTACCCGCCGCACCGTCGTCAACAGGTAGGCGCGCACCGCGTGTTCGGGTCCCGCCCCGCCGCGGACGGCCTGGAGGGTACGGGCGAAGACCTCGGCGGTCAGGTCGTCCGCGGTGTCCGCGTCGCGGCAGCACGTACGCGCGTAACGGCGCACCGCCGTGGCATGGCGCCGGAACAGCTCCTCGTACGCGCTGTCGTCGCCGGCGCGCATCCGCTGGACCAGATCCGCGTCGGAGGACGCCGCGGCACCCGGCTCGGCGCCGACTCCCGCTCCGCCCGTGGCCCCCGCGCCGGGCGCCGCCGCCCCCGGCCGTGCGGGGGGCGCGCCCTTGCGGTGTGCGGGCGTCGGGATCGTGGGCAGGGGCAGCGTGGCCCCCGCGGAACCGCCTCGTCCCGCACGCTGCTGGGGCACGCTGTTGTCCGGCTCCCACGCCGCGGCGTCGGCCGGATCGGGCTCCGTCGAGGGGCCTGGCACCGGGGGCGCCGCATGCCGGCCCGTACCGCCGCCGGGCACGCCGGGAGGGCCGAGCGGGGACCCGGACGCGACCGGTCCGCCCTGGCTCGGCACCTGCCGCGCGGCGGGGCCGCCGGCCTCCGCGCCGTCGCCGCCGGCCGCACCCGCCGTCTCGTCGCGACCTTCACCACTCATGGCGGAAGCCCTCGTATGCACCATCAGACCCGAACACCGGGTAAGCGTCGCACAGCGCAGAGGCACCACGGGAGCCGTTGGCCCGCAACCACACGTGAGGGTCACACGGCGGGTGCGGGGAACGCGACTTCACCCTTGAGAGGGGCGCGAAGGCGCCGCGAACGGTACGTCAGTTCGAGGGTTGGCCGCGCCGGGTGACCTGACGCGCCGCCGCCCGGCCGGACGCACCGGGCGTACGCCCCCGGCGACCCGCCCGACGGCACGAACCCGTACCCCCCGGAACCGCCCGAAAGCGCTCAGAACCGCTCAGCTCGCGCCGGTCCGTTCCCGTGGTGGCTGTCCCCGACCCGCGCCCTACAGCGCCCTGGGCCGCAGACCCTCAAGCAGGATGTCCAGCAACCGGGACGAGGCGGCGGCCTGTTGTGCCGCGTCCGGCAGGGAAGGAGCCGCCGTGGCGATCACCAGCAGGACATCCGCCACCGTGACATCCCGGCGCAACTCGCCTGCGGCCCGCGCTCGTTCGACCAACTGACCTACCACGTCGAGCAGTTCGACCGCACCTGGTGCGTCGAGCTCCTCGACGCTCAGCCGGGTCTCGGCCGGACGGGTCTCGGCCTCGCCGTCCGGATGCCGCTGCTGGGGCACGCGGCTCTCGGCGGGCAGGGGGTCCTCCAGCAACTCGTCGGACGCCATCCGCACCCGGAGCACCTGCGGCGGCAGCAGCCGTCCTGCCCCCGACGCGACCGACGTGCGCAGGAATCGCGAGAGCGCCGGCCAGGGCTCGTCCTCCTGGCCGAGGGCCGTGCGGGCCTGGTCCGTGAGCCGGGAGGTCTCCTCCTCGGCTATCCGGCGCACCAGCACGTCCTTGCTCGGGAACCTGCGGTACACCGTGCCGACGCCGACGCGGGCCCTGCGTGCCACGTCCTCCATCGGCGCGCCGTACCCCAGCTCGCCGAACACCTCGCGGGCGGCGCGCAGTACGTGTTCCAGATTGCGCTGCGCGTCCACGCGCAGCGGGGCGGAACGCCCGCTCACAGAGCCGGCCGCCGGGCCCCCGGCACCGCCCGGGGCGACCTGTCCCGCGCCCTGCCCCGCCGTGGTCTGCCCCGTGATCGCCAACGTCATCAGTCCCGCCCCCGTGCCCCTGCGCATGGAACCCCCGGCCGCCGGCGCCGCGTTGGCACCGCTCGCGACGGAGTGCTCGATGCCCTGCCTGCCGCGCCGCACTCCCGGTGCTGCGCCCGATTGCCCTGCGAGGCCGCGCTCGTCAGTGCCGGCGACCGATGTGGTCTGCCATTGCGAATCCTGAATGTGCATGACCGTTCCCCCGGCTCATGTACGTCTCCCCCCGGAGACTTTCCCCGTTTTCGACACGAAGGGCACAGACCAGTCACGGACCTGCACCTCCGATGAGATACGAACATAGTTGAGCCCACCGCAATTCAGAAGGGGTAATTCCGTACGGAGGCGCCCCGATCGGAGCAAGCGCAAGAAGATACCTGATTCAACCAATTTTGGTACCCCGCTATAACGGCCCTGACCTGCATGCCTCTTGGCGGTAACGACGAAATGTCCGACACCGTGCTCCGGCGCGCGCCGGTCACACAATTTGCCGGGGCTGTGGACAAAGACCGGATGGCGTTGCGTCATGGGGAGGTGATGGCTGAGACCCCGCGAGGCACCACACGGCAGACAGGGCGCAGCACCCGAGGAGCCGCACGAGGAACGGCACGAGGTGATGCCCGCGCAACGGCAGAAGTACGGGCGGCCGCAGAGGTACGAGCGGTGGCGGAAGCACAGTCAGCCGTCGAAGTACGCGCGACGGCAGCAGGACAGCCCGCCGGAGAAGGGCGAGCGGAAGCCGGAACAGGTCCGGCCGGAGAAGGACGCCCGGCCGGAGAACGGTTCCCGGCGGACGAGGCACGCCCGGCGGACGAGGGACAAGCGGCGGAAGAGCGACACCCGGCGGACGAGGCACGCCCGGCGGACGAGGGACAAGCGGCGGACGAGGGACAAGCGGCGGAAGAGCGACACCCGGCGGACGAGGCACGTCCGGCGGACGAAGGACAAGCGGCGGACGAGGGACAAGCGGCCGGTGACGCGCGCACAGCCACCGTGTCGTACGTCCCGGTGACCGCCCACCCGGCTCCGGCACGCATCCTCGTCGTCGGCGGCGGTTACGTCGGTCTGTACACGGCGCTCGGGCTCCAGCGGACGCTCGGCGCCGACGAGGCCGAGATCACCGTGGTCTCGCCCGACCCGTACATGACGTACCAGCCGTTCCTGCCGGAGGCCGCCGCGGGCAACATCTCGCCCCGGCACGTCGTCGTCCCGCTGCGCGCCGTGCTCGACCGGTGCACCGTCGTGGTCGGCGAGGTCACGGCCGTGCTGCACGACAAACGGACCGTCATCCTGCGGACGCCCGCATCCGCGGAGGACGGCACCGGCACCATCGAGCGGGAGTACGACGAGCTCGTCCTCGCGCCCGGCTCCGTGGCCCGCACGCTGCCGGTCCCCGGACTCGCCGAGCACGGCATCGGCTTCAGGACCGTCGAAGAGGCGATCGGGCTGCGCAACCACGTCATCGAACAGCTCGACATCGCGTCCTCGACCCGCGACCCCGCCGTCCGCGACGCCGCCCTCACCTTCGTCTTCGTCGGCGGCGGTTTCGCGGGCGTCGAGGCCCTCGCCGAACTGGAGGACATGGCCCGGTACACCACGCGCTACTACCACAACGTCACCGCGGACGACCTGCGGTGGATCCTCGTGGAGGCCGCCGGGCGCATCCTGCCGGAGGTGGACGAGGAGATGGCGCAGTACGCCGTGCGCGAGCTGCGGGGCCGCAACATCGACGTACGCCTGGAGACCCGGCTCGACTCCTGCGAGGACCGGGTCGCCCACCTCAGTGACGGCACCCGCTACCCGACGCGCACGCTCGTGTGGACGGCGGGTGTCCGGCCGCACCCGGTCCTCGACGCCACGGACCTGCCCCGCGACGCGCGCGGCCGGCTCGCCTGCACCCCGTTCCTCTCCGTCGCCGGTACGGAACACGCGTGGGCCGCGGGCGACGCGGCCGCCGTGCCCGACCTCGCCGCGGCCGAACCGGGCGCGACCTGCGCACCGGGCGCGCAGCACGCCGTGCGCCAGGCGGGGGTGCTCGCCGCGAACATCGCGGCCTCCCTGCGCGGCCGGCCGCTGACGGAGTACCGGCACGTCTACGTGGGTTCCGTCGCCTCCCTCGGCCTGCACAAGGGCGTCGCCCACGTCCGCGGCAGGCGTCTGACGGGCTATCCGGCGTGGCTGCTGCACCGCGCCTACCACCTGAGCCGCGTACCGACGGTCAACCGCAAGGCGCGCGTGCTCGCGGAGTGGACCCTCTCGGGCCTGTTCAAGCGGGAGATCGTCTCCCTGGGGTCGCTGGAGCACCCGCGTGCCGAGTTCGAGTCCGCCGCGGGCGGCGCACCGCGCGGCGGGTCTCGGGGCGGGCGGGGCTTCCGCGACCGCCGCGAGGGTTCCGGCTTCGAGGACCGCCTCGGCTTTCGGGGCGACCCGGAGTTCGCGGACGGCCTGGAGCTGCCGGACGACCCCGACTTCCCGGACGACCCCGGTTTCCCCGGCGGTCCCGGCTTCTCCGACGGCCTGGAGCTGCCGGACGACCCCGACTTCCCGGATGATCCCGACTTCCCCGGCGGTCCCGGCAGAGCGGGTGACACGTAGCCGCCTGCGGCCAGGACCCGCCCGGCCGGTCGCCCCTGCGGCCACCGCGCGGCGGTGCGCGGGCCCGGCCGGCGCCCGCGGGTCGGGCCGGTGGCGACACGGCAGGGCCGGTGTCAGTCGGCTCGGTCACACTGGACGTGTGACGATGGACCGACCGGTTCGTACGGCCGCCCGCGCGGACCGTCCGAACCGCTCGACCCCGCAGGACCGACCGACCTGATCCGGCACCGGGACCCGACCGTCGTGAACCGACCACCGGGAACCGACCGTCACGAACCGAGTGTCGGGACAGACGGGCACGACCCGCCCGACGCGCTCCACCGGTCACCACCGACCAGCTCCACCGACGCCGGCACCCGCCGGCACCGGCACCCACCGCCGTCCGGGGGACGGCATCCCGGCGCCCGTACGCCCGTACGCACGCCCGCACCATCCGCCGGGCCCGATGTGTCAGGTCGGCGGCCGCCACCGCCCTTCACGACCAGCACACCACATACGAGGTCCTGAAAACCGTGAACTTCACGCGTTGGAGCGCCCGGCTCCCCGGCAGTACGCAGCGGCGAGCCGTCGCACGCAGGGACCGCGGAACCGTGGCCCGTACGGACCGCGGAGCGGTACCGGCAGCCCGCGGCGAGTACGAGGCACCGCCCGGCGGGGACGACGAGGACGCGGGGGACGGCGACGCGCCGGGCCCCCTCTCCCCCGAGGACCTCGCCGTCCGGGAGGTACTCGGCGAACTGCCCGCACTCGTGGCGCTGGTGTACGGCCCCGACCACCGCGTGGCGTACGTCAACGACGCGTACGAGGCGGCCTTCGGCCCCCGCGAGCTCGGCACCCCCGCCGCCGACAGCTGCCCGGAGCTGGCCGAACTCGGCCTGGCCCCGCTGCTCGACCAGGTGCTCCGCGGCGGCACGCCGCGCACCGTCAAGTCCCGCAGGTGCCGGGTCCTCGGGGGCTCCGGCCACCCGCACACCGGGCGTCCGGCCGGTGCGGCGCCCGCCGAGCGCCGCACCGAGGGGTCCTTCACCGTGACCTGCGCCCCCGTGGGCCGCGAGGGCGCGGACGGCGTCAGCGGGGTACTCGTCTTCGCCGCCGACGTGACCGACCACGCGGAGGCGGCCGAGCGGCTGCGCGCCAGTGAGCGGCGCCAGCGCGAGACCGCCGTCACCCTGCAGCGCTCGCTGCTCCCGCAGGAGCTGGAGCAGCCCGACGACCTGCGCGTCGCCGCCACCTACCAGCCGGGCGGCGCGGACGCGGCGGTCGGCGGCGACTGGTACGACGTCATCACTCTCGGCGCGGGCCGTACCGCGCTCGTCATCGGCGACGTGATGGGCCGCGGGGTGCGCGCCGCCGCCGTCATGGGACAGCTGCGCACCGCGGTCCGCGCGTACGCGCGCCTGGACCTGCCGCCGCACGAGGTCCTGCAACTGCTCGACGGGCTGGCCGCCGAGATCGACGCCAGCCAGATCGCCACCTGCGTCTACGCCGTCCACGATCCCAACGAGGGCGTTCTCGTCTACGCGTCGGCGGGCCACCTGCCGATCCTCGTACGGTCCGAGGACGGCTCGGTCCGGCGCGGCGCCGACCCGACGGGCCCCCCGCTCGGCACCGGCGGCTGGGTGCACACCTCGGGCACCATCGCGCTGCCGCCCGGCTCCACCGCCGTGCTGTACACGGACGGACTGGTGGAGCGGCGGGGAGAGGACATCTACGAGGGCGTGGCGAAGCTGGAGAAGGCGCTCTCCGGCGCGCAGGGCACGCCGCAGGTCGTGTGCGGCCGGCTGTTGCGCAGCCAGGGGATCACTGCGGAGCACGACGACGACGTCGCGATCCTGGTCGTCGAACACCCCGCGCGTACGGGTCCCGACGCGGAGCTGTTCCACAACGCGGCCCTCGAACTGCTCGGCGGGGTCGAGGCCGCGCCGCGCGCCCGGGCCTTCGCCTCCGGTGTCCTGTCCTCCTGGCGCTTCCCGGTCGAGCTGCGGGACCTCGGCGTCCTCGCCACGAGCGAGCTGGTGGCGAATTCGCTGAAGCACGGCACGCCCCCCATGCGGCTGAGGCTCCGCCGCACCGACCGCCGGCTGATCATCGAGGTCACGGACGGCGACGACCACCTGCCGCGCCGCCGCAGGGCCGAGCCCGCCGACGAGGCGGGCCGCGGCATCTCCATCGTGGCGACGATCGCCTCGTCGTGGGGTTCGCGCCGGACCCCGGGCGGCGGGAAGGCCGTGTGGTGCGAGTTCGCCCTGCCGCGGGCCGGCGCGGGGAGCGACGTCAGCTGACGGGCTGCGGTACGGGTGCCCGCTCGCCGGTTCCCTCCGGCAGGTGCCGCGCCACCACGCGCGACGGCACGGCGAGGGCGGGCCGCTCCTGCACCGGCGTCAGCCGGCGGCCGAGCCACAGCGCGAGGACGGTCACGGCCAGCGAGAACAGGACGAACGTCGCGATGTACGGGGCGTGCATCCCGGCCGCCATCGGTGCGCCGACGGCCGGCCCCACGGCCAGCGCCAACTGCTTGACCAACGCGAACGCCGAGTTGTACTGGCCGACCATCGAGCTGGGCGCCAGGTCCGACACCAGCGGCGCGACCGTCGGGGACAGCAGCGCCTCGCCGAGCCCGAACAGTCCGTACGTCGAGACGAACGCGACCGTGGCCACGGCCTGCCCGGCGTGCGCGAGCCCCGCGTACCCGGCGACCAGCCACGCGGCGGCCCACACCAGGCCGACCAGCGCGATCACCCGGGTACGGCGGCGGCGCTCGACCAGCCGCAGCACCAGGAACTGCGCGACCACGATCACGGCGGTGTTCACCGCCAGCGCGATCCCGAGTGACGACGGGTCGATGCCCGCCGCGTCGGTGCCGTACGCCGTGAGCCCGGACTCGAACTGTCCGTAGCAGGCGAAGAACACCACGAACGCGAGGACGAGCAGCCGCACCATCGCCCGGTGCGAGAGCAGCGCGCGGAGTCCTGTCCCACCACGGGCGACGGCGCCCGCTCCGTCGAGGCCGTCCTCCCGCACGGGCCGTGTGAGGCGCACGGTCGCGGCGATGGCACCCAGGACGAGGAACATCGCGGCCTCGATGGCGAACAGCAGCGTGAACGTGCCGGGCCGGCTCTCGTCCACGATCTGCCCGCCGACGAGCCCGCCGATGCCGAGCCCCAGGTTCTGCAGGAAGAACTGCGTGGCGTAGGCGCGGGTCCGCGTCGACGGCGTCGAGCACCACACCACCAGCGTGGCCAGCGCGGGCTGGATGACCGCCGTGGCGGCCCCGAGGAGAGCGGCGGAGGCCACGGCCAGGGGGACGCTCGACGCGAACCCCAGTGCGAGAGCCCCGGCGGCCGCGAAGACCGCCGCGCCCACGAGGACGGGGATCGGGCCCCGGCGGTCCATGACACGCCCGGTGAACGGCAGCACCGTCAGCGCGGCGGTCGCGAACACCGCCAGGACCAGCCCGGCGGTGCCGGAGCCCAGGTCACGGACCTGAGCCACGTACACGTAGAGGTAGGGGACGGTGAACCCGAGCCCGAAGGCGCTCAGCACGCTTCCCGTCTGGATCCTGCGCATCGCCGTGCTCATTTCCTTGGTCACAGACTCACCTGCCTCAGGTCGCCGGGCGGCGCACGCTGCCCGTGGGTGTCGAAGGTCGAGAGGTTCCGGCACACCGGAAGGTTGGTTGAACTACGGAGTACTGAGGATACAAGACCTCAGAGGTGAAGACTTCAACGCTAAAGTTAAGAATTTAACAGTACAACCCGAAGTACTTAAACGCCAACCGTCACCATGGGATACTGAGGCGATGTCCGACACACCCGAGGGAGCCGCGGCCCTGCCGCCGCCGGGCCAGGAACCGAGCCTCGACGAGCAGATCGCCGCCTACCAGCGCGAGTTCCACGACCTCGACCCGCAGGTCGAGAAGGTCGTCTCCGCGCTCGGCCGGCTGAACCGCCGGATGAACGTCGCGTACGGACGCCAGGTCTCGGAGCTCGGCATCAGCAACACCGAGTGGGAGGTCCTGAAGACGCTGGTCGTCTCCGGCGCCCCCTACCGCCTCGGCCCCGGCGAACTCGCCAAGCGTCTGGGACTGACCCCCGCCGCCATGACGCACCGCATCGACCGCATGGCGAACGAAGGACTGGTCACCCGCGACCGGGACGAGAACAACCGCGTCCGCGTGATCGTCGAGCTCACCGACGAGGGCCGCGCCAAGTGGCTGGAGGCCATGCGGATGGCGTCCGCGTTCGAGGAGGACCTGCTCCAGGACCTCACGGGCGAGGAACGCGGTGTGCTCGGCGAGGTGCTGATCCGCCTCGTGCGCCGGGTCGAGGACGCCCAACCCGACGCCGGCGGCCGGCTGAAGGACCTGGACGCCGGCGAGGCCTGACCCGGCCGGGGCACCCACCTCGGGCGTCGGAACGCCACTCGGCGCTCTCCACCTGCGCTTCTCTTGACACACCCCTGGCTGATCCGTAAGGTTCTTCGAGTTGCCACGGAGCCGGACGGTTCCCGGCAACCCTCCCGCCGCTGGAGTAGAAGCGGCAAACCAACACCAGCACGGCCTCCCGAACGGGATGGGTTTTCGGCTTGCCGAAAATTCGTTTGAAAGGACTCGATTAGGAGTCCCCAGGGAGATCCGCTAAGGTTTGGAACGTCGGAACGGCCGAGCGAAAGGGCCGGAAAGACAAAGGCAGGACCCCTTCCGACGGGGAATCGGACGAAACAGAGTCTGATAGAGTCGGAAACGCAGGACAGCGAGACGGAAACACAGCAGGACAAAGAAATACCGGAGGGAAAGCCCGGAGGAGCCCCGGAAGGGAATCCAAAGGAAGCGTCCGTTCCTTGAGAACTCAACAGCGTGCTAAAAGTCAACGCCAGATATGTTGATACCCCGTCCATTATGCCGGGCGATCCGAATCTTCGGATGGTTCCGGTGGACGAGGTTCCTTTGAAGTAACACAACACAGCGAGGACGCTGTGAACCGCAGGGATTATTCCTTCCTGTGGTTCCGCTCCGAGTGGTGTCACCCCGTTTACGGGGAAAGCATTCACGGAGAGTTTGATCCTGGCTCAGGACGAACGCTGGCGGCGTGCTTAACACATGCAAGTCGAACGATGAAGCCTTTCGGGGTGGATTAGTGGCGAACGGGTGAGTAACACGTGGGCAATCTGCCCTGCACTCTGGGACAAGCCCTGGAAACGGGGTCTAATACCGGATATTGACGCACTCCTGCATGGGATGTGCGTGGAAAGCTCCGGCGGTGCAGGATGAGCCCGCGGCCTATCAGCTAGTTGGTGGGGTAATGGCCTACCAAGGCGACGACGGGTAGCCGGCCTGAGAGGGCGACCGGCCACACTGGGACTGAGACACGGCCCAGACTCCTACGGGAGGCAGCAGTGGGGAATATTGCACAATGGGCGAAAGCCTGATGCAGCGACGCCGCGTGAGGGATGACGGCCTTCGGGTTGTAAACCTCTTTCAGCAGGGAAGAAGCGAAAGTGACGGTACCTGCAGAAGAAGCGCCGGCTAACTACGTGCCAGCAGCCGCGGTAATACGTAGGGCGCAAGCGTTGTCCGGAATTATTGGGCGTAAAGAGCTCGTAGGCGGTTTGTCACGTCGGATGTGAAAGCCCGGGGCTTAACCCCGGGTCTGCATTCGATACGGGCAGACTAGAGTGTGGTAGGGGAGATCGGAATTCCTGGTGTAGCGGTGAAATGCGCAGATATCAGGAGGAACACCGGTGGCGAAGGCGGATCTCTGGGCCATTACTGACGCTGAGGAGCGAAAGCGTGGGGAGCGAACAGGATTAGATACCCTGGTAGTCCACGCCGTAAACGTTGGGAACTAGGTGTGGGTCACATTCCACGTGGTCCGCGCCGCAGCTAACGCATTAAGTTCCCCGCCTGGGGAGTACGGCCGCAAGGCTAAAACTCAAAGGAATTGACGGGGGCCCGCACAAGCGGCGGAGCATGTGGCTTAATTCGACGCAACGCGAAGAACCTTACCAAGGCTTGACATACACCGGAAAGCATCAGAGATGGTGCCCCCCTTGTGGTCGGTGTACAGGTGGTGCATGGCTGTCGTCAGCTCGTGTCGTGAGATGTTGGGTTAAGTCCCGCAACGAGCGCAACCCTTGTCCCGTGTTGCCAGCAGGCCCTTGTGGTGCTGGGGACTCACGGGAGACCGCCGGGGTCAACTCGGAGGAAGGTGGGGACGACGTCAAGTCATCATGCCCCTTATGTCTTGGGCTGCACACGTGCTACAATGGCCGGTACAATGAGCTGCGATACCGCGAGGTGGAGCGAATCTCAAAAAGCCGGTCTCAGTTCGGATTGGGGTCTGCAACTCGACCCCATGAAGTCGGAGTCGCTAGTAATCGCAGATCAGCATTGCTGCGGTGAATACGTTCCCGGGCCTTGTACACACCGCCCGTCACGTCACGAAAGTCGGTAACACCCGAAGCCGGTGGCCTAACCCTTGTGGAGGGAGCTGTCGAAGGTGGGACTGGCGATTGGGACGAAGTCGTAACAAGGTAGCCGTACCGGAAGGTGCGGCTGGATCACCTCCTTTCTAAGGAGCATTTCTTACCGGGTCCTTCGGGGTCCGGTCAGAGGCCGGTTCATCAGCGAATGTCTGGTGCCGGTTGCTCAAGGGTGGAACGTTGACTATTCGGCAGGGCCGGTCGGCTGCTGCTGTGAGTACTGCTCCTTCGGGGGCGTGGAAAGCAGTGGGTGGTGGGCTGGGTTTGTCGGGCACGCTGTTGGGTGTCTGAGGGCATGGGCGAAAGCTTGGTGTCTTCGGGTTGCCGGCCCCAGTGAACTCGCCTGTTTGGGTGGGGTGATGGGTGGCTGGTCGTTGTTTGAGAACTGCACAGTGGACGCGAGCATCTGTGGCCAAGTTTTTAAGGGCGCACGGTGGATGCCTTGGTACCAGGAACCGATGAAGGACGTGGGAGGCCGCGATAGGCCCCGGGGAGCTGTCAACCGAGCTTTGATCCGGGGGTGTCCGAATGGGGAAACCCGGCAGTCGTCATGGGCTGTCACCCGCACCTGAACTCATAGGGTGTGTGGAGGGAACGAGGGGAAGTGAAACATCTCAGTACCCTCAGGAAGAGAAAACAATAGTGATTCCGGGAGTAGCGGCGAGCGAAACTGGATCAGGCTAAACCGTTCACGTGTGATACCCGGCAGGGGTTGCGTGGGCGGGGTCGTGGGAGTGGACTTTCATTGTCTGCCGGCAGTGAGGCGAGTCAGAAACCGTATGGATAGGCGAAGGGCATGCGAAAGGCCCGGCGTAGAGGGTAAGACCCCCGTAGCTGAAATCTGTACGGCTCGTTTGTTTATTTCCCAAGTAGCACGGGCCTCGAGAAATCCTGTGTGAATCTGGCGGGACCACCCGCTAAGCCTAAATATTCCCTGGTGACCGATAGCGGATAGTACCGTGAGGGAATGGTGAAAAGTACCGCGGGAGCGGAGTGAAATAGTACCTGAAACCGTGTGCCTACAAGCCGTGGGAGCGTCGCATGCAAGCTTGCTTGCATGTCGTGACTGCGTGCCTTTTGAAGAATGAGCCTGCGAGTTTGCGGTGTGTTGCGAGGTTAACCCGTGTGGGGGAGCCGTAGCGAAAGCGAGTCCGAATAGGGCGATTTAGTAGCGCGCTCAAGACCCGAAGCGGAGTGATCTAGCCATGGGCAGGTTGAAGCGGCTGTAAGAGGTCGTGGAGGACCGAACCCACCAGGGTTGAAAACCTGGGGGATGACCTGTGGTTAGGGGTGAAAGGCCAATCAAACTCCGTGATAGCTGGTTCTCCCCGAAATGCATTTAGGTGCAGCGTCGTGTGTTTCTTACCGGAGGTAGAGCACTGGATAGGCGATGGGCCTTACCGGGTTACTGACCTTAGCCAAACTCCGAATGCCGGTAAGTGAGAGCACGGCAGTGAGACTGTGGGGGATAAGCTCCATGGTCGAGAGGGAAACAGCCCAGAGCATCGACTAAGGCCCCTAAGCGTGCGCTAAGTGGGAAAGGATGTGGAGTCGCAGAGACAACCAGGAGGTTGGCTTAGAAGCAGCCACCCTTGAAAGAGTGCGTAATAGCTCACTGGTCTAGTGATTCCGCGCCGACAATGTAGCGGGGCTCAAGCGTACCGCCGAAGTCGTGTCAATCCAGCGTATAGCCCCAACGGGTGCTGGGTTGGGTAGGGGAGCGTCGTGTGCCGGGTGAAGCCGCGCCGGAAGGCAGTGGTGGACGGTTCACGAGTGAGAATGCAGGCATGAGTAGCGATTCACACGTGAGAAACGTGTGCGCCGATTGACTAAGGGTTCCTGGGTCAAGCTGATCTGCCCAGGGTAAGTCGGGACCTAAGGCGAGGCCGACAGGCGTAGTCGATGGATAACCGGTTGATATTCCGGTACCCGCTGTAGAGCGTCCAGTATCGAATCCTCTGATGCTAAGGCCGTGAAGCCGCCCTGATCTCTTCGGAGTTGAGGGGAGTGGTGGAGCCGCCGGTCCAAGGTGGTAGTAGGTAAGTGATGGGGTGACACAGGAAGGTAGTCCATCCCGGGCGGTGGTTGTCCCGGGGTAAGGGTGTAGGACGTGTGGTAGGTAAATCCGCCATGCATGTGTCTGAGACCTGATGCCGAGCCGATTGTGGTGAAGTGGATGATCCTATGCTGTCGAGAAAAGCCTCTAGCGAGTTTTATGGCGGCCCGTACCCTAAACCGACTCAGGTGGTCTGGTAGAGAATACCGAGGCGTTCGGGTGAACTATGGTTAAGGAACTCGGCAAAATGCCCCCGTAACTTCGGGAGAAGGGGGGCCATTCTTGGTGATCTGTCTTGCACAGTGAGCTGGGGGTGGCCGCAGAGACCAGCGAGAAGCGACTGTTTACTAAAAACACAGGTCCGTGCGAAGCCGTAAGGCGATGTATACGGACTGACGCCTGCCCGGTGCTGGAACGTTAAGGGGACCGGTTAGTCACATTTCGGTGTGGCGAAGCTGAGAACTTAAGCGCCAGTAAACGGCGGTGGTAACTATAACCATCCTAAGGTAGCGAAATTCCTTGTCGGGTAAGTTCCGACCTGCACGAATGGCGTAACGACTTCTCGACTGTCTCGACCATAGGCCCGGTGAAATTGCAGTACGAGTAAAGATGCTCGTTTCGCGCAGCAGGACGGAAAGACCCCGGGACCTTTACTATAGTTTGATATTGGTGTTCGGTTCGGCTTGTGTAGGATAGGTGGGAGACTGTGAAGCTTGGACGCCAGTTCAGGTGGAGTCATTGTTGAAATACCACTCTGGTCGTGCTGGATGTCTAACCTGGGTCCGTGATCCGGATCAGGGACAGTGTCTGATGGGTAGTTTAACTGGGGCGGTTGCCTCCCAAAGGGTAACGGAGGCGCCCAAAGGTTCCCTCAGCCTGGTTGGTAATCAGGTGGTGAGTGTAAGTGCACAAGGGAGCTTGACTGTGAGACTGACGGGTCGAGCAGGGACGAAAGTCGGGACTAGTGATCCGGCGGTGGCTTGTGGAAGCGCCGTCGCTCAACGGATAAAAGGTACCCCGGGGATAACAGGCTGATCTTCCCCAAGAGTCCATATCGACGGGATGGTTTGGCACCTCGATGTCGGCTCGTCGCATCCTGGGGCTGGAGTCGGTCCCAAGGGTTGGGCTGTTCGCCCATTAAAGCGGTACGCGAGCTGGGTTTAGAACGTCGTGAGACAGTTCGGTCCCTATCCGCTGCGCGCGCAGGAGTCTTGAGAAGGGCTGTCCCTAGTACGAGAGGACCGGGACGGACGAACCTCTGGTGTGCCAGTTGTCCTGCCAAGGGCATGGCTGGTTGGCTACGTTCGGGAGGGATAACCGCTGAAAGCATCTAAGCGGGAAGCCTGCTTCGAGATGAGGACTCCCACCCACTTGATGGGGTAAGGCTCCCAGTAGACGACTGGGTTGATAGGCCGGAGATGGAAGCCAGGTGACTGGTGGAGTTGACCGGTACTAATAGGCCGAGGGCTTGTCCATAGATGCTCGCGTCCACTGTGTTGGTTCTGAAACCACGAACAGCTGTGTTTATTCCGGTTGTGTTGATTGTTTCATAGTGTTTCGGTGGTTATAGCGTAGGGGAAACGCCCGGTTACATTCCGAACCCGGAAGCTAAGCCTTACCGCGCCGATGGTACTGCAGGGGGGACCCTGTGGGAGAGTAGGTCGCTGCCGAACAATTTTTAAATGGGGAAGGGCCCGCACATGGTGCGGGCCCTTTTCGCGTTCCCGGACCCTTTTTCACGTCCTCTTTCCCTCCGCCCCCTTCCTCTTTTCTGCTCCGTCCCGCCTCGTGCGGGTCGGGCGGTCCTTAATCTCCTTGCGGGCGGTGGGCGAGGCATGGACCATCGGGAACATGAGCAGCCCCGACCATGTGATCCGCGCCGTGCGCCCCGACGAGTGGCGGCAGGCCAGGGAACTCCGCCTGCTCGGTCTCCAGGACCCCGCGGCTCCCGTCGCGTTCCTGGAGAGCTACGAGGCGTCCCTGGCGCAGCCGGACTCCTTCTGGCAGCAGCGAGTGGCGGAGCGGGGCGGGCAGGTGCGCCAGTTCGTCGCCGAAGCCCCCGGGGAGAGCTGGTGGGGATCGGTGACGGTGCTGGTCGAGGAGGCCGGCAGTCTCGATTTCATGGACACCCTGGTGCAGCGGCGACAGGGGCACGTCGTCGGCGTGTTCGTACGGCCCGAGTACCGGGGGACCGGGCTGATCGGGGAGCTGATGGCGGCCGGACTCGCCTGGGCGTGGGAGCAGAGCCCGCCGCTGGCGCGGGTACGTCTCTGCGTCCACGAGGGGAATCCGCGGGCCCGGGCCGCGTACCGCAGGCTCGGATTCACGCGGACCGGGCTCGTCCTCCCCTTCGCGACGGACACCTCGGCCAAGGAGTACGAGATGGCCGTCGCCCGGCCCTGAGGGGCAGGTGGGGGCTACTGCGCGTCGGCGAAGGTGTGGCGGGGCCAGCGGGCACGGCCCTGTTCGCGGGAGCGCAGGAGTGCCAGCGGGGGCAGTCCCTGGGCGCGGCCCGTGGCCAGCAAATCCGGCAGCATCGGCAAGGGTGCGACCGCCGCGACGTCGTCGAGGACGAGGGACATTGGTGGGTCGAGCCGGCCGTCAGGTGACCTGGCGGCCATGCGGCGGCCGTGCTCGACCACGTGCGAGGCGAGCGCCGTGAGCAGTGGCATCGCGCCGGGGTGTTGGCGGGGATCCTCGATGGGCTCACCCACTACGTACAGTGTCCCCCCCTCCGCGGTGAACGACCCCAGTGAGACGGCATCAGTTCGGTTGTGTGTCACGGCGTCGCGGATGTGCACCGAGGACAGCGAGGACAGGGCGCGTGCCGTCAACTGCAGCGCTGCCTCCCGGCGTTCCGGGTGTGCGGTGAGGGCGCTCTCCAGGAGTCCGGCCAGGCCGGGCGCCGCCTTGGGGTGGGTGCGCAGGACCCGCACGGCGTCCTGCGCGGCGGCGCCCTGGGCCCAGCGGTGGACCTGGCGGAAGGGGCGGCCGTCCACGGCGGCGGCGTGCAGCCAGCACCGCAGGAGCGTTTCGGCGGTGTCCGCGGTTGCGGCGTCGAGCGCCGCGTGCGGGCGTACGGGGGCCAGGAGGGCGAGGGCGCGGTCCGCGGCGGACGCCGGGTCCTCGCAGCCGGTGGTGGGCGACCAGCGGAGCCGGGCCGGGGTGTCGCAGAGGTGGCCCGGGTCGTAGACGAGGACGGGTCCGAGTTTGGCCCGGGCGTCCTTCGTCTCGCTCCAGATCGCGGGGTCCGAGGTGACGACGAGGACGGGGCCCGCGGCGTCCCTGATCGCGGCGACGGCCGCGGGCCTGCGGGAGGCGATGTCCCCGTAGTGGACCTGCTGCGGGGCGCGTTGCGTCGGCAGCGGGACGGCGGGGACGGCCGGGATGTGGTGCGCGGCGGGAGCGCCGGCGGTGTCGGGTGCGGGCGGGACGGCGCCGGCGCCCCGCGTGGGGGGCGGCGGGGCTCCGGGCGCGGACTGGTGCGGGGGCTCGGGACGGGGGTGCAGAGTGGCCGGGTGGGGCGGGGAGGCGGTGGGCGCCGCTTCGGGGGCCGGGGCCTGGACGGCGGGCTGTTCGAGGTCGTGGGCGCGTGCCCGGGCTTCCCGGCGGGCACGTTCGCGGCGGGTGGCCCGTACCGCACGCCATCGGGTCACCGTGCCCAGGACGAAGACCGCCAGCACGGTCAGCACCATCAGCTGGCTGATCAGCAGGCCCCAGAACAGGCCGTATCCGGAGAGCTGGCGCGGCGGTGTGTCCGGCCACGCGCCCGGCAGGTCGTGGGGGTGGGTGACGAGAGCCCGTATGGCGGACGGTGTGCGGGTGAAGGTCAGGCCGTCGGGCCAGGAGCCGTGGGTGAGCAGGCCGCCGAGGCCCGTCGCCGTCCAGGCCAGGACCGCGAGTCCCAGGAGGAACGCGATGAGTCCCAGCAGCATGCCGTCGGGGATCCCGCCCTGACGTCCGCCGGTCCGTGGGCGTCCGCCGCCGTCGCGGCCGTCTTCGTGTCCCATGGGCCTCACGCCACCGTCGACTCGGAGGACTCGTTGAGCCGGCGTTGGTGTTCCAGGTGGGCGGCGCGCTGTTCCGTCTCCCACTCGGCGGCCCGGATGTCCTCGGGCAGCGAGTCGCCGCCCAGCGGGTCGAGGTCGTCGGAGAGGTCGGGGGCCGCCGAGGCCTCCGTCATGGCGCGGTCGGTGAAGACCAGGGGCCGTTCCGCCTCGGTGACGAGGTGTTTCACGACCTGCACGTTGCCGTTGACGTCCCACACGGCGATGCCGGGGGTGAGGGTCGGGATGATCTCGACGGCCCAGCGGGGCAGGCCGAGGACGCGGCCGGTGGCGCGTGCCTCGTCGGCTTTCTGTGCGTAGATCGTACGGGTGGAGGCCATCTTCAGGATGGCCGCGGCCTCTTTCGCCGCGGCGCCGTCCACGACGTCGGAGAGGTGGTGCACGACGGCGACGAAGGACAGGCCGAGGCGCCGGCCGAACTTCAGCAGGCGCTGGAACAGCTGCGCCACGAAGGGGCTGTTGATGATGTGCCAGGCCTCCTCCACCAGGAAGATCCGCTTCTTGCGGTCCGGGCGGATCCAGGTGTGCTCCAGCCAGACGCCGACGATCGCCATCAGGATCGGCATCGCGATCGAGTTGCGGTCGATGTGCGAGAGGTCGAAGACGATCAGGGGCGAGTCGAGGTCGATGCCGATGCTGGTGGGGCCGTCGAACATGCCGCGCAGGTCGCCGTCGACGAGGCGGTCGAGGACCAGCGCGACGTCGAGGCCCCAGGCCCGTACATCGTCTATGTCGACGTTCATGGCCTCCGCGGACTCGGGCTTCGGGTGGCGCAGCTGGTCGACGATGTCCATCAGCACGGGCTGACGCTCGGTGATGGTCTCGTTGACGTAGGCGTGGGCGACCTTGAGGGCGAAGCCGGACCGCTCGTCGAGGCTGTGCCCCATGGCGACCTCGATGATGGTGCGCAGCAGCGCCAGCTGTCCCGTGGTGGTGATGGCGGGGTCGAGGGGGTTGAGGCGGATGCCCGCGTCCAGGGCCGCCATCGCGTCGAGCCGGATGGGGGTTATCCCCAGCTCCTGCGCGATGAGGTTCCACTCGCCCGCGCCGTCCTCGCCCTGGGCGTCGAGGACGACGACCTGCCGGTCCCGGAAGCGCAGCTGACGCAGGACGTACGTCTTCTCCAGGGCGGACTTGCCGTTTCCGGACTCGCCGAGGACCAGCCAGTGCGGGGCGGGCAGCTGCTGCCCGTACAGCTGGAAGGGGTCGTAGATGTAGCCCTTGCCGCTGTAGACCTCGCGGCCGATGATGACGCCGCTGTCGCCGAGGCCGGGGGCGGCCGTCGGCAGGTAGACGGCCTGGGCCTGGCCCGTCGAGGTGCGCACGGGCAGCCGGGTGGTCTCCACGGCTCCGAACAGGAAGCTGGTGAACGCGTCCGTGACGATGGACAGCGGATCTTTCATCGCGGACCCCTTTCGGCTCGTCGGTGGGCGTGGAGGTCGGTGGAGGTGGTGGTGGTCACCGGCGGATGCCGGTGGCGAACGGCAGGGTGTTGACGAAGGCCCGGTGGTGCTCGCGGTCGCACCACTCCAGCTTGAGGTACGACTTGCCGGCGGATGCCCGGATCGTCCGCTTGTCCCGGGCGAGGGCCTCGGGCGATCGGGAGGACACCGTGATGTACCCGACGAGGTTGACGCCCGCAGCACCGCTGGCGAGGTCTTCACCCCGCTGGTCCAGTCGGCCGTGCGCGGCGATGTCGCGGGGGTCGACCGTGCGGTTCATCTTCGCGGCGCGGCTCGCCTCGGCCTCGTCGTTGGTCTTCTCGGTGAGCATGCGCTCGATGGCGATCTCGGTGGGCTCCAGGTCCATCGTGACGGCGACCGTGCGGATCACGTCGGGGGTGTGGACGAGCAGCGGGGCGAGGAAGTTCACGCCGACGGGCGTCATCGGCCACTCCTTGACCCAGGCGGTGGCGTGGCACCAGGGGGCACGGGTCGTCGACTCGCGGGTCTTGGCCTTGAGGTAGGTCGGTTCGACGGCGTCGAGCTCGGCGGGCCAGGCGTTTCGTTTCGTCATGGCCTGGATGTGGTCAATGGCGTGGTCGGGGTCGTACATGGAGTGCACGAGTGACGAGAGGCGGGCCTGGCCGAGGGGCTGACGGACCCGGATGTCGGCCTCCGCGAGGCGGGCGCAGATGTCGGTGAGCTCGCGGGCCATGACGACGGCGAGGCCCGCGTCGCGGTCGAGGCGGCGGCCCGAGCCGGCGGTCTGGCGGGCGGCGCGCGCCATGGTCTGTGCTTCGGCGGCCAGTTCGCGGTTGAAGGGCATGCAGGCGACGAGGTACGCGCGGTGCTGCTCGCTGGAGGTCGAGACCATCGACTGGAGCTGGTCGTAGGAGTCCTGCAGCCAGTGGGGGGAGTTCGCGTCGCCGCGCTGCGCGACGTCCTTGGCGTGGGCGTCGGGGTCGGCGGGCAGGGTGCGGGCGAGCATCTGCAGGCGGGTCACGTAGCCGTCGCCGTTGGCGACGTGCTTGAGGAGCGTGCCGAAACGGTCGACGAGGGCCTCCTGGTCCTCGCTGTCGCGCAGGCCGACGCCCGGGCCCTCGATCTCGATCGCGGCGGTCACCGTACGGCGGTCGGCGTGCAGGAGCACGGCGATCTCGTCCGGGCCGAACGGCGCGGCGAGCCAGCTGACGTGGCCGATGCCGGGCGGCGGGCCGATCTCCACCTCGCGGCCGTCCGCGGACGTGCCGGCCTCCATGACGGAGGAGCGGTAGGTCGTGCCGCGCCGCAGGATGCGCTTGTAACTGCGGTTGATCTCGAACCACTTGTAGAAGGTGCGGTGCTTGTACGGCACGTACACCGCGGCGAGCGCCAGCATGGGGAAGCCCATGAGGAACACGATCCGCAGGGACAACACGGGCACGATGAGGCCGCTCATCATGCCGAGGAAGGCGCCGGCGATGATCAGGGCGATCTCGCCGGTCTCCCGGTTCTTGCCGACGATCGCGTTCGGCCGGGCCCGGCCGACGAGATACGTGCGGCGGGGCGCGATCGGGTGGGACTGGGTCGTCAACGCCCTCTACCTCCTGCTGTCGGTGCCTGAGCCGCCGGAGCCGCCGCGCGGGCCGCCGCCCGTGGAGCGGGAACCGTGCGGTGTTCCGCTGGTCGGACTGGTGCGGGGCGGGGGTGCGGCGGAGGGAACATGTCCGCCGCCTGCCCCGCCCCCGGACGGGCGGGAGCTGTGGGCGGCGACGCCGCCGCTCACCGGGTTGGCGGGGCGTGCGCCGCCTCCGCCTCCGCCGCCCTCGCCGCCGCCGCCCTGCTGGGGCGCGCGCGCCGAGTGGGTCTTGATGCCCTGGGCGACGAGGTTCGCGGGCGAGGAGAGGACGGCGGCGGCCTGGGCGCCGTCCGTGGCCTGCTTGCGGCCCGCGCGGGAGGAGGAGATCTCGTCGCCGAAGCCGGGGACGAAGCGGTAGATCATGGCGGAGGCGAAGATCGCGAGCAGGATGATGGCGAGGCCGGAGACGACGGCGGAGAACGCGTCAGGACCGCTGTCGCCTGAGAGGGCGCCCGCGAGGCTCAGGACGACGACGATCACGGGTTTCACCATGATCACGGCGATCATGATGCCGGCCCAGCGGCGGACGTGGCCCCACATGTTCTTGTCGACGAGGCCCGCGTAGACGACCGTGCCGAGGAGCGCGCCGACGTAGAGGAGGGCGGCCCTTATGACGAGTTCGAGCCACAGGACGCCGGCCGCGAGGATCGACACGAGGGAGACGACGATCAGCATGATCGGGCCGCCGCCGATGTCGTTGCCCTTCTTCAGGGCGTCCGAGAAGCCGCCGAAGAAGACGTCGGTCTGGCCGCCCGTGGTCTTAGAGATGACGTCGGTGACGCTGTCCACGGCCGAGACGACCGTGTAGAGGATCAGCGGGGTGAAGGCGGAGGCCAGGACGGTCAGCCAGAGGAAGCCGATGGCCTCGGAGATCGCGGTGGACAGCGGTACTCCGCGCACCGCGCGCTTCGCGACCGCGAGCAGCCACAGGACGAGCGTGAGAATGGTGGAGGCGGCGAAGACGACGGCGTACTGACGCAGGAACGACGCGTTCGTGAAGTCGACGTTCGCGGTCTCCTTCACGGCGCTGGACAGCTTCCCGATGGTCCAGGCGGCGGCGTCGGCGCAGCCGCGGCCGAGGGAGGACAGCGGGTCGAGGGCGTCGGTGCCGGGGAGGCTGCCGGGGGCGCCGACGCCGGTGCTGCCCTTGTCGCAGAGGTCGCTGATGGGGCCGGGGACCGAGGTGCTGCATTTGTCGCTCGGCGACGCCGATGGCGAGGGCGCCGCGGCGGCGCGGGCGGCGAACAGGAACAGCGACGCCTGGACGCCGGCCAGCGCGGTCAGGACGGAACGCGGCCTGAGGACCCGGCGGCGGGGGGAGGGCGCCCGGGGCGTGTCGGACGTCGGTACGGACGCGGTCGGCACGGCGCGTCCCGCCCCGGTGCGGTCCGCCAGGGTGCGGTCCGGTTCGGCCTGCGGCGCGGCACTCGCCGACCCGGGGGCGTGGACGTGCGCCGGCAGGGACGGGTGCCGCCCGCGGTGATGGGCCCGTCGGGGGCGGTGGGCCGGCCCTGGTGGGCTGGTGAGGCAGTTCGCCGGGCTCGGGCTACCTTGCATACGTGAAGCCTCCGAACTGCTGGACAGCCTTGGTGATCTGATCCGCCGTGGATGCCGCGTCGTCGCCGGGGACGGGCGCCGGGCCGTTCTTCTGCGCGTACGCCACGGCCTTCCAGTCGTTGCCCACCCAGCGCAGATCGAAGGTGGCCGTCTTCCAGGTCGTGGCGACCGGGTTCTTGGAGTCCGTGCCCGCCATGCCGACCAGGCCCGTGTACCAGACGCTGATCTTGGCGGCGCCCGTGCTGTAGCTCTCGACCTGGGTGCCGACCGGGATGGTGCGGGAGACGAAGGTGCTGCCCTGGGGGGCGTCGCCGGCCGCGTCCAGGCCGAGTTGGCCGAGGAAGTCGGCGGAGTACGCCGCGTCCAGGCTGCTGGTGAGCCGGGTGGCGGCGGACGGGGTGTAGATCGTGTCGATGATCGCGTGGCGCAGGTCCGTGTGGAACATGCCGTCGGAGCCGAGCGCCACCGCGTAGTTGGCCGCGGCGCTGGCCGCGCCCTGCTGGTCGTCGGCAAAGCCCGCCGGGATCCCCGTACCGGGGCCCGAGGCGCCCTTGACCGGTTTTACGCCGCTGGGCGCCGTGGGGTCGGCCGTCGCGCCGGTGCCCGTCCCGTGCTTGTTCCCTTCGGACGCGGAGTCGTGGCTTCCGCCGCCCCGGTTCGCGAAGGCGATCGCCGCGATGAGCAGGACCACGACGCCGACGACCGTCATGAGGGAACGGGACGCCCTGACAGGGCGGCGCGCGCCCCCGTAGCCGTCGCCGTCACCCTCGGGCAGGCGGGTGCGTGTCTGCCCGGGGTCGCCGTTGTAGTCGTGATCGTCACCGAAGCTCATTGCCAGTCCCCTTCACCGTGCGCGCTGACGCGTACGCCACGTACGACGGTAGCCCCGCTTGCCGCCGCCCGGGGGTGGCCTCGTGACCCGGTGTCAGACACATCGTTAACGCGGCTCGTGATCGCGATCGCGAAGGCGGGTGCGAGGTCGCGGGCGTGAGCGGGGCCGCCTGTGCCGTCGCGTGCGAGGCCGCGTACGAGGTCGCTTGTGGAGCCGGGCGCGGAGGCGTCGCCGGGGGCGGTGGTGGCATCAGCGGGCGGGACATCGTAGGGGCGCATCCTCAGCCGGTGGGCGCGACGGACAGGTGGTGGTGCGGGGCGGCGGGCCGGACGCCCGGGCGGTGCGGACCGGCCGGCGGGGCGGGCGGTCGTCCGGATGCCGGTCCGGCGTCGGACCGGCATCGGCCGGACTGCCCGTCGGCCCGGGGCCTGACGTGCGGTCCGGTGCGGTCGGTCCTCGGGTACGGGGACATGGCAGGTGCGGCGTACGGGAGGCCGGGCGCGTGGACCTGTCGCGGTCCGCGAGCCCTCAGACCGCCATGCCGTACACGATCGTGAACAGGGTGCCGAGCGAACCGATGATGAACACCCCGGTCAGTCCCGCGACGATCAGGCCCTTGCCCTGTTCCGCGCTGAACGTGTCCCGAAGTGCCGTCGCGCCGATGCGCTGTTTGGCAGCACCCCAGATCGCGATACCGAGGCAGAGGAGGATGGCCACCGCCATCACCACCTCGACCATGACCTTGGCCTCGCTGCCCAAGGTCGAGAAAGGGCCCCAGTTGGGGGCGATGCCACCGATAATGGTGTCGATGTCGCCCTTGTCGGCCGCCAGGTACATGTAACTCACCGCCCCTGTTGGGTCTTTCGCTGCCCGCGCCCCCACGGCACGGGTCAGGTTCAATCATCGCTGATGGAACCCGTCCCGTACGCCGGTTGGCGGCTCTCTTTACCCGATCCCCGCACATATGACCGATGGTGTTGCCCTGACCTGGCGCGCAGCGGCACGCGCGGGGTGTCGGATCGTAACTCTGTGTATCACGGTGCGTGACTCCGGGCAATGACTGTCGTTGGTGCACCTCGACGCAGAAGCGGGCGGTCTGCCGCACGGCGGGCGCGGGCCCGCCCCGAACCGGAGCGCCCACGCCGCCTTCGGCCCGTCAGGAGGCGCACGGGCGCGTGCGCCTGACGCGCCGGGTCCACCGTGCGGGTGAAGCCGGACGTGGATGGCGAGGGGCCGGAAGGCGACGGCGCGGCCGGCCGGGCGGGCGCCGAAGTGCGGTGGCCACCGGGGGATCGCCGGCGGCCGGCCGGTCCGGGAGGCCCGTGTACGCCCTCTGCGCCCCCTTTGCTCCCCCGGGGTGGTGATGACCTCTTTTTGGCAGAGTGCGCACTTCCGCTTTGCCGAGGGGCGGCGAAGCGCCGTTCGGGTGGGTGCTGATGACGGACCGTTCGGCCGCGTATTCGGCCACATGGCAACAACTGTTCGACGTGACGGGATCGGTGGGGCGCGGCGCCCTCACGCCCGGCGCGTGGCGCGGGGCGGGCGGGCGGCGGCTCGCGCACAGCGACGAGGCCTGGACGAACGCGGCGGCAGCGCTGCGGGAGGTGGGCGCTGAGCTGGGCCGGGTGGACGCGGACTTCGCCGAGTCGCACGCCGGCCTCGCCCCGGCGACCACCGGTCTGTCGGCGGCCGGGGTGCTGGCGGCCCTCCGCACGAGCTGGCAGGAGCGCTTCGGCGCGGCGGTCGTCGAGTGCGGGACGCTCGCGGAGGCGCTGGTGGCCGTGGCCGAGGCGCAGGGCGCCCGCGAGGCGGCGGTGCGGACGTCGTTCGCGGGGCCTGGTGCGGGTGCGGGTGGTGCCTCCGGCCGTGGTGGTGCGGGTGGTGGCGGTGGCTCTGGTGCGGCTGCGCTTGGGGTAGCGATTGCCGGGGCCGGCGCGCGTACCGGTACGAGCGGCGGGGCGTCGTGACCGCAGTCCTGGACGAGCGCGGGCCCCTTGCCGCCGGGGACACCCTGACCTGGGGACGGCTGCGGGACCTGCGGTGCGGCGAACTGGAGGACGCGGCGGACGGCTGGGCCCGCGCCTCGCACCGCGCGGACGCCGCGCGCGACCGCCTCGACAAACACGTCCTTGTGGGGATCACCGAGTCGCAGGAGAGCGAGGCCGCTCGGGCGGCGGTCCGCAGACTGCGCACCCTGAGCCGGGACTTCGCCTACGTCTGTGTCGAGTCCGGCCTCGTACGGACGGCGCTGCGCGGACTCGCGACGGACCTGAAGGGGGCACAGCGGGCACTGCGCGACGCGCTCGACGCGGCGGAGACCTTACGGTTCACCGTCCACCCCGACGGCTCCGTCTCCTACCCGCCCGCGCCGTCGAGCGGCGAGACGCTGATGGGCGGTGACGACGGCAGCGAACTGATGGCCGGCGGCCGCGCGGCGGGCTCCGGCCTCCTGCAGTCGGCGACCACGGCCCACGGGCTGCGGGCACCCAACCCGGGCGCCGCACGCGCCCAGGAGATCGCGGACGAGATCGTCCGCGCCGTCGGCGAGGCCCGCGCCGCCGACGCGCGGTACACGGCCGAGCTGAAGGGCCTGATGGCCGGCCGGGCGGCCGGGGACGCCGACGGCGTCGTCGTGAGCGGCGCGATGTGGCGGGACGCCGTGGCCGACCTGCGGCAAGCGGTACCGGCCGACGCGGAACCGGCGGCGTACAAGACCTGGTGGGACGGGCTCTCCCCGGAGCTGCGGGACGCGTACGTGGCGAGCTGCCCCGAGCTCGTCGGCAACCTGGACGGAATTCCCGCCGCCGTACGTGACCGGGCCAACCGGACCAACCTGACCGCGCTCATCGGCGAACTGCGGCACCACGACGACGAGACGTCCCGTACGAGGCTCGCGGGGCTGCTGCGCATCAAAGAGCAACTGGACGCGGGTGGCCACCCGCGGCCGTTCCTGCTGGGGATCGGGAACGAGGGCAACGGCCGGGCCATCGTGTCGTTCGGAAACCCGGACACGGCGCGGAACGTCTCGGCGTACGTACCGGGGCTCGGGACCTCGCTCGACGCGGACTTCGCGAACGGGGATTTGAAGAGGGCGAGGGACGTGGCGCTCGGCGTCAGCAAACTGACGGGTGCATCGGTCGCCTCAGTCGCGTGGCTGGGTTACGACGCGCCTCAAGGTGCGGGAGTGATGGGTACAGGCGCGGCTGAAGCTGGTGGGGTGGCCTACAACCGCTTCATGAGTGGTCTGGTTGCGACGAACGAGCACGAGGATCCGCATCTGACTGCCATCGGCCATTCGTACGGATCTCGCACGGTCGGTGCTGCCGCACAGCATCCCGGGGGCATCCCTGGCGCGGACGACATCGTGCTGGTGGGTAGCCCGGGAGTGGGCGTCGACCGGGCGGAGGACCTTGGAGTGGGAAAGGACCACGTGTTTGTGGGAGCCGCGAAGAACGACTTCGTGACGAAACTGCCGTCGCCGCGAGAGGTGGAGGCCGGCTCGGCAGGCTTCCTGGTCGGCGGCGAGAAGGGCGCGAGGATCGCCGGTGCTCTGGCGGACCGGCGGGACGATGAACTCTGGTTCGGACGGGATCCGGCGAGCAGGGCGTTCGGAGCGCGCAGATTCGTTGTCCCTGACGGGCCACCAGCGTTTTCCAACGGTGTGGTTCCGGCTCACTCGGCCTACTTCGATCGTGGAAACGGCGTCTCGTCGGGCGACAGCATCGCGTTGATCGTGGCGGGGAAACCCGATCAACTCAAGATCGCGGAACCCCGGTGAGGCGATGCGGACGGCTGCTGCCTGCCGTGGCCGTGGTTGTGGCAGCACTCAGTGGCTGCGGCGGGAATGTGCACAACGGAGCGCTTGGGAGTGAATCCAAAATGGATATGCAAGGTGCTGCCGAACATGCGGACTCCATGCTCGACGGGACGCTACGAGCGATCAAGCCTGAAGTGGCTTGGGCCCACGGTGTTACGACTTCGGGTACCTGTGATGTGTCGCGGCGACGCGTGGTGATGACGCAAATCTCTGAACAGAGGCGCGGGGCTTTCTTGGGTGTGGTCGATCGGTACTGGCGCTCTGCCGGGTACAAGATTACGGCGGTGAACAGGAGTAAGACGTTTCCCGCGATCTATGCGTATTCTCCCGATGGTTTCGAACTCGGTCTCTCTATTGGTTACAAGGGCCAGGCCTTCCTTGAGGCTGCCACGCCCTGCGTAAGACAGTCCGATGTGGCTGCACCGGCCACTCCCGCCAACGCGCCGCGCCCCGAGTGGCCAATCCCGAGGCCCGACACGTACGACGAGTTCTGGTCATCCACCAGCGCTCTTCCGTCGTCCTCCGCCTCCCCCCTCTGATCACGGCTCAGCCCGCCTACACTGACTCCGGGCCGCTGGAGAGGGGTGTCTGACTGTGCGTAAGGCTTGGTTGGTCGGCGGCGCGGTCGGGGGGTGCGGGGCCGGGTTCGTCGGGTTGCTCGTGGTGGGGACCTTCGTGGCCTCGTCCTCGATCTCGGGGGGCGCGAGTGCTGCCGTCGGGCTGGCGGCGGGAGCGGTGCCGGCCGCGTACGCGCCTCTCGTGGAGCGCTTCGGCAATTCCTGTTCCGCCATCAGCGAGCCTCTCCTGGCGGCGCAGCTCTATCAGGAAAGTGGCTGGAATCCGACGGCCAGGAGCCCTGCGAACGCTTTCGGCATGGCGCAGTTCCTGATGTCGACGTGGGCCGCGCACGGGGTCGACGGTGACGGCGACGGCGACCGGGACATCTTCGACCCGGCGGACGCGATCGCGTCGGCCGCCGCGTACGACTGCGAGCTGGCGAAGAACGTCAGCCATGTGCCGGGCGACGTGACGGCCAACATGCTGGCGGCGTACAACGCCGGTACGTATGCCGTCATCAAGAACAACGGTGTGCCTCCGTACAAGGAGACGCAGAACTACGTCGAGCGCATCACGACGCTCGCCAAGAGCTTCGCGAAGCCGGTCGGGCGGGTCGCGCCGACCGCGCAGGCGGCGGGGGCGATCAATTTCGCGCAGGGCAAGCTGGGTCTGCCGTATCTGTGGGGCGGAAACGGTACGGCCGAGCAGGGTGGTCGGTTCGACTGCTCCGGACTGACGCAGGCCGCGTACCGCAGTGTGGGGGTGGAGCTGCCGCGTGTCGCGAACGATCAGTACAACGCGGGTCCGCATCCGTCGCGGAACGAGCTGCTCCCTGGTGACCTGGTCTTCTTCTCCAACGACCTGAACGACTCCCGGGCCATTCACCACGTCGGGATCTATGTCGGCGGCGGGTACATGATCGACGCGCCGCACACGGGGGCGAAGATCCGGTTCGACAAGATCGACTCTCCGGACTACTTCGGCGCGACCCGGGTCACGCAGGCGGGGGCCGCCTCGCTGCCGACCGATCTCCCCGCGTCCGCGTGAGGGGCGGGTCGGCGGCGGTCCTCACTGTGCGTCAAGTTGAGGCCCTGAGCTGGGGTAATGGGTCACTCTTCGATAACGTCATGGTGATCGTTCGGTGGAGTGCGGAACGTCCGACCCGTGCGGGCCGTTTCCTGGACTGACTGCTCGTCGTGACTGCGCACATGTCATGTGGTCCATGTCATGCGCCGGACGGTGGGACACGGGACACATCACCGACAGGCAAGGGTCTGGCAAGAGGCAAGGGGCCGTGAAAGATGGCTGTACTCGCACTCGACGGTTCGAACCCTGACATCAGCCTGCTCTACGACATCAACGGGCTGGCGAAGGGCGCTCCGTCGTGGTTCGACCGCGTGGTGGAGTCCGTCGGCGACTACGGCATCCCCCTCGCGCTGGTCGTCGTCGTGCTGGCCTGCTGGCTCGCGGTGCGCCGACGCGGCTCGGTCCGTGACTCCGTCAGCGCCGTCGCCGGCCTGCTCTGGGCGACGATCGCCGCCGGCGTCGCGTTGCTCGTCAGCCTGCCCGTACGCGGTTTCGTGGGACGGCCGAGACCGTTCGTCGACCACAAGGGCGTCGATGTCCTCCTGGCGGGCCAGCACGGTTACTCGTTCGTCAGCGGTCATGCCACCCTGGCGATGGCCGTGGGCGTCGGGCTGTTCGTCGTGCACCGCAAGTACGGCCTCGTCGCGATCGGCCTCGCCGTACTGGAGGGGTTCACCCGCGTCTATCTCGGCGTCCACTACCCGACGGACGTCATCGGTGGCTTCGCCCTCGGCACGGCGGTCGCGCTGCTCCTCACTCCGATCGCCATGGCGCTGCTGACCCCGCTGGTGTCCGCGGTCGCGGCCTCCGGCCGGGCCGGGCGGTTCGTCCGTTCGCGCCGGGCGGGCCTCGGCGAGGACGGCGGCGCCGCGGACGGTGAAGAGGGTGACGGGCCGGGCCCGAGACCGTATCCGGCCGACACGCGCGGCCTGGGCGTCAGCGACCCGCGGCCCGACGACACCAACCTCGCTGCCTGAGAGCACCTCGTTCCGGGGCGGGAGACCATCTCTCGGTGACTCGGTGACTCGGTGACTCGGTGACTCGGTGACTCGGTGACTCGGTGACTCGGTGACTCGGTGACTCGGTGACTCGGTGGCTCCGGCGGGCGTGGGGTCTGTGGCGGCCGTGGCGCCGTGCGGGTGCCCCGGGCGGGGAGCAGTAGCGAATGTCAGCGGTCCGCGACGGGCACGGCCTTCGCGCTGACGACGACGTTCGCGTCCCAGTGACCGTCGGGCGCGATCACGCCGCCGCAGGTGATGAGCCTCAATTCGGCGTCGGACGTCGGCCCGTACACGCGTGTCGTCGGGAAACGGTGCGTGGGATACGTGTCGATCCGGGTGACGCGGAACACCACCCGCGTCCCGTCGCCGCGCTCCACCTCGATCCTGTCCCCGGCGCGCAGCCGGCCGATCCTCGCGAACGCGCCGTTCTTCAGATGCGTCCCCCCGACGCGGCTGCCGTGCAGGTACGTGTTGTCGGGGGCGTCCCGGTGTCCCACGAACACCGCGGGCCCCGGCTGCCCCGGCCGTGGGCCCAGCGCGTACCAGCCGGCCTTCGCCGCGTCCGCGAACCCCGGCACCTCCAGGCCCCCCGCGGCATCGAGGGCCAGCGGGAGCACGTCCGCGGTGAGCGCGAGCGCCGGGACGTGCAGGCGTACGGGAGCGCTGTGCGCGTCGGTGACCGGGATCGGGTGCGGGGCCGCGGTCGACTGCGGGGGCAGCGCGGAGGAGGACGCGGGCGATCCCGTCAGCGCCGGGAAGAAGTGGAAGGCGACGGCGGCGACCGCGCTGACGCCCGCCAGGGCCAGCAGCACCTGCACGAGCCTGCCCGCTCCGGTCCTGGTCCCGGTTCCGGCTCCGGTTCCGGTTTCCGTTTCGGCTCCGGTTCCGGCTCCGGTTCTGGTCCCGGTCCCGGTCCGAGTCCTCGTCACGGGCCCGGTTCCGGTTCCGGTCCCGTTCCTGGTTTCGGTCGCCCAGGCACTTCGGCCGCTGCTGCGCCCGCCGCCGTGGCGGGCGTTCCGGGGGCCGGCCGCGCGGCTGTCCGGGTCGCGGGTGCCCGCGCCGCTTTCCTCGTTTCCGGCTCCTTCGGTGGTCGTCAGTGTTCACCGCCCGTCGCGTTCCGGCGGAGCCTGCGGGTCACGACGAGGGCGCCCGCCGACGCGGCCGCGCAGGCGCCGACGGCGAGGGAGATCCCCACCGCGCCCGCCGTCCGAGCGCGGTCCGCGGCTGTCGCCGTCGCCGGGTGCGCGGCGCCGCCGCTCGCCGCGCCGGACGGGGTCGCCTGGAGGGCGCCCACCGCGGCCGTCGTGGCGCGGCCGGGCACGGTGGGCCCCGGGGTCGCGGGCGGCGTGGCCCGGCCTGTGGTCGCGCCGGTGGCCCTGCTCGTCGCCGGAGCGGACGGACGGTCGACCGGTGGCCGGGTCCGGGCCGGTGAGGGGGGTGCGGGGGGCGCGCTGCGGGTGTTCGTACCTTCGCCTTCGCCCTTGCCCTTGCCCTTGCCCGGGGCGGTGGTGACGGGGGTGTGCGGGTGCTTACCCGTACGGCTGGCGGGAGTTGAGGTCGCTGCCCCGGCGGCGTGCGTGCGGGGAGCCGTGCCTCGTGCCGAAGGCGCGGGCGGGCGGGGCGTCGCGGTGCGGTGCGGTTTCGCGGGCGGCCGGGGCGCGGCGGTGTGGTGCGGCCGGGCGGGGCGGGATGCCGGGGGCTCGGGGCGTGACGTCGCCGTTCCGATCTCGCCGGTCGGCAGCGGGCTCCCGTCGGGGGCGACCAGGCGGAAGCCGCATCCCTCCATGTTCTGGCCGCGCGGCCGTTTCGGGTGGTCCTTCGCGTAGTAGTACAGCGGGTGGCGGACGTAGACGACCTGCGGCAGGTCACTTCCCCGGGCGTGGTGCGGGGTGTGGGTGACGTTCCCCGTCACGCCGTGGCCCCTCTTCGGTGATCCCACGGCCGGGGGGAACAGCGCCGCGCACCGGCCGGTGGCGCCCGGCTTGTTGGGCTTGTCGCCTTCTCGCAGGTAGAGCGGGTTGCCGTGCGCGTCGGCGAGGGCCGCGCCGTTCGCCGTGCTGATCAGGGTCAGCTTCTTGGGCTGCGTCGGGCGGTCGACGGCCGTGGCGGTGCCGGCGGCCAGCAGGACGAGCAGGACGGCGGCGGCCGCGACGAGCGCCGGAATGCGGCGTGCGGGAGGGGGCGGGGCATCGGCCATGGGTCAAGGCCATCCGCACCCGCCCCCTCCGGCAACGCCGGTGGACCGTACGGGGGAAGGGATACGCGGGGGGTGCGAGGGGATGCGTGGAGACGGGGGAGGCGGGGGAGTCGGGCGGGACCGGACGTGGGGGAAGCGAGGGGAGCCGGGGGCGAGGGTCGGCGGCCGGCCGGGCCCTCGGGAGCGCCGGGCCCGGCCGGGACCTGTCCCGCCCTCCCCGGCCCGGCGCCCCGCGTGCCTACAGCGCCTGCGGGAAGTCGAAGAGGCGGTCCGGGTCGTACTGCTTCTTCAGGGCCGTGAGCCGGTCGGCCCCCTGCCCGTAGTAGGCGCTCCGCCAGTCGCTCAGGGTCGGATCGGTGTAGTTCTGGTACGCCGCGCCCGACGCGTACCGCCGCATCGCCGAGTGCGTCGAGGCCAGCCACGAACGGTGGGCGCTGCCCGTGCCGCTGGGCTGCCACGACGCCACGTACTGCGCCAGCATCCGGGAGCGACGGTGCACGAACGCCGTCGCCGTCGGGTCGACCCGGTTCACGGCCCCGCCGAGCGCCGTCAGTGCGATGGAACCGCCGCCGCCCTGCGCGACGGGCAGGCGGGTGAACGCCTCGGCCGTCCCGAGGAGCGCCTGGCGTCCCGCCGGGGTCATGGAGCGGTCGTAGAAGTCGGAGGCCGCGGCGTACGTGTCGCGCCGCAGCGCGCCCTGCGCCGAGCGGCCGGGGGTGCTGCCCGCCAGCCGTGTCTGCTGGGCCGTCAGGCCGGAGTAGCCCCCGTACACCGCCATGGCGTCCTCGAAACTGCGGCTTTTCAGCGAGACGGAGCTCGCGGGCCCGGGGCCGCCGGTCTGGTCGGCGAGGCGGTCGACGGCGGTGTGCAGGTCGCCCTCGGTGCCGAGGGAGAACACGGAGACCGACGCCGTCGGCTCGACCCCGCCGGGTCCGGCGTCGAAGTGCAGCGACGACCAGATCTCGTCCGGCTGGTCGGGTCCCCACTCCTGCCAGGACGCGAGCAGCGCGTCGGCCTTGGCCCAGGGCCAGCTCATGAAGGCGGCGACACCCTCGGGCGCGGGGTGGGTGCGAAAGCGCAGCGAGGTGACGACGCCGAAGTTGCCGTTGCCGGCGCCGCGCAGTGCCCAGAAGAGGTCGCTGTGGTGGCCGGCGTCAGCGGTGACGGTGGTGCCGTCGGCCATGACGAGGGTCGCGGCTTCGAGGCTGTCGCAGGCGAGCCCGTACGCGCGGGAGGTGACGCCGTGCCCGCCGCCGAGGGTGAGGCCGGAGACGGCCACGGTCGGGCAGGAACCGGCGGGGATCGTACGGCCCTTGTCGGTGAGGGTCCGGTAGATGTCGGCGATCCGCGCGCCGGCGCCGATGACGCCGTCGCTGACGGCGTCGTCGAGGGAGGCGAGGCGGGATATGTCGATGACGAGCCTGCCGTTGCCGCTGGACCAGCCCGCGTACGAGTGGCCGCCGCTGCGTATGGAGACCGGGGTGCGGTGCGTCCGGGCGAACGCCAGGCACTCCTTGATGTCGTCCTCGCCCGAGACGTAGGCGACGGCGGCGGGCTTCAGGCCGTCGAACCGCGTGTTGTAGAGCTGACGGGCGGTCGGGTAGTCGGCGTCGTCCGGCCGTACGAGGTCGCCGTCGAGTCCCTTGCCGAGCGCGCTCCAGGTCGGTGCGCCGGGGGAGGGGGTGGCGGACGGTGGCCGGGTGCTCGTCCCGCCGCCGGTGGGCGACGGACCGCGGCTGGGGCCGCGCCCGGTGGGGGTGCCGCTGTCGCAGCCCGCGAGTGCCCCGGTGGCTGCGGTCGCCGCGAGTGCCGCCGCGACGGTGAGCACGCTCCTGCGCTCCACGCGGAGACCGGCGAGGCGCCGGCTGCCGGCGCCGGAGCGCTCGGCGGACCGTGCGGAGCGGCCGGCGTCGCCCGTGCCGCCGGTGCCGCCGCCTGGGACGGCGGTGCGGGCGTCGGGCACGGGCGCGGGTACGACCGCGCGAACTCTGGGACTGCTCATGTGGTGATCCCTCCCGCGAAGGACCTGAATGTGGGGAACGTCCCGTGGGGGACTGTCCTTCGCCAGTACCCGACGGTACGAGGGTGGCTTCCGGTTCCTGGAGGCGGTGCCGGGACAGGGGAGGGCCGAGCGGTCCGGGGGGCGGGCGGTGGAGGGAGGGCCGAGCGGTCCCGGGCGGGCGGCGGAGCCCGGATGCTGCGGCACGGCGGGCGGGGGAACGGCCGGTGTCAGGGCCCTGTCTCGTGCGTACGGGCGTCGCTGCGGGCCAGGTCGCGGGATCTGCGCGCGGGACCGCGCCATCCACAGGAGCACTGGGCGGTGCAGAAGGCGCCGCGCTCGACGGTCGACGTCCGGTGGGGCGGGGCGGTGGCGGACGTGGAGAGGCCGGTGGGGTCCGGTTGTTGGTCGCGCACGCCGTACACCGTACTCGCGGGCGCCAAGGCGGTGGGAGGGGGCGGCGCGGGCGCGGACCATGACATACCGCCGCCGGCGTGACCGGTGGGTGCGCGGCGTCGTTATCCGCAGGGTCAGGGGGCATCGGGTACACGGCGGTCGGGCGCTGGGGGTTGGCAGGCGATGGTGGAGCGGCAGGGGCAGCGGGATCGCGGGCAGGGACGGCACCAGGAGCGCGGGCGGAGCGGGGTGTTCACCGCCGTCGCCCTGGCGGGTGCCGCCGGGGTGGTCGCGACGGTCTGCGGCTGCGCGGTCACCGGCGGCGCCGCGGCCGACGACGGGTCGGCCGGCGACGGCACCGCGGCCGTGCGGGGCGCGGCCGGGGCGCTGGTCTCGGCCGGCAGTGCCCGGGCCGTCACGTCGATGGAGATGGCCGCGGGCGGCACGCGCGTCACGATCCGGGGCGAGGGAGGGTACGACTTCCGGGGGCGGATGGGCAGCCTCACGGTCACGCTGCCGAAGGACCCGGCGGGCTCGCCGGAGCACCGGCCGATCACCGAACTGCTCTCGCCCTCCCGGCTGTACATGAAGAACCGGGGCGCGGGCGTGCCGGCCGACAAATGGGTGCGGGTGGAGTCCGCGACGCTGGAGGACGGGAACCTCGTCACCGGCGGTGCGACGGACCCGCTGACGGCCGCCGAACTGCTGCACACGGCGGCGCGGGTGACGTACGTGGGCACGGAGACCCTGGCGGGTGCGACGGTGCGGCACTACCGGGGCGTCACCGATCTGCGCGCGGCGGGCAGACAGGCGCCGTCGTACGCGCGCGCCGCGCTGACGGCGGCCGCGAAGGGGAAGGGGTTCGCCGCGAAGACGGTCCCCTTCGACGCGTACGTGGACGACGCGGGGCGGCTGCGGAAGGTCAGGCAGCGCTTCAGCTACCTGAACCAGGGCAGCTCCGTCACGGTGTCCTCGACCACGCTGCTCTACGACTTCGGTACGCCGGTGTCGGTGAAGCTGCCCCCGGCGGACGACATCTACGCGGGCCGGATCAAGGACTGACGGGTGCGGGCGCGGGGGAGGGAGCGGGCCAGGGAGGCGGGGCGGGCGGCTTGAGCGGGTGGGTCGGGGGAGGCAGGCGTGACCCGGGCGGAGGCGGTCGATGGTTCGCGGGCGCGGGGCCGTGCGGCCGGTTGCGGGCCTGGTGGTCCTGAGGTTCGTGGTGCGCTCGGGGCGGCCGGGATGGCCGAAGGCTCCTGCCGGGTCGCGAAGATAGGGCGCTAAATGGTCCGGAAGTGCCATGCGCGGCCCGTATCACCCTCCCTACGCTAGGGAGCCGACCCCGATCGAGAGAGGTGATGCACGTGGCTCCGTTGCGTACGCCGATCGTTCAGGACCACGTGGCCCTCGTCGAGATCGAGCTCTGCGGGGAGTTGATGATCGCGGCGGCCGCCACGGACGGGGACCGGCTCAGCCCCGACCGCATCGATGAGGTGCTGAGGCTGGCGGCGGAGAGCGCCGCCCGGATCCGGCGGCCGGAGCGGCACTGGGAGTGACCGGCCCGCCGCGGACCGCCCGGTCCGGGCCGACGACCCGCGGCGCGGCGCGCCGGTGGCTCGTACGGACGTGGTCCTTCGCCGGGGTCGGATATCTCACGTCCTGACTCCGGCCCTGTCACCGTGCGCGCCCTGCGGGCGCTGCCTCAGGTGCGCAGCATGCGGGCGATGGCCTGGGTGGCTTCCTGGACCTTTTCGTCGATCTCCGCGCCGCCCTTGACGGCCGCGTCGGCGACGCAGTGCCGCAGGTGCTCCTCCAGCAGCTGGAGGGCGAAGGACTGGAGTGCCTTGGTGGAGGCGGAGACCTGCGTGAGTATGTCGATGCAGTAGACGTCCTCGTCGACCAGCCGCTGCAGGCCCCTGATCTGGCCTTCGATCCTGCGCAGCCGTTTGAGGTGCTCGTCCTTGCGGTTGTGGTACCCGTACACCTGGGGGCCGGTCCCCGGGGCCTGGGCCGGGGCCGCGGAGGGCTTGTCGCCCCGCACGCCGGCCGCGTCTGTGGTCGTCATGGCGTCCTCCGTGGGTGGGCCCCGCGCGGTCCTTCGGTGGCCCGCTTGTGTCTGTTTGGGGAGGTTATACCCCCTGCGGGTATATGATACCTCTACGCGGAGCTTGGGCCAGGGGTATGTCAGGGTGGTGAAGCCGGATGAGCGACACTGGGACCCCGCTCATCTAGCATCGGCCTGACCGAATTCCATGTAACCCGAGGACTCCAGGTGCGTTTTCGTCTGACCCCCAGGGAGACGAGCTTCTACGACATGTTCGCCGCGTCAGCGGACAACATCGTCACGGGCTCCAAGCTCCTGATGGAACTCCTCGGTGCGGATTCCTCCGCGAAAGCCGAGATCGCCGAACGGATGAGGGCCGCGGAGCACGCGGGTGACGACGCGACCCACGCGATCTTCCACCAGCTGAACTCCTCTTTCATCACGCCTTTCGACCGCGAGGACATCTACACCCTGGCGTCGCACCTCGACGACATCATGGACTTCATGGAAGAGGCCGTCGACCTGGTCGTCCTCTACAACATCGAGGAATTGCCACGGGGCGTCGAGCAGCAGATCGAGGTCCTCAGCCGGGCCGCCGACCTGACGGCCGAGGCCATGCCGCACCTGCGGACGATGAGCAACCTCACGGAGTACTGGATCGAGATCAACCGGCTGGAGAACCAGGCCGACCAGATCCACCGCAAGCTGCTCGCCCACCTCTTCAACGGCAAGTACGACGCGATGGAGGTGCTCAAGCTCAAGCAGATCGTCGATGCGCTTGAAGAGGCCGCCGACGCGTTCGAGCACGTCGCGAACACGGTGGAGACCATCGCGGTCAAGGAGTCCTGAGCTTCGTGGACACCTTCGTCCTGATCGTGACCATCGGCGTCGCGCTCGGCTTCACCTACACCAACGGCTTCCACGACTCCGCCAACGCGATCGCCACGTCCGTCTCGACGCGCGCGCTCACCCCCCGCGCGGCCCTCGCGATGGCGGCGGTGATGAACCTCGCCGGCGCGTTCCTCGGCCAGGGCGTCGCGGAGACCGTCAGCAAGGGCCTGATCGGGACACCGCACGGCGACAAGGGCATGGGCATCCTGTTCGCCGCACTCGCGGGCGCGGTCGCCTGGAACGTGGTGACCTGGCGGCTCGGGCTGCCGTCCTCCTCGTCGCACGCGCTGTTCGGCGGCCTGGTGGGGGCGGCGCTGGCGGGTGGCAGCGAGGTCATCTGGTCCGGGGTGATCGAGAAGGTCGTCATCCCGATGTTCCTCTCGCCCATCGTGGGCCTGATCGTCGGCTATCTGGTGATGCTGGCGATCCTGTGGTTGTTCCGCCGGTCCAACCCGCACAAGGTGAAGCGCGGCTTCCGGATCGCGCAGACCGTGTCGGCGGCCGGAATGGCCCTCGGGCACGGCCTGCAGGATGCGCAGAAGACGATGGGCGTCGTGGTGCTGGCGCTGGTGATCGCGGGCGACGCGGACTCGACGAACAACATCCCCGTGTGGGTCAAGATCGTCTGTGCGCTGATGCTGTCACTCGGGACGTACGCGGGTGGCTGGCGGATCATGCGGACGCTGGGGCGGAAGATCATCGAACTCGATCCGCCGCAGGGGTTCGCGGCGGAGACCACGGGTGCGTCGATCCTCTACGTGACGTCGTACATCTTCCAGGCGCCGGTGTCGACGACGCACGTGATCACCTCGGCGATCATGGGTGTCGGGGCGACGAAGCGGGTCAACGCCGTGCGGTGGGGGGTCGGCCGGAACATCGTGATCGGCTGGTTCATCACGATGCCGGCGGCGGGCATCGTCGCGGCGCTGGTATACTGGATCATCGCGGCGATCTTCGGCTGACACGGCAGGGGCGTTCCGCGCCCCGCCGTTCTCACTCGCCGGGTTGCCGGCGTCGACAGGGCCCCTCGCGCTCGGCGCGTACGGGGCCCGTTCGCGCTTTCCAGCGGAGGCATCCGCCTCGACGGGCCGGCGGGCCGACGTGCCGGGCGCCCGGCCCCTCCGACGCCGGGACGCCTCGACGCTCCCCGGCCACATCTCGATGAAGCACCGGTCGGCCTCTCTCGTGGGGCATCCCGGTCACCGTCCCGTTGCCACTCCTACGGCGGCCCCGGTTCCGGGGCGTACGGCGGACCGGATGCCGGCCCGACCGTGCCCCGCCCCCCGGCCGAGATCGCGCACCGTGCTCCGCCACCAGGCCGCCCCCGTATCCGCCCGGAACGCGAAAGTGGGCCCGCCCTCCGTGAGGAGGACGGGCCCTTCGCCGTGCGGTGGCACCGCCATGCAGCACCGCAGGACGGCTCGGTCCGGTCTAGCCGAAGCGACCGGAGATGTAGTCCTCCGTGGCTTGGACCGACGGGTTGGAGAAGATGCGCTCGGTCTCGTCGATCTCGATGAGCTTGCCGGGCTGGCCGACCGCCGCGAGGTTGAAGAAGGCCGTGCGGTCCGAGACGCGGGCCGCCTGCTGCATGTTGTGCGTGACGATCACGATCGTGAAGCGCTCCTTGAGGTCCCCGATGAGGTCCTCGATGGCGAGCGTGGAGATCGGGTCGAGCGCCGAGCAGGGCTCGTCCATCAGCAGGACGTCCGGTTCGACGGCGATCGCGCGGGCTATGCACAGGCGCTGCTGCTGGCCGCCGGAGAGGCCGGCGCCCGGCTTGGCCAGGCGGTCCTTGACCTCGTTCCAGAGGTTCGCCCCGGTGAGGGACTTCTCGACGACCGCGTCGAGTTCGGACTTGCGGCGCCTGCCGTTGAGCCGGAGGCCCGCCGCGACGTTGTCGTAGATCGACATCGTCGGGAAGGGGTTCGGCCGCTGGAAGACCATGCCGACCGTGCGGCGTACGGAGACCGGGTCGACGCCGGAGCCGTACAGGTTCTCGTCGTCCAGGAGGACCTTGCCCTCGACGCGGCCGCCGGGGGTGACCTCGTGCATCCGGTTCAGGGTGCGCAGGAAGGTCGACTTGCCGCAGCCGGACGGGCCGATGAAGGCCGTCACCGTGCGGGGTTCTACGGTCATGGAGATGTCGTCGATGGCGCGGAAGCCGCCGTAGAAGGCGCTCAGTCCGCTGACGTCGATGCGCTTGGCCATGGGTACTGCTCTCAATCCGGGTTTCGGGTGGCCGCGTCAGCGACCGGACGTCTTCGGGGCCTTCCAGCGGGCGATGCCGCGGGCGATCAGGTTCAGGATCATCACGAGGATGATCAGCACGAGGGCCGCTCCCCAGGCGCGGTCGTAACTCGCGCTGTTGCCCAGGTTGTACTGCTCGTAGATGTAGAAGGGCAGCGACGACTGCGGGCCGTTGAACGGATCGTTGTTGATCACCTGGCTGCCGAAGACCAGCAGCAGGACCGGCGCGGTCTCGCCCGCGATACGGGCGATGGCCAGCACGACACCGGTGATGATGCCGCCGATGGACGTCGGGAGGACGATGCTGACGATCGTGCGCCACTTGGGGACACCGAGGGCGTAGGACGCTTCGCGGAGCTCGTTCGGTACGAGCTTGAGCATCTCCTCGGTGGAGCGGACGATGATCGGCATCATCAGGATCGTCAGGGCGAGCGATCCGGCGAAGCCGGAGAAGCCGAAGCCCAGGATCAGGATCCAGAAGGACAGGACGAACAGGCCGGCGACGATCGACGGGATGCCCGTCATCACGTCGACGAAGAACGTGATGACCTTGGCCAGCGCGCCCTTGCCGTACTCGACCAGGTAGATCGCGGTGAACACGCCGACCGGCACCGCGATGATGGTGGCGATGCCGACCTGTTCGAGCGTGCCGATGATCGCGTGGTAGACGCCGCCGCCGGGCTGGGTGCCGAGCACGCCGCTCATCGAGTGGCTGAGGAAGGTGCCGTTGAGGACCTTCGCGCCCTTCGCGACGGTCGTCTCGATCAGCGAGTACAGCGGGATGATCGCGAGGATGAAGCAGGCGTAGACGAGGCTGGTCGCGACCCGGTCCTTCGCCTGGCGGGGACCGTCCGCGGCGCGGGTGACGACGTAGTTCCCGGCGACGAAGAGGATCAGGGCGATCAGGCCCCACTGGATGTGGCTGGAGAGGCCGGCGCCCGCGCCGATGGCGATGCCCAGGACGACGGCACCGGCCGCGATCGCGAGGGGCGTCCACCGGGGCAGCCGGTTGCGCGCGATGGCGGAGCCGCGGTGGCGGATGTCGAGGTCGCTTGCGGTGTGGCTCATGCGCTGGCCCCCGAGTACTCCTTGCGGCGGGCGATGATCAGTCGGGCGGCGCCGTTGACGATCAGCGTGATGACGAAGAGCACGAGGCCGCCCGCGATCAGCGCGTCACGGCCGAAGTCCGTGGCCTCGCCGAAGTGCGCGGCGATGTTCTGCGCGAACGTGCCGCCCTGCGGGTCGAGCAGGTGCAGCGACAGCACCGAGGAGGACGAGAGGACCGTCGCGACGGCCATCGTCTCGCCGAGGGCGCGGCCGAGGCCGAGCATCGAGGCGCTGATGATGCCGGAGCGCGCGAAGGGCAGCACCGAGAGGCGGATGACCTCCCAGCGGGTCGCGCCGAGGGCGAGGGCCGCTTCCTCGTGCATGCGCGGGACCTGCCGGAAGACCTCGCGGCTGACGTTGGTGACGATCGGCACGATCATGATCGCGAGCAGGATCGACACCGTGAACAGCGAGCGCGCGGCCGATCCTGGCGTCGACTGGTTGAAGATGTAGGTCCAGCCGAAGTACTTGTCCAGCCAGAGGTCGAGGCCGTTCATGTGCGGCACCAGGAACAGTGCGCCCCACAGGCCGTAGACGATGCTGGGCACGGCCGCGAGCAGGTCGACGACGTACGAGAGCGGCGAGGCGACCCTGCGGTGCGCGTAGTGCGTGATGAACAGCGCGATGCCGATGGAGATCGGCACGGCGATGCCCATGGCGATGACGGCGCTGACGATCGTGCCGAAGGCGAGGACCGCGATGCCGAACACCGGCGGGATGCTGTCGGCGTTCCACTCGAACGTGGTGAGGAAGTTGCCGTGGTCCTGGGAGATCGCGTTCACAGCGCGGTAGGTCAGGAAGCCGGCGATGGCGGCCATGACGACCAGCAGCAGGATTCCGGATCCCCCGGAGAAGCCGAGGAAGAGCCGGTCGCCGATGCGGAGGACGGGGCGCTGCTGCGCGCCGTCGGCCTCGGCCGGTGGCCGGGGTGGGCTCGGTGGCGGCGCTTCGGCCGTCTGTGTGATGTCCATGTTCTTGTCTCCGGTCTGGGTGGGGGAGGAGGGCTCCCCCGGCGGCGGTGCACCGGATGTACGCAGGTCCCGCGGGCTCGGGGCCACGCGGGACCTGCCGTACACGGATGGATCAGTGGATGGGGAAGGTGACCCGGGTGGGGGTCGGGGTCAGGACAGCGAACCGATCGCGGTACGGACCTGGGAGGCGATCGCGTCGGGGAGCGGCGCGTAACCCTCGGCGGTGAGCTTCTGCTGGGCGTCGGCGCTCGCCATGTAGTTCAGGAAGGACTTCGTGGCGTCGAGCGTCGCGGCCTTGTTGCCCTTGTCGCAGACGATCTCGCTCGTCACCAGGGTGATCGGCCAGGCGCCGTCGGCCTTGGTGGTGTAGTTGAGCTGGAGGGCGAGGTCGCCACCCGTGCCGACGACCTTCGCGTCCGCGATGGCCTTCGACGCGGATTCCGAGCTGACCGTGACCGGGGCGGAGGCGCCGGTGTTCAGCTGGACCGTCGGGAGCTGGCTGGAGGTCGCGAACGACAGCTCGGCGTAACCGATCGCGCCGGCGGTCTGCTTGACCTGCGAGGCGACGTTGGCGGAGCCCGAAGCGGACTGGCCGCCCTTGGCCTGCCAGGCCTTGCCACCGGAGTAGGGCCAGTCGGTCTTCGCGGCGGCGATCAGGTACTTGGTGAAGTTGTCCGTCGTGCCGGACTCGTCCGAGCGGTGGAAGGGCTGGATCGCCGTGGCGGGCAGCTTGGCGCTCGGGTTGAGCTTCGCGATGGCCGGGTCGTTCCACTTGGTGATCTTCGAGTTGAAGATCTTCGCCAGGGTGGGGGCGTCCAGCGTCAGGTTGTCGACACCGGGGACGTTGTAGACGACGGAGATGGGGCCGCCGACCATGGGCAGGTCGATTCCCTGACCGCCGGTGCAGACCTTCTTGGAGGACGTGATCTCCTCCGGCTTGAGCGGCGAGTCCGAACCGGCGAAGGCGGTCTGCCCCTGGACGAACTGCTGAACGCCGGCGCCGGAGCCGATGCCCTTGTAGTTGATCTGGATGTTCTTGCAGGACGCCATGAAGTCCTTGACCCACTCGTCCATGGCGTTCTGCTGCGCGGTCGAACCGGAGGCGAGCAGGCTGCCCGAGCCCTTGCCGCAGTCGATGGAACCGGCGGCGGGGGCCGCGCTCGTACCACTGCTGGAGCTGGTGCTCGCGCTCGCGCTGCTGGTGCTGTTGTCGTCCGAGCCGCACGCCGTGAGAACCAGGGCGCTGGACACGGCGAGGGCGCCGAGCGCGGTGGCACGCAGCCCGTTCTTGCGCAGAAGCTTCACTTCGGGTGTTTCCTTCCAGGAGCCGCCGTACGTCTGAGGTATGCGATGGCGGCGTGCGTCGGGTGAGCCGGTGAGGCGTGAGCCCGTCACCGTGTAAGCCCGAAATTAGGCAGATGAGATGAAGCGGTCGACCGAGAGAAGTGAACGGAGAGTGAACCATGAGGGACGGCCTGGTTCGGCTCCGGCGACTAGCGCCCGCAGGTGTCGATTCAGGTGTTGTCCAGGTGTCGATTCAGGCGCTATTTCGCACTGATTCGGGCGGATCTCTTCCGTGTGGCGGCCGTGAGTGCCGTGGGTGGCACGTTCCCGGGGTCATTCACCCGCGTCTGGGCGGGCGTTCACGCGCGTCGCGCGGGGCGTTCACCGGAGTGCCGGAGTGCCGGAGTGCCGGAGTGGCGGCGGGACGCTACGGAGCCGTGGGGCGGTTGGGGCGTGCGGGGTGACGGGGCGTACGGGGTGAGGGATGCGGCGAGCGGCGGGCGCCTGGCGCCCGAGGTCCTGGACCGGTGGTCGGCGGGTCTCGGTCAGCGGGTCAACGGACGGCCCGGTGCCGGGGGTCGGCCGCCATGGGACACGTGAGTGGTGGTGGGTGGGGCGTCGGTCAACGGGTCCCCGGACCGGCCGTCGCCGCGGTGGTGGTCAGCGGTCGCCCGAGCGGGTGGCGCGCAGTGCGGCGACGAGGCCGTCGACGAGGAGCCGGTCGCGGGGCTGCGTGAGGCGTTCCCTGGCGGCCGCGGGGGACAGCCACAGGATGCGGTCGACCTCGTCGCCCGGGGTGAAGCTGCCGCCGCTCTCCTCCGCCGCCCAGTACTCGACCGTCTTGGGCCGCCCGTCCACCTCGTAGTCGACCGTGCCGATGCGCGCGCCGGGCACGCAGTAGTGGCCGGTCTCCTCAAGGACCTCGCGCAGCGCCGCGGCCAGCGCGGACTCCCCGTGCTTCAGCTTTCCCTTGGGGTGCGACCAGTCGTCGTACGCGGGGCGGTGGACGAGGCAGAGTTCGACGGCGCCGCCCGGCGCGCCGTCGACCACTGCGTTGAGCGCGCCACCGCCCTCGCCGCCGGCCGTGCCGTCATCGGGGCGTGAGGCGGCTCCCGGGCCCCTGCCCGCCGTACGGGGTCCCGCGCCGGAGGTGACGCTCCGCCAGAGCAGGCAGCCCGCCGCGAGGATCGTCTCGCCGCTCCGCCGGTGGTCCGCTGCCGTCATGGTCGCCGTCCCTCGTCCTCACCGTGCGTGGTCACGGTGGTCATTGTCGTCACCGTCGGCGGTGGCGGCAACGCCGCGCCCCTGGCGGCCCCGCCATCGGCGATCACCGGCACCGACCGCGTCAGCAGCGTCGTCGCCGGGCGCCGCCGGACCGCGGCCGACGGCCCGACGTACCCGGTTCACCGCCCGTGACCCCGTATGCCCCGAGGACCGCCGACCACCCGTACCGGGGCGGGCCGAGCGCGGGTGCGCGGCCCCCGCGACGTTCTACGGGTGCTCACCGGCCCCGCGCGGAAACCCGCTCAGCGTGCCGCCGTGGCCGTCGCCTGCTGCCACAGCTGCTGGAACGCGAAGCGGGCCGCCTCCACCTCCAGCCGCTGGTCCGCGTGGAGCACCCCGAGCGCGTACGCGGTCGCCGGGGCGATCCGGGGGGTGCGGGCGGCGTTCGCGGCGGCGGCCGAGGCCTCCGCCGCGTCGCGGTGGCGGTCCAGGGTCCGGCCCGCGTCCGTCAGCACCGGGGCGGGGCCGGCGCCGCCCGGGCACCACACCTCCTGCGCGTAGCGGTGCAGCCGCAGCAACTGCCGGACCTGGTGCCACGGCGCGTCCTGCGCCTCGCCCTCGGACGCGGTGGACAGGCCGTGCACCAGCGCCTCCGCGTTGTACGGGTGGGACGCGCGGGACAGCGGCAGCGCGGCCACCGCGTCGAGCAGTTGACGCTCCGTCCACTCACCGGGTGCGGCGAGCACCTCGGAGGCCGCCGCCGCGCCCACCACCGGCCCGAGCGGCACCTCGGAGGCGAGCACCGCCACCGCGTCGGCGACGGCGTGGAAGCGTGACGAGCCGAGTGCCTGGAGCGCCGCCGAGTGGGCGCGGGTCCTGGCGAGTGTCAGCTGCCGGTCGAGCAGCGCGCCCGCCCGGGAGGCGCCGACGGTCAGCGCGCCGGCCGGCGGCGGCTCCGGCGTGAGCGGTGGCGCCGCCTCCGGACCCGGGGAGCCGTGCGCGGCGCCGCCCGCAAGCCCGGAGCCGTCGGTGGCCGTGGTGGTGCCGTTCGCGGTCGCGGTGGCCGCCGCCGGTGCGGTGCCCGTGGTGGCCGCGTGCGCCACCCGGGCGAGCGGGACGCCGTTCGCGGCCGCGGCGGTTCCGGCCGGCGCGGCCGCGGCGCCCAGGCCGGAGAGCCGGCCGAGCGCCCCCACCAGCCGGTGCAGCCGCGCCGTGCACGCGTGCTCCTGCGCGAGTGTGCCGGCCAGCCAGGCCAGCTCCTTGCGCAGGTGGTCGGCCCACACCGGGTCGAGCAGGACCCGGTACGTGTACAGGGTGCCGCTGATCCGGCGTGCCGAGGCACGCAGCGCGCTCGCCGCCTGCTCGGCGGTGGCCGTGTCGGAGCCGCTCTCGCTGTACAGCCGCAGGCTGCGCAGGAAGTCACCGGCCCGGGAGTGCAGGTACCGGGACAGCACCTCTCCGGCCGCCGTCAGCTGTTCGGTCTCGGCTTCATGGTGCGGCACGCCGGCGCCTCCGGGCGTCAATGAGCATTTCCTGTACGTTCCGCAGGGGCAGCCCGTCCGCGTCCGTGGCGTGCCGGGTCCATTCGCCGTCGGGTCCGAGGTGCCACGAGGAGGTCTTCTCGGACATCCCGGTCTCCAGCAGCCGGGTCAGCGCGGCGCGGTGGGCCGGGTCGGTGACCCGTACGAGGGCCTCTATGCGGCGGTCGAGATTGCGGTGCATCATGTCGGCGCTGCCGAGCCACACTTCGGGCTCGCCGCCGTTGCAGAACGCGAACACCCGGGAGTGTTCGAGGAAGCGGCCGAGTATGGAGCGCACGCGGATGTTCTCGGAGAGCCCCGGCACGTCGGGGCGGATCGCGCAGATGCCGCGTACCCAGATGTCGACGGGGACACCGGCCTGCGACGCGCGGTAGAGCGAGTCGATGATCGCCTCGTCCACCATCGAGTTGACCTTGATCTTGATGTAGGCGGGCCGCCCGGCACGGTGGTGCGCGGCCTCCTTGTTGATCCGGGAGATCAGGCCGTCGCGCAGGGACTTCGGCGCGACCAGGAGCCGGCGGTACGTCTCGCGGCGCGAGTAGCCGGAGAGCCGGTTGAACAGGTCGGACAGGTCGGCGCCCACCTGCGGGTCCGCGGTGAGCAGGCCGAGGTCCTCGTACAGCCGCGCGGTCTTCGGGTGGTAGTTGCCGGTGCCGACGTGGCTGTAGCGGCGGAGGGTGTCGCCCTCCTGCCGTACGACCAGGGACAGCTTGCAGTGGGTCTTCAGGCCGACCAGGCCGTACACGACGTGGCAGCCGGACTCCTCCAGCTTGCGCGCCCACTTGATGTTGGCCTGCTCGTCGAAGCGGGCCTTGATCTCGACGAGGACGAGGACCTGCTTGCCGGACTCGGCGGCGTCGATCAGCGCGTCCACGATGGGGGAGTCGCCGGACGTCCGGTACAGGGTCTGCTTGATCGCGAGGACGTCCGGGTCGCCGGCCGCCTGCTCCAGGAAGGCCTGCACGGACGTCGAGAACGAGTCGTACGGGTGGTGCAGCAGGACGTCCCGCTCGCGCAGCGCCGCGAAGATGTCCGGCGCGGACGCCGACTCCACCTCCGCGAGATCGCGGTGCGTGCCCGCGATGAACCGCGGGTACTTCAGCTCGGGCCGGTCCAGCGACGAGATGCCGAACAGCGCGGTCAGGTCGAGGAGCCCCGGCAGCGGGTACACCTCCGCGTCGGAGACCTTCAGCTCGCGCACGAGCAGGTCCAGCACGTACGGGTCGATGGACTCCTCGACCTCCAGGCGCACCGGCGGACCGAAGCGGCGCCGCATGAGCTCCTTCTCCAGCGCCTTGAGGAGGTTCTCGGCGTCGTCCTCCTCGACCTCCAGGTCCTCGTTGCGCGTGACCCGGAACATGTGGTGCGCGAGCACCTCCATGCCGGGGAACAGCTCCTCCAGGTGCGCGGCTATGACGTCTTCCAGTGGCACGAACCGCTGCGGGGACGCCTCCAGGAACCGCGACAGCAGCGGCGGCACCTTGACCCGCGCGAAGTGCCGGTGGCCGCTGACGGGGTTGCGCACGACGACGGCGAGGTTGAGGGAGAGCCCCGAGATGTACGGGAAGGGGTGCGCCGGGTCCACGGCGAGGGGGGTGAGGACCGGGAAGATCTGCTGGCGGAAGAGCGTGAACAGGCGGGCCTGCTCCTTCTCCGTCAGCTCGGGCCAGCGCACGATGTGTATGCCCTCGTCGCCGAGCGCCGGGGCGACGTCCTGCTGGTAGCAGGCGGCGTGCCGGGCCATGAGCTCCCGCGACCGGGTCCAGATCAGGTCGAGCACCTCGCGCGGCTGGAGCCCGGAGGCCGAGCGCGTCGCGACGCCGGTGGCGATGCGGCGCTTCAGGCCCGCGACCCGGACCATGAAGAACTCGTCCAGGTTCGACGCGAAGATCGCCAGGAAGTTAGCCCGCTCAAGGAGCGGGGTCGCCGGGTCCTCGGCCAGCTCCAGCACGCGCTCGTTGAACGCGAGCCAGCTGCGCTCACGGTCCAGGAACCGGCCCTGCGGAAGCAGCTCGGCCCCTTCGGGCACGCCTGCCTCCTCGTAGGTGTCGAGGTCGGCGTCGAGGTCGGGTTCCAGGTCGGAGACGGTCCCACCGGCGACGGTGCTCGGCCGGTGCGCGGCGATGAAACCCACGGAGGGCTGCGCCGCGGGCCCCTGCGGGCGCGCGGACTGCTGGTTTTGCTGGACCGGTACCTCGGCGGGCTGCTGACTCATGTCCCCATTCTTCCCCGCGGAGGGGGCAGCGGGCGCGTTGGAATCCTTCCGCCCGAGGAAGGCGCCGGGCACGTCGGAGCGAGCAGGGGGGATGTGGCTCCTGCCGTTCTGGGTGGGGGGCACAGCGGGCTGCATGCAGCGAGGATCGCAAGAGCGGCTGAATGAGCGGTGACAGGGAGATGACGTGAAGGAAAGCGGGACGGGGCCCCCAGGGGGCGGGAGCCGCGGCGGCTGGGCCTCTCATGGGCGCGGGCGCCGCGCCGGGGCCGCGTGCGCCCCAGGGCGTCCCGCGCCTTCTCGGCCTCCAGGAGGAGGACGGTGCCGGTAGGCGCGCGGCAACCAGGATGCCTCGCCCGAAATTCACTGTTCCGCTGGGGGCGGGCCGAGGGATTGGCCGAATATGCGTTCGATTAACCGTTTCCTCCGTGGCGCCGACTCTCCCCGGGTCGCGCGGCGGGCGCCGCACCACGCGCCGCGCGGAGGAGAAGCTTCGGCGTACACGTTCAGCCCACGTCACGGCGCCGGCCGACCGCGTCCACGCTCGACGCCAGGGGAAGTGACCGGGCGCTCCGCGCCGCTGCCCCGCGCCTCGGCGGACGAGGCTCGTAAGGTCGAAACACGGCACCGCGAAGACCGGCACCTCCCTGTGTATGTTCTCTGATGCTCTTGACGGGCCCGGGGCCCCACCCCTCGGGGCGCGACTCGCCGAGGATTTCCCGCAGCCAGCCCAGCGAGTCCTGCGCCGGCAGTTCGTCCGCCGGCAGCCACGCCGACCTGGTGACGAGGCGGCCTCTGCGGTTGTCGATCCACCGCTGGAGGTTCGCGTATCCCCGGGCCTTGTACTCGATGCCCTGGACCGGGCGCGTTCGGCACGAACCCACCCTCTCCGCAGAGCACTTGCACGCCATCGCCCTTAGCTCCTCGATGCTCCGGGCAAACCGAGGGTGCTGGACGTACGCGGCGTTCACGCATGGCATCGTCAGAATCGCTCCAACTCCGCGGATCGCCCCGCGAGCCACCGCGCAGCCGTCGGTGTCAGGCCGAGTCGTACGCCCCATCCGCATGCTTGAGCACATCCGATCGCCTGGGCGACGTCGTGGACGGGCGGTGCCGCAGCACTGAACAAGTACAACGGCGCGAGGTCGTGGACACATGCGGTTGCATGCGGACTGCCCCTGATACGCGCGGGTCAGAAGTAGTTCAAGTCCGAGCCACGCCGGCGTGGGTATGTTCCGGACGACGAGTCAGGAGGGGAGACCAGCATGCCCGACCTTCTGCCCCCGGCGGTGTATCCGTCCTGGCACGAGCAGCAGGAACAGGCTGTAGTACTGGAGAGCGGGTACGGCCAGGGCGATGGCGAAGGCGACGACTAGGGCGACGACGTTGACGTAGCTGTCGGTGTACATGTCCTGGAAGGACCGGCCCGACACGTGGCCGTCCTCTTCGAGCAGCCCCGGGTTGTTCTTCAGGATCCTCAGCATGGCCAGCCGGCACACCATGGTGGCCAGGACAGTCGCGTAGTAGAACGCCGCCACGAAGCGGTCGCGGCCGAAGGCGCCGATCATCTCCGTCGGGAGGGGGAGCACGACGACGGACAGCAGCCACCCCATGTTCCACATCGTCAGGGGGCGGGTGACCCTCGCGACCGACGAGAAGGCGCGGTGGTGTTCTCCCCAGATGTTCGCGATGACCGCGAAGCTGAGCACGAAGCTCCAGATCTGGTTGACGTGGTCGGTGATCACCTTGCTCGCGCTCTCGTGGTGGGACGCGACTTCCGGCACGAGGTCGACCAGCGGCAGGATCAACAGGGTGATGGAGATCGCGGTCACCGCGTCGGTGAAGAGCACCAGACGCTCCCCGGAAGCGCCTCCCCTTGCCCTCTCCGGCGCGGGAACCGACGGCTCCGCCGGAGCGGGCCCCTTCGTCCCCGTCTCGTCGACGCTGCCGCTGTCACCCATGCGTGTTCTCCCTCGCCCCTGTCCGAGCTGTCTGACGGCCTGCCGCGTTGCCGGCGTCCGGCGCTGCCGCAGTCCGGTGCTCGCGGGCTTCGGGCAACCCGCGCGGACTCTACCCGAGCTCGACGAGCGGGGAATTGGGAGGTCCGCGACCGCCGGACCCCGGCGTGCGCCGCGACCTCGCAGGCCGTCCCGTCGCCCCTCCCGGACCGTCCACGACCGGCGTGTGTGACCGCTTGCCGTGACCGGCGTGCGTGACCGCCGTGCGTGACCGCCCCCGACCCCCGTCGGTCCCGGGGCCCGGTACCCGGGCCGTCCGTGCGGATGCGGGATCGCACGGACGGCGGCGCCCCGAGAGGTGGCCCGCTCAGAGTTCCGTGCGGTACATCAGGTCCGTCTCGTGGGTCGTGAAGCCCAGGCCCTCGTAGACCCTGACGGCCGCCGAGTTGTCGCCGTCCACGTAGAGCATCGCCGTCGGCAGCCCCTCGGCGGCCAGGTGGCGCAGGCCGATCGCGGTCAGGGTCCTGCCGAGGCCGCTGCCCTGGGCGTCCGGCCTGATGCCGACCACGTACACCTCGCCGAGCTGGTCCTGGGCGTGGACCTTCGTCCAGTGGAAACCGATGACTTCGCCCGCCCGCTCCGCGAGGAAGAACCCCTTCGGGTCGAACCACGGCTCGGCCGTGCGGTCGTCCAGGTCGCGCTGCGTCATGCCGCCCTGTTCGGGGTGGTGGGCGAAGGCGGCGGCGTTCACCGCGAGCCAGGCGGTGTCGTCCTCGCCCGGCACGAACGTACGGATCGCGACACCCGGCGGGATCTGCGGCTCCGGGATGTCGAGCGGCGCCAACGGGCGGCGCATCTGCCGCAGTTCGCGAAAGAGCGTGAGGCCGAGGACCTGGGCCAGGTGGCGTGCGGCGGACTTCCCGCCGTGCGCCCACACCCGCAGCCGCCGGCCCGACGCCGCCATCAGGGCGTCGCCGAGCGCCCGGCCGTGGCCCCTGCCGCGCCACGAGGGGTGCACGACGAGTTCGGCCGCCGGGGCCTCCACCGGGTCCGTGTCCTCCAACTGTGCGTATCCCACGGCCTCGTCGCCGACGGTGAGGAGGAAGTGCCGCACCCCTTCGCGGTGGCCGCCGCGGAGCTGGAGCCGGCCCTGCTCGGAGACCGCCTGCACGCCGTCGTCGGCCGAGGCATCGGCCAGCAGGGCGAGTACCGCCGCGGCCTGTTCGTCCGTGAGCGCGTCGAGGGTCTGGATCTGCCGTACGGGCTCGCGAGCTGCTGCGTCAGTCATGCGTCGAGGGTACGGCGCGGTCCGGCGGCCGGGTGGCTGGGCCGGGCGGCGACGTTCGTGGCGCCCGGGTACCCGGTGCGCGCTCCGGGGGCGGCGGACTGCGCCGGGCCCGCGCGGGGCCGCCGCCGTCCCGTGGGGTGCGGAGCTCCCGCGGGGCGGCCCGCGGGGTCGCGGCGGCGGGCCGTGCGCAGATGGGGCCCACTGCGGCCGGACCTGCGCGGGCGCGACGAGGGCCGCGCCCGCCGCTTCGCGCGAGACGTGCGGGATCCGCGCCGCGACGGCACGGGGACGGGCAGGCGCTCGGCGCACGGACCGGACCGCAGCGGGCGGTGCGGCGCCGGGGCCCTACGCGTCGGGCGGCAGGTCCGGTGGCGGGGTCGGCGCGCCGGGCAGGCTGATCCTCGCCACCGTGCCGCCGCCGTCCGCCGGGCTCAGCGTGATCTCGCCGCCGGCCTGCTGGAGCGTACGGGCGACGATCGCGAGGCCGAGGCCGGAGCCGGGCAGCGAACGCGCCGACGGCGAGCGCCAGAACCGCTCGAAGACGTGCGGCAGGTCCTCCGCCGGGATGCCGGGCCCGTGGTCGCGCACGGTCAGTTCGCCGTGCGCGTCGAGCCGGACCTCGACCACGCCGCCGGGCGGACTGAACTTGACGGCGTTGTCGAGGACGTTGACGACGGCGCGTTCCAGCGTCGCGGGTTCCGCCCGTACGTACCAGGTGGCGGTGGTGGCGTCGATCGCCAGGCCGGGCCCGCGCAGCCGGGCGCGGCGCAGGGCGTGCTCCACGACCTCGTGCAGGGCGACCACCTGCACCGTCCCCGGCGTGAGCGCGTCCGGCCTGGAGAGTTCCTGGAGGTCGCCGATGAGCGCCGCGAGCTCCGTCATCTGGGCCTTCACCGACGCCATCAGCTCGCGGCGGTCGTCGGGCGGGATCGCGCGGCCCGTCTCCTCGCTTCGCGCCAGCAGCTCGATGTTGGTGCGCAGCGACGTGAGCGGGGTGCGCAGCTCGTGGCCCGCGTCGGCGATCAGCTGCGACTGGCGGTCGCGGGACGAGGCCAGCGCGGCGGTCATCGAGTTGAACGACCGGGACAGCCGGGCGATCTCGTCCTCCCCGTCGACGGGGATGCGGACGCTGAGGTCTTCCGTGCGGGCCACGTGCTCGACGGCCCGGGTGAGCCCGTCCACGGGGCGCAGCCCGGTCCGCGCGATCCACAGACCGGCGGCGCCCGCCCCGAGCACACCGACCCCGGCGACCACCGCGAGCAGCAGGGCGAGCCGGTTGAGCGAGGTCTGGATCTCGTCGACGGGCCGCGAGATGGTGACCGCCACGGGCTGGGGGCTCGACCCGCCGGGCGGCCCGATCCGGATGGTCTGGAGCCGGGTGTGGACCTGGACCTCCTGGCCGCCGTCCGTGGTGCTGGTGTGCACCGGCGACTCCTCCTCCTCGCCCCGGGCCACGGCCACGTCCTGCTGCTCGACCTTCACGGGCTGGGAGCCGAGCGCGACGCAGCGCGAGCCGTTCGCGTCCACGACCTGGAAGTAGGCGAAGGCCTGCTCGGAGGCGTCGGGTGCGGCCTTGTTCGACGAGGTGGAGCCGGCGCCGTCCTCGCAGGTCTGCAGGGCGCTGGCGATCTGGCTGCTCGGAGCGGTGCTGTTGCGCAGGGAGTTGTCGAGCTCGTTCTGCAGCTGGCTGCGGGTGAGCAGCCAGCTGGAGACGGCGACGACGGCCACCGCGATGGCCACCGCTGCGGCCACCAGCAGCGCCATCCGGGACCGGATCGGCAGCGCGCCGAAGCGCCGTACCGGGGCGGTCAGCCGGATGGCGAAGGTATGGGGGGCACCGGCGCGGCTCCCGCCGGCGCCCTGCGGGTGCCGGCGGGAGCCGCCGATCCCCTCGGTCTCGTCGGCCTCCGCGTCCCGGCCGACGCCCGCGCGGCCTGGTTCTCCCGCACCGCCGTGCCCGTACCGTCCACGGTCGCCCGGGCCGCTGCCCTCCTCGACCGGTCCGGTCGAGCCGTGCGTGTCGTGCGTGTCGTGCGGCCGTTCGGGGGGTGAGGAGTCCGTCATACGGGGCCGCCGGAGCCGGCGTCGGAGCGCAGGACGTAGCCGACGCCGCGCACGGTGTGGACCAGCCGGGGCTCACCGCCGCCCTCCGTCTTGCGGCGCAGGTACATCACGTACACGTCGAGGGAGTTGGAACTCGGTTCGAAGTCGAAGCCCCACACGGCCTTGAGGATCTGCTCGCGGGTCAGCACCTGGCGCGGGTGCGCGAGGAACATCTCCAGCAGGGTGAACTCGGTGCGCGTCAGCTCGACGCGGCGCTCGCCGCGTGTGACGTCGCGCGTCGTCAGGTCCATCCTGAGGTCCGCGAACGACAGGACGTCGTTGTCCGGCAGGTCCCCGACGCCGAGGGCGGACGCCAGGTACGAGCTGCGGCGCAGCAGGGCGCGGATGCGGGCGAACAGCTCGTCGAGCTCGAACGGCTTCACCAGGTAGTCGTCCGCGCCCGCGTCGAGCCCCGTCACGCGGTCACCGACCGTGTCACGGGCGGTGAGCATCAGGATCGGTACCTTCGAGCCGCTGTTGCGGAGCCTGCGGGCGGCCGTGAGGCCGTCCATGCGCGGCATCTGGATGTCCAGCACGATGAGGTCGGGCGCGTACGCCTCGGCCTTGGTGAGAGCGTCGAAGCCGTCGACGGCGACCTCGGTGTCGTACCCGTCGAACGTGAGGCTCCTGCGAAGAGCCTCACGCACGGCGGGTTCGTCATCGACGATCAGGATCCGCTGGGTGTCCACCTCGGCGGAACTCATGTCGCTGCTCCCTCGTCCGTCCATACCCTCGTTGTCGTATCCGAAGGTAACGGAGTCGGCCACGGCTGGTCCGTCCTCTCCTCAGTTCCTCTGTGCGCTTCGCGGCGCGCTGCCCCGGCGGGCCGCCGGGGTCCGCCGGGCGGGCCGGTGGCGCGGCCCGGGTGTCAGTTGGCGGAGCTGCCGCCGTCGCGCAGTGAGTTCAGGTCGGCCTTGACGGTGTTGACGGGGATGGCGAAGCCGAGGCCGACGCTCCCCGCCGAGCTGGAGTCGGCGCTCGTGCCGCTGCCGGAGGCGGGCGCGTACATCGCGGAGTTGATGCCGACGATGTCGCCGTTCATGTCGATCAGGGCGCCGCCGGAGTTGCCGGGGTTGAGGGACGCGTCGGTCTGGAACGCTTTGTACGTCGTCGTCTGGCTGCCGGTGTCGCCGTTGAACTGCTGGCCGCCGAACTCGAACGGCCAGTTGTCGCTGCCGCCGCCCGACCCGTCGCCCTCGCTGCCGCCGAGGCCCCCGCCGTCCTGGCTCTGCTGGCCCTCGCCGCCCTGGCTCTGGCTGCTGCCGTCCTCCTTGGGGACCGTGACGTCGCGGTTCAAGGCCGAGATGATGCCGCTGGTGACGGTGCCCTGCAGGCCCTGCGGTGAGCCGATGGCGACGACCTGGTCGCCCACGTGCACGGAGTCCGAGTCGCCGAGCGTGGCCGTCTTCAGGCCGCTCGCGCCCTGGAGCTTGATGAGGGCGAGGTCCTTGTCCGGGTCTGTGCCCGTGACGCTCGCGGTGTACGTCTTGCCGTCGGTCATCTTCACCTTGACCTGCGAGGCGCCGGACACGACGTGGTTGTTCGTGAGGACCTGGCCGTCGGCGCTGATGACGATGCCGGAACCGATGGACTCACCGGCCTGCGAGTCGGCCGTGATCTCCACGATCGCGGGGGAGACGGCCTGCGCGACCCCGGCCACGGTGCCCTTGCTGCTCTGCGAGACCGTCGTACCGCTGACGCCGACGGTCGTGCTGGCGTTGGCGTTGTTGTCCGCGTTCTTCGTGAGCACGGTCGCCACGCCGCCACCGACGACGGCCGCCGCGAGCGCCACGGCCGCCACCAGGGCCACGGGACCGCGGGCCCGCCGGCGCTTCCCGCCGTGCGCGGGGGCGTAGGCCGGCGGCGGCGGGTAGGCGGAGTCCGCGAAGCCCCCGAACGTCTCGGGTGTCCCGTGCGCGGTGTTCGCCTCGGGCCCGGTCGGCCCCGACGGCGTCCCGGGGTCGGCGGGGGATGACGGGTACGGCTGCTGCGATGCCTGGTGAGACTCGTGCTGTGCCTGCTCAGGCTGCTCGCCGAAGGACTGGTCGTCGCTGTGGTGGCTGTCGCGGTGCCCGAAGAAGTTCGTCATGCCTATGACTGTCCGACCGTGAAATGAAAACACTATGAGGACGCTGTGAGAAGCCCGACAGAAGTGCGTATGCCCGATATAAGGACGCGGCGGCGACGCCGAACCGAGCGGCGTGAGAGCCCGCCGGCCCACGGTCAACGGCGCTACGAGCGGGGCCCGTACGCCTGCTGAGGTCACGCCCGCAGGCGTCGTGAACGGCACTCGGGCGCCGGCGCGGGCACGGTCCGCACGGCGTCGTGGGCGGGGCTCGTACCACCGGCGGAGCCTTGGCCGAAGCTCCGGTGAGCGGAGCTCGAGCGGCGGGTGGAGCCACCGTGCGTGAGGTTCCTGGGAGTTGCGGCCCCCGGGGAGCCGTGGCCTTGCGGGTCCGGGCCCTACGAGCAGCCGCAGGACCTGCGCACGATCAGCGCCGAAGGGAACTGCCGCACGCGCCCCCACCCGCCGTCGCGACGGGTCCCGGCGACCCGCAGGCCGTCGTCCAGCACCAGGTCGACGGCCGCGCGGGCCATCGCGGGCCGGTCGGAGGAGACCGTGGTGAGCGGCGGGTCGGTGAGCCCCGCCTCCTTCACGTCGTCGAACCCGGCGACGGCGAGCTCGCCCGGCACGTCGATCCGCAGTTCGCGGGCCGCGCGCAGCACACCGATCGCCTGGTCGTCGGTCGAGCAGAAGATGGCGGGCGGGCGCTGCGGGCCCGCGAGGAGTTCGAGGGCGAGCTTGTAGGCGTCGTAGCGGTTGTACGGGGCCTCGAACAGGCGGCCCTCGATCGACCTGCCGGACTCCAGCATGGCCCGCCGCCACCCCTCGACGTGATCGGCGACCGGGTCGCCGATGGACGGGGTGGTCGCGACGCCGCCGAGGCACGCGACGTACGGGTGGCCGTGTTCCAGGAGGTGGCGGGTGGCGAGTTGCGCGCCGCCGACGTCGTCCGTCACGACCGCGACGTCGTCCATGGACTCGGGCCGCTCGTGCAGCAGCACGACACGGGCGTCCCAGGCGTCGATCTCGGCCGCCGCGCCCTCGCTGGGTCCCTGCGCGACGAGGATCAGCCCCGACACCCGCATGCCGAGGAACGCCCGCAGGTAGTGGACCTCGCGCTCGCCGCGGTAGTCGGAGTTGCCGACGAGCACCATCTTCCCGCGCTCGGCGGCGGCCTGTTCGACCGCGTGCGCCATCTCGCCGAAGAACGGCTGGCGCGCGTCGGGGACGATCATCCCTATGAGGTCCGTACGGCGGGACGCCATGGCCTGCGCGACCCGGTCCGGGCGGTAGCCCAGCTCCTTGATCGCGGCGAGCACCCGCTCGCGGGTGGCCGGGGCGACCGGTCGCGGCCCGTTGTTGATCACATAGCTGACCACCGCGGTCGAGGTACCCGCCAGTCGTGCCACATCGTCCCGCGTCACCTTGGCCACGCACGGGAGTCTACGCGGGATGACCCGGGCCCACGCCAGTACTTCCGGCTGTCCGACGGGGTCCGCGGGGCAGCTCGGCCGGGCCGCGTCCCGGGCCCTCTCCGGTCCTCGGCGGACGCGGTGCGCGGGCCCGACGCTCCCCGTCCGACGATCCAGTGGCCGACCGCTCAGCGCCCCGACGCGACAGGTGCGGACCGCGACCGGTTCGAGGACGGCGGGCACGCTGGTCACCGGGCGCACACACGACAGGACGGGCTCCCGCCGGATGCGCGGGGCCCGTCCTGTGTGTCGTGGAGCCGGTGGTGACTACGCCATCGCCATCCGGTCGCTGGACTCCGGCTTCTCGGGGGAGACGAACCGGTAGCCGACGTTGCGGACGGTGCCGATCAGGGACTCGTGCTCGGGGCCGAGCTTCGCGCGCAGCCGGCGGACGTGGACGTCGACCGTGCGCGTACCGCCGAAGTAGTCGTAGCCCCAGACCTCCTGGAGGAGCTGGGCGCGGGTGAAGACCCGGCCCGGGTGCTGGGCCAGGTACTTCAGCAGCTCGAACTCCTTGAAGGTCAGGTCCAGGACCCGGCCCTTCAGCTTCGCGCTGTAGGTGGCCTCGTCGACGGACAGGTCGCCGTTGCGGATCTCGGCCGGGCCGTCGTCGGAGGTGATCTGCTGCCGGCCCATGGCGAGCCGCAGCCGGGCCTCGACCTCGGCGGGTCCAGCCGTGTCGAGCAGGACATCGTCCACGCCCCAGTCGGCGGTGACGGCGGCGAGGCCGCCCTCCGTCACGACGAGGAGCAGCGGGCAGCCGGGGCCCGTGGAGCGCAGCAGCTGGCACAGCGAGCGCACCTGGGGGAGGTCGCGGCGGCCGTCGACGAGGATCACGTCGGCGCCGGGGGTGTCCACGAGGGCCGGGCCCTCGGCGGGTGCCACACGGACGGTGTGCAGCAGCAGACCCAGGGCGGGCAGGACCTCCGCGGACGGCTGGAGGGCGTTGGTGAGCAGGAGCAGGGCACTCATCGCAGCTCACCCGCCTCGGCCGCCGGCCGGGCGCCGTCCGGCCGCCGCCGGTGCCGCACGGCCGCGCGGTGCGGGCGCCACGCGCCGTCCCCCGGGCTGCCGTGCGGACGGCCGGTCCCCGGAGCGTGTGGACGGTTCGGACGGTGATGGTCCGTGGATCGCTTGCCCATGACGTCGGTTCCTCCTCGGTCCCTGCGATGGGGGCAATGCTTCGGTGCTGTGAGGCGGCGCCGGCTGCTGCGGGGCGCCACCGGCACCGCTGTGGTGTCGTTGTTCCATCCGTTCACCTGCTTGTAACAAGAAGCAGAAAACGCAAAAGGACCCGGTGGCTGCATCGCCGGGTCCTCTTCCCCAGCAGAATAGCCCACATGCGTGCTGTGTCAGGAGGCCAATCCCGCAGATCATCCGTACCCGCCGGGGCGCCGGGTGTGGTGCGGACCGTCCTCACGACGGAGGACACCGTCCGGATCGAGGCGATGTACGAGCCGTGTACGGCGGATGTCGCAGGTGACGGCGCGGCGGACGGCGCCTCTCCGGGGCCGCCCGCCGACCGCGGGAATCCGGTCGGCGGGATCGCCCCCGCCGGCGCGGCCCCGTCCACCCACCGGACCGATCTCACCCATCGGACGGATCGCGTTCACCGGACCGGTCCTACTGAGGGGGCGGATCACCCGCACCGCAGCGACCCCGCCGACCGGACGGTCGTGGTGATCGCCCACGGATTCACCGGGAGTGTCGACCGGCCCGCCATCCGGCAGGCAGCCGCGGTCTTCGCGCGCGGTGCCGCGGTGGTCACCTTCTCCTTCCGCGGCCACGGGGCGTCGGGCGGCCGCTCCACCGTCGGCGACCGGGAGGTGCTGGACCTGGCGGCGGCCGTGCGCTGGGCCCGGACGTTCGGCCACCGGCGGGTGGTGACCATCGGGTTCTCGATGGGCGGCTCGGTCGTCGTACGGCACGCGGCCCTGTACCGGGACCGGCCCGACGCCCGGACGGACGCCGTCGTCTCCGTCAGTTCGCCCGCGCGCTGGTACTACCGGGGCACGGCTCCGATGCGCCGCCTGCACTGGGTGGTGACCCGGCCGTTCGGCCGCGTCGTCGGCCGGGTCGGCCTGCACACCCGGATCCACCAGTACGACTGGGACCCGGTGCCGCTCCCGCCGGTCGACGCGGTCCCCCTGATCGCGCCCGTGCCGCTGCTCGTCGTGCACGGCGACCGCGACCCGTACTTCCCGCTCGACCATCCGCGCATGCTCGCGGCGGCGGCCGCCGAGGGGGCGGCGGAACTGTGGATCGAGCCGGGCATGGGACACGCGGAGAACGCGGCCGAGGAGCCGCTGCTCGCCCGGATCGCCGCCTGGGTCACGGAGCGTGCGGACGCGGATGCGGATGCGGGGACGGACGACCGGGCGGCGGGCCGTGCGGACAGGGCCGCTCCGGGCGCCGGGACAGCCCCCGGGGGCGACGGCGGGGCCGGTCCCGGCGCCGGTCCGGGGGCCGGGACCGGGGTGCCGGAGAGGCGGCAGTGACCGAGCACCCCTCCGCGTCGGCCATCATGGAGGCCGACGGAGGCCGAGTGAGGAGGTGCGGCGATGGCAGCGGGCACGATCCGCTACTGGGCCGCGGCGAAGGCGGCCGCAGGCGTGGCAGAGGAGCCCTACGCGGCGGACACCCTGGCTGACGCGCTGGCCCGCGCCCGGGCGGAACACCCCGGTGACCTGGTACGCGTCCTTGAACGGTGTTCGTTCCTCGTCGACGGCCTGGCCGTGGGGACCCGCGGACATGAGACCGTACGGCTTGCCGAGGGCGGCACGGTCGAGGTGCTCCCGCCGTTCGCAGGAGGGTGAAGCGCACAGCATGAGCAGCGATCAGCAGTACCCGTACGACCCTGAGCGGGGCCACGGCGCCCCGCGACCGGGGTACCGCACGCAGCCGCCCGCGCGGCCGGGCGACCCATCGCACGAGCCGCACGGCGGCGCGTCCGACATGGAGTCCACCCAGACCTGGCAGGGCCAGACCTGGGACACGGGCAGCCAGCCGGCCGTCGACTGGCCGGCCGCGCCGCGGTCGCAGCGGCAGGAGCCGTACCAGGAGTCCTACCAGGGGCAGGACCCGTCCTACCGGCAGGCTCCACAGGCCCCGCAGCAGCACGCGTACCCGCAGGCGCCGCAGCAGCCCGGGTACCCGCAGGGCCCCCAGCAGCACGCGTACGCGCAGTACCCGCGGCCCGAGCAGGGCCCGCAGGGCCAGTCCGCCGCCGCGTCGTACCAGCAGCCGCCCGCTCCGTCCCACCAGCAGGCGCGGACGCACCAGCCGTCCTACGGGGCCGCGCCCGGCGCCCCGCAGGTCTCCTCGGCCGAGGAGACCGCCTACCTGCGCGCGACGGCCCCTGCCGCGCCCGCGCAGCCCTCCGGCGCATATCCGCTGCCGCCCGAGGTGCCGGTCGGCGGCCCCGGTACCGGCGGCCCGGGAACCGATGGCCCCGGAGCCGTGCAGGCGCCCCATGCCGCGCCGACCGAGGCACTGCCGCCGGTGCCCGCGTACGCCGGTCCCGCGCACGCCCGTCCGGATGCGCCTGCCGCTCCCGGCGCGGGGTCCCTGACCGGGGCTCCCGCGTCGGCCCCCGGCGGTAGCGAACCGTCGGGTTACAGCCCGCCCACCACCCTCGGCAACGCCCGCGTCACCGACGCCCAGCGCGCTCGCGCCGAGGGACGGTCGCCGATCATCGCGCCCGGCATCCAGCCGGCCGGGCTCACCGCCGTGCTCGCGCTGCTGCTCGCGGGTGGCGCCGCGCTCGGCTCGTACGCCCTGCTGGTCCCCGTCGTGCTCCTGCAGGCCGTCACGGCGGCGGGATGGTTCCGGCTGAACGGTATGTGGCCGGCCCGTCAGGGCATCGCGCTCGCCTTCCTCGGCGGCCTCGTCGCGGATGTGGCGCTGCTGGCCGTCGGCAAGGGCAACGGGCCCGCCGCGATCATCGGCACGCTCGGCGTGTGGGTGCTGCTGACCGTGGTGCTCCAGCTGCGCAGCCACGCCGATCCGGACACGCGCCTGTCCGGGCTGTTCGCCACGGTGGTCTCCGCGGCGCTCGCGATCATCGCCACCGGGTACCTCGCCTCGTCGAAGGACGCGGTGGTGGCCGGCGCGGTGGTCGTCGCCGTCACCACGCTCGTACGGGCGCTGCCGTTGCCGGGGCCCGCCTCGGTCGTCGCGTCGCTCGTCGTCGCGGCGGGCGCGGGCCTGGTCATGGGCGCCGTCACGGACTTCGGTTCGAAGGGCGTGGTGCTCGGCCTCGGCGCCGGGGTGTGCGCGCTCGTCGGCCTCCGGGCGGCCAGTTACGACTACCCGTCGCGCTTCGTGCACATGACGGCGGGCGTGGCCCTGCCGCTGACGGCCGCCGCCCCGATGGTCTACCTGCTGGGGCGGGCCCTCGGCTGAGGACCGCGTGAACCACTGGCCTAGGCTCACCGTCACTACAGGGGGAGCACGGCGGCGCCACTCGGGTGCGGCCGACGACTTGGGGGACACCGAGCGATGCGCGCACTGCGGATATTGCTGATCTTCGTCGTGATCATCGGCGGCCTGTTCGTGGCCGCCGACCGGCTCGCGCTGCACTTCGCCGAGGGCAAGGTCGCGGACCGGATCCAGTCCAGCGAGGGGCTCGACAGCAAGCCCGACGTCTCCGTGAAGGGCTTCCCCTTCCTGACCCAGGTCGCCGGCAAGTCGCTCGACGAGGTGGACGTCGGCCTCGGTCACCTGACCGCGACCGCGAACGGCCACGCGGTTCAGGTCACCCAGGTCAAGGCCGTCCTGAAGAACGTACGCATCGACAGCAGCTTCTCCTCGGCGACGGCAGGCACGGCCGAGGGGTCGGCGCGCATCTCGTACGCGGACCTCGCCACCGCCGTCCCGAAGGGCGCCACCGTCTCCTACGCCGGACCCGAGCGGGCCGCGAAGGGCCAGGTCAAGGTCGTGGCCAAGGCGACGGACGTGCTGGAGGCGGAGAACATCCCGGACCCGTCGGGTCTCGTCAAGCAGCTGCTCGGGGACAAGACCCTGACCGCGTACGGCACGGTGACGATGAAGGGCGACGACCTGCGGCTGCACTTCGACGACGTCTCGGGTCTCCCCGTCCCGGGCCTCGCCGACCAGATCAAGGGCCTCATCAACTCGGACATGAAGATCGACGGGCTGCCGTCGTCGGTGACGCTGTCGAAGGTCACGGCGTCGCAGGAGGGCCTCCAGTTCACCGGGACGGGCACGGACGTCTCCCTGACGGGCTGAGCCGCGGCGGTCCCCAGGGCCGGCGGTTCCCCGGCCTGAGGTTCCCCGGGCCGCGGGGCCGCGGATCGCGGGCCCGCCGGTCCGCTGGTCCGCTGGGCTCGGGGCACGGCCGGCGTGGGTGGCTCCCGGGATGGGGCCCGGGCCGGATCGTGAGACGCCGCGTCCGGTCCGCAGATGTGTGGAAGATGTGCGGGGGCGCCGGGGTCCCCCGGGATGCGTGTGACGACGTCCGGGGGCGGCGCGGACCCGCGCGGGAGGGCCTCCCCGGGGTGGAGCGGCCCTCGGCCCTCGCCCACTGTGTCCATCATGCGGACGATCCCGTTTCACCATGCGATACGACGGTGACATCCCCGCCCGGACGTCCTTACGATCGGCCCATGGAGCGACGGGTGGATCTGCGAGTGGATCTCACGAAGCGGCGGGCAGTAGACCTGTGCTGCGTTGCCACCATGCTCTGTCGCGACGCCTAGCCGGTACCCGAGCGCTTCGGGACGTACGGGCGGTTCGCACCCCCGTCGTCCGTTGCCGCGTACCGGACATCCATGCCCTGTGATCCAGGGCGCCCCGGGCCTCGCGCCTGCCCGGTCCCTGCAGCCGCCACGGCACGGACGGGCCACCGGGAGGCCACCACGCCCCCAGCACCACCTCGCCGCACACTGCCCCGGAGGGAAACAGCATGAGCCGCACCGACGCCCTGGTCGACGCCGACTGGGTCGAGTCGCACCTCGACGACGCGAAGATCGTTATTGTGGAGGTCGACGAGGACACCTCGGCGTACGAGAAGAACCACATCAAGAACGCCGTAAGGATCGACTGGAAGACGGACCTCCAGGATCCGGTGCGCCGCGACTTCGTGGACCAGGCGGGCTTCGAGAAGCTGCTGTCCGCCAAGGGAATCGCCAACGACGACACCGTCATCCTCTACGGCGGTAACAACAACTGGTTCGCGTCGTACGCCTACTGGTACTTCAAGCTCTACGGCCACGACAGCGTCAAGCTGCTCGACGGCGGCCGCAAGAAGTGGGAACTCGACGCCCGCGAGCTGGTCGAGGAGGTCCCCTCGCGCGCCGCGACCACGTACAAGGCCAAGGCCCAGGACACCTCGATCCGCGCCTTCCGCGACGACGCGGTCTCCGCCATCGGCAACCAGAACCTGGTCGACGTGCGATCGCCCGACGAGTTCAGCGGCAAGCTGCTCGCCCCGGCACACCTTCCGCAGGAGCAGTCGCAGCGTCCGGGCCACATCCCGAGCGCCCGCAACATCCCGTGGTCGAAGAACGCCAACGACGACGGCACGTTCAAGTCGGACGACGAGCTCACGGCGCTCTACGCCGACGAGCAGGTCGACCTGGCGAAGGACACCATCGCGTACTGCCGCATCGGTGAGCGCTCCGCGCTGACCTGGTTCGTGCTGCACGAGCTGCTGGGTGTCACGAACGTCAAGAACTACGACGGATCGTGGACCGAGTACGGCTCGCTCGTCGGCGTTCCGATCGAGCTCGGCGCCGCGAAGTAACCGCTTCGGCGGGGCGCCCCGCGAGGCGCCCCGCCACCCACCGCACAACCGCCCGACCCGGAGGACGAACAAGCATGTGTGGAGCGAAGCCCGGCGGCCCCGACGCCTCGACGATCAAGCCCGGTGAGACGACCATCCAGGGCCAGGTGACCCGTGACGGCGAACCCGTCACCGGTTACGTGCGCCTGCTCGACTCGACCGGCGAGTTCACCGCGGAGGTGCCGACCTCGGCCACCGGACAGTTCCGCTTCTACGCTGCCGAGGGCACGTGGACGCTGCGCGCCCTCGTCCCGGGCGGCACGGCGGACCGTACGGTCGTCGCGCAGACCGGCGGTCTCGCCGAGGTCGCGATCTCCGTCTGACGCGCGGCGTCACGACGCTGGACGTACGGCGCGCGGCGCCCACCTTGTGACGGGGGTGGGCGCCGCGCGCCGTACGTATGCCCGCGCACCGTGCAGCGTTGGCCGTAGTCCCGATGCCGGTCGTACGCTGGAGACATGTACACGCGACGCCGTCGTCGTTACTTCGCCCTCATGTGCGGGTGCCTGGTGCTCTTCGTATCCGCCTGGGCGTTCGTGCGGCTCTGGTCGATCCCCGCAGCCGTCGCCATGTGTGTGGTGGCGATGGTGATCCCGCCGGTGGCGGCCATGGTCGGCAACTCGCGCGGCCGGGGGGACCGATGGTGGGACGAGACCTCCGGTGACGAGACGTCCGACGAGTGGTGGGACGAGCTCGACGGGAAGAAGCAAGCCCCCGGCAAGAAGACCCAGAGCGATCAGAACCCCGGCGACAAGAAGAACAACCGCCGCGGACGACCGTGAAGTGAACGGCCCCCGCCCGCGTACGTCCGTGACCGGACGTACGCGGGCGGTCGCGCGTTTCAGCCCTTGTCGTGCCCACGGAGCCGGTCCCGGCGGATCTCGCCGGTACGGCGCGTGTTCGCAGGGATCCGATGCGTACGGGACCGGCCGGTACGGGACGTGTCCCTGCGCATCCGGTGCGTGCGGGTCCGGTTCCCCGGGACCCCGTCCGGGGGCGTTCGTACGGCCTCGTACGTACGGCCCTTTTTCGTACGGGGCGTTGTGGCGGCGACGCCGAATGCGACGAGCGGCGGCACCGCCGCGACCATGGACGCCGGATGGTGGCCGTCGGTGAGCGCCACGGACCCGGCCGTGGCCGGCCGCGAGCAGTGTCGTCGAGCAGTGTCCGCGAGCGGGACGCGGCGAGCGTCGAGAGTACGGCGACGCCCAGCGGCGGGACCGCAGGACCGGCAGGAGATCCACGGCGCAGTCCGCGTGTCCGGCGGGCAGCCGGGACAGCAGTGCCCTCAGGGCCGCCGGCAGTACCAGCCCGGCGGGCGGCACGGGTCTCGGGCGCGTCACCCGGCCGGGCGGTCGTCGGCCGGCGCGTCGCGGTCGGCGCGACGCGCGGCCCCGGCTCCGGCACCGTCGGCGGCTCGGGGAGCGCTCCTGCGGCGTCGTGGGCGCAGGGTGGTGAGCACAGCGCCCGCGAGGACCAGGGCCGCGTTGATCGCGATCGCCGTCCTGATGCCGCCGAGCATCTCGGTCGCACCCGTCGCCCCGCCGGTCACGCCGGTCACGACGGCGCTCATCACCGGCGTGCCCAGGGTGATGCCGACCTGCTGGGACAGGGTGGCGATGCCCGTGGCCAGGCCCTGTTCGTCGTCGGGCAGCCCCGAGGTGGCGGAGACCATGAACGCGACGATCGTCAGCATGTTGCCGACGCCCCCGGCGAACGTCGCCGCGAGCAGCAGCCAGATCCACGTTCCTGACGTCCCGAGCGCCACCAGCGCCGCCGTGGCCACCGCCTGCACCACGCCGCCCAGCAGGATCGTGCGCCGGGCGCCCAGCCGGCCGACCGCGCGTCCGCCGAGCGTTCCGCCGAGCACGGTGCCCGCGCCGAGCGTCCCGAACGCGAGACCCGTCGCGAGCGGCGAGCGGCCCAGCACCTCCTGCAGGTAGAGGGTGAGCAGGAAGACGAGGGACGTCTCGGTGACGAAGGCGATCAGCCCGGTCGCGTTCGACCGGATCACGCTGCCGCGCCGCAGGATCCGTACGGGCACGAGCGGCGCGTCCGCGCGCTTCTCCACGTGCCAGAACGCCACCAGCAGGAGCGCTCCGGCCGCGAGTGGCGCGAGGGTGCCGGGCGCGGTCCAGCCCGCCGTGCCGGCCCGCGTCAGGCCGTACACCAGCAAGAGCAGTCCGGCTGTGACGGACGCGGCGCCGGGTACGTCGAGGCGGGGCCGTGCGGCTGGGCGGGAGGCCGTGATCACGGAGGGCGCGAGCGCGACGATCAGCGCCGCGACCGGGACGTTGAGGAGGAACGCCCAACGCCAGGAGAGCAGTTCGGTCAGCAGGCCGCCGAGGATCGCGCCCGCAGTGAACCCGGTGGACATCAGTGCCCCGTTGAGGCCGAGCGCGCGTTCGCGCAGTGGTCCCTCGCGGAACGACGTGGTGAGCAGGGCCAGGCCGGCGGGTGTGACCGCCGCGGTCGCGAGGCCTTGCAACACACGTGCGACGAGCAGCATTTCGGGTGACACCGCGAGTCCGCCGAGCAGCGAGGCGGACCCCAGTACGATCATGCCTCCCAGGAACAGCCTTTTGCGGCCCACGAGATCGGCGATCCGCCCGAACAGCAGCGTGAAACCCGCCGCGGCCAGGGCGAAGGCGGTGGAGATCCACTGCAGGTCCGCGAGCGGGAAGCCGAGGCCCCTGCCGACGGCCGGGAGGGCGACATTCAGGATGGAGAAGTCCACGGCGATCATGAACTGGGCACCGAGGAGCAGGGTCAGGACGAGTCTTTGGCGTCCTGTCATCCGTGCGGTGGCCGTCCTGCGCGCGGTGGCCGGTGCCTCCTCGCGCACGGCCGCGGGTGGTGCCGTGTCTGCGGCCGCGCGGGGCGTCGGCCGGGGTGGTTGCGTCGTGTTGGGCCTGCGTGCGGACATGGTGGTCCCCCGGGTGGACGTGGTGGGGTTCTAACGGGTCTGTAGTTCCGTTAGAATGGATTCACCGTACCAGAGGAAACGTATTGATGGAACTGGAGTCCCGTTATGAATGCTGTCGGTGAGGCCGGCGACAGAAGCCGGCCCCCGGTCAAGGACCCGGGCACGGTCCGGCCCGGCGGCCGAACGGCCCGCGTCCGGGCGGCCGTGCTGCGCGCCGCGGGGGACGCGCTGGCGGAACACGGCTTCGACCGGCTCGACCTCACGGACATCGCGCGCCGCGCCGAGGTCGGCAAGACGACCGTCTACCGGCGCTGGTCAACCACCACGGGGCTGGTCGCGGACCTGCTCGACGACATGGCCGAGCAGTCCGTGCGCCGCAGCGACACCGGCTCGCTCGCCGGGGACCTGAGGGCCAACGCGCGTCTCGTCGTCACCACGCTCAACGACGCGCGTCAGGGGCCCCTGCTGAAGGCCGTCATCGCGGCGGCCACCGGTGACCGGCGGACGGAACAGGCGCTGCGCCGCTTCTACGACAGCCGCGTCGAGGAGTGGGCGGAGTGCGTGCGTCTCGCCGAGCGCCGGGGCGAGGTGCCGGTGGGCACCGACCCGCACGAGGTCGTACGGGCCGTCTCGGCGCCGCTCTACTACCGGGTGCTGGTCAGCGGCGGCGCACTGGACGAGGCGGTGGGGGAGCGTGCGGTGGCGGCGGTGCTCGCCGCCGTCCGCGCGGGGGTGTACGTACCGGAGTAGGCGGGCTTGCGGTGCGGGACGAGGCGCCTGCGCCGATCGCGTCCGGGGCCGGGCGGGGCCTCGGGCGGCGCGGCGGTGCCATGGGCCCGCCCGCGCGAGCGGGCATGCCGGGTGCCCCCCGCGCCACCGGTCTCAGGGCGTGCGGACCAGGGCGGGACGAGGCGCCTGCGCCGATCGCGTCCGGGGCCGGGCGGGGCCTCGGGCGGCGCGGCGGTGCCATGGGCCCGCCCGCGCGAGCGGGCATGCCGGGTGCCCCCCGCGCCACCGGTCTCAGGGCGTGCGGACCAGCGTCGACAGTTCGGCCGCGGTCGGTGGCCGCAGCGTCGTGAGCACGTGCCGGGCGGCGTCCAGGTCGAACGGGCCGCCCCCGTCGTACGTGACCACGTAGACGATCCCGGACCGGCGCAGCCGGAGTTCGTCGACCGCGCCCGGCGGCACCGCCCCGTCGGGGGTGATCGCGATGCCGCTCGCGTCGGGTTCCGCGTACCGCACCCGCTGCCGGCCCCCGCCGTCCGACGCGCAGAGGGACCTGCGGCCGACCGCGAGGGGACAGCCGTTCGCCGCCGTGCGCTCCCTCGCGTACGAGATCCGGCGCACAGTCAGCCTCAACGCCCCGCCATCCGCCGCACGGTGGCGGTAGGTGGCGCCGAACGCGTCGCTTCCCGCTCCGAGTCCGCTCACCGTGTAACCGGCCGGGGCCGTACCGAGCCGGAACAGCGCGCGGTCGACGTGGTGGCCGGCGAGCCACTGCGCGGTCGTCGGCGGGCGCGCGGCGGCCCAGGCGCCCGTACCCGTGCTCGCGGCGAAGACCGCGGTGGCGCCGATGACGGCGAGGCGGGTCCGGACGCCGGGCAGGAAGTACGCGGCGGTCAACCCGAAGCAGGCGGCGGAGCCGAGGAACACACCGGGCAGGGTCAGGGCGTCGTCCGCGCTCCTGCCGCGGGTGAGCGCGAGCAGGCCGAGCGTGCCGCCGGCGCCGCCCGTGTACACGGTGAGTGCCCACACCCAGGGTCCCGAGCGGCTGCGGAGATACGGCACGTCCGCCCGGCCACCCGTCGCGACCCGGGCGAACGCGGTGACGATCAGCGCGGTGCTGAGGCAGGCCGTGCCCACGGCGGGGCCGGCCCCGGTGAACAGCGCGATGAGCACCGCCATGTACTGGACGGCCGACAGCGCCGCGCCGCCGAGCCCGACGACGCTGACGAACCTGACGCGCTGCCATGGCATACCCCTGGATCACGCGACCCGGGGCGTGGTGGTTCCCGAACCGGCCCTGCCGCCACGCCCCCGCGCCGGTCGGCCGAAGGAGTCGGCGGCGAGCCGTGCCCCCGCCGGCAGCGCGCCCAACGAGTCGACAGCGCCGACGGGTTCGTACGGCGCGGTGCCGCCGCGGCGTGCCCGGGCTCTGCCCTTCAGGCGCCGGCGCCCCCGTCGACCGGCACGATCGCCCCGGTCACCATCGAGGCGCGGTCGCTGAGCAGCCACGCGGCCACCTCGGCCACCTCGCGGGGCTCGGCCATGCGGCCGAGCGGGGTCGCCGCGACGTTGCGCTCGATGATGCCTGGGGATTGCGCCTCCCAGGCGTCGATCATCTCCGTGGCGGTGCCGCCGGGGGTGATGCCGTTGACGCGGATGCCCTGACGGCCCCAGGTCACGGCCGCCGTCTCGGTGATGCTGTTGAGCGCGCGCTTCATGGCGCCGTACGCGGGCAGGGCGGGATTCGCGCGGCGGCTGCCGATGCTCGACGTGTTGACGATCGCCCCGCCGCCACCGCGTCGCATGAGAGCGGCTTCGGCGGTCATGGCGGTCCAGTGCGAGCGGAAGTTCACGGCGAACTGCTCGTCGATGTCCTCGTCGCTCGTGGTGTCGAGCGGGCCGGGCTGCTGGATCGTCGCGCCGTTGTTGAAGGCGCCGTCGAGCCGTCCGTGCAGTTCCCCGACGCGGTCGACCGCGTCGCGGATACTCGCACGGTCGGCGAGGTCCAGGGTGACGGCGTCGGCGACGCCGCCGCCGGCGCGGATCTCCGTGACGATGCGGTCGAGGGCGTCCGTGCTGCGGGCGGCGAGCACGACGGCGGCGCCGTCGGAGGCGAAGAGCCGGGCCGCGGCCGCGCCGATGCCGCGACTGGCGCCGGTGATGAGCACGACCTTCCCGGTGAGCAGGCCGATGGGTGCGATGTCGAGGGGCGCGAGGCCGATGTTGTCCGTCATGGGCGCCAGTGTCGGGTCGGCCCGCGGGCCGGATACAGGCACAGTCCGTACCAGGATCCCCCGCCGCCCGGGGTGCACACTCGGAGTATGAACAAGCAGGAGCTCGGGTCGTTCCTCCGCAGCCGCCGCGAGCGGCTCCGGCCGGAGGACGTCGGCCTTCCCTCAGGACCGCGACGCCGGACACCGGGTCTGCGCCGTGAGGAGGCCGCGGTCCTCGCGCACATCTCGACGGAGTACTACGTCCGGCTCGAACAGGGCCGGGCACCGCGGCCCTCGGGGGAGGTCCTGGCCGGGATCGCGGGCGCGCTGCGGCTCACCGACGCCGAGTCCGACCACCTCCACGTCCTGTCGGGCACCGCGCCGATCCGTGACCGGCTGCACCGGCGCGACGTCCGCCCGAGCATCCTCGCGCTCCTGGAACGGCTGCCGGGGACAGCCGCTTTCGTCATCTCCGCCACGTTCGAGGTGCTCGCGTGGAACGACCTGGCCGCCGCGCTCATGGAGGACTTCGGCGCGCTCGCCCCCGGCGACCGCAATCTCGCGCGCCGGGCGTTCCTCGGGCCGGACCGGCCCGGCACCACCCTGTACGGGATCTCCGACGCCGCCGAGTTCCGCCACCACGTCGTCATGGAACTCCGAGCCACCCTCGCCCGCTACCCGGCGGATCCCGAGGTGCGCGGTCTCGTCGACGAACTCCGCGACACCTGCCCCGAGTTCGCCCGGCTATGGGAGCGGCATGACGTGCAGGCCGCGCAGATGCTCACGAAGACCCTGCGCCACCCGGTCGTCGGAGAGATCACCGTCGACTGCGACGTGATGGCGCTCACGGACCGGGACCAGCACGTCGTGCTCTACAGCGCGCCGCAGGGATCCCCTGACGCCGAAGCTCTGGCACTGCTGAGGGTACTGGGAACCGAGACCGCGGATTACCTGCGGTAGCGTCCCGGCCGGGGACCGCGAACACCGCATCGGTGGCGGTGACGTGCTGATCCGGCCGGCTGTCGTCCCGTAGGCATCCGGCCGCGGCGCGCCCGCCCGCACGACCACCGTACGACCACGGCACTGCCGCCGGCCCGCCGTCGCCGGGCGTCCTCGGGGCACATCACGGCATGTCCCGCGCCCCTACGCCACCGCGGGCCGGTGCGCGAGGAAGAAGGCCTGCCGGCCCTGCCGGGGTCTCTCGCTCTCGTCCGGCTCGCGGATCATCCGGGCGTCCACGACCAGGCCGGCCTCGCGCAGTAGGCCCGCGACGAGCTCGGGAGGCGTCCAGTAGACGTCGAGCGACACCTCGTGGCCGTAGGCCCGCTCACGGTGCAGGTGCTGGTCCCCGACCTTGAAGGCGAGCAGCAGGGTGCCGCCCGGGGCCAGCACCCGGTGACACTCGCCGAACACGGCCGGCAGCAGCCGAGGTGGGGTGTGGACGGTCGAATACCAGGCGACGACGCCACCAAGGGCGCCGTCGTCCAGGTCGAGCGCCGTCATCGACCCCTCGACGAACCGCAGGTCCGGATGGGTCCGGCGGGCGACCGCGATCATCCCGGGTGACAGGTCGACACCGAACACATCCAGGCCGAGGGAGTCGAGGTGCGCGGTGACGCGGCCGGGACCGCAGCCGAGGTCGGCGACGGGCCCCGCACCCGGCACCCGCGCGAGCTCGCAGAACGCGGCGAGCATCGCGCGGTCCAGTGGTTTCGCGTCCAACTCGTCACGTAGCAGCCGCTCGTAGTCGACGGCGACGGTGTCGTAGGCCGTGCGCGTGGCATCCAGATCGGTCGCTTCGGTCATGGGCGACGACGTTAGCGAAGCCACCTCGGGGCGACCACCGGGTGCGCCAGGCGCAGTCGGTGGTCGGAGGGTGTCGGTGGCGTGGGCTTGGATGTGCCCCATGACTGTTCACGATGTTGCCCGAGTGCTGCCTGACATCGCGGTGTTGCGAAACCTCTGCCGCTCGATGGCCATGGTCGAGGCGGTACTGAACCCGGACGGTGAGCGGTGCTACTCGTTCAACACCGACTGGTCGGAGACCGAAGAACTCGCCTCCATGAGCAACGGATCAGGTGACGAGTTCGATGTTGTCTTCTCCTCCGCCGGCGCCTACATACGCGGCTTCGACCATGAGTCCCCGCTGAGCCCGTACGGCTACGACGACGTGCCGGTGCCGTGGCCCGGTGTGGTGGACTCCGTCCCCGACGTCTTCCGGAACCTTGTCGACGAGCCCGCCTTCTGCGACGAGGACGGCACGCCCGTGGTGACGGCATGCCTCTGGCGCCGGACGGGGGACGAGCGCTGGCAGGCGGGCGACGTCGACTTCCCCGAGGGACATCCGGACCCGGACGGCTCCACCTGGCTGTTCGAGCTGCTCGTCGCTCCGACCCCCGAGGCCTTCCAGGCGTTCGCCGAGGACTACTACGAGACCCCGGTCGCCATCGAAGCCGTGCGCCGTATCTACGACCTGCGCCCGCTGGGCCCCGCGGAGGTCGCCGGGCTCAACCCCCGGGCGTCATGGGGCGATGTCGTCGAGGTGGCAGAGTCGATCGGCTACCCCCTCGTGTGAGCACGGTTGGTACCGACACGAGGGGAACAACTGCCGCTGCGATCTCGTGTTGATGCTGGTGACTGGTCGCGATCGGCATCCGTGGACGTGGCCAGGGTTGTGCCTCCGCACTGCCGCTCCAGGGATCACGGGAGCTGCCCATGGCAGGGGCCAACGCCGACCGGGCTCGCGGGGGCGACCACGTCGACCCGCTGAACCCCGGGTGCCATATCCTGCGGCGCCGACTTGAAAGTTCCAGGCGGCAGTGGCGCTTGCGCCGGGGCGCGCCGCGCAGGGCTCACCGGGATCGGGCGGGTGTCACCTACCGCGCTCGGGCTCGATCGGTGAGACGGCGCGTGGCCGCGAGCAGGCATCCGGCCCGCCAGGCGCAAGGTCAGGACCGCGCGGTCCGGAACGCGAGATACCGGTTGAAGGCTTCGTGGCTGTCGGGGGTGAAGCGCCACTCCAGCAGAGCCGACCGCAGCTCCGGCTCGGTCAGCCGGCCATGCCAGGCGATCTCATCGGGATCGGCGGCCACGCTGTCCGGCACCACCGCTTCGTGCACGCCGAGCCAGTGAGGGCTCAGACCGCTGCGGTTGACGAACGTGAACAACAAGCGCGGCCGCACCCGAACGCCCAGCTCCTCGGCCAGCTCCCGGGCGGCGGCCTGTTCGTAGGACTCGCCGACACCCACGGCGCCACCGACCACGACCTCGTAGAGCCCGGGGAAGCGCGACAGCCGCTCCGACCGCCGGTGAACGAGGATCCGCCCTCGCTCATCACGGCACACCGTCACAGCGACCCGGTGCAGCCAGCCCTCCCGGACGGCCTGCCGGCGGCTGACCACCAGCCCCAGCACGCGATCTTGGTCGTCGACACGTTCCACCCGTTCATCCACGACGGACAGCCTGGCAGGGCCCACCGACAACGCCGCTTCCCGGCGACTCGCAGAACCGGACCAGGAGTACCCGCGCAAGGAGGCCGGACCAGGATGACGAGAGGTGTCGCGCACATACGACACCTACCGCGCCCGGGCTCGGTCGGTCGCCGCCGTGTGCATGCTGTTGCTAGCGGCGGTGCTTGCAAAAGTTAGCGGGGTGTGTGCATGGTGGAGGCATGGCAGCACTCAACGTCGGCAGTCTCGGCGAGTACCTGCGTGAGCAGCGGCGCACCGCGCAGCTCTCGCTGCGGCAGCTCGCGGATGCCGCCGGGGTGTCGAACCCGTACCTGAGTCAGATCGAACGCGGGCTGCGCAAGCCGAGCGCGGAGATCCTGCAGCAGCTGGCCAAGGCGCTGCGCATCTCCGCGGAGACGCTGTACGTGCAGGCCGGGATGTTGGACGAGCGGGAGCGCGAAGAGGTGGAGACACGTGCCGCCATCCTCGCCGACCCCTCGATCAACGAACGGCAGAAGCAGGCCCTGCTGCAGATCTACGAGTCGTTCCGCAAGGAGAACGGCCCGGGGGCCGAAGGGCCCTGATCCGGTGCGGGCATCCGGAGACCCGCCGTCGGTTCTCGCCGGGGCGGAGCCCGGTGCCGGCACGAAGACCCGTCCGGTGCTGTCGTACCACCCTCACCCGATCCCGGAGGTTGACAGTCATGGCCATCGCCGATGACCTGCGTAAGACCCTTACCGACCCGACCCCGCTCTACTTCGCCGCCGGGACCGCCGACCTCGTCGTGGAGCAGGTCAAGAAGGCGCCCGAGCGCTTCGAGGCCGTCCGCAGGACCGACCCGCGCGTCGTCCAGGAACAGGCGGCCGGGCGGGCCCGCGAGGCGCAGGAGAGTGTGCAGGCCAAGGTCACCGAGCTGTTCGGCTCGATCGACCGGGACCCGCGCAAGCTGGGTGAGACCGCCCAGGGCATCGCGTTGCGGGGTGTCGGCGCCGCTCTGGAGTACGCGGTGAAGGCGCGCGAGACGTACGTCCGGGTGGCCGAGCGCGGCGAGCAGAGCGTCCGTACGTGGCGCGGCGAGGCCGCCGAGGAGATCACCGACTTCGCGGTCGCGGTCGAGCCGGACGCCCCGGCGAAGCCGAAGTCCACGCCGCAGCCGGAGCGCACGGAGAAGGGGGCCGGCCCCGACACGCCGGTCGCCACCGACCCCGCGGAGGCCGCCGGCCCGCGGGCCGCGGAGGCCCGTAAGGCCACGCCGCGGAAGGCCACCCCGCGCAAGGCCGCTCCCCGCAAGGCGCCCGGCGCGCGGAAGACGCCGCCGCCCGCGGACGGCGCGTAGGCAGTCGCACGCGGCGAAACCGTTCGGGGGAGCCGCGCGAGCACGCCCTGGGGGGACGCCGCGCGGGGCCCAGGGGGCCCGCGTAAGGAAACCGTACGGATCACGTACCAAACGGCGCGGGCCGGGCATTTTCCTCGTGTCCGGTCCGTTGTCGGCGTGTTCGCGTACGGTTGCACGCGGCACACCACCCATCTTTCTCTCAGGCGGTGCACAGCATGTTGCTCACAGGATTCGGCTTCGTCCTCTTTCTGATCAGCGTGTTCCTGCTGCTGTTCGGCGTCGTCGCGCTCGTCATCGCCGCGGCCACGCGCGAAGACGCCTACCGTGCCACGGACAAGAAGACCAAGAGGTTCTGGGTCGCCATCCTCGCGGCGGTCGTCGCGGTGAACGTGCTGCCGATCGTCGGGATCCCCCTCCCGTTCGTGACCATGCTCCAGATCGCGGGCCTCGTCGGCACCATCGTCTTCATGGTGGACGTGCGGCCCGCGGTCCGCGCCATCAGCGGCGGGGGCGGTCGCGGCTGGCGGCGCGGCGGCCGGGGCGGGTCCAGCAGTGACGGCCCCTACGGGCCTTACAACGGCGGCCGTTGACGGACGGAGCGCGTCCCGCCGACCGGGCGTGACGCGTCCGTGCGGACGTTACGGCGCCGCCGGGACCGCGAGCGCCGGGAGCGCCGGGGTGCTCTCGCCGCGTCCGAGCAGGAGTACGGCCACGTCGTCCGTGAGATCCCCGCCGTTGAGCTCCTCCACCCGGGCGAGCGCGGCCTCGATCAGCGCGTCGCAGCACAGCCCGTCCGCCAGCTGTTCGTTGACCATCCCGGCCATGCCCTCCTCGCCGAGGCGGCGGCTGGAACCCGGACCCACCCGGCCCTCGATCAGGCCGTCCGTGTAGATCATCAGATTCCAGGCGTCCCCGAGGTGCACGTGCTGGCTCGGCCACCTGCCGCCCGGCAGCAGGCCGAGCGCCGGACCGCTGCGGTCGTACGACAGGAGCCGGGCCGGTTCCCCGCTGCGGGCGATCAGCGGCGCGGGGTGACCCGCGAGCCGCACCTCGGCGGCCCGGCCGTCGGGGGCGATGTCGACGGCGCAGAGGGTCGCGAAGATCTCCTCGCTCTCCCGCTCGTACTCCAGGACCTGCTGCAGTGTCGTCAGCAGTTCGTCGCCCTGCATCCCGGCGAGGGTGAGCGCGCGCCAGGCGATGCGCAGTTCCACGCCGAGCGCGGCCTCGTCGGGGCCGTGCCCGCAGACGTCGCCGATCATCGCGTGGACGGTGCCGTCGGGCGTGCGGATCGTGTCGTAGAAGTCGCCGCCGAGCAGGGCACGGGAGCGGCCGGGGCGGTAGCGGGACGCGAAGCGCAGCTCGGAGCCGTGCAGCAGCGGGGTGGGCAGCAGTCCGCGTTCCAGGCGCGCGTTCTCCTGGGCGTGCAGCCGGGACTCGGTGAGCTGGCGCTGGGCGCCGTCGGCCCGCTTGCGTTCGACGGCGTAGCGGATGGCGCGGCTCAGCAGCCGCCCGTCCAGTTCGTCGCGGAAGAGGTAGTCCTGCGCCCCGGCCCGTACGGCCGCCGCCGCGCGTTCGGCGTCGCCCTCGGCGGCGAGGGCGAGGACGGCGTGGCGGGGCGCGAGCCGCAGGACGCGGCTGAGCGGGCCGAGCCCGTCGTCGGCGTGGGTGCCGGTGCCGCCGGGCAGGGCGAGGTCGACGAGGAGGCAGTCGATGTCGTCCGTGAGCAGCCGGGACGCCTCGGTGAGGTTGCGCGCGGTGCGGATACGGACCCGGGTGCCGCCGCCCTCGGGCAGCTCGGGCACGCTGAACGGACCCGTCGGGTCGTCCTCGATCACCAGGAGTGTGAGGTTCCGGGGGACGGCCGGGTGCTTTTCCGGGGCGTCGGCGTCGGCGTCGGTGCCGGCGGTCGCGGCGGGGCCGGCAGTGTCGGTGGTAGCCGCGCCCGCGGTGGGGTCGGCCGGTGCGCCGCTGCGCGCGGGGTCCGCCGCGCCGGGGCCGTTCGGGTCGCCGGCGGTGCTTGCGGGGCTTGTGGCGCGTGTGTCGACGACCGCGCCGGTGGCGCCCGGGGTGTCGGGCGGCCCCGGGGTGTCGGTGGCCGCGGGAGCGGATACCGCCGGTCGGGGTGTGCCGGTCGGTGTTCCCGTGTACGGGGTGTGCTGGGCGTGCTGCGGGTGCGGGCTGTGCGTGGCGCCTGTGGTCCTGGTGCCGTGGACGGTGTCCGGTGCGGCCGCGGTCTGCTCCACTTCTGAACCTGTGCGCTGCCGCGGTACGGGTACGGGCATCGGTCTGGGTTTCCTTCCCTCCCCCCGAGGGCGCGGTGCGGCGACGATCGACGCCCCACCGACGGGGACCTTAGCGGTCTGAGGCGGTCGTACGGAATGGCACAGCGGCAAGCGGCCGGTGTCATATGCGCGTCGGCGCACCGCTCCGACGGCGCCCCCGCACCGCATCTGTGGCGGTTCGGGTGGTGTGTCCGGTGCGGGCCGCCATGACGAACATCACGTGTGAAGGGCGCCCCAGGGTGGGACGTGTCACGTGCGGCGGGTCACAGTGGGGCCCGGACACCCCGTCGCGGCACGGGTGTTGGGGTCACACTCGCGTCACTCTCGGTGGTGCCCGCTTCGTCGGCCCCACCGGCGCGGGCCGCTGCCCACCGCGGTGTGCGGCTGCGATCCTCCTCGGTGTGCGGCCCCGCCCCTCCCGTCACAGGTCCGGGCGTACGACCCCGAGTACGGGCATCGCGCCCGCCTCGGACAGGCTCACGTCCCTGCCGGGCCGCGGGGCCTGCACGATCTTGCCGTCGCCCGCGTACATCGCCACGTGGCTGGCGTCCTTGTAGTAGATGATCAGGTCGCCGGGGCGCATGTCGTCGATCGCGATGTGCGGCAGCAGCCGCCACTGCTCCTGCGACGTGCGGGGGATGGGGATCCCGGCCGCCGCCCACGCCTGGGAGGTCAGCCCCGAGCAGTCGTACGAGGCAGGGCCCTCGGCGCCCCACACGTACGGTTTGCCGATCTGCGCCGTCGCGAAGGCCAGGGCCCGGGTGTCCGCGGCGCTCGGGGCGCGGTTCATGTCGCTCGGCGCGTCGGTGTTCAGCCAGACGGTCTGCGCGGTGGCGACGGCGTCCTGCTCCAACTGGGTCAGACGCGCCTTCTCGCTGGCCTCCAGGCCCGATTCGAGGGTCTTGGCGTCCGAGATCTTCTCGGTGATCTGCTTCTTGGTGTTCGCGGTGGTCTGTTGGCTTTTCTTGAGTTTCTTCCAGTTCGTACTGGCGTCCTGCGCGTACGTCGTCAGGTCCGACTGCGTGGTCGTCATCTTCTGCAGCAGGCTGTTGGTGGCCTTCTGCTCACTCTTCGCGCGGGAGAGACCGTCGATGAAGGCCTGCGGATCGTTGGTGAGGGCGAGCTGTGCGCTCGGCGGGAGCCCGCCGCTGCGGTACTGGGCCCGCGCGGCGGCGCCCGCCTGTTCCTTCAGTGCCGCGATCCGCACGCGGCCGTCGACGAGGGCCTGCGCCGTGGCGGCCATCTGGGCCTTCTGCTCGGATGTGCGCTGGGAGGCCAGGTTGTAGGCGTCCGTCGCCGAACCGGCCTGCTGGTAAAGGCTGTCGATGCGGCGGCGCACCGAGTCGAGCGAGGTGTCGGTGGCGCCCTTCGCACCGGCCGGGTCCGCGGCCGAACCCGTGCCGGACCCGGTGGACGGGCCCGCGCCCGGCGGCAGTTCGACCGGTGGCGGTGCGACAGGCGATCCGTAGTCCTGGGCCGGCAGTGGCGAGCCCGGCGGCGGCGTCGGCGCGGCGTACGCGCGGTGCGTGCCCCAGCCGGGCGCCACGGACAGGCCGAGCGCGCACACCAGCGCGATCGCGGCGGCGACGCGACGACGACGACTCACAAGATCCCCCCAGCATTCACCGGGCCCCGCCGCTCGGGGGCCCTTTTCGTCCGTGCCCTGTGCTGCCCGCTGGCAGCGCGCGGTTCGGGCGCCTCACCGGGCCCGTACCGCTCCAGCCGGCCCGTACCGTTCCACCCGGCCCGTACCGCTCGCGCGGCCCGGGCTCCGCGTCGGGCACGGACAACTCGCCCGGCCCGTACGGCCCTCGTGCTTCTTCCGCCCGTAGGACGTACCGATCCTCGCCCGGGTTCCCCCGCGCGCGCAATGCCTCCGTGCCTGTTCACAGCCTGTTGGCGTGCCGTTCGCCGGGGCCGGGACGGCTGCCCGCCGCACCCCGGCTCACCGTCCGCGCGGCGCCAGGGCCTCCCAGCGGACGCTCACTTCGCCCGGTCTGCCCTGCCGCGCCCCACCCACCAGGGGCCAGTCCGCGGCGAGTTCGCGCACGGCGGCCCGCCAGCGCTGCCGGGCGCCGAGCGGTGCGTACGAGGCGGCCGACGCCCAGGCCCGGTCGAAGTCCCGGAGGAACGCGTGCACCGGCTCGCCCGGCACGTTGCGGTGGATGAGCGCCTTCGGCAGCCGCTCCGCGAGGTCCGAGGGGCGGCCGAGGCCGCCGAGCCGCGCCGCGAACGTGACCGTGCGGGGGCCCTCGGGGCCGAGCGCCACCCACACGTGCCGGCGGCCGATCTCGTCGCAGGTGCCCTCGACGAGCAGCCCTCCGGGCGCCAGCCGCGAGGTCAGCCGGGACCAGGCGGCCGGTACGTCCCCTTCGGCGTACTGGCGCAGCACGTTCGCCGCCCTGATCAGCAGGGGGCGGCGGCCGTCCGGGAGCGGGATCTCGAAGCCCCCGTGCAGGAAGCGCAGGCCGGGACGCTCGTAGGGGAGCGCGGCGGCGACCCGGCCCGGGTCGATCTCGATGCCGGTGACCTCGGTGCGCGGCGCCACGGCGCGCAGCCTGGTCATGAGCTCGACGGCGGTCCAGGGCGCCGCTCCGTAGCCCAGGTCGACGACGGCCGGATCCTCGGCGGCGCGGAGGGCCGGGCCGTAGGTCGCGGCGATCCAGCGGTCCATGCGGCGCAGCCGGTTGCGGTGGGTGGTGCCCCGCGTCACGGCGCCCTCGGGGCGGGGGTGCGGGCGCGTCGGCATGCCGCTGAGCGTAACCAGCCGGGCGGCCGGGGCGGCGACCGGTGCCCGCACGCGGGGGCCCGGGCCGCGCGGACCCCCGGCGGGTGCGCGAGGCCGGTGCGCGGGGAGTGGCCGCCGGGCCTGTCGGCACCGCCGGGGCGGGGTGCGGGCGGGCGACACGCCGAGCGGCTCACGTTGTCACGCAATGTTTTGGCAAAACGGAAATGAAAGGGCCGATTCCGCTGTTCTGCGCCTTGAAGGAGGAGCCGCGCCCGCGACCGCCTCCCGGCCGCTGCCCCGAGCGAGAGGACCGTCGTGAGCCAGTACGTGTCCAGGATCACGGGCACGGTATCGCCCCCGAGGCTCAGGTTTCCCGGACAGCGCCGGAGGCCCCGCCGGATCGCGATGCTCAGCGTGCACACCTCCCCGCTGCACCAGCCCGGCACGGGCGACGCGGGCGGGATGAACGTCTACATCGTGGAGCTGGCGAAGCGGCTGGCGGCCATCGACGTCGAGGTGGAGATCTTCACGCGGGCCACCACCGGCGGGCTTCCCCCGGCCGTGGAGCTGGCGCCCGGTGTGCTCGTACGGCATGTCGACGCGGGCCCCTACGAGGGGCTGTCCAAGGAGGACCTGCCCGCACAGCTGTGCGCGTTCACGCACGGCGTGATGCAGGCGTGGGCCGGGAACCGGCCCGGCTACTACGACCTGGTGCACTCCCACTACTGGCTGTCAGGACACGTCGGCTGGCTCGCCTCCGAGCGCTGGGGTGTGCCACTGGTACACGCCATGCACACCATGGCCAAGGTGAAGAACGCGGCGCTCGCCGAGGGCGACACCCCCGAGCCCGCGGCCCGGGTGATCGGTGAGACCCAGGTGGTGCGCGCGGCCGACCGGCTGATCGCCAACACCGAGGAGGAGGCGGGCGAGTTGGTCCGCTTCTACGACGCGGATCCCACGTGTACCGCCGTCGTCCACCCGGGCGTCAACCTCGACTGTTTCGCGCCCGGTGACGGCCGCGCCGCCGCCCGCGCCCGGCTGGGCCTGCCCGCGGACGCGTTCGTGCCGCTGTTCGCGGGCCGCATCCAGCCGCTGAAGGCGCCGGACGTGCTGCTGCGCGCGGTGGGTGTGCTGGTGGAGCGGGACCCGTCACTGCGCGGCCGGATGGTCGTGCCGGTGGTGGGCGGCCCGAGCGGTTCCGGCCTCGCGAAGCCGGAGAATCTGCAGAAGCTCGCGTCCCGGCTCGGCATCGCCGACCTGGTGCGCTTCGTGCCGCCGGTCTGCCAGGAGCGCCTCGCGGACTGGTTCCGCGCCGCGTCCGTCCTGGTCATGCCGTCGTACAGCGAGTCGTTCGGCCTGGTCGCCATCGAGGCGCAGGCGGCGGGCACCCCCGTCGTCGCCGCGGCGGTCGGCGGGCTGCCGGTGGCCGTGCGGGACGGGAAGACCGGGTTCCTCATCCCGGACCACGACCCGGCCGCGTACGCGGACGCGCTGCGCCGCTTCATCGACCAGCCGGAGCTGGTGGACCGGATGGGTGCGGCCGCCGCCGGTCATGCCCGCTGCTTCGGCTGGGACACCGCCGCGAGCGCCACGGCGGAGGTCTACATGGCGGCCATGCAGGATCACCGCCGTCGCGTACGCTCGCCGCATGGCTGACGTGGACCGGAGCATCACGGCGCAGGACGCGGCGCGCACCGTCGAGGAGTCACTCGACGCGCTGGCCGAGGCCGACGCCGACAGTGCGGACGGCGACCGGGACGCGGCGGGGCACGCGCGCACCGGTGTGCGGTGGGAGTCGCCCGAGCCCGGTTCGTACGTGGTGACCCTGCCCGGCACGCGCAAGCTCTCCACGACCTGCTCGCTGCGTGTCGGCAGGCACTCCCTGTCGCTCAACGCGTTCGTCGTCCGCCATCCCGACGAGAACACGGAGAAGTTCCACCGCCGACTGCTGGAGCGCAACCTCAAGCTGTACGGGGTGAGTTACGCGATCGACCGGCTCGGCGACGTCTACCTGACGGCGAAGCTGCCGCTCGCCGCGGTCACCGGCGACGAACTGGACCGGCTGCTCGGCGCTGTCCTCGAAGAGGCCGACGGGTCCTTCAACACCTTGCTGGAGCTGGGCTTCGCGGAGTCCATCCGCAAGGAGTACGCGTGGCGGGTCGCACGCGGCGAGTCGACCCGTAACCTCGCGGCCTTCACGCACCTGACCGGTGAGGCCGCCGGGGCGGCCGGCGGTCGCGGTGCGCCCGGCGGCGGGCCCGCCGCCGCGCGCGACGCCTGACCGGCCGGCGCGCCGAGGCACGCGACGGCTGACCGGCCGGCGTCCGGATCGCGAACGCCGGGCCGGTGAAGCGGCGGTGGGGTGTGGCCACCGCCGCTCCCGGTGCCTCAAGGGGCCGTGGACGGGCCCTGTTTCCCTATGCGGCCCGTCAGTTGACGAAGACCGAGGGGCTGCCGGACACGCTCGTGTCCTGCACCGGCCCGTATGTCGCCGAGAAGAAGCCGGAACCGGGGCAGGTCGCGGGCCCGGTCGTCTTGGTGAACTTCTGGTTGGCGAAGGCGATCGTGTTCCCGGTGTTGGACGTGGTGCCGCTGAGGCCGGTCGAGTTGTAGACGCAGGTGATCGCGCCGAGGATGGTGTTGAGTTTCACGGTCGTCTGGATGGCGCCCGCGGTGCCCGCCGCCACGTTGAGCGCGCCCGCGGAGGTCGCCGTCGAGGCGAAGGGCAGGTTGCCGACGGTGATCGACTGGACGCCGGTCGCACCGAGGACGTTGGTGGTGCAGTTGGCGAAGGTGTGCGCGGTGACGGTCTCGGTGGCCGTGCCGGGGGCGGTGGGGTTGCCCGTCACCGACGCGGTGAACGTCGAACTGGTGCAGGTGATGCCGGTGCTGCCGCCGGAGGTGGTGGCGATGACGGCCTTGGCGCCCGGCGCGAGCGCCGCGCTGAGCACGTTGCCCGCGGCGACCGCGGTGCCGCCCGCGCTGCCGGTGGTCAGGACGGAGCCTGCCTGTGCCCCGGCGCCCGCCGCGAAGGCGGGTGCGGCACACAGGAGGGCGGCCGCGGCGGAGATGCCGGCGGTGGTGAGGACGGTGCGCTTACCCATGACGAGTCCCTTTCGTCGAGTGGACGATGTGGACGTGCGGGGGCCGGTCGCGTACGCACATCGGCGTACGGTCCGGGTGTTCCGGATGGTCCGGGTGGTGCGGCGCTCTGGGTGAGGCGGGCCGGGCGTCCACGACGCGCGGCGCATCGGGCTGCGGAGACAACCCTGGGGGTGACGGAGCACGCCACCGGGAAGGGGGGAAACGGGTCCGGCGCCACGGACCCGTCCCGGTCCCCGGTTCTCGCGCGTTCCGCGGCCCGTGGCACGCCTCGCTCGGCGCACCACGGTCGAGAGGGAAACCCAAGAGGTTTGTAAACCCGGTGTGTCGGGTGCGTCAACAGCGAGGCCCGGCGGACGCCCCGCCGGGGGAGGGAAGTGGCCATGGAATTCGCGCAGGAACGCGGCCGGCGGCCGGTGCTGCCGGGGGCGCGCACGGGACGCGAACCGGAGCGCTCGATCCGGCGCGGACCTCGCAGGACACCCGCGGAGCTGGTGGCCGCGAACCAGCGGGACCGGCTGCTCGACGGCATCGCCCGCACCGTGGCCGAAAAGGGGTACGCCGGAGCACGGATCAGTGACATCTGCCGGGCCGCCGGGGTCACCAAGCCCGTCTTCTACGAGCAGTTCACCGGGAAGGACGACGCGGTGCTCGCCGCGTACCGGTCCGGTGTGCGGCTGGTCGTGCAGGCCATGGAGCAGGCGCACACGGACGTCCGGTACGCCGCTGACTGGCCGTCGGCGGTGCGCGCCTCACTCGCGGAACTGCTGGCCATCCTCGCCGGGACACCCGCCTTCGCGCTGATGCTCGTGGAGGTGGAGGGCATCGGCGGGGCGGGCCGCGCCGAGCGGGAGGAACTGCTGCGCAGCTTCCGCAGGTTCTTCGACGGAGCGCCGGCCGCGCCGCCCGGTGTGGCCGGCGAGGAGCTCGTGGACGCCCTGATCGGGGCGGTGCACCTCGCGCTGTACCGGCGCGTCTCGCAGGGGGCCGCCGAGAGCCTGCCGGATCTGCTGCCGACGCTGCTGTGTGTGGTTCTTGCGCCCTTCGGCGTCCGGGCCGTGCCGGGCCCGGCCCACTGACCTGCGACAGGCCGCATCGAACTGCACGTTCTTCCCCACCAGTTGACCGGCGACCCGGTGACGCACACAAAGAACACCTCTTTTTCACACAACCCGTTGACCGGGGGTGTACCTGGGGGTAACTTCCGAAGTGCTCCCGTGGCTACGTCGCCACTTCCGGCGGGGATTCTCCGCCGATTCCAGAGGTGTACGGGGGGAGCGGTCCGCGCCAGGGCGAAGCCGACGTACGTCGTTCCGCGATCGTCAGCGTGCTCAAGGGAGCCTTCATTCATGGCCATCTCCGAGGAACCATCAAGATTCGACACCGAGGGTGCCGACACGTCCTCGCCGGCACCCGCCCGCCGGGGCAAGGTGCGCTTCCGCAGGGCCGCCGTCATGGGTGTGCCCGCGGCCGCGATAGCCGCCGCACTGGTGGTACTCACCGCGCAGGGTGCCATCGCAGCCCAGTTCGCCATCTCCGGCATGCCGTTCGTGGTGAGCGGCGACCAGCTGGACGGCACCGGCTTCGGCCAGTTCGGCGCGCTGGACAGCATGGCGGACAACAGCCCCAACGCCGGTGACACCGGCGGCCAGGAGCTGGTGATCGTCAGCGCGTTCCGGCACGCCGAGATCACCAACCTCTGCCAGAGCGTGGCACTGGGCGGCACCTTCCTGCACATCACCGCGGGCAGCAAGGCGGGCCACCGGGTGGAGGCGGACACACTCACCACCGACTCCACGGACATCGCGGCCCAGTCCGCCTCGTTCGACAACATCGAGATCGGCGGCGACTCGTCGACCTTCGACAAGCCGCCGGTCAAGGGCCCGCTCGGCGTCTTCGGCCAGCAGGCGGACACGGTCAGCCTGCAGACCTTCCGGCAGACCAACTACGCCACCACTGCGGCCAAGTTCACCCTGCCCAACCTGCACATGAGCTTCACCAAGAAGGGCTGCTGAACGTGGCACCCGAGCACGACCCGCGGCCGGCCGGGGAGCAGTCCCCGGCCGCCGTGCCCCCCACCGACGACGCGGGCACCACGGCGCCCACCGCCGCGGTGACGCCGGCCCTGCCGGCTCAGAGCCCGCCGCCTCAGAGCCCGCCGGGCCAGGACCCGCTGGGCGAGAACCCGCAGGCACAGTCCGGGGCGAGTCGGCCGCCGGCGCCCGGCGCCCCGGCCCTTCCGACGGCGCAGGCCCAGGCTCCCGCGCCCGTCGCGCGGCAGGGCGGCTTCCTCGGCTGGGTGCGCAGGCGCCCCTTCTGGGGCGGACTGTTGGTGCTGGTCGGCGGCTGCGAGATCCTGCTGAGTGAGCGCGCCAGCATCACCGTCGTCCTGCACGCCGGCGCCGAATCGCTGACCGGCTACCTGCTGCCGGGGGTGATCGCGGTGTGCGGGCTGCTGCTCCTCTTCAACCCCATGCACCGGATGTTCTACTCCGTCATCGCGGTGCTGTGCTCCCTGGGCACCTGGGTCACCTCCAATCTCGGTGGTTTCGTCATCGGCATGCTCCTCGGGGTGGTGGGCAGCTCGCTCGCCTTCGGCTGGTTGCCTGACCAGGAGCCCCGGCGCCGGCGCCGCAGGAAGACCGGCACGGCCCGGGCGTAGGCCGGCGTCCGGCGCCGGCAGCGGGCAGGACGCGGGGCGCGGCGCGGACTCCGCCACCGGGCGTGGCCGGGCGGGGCCTGGGCCCCGGGGAGCGGCCCCGGCGCGGCGGCCTGGAGCCCCGGTGGCCCGACGGGCTCGGCGGCCCGACAGCCCGACAAACCGGCGTATACCAGCGGCTACCCCCAGTAGGACTTGCGGGGGAGGTGGGCCTGCGTGGTCAGATGAGTCGATGCGTCCCCCCACCCGCATATCCGGACAAACGTACAGTCCCTACGATGAACTCGCGCGATTCGCCGACCCCGTCGAGGACTTGGCGTACGAGGAGAGCGATCCCGGCGACCCGTCCTGGCTCGGCTTGCGGCCCTGCCCGGAGGAACCGGGCGGCGGGCGCCGCTCCACGTCGGACGAGGACGAGCCGTGGTCGCCGCCGGACCATCGGGGCCCGGGCCGCCTGCGCTCCTTGTCCCACGCGGTCAAGCTCTCCGTCACCCTGGTCGCCGTGCTGGCCTTCCTCGTCGTCGCCGACCGCGCCGCCGTCCTGTACGCGCAGGACAAGGCGGGCGACGAACTCCAGCATGCGCTGGGCCTCGTCGCGAGGCCCGCCGTCGACATCCACGGCTTCCCGTTCCTCACCCAGGTGCTGGACGGCCGGGTCGACCGGGTCGACGTGAGCGTGCCCGACGTGCCGGCGGGACGCGTGTCGCTGGCGGAGGTACGTGCCACCGCGAAGAACGTCCGGATCGTCGGCAGCCTCCCGAACTCGGTGAAGGGGGCCGTCATCGGCAGTGTGAACGGTGACGTGCTGCTCTCCTTCGACGACATGGACCGCGAACTCGCCGCCTCCCAGGCAACGTTCACCGACGCCGGCGGGGACTCCGTGAAGATCGCGGGTTCCCTGCCCCTCGCAGGACACGATCTGCGGGTGCACGCGGACGCCCACATCAGGCGCGACGGCGCCCAGGGCGTGGCGACGACGGTCGACGACATGCGCCTCGACGTGCCGGGCATCGCGTCGTACGAGCCCGGCAAGGACCGCGCCCACTCGGGGCTGCGGCTCGCGCCCCCGGCGGCGCGGGCCGTCGCGAACGACGCGGCCCGCGCGAAGGCGCTGCTCGGGGTGCCCTCCGTCGTGAAGCGGCTGGGGGTGCCGCAGGCGCGGGTGGACCAGGCGCTGCGCGGCGAGAACCAACTGCACAAGCTCACCGGGTCACCGCTGTTCGTGCGGCGGCTCATGCGCGTCAACCTGGTCGACGTCGTCGCCCAGCACCCCTGGCTGCTGCGGAAGGCGGGCATCGACCCCGCGTTCGTCGACGCGCTGGTCCATCTGCGGCTGCCCCAGCTCTCCGACCGTCTCTCGCTCACGGTGCGCCTGCCGAAGGAGCCGGTTCCCGTGCGGCTGCGGCACGTCACCGTCGACCAGGACGGGATCCGCGCGGACCTGGGCGGCTCGGGGATCCACCTCGGGAAGCGGCCCTAGGTGTTCCGTCCACGGAGGTTGGTGACGGGATTCACGGCGGACGCGGGGAGTCGACCCGCCGCCGGAGGCCGCGGAGGCCGTGAGGCCGCGGAGGCGGGGCCGGCGTCCGTGCGCGGGCGCCGGGCCGGGCCGGTTCATTCGGGCAGGGGGTCCGCGCTCACCCGTATCTTCGACTGCCCGTGCCGGCGCGTCTCCCAGTCCTCCATGAACCGCGCGGTGAGGCCCCGTTTGCGGGCGAGCGCGAGCAGCGTGTCCGTGCGGTAGTAGAAGTCCTCGCGCAGGACCTGGTGTTCCGCGCCCTCCGTACGGTCAAAGGTGAAGTCGAAGAAGCCGCCCGGGCGCAGGACCCGGCCGACGTGCGCGAAACACTCGTCGATGACGTCGAGCGGGGAGTGAGAGAACACACTGTGCGCGTGGACGACGTCGAAGTGCCCGTCCGGCAGGAAGTCCAGCTTCAGGTCGTGCGTGAGGGTGAGGTGGGGCAGCTTGTCCTGGAGGTGGTAGTGGGTCATGGTCCGCTTCGCGGAGATGAGGATGTCGGGGGAGATGTCGATGCCGTAGTAGTTCCCGCTGTCCAGGTAGTCGATGAACCGCCAGCCCGCGCGCAGGTTGCCGCAGCCGATGTCGAGCAGGCGGTGCGCGGGCGCCAGGCCGTGGCCCACCAGGTAGTCGTACTGCATCGCGCCCAGGGCGAGCCACCGCTCGTGGGACCGGCTGCCGACGGCCGCCTCCGGGTCGCGCGCGGTGTCGGAGGCCATCACGGCACGGTAGTAGTCCACGTGGCCGGGGTGCTTGAGCCGCAGCCAGGCGTCGCGTGCGCCGCGTCGGACGTACGGGGCGACGCGGCCCGGGTTGAGCAGGGCGTAGCGCATCTTGTGGCCGACGCCGGACCGGTTCTTCGTCAGGCCGTCGGATGTCTTGTTCGGGGACGGGTGGGCATGGGGCGAGGACGACATATCTGACCTTTCGGACGGTTAAGGGCATGCGGAACACGCACAGCGCGCGGGAGTGTGCCGCGCCTGCGGAGGTGCGAGGTGGAGTCTGACGGCGTGAGTCGCGCTCGGCGCCCGCCGGTGGGCAGCGGTGTGCGCGGCGCCTGACGGTGTGAGGCGCGTACGGCCCGGCGCGCGGTGTGTGGAGCGTCCGGCGGCGTGCGGGAGCGCGCGTTCGGTGGGCTGCGGGGTGTTCACGGTGCCACGGGGACGGGGTGCGCGCGTTGGGGAGGGGGCGGCGGGCCGGCCGCCGTCCGTGCGGCCGGCCCCCGCACGGGGCCGCGTGCTCAGGTCAGAGCCGGCGGCGGCCGAGCCGCACGACCACCAGCGCGACGAGCGCGGCGGTGAGGACCAGCAGGACGGCCGTGGCGATCCACTGGCTGGGCCAGAAGTCGTGACTGGGGAATACCCGGTAGTAGCGCGACACGAAGTCGTGCGAGGCCATGCAGCGTTTCAGCGCGGCACCCGAGGTGGCGCAGGCGGTGCCGATGTCGTGGTACGAGCCGTCGCGGGCGACGTAGCCGAACTGCCCCGCCGAACGGGCGCTGCCGATCAGCTGCTTGGGCACCGTGCCGGGGCTGATTCTGGTGACGGGTGTGAACCAGGCCAGCCGTACGGCGAACAGGGCGAACCGTACGGCGCCGAGCACGACCAGGGTCACCGCCATCGCCGGGAGCACACGTCGCAGCAGCAGCCCGGCCGCCGTGCCCACGGCGAGGCCGAACAGGGCGCAGGCCACGGCCGCGGGCCCGGTGGCGTTGTAGATGTACCCGTCATGCCAGTACAGGCCGCCCAGCATGTTGGAGACCGGCGACCACCACCAGGCGACGAGCGCGGCGAGCACCGCGGAACCGAGCGCGGTGAAGGCGGCCGCCACGGCGAACCGCGACGCGAACCACCGTACCGGCGTCATGCCCTGGGCGAGCGCGAAGCGGAACGTGCCGCTCTCCAGCTCGTGTCCGATGAGCGGGGCGCCCCAGAACACACCGACGAGCGCGGGCACGGCCATGCTGACGCCGGCCATGAACTTCAGCGGTGTGTTGCTGTCGAACACCGCCCCCAGGGACCAGGGGTTGTTCGCACAGGTGCCGTTCCAGCCCTTGCAGAGCGGCGCGTGGTGGCCGTCGATGTACGCCGTCAGATGGGACTTCATGACGGCCCCCCACACCACGCAGGCCACGACGAAGAGGAGCCCGGCGAGGAGGGTGGCGCGCTGGCGGCGCCACGCGTACCAGAGGGTGCCGCTCATGCGGCCCTCCCCTCGGACGCGCGCCGCGTGCCGGTGCCGGTGCCGTCGAACCCGGCGGCCGTGGACGCGTGGGCGGCCCGCAGCCGGCCGAGGAGCAGTTCCTCGACGGACGGCGTGGCGGTCTCCCAGCGGGCCGGATCCCAGGTGAACGAGGGCGTTCCGGGCCTGTGTACGAGCGCCGTGACGAGCCGGCCGGTGACCGAGGACTCCACCACGCACGCGCGGTCCAGGCCCGGCGGCAGGCCGTCCTTCGTGTCCTCGTGCGCGCGACCGCGGACGAGGGTGTGCTCGTCGCGCAGTTCCTGCGCGTCACCGGCGAGGCACACTTCGCCCCGGTGCAGCAGCAGGACGCGGTCGCAGACGTTCTCCAGTTCGGCGAGGACGTGCGAGGAGATCACGAGCGTGAGCTGCCGTTCGGCGGCCTCGGCCATCAGCAGGGCCGTCATCTCGTGCCGGACCAGCGGGTCGAGGTCCGCGAGCGGCTCGTCGAGGAGCAGCAGGTCGGCCTTCCTGGCGAGCACGGTGGCGAGCGCGACGCGGCTGCGCTGGCCCGCCGAGAGCCGGCCTACGCGGGTCCGGAGCGCTATGTCCCCGGCCCGCACCACGCGTTCGGCGACACCGCTGTCGAACGTGGCGTTGAGCTCCCGGCCCATCCGCAGGATGTCCTCGACGGTGAACTCGGGGTACAGCGGCTTGTCCTGGGCCAGGAAGGCGCGCCGAGCGCGCGCCTCGCCGGAGCGGGCCGGGGCCCCGAAGACGCGGATGTCGCCCGTGGTGGGCGCCAACTGGTCGGCGGCCAGTTGCAGCAGGGTCGACTTGCCCGCCCCGTTCGCGCCGACCAGCGCGGTGACGCTGCCGGCGGGTATGTCGATGTCGCAGTCGCGGAGCGCCCAGCCGCCCCGGAACCTGCGCCCCAGTCCAGTCGCCCGCAGCGCCGAGGCCGCGGTGGGTGTGTTCACTTCTCTTCCTCTTCTTCCGTTGCCGCGGCGCCGTCGACGACGTCGTTGACGAGTGCCAGCACGTCCTCGCGCTGCAGCCCTGCCGCACGCGCGCGGTCCAGCCACGCGGCGAACTCGGCCCGCAGTGGCGAGTCGGCTCCCGCCTCGGGCCGCGCGAGCGAGCGCCGTACGAACGTGCCCTTGCCGGGCCGCGGATCGACCAGGCCCTCACGTTCGAGGTCCCGGTAGGCGCGCAGCACCGTGTTCGGGTTCACGGCGGTCTCAGCGACCACCTGTCGAGCGGTCGGCAGCTGGTCGCCGGGTTGCAGCACACCGAGCCGGAGTGCGGACTTCACCTGGTTGATGAGCTGCTGGTATGCGGCGACCCCGCTGTGCCGGTCGATCCGGAACGCGATCATCCCACCTCATTCCACTAATGCATTAGCTAATTAATGCAGGAGCTGGACGGCGGGGTCAACCCCGGGGGAGGCTCGGGTGCGTGGAGGCCAGGGACGACGAGGCGGGCACGGGCGGCAGCGGCGGCGATGACACCGGCGGTCGGTGCCGGGCGGACGCGGAGCCGCGGGAGGAGCTGGCCGGCCGGGTCCTGGCGGCGCTGGAGGCCGCGCTCCCCGGTTCCCGTGCCGCCCTGCGGGGGTCCCTCGCGGCGGGCACCGCCGACGAGTTCAGCGACATCGACGTCGAGTGGGTGGTGCGGGACGCGGTGTTCGGGGCAGCCGTGGCGGACGTCCCGCGCATCCTGGCGGGCGTCCGGCTGCTGACGGAAGTCCGGGCCGACCCGGACTTCCTGCACTCCGCCCGCCGCCGCCTGCTGTTCGCGCGCTTCGAAGGGGTTTCGTTGTTCTGGCGGCTCGACCTGTCCGTACGGGCGGAGTCGGTCGCGGACGACGCGGACCACGATGCCCGCAACCCGGCTGCCCGCGCCCGCGAGGGGGAGTGGTCGCGCCCGGCGAGCGCGCTCGCCAACGCGCTCGGCGCGCTCAAGGCGCTGGGCCGCGGCCGTCCCGAGGAGGCACGCGGCCTGCTGGACCGGGGTTTCGCGCGCATCGACGAGCGGGACGCGGCGACGGGTGCCTGGGCGGCGGACGTGATCCGGCTGGCGCGCGCGACGGTCCGCCGCGACGGGGCGCTCGCCGCCCAGGCCGAACGGATCGTCGCCCTCGCACGATCCGGGGCGCGGCGGGGAGACACGGAGGGGACCACGGGGGTCACCGTCGCCGTCGAGGGCGCCGATGACGCCGAGGGACTCGAAAGGAGTCAGGGGAGCGAGCGCCCGGCGGCCGGCGGCCACGGCTGAGCGCCGACGCGCGGCAATCCGGTTGATCGGCCGCGGCGGCCGGGGTACCAAGGGCGGGTGATACGAGGAGAGAAAGTTGCACTGCGCACCCGGCGGGACAGCGATGTCCCCGTTTTCCAGGCGGAGTTGTACGAGGACGTACGGGAGCGGTCGGGCTCCGACTCCGGTCCCTGGCGACCGCTGCCGGCGGACGCGGAGGGCTCGGCCGCGTCGATGGCCAAGCCGTCCGCCGGCACGGCCTGGTTCTCGGTGGTGGAGGGGGAGTCGCAGGACCTGGCGGGGGAGGCCCTGCTGTGGCAGATCGACCCGCACAACAGGAGCGCCCACCTGGGCATCTCCCTGCTTCCCGCGTTCCGTGGGCGCGGACTGGGCACGGACGTCGTCCGCGTCCTGTGCGAGTACGGGTTCGCCGTGCGCGGTCTGCGGCGGCTCCAGATCGAGACCCTGGCCGACAACACCGCGATGACCACCGCCGCGGCCCGGACGGGGTTCTCCGTCGAGGGCACCCTGCGCAGCGCGGCCTGGGTGTACGGAGCCTTCGCGGACGTGGTCGTCCTCGGCCTGCTCGCCGAGGAGTGGACGCCGTGACCACCGGCGCGGGGGCCCCGTTCGTCACCGGCGTGATCCCGCACACCGACGGCGGCCGGAGCGCCGGCCACTGAGCTGTTCTCCCCGCGCCGCCCGGGACCCGCCCGGGGAGGTCGCGCGAGCGCCGACCACGCGGACGGGTCCCGCCGCACGTCAGACCGCGGGCCCGTCCTCGGGGGCGAGGTCGACGCGTACGGTCAGCAGGTCCGTGCCGACCAGGACGACGGCCGCGCTGTTGCCGCGCGGCAGCGTCCGCAGGCGGGCGCGCGCGTCGTCCTCGGGCATGGGCTCGGCCGTCCCCGTGTACCAGTGCCCCTTGACGCGGACGCGGACGCGCGGGTCCGCCCGGATGTTCCGTACGTACTGGGACTGTTCGCCGTACTCGGACACGAGCCAGAACGTCGCCCCGATCAGGCTGCCGCCGACCGGTGTACGGCGCGGCTCGCCCGAGACCCTGCCGGTGGTCTCGATCAGGACCTGTGCGGGATTGCGCGCGGTGAGCGGGTTGACGACGTGCCGCTGCAGCGCGGTGACGGCACGGTGCTTGAACGCGTTGAGGCGCGGCATGCGCTCAGTCCTCCCAGTCGGGTCGGTCCTCGGGCACCCCGGCGGAACACGCGTACGCCACCGCGGCGGCCCGTGCCGCGCGGTCGCCGCGCGCGTACGAGAACTCCCGCGCGCAGGGGACCACGTACGCCCAGGTGCATGAGGTGGAACCGGCGTACCGGCCGCCGCTGGACGAGAGCGGGTCGTCGAGCGAGGCGGCCAGGGTGTCGCCCGGCCCCTCGTCGTCCACCGTGAAGTCGGGCAGCGTCCACGGTGCGGGCTGCCCGGCGGTGGCGTCGCCGGCCCGCCGCCGCGCGTGAGAGGTCACGCGGAGCGGTACCGACGTCAACTCCGCTCCGTGCCACAGGCGTTCGGCGACCGGTTCACCGCGGATCACGTGTCCTCCCCAGGTTGTGGACAGCCCATCGAACCACGGCCGGGCCCGGCGGCGAGGGTGACCGGGCCGCGCCGGCACCCGGGTGGCAGGATCGCCGGCATGACCACCGACGTCGTCCTCATGTCCGATCCCCGGGTGACCTCCGTGCCCGTCGAGGAGTGCGGCGAGCCGTTCGTGGACGTCCGCACGTACCGGGGTGGAGCCCTGCGCGTCGACGGACGCCAGGCGGCCCGCCAGAACGCGTACATGCACCTGCGGGAGGGCGTCGCCGCGCGCCTCGTCGCCGCACAGGACCACCTCCCGTCCGGGATACGGCTGTTGTTCCTGGAGGGATACCGCCGGCCCGTCCTGCAGCGCCACTACTTCGAGTCGTACGCCGAGGAGCTGCGCGCCCTGCACCCCGACTGGTCCGCGGCGAGCATCCACACCGCCGCCAGCCGGTACGTGTCCCCGCCGGAGATCGCGCCGCACAGCGCGGGAGCGGCCGTCGACCTGACGCTCATGACACGGGACGGCGCCGAACTGGACCTGGGCACCCCGGTCAACGCGAACCCGGAGGAGAGCGCGGGCGCGTGCTACACCGAGGCCCCGGTCCCCGCCGAGGCCCGCGCGCACCGCGACCTGCTGAGCGCGGCGCTCGGTGCGGCCGGGCTCGTCAACTACCCCACCGAGTGGTGGCACTGGTCGTACGGCGACCGGTACTGGGCCCTGCACAGTGACCACCCGCACGCCCTCTACGGCCCCCGCGACCTGACCTGAGCGCCCGCGACCCGCCTGGGGGCCCGCGCGTGCCGGCGGAAGGCAGCCCGGTCAAAAAGGTGACCCGGCACCATGAGGCCGAAAGGCTCGGCGCCGGCCGGCCCGTCGACGAAGGCGCGTCAGTGCCGGCCGTGTCGGCCGAGGGTCTCCACGGGGGTCGCGCCGGGGCGGGTCCACTGCGGCACGGGCCGGCTGGTCGGACCCCAGGTGGCGTTCCCCTCCGCGTCGGAGCGCCAGTACCAGCACGGGCCGCGCCCCTCGGGCCGGCCTTCGGGGTGGTCCTCCCACGCCTCGCCGCGACCGTACGGCGTCATGTCGAGCAGGGCCAGGAACCCGCTCACGGGCTCGTTGCCGCGACCCGTCGTGGAGTAGGTGAGGAACACCCGGTCGCCGTCGCGCAGGAAACAGGTGAGGGAACCCATGCTGCCGCCGACCGGCGCGGCCACGTCACGCACCGAGTACCAGGGCTGGGTGTAGCCCATGAAGGCGACGTAGGAGGCCACTTCGTCCCGGCGTCCCGTGGTCAGGACGGCGAACGAGACGCCGCGGGCGTTGAGGTAGACGGCGTCCTTCAGGTGCCAGGCCGTCAGGGTGCAGCCCTCGCACTGCCCCTGGTGCGGCGCGCCGTCGTGCCACATGTGCTTGTAGACCACGAGCTCGTCGCGGCCCTGGAACAGGTCGAGGAACGGGACCGGTCCGTCGGGTCCGACGACCTCGGTCCTCCCGTCGAACTCCACCATCGGCAGCCGGCGGCGGGCCGCGGCGAGCGCGTCCCCCTCGTGGGTGTGGGCCTTCTCGCGCACCAGCAGCTCGTCACGGGCGGCCTGCCAGGTCGCCAGGTCGACGAGGGGCGGGCGGCCCGGCAGTGCGGTGGTCGGGTCGTCCGGTGTGGTCGTCATCGTGTCCTCCGTGGTGGCGTGTACCGGGTGACCGCCGTACGACGTCCCGTGACGGTCACCGGAACAGACTCGCGACCCGGCCGGAACTCATCGCCACGGGGCGCCCGGCCCCGGACCCGGTCCGGGCCGAGGCGGCACGGGCCGCGCCGGACCGGGCACGTCCGCACCCGCAGGACGCGGCACCTTCCGCCGGGCCCGCGCCGGCCACGCCACACCGGCACATCCGGACGCGCCCGTGGGCCCTGCTCGCAGGCGCCGCCCGCCGCTCCGGCCCACCGACCCCGCTCGGGGCCCCGGCCGCCACCCCGCCCGCGCCGCTCTCAGGCCACCCCGCCCGCGGGCCCCGCTCTCAGGCCCCCAGCCCCTCGCGCAGCCGGCGGAACGCCGCCTCCGCCGCCGCGATGCCGTCCGGGCGTACCGCGTCCGCCGGCTCGCCGCCCGCGATCCGCCGCCAGTTCTCCTCCGCCAGCACCCGCTGCACGGCCACGATCTGCACGGCCGCCAGCAGCGCCGCGAGCGGGTCCGCGTCCCGTCCCCTGCCCGCCGCCTCCTCGCGCAGCGCGTCGGCGAGTGCCGCCTCGCTGCGCTGCTGGTACGCGCGCATGCCGGCGGCCAGGCCCGGGGTTCCGTACAGCAGCCGGTGGTACGCGAGGACGCGGGGATCGTCGTTGAGCCCCGTCACCGGATCGTGGCGGCCGAGCCCGTCCAGCAGGTGCCGCAGCAGCGCTTCGAGCGGTGCCACGCCGTCCGCGGCTCCCGCCCGCACCACGCGCGCCGCCTCGTCCTCGTGATCGGCGAAGCGGTGCAGGACCAGGTCCTCCTTCGACGGGAAGTACCGGAAGAGGGTCGGCTTCGAGATCTCCACGGCCGCCGCGATCTCCGCGACCGGCACGTTCTCGAAGCCCCTCGCCATGAAGAGCGCGATGGCCGCGTCCGAGATCTCCTGGAACCGCCGCCGCTTCTTGCGCTCGCGCAAACCGTCCTGCCGCATGCCAGGAAGGGTACGCAGGGCAGGCGGCGGGCGCCGGGGCCCGCCCGGGCGGCCCCGTTCCTCGGCATCGGCAGGCCGGTGGGCGGATCCGGCCTCAGAACATGTCCGGGCACCACGGGCGTCGTGGCGTGTGGAACAGGGCCTCCGCCCGGGCGAGCGCGCCCGCCCGCTCCTCCGTCACCGAGCCCAGCGCGGCGAGCCGGGTCGGGGTCTCGTCGCCCAGATACAGCGAGCCCAGGGCGTCCGCGCCGAGGGTGATGTCCGCCGAACGGGTCGTCGGGGTGCACGTGGCGCCGTCGGCCGTCGCGTCCAGCAGGTAGCGGCCGGACGCCATGCCCGCGCCGTCCCGTACGTCGAGGACCAGCGTGCCGGGGGTCCCGTACGTCCGTGCGGTGAGGGCCCGGGCGGTGTCGAGGACGCGCAGCCACAGGTAGTCGGCCGTGCCGGCGAGGTGCGCGGCGCGCGGGTCCGGCAGGTAGTGGGGCAGCAGGTCGTCGGGCGCCCGCTGCCCGGTGCGGACCTCCACGACCCAGTCGAGTGAGCACAGGAAGTGCCACAGGGCCCGCTCGACGGTGGGCGACATCGCGCTCAGGCGCCGTACCGAGAGGATGTTCTCCGGCTGCTTCGCGTCGTTCCAGTTCCCCTCGACGGTGTACGTCGCAAGCCCCTCGACCTCGCCCGCAGCCGACCGGTACACCGCGTGGAACGGTTCCGTGAACGGCGGTGTCGTCGGTTCGAGTCCCGTGTTGACGCTCCACCAGCGGTCGTCGCGGTCGATCGCCCCCGGCTGGAGGGCCCGCCACCGGTCGTGGAACGCGGGGCCGTGCTTGCGCACCTCGGCCCCGTCGACCAGGTCGATCCGGGCGCCGTCCTCGGGCGGCGACCAGCGTCGCAGGTCGAGACCCGTGCGGGGCACGGACACGACCCACTTCGCGGTACTGGTCGCGCGACCGAAGCCGAACCGGCCGTAGATCCGGTACTCGGCGGCGACGAGGTTCGCCACGACGTCCCCGCGCTCCTTCGCGGCGGTGAGGTCCGCGATGATCATCTGCCGGAGCAGGCCCCGCCCGCGATGGCTGGCGGTGACGGTGACGGCGGAGATCGCGTCGGTGGGCACGGCCGCGCCGCCGGGGACGGTCAGCTCCTGGGCGAAGGATCGGTACGTCGCGACGCACCGGCCCTCGTCGAACGCGCCCCACGTCCGGCCGAGGTCCGTCCGGGCCAGCCGGGACGCCACCTCCTCCGGCGAGCGGGACGTGATGTTCAAGAATCCCGTGTCCACGGCGCGCAGCCAGTCGGAATACTCGGGGGCAGTGACGTTACGGACCTCGACGCTCATGCCGCCACGCTAGGTGTTCGCCCCCGCCCCTCGCACATGCTTTCCCGCCAGGAGCGCACCCGCCCCGGTCCTGGACCGGTGGTCAGCTCCCGGGCGGGCGGCTCCGGCGGTGCGTCGGTGCCTGGGTGCGTCGGTGCGTCGAGCGCCGCGGGGCCTGGGGCGGGGACGTGTCTGCTGCGGCCTCGGGACGGGGCCGGCCCGGGAGTAAACGTTTCCCCCGGGATCCGGCGGGACACCAGTCACCGGTCCGGGCCTCGCGGCGAGGCTCGTCCGGGCCTCAGAACGTCGCCAGGACCTCGCCGACCTCCACGCCGCCGCCCAGCACCGGCGACTTCGCGATCCGCTCCACCACGTCCGCCTTCACGCCCAGGCGGTCCAGCGCCCGCGCCATGACCGGTCCGACAGCGCGCGCGCCGCCGTCGTCGATCTTCAGCGCCAGCGCCCGGCCGTCCTCAAGGGCCACGGCCTGCACGGCCTCCGCGCCCGTCTTCGACAGCGTGCCCGGCGCGCCCGCCATCAGCCAGGTGTCGGCGCGGCGCGTGCCCGCCACGTACTCGGGGTGCGCGCGCATCGCGTCGGCCACCCGCCGCTCCGGGGAGCCGGGCTCCGCCCGTACGAAGTGGCGGAAGGCGCGTGCGAGCCCCGTCAGGCTGATCGCCATCAGGGGGGCGCCGCAGCCGTCCGTACCGATCGCGGTGACGGGCTCGCCCGCCGTCTCCTCGATCACCGTGCGCACGAGCCGCTGCAACGGGTGCTCCGGGTCCAGGTACGACCCGGTCGGCCAGCCGTTGTGCAGGCAGGCCGCCAGCATCGCCGTGTGCTTGCCCGAGCAGTTCATCGCGATCTTGCTGGGTTCATGGCCCGCCGCCAGGTACTCGCGCGCCTCCACCGGGTCCACCGGCAGGTCCGGCGGGGTACCCAGGTCGGCCTCGGTGAGGCCGAATTCGGCGAGCATGGTCCGTACGAGATCCAGGTGGAAGCCCTCGCCCGAGTGGCTCGCCGCGGCCAGTGCCAGCCGTTCGCCGCTCAGGTCGAGGCCGGCCCGCAGGATCGCCGCGGCCTGCATCGGCTTGTTGCTGGAGCGGGGGAAGACCGGCGCGTCCGGCTCGCCGAGCGCGAACTCCACGCGGCCGTCGGCGGCGAGCAGGACCAGCGAGCCGCGGTGGTGGCCCTCCACGAACCCGGACCGTACGACCTCGGCGAGGACCGGCAGCGCGGGCGCGGTGCCCGCGCGCGGCGCGGTCGGTGCGGAGGCTGCCGTTGAGGGCGCCGCCCCTGTGGGCTCGTGAGTCATCTCGTCGGCCTTTCCACGTCGAGGCGCCCGCGGCCGGCGCCGACGGCCGGGCCTTGTGGGCCCGCACCGACCGCGTACCGCCTGCGCCGGTACCACTCAGGTGAGCAGGTCGTCCACCTGCGCTTCCCCCTCACGGTACCTGCGGGCGATCTCCGCGCTGCACCCGTCCGCCGTCCGCTGCAACTGGTGGCGGCGCCGGGAGATCTGCTGCTCGTTGCGGACGAACCGGCGCATGGCCGCGTGCAGTTCGTCGTCCGTGCGGGCCGCGAGGTCGGACAGCTCGACCTCCGCCAGCGTCTCCGCCGCCAGCCTGCTGCACTCCGCGCCGCGCGGGGTCGAGAGGGTCACATGCCGGGCCGAAGCGCGGTGCCGGGACGGGGGGTCGATGAGGATCTCGGCGAGCCGGACGACCATCGAGGTGGTGGCGGGGCCACCGCGGGCCGCGCCGGGACGGCGCCCGGCTCCCGCGGGGGATCCGGCTTCGGCCGCGGGTCCCGTCCCGGTCGCGGCCCCGGCTCCGGGCTCCTGCGCGGCCGGCTCGTCCGCTGCCTGCTGCCTCCTTGGCTCCGTACGGCGGGACAGCTCGTCCCGCAGGATGTCGATCCGCCCCTGGAGCAGCCTGCGCAGATAGCTCAGGTCGGCCTCGTCCCGCTGCGAGTCACGGCGCAGGGCCCGCAGTTCGGGCAGCCGCAGCAGGGTCAGGTCGTGCGGGCGCTGCCCTGGCAGCAGGGCCCCGGCACCCGGGTCCACCACCCCGCCCGTCCCGTGGCCCGTGCCGGTGGTCGTGCGGGCGGCGGGTACGGCGCCGGGCGGCTGCCCGGGCCGCCCGGCGTCCTCGGCCCGGTCGCCCGTTCCCGCCCGGTCGCCCTGCCCGGTCCGGTCGGTCTGCCCGCCCCGGTCGGCTCCAGATGTGCTCATCGCGCGTGCTGCCCCTCACTCAGCCACGGGGATTCCCTCATGTGGGACCCCCCGTCCCTCGACCGGTCACGCACCGTCGTCTCCTCGACGCCGTGCGCGACCGCCTGTCTGCATGGTGCCACTCCTGCCCCCGGCCATGCGGGCGATCTGCACCCGTTCGGCCCCGGGTAGGTTGGTCCGCATGCGAGCGGTGGTGCAGCGGGTCGACGGTGCGAGCGTGTCCGTGGTGTCCGGATCCGGGACGGAGACAGTCGGTGAGATCACGGGCGAGGGCCTGTGCGTGCTGGTGGGGGTGACCCATGACGACACGAAGGAGACGGCGGCGAGGCTCGCCGCGAAGCTCTGGTCGATCCGCATGCTCGACGGTGAGAGGTCCTGCTCGGAGACGGACGCGCCGCTCATGGTGATCTCGCAGTTCACCCTCTACGGCGACGCCCGCAAGGGCCGCCGTCCCACGTGGAACGCGGCCGCGTCGGGACCCGTCGCCGAGCCGCTGGTCGACGAGGTCGTGGCACGGCTGCGGGCGCTCGGCGCGACCGTGCACACGGGGAGCTTCGGCGCCCACATGCGGGTGTCGCTGACGAACGACGGTCCCTTCACCATCGTGCTCGACATGTGACCCCGCCCGCCGACTGCCACGGAGCACCCGCCGGGGCGGGGCTGCCGGTACCGGACAGCACCCGGACGGAAGCCCCCACCGGCGCCGAGCCCGGCATCTCCGCCTTTCGGCGGGTAACACGCAGGTCAGGGCTCGACCACGGTCTCCTGGGCCGCCGCCGTGTCCCCCGCCAGCAGCGGCGCCTCCACCGGCACGTTGCGCTTCACGAGCGCGAGCGCGATCGGCCCGAGCTCGTGGTGGCGCGCCGACGTCGTGATGAAGCCGATCTGCCGGCCCTCGGCGCCGTCCGGGCCGGGCGCCTGCCGTACCGGCGTGCCGTGGCCCGGCAGGAACACCTCACTGCCGTCGAGGTGCAGGAAGACGAGCCGGCGCGGCGGCTTTCCGAGGTTCTGCACCCGGGCGACGGTCTCCTGGCCCCGGTAGCAGCCCTTTTCGAGGTGCACCGCGGTCTCGATCCAGCCGACCTCGTGCGGGATGGTCCGGTGGTCGGTCTCGAAGCCGAGCCGTGGCCGGTGGTCCTCGACGCGCAGGGCCTCGTAAGCGAGGAGGCCCGCGAGCGGGCCGTGCGCGGAGGCGTACGCCTCCAGGTCGGCGCGCGGCAGGAACAGGTCGCGCCCGTAGGCGGTCTCCCGTACGGCGACGCCCTCGGGGACCTCGGCGATGGAGCCCGCCGGGATGTGTACGACCGCGATGTCACCGGTGCGGTCGCTCACCTCGACCTGGTAGAAGAACTTCATGGACTCCAGGTACGCGACCAACTCGCCCTGGGTGCCGGGCTCGACGTGCGCCCAGGTCGTCGTGCCGTCGTCCACGAGGTAGAGCGCGTGCTCGACATGGCCGTGTGCGGACAGCACCAGCGCTTCCGTCGCGCGGTGCGCGGGCAACTCGCTCACGTGCTGCGTGAGCAGCAGATGCAGCCAGGCGAGCCGGTCGCCGCCGGTGACGGTGACGACTCCCCGGTGCGACAGGTCGACCATGCCGGTGCCGTCCGCGAGGGCGCGCTGCTCCCGGAACAGGTCGCCGTAGTGCGCGGCGACCGACTCGTCGGCTCCCTCGCCGGCCACGGCGCCGGGTGTCGCGAGCAGCGGGCTCACGGGAGCGGCGGGCGCGGCCCCGGGGGCCGCGGAGGCGTCGGGGGACGGCGCTGAGGACGGGGAGGACTGGCTGCCGGAGGCGGCTGCGGCGGACGTCGAAGGCTCCATACGTTTCAGCGTACGACCCTCAGGCGTCGTCCTCGGAGCCGCGGGTGGAGCGGGACTCCGCGCAGTCCCGGCAGCGGCCGAAGATCGCGAAGTGCTTCATGTCCGTCGTGAAGCCGAAACGGCTCTGCAGCTCCGCGGTGAAGTCGGCCGCCACCTCGACGTCCGCCTCGATCACGTTCTGGCAGTCGCGGCACACGAGGTGGATGTGGTGGTCGCGGCCCGCGAGGTGGTACTTGGGGGCGCCGTGGCCGATGTGGGCGTGCGAGACGAGCCCCAGCTCCTCCAGCAGCTCCAACGTCCGGTACACGGTGGAGATGTTCACGCCGGACGCGGTCCTGCGGACCTCGCAGAGAAGGTCCTCGGGGGTCGCGTGCTCCAGCGCGTCGACGGCTTCGAGTACGAGCTGCCGCTGCGGAGTCAGCCGGTAGCCACGCCGGCGCAGGTCGCTCTTCCAGTCGGTGCTCACCACGCACCCAGTGTAGGCACCGCGCGCACGGAGGGGACGCCCCGAACGGCGCCGGGGCGCGCGCCGGGGAGGCAGAGGGGAATCGCGGGCGGCCCACCCGCAGGTCCGCGGGCCCGCCCGGACGGCCGGAAGGCCCGCCCGGGCGTGCTCGAAGAACGTGCCTACTCGAAGAACCCGGCGCACTTGAGGGACACCGGCGTACTTGAGGGACATCGGCCTACTTGAGGGAGGTCTGCCTACTTGAAGAAGGCGATGCCGTCGTCCGGAAGGTCCCCGAGGTCCTTCGCCCAGCCCTCCACCTGCTCGGGCGTGACCGTGACGGCCGACGCGACCTTCTTCAGGTGCGCCGACATGTAGGGGCGCAGCGGCACCTCGGGCGTGGACTTCTCGCCGACCCACATCAGGTCGCTCTTCACATACCCGTACAGGCGCTTGCCGCCGCTGTACGGGCCGGAGGCCGCGGTGCGGGCGACGGCGTCGGTGACGAGGTCGATCTGCGGCTTCTGGTCGGCCAGCTCGCCGTACCAGATCTCCACCACACCCTGGTCGCGGACCATCACGACCTCGACCTTGCGGTCACCGCCGATGCGCCAGAAGCCGGACTCGGTCTCGATGGGCCGGACCTTGTTGCCCTCGGTGTCGAGCACCCACGTGTGCGAGACGTACTCGATGAAGTCCCGGCCGTCGTGGGTGAAGATCGCCTCCTGGCCGAAGTTGGCCTTCTCCTCGCCGGGGAAGTCGAAGACACCGGCACCTTCCCAGCGGCCCAGCAGAAAGGCGAGGGGGACGAGGTCCGGGTGGAGGTCGGACGGGATCTCGATCATGAGCGACTCAGCGTTCCTCGGGGGCGGGCGTACCGTGCCGGCTGGGGCCGAAGGCCTCAGCGCTGGCCCTGGTAGAGCTTCTTGACGGTGAGCGCGACGAAGGCGAGCACGCCGACGCAGACCAGGACGAGCAGAGAGGTGAAGAAGTCCTCAAGCACGGGGTGCTCCTCGGATGGGCGGAACGACGGACGTGGCGCCAGGGCCGGACCCCAGCCTAATGGGTGGGGCCCGGCCGCTCCTCCCGAGGCCCCCCGGACCCCGGCCCCCGCGGGCCGCCGGTGGGGCCGCCGCGCGCCCCGGCCCCACCGCGCGCCGCCGGGCCGCTCAGCCCAGCAGCTGCTGCTGAAGGATCACCGTCTGGTGGAACGGCACGGCAGGGGCGTCCGAACCCCGGTGCTTCTCCACGATGAGAGCCAGGGTGTCCCCGGCCTCGATGTACGCCATGCGGGTGTGCGTACCGGAGAACGGCGCGATCTGGCGGTACACGTCGGTGCGGGTGCCGCTGATGAGGACAGCGCCCGGCCAGCCGCCGTCCTGCATGGTCGTGGTGACCCCGTCGAGTTCGAGCCCGGCGCTCACGCCGGGACCGAGGTGCCCCTGCAGGAAGCCCAGCATGTTCCCCGCGGACTGGAACTGCGCCAGGTAGACGTGCAGGGACGTGCCGTCCGGTGCGGTCCAGCCGCGCGCGGTGATGTGCCGCAGGCCGTCGTCGGCGAGGTACTGCCGCAGCGTGTCCCTGTTCTGCGCCGGGTACTCGCCGAGGAAGCGCGCCGGTTCGGTCCAGCCGCCGTTCAGGGAACGGTCGGCGGTGACGCCGGAAGGGGCCGGGACGAGGAGGCGCCGCAGGTCGGCGAAGTGGATCTCGCCGCGGTTGTCCGACGTGAACCTCCCGTCGGGGAAGGGCCGGGGCACGCGGGCGGGCAGCGCCGGCAGCGACAGCGCCGGGAAGTCCCACCGGCCGTCGGACCGGGTGGCGAGGCCCGGCACCCGATCGCGCGGGGCGGACGTGATCCCGTACGCCGTCCCGGCCCCGAGTCCCAGGAAGACGGCGCCCGCCACGACCCAGCGCACGGACCGCCGCCACAGCGGGAACCGTGCGGAGCCGCCCGGTCCGGTCGGGGCCGCCACGGTGTCGTGGTCCGCGCCAGGACCGGCCGTTGCGCTGTCCTGGTCCGCGGCCGGCGCAGGGGCTCCGGCTTCGGTCACCGGTTCTCTGCCTCCGGTCACCGGTTCTCTGCCTCCGGTCACGGGTCCGGGTTCCGGCGCGTGGGCTTCGGCCCCGTTCACGGGTCCGGGTTCCGGCGTGGGGGCTCCGGTGCCGTCGCCGGCTTCCGACACCGGAGCGGCGGCTCCGGGAGGGGCGATCGGCCGGGGCCGGGTCTCCGGCGCAGGGGCCTCGGCGGCCGCGGTCTCCTCCGTCCCCGGCGCTCCCGCTCCGGTGGCGGCCGTCCCTTCCGTCCCGTCCTCGGGGGCGCTCTCGGTGCTCATACGGACTTCCCGGTGGACTCGATGCGGTCGAGCTGCTGGGCGAAGAGGGTGGAGACGTCCGAGGGGTCCATGTCGCTCGTCCCGTAGCTCTGGAGCGATATCTCCAGGTCGTCGCGGTAGGCGGCGCAGGAGACCTGTACGAGGCCGGAGCCGTCGTCGGTTCCTTCCCATTCCGCTCCGGATTCGGCGTCCGAGGCGCTGAAGCACTTCGCGCCTTTCGGGTACCGGGGGACCGGGACGTTCTTGTCCCCGGTGTCTCCGGCGAGCACGCCGGCCGCGTACGCCTTGCGGGCGGCGTTCGCGTCGGAGAGCCGGGTGATACGGATCTGCGTGATCGTGCCGTAGAGGTCGTTGTACGTCCGCACGGCCATCTCTTCGACGTGTGCTCCGCCGTCGGAACCGGACTGACCGCCGGCATCCGGGCCGGACAGGGCGGCGGACAGGTGCCTCAGGTACGCCTCCGACTCGCGGCTGTTCAACAGGGCGTCGTTGCCGAGTGAGGGCAGTTCGGGGCCGAGGATCCCGTAGACCACCGGCAGCAGGTCCTTGGAGAGGGGCGAGTCCTTGCGTCCGGTCCCGATGCCCGAGGCCGGATCGGGCGCGCCGGCCGCGCCGGCCTCACCGGGATCCGGCGGTTTCTTCCACACGACGGTCCGTACGGTCCTGTTCGCGTGGTGTGCGACGTACCCGGCGTACGCGGCGGAGCCGAGCACCGCCGCGAGCACGAGCAGGGCGGGCAGTTTCGTGCGCAGCGGCAGCCGGGGCAGCCGGCGCGGGACGGTCGGGGGCGCCTGGGGCTCCCCGGGGATGACGTCGTCGTTCACAGCCGCTCCAACTGGCGCCGGGCGAGGGCCTGTACGTCCTCGGTGTTGATCTCCTTCGGGTCGTACAGGTAGATCTCCATGAGCGTGTCGCCGCGCGAGGCCAGCACCATCACCTGGTGCAGGTCCGGGTGTCCCGCGCCGGCGAGGGTGGTGGTCGGGAGGAGGAAGCCGTTCGTGCTCCCCTCGACGGGCGTGGTGGCGTCCCCGGCGAGCCGGCGCTGCCGATCGACCCACTGCGACGCGTACTGATCGGTCCCGGGCTGCAGTTGGACGAGCAGCACCTCGACGGACGGCTTGCCCTCCTGCGTCCAGTGCACGTCCGCGGCCCGGCGGAAGCGGAAGCCGGAGAAGGTCTTGAACACGGAGGAGGGGTTGGAGTACTGCTCGGCGTAGCCGGGCAGGGACAGCCACCCGTCGAGGTCATCGGGGTCATGGTGCGCCGTGGCCCCGGCCGGCGCCGGCACCAGCGCCGTGCGCAGATCGCCGGACGTCCGTGCGCCCGCGTCCTGGGACACCGGCAGGGGCGAGGCCGTGCCGCCCGCCTTCGCGGGGTAGGCGACGGACGCCTGGGCGAGCGTCCCCAGCGGTACGGGCGGGCGCCGCGCCTGCACGCCGTAGCCGACGGCCGTGCCGGCCGCGATGCCCAGCACGGCGGCGCAGGCGACGACGAACAGCGTCCGCCGGAGGCGTCCGTGCCGGGTGCCGGGTCCGGGAGTCCCCTGCACGGGCGGCGGCTGTTGAGCTGCGATGGGTTCCACGGGTGCGGTGTCCTCCAGGATTCCCGGACTTGTCCGGGAGCCGAAGCGCGGAGACCGGATGACCCGCGCGCAGCGCTGACTCCCGGGGGGCGCCGGGAGTTGCCCGCGCGGTGATTACAGTTCCGCATATGCAATCGGCGAAGAGACTCGTGATCAAGGTGACGGCCGGCGCGGACGCGCCCGAGCGGTGCTCCCAGGCGTTCACGGTGGCGGCGGTCGCCGCGGCCAGCGGCGTCGAGGTGTCGCTGTGGCTCACGGGCGAGTCCGCCTGGTTCGCGCTGCCGGGCCGCGCCGAGGAGTTCGTCCTCCCGCACTCGGCGCCGCTGCCGGACCTGATCGAAGCGGTACGGGCCACCGGGCTGATCACCCTGTGCACGCAGTGCGCGGCACGGCGGGACATCGGTGAGGACGACGTCCTGACGGGTGTGCGGATCGCCGGGGCGCAGGTCTTCGTCAGCGAGATCATGGCGGACGGGGTCCAGGCCCTCGTCTACTGACGGGCCCCCGGCGCGAGGCGCGAGGAGTGAGCGCGCGTGCCAGGTGGCCCGTGGCGGGCCGAGCGACCGGGCCCGTTCACGACCGGCCCGTCGGGCGACCGGGCCCGTCGGGCGACCCGGTCCGTCGGGCGACCCGGTCCGTCAGGCGACCCGGCCCGTCAGGCGACCGGCGCTCCCGACTCGGCCGCGGACTCGGTCGTGCGCGGGGCCTGGCCCCGCCGCCCCACCCGCGGCGCACTTCGCGTATCCGCGCCCTGCGGGACCGCGACCGGCGGGATCCGCACCTCGTCGGCCCGGGACAGACCCCGCATCAGCAGCCAGTAGCCGAGCGCCGCCACCGTGCCGAGGACGGCGCACGCGCTCCACAGCCACCGCGCGCCGAGGTGGTCGAGGACCACGCCCGACATCAGCGGGGCGACGAGGGCGGCGACCGACCAGGACATCGAGTACATGCCCTGGTAGCGGCCCCTGCCGTGCAGGGGCGAGAGACGGACCACCAGGCCGGTCTGCGTCGGCGCGTTGACGACCTCCGCGAGGGTCCACACGCACACCGTCAGGATGTACGCCCCGAGCGAGCCCGCGAACATCGTCAGGCCGAAGCCGTACCCCGCGAGCAGCGAGGAGACGATGAGCAGCCGGCGCGGGTCGCGGTGCTGGATGAAGCGGGTCACCGGGATCTGCAGCGCCACGATGAGCAGGCCGTTCGCCGCGGCGGCGATGCCGAACTCCGCGCTGCTGAAGCCCGCCTCGCCCATCGCGACGGGCAGGCCGACCGACCCCTGCTGGAAGATCAGCGCCACCACGAACGACAGGCCGACCACGCTCATGAAGCGCCCGTCCCGCAGTACCGTCAGCAGGTTCACCGGGGGCCCGTCGGGGACGGCCCCCGCGGACGCGCTGCCGGGCGCCGCGGCGCCCGGCTTCGACTCGGGCAGCTTGGCGTACACGACCAGCGCGCAGGCCAGCGTCATCGCGGCCTCGCCGAGGAATCCTGCGCGGTAGCTGTACTGGGCGACGAAGCCGGCGAGCGCGGACGACACCGCGAAGCCCAGGTTGAGCGCCCAGTAGTTGAGCGAGAAGGCCCGCACCCGGTCCTCGGGCCTGACGATGTCGGCCATCATCGCCTGTACGGCGGGGCGGGACGCGCTGGACGCCATGCCGACGCAGAAGGCCACCGCCGCGATCGCCACGGGGTTCTGCATGAAACCGAGGAGCGCGACCGAGGCGGCCGTGGCGACCTGCGCGACCAGCATGGTCGGCCGCCTGCCGAGCCGGTCCGCGAGCACCCCGCCGCCGAGCGAGGCGACCACGCCGCCGAGGCCGTAGAGGGATGCGACGAGGCCCGCGTAGGAGGCGGAGTAGCCGCGCTCCACCGTCAGGTACAGGGCCATGAACGTGGCGACGAACGCGCCGAGCCGGTTCACGAGCGTGCTCGTCCACAGCCACCAGAAGGCGCGTGGCAGCCCCTCGACGCTCTCCCTGACCGCTCGCCCGACGCCAGCGGTGGACAAGGCGAGTGGCATAGGTGGTTCCCCCCGGGCGTGCGCGTGTGCGGCAGGCGATATGTAAGCGGCCGACGGCCCATGCGCATATTACAAATCAGGGTGCGAGGCGCGCCAGTCCTTTACGGGCCACCGCCACGTCCCCGCACCCCGGCCGCCCCCGAGCACGCCGGGCACCGTCTATTAGGCTCGGACCCATGGCCGACGCACCGTACAAGCTGATCCTCCTCCGCCACGGCGAGAGCGAGTGGAACGAGAAGAACCTGTTCACCGGCTGGGTGGACGTCAACCTCAACGCGAAGGGCGAGAAGGAGGCGGTCCGGGGCGGCGAGCTGATCAAGGACGCCGGCCTGACCCCCGACGTGCTGCACACCTCCGTGCTCAAGCGCGCGATCCGCACCTCGCAGCTCGCGCTGGATGCCATGGACCGCCTCTGGCTGCCGGTCCGGCGGTCCTGGCGCCTCAACGAGCGCCACTACGGCGCTCTCCAGGGCAAGGACAAGGCGCAGACCCTGGCCGAGTTCGGCGAGGAGCAGTTCATGCTGTGGCGCCGCTCGTACGACACCCCGCCGCCGGAGCTGCAGGACGGCGCCGAGTTCTCGCAGAGCGACGACCCGCGCTACGCGATGATCCCCAGCGAGCTGCGCCCGCGCACCGAGTGCCTCAAGGACGTCGTCGTCCGCATGCTGCCGTACTGGTACGACGCGATCGTCCCGGACCTGACCGCCGGCCACACGGTGCTCGTCGTCGCGCACGGCAACAGCCTGCGCGCCCTGGTCAAGCACCTCGACGGGATCTCCGACGCCGACATCGCGGCGCTGAACATCCCCACCGGCATCCCGCTGGTCTACGACCTGGACAGCGACTTCCACCCGGTCAAGCCGGGCGGCACCTACCTGGACCCGGCAGCGGCGTCCGCCGCGATCGAGGCCGTGAAGAACCAGGGCAAGAAGTAGCCGGCCCGTACGAGCAAGCCCCCTGCCCGCGGTATCCGCGCGAGCGGGGGGCTTGTCGCTGTCGCCGGACCGGCCGGACCGGCCGGACCGGCCGGGCCGGCCGGGTCCCCCGTGTGCCCCACGGATGACCCTCCCGACTGGTGGGCCGCGGGACGCGCTGGTGGGATGGGCCGGTGACGCGTACGGCGACTGCACAGGGCGGTGAACTGCGCGCCGGGGCCGGCGCCGCCGTGATGGCCACCGGCATCCTCTCCGTGGGGCTGCACCTGATCGGCTACGGAGTGCTGTCGCTGATCGCGCTCGCCATCGGCGGCTGCTGGTGGGTCCTGCTGGCCGTCACCTTCGCGGTGACGTTCTTTCGCGACCGGGCAGGCTGGCGGACCCAGGCCCGTACCCCGCCCGCGCTCACGGCCGTCGCGGCCACCACGCTGCTCGGTACGCGGCTGTCCCTGGCCGGGTGGCCGAGTACGGCTGCCGCCCTGCTCGCGCTGGCGGTGCTGGTGTGGCCCGTCCTGCTGGTGGACGTCGCGCGCCGGGCGGAGCACCACGTCCATGGCGACATCTTCCTGATCTGCGTGGCCACCCAGGGGATCGCCGTGCTCGGCGGAAGGCTGTCCCTCGCGGACGACTCAGCGTGGCTTGGCACGGCGGCTCTCGTCTTCTTCTGGCTGGGGCTCGTCCTGTACGTGGTGGCGCTGGCCCTCTTCGACGTCCGGCAGATCCTCACCGGTGCGGGTGACCAGTGGGTGGCAGGGGGCGCGCTGGCGATCTCGGCCCTGGCCGGTTCCACGCTGCTCGCCTCCCCCCGGTGGACCGGTACGGGCCACGAGACGCTGCGCGCCGCCGCACTGGTGCTCTTCGCGCTCGCGCTCGCCGCCTGGGCTCCCCTCGTGTACGGAGAGATCACCCGGCCGCGCCCGGCGTACGACGTCCGCCGCTGGTCCACGGTCTTCCCGCTGGGAATGACCGCCGCGGCGGCGCTCTCCCTCTCCGTCTCGGCCCACGTCGGATGGCTGGAGCCCCTGGGCAGGGTGCTGCTCTGGATCGCGGTGGGCGCGTGGCTGCTGACCTTCGGCGGGCTGGGCAGGACGCTCGTGCGGGAGCGGGACGCGGGCGGGGGACGTCGTCCCGGTCGTACACCGGGGGACTGAGGACCCTACGGCCGGCTCGCCCGCCGGGTCGTCGCGGCCGGCCGACCCGGGCGGATCCCCGGGTGGGATCGGCCCGCGCGGGCAGCCGGGACAACCTCGTCGGGGACCGGTGGATGCGCCGCGCCCCGCGGATCTTCGTCAGGGCGAGGAGTCGTCGGTGCCCGAAGGCGGCCGGGACGGCTTCTGCCCGGCCCCGCGGACGGCCCGGCCGATCCCGGTACCGCCGGAGCCGAGCGCCTTGCGCCAGGGCAGGATGCCGTCGATCTCGATCTGCAGCGAGAAACTCAGGAAGGTCCGGATCAGCACGATCAGCCCCAGCACGGCGACGTTCTTGAAGGTCGGCGCGACAGCGACGGTACGGATCAGGTCCGCCGCCACCAGGATCTCCAGGCCCAGCAGCAGAGCGCCGCCGAACACCTCCTTCATCGCCCGGTAGCCCTCGGCCGCCCGGCCGGACCGCTTCCAGTCGCGCACCGCGAGCACCAGCGACAGCACGAAGCCGACAGCCAGCACCCCCGCACCGACGCCTTCGAAGACCTGCGCGGCACGGTTCATCGCCTCGGTGAACGTCACGCTGCGGCTCCGGGACGTCGAAACGGCTTCCGTTCCCGCCATCCTGGGCCCGCGAGCGCTCCCCGGCGACCGCACCGGGCCCGGGTCCAGGTCCGCCGGTTACCGCGCGGTCACATCCGTACCGCCGCGTCGAGGAGCGGGCCGAGCTCCCGGGCCGCCGTCGTCAGCGCGCGGACGTCCCGTTCGGCGCGGGCGATCAGGATCGCGCCCTCCAGCGTGCTGATCATGAGCGTGGCGAGTGCACGGGCCCGTTCGTCCGGGACGTCCATGCCGACCAGGGCCTCCGTCACCGCCCGGCTCCAGGTGCCGAAGGCGTCGGACGCGGCCTCGCGGGTGGACGCGGTCGACTCCGCGCTGTCCACCGTGGCGGCGGCCACCGGGCAGCCGCCCGCGAAGCCGGTGGACCGGTACTCGTCGGTCCACTGGCCCACCATCGCGGCGAACAGGCCGCTCGGTGCCGGCTCGGGCAGCGCGGCGACGAAGCGTGCGACGCGGTCCGCCGCGTACCGCCCGCCCCAGGCGACGGCCTCGTCGACGAGCTGGTCCTTGCCGCCGGGGAAGTAGTGCTGGAGTGAGCCGCGCGGTGCCCCCGCGTGGGCGGCGACGTCACGCATCCCCGTGGCGCCGGTCCCGCCGCGCCGCAGGAGCTGGGCCGCGCTGAAAACCATCCGCTCGCGCGGCCCGCGTGCCGAAACCGCCATCCGGGGTCCTCCGTGTGCGTCGTGTCCGTCGGGAGCGCCTGCGGAACCAGCCTATGACGGTCGTCATAGAGGCGGCTACTATGACGAGCGTCATAGGGGGCGGCCCCGGCGCGGACGAGAACGGCGGTGCGACGCGGAGTACGTGGGCTTCATCGGCCTCGGCGTCATGGGACAGCCCATGGCCCTCAACCTCGCCCGCGCGGGCACCCCGCTCGTCGTCTGGAACCGCACCCCGGCCAGGTGCGCGCCGCTGCGCGCCGCGGGCGCGGACCTCGCGGCGGGCCCCGCCGAGGTCTTCGACCGGGCGGGGACCGTGATCCTGATGCTGACCGACGAGAGCGCGACCGACGCGGTCCTGGCCCGGGGCACGGCGGACTTCGCCACGCGAGTCGCCGGCCGCACCGTCGTGCACATGGGCACGACGTCGCCCGCGTACTCGGCCGGCCTGCGGGACGACGTGACGGACCGGGGCGGCAGCTACGTCGAAGCACCGGTTTCCGGCTCCCGCGTCCCCGCGGAACAGGGGCAGCTCGTGGCGATGGTCGCGGGCGACGACGACGCGGTGGAGGCTGTACGCGCCCTGCTGGCGCCCGTGTGCCGCGAGACGTTCGCCTGCGGTCCCGCGCCCGGCGCCCTGCTGATGAAGCTCTCGGTGAACCTGTTCCTCATCACCCAGGTCACCGGACTGACCGAGGCCTTCCACTTCGCCGGCCGGCACGGCCTCGACCAGCGCCTGCTGCTCGACGTCCTCGACGCGGGTCCGATGGCCAGCGCCGTCTCCCGGATGAAGGCACCCAAGCTGCTCGCACGGGACTTCGCCGTCCAGGCGGCCGCCACCGACGTCCTGAAGAACAACCGGCTGATCGCGGAGGCGGCCCGGGCCGCCGGCCTGGCCTCTCCCCTGCTCGACGTCTGCCACGACCTCTTCGAGACGACCGTGGCGCTCGGCCACGGCGGCGAGGACATGGTGGCCGTCCTGCACGCGATCGAGGCGAGGACCCTCGGCGGCACCGGCACCTGAGGCCCCCGCGCTCGGGGCCCGGGGCGTGAGGGGACAGGCGTACGCCGCAAGGGTCCGACCGCGCGGGACGGCCGGCCCCCCGCGGCGGACATCGGGACGGTGCGGGCGGATCAGTGCGTCAGCAGCTGCCGCCGCACTGGCACGGGGAACCCGACTGGCAGCCGCAGCCGCAGCCCGAGCCGCACCCGCAGGCGCCCAGGACCGGCAGGTGCGGGCGCTGCACGAGGGAGCCGTGCGGTGCGCCGGTGTCGGCCGCCGTGCTCGTACGGGAGGCGGGGGATGCGGAAGATTCGGCCATGGTCTCTCCTCCAGTGACTCCGGTGACTCCGGGGGACCCCGGGACCCCGGCACTCCGGGGCCGGGCCCCGGCAGGGCGAGGCTGCAGAGCCCGTCTTCCATTGGACGACCGCGGGCTGCCGTTCCTCAACGGCGCGGGACCGGCGCATCACCGGCGCACGCGCGCAGGGCACGCGCGGACCGTGCCCGTACGCGCCACCAGGCCCCCGCTGCCGCACGCCCCGCACGCGCCGCCTGCCCCGCACCACCCCCGCATCCCGCACGTCCCGTGCCCCGCACACGTCCCGTGCCCCGCACACGCCGCACGCCCCGCACCTCCCGTGGGGGACGTGGGGGGCGTGCGGGGCGTGCCGGTGCTCGTCGTGTGCGCTCTGCTCAGACGCTGTCGGTCTGGATCTCGTCCGCGTGCTCGCCCGTCACCAGGTAGACGACGCGCTTGGCCACCGATACCGCGTGGTCGGCGAACCGCTCGTAGTAGCGGCCGAGCAGCGTCACGTCGACCGCCGTCTCGATGCCGTGCTTCCAGCGGTCGTCCATCAGGTGCTGGAACAGCGTGCGGTGCAGCAGGTCCATGTCGTCGTCGTCCCGCTCCAGCTGCATGGCCAGGTCGATGTCCTTGGTGATGATCACCTCGGCGGCCTTCGCCATCAGCCGCTGTGCGAGCTGCCCCATCTCCAGCAGCGTCGCGTGCAGGTCCTGCGGCACCGGCGACGCGGGGTAGCGCAGCCGCGTGAGCTTCGCCACGTGCTGGGCGAGGTCTCCCGCACGCTCCAGGTCGGCGCTCATGCGCAGGGAGGTGACGACGATCCGCAGGTCGGTCGCCACCGGCTGCTGCTGCGCGAGCAGCGCGATGGCTCGGGCCTCCAGTTCGTGCTGGGTCTGGTCGACCTTCGCGTCGGCGGCGATCACGCTCTCCGCGAGCTTCAGGTCGGCGTCGAGCATGGAGGTCGTGGCACGTCCGATGGCGGACCCGACCTGCCGTGCCATGGCGACGAGGTCGTCGCTGATCGAGTCCAGTTCCTCGTGGTACGCGTCCCGCATGGGTGTGTCCCTCTCCAGCGCTCCCGCGCTTGACGTTCCTGTCCGGGTGGCGGGCAGCAGGCGCTCGCCCCCACGCTCTCACGGTGGCCGGAACACGCGTCCGGAGCCTCCCGCACAAGTGAACCGGCACTTTCCCCTCGGTGAACTCTGGGCGACGAGTGTTCGAGCAGACCCTCTGACGGCTGTGAGAGTGCCGGTTCGCCCGCTTAACCTGAACGCATGGACGTGAACGCGGCGGTCGCCGCATCGGCAGCGATCGCCGGCGTATGCACCGGTGTGATCGCCATGCTGGCGTTCCGCTGGAGCGAGCGCGACCAGCACCGCCCCACCAGGACCTCACTGCACACGGACGCCGTCCTGCCGCCCGGTGTGGACACGGTCCTCTCCGTGCTCCGCTCCTCGGCCGTCGTGCTCGACGAGAGCGACGCCGTCGTCAAGGCCAGCTCGGCCGCGTACGCGCTGGGCCTGGTCAGGGGCGGCAAACTGGCCGTCGAGCCGATGATGCACATGGCACGTGACACCCGCAGGGACGGCGAGATACGGCAGATCGAACTCGACCTGCCGCGCCGGGGCACCGGCCGCGGGGAGGCCCTCGCGGTGTCCGCGCGGGTCGCGCCCCTCGGCTCCCGTCTGGTGCTGCTCCTCGTGGAGGACCTGACGGAGGCCCGCCGCATCGAGGCGGTACGTCGTGACTTCGTCGCGAACGTCAGCCATGAGCTCAAGACCCCGGTGGGCGCGCTCTCGCTGCTCTCGGAGGCCGTCATGGACGCCTCCGACGACCCCGAGGCCGTCGACCGCTTCGCCGGGCGCATGCAGATAGAGGCGACCCGGCTCACGAACCTCGTACAGGAACTCATCGACCTCTCGCGAGTGCAGAACGACGACCCGCTGGAGGACGCGGAGCCGGTACGCGTGGACGAACTGGTCGCCGAGGCCATCGACAGGTCCCGGCACCCCGCCTCCACGAAACAGATCACGATGGCGGCCCGAGGCGATGTCGAACTCTTCGTCTGGGGCAACCGCGGGCAGCTCGCCGCGGCTCTCGGGAACCTCGTGGAGAACGCCGTCAACTACTCCCCGGCCCGTACGCGCGTCGGCATCGCCGTGGCCCGTACGGCGGTGGCGGGCGGCAACGTCATCGAGATCGCCGTCACCGACCAGGGCATAGGCATCTCGGAGAAGGACCGCGAGCGCGTCTTCGAACGCTTCTACCGCGTGGACCCGGCCCGCTCGCGCGCCACCGGCGGTACGGGCCTCGGCCTTGCGATCGTCAAGCACGTGGCGGCCTCGCACGGCGGGGACGTCACGGTGTGGAGTTCCGAGGGCCAAGGCTCGACGTTCACCCTGCGCCTGCCCGAGGCGGGCGTCACCCGGGAACGCCCTGCGGTCCCCGCCGCCGGAGCGACGGCCGCGGACGACGACCCCGCCTTCTACGACGCCGATACCGACATCGACGCCGACAGCGACATCGATATCGACGCGGACGTCGAGCCGGCCGCCGGTGGCGGGGCGGGTACGGCCGTCGGCGCCCACGCCGGCACACCCCCTCATGCCGCGACACCCCCTACCACCGACGCGGGCGACCGCGCCGGCACCGGCGCGCGGGCGGGCATCCCCGCACCCGCCGCCGAACCCACCGCCACAGAAACCGTCCCCGATACCGAACCCGACCCCAGCGACTCAGGCATACGCGACACCGCCCGCGGCACCCGCGGCGCGGTGCGGGGTGAGAGGCGCGACTTCGGCGCCCGCCGTGACCGTACAGACCCCAGCCGCCCGGAACCGCGCGGGACCTCCCGCAGCCTGGTGCTGGATACCCCGACCGTGATTCCTGCCCCGGAGGTCCTTCCGTGACCCGAGTGCTCGTCGTCGAGGATGAGGAATCCTTCAGCGACGCCCTTTCCTACATGCTCCGCAAGGAGGGCTTCGAGGTCGCCATCGCGACCACCGGGCCCGCGGGGCTCGACGAGTTCGAACGCAACGGCGCCGACCTCGTCCTCCTCGACCTGATGCTGCCCGGCCTGCCGGGCACCGAAGTGTGCCGCCAGTTGCGCGGCAAGTCCAACGTTCCGGTGATCATGGTCACCGCGAAGGACAGCGAGATCGACAAGGTCGTCGGCCTGGAGATAGGGGCCGACGACTACGTGACCAAGCCGTTCTCCTCGCGGGAGCTGGTCGCGCGCATCCGCGCCGTCCTGCGCCGCCGCGGCGAGCCGGAGGAGGTCGCCCCGGCCGCTCTGGAGGCCGGTCCGGTACGGATGGACGTCGACCGGCACGTGGTGACGGTCTCGGGCGGCAAGGTCGACCTGCCGCTCAAGGAGTTCGACCTGCTGGAGATGCTGCTGCGCAACGCGGGCCGTGTGCTGACCCGTATGCAGCTCATCGACCGGGTGTGGGGCGCGGACTACGTCGGCGACACCAAGACGCTCGACGTCCACGTCAAGCGCCTGCGCGCGAAGATCGAGCCGGACCCGGGCGCACCGCGCTACCTGGTGACGGTGCGCGGCCTGGGCTACAAGTTCGAGCCGTAGACAGCGCCCCCCGCGGCACGGCCGCACAGGTGCGTTAGTCCATGACAGAGGGAGGCGCCCCGGGCCCGGTACGAGCCGGACGGGACGCCTCCCTCTGCCATGCGGGCCGTCCTCGGGCGGGCCGTCTCGCGGCGGCCCGCCCGAGGGGATTCAGCCGGTGATGCCGGTGCCGGCGGTGCCGCCGGTGGCAGGGCTCGACGAGGAGCCGGACGGGGACCCCGAGGGGGACCCGGAAGGCGATCCCGAGGCCGAACCGGAGGGGGACGCGGGCGCGCTCGGTGCGGCGGGCGCGGTCGGGGCCACCTGGTCGAAGTAGCTCCTGGCCGGTACGACGAGGGCGCGCACGCCGATGTCCCCGGTCTTGCTGAGCGTGAAGACGACCTGCTCGGCGTTGCCGTTCTTGGTGCTCGGCAGGCCGCTGGAGATCATCGCGGACGCGTTGCCCTTGCCGCCGAGCTGGACGGCGCCCAGCGCGGGCACGGTCAGCGGACCGGCGCCCTTGGCGGGCTTGAGCCGCACGACGGCGCTGGTGCCGGGCAGCTTGATGGACTCGATGGTCTGCGCGGTGCTGCTGTTGTTGAAGACCTTGCCGGTGACGGCGGCGGGGCCGGCGGCACCGGAGTCCGGCTGCGTCACGACGGTGATGTTCTGGACCTTGATGTCACCCACGGAGGTGGCAGCGGTGTCCGGCTTTACCTCGTCGGTCTGCGCGTTGTTGCCCGCGCCGCACGCGGCCAGCGTGGCGAGTGGGAACACGAGGGCAGTCGCGGCGAGGGCGCCACGTCGAAGGCTGCGGCTCACGGCGGCGGCATCTCCTTGGACTTACGAAGGATGGGACGTGCGGTGTCGGCCTTGCCGTCCGGCGGTGGTGCGTCAAGCGGTGCCGGCCGTCCGTCCCGCACGGGGTGGTACCTGTCGTGCCGGGGGAGCTCCGCCCGTACCCATGCGTAAGCACGGTCTAAAGCCCACTCGGCGGCCTCAGGTTACCGACCCGTTGTCGCGGCCCCGCACCCGACCCGCCCCGCGGGGTGACCGGGGGTGGTGTTCCCGTCGGGGATCCCTCGGTTTCGCCCCCCGTTCACATAATCCGGATGATCGATTTCCCGCTTCCCGGGATTCCCCGCCCATTCGCTCGGGGATAACCGGGCCGGGCCGTGGAGAGCGCGAATTCCGTACGAAGCTTCCTGCGCTCTCGCGATGGTCTTGTGATCGGCACGGGATGACCCCCGCGTGGTTTTCCGATGGCCGGGGATGATCGCCGAGATGATCGCCTGGATGCGTGTTCACGCGGACTTCGCAGGGATCACCCGAGCGCCTTCGGGCGGAGTCCCGCGCGCCCCTTGCGCGTGCCCTGACCGGTCACTCGCGTCACTCCTTCCACAGGCGCCCCGAAGTGGCCGGATGTGATCTCCGTTGCGGTCCGTATCCGCCCGGTTTCCCACTCGGATGGATCATCGAAAACCGAACGCGGCTCGGAAATTTTGACGTCACGAAACCGGCAAATGGGGACGTTCAGTCGCTTTGGAGGGTGTTGTGCGGCAGGTGTCCAGCGTGTTTCCGCGCGCCCGCGCAGCGCCCATGACCTGCGCATACCCACTCCCGCGAGCCGGGTGCAGCACGTTCCCATGGTTGTTGTCAAGCCCCGAGATGCGGCCTGACCTGCGAAAACGCCATTCAGATGAGGGCATTCTCGTGTTACCCTGGATAGCCACGGAAGGGGTACCTGTCACATGACGTTCAAGGTTGGCGACACCGTGGTCTATCCCCATCACGGGGCCGCGCTGATCGAGGCTATCGAAACTCGCCAGATCAAAGGCGTGGACAAGACCTACTTGGTGCTCAAGGTCGCCCAAGGCGACTTGACGGTACGCGTGCCGGCGGACAATGCGGAGTTCGTCGGAGTGCGCGATGTGGTCGGTCAGGATGGACTGGACCGGGTCTTCGAGGTGCTCCGGGCACCGTTCGCAGAGGAGCCGACGAACTGGTCCCGTCGCTACAAGGCAAATCTTGAGAAACTCGCCTCCGGCGATGTCATCAAGGTCGCCGAAGTCGTGCGCGACCTGTGGCGTCGGGAGCGGGAGCGTGGACTGTCCGCAGGCGAGAAGCGCATGCTCGCCAAGGCGCGGCAGATCCTGGTGAGTGAACTCGCCCTCGCGGAAAACACCAACGAAGACAAGGCCGAGGCTCTGCTCGACGAGGTCCTCGCGTCCTGAATCACCATGCGGTGCCGCCTGCCCGCCGGTGCGCGCGTCATGCGTGCGACGGCGAAGCGGGACGAGAAGTCGCAGCCTCAGCAGTGAAGATGCAACGAGCGAAGATGCAACGAGCGAAGATTTAACGAGCGAAGAAGTGACGCCTCAGCAGTGAGGTGACACAGCAGTTGTGCCGTGGTGCCCGTTGACCGACGGGCCGGCGACACGCTCTCCCGCTCAGGGACCGTTCCTCGGAGAACGGCCCTTGGACGTATCGACACGGCGATCGATGTGCCGATACGGAGAGCGCCGCCCCCGTCGTGTCGTCGGGCGCCGTGGCATGTCCGTACACCCGAATCCTGCTCCCCGCCCGGCGTACATCCCCCGTTTCCCAGCCTGACCGCCTCACCGCACAGAGCTGGCGCGGCAGTTCCTGACCATGGTCACGGAAGGGTCCGGTCAAGGCGCCGCGCCCGGCACGTTCAGGCCATACCCAGGTCGGGCGCGGATACAAACCTGCCGGAGTTCACCCGATGCCAGACGAAGCCAGTCCGCGCCGCACAGCGGCCGTGATCCCCGCCGCGGGTCGTGGCGTGCGACTCGGTCCTGGCGCCCCCAAGGCGCTCCGCGCGCTGGGCGGCGCTCCCATGCTCATCCACGCCGTGCGCGCGATGGCCGCGTCCCGCGCCGTCGAACTGGTCGTGGTCGTCGCCCCCGCCGACGGCGCCTCCGAGGTGAAGAACCTCCTCGACGCGCACGTACTGCCCGAGCGCACCGATTACGTCGTCGTGCCCGGCGGCGAGACCCGCCAGGAATCCGTCGCCCTCGGCCTCAAAGCCCTGCCGGACGGCATCACGACGGTCCTCGTCCATGACGCCGCCAGGCCCCTCGTCCCCGTCGACACCGTGGACGCGGTCGTCGAGGCCGTACGGGCGGGCGCCCCGGCCGTGGTGCCGGCGCTGCCGCTCACCGACACGGTCAAGCAGGTCGAGCCCGGCACGGACGGCGCACCGGAACCGGTGATCGCCACCCCCGACCGCGCCACACTGCGCGCCGTCCAGACGCCCCAGGGGTTCGAGCGGGGCATCCTGCAGCTCGCCCACGACACCGTGGGCAGCGTCGGTGACGGTGCGACGGACTGTGCAGGGATGGTCGAGCGCCTCGGTTCACCGGTGGTGGTCGTTCCCGGCCACGAGGAGGCGTTCAAGGTGACCAGGCCGCTGGACCTGGTCCTCGCGGAGGCCGTACTGGCGAGGAGGCGGGCCAAGGATGAGTTCTGACCGGCAGGCACAGGAGTCGCAGCCGCCCGCGGCGGGGCCGCCGCTGCCGCAGGTCGGCATCGGCACCGACATCCACGCCTTCGAAGAGGGCCGCGAGCTGTGGTGCGCGGGTCTGCTCTGGGAGGGCGAGGGATCCGGCCTCGCGGGCCACTCCGACGCGGACGTCGTCGCGCACGCCGCGTGCAACGCGCTCTTCTCCGCCGCCGGCCTCGGCGACCTCGGCGCCCACTTCGGCACCGGCCGGCCCGAGTGGTCGGGCGCGTCCGGTCTCGTCCTGCTGACGGAAGCCGCGCGGATCGTGCGCGAGGCGGGATTCACCGTCGGCAACGTGGCCGTGCAGGTCGTGGGCCCCCGCCCGAAGATCGGCAAGCGCAGGGACGAGGCGCAGAAGGTTCTCGGCGAGGCGGTGGGCGCCCCGGTGGCGGTCTCCGCGGCCACCTCGGACGCACTGGGCTTCACGGGCCGCGGCGAGGGCCTTGCCGCGATCGCGACGGCGCTGGTCGTCCGTACGTCCTGACCCGGGCCCGGGCCCGGCCCCGGCCCCGGCCCCGGACCGCGCCCGCCCGCCGGGCGCGGCCCACGGGCCGGCGGGTCCGCCCGTACGGTCCGCATCCTGCCGGACCCCGCCCGCTCCGGCCGGACCGCGCGGCGGGCCCGTCAGCCGCGCGACGGACCGTACGACCGGACGGCGTGGCGGACCGTACGACCGGACAGCGTGGCGGACCGTTCGGCTGGTACCGCGTGGCGGACCGTACGACCGGACCGCACGACCGGCTCGTACGGGTGAAGGACCCCGTGGCCGGAAGGCCCGTCACGACCGGCGGTCACGGGTCCGCCGTCGTGATCCCGCAGGCAGGCGGCGGCCTCGGCTCCGGTGATGTCACGGACAGGGCTCCGTGGCGCCGCAGCGCACCGGGCACTGCCCCGTGCGCACTATTCTGAACGCGTGACTATTCGGCTGTACGACACCGGCGCCCGGCAGATCCGTGACTTCACCCCGATCAATCCGGGCTGCGTCTCGATCTACCTGTGCGGCCCCACCGTGCAGGCCGCCCCGCACATCGGGCACACCCGGTCCGGGCTCAATTTCGACATCCTGCGCCGCTGGTTCGAATACCGCGGCTTCGACGTGGTGTTCGTCCGGAACGTCACCGACATCGACGACAAGATCATCAGCAAGTCGGCGGAGCAGGGCCGCCCCTGGTGGGCGATCGGATACGAGAACGAGCGCGCGTTCAACGCGGGCTTCGACGCCCTGGGCTGCCTCCCGCCCACCTACGAACCGCGCGCGACCGGTCACATCCCCGAGATGACCGAGATGATGCGCGTACTGATCGACAACGGTCACGCGTACGCGGCGGACGGCAACGTCTACTTCGACGTACGGTCCTTCCCCGGCTACCTGGAGCTGTCCAACCAGGACCTGGACGACCTGCGCCAGCCCTCCGGCGAGGGCGAGACCGGCAAGCGCGACCCGCGCGACTTCGCGCTCTGGAAGGCCGTCAAGCCCGGCGAGCCCAGCTGGGAGACGCCCTGGGGCCGCGGGCGGCCGGGCTGGCACCTGGAGTGCTCGGCGATGGCCCACAAGTACCTGGGGTCCCGCTTCGACATCCACGGCGGCGGCCTCGACCTGATCTTCCCGCACCACGAGAACGAGATCGCGCAGGCCAAGGCGTACGGCGACGAGTTCGCCCAGTACTGGGTGCACAACGCGTGGGTCACCATGAGCGGCGAGAAGATGTCGAAGTCGCTGGGCAACAGCGTCCTCGTCTCCGAGATGGTCAAGCGCTGGCGGCCCATCGTCCTGCGCTACTACCTCGGCACCCCGCACTACCGCTCGATGATCGAGTACAGCGAGGAGGCGCTCCGCGAGGCGGAGTCCGCGTTCGCGCGCATCGAGGGCTTCATCCAGCGTGTGGTCGAGAAGGCCGGGGGCGCGGTCGAGCCCGCCGCGGAGGTGCCGCCCGCGTTCGCGGCGGCGATGGACGAGGACCTGGGCGTGCCCGGCGCGCTCGCGATCGTCCACACCACGGTCCGGCAGGGCAACTCCGCGCTGGCCGCCGACGACAAGGAGGCGGCGGTCGCCCGGCTCGCGGAGGTACGGGCGATGCTCGGCGTCCTCGGCCTGGACCCGCTCGACGAGCGATGGGCCGGTGAGAGCGAGCGGGGCGCCGACCTGCACGGCGCCGTCGACACCCTCGTACGCCTGGTGCTCGACCAGCGCGAGGCCGCACGGACCCGCAAGGACTGGGCGACGGCGGACGCGATCAGGGACCAGCTCCAGCAGTCGGGGCTCGTCATCGAGGACAGCCCGTCGGGACCGCGCTGGACGCTCGGCGCACGCTGAGGCCGCGCGCCCCGGCGCAGACACGTCACCGTGAGCCCCGTACGGGCCCCCGCCAGGGGATTCGTACGGGGTTCGGCGCGAGTCCGTGAGGTTCCGTACTCTGGTACGGGCACCACGTCGGTGCATCGCTCACGCGACCCACCACATCCACGAATCAGGTAGGCACACACACCATGGCCGGGAACAGCCAGCCCAGGAACCGACGCGTGTCAGGCAAGAAGGGCGCGCAGGTCGGCAGCGGCGGCAATCGGCGCCGCGGCCTCGAAGGCAAGGGCCCGACGCCGCCCGCGTCCGCCCGCAAGGGCCATGTGAAGAACCGCATCGCCAACGCGAAGGCCAAGCAGCAGGCGGGCCGCCCCCAGCGGGCGCGCCGCGGCGGCAAGGGCTCGACCGACATGGTCGTCGGCCGCAACCCGGTCTTCGAGGCGCTGCGGGACGGTGTGCCGGCGACCCAGCTGCTCCTGCAGCAGCACATCGACAACGACGACCGTGTGCGTGACGCGCTGAAGCTGGCGTCCGACCGGGGCGGCATCCACCTCATGGAGGCGCCCAAGGCCGAGCTGGACCGCATCACGGGCGGCCTGAACCACCAGGGCCTGGTCCTCCAGATCCCCGCGTACGAGTACGCGCATCCCGACGACCTCGTGGCGGCCGCCCTCGACGAGGGCGAACAGCCGCTGATCGTCGCACTGGACGGCGTCACCGACCCGCGGAACCTGGGCGCGATCGTGCGTTCCGTCTCCGCTTTCGGCGGTCACGGCGTGGTCGTCCCCGAACGCCGCGCGGCCGGCATGAACGCGGGCGCGTGGAAGTCCTCGGCGGGCACGGCGGCGCGCACCCCCGTCGCGCGCTGCACGAACCTGACCCGGACGCTGGAGGCGTACAAGAAGGCGGGCCTCACGGTCGTCGGCCTCGCGGCGGACGCCGACATGGACATCTCGGAGGTGGCGGCGCTCGACGGCCCCCTCGTCATCGTGATGGGCAGCGAGGGCAAGGGCCTCTCCCGCCTGGTCGGCGAGACGTGCGACCTGCGCGTGCGCATCCCCATGCCGGGCGGCGCGGAGTCCCTCAACGCGGGCGTGGCGACCGGCATCGTGCTGTACGAAACGGCGCGTCGGCGAGCCTGAGCCGCTTCCCCCTTCTCGCTTCGATTCCGGCGTGCGCGTCCGCGTTCGCGCCTGTCCGTCGCGGGCGGGGGCCCTGATCCGCACGTCCGATCACCGCACGGCACACACCGGCACCCTGCGTCCCGCAGGGCCGGAAGGCGGCCGGAAGCGGCGGAAGCGGCCGGAAGGCGGTTTCCGAGGGGAGACTCGCGCGGTTCGGCGTCCCGGCGCACGCGACGCCGGGCAACTCCCCCTGCCGGCAGGTCAGTTCACCACGACGCCCGTCGGAACCGGTGACGGCCCGGCGTGCTCACGCGCGCGGGTCCCCGCCGCCCCGGCCCAGCATCCGGCGCCCCGGGCGAGCCGGTGACGGGCGCTCGGGTTCCTGCCGGACGGGAACACCGTCCGGCGCGGGCAGGGCCCGCTCCACCGCCAGCAGCCGCTCGCCCGAGTCACCCGCAGGCGACGTCGGCGACAGGGACGGACCGGAACCCAGGACACGACGCATCATCCCCGCATCATCCCTCCCCCCAGCCACGCGTCCGCACCGGCCACCCGCCGCCACCCGCGCCCGCACCCGGACGGTCGGGTCGCAGACCGTCCCGTGCCGGTCCGGCCCCTCTCGTATCCTCGTGCTGCCGGAGGGGAATCCGGTCGGCGGAGGGGGAGTTGATGGGATTCGGCAGGGCCGGGCCGGACGAGCCCTTCGACGCGGTGCACTGGGATGAGATCACCCAGTTCACCGTGGGCAGGATGCTGCGGCACACGATCCGCGCGTCGAAGCGGGGCGAGGGCGCGCACGCGGTCCGGTTCATGGGGCGACGCGGGCTCGACACGTACATGGTGCCCGGCGTCCACATCGTTCCCGTGGAGCCGGCCGGAGCGCTCCCGAAAACGGGTTTCCGGCTCTTCGAGGACGAGAGCGGCCGGCAGTTGCTGTGCACGGTGCTGCCGGACGGCTCCGACCGGTACCGCGTGACGGACGGCGGCGGCCGGGACATCGGCTCGGTCCGGCGCACCCCTCTCACCAAGCGGCTCACCCAGCGGGGCTGGTGGATGCGACAGCCGGGACACCCGGCTGTCGTGGCCCCCCGCAACTGGGCCAAGGGCGGCATGGGGGCGGCCGTGGGGCGCGGGGTGGGCCATGTCGTCGAGGGGGCCGTCGACTCGCTGTTGTCCTTCGGGGCGGACGAAACCTCGGGGTCCGAGAAGGGCCTCAAGCCAGTGGTCTGGGCGCGGGAGGAGCCGGACGGACAGTACGGGGAGGCGGTGCTGACCTTCCCGCGCGGCGCCGGGAGCGAGCGCTGGTATTTCGTGAAGCGGGACGGCTGGCTGGACAAACGCCTCGCCTTCGCGCTGGCGGTACTGCGCGAGAGCGAGACCATCGGCGCGGGCAAGCGCTGACGGCGGCGCTCAACCGCTGGGCCACCGGGGCCTTCCGGGGAGTCCCCCCGACGGCGTGGTCAGCCTCATCAGGCGTCCGTTACGCGTTCCGCGCCGTGTTCACCGGGTCGCGTCCCCGACGGCGGGTGAAGACCGTTCGGCTGGGCCGCAGCGAACAGGGCCGGAGACCGTAGCCCTTCACGGGTGCCCATGGGGTGTGCCGTGGACAATGGTGTGTGGCGCACAGTATCGTGCGACGCGTGAACGAATCCGAGATGCTCGACACGCACCGGCAGGAGCTGCGGCGCGGCTCCGTGGTGCTGGCGAGCCTGCTCGCCCTGCGAGAACCCGGCTACGGCTACGGGCTGTTGGCCGTGCTCGAACGCGCGGGGGTGCCGGTCGCGGCCAACACCCTGTATCCGCTGCTGCGGCGCCTTGAGGGGCAGGGGCTGCTGACGAGCGAGTGGGACACGACCCAGAGCCGGCCCCGCAAGATCTACCGGACGAGTGCCGACGGGATCGAGCTGGCGCGGGCGCTGCGGCGTGAGTGGCAGGAGATGGACGTGGCCCTGTCGCGGCTGGATCCGGAGCCGACCAAGGGGGAGAAGCTGTGACCACGACCTTGACCGACCGCTACGTGGCCGCCGTCATGCGACAGGTGCCCGACCGGCAGCGGGCCGACATCGAACGGGAGTTGCGCGCCGCGATCGGCGACGACACCGACGCCCGGACGGAACGCGGGGCGACTCCTCAGGACGCCGAGTACGCGGCGCTGCGTGAACTCGGCGACCCCGCGCGGCTGGCGGCGCGTTACGCCCACCGTCAGGTCGCGCTCATCGGCCCCGACTGCTTCCCGGCGTACGTCCGGGCGCTGCGAGGGGTATGCCTGGGCGTGCTGCCCATCGTGTACGGCGTGCTCGCACTGGTGGACGTGGCCCACGGGGAGAACGTGTGGGTGACGATCTTCCGGCCGCTCGGTACCACCTTCACCGTGGCGATGTACCTGGCGGTGGGCGTGACCGTCCTGTTCGGCGCCGTGGACCGGGCGGTCGCCGGCCGGGGCGGATCCACGGCCGGCGGCGGGGGCTGGACACCGGACCGACTGACGCAGGCCGAGGTGCGTCGCGCGCCCGCGCGGGGTGACGTGATCAGTACGGGGACCAAGTCCGCGTTCGTGATCGCGCTGCTCGTGGCGGAGCGGTGGGTCTCACCGGTGACGGACGGGTCCGGTAAGCCTGTTCCCGTCGTGGACCCCGGGTTGTGGCACGGCTGGGTTCCTTTCTTCCTGTTCCTCACCGTGCTCGCGGTACTGCTCCGGGGGGTGAACGTCCGTCTGGGAAGGTGGAGTTCGTTGACTGCCGTTCTCGGCACGGTGCTCACGCTCGCCGGCGCCGCCCCGCTCGCCTGGCTGTTCTGGGAGGCGCGCGTGCTCAACCACGCGCTCTCGCACGGCACGGGGGCGTTCGCCACGCAGGGCAGTTGGGTCTCCTGGCTGGGCCTCGGGTTCGCGGCTCTGGTCACCGTCGCCCGGCTGACGGACATGTGGCACGGTCGCGGAGAAGCAGGGACGCCGCAGACGGGCCGGTACGCCGCGAAAGCCGGTCGCGTGCCGGGCGCCCACCCCAAGAGCCGCTGACCTGTCCGCCCCGATGGAGCGCCCCGGCCTTCACACGACGACCTGCACAGTTGCTTGCCGCAACCGTCCCGCCAACGTGAACCAGACCGCCTTGTGGTCGATCCGGGCGCAGTGGTGTCCTGCGTTGTAGAGGGTGACCCCCCAGGCATGGACGAGTGCTGGAGGAGCAACAGCCCCCGCCCGTCGCACTGTTCCCGGTCATCGCTCCGTGGTCGCGTCGCCGGCAGGCTCAGGGGCCGGTCGTCGGTGACGTACACGGTGGTCCGTCCGCACCCCACGACCGCGTCGACGCGGATCACCGGTGTACGGGTGTGCCGGTGCGCGTTCGCGACCAACTCCGTGACGCACAGGCGTCCGTCGTCCGCCACGCCGGCGTGGTCACTGACCCGGAGCAGCCCGCCGACGAAATCGCGGGCGAGGCGGGCCGCGGAGAGGGTGTTGGGCACGGCGAGGCGGTAGAGGTCCCCGTCGTGGGCCCGGGGCGGGCTGCCGGTGACGGCGAGTTGAGGGGCGAAGGCGGTTGTCTCAGGGCTCACGGGGTCTCTCCCGGCGTCGTGTCTCGTCACGTCGCACGTCGCCGCGTGGCCATGGCCGTGACTGCGGAGCCCTTGCGGGACGGGCAGTGCGGCTGCGCTTCGTGGTGGGTGCGTCGCTCTGTGCAAGCACTGTAGCGGAGGTTGTTGCCAGTTGATACGCGGATAGAAAAACTGTGAATCTTGGATCTCCGTCGATGGAGGGGGCCAAACTGACCAGGAGCCGAGGGAGAGACCATGCCGCCGAGGAAGGCACCAACGGAACGTCAGCGCAGGCTGGGAGCCGAGCTGCGCAAGATCCGTGAGCACGCCGGCCTCAGCCACAGCGACGCCGCGGAACAACTGGGAGTGGCGCGCAGTCTCGTGAGCAACACCGAGTCGGGGCGGTTCGGCGTGAGCGCGGGACGGGTACGTGCGTGGGCGGACCACTATGGGTGCTGCGACAGGCCGTACCTGGACGCGCTTGCGGCGATGGCGGAGGAACGGCTCACCGGCTGGTGGGAGGAGTACAGAGGTCATCTCCCCGTGGACCTGCTGGATCTGGCCGAGCTGGAGCACTATGCGGCGGCGATCGACGCGGTTCAGATCTCCCACATGCCGGGCCTGCTCCAGCACGAGGACTACGCACGGGCCGTCTTCGCGGAGGCGGCCCTGCCGATGAGTCCGGAATCCATGCGGATGCGCCTCTCCCATCGGTTGCGGCGACGCGATGTACTGGACGGAGCGAATCGGCCCACGTTCACCTTCTTGGTGCACGAGGCCGCATTGCGGATGCTCTACGGCGGCCCACGGGTTGCCCGTCTGCAGCTCGGACACCTCCTGAGGGAATCCGAGCGCGAGAACGTCGTGGTCAGAGCCATTCCGTTCGCCGCCGGAGGTTTTCCCAACGCTGCCAGCTCGATGCAGTACGTGCGTGGCCCCGTCCCCCAGCTCGATACCGTTCAGGCAGACAGCCCCACCGGGGCGGGATTTGTGACGGCGGAAACGCAGGTCGCAAACTGGCGCGCGGTGGTGGAGCGTACGGCGGAACGAGCCCTCGACACGGTGAGCTCGCGGGACTTCATCCGAAAGATCGCAGCCGAGATGTGAAGGCGTGAGGACCATGGAGATCAAGTGGCGCAAGTCGTCCAAGTCTGCGGACCAGGGCGCATGTGTCGAACTCGCCGAGATCGACGGGGAGATACTGCTGCGTGAGAGCGATGATCCGGGCGTGGTGGTGCGGACGTCCCGGGTGAAGCTGCGTGCGTTCCTCGCAGGCGTCAAGGACGGCGAGTTCGACGATCTCGTCTGAGCCGTTCGGGCCGTGCCCCGGCGGAGCCCGCCGGGGCACGGCCTCGGAGTCGCGGTCAGGACAGCAGCGAGCGCAGGAACCTGAGCTGTTCGACGTCCTGGAAGTAGCCGCCGCCCTCATGGCGGTTCCACGGCCACACCGTGATGTCTTTCGGGCCGCTCCAGTGGTTGTACGCGGCGAACACGGTCGAGGGCGGGCAGATGTCGTCCATCAGTGCCACCGCGAACAGGGCCGGGGCGCTCGCGCGGGCGGCGAAGTTGACGCCGTCGAAGTACGACAGGGTCCTGAACACGCGCTCCGTGGCGTCGCGGTGGGTGCGCAGGTACGTCCAGATCTCCCGGTACGCGTTGCCCTCCACCACGTCGAGGGCGCGGCGGTAGTGGGTCAGTGAGGGCTGGTTGACGAGGGCGGCGACGACACCGTCGGCCAGGGCGGCCGCCGCCAGTGCGATGCCGCCGCCCTGGCTGCCGCCCGACACGATGATCCGGTCCGGGTCCACGGACGGATGGGAGCGGGCGGCGTCGACCGCCCGTACCGCGTCGGTGAAGACGCGGCGGTAGTAGTAGTCGGCGGGGTTCTCGATACCCCTGGTCACCATCCCGGGGGAGGACGAGCCGGCGCTGCCGTGCGGGTCGCCCGTCGCCCCCGGCTGGAGGGAACCGCCCTGCCCCCTGGTGTCCATCAGCAGGTGCGCGTAGCCGGCGGCGGGCCAGGTCAGCCACTCGTACGGGAAGCCCCGGCCACCGCCGTACCCGAGGAAGCCCACGACGCACGGCAGCGGGCCGCGCGCCGAGGCGGGCACCAGGAGCCAGCCGGCGACCGGGTCGCCGCCGAACCCGGGGAAGCGCACGTCGTGGACGTCCACTTCGGTGAGGCAGGCGTCGTACGGCGTGAAGGTGGCGGGCCACTCGTGCCGGCGCGCCTCGGCGAGCGTGGCGGACCAGAAGGCGTCGAAGTCGTCGGGCTCCTCGCGCTCGGGCCGGTAGCGGCGCAGCTCGTCGAGGGGCATGTCCATCAGCGGCATGGTGCGGGTCCTCGTTCTCCGGTGCTCGTGGGGCGGTGGGGCGTGCGGGGCAGGGGCAGGTGAGCCCCGGGCGGGTGCGGGAGCCCAAGCGCCGGGGCCGGGGCTCAGGACGTGGCGCCGGGGTGCGGGCCTGAGCGGTCCGCGCCGTGCACCGTCAACTCGTCGGGGGCGTCCACCCGGACCCGGCCCGAGGCGTCGACGTGCACGGCGAGCGGTGCGCCCGCCACCCGCAGTCCGGTCAGGTCGAGCGGACCCACGCCGGCTGCCCCGCGCGCGTCGAGGCGCAGCGTGCCGGCCGGTACGTCCACGTCGAGTCCGAGCGCGGCCGTGAGCAGCATGACGGCCGACGCCGCGGACCAGGCCTGCGGGCGGCACGCGGCGGGGTAGGGCGCGGGGGCGCCGTCGTGGGCGGTGCCGTGTCCCGCGAACAGTTCGGGGAGCCTGCCCTCGAACACCTCCGACGCGGCGACGAGTCCCCGCGCCAGGGACGCGGCCTCCTCGGGGAAGCCCGCGCGCACCAGGCCGTGGACGGCGATCGCCGTGTCGTGCGGCCACACCGATCCGATGTGGTAGCCGAAGGGGTTGAACCCCACGGAGTCCGTGCTCAGCGTGCGCAGGCCGAAGCCCGAGTCCAGCCGGGGACCCGCGAGGCGCGCCGCGAGCAGCGCGCTCTCCTCGTCGTCGAGCAGGCCCGTGCCGAGGAGGTGTCCGAAGCCGGACGTGACGGAGTCGACGGGGCGCTTGTCCGCGTCGAGCGCCACCGCGGGGAAGCGTCCCGTCGCGTCCTCGGTCCAGAAGCTCTCCCGGAAGCGGTCGCGCAGCCGGCCGGCCCACTGCTCCCAGCGCTCGGCGCCCGGCCGGCCGAAGGCACGCAGCAGGCGCGCGCCCGCGACGGCGGCCTCGTACCCGTACGCCTGGACCTCGCACAGGGCTATGGGTGCCCGCGCGAGCCGGCCGTCCTGCCAGCGGATGGAGTCGCCGGAATCCTTCCAGCCCTGGTTGGCCAGGCCACGGCCGGTCGTGTCGATGTATTCGAGCAGTCCGTCGCCGTCCGCGTCGCCGTACGACGCGAGCCATTCCAGGGCCGCTTCGGCGTGCGGCAGCAGCGCGCGCACCTCCTGCGGGTCGAGGCCCCAGCGCCACGCGTCGTGCAGCAGGATCACCCACAGCGGTGTCGCGTCGACCGTCCCGTAGTACACGGGGGGCAGCAGGGAGCCGCCGACGGTCTCGCGGCGCACCTCGTGCAGGATCTTGCCCGGCTGCTCCTCGGTCTCCGGGTCGACGCGCCGGCCCTGCCGGCGGGCCAGAACGCGCAGGGTGCCCGCCGCGAGGTCCGTGCCGAGCGGCAGCAGCATCCGCGCGGCCCACAGCGCGTCGCGCCCGAACAGGGTGAGGAACCACGGGGAACCGGCGGCGAGGAACCGGTCGTCCGGGTGCTCGCCGTCCGACAGCAGCAGCCGCTCCAGGTCACCGAGCGAGCGGGTGAGAAGCCGGTCGAACCTGCGGTCGGCGCTGCGCAGTTCGGTGCGCGACCAGCTGACGGCCCCGGGCGCCACGGCCGCGAAGCCGTCCCCCTCGGTCTCCGTCACGACGCACGAGAACGCCGCTCGCCAGGTGCCGCCCGGCGGAAGGTCCACGGTGTGCCGCAGGACGCCCTCGGCGGCCGCCACCCGTACCGCGTCCGGCTCGGCGGCCACCCGTACCGCGTCCGGCAGCGCCTCCACCCGCGTCGTCCTCGCGGCGGCCTCGTCCCGAACCGCCGCCGCGCCGCCCGCCGCCCGGACTGAACCCGCGCCAACCCCTCCGCCTATGAGGTCCGTTGTGGGCGCGGTCTCCGGCGCGGAGTCCGTCTCCCGCGCCCCGGCCACCGGTACCGCCGTCAGCGCGACCGTCACACCCTCGGTCTCCCACAGCAGGCCGCCGCCCTCGGCGCGGGCTTCCAGGCAGGGGCGCCCCCGGCCCGCCTTCACGTCGCCCATCGACGCGAGGTCGGTGCCGGCGTGCAGCGCGAGGGTCAGACTCAGGTGCCGCACCCCCGCGTTGACGATCTCCAGTTCCTCGCGCAGCGCGCCGGGCGTCACCGACCGGACCCGGCGCAGCGTCACGGCGGGGTCCGCCGTGTGCTCGCCGACGCCGCGCAGGATCGAGCGGAAGGCGGTCCTGTCCGCCGCGAGCAGGGTCCTGCCCACCGGCGCCAGGGGAACGCCCTCGACGACGACCCGGAGGGTGGAGAGCGCTCTGCGGTCACCGTGGAAGAAGCCGTCCGCGCCCTCCGCCATGTCCCCGTCGGGGCGGGAGAGCGCGAGGCTCGGGGCGTAGAGCGTGGTGCACGTGTCGTGCAGGAAGGGCTGCAGGCCCTCCGTGACGACGTCCGTGGGGGAGGGGTCCCTCGGGGAGTGCCCCTGGACAGCCATGTTCACTGGGCGACGCCTCTCTTGGCTGGTGGGAGACGGTTCCGGACCGGGCCGCGCCCCGTGTGGCACGGGGAGAACCGCTGTGCGGCCGTCATGGAGACCATCTGCAGATCCATCTTTGGATCGATCAAATTCACCCTAGCTCTTGTCAACCAGGCACGAAAGAGAGTTTTATCGATCCATCGAAGCCGCGGCGCCGCATTTCGAGTGGTCCGCGCATGGACGACGGAGGCCCTCGGTGGCACGGACGACCCCAGCGGGCGGGCACAGGAAGAGACCCGTGACCCTGGCGCTGGTCGCTCAGCGTGCGGGTGTGTCCGTCCAGACGGTCTCCAACGCACTCAACTCGCCGGACCTGCTGGCGCCCCGCACGCTGGCCCGGGTCAACGAGGCGATCAGCGAACTCGATTACCGCCCCCACCAGGCGGCACGGTCGCTGCGCACCCGGTCGAGCAGGCTGATCGGGTACGCCGTGCAGCAGAGCCCCGCCGGGGTCTCCACCCCGGTGCACGACGACTTCCTGCACGCCCTGTCGGACTCGGCGGACAAGGCGGGCTACCGCATCCTGCTGTTCGCAGCGTCCAGCACACCGGACGGTGAGGCCGAGCGCTACGACGAGTTGCTGCGAGAGCACTCCGTCGACGCGTTCGTCCTCAGCAACACCGACCGGGGCGACAAACGGCCCGCCTGGCTGCTCAAGCGCGACGTCCCCTTCGTGGCGTTCGGCAGATCCTGGTCGGCCCGCGACAACGGCGACTGGGTCGACGTGGACGGTGCGCACGGTACGGCGGCGGCCGTCGACCACCTGGTCGCCGCGGGCCACCGGCGCATCGCGTTCCTCGGCTGGCCGCGTGGCTCCGGCGTCGGTGACGACCGTGCGCGTGGCTGGCGGGAGGCGATGCGCGCGCACGCCCTGCCGACGCGTGACCTCAGGGTGGCGTCGGTGAACGAAGTGGACGCCGCGCGCGAGGCCGTGGGGCCGGTACTGGCCCGGGCCACCGCCGTCGTCGCGGCGAGCGACACCCTGGCGCTCGGCTGCTACCGGGCGCTGCGGGACAACGACCTGAGTCCGGGCAACGACGTGGCGGTCGTCGGTTTCGACGACTCGCCCGCCGCCGCCCTGCTCGCCCCGGGCCTCAGCAGTGTGCGCCAGCCGCTGCGCGAGGTCGGCACGGCGTGCATCCGGCTCCTCATCGACCGCATCGGCGCACCCGGCGCCGCATCGGAGCACGTACTGCTGACACCTGAACTCGTCGTAAGGGAGAGCTCGGCGGCGCCACCGCCCGCACTGCCCTGACACGTGTCCGCCCGCACCACCGGACCGACCGCACAGCAACACACCGGCACACCCGATCCACCGCGTGCGGGCGGGCCGTCACGGAACACACCGCGACGGCCCGCCCGGCACACCCCGCGAGAACCTTCCCCACACACCGCGACGACCCTTCCCCCGCACACCGCGACGGACGCGCCGATGCCCACCGGCACATCCGTCCGCGGGGCGCCCCGGAGAACCGCCCCCGAGCCCCCGTCCCCCAAGATGCCCGTCACCACCGCACGTACCCGCAGCTCAGCCGTCCGATCCCCGGGACGGCCGGCCCAGCACGCCTGGAGAGACACGATGACACTTCGCAGAGCCGCCACGGCAGCAGCCGCAGGTGGGGCACTCCTCCTCGCCGGATGCTCGTCGGGATTCGGCAGCAACACCAGCGAGAGCCAGGACGGCGGTGGCAAGCAGAGCCTGACCGTCATGATCGGCTCGTCCGGTGACAACGAGACGAACGCCGTGAAGAAGGCCACCGCGGCCTGGGGCCGCAAGACCGGCAACACGGTCAAGGTCATCGCCGCGCAGAACCTCGACCAGCAGCTCGGGCAGGCGCTCGCGGGCGGCAAGCCGCCGGACGTCTTCTACGTCGGGTCGGGCGTCTTCGCCAACTACGCGAAGGGCAAGTCCCTTTACGCTTACGGCGACCAGCTCCCGGACAAGGACGACTTCTCCAGCTCCCTGCGTACGGCCTTCACGTACGACAAGAAGTTCACCTGTGCGCCCAAGGACAGCTCCACCCTGGCGCTCGCCGTGAACACCGCCCTGTGGAAGAAGGCGGGCCTGACGCCGGCCGACTACCCCAAGAGCTGGGACGACCTGGAGAAGGTCGCCAAGAAGCTCACGACGAAGAAGGTCACCGGCCTGGTCGTGGACTCCTCGTACAACGAGCTGGGCGCCTTCCTGCGGCAGTCGGGTGGCTGGATCACCAACGCCGGCCAGAGCGCGGTCACCGCGGACAGCCCGGCGAACGTCACGGCGCTCACCTTCGTCAAGAAGATGCTGACCGAGGGCGCCCTGAAGTTCCCCAAGCAGGTCGACACGGGCTGGGGCGGCGAGGCGCTCGGTACGCAGAAGGCCGCGATGACCATCGAGGGCAACTGGCTGACCGGTGCGATGAGCTCGGACTACCCGCATGTCGGCTACCAGGTCGTGCCGCTGCCGCAGGGGCCCGCGGGCAAGGGCACGCTGTCCTTCAGCACCTGCTGGGGCATAGCCAACAAGAGCGCGCACCACGCGGCGGCCGTCTCCCTGGTCAAGTCGCTGACCACGGTGGACCAGCAGCTGTCCTTCTCGAACTCCATCGGTGTGCTGCCCTCGCGGGACAGCGCGGTCGCCGCGTTCCGCAAGCAGCACCCGGGCAGCGCCGCGTTCGCGGACGGCACCGCGTACGCGCAGGGGCCCGTGACGGTCCCCGGGTTCACCAAGGTGCTCGCGCAGTTCGACTCGGACCTGTCGCAACTCTCCTCGTCCGACCCGAAGAAGATCCTCTCCGACCTGCAGACCAATGGTGACCAGGTACTCAAGAACGGCGGCTGACGGGGGCGGAGCGAGCGAGAGCACAGGGAGGCGAGAGATGACTCGGTACGGCAGCGGCGACGGCGCCGTCGCGTTCCCGGCCGCGGTCCCCGCGCGGGGTGGCACCACCGCCGCGCCGGGCCCCGGCGCGGGCGAGGGCCCCGGCAGCCGCCGGGGCCGCGGGGGCCCGGGGCGCCGGGGAACGGCCGTCAGGGACCACCAGGGCCGGTGGGGGTGGCTGTTCACCACGCCGATGGTGGTCGTCCTCGGGCTGTTCCTGCTGCTGCCGATCGGGATGGCCGCGTGGGTGAGCCTGCTGAAGTGGGACGGCCAGTCCAACCCGTTCAGCGGGGCGGCGGACTTCGTCGGCGTGCGCAACTACGCCGATCTGCTGACGGGGCCAGGGCAGGACCGGCAGTTGTTCATGACGTCGATCCGCAACAACCTGTACTACGTGATCCTGGTGGTGCCGCTGCAGACGGTGCTCTCGCTGGGCCTGGCCCTGGCCGTCCACCACCGCCGGGTGAAGGGAAAAGGTTTCTTCAGAACCGTCTTCTACTTCCCCTCGGTCACCAGCTCCATCGCCATCTCGACCGTGTTCCTCTTCCTGTTCCAGGGCAGCGGCGCCGTCAACGCGCTGCTGAAATGGGTCGGCATCACGGGACCCAAGTGGTTCACGGACGCCCACGGGCTGGTGTGGAGTGTGCTGGGCCTCCTCGGCGTCGTCGACCCCGACAAGCCGGTGCCCGCGCTCGCCACCCACGGTTTCCTCGGACTGTCGTGGTGGGACTGGCTCTCGGGCCCGTCCATCGCGATGTGCACGCTCATCGTGCTGGCGGTGTGGACGACATCCGGCACGTACATGCTGATGTTCCTCGCCGCGCTCCAGGACGTGCCCGTGGAACTGGAGGAGGCCGCCCTGCTCGACGGGGCGAACCGGTGGCAGTCCTTCCGCAACGTCACCCTGCCCGCGATCAGGCCCGTCGTCTTCCTGGTGACGACGCTCGGCCTCATCGGCACCTGGCAGGTCTTCGACGCGGTGTACGTGATGAGCCAGGGCGCTCCGGCCAACACCACCCTCACCCCCGCCTACCTGTCGTACACCGCCGGATTCCAGGACGCCGACTACGGGCGCGCGGCGGCCATCGCCTTCATCCTGCTGGCGATCATCCTGGTGATGACCCTGATCCAGCGCCTGCTGCTGCGCGAGCGGTACCGCGACGGCGGGTCCACCGCCCGGCGCCCCCGCGCCCGGGGCCTGTTCCCGCGCCGGAGGAGTTCATGAACGCGCCGAGCACGACGGCCGCCACGCGCGGCGGGACGGACCGGATGAGCCAAGGGACGCGTCCCCCGGCGGCCGGGCAGGGCAGGCGCAAGAGCCGGCGCCTCGGTGACCCGTTCCTGCGGACGGTCCTGTACCTGCTGCTCGCCGGTGTCGCCCTCCTGTACCTGCTGCCGTTCGTCATCCAGATCGTCACCTCGCTCAAGACCGACCCGGACGCGGCGGCGCACCCGCTGTCGCTGCTGCCGGACCCGTTCTCGCTCGACTCCTACCGCCGCCTCTTCGGCCTCGGGGGAGCGGACGCGGACGCGGTGCCCTTCACGCGCTGGCTCGCCAACTCGGTGCTGGTCACGGTGTTCATCACGGCGGGACGGGTCTTCTTCGACTCGCTGGCGGGCTATGCCCTCGCCCGCCTCGACTTCCGCGGCCGCACGGTGCTCTTCCAGGGCGTGCTGGTGGTGATGTCGGTGCCCGGCGTGGTGCTGCTGATCCCGAAGTTCCTGGTCCTGAACGAACTGGGGATCTTCGACACCTACGCGGGCATGATCATTCCTCTGCTGGTCGACGCCGCGGGCGTGTTCATCATGCGGCAGTTCTTCCTGTCCATCCCGAAGGAGGTGGAGGAGGCCGCGAAGATCGACGGCGCGAGTGTGTTCCGTACGTTCTGGTCGGTGGTCCTGCCGATGGCACGGCCCGCGCTCATCACCCTGACGATCCTGTCGTTCCAGGGTTCGTGGAACGAGTTCACCCACTTCCTCGTGGCGACGCAGTCCCCGCAGTACGAGACGCTCACCACGGGCCTGGCCCACCTCGTGTCCGGCAGCCTGAGCGCCGGTACGCAGTACCCGCTCAAGCTGACCGCCGCGCTGCTGTCCACCATCCCGGTCGCCGCGCTGTTCTTCTTCTTCCAGCGGCACTTCGTGCGCAGCGCCAACTCGGGCGCCGTCAAGCAGTGACGGGCTCCCCATGAGACCGGCGGGCGCCCCACCTGACGGGGGCGCCCGCCACGGGTGGTGAAGGGCGCGCCCTGCCGTGGGCGGTGCCCGGTGCGCGGTGGCTCGGCCCGGCCCGGTCGGCACCCGGTGCCGCGCGGTGTCCCGCCGACCGGGGGTGAACCCCGGCCGGTGGGAAGGCCGCGCGCCTGCCGGCGTCAGGCGGACGTCTGGAGGGTCAGGCCGTAGTGGCTCAGGATCGGGTTGATCGGCTGGAAGAAGGACTCTCCTCCGCTGGTGCAGTCGCCCGAGCCGCCCGAGGTGATGCCCTGCGCCTGGTCACCGCTGATGTAGGAGCCTCCCGAGTCGCCTGCCTCGACGCAGACGCTCGTCTGGGTCATCGAGTAGACCGCGCCCTGGGCGTAGTTGACGGTCACGTTGGTGGCCTGGACGTTGCCGCAGTGCCAGTGCGAGGTGGAGCCGGACCGGCAGATGGCGGCCCCGACCGGCGCCTCGGCGGAGCCGCGGACCAACTGGTCGGAGACGGTGCCCCAGCCGAGGACCACCGGCACCGTCCACCAGCCGCTGCCGACGTTCACCCAGGCGTAGTCGTTCCCGGGGAAGGTCGAGCCCTGGATGTTGCCGATGTACGAGCCGTCCCAGCCGCTCACCGAGCCGCCGGGCTGCCCGCAGTGACCGGCGGTGACGAACCCGCCGTTCACCGAGAAGCCGATGGAGCAGCGGACGTTGCCCGTGTACCAGGGGTCGCCGCCGACCGTGCCCGCGGCCTTCGTGCTGGGCTTCGCTGCGACGTCCTCGACGGTGACGGGACCGGCCGCGAGGGCGCGCGAGACGAAGGCCCGGACATCGTTGTCATTCTTCTGCGAGGCGACGACGTCCACGACGACCCGGTTGGTCTTCGGGTCGACCTGCCAACTGCTGACCCCGGCCGGCGCGGACAGCTTGTCGATGCGGCCCTTGACCGCGTCGAGCTGCCGCGCGCTGTGCTGGACGAGCCGGACGCCCGCGCCCGTCGCGCGGACGGCGGCGGCCTTCTTCTCGCTGGTGACGGCGACGGTGAGGGCGCCGCTCGTCCCGGTGATCCAGGAGCCGCCGTACGAGGATCCCGCCGCGCCGCGCGCCTTCCTGTCGATCGCCGCGGCCCGCTTGTCGGCGGCCATCCGCGCCGTGGCCTGGCTCTTCGTCAGGCCGAGGTCCTTCTGCATCGCGGAGAGCAGGCCGGCGGAGGCCGGGGCCCGGGTGGCGGCCGTGCCCGCGGTGGGCGAGGCCTCGGCGGCCGGCACGGCTCCCGCGGCGGCCCAGGTGCCCGCGAGCAGAAGCGTGGTGAGGCCCGTACGTATCAGTGCTGAGCGTGCCATGGGGGTGGCCCTCCTGTGTTCCGGACTGTGGGGGTGGAACAACTGGTGCCCAAGTGCCGTCCCTCGACGGCGACTTGAGCGGGAGCGTAGCCAAGGAACAGGATCCGGTCCAGAGCGCGGGGAGCGCTCTCACGCGCCGGGAGGGAGCGCTCTCACGCTCCGGCGCGGGGCCTCGCGCCGGTGACGGCCCCGGTGGCGGCTCCAGTGACGGTCGGGCGAAGGCCGCCCCCCGGCGGGCGGGGAACGGGGGCCCGGGAGGCAGGGAGCGCAGGCCCGTTGGCGGCCCGGCGTGCCGCCCGGAGGGACCGCGCGGGCGGAACGCCGGGGTGGGCCGGGTGCCGCCCGGCCCACCGCGGCGGGGCCCACCGGGCCGGGGCCCACCGGGCCGGGCGCCCGGTGCGGCCGAACTCCGTTCGCCGGTAAGCCCGTCGGGCGGTCGCCCCGCCGCCCGACGGGGCGAGCGCCGCCCGACGGGGCGAGCCACCGCGCGCCGGGGGCGGCCACGGGTCAGTGGCCGCCGGTGCTGCCCGTCAGGCGGCGGGCACGGCGCTTGAGGCGGGCCATGAACGGCGTGGCCGTCCCCTTCTTGAGCACGGGCGGGGCGCCGTCGCTCGTGATGGTCAGGGACACCGGGAGTTCCGTGTCCAACTGCCAGCCACAGCAGACGATGCGCGCCTTCAACTCCCAGCGGCCCGCGTTGCGCCCCGAGTTGAGAGTGTCCGCGGCCAGCTTCCCGACGGTGCGCTGGCGCAGGCGGAAGCCGCCGTCCGGGGTCGGTACGCGGGTCAGCGTCGTCTCGCCGGGGACGAAGAACTCCTCGCCGCCGCCCCCGCGCCGCCGCGCCACGACGTCCATCCGGGCCGACTTCACCCGGTCGGTGACATCCAGTGCCGCCGTGGGGAGGTCGGCAACCGGGGGGACGAGTACGTCCTTGCCGTCCACCGTGCGAAACGTCAGCGGCGCACCGCCCGGCGCGGTCAGTTCGCCCTCCACCGTGATCTCCGCCGCGCCGGTGGCGCGCGCCGTGGCCTTCGCGCGGACCCCCGACTCCCACAGGGCGAGGTCCCGTACGGCGTCGAAGCGGTCCGCCTCCACCAGGGCCACCAGGGCGCGCTGCGGCGCGGCCAGCCCGGCCGCGACGCCCGGCGCGAAGCGCTCCAGCACGACCGCCCGCACCTCGTGGAAGAACGAACGGCGCCAGTCCTCCGGCGCGGCCAGGTGACGTGGCGCGGTGAGCCGGCCGAGCATCTCCACGCGGAGCCAGCGCCGGTGGAGGCGGTCGCGGAACGCCCCCGGCCGGGTGTGCGCGTCGACGATGTCGAGGGCCTCGCGCAGGTTCCCGAAGTAGCCCGCGGGGTCGAAGCGCCTGAACCCCGCGTTCGAGGAGTCCGTGAGGGCCACGTGGATGTAGCACACGTAGTCCGACAGGACGGAGATCCGGGTGGCCGCGAAGTAGGCGGCCGTCACGAACACATGGTCTTCAAGGCGCCGTTTGCCCTCGGGGAACAACAGGCCCTCGTCGAGCAGGAACCGGCGCCGGAACATCTTGTGCGGGGTGAGGCTGTCGATCAGCGGGTCCTTCTCCAGCCTCGCGTCGGGGCGGTTGCGGCGGAAGAGTTCGCGCGGCACGCTCCGGCCGCGGCCCGCCATCTTCCCGACGACGACGTCGGCGCCGTTCTCCTTCGCGTACGCGTACAGGCGCTGGAGCGCCTCGTCACCGAGCCAGTCGTCGTGGTCGGCGAACTGCACGTACTCGCCGCGCGCCATGCCGATGCCGATGTTGCGGGGCCGGGACGGCCAGCCGGAGTTGGGGATGTGCTCGACCCGGACGCAGCCGGGGTGCTCGGCGGCCAGCGCGTCGAGGCGGGCCGCCGAGCCGTCCGTCGAACCGTCGTCGACGAACAGGGCCTCCCACTCGCCCGCGGGCATCGTCTGGCGCAGCAGCGACGCGATGAGCTCGTCGATCGCGGACCCCGGGTTGTAGACCGGGACCACCACGGAGACCTTCACCGCGGTGGGCGCGTCGTCCCCGTGGTCGGACGCCCGCGAGGCGGCGGACGGGCTGGTTCCGCCGGCCTGGTCCGCCCCGCCGCCGGCCCCCGGGGCCGTGGCCGGCCGGGCGCGGCCGGCGGGATCGGCGGCGTTCGCTGTGGAGGAGGGCGGGTTCGTGGCGGCGGACGGGCCGGCGATCGCGGTGTCCGACGGGTCCGCGCTCGCGGCGCCGGTCCCGGTCCGGGTCGGGTCGTTCGTACAGCTCAGCATTCGTATCCCCAGCGGCGCGTGACCTCCCTCAAGGAATCCGGCACCTCGTCGGGCCGGGGCAGTTCACGCGCCCTCTGGATCCTGCCCGATTTGATGTTGTCGCTCCAGTCGCCGATGAACGCCTGGAACGGGCCGTGCTCCTGTTTTCCGTACTCCAGCATGCCCGGGTTCCATTCCACGCCGAGAAACGCGCAGATCTCGCGGGTGATGTCGGCGGGCCGCGCGGTCAGTTCCTCGTAGCGGACCGTGAGGCCGGGCAGCTTGTCCCGGGCCTCGTCCACCGCGTCCACGTAGCGCTTCACCTCGGCGATGGTCTGCGCCGGCTTGCGGTCGGGCCGTCCGTTCATCAGCGAACTGACCATCGACGCCGGGTGGCGGAGCAGGAACATGTAGCGGGCGTCGGGCCAGGCCTCGTGCAGTCGGGGCCAGATCAGCGCGTTGCCGGGGGTCTTGTCGACGATCTGCTCCTTGCCGCTGTGCGCCAGCTCGCGGTGCAGCACCCGGTCCCACAGCAGGTGTTCGAGCTCCGAGCCGTCGAGGCCGAGCTGCTTCATGGCCTTCTCGGTGTAGTCCTTGCTCTGCCGGACCTCCAGTGTCCGCAGATGCATCTCGTGCGGTGCGCGGATCTGGGGGTGGCTGTTGAGGATCACCCGCAGCAGCGTCGAACCGGAGCGCACGGACGACAGCACGAACACGGGCGACGGTACGAGCCGCTGCCCCTTGGGCGCCGGGGCCGCCGGCACCGGCCGGCCCGCCGCCCGCGCTCTGACCCGCCCGAGGGTCCGGCGGGCCTTGCGGGCGACGGCCCGCATTCCGGTACGGCTGGCAGGCATGGCGCGCACATCCTTCTCGAAACGATTTCACGGGGGAGCGTCGCCGGTACGGCGCCTTCCGGCACGGTCCGAACGTCCTTCCGCCTCAAGGGATTTCTAGGCGTCCTTTCTGAGAGCGGCCTCACGGCCGCCTGCCCGGGATGTGAAAATCGCGTGAGAGCCGGCACGCACAGGCAACCGATCCGCCGCGTTCATCGTCGCTGTGCGGGCGCTGTGTCCGGGGGTCCTGGACGGGCCGGACCCCCGGATCGGGGATGATCTTGACGGGTCTCGGACATTTGCCGCTTGTCAAGGCAGTGTCCTAAACACAAGTCACTCGGTTAGATGAGTGTGGACACCAGAACGCCCCGGTCCGGGTTCGACGACCAGCCGCCCCTGAGCATGCTCAAGGTGGACAGCGATCCCGCGCAGGTCATCGTGAACCACGCGAGCTTCCGCGTGAAGCTCGCGACGCCCAGCCGTCCGGCTCCGCGCCGCGCAGCCGCGCCGCACGGCGCACCGGTCGGGGCGGGCGTCGCCGAGACCGCGCGCATCCCCGCGGTCCGCGCGGGAGGAGGCGCGGCAGGCACCGGCGGACCGGCGCGCCGCAGAGCGCCCGTCGTATGGAGCGGCAAGTCGCAGCCGGGCGATCCCGGAGCGAGCGGCCTGCTTCAGGCCGTCCGCAACTCCGGCGCGCGGACCGTTCCCCGGCCGGCGGCCGCTCCGGTCGCGGGCGGCGGCTACGACGGCCCGCCCGCGTACGACACCGGCGGCTACGACACCCGCTCGTACGACGCGGGCGCCACGCAGGTCATCCCGCGCGTGCAGGTCGACGGCGACAGCACCGTGCAGGCCCCCGTGGTCGGCGGCGGCGGCACCGGCCGCCGCCGCGGCACCGACGGACCGCTGCTGCCGCCCATGCGGCAGGCCACCGGCGCCTACGACACCCACAGCGGCGGAGGCGGCGACGGCGACCCGTACGGGCGCGACGATGCCTACGACCGCGAGCGCGCGTACGACCGCGACGACGCGTACGACGGTGAAGGCGCCTACGACCGCGACGACGCGTACGACCTCACGCCCGACGACGAGCTCACCGACACCGGCTCCCGCGCACGGGTACGCACCGGAGCCGGTGAGGCGGCGGTGCGCCACGCGTACTTCCCCGGCCGCCGGATGAACCTCGGCGTCGTCCTGCTCCCGCTGCGCGTCTTCCTCGGTCTCATCTCGATCTACGCCGGCATGGGCAAGCTGTGCGACCCCGTGTACTTCGACGGCGGCGAGCGCGGCTCGATGGTCAAGTGGCTGACCTCCCTGCACCCCTGGGCGCTCGCCGAACCGCTGCGCGACTTCGCGCTCTCCCACCCGGTCGGCGCGGGCCTGAGCGTCGCGTTCCTCCAGATCGTGGCCGGGGTGCTGACGGCGCTCGGCCTGTGGCAGCGCGTCGCCGCCTCACTCGGCGCGCTGCTGTCGGCGGCCCTGCTGGTCACGGTCAGCTGGAAGAGCGTCCCGGCGTACGACGCGCCCGACATCATCTACCTGGCCGCCTGGTCCCCGCTGATCATCGCCGGGGCGCCCGTCTACTCGGTCGACGGCAAGCTCGCCGGCGACGCGTGGCGCAGGCTCGGGCCGCGCTCCAGCCTGCTGGACCTGCGCCGCTACGTACTGCGGCGGGGCACGGTCGTGGCGAGCGTGGTCATCGGCGCGACCCTGCTGGTGGGCTCCGTCCTCGGCGGCGCGGTCCGCTCGTCCGGCGTCGTCACCGTCCCCGGGCCCAACCACGCCCCGGTGAACCAGCTCCCCGGCGAGCCGATGCCGCAGAACTCCGCCAGCCGCGCCAGCGCCTCGGGAACCCCCGGCGCGGCCGGGCACGGCAAGGGCGCCGCGCCCAGCGACGCACCGTCCGCGGGCCACTCGGGGGGCCCGTCCGCCGGCAGCCGGTCCGCCCCCGGCACGCCGGGCGCCACCGCCGAGACCGGCGGCGGGGTCGGGGTCGGTGCCACGCGGGGCGGCGCGCCCACGCACAGCCGCAGCACCGGCGGCTCGCAGGCCACGTCCGGCGCGACGCGGCAGCAGGCGCCGGCGGAAGTCGGCGGCCAGAACGTCGCACCGTCCACGAGCGGGTCGGCGAGCGCCGGTTCGTCGTCGAGCGGTGGCCCGGCGTCCTCCGGCAGCGGTGAGGGCGGGGACTCGTCGGGTGGCTCGTCCGGCGGCGGAAACCCGATCGGGGGCCTGCTCGGCTGACGGGCGGACGGAAGGACGGCCGCCCGACCGGGCGGCCGCATGACGCCGGAGGGGCGTCGGAGCAGCCACCGGTGGCCGCCCCGACGCCCCTTCGCCGTTGTCGGCGGTGGGTCGCGCGAGGGGACGCGCGACGCGCGACGCGCGGAGAGTGGGAAGTGGGAAGCGGGAAGTCGTAGGGCGTACGGAGCCGGGCTGTGCGGAGCCTGGGACGAGGGCCGCCCGGGGCGTGCGGCGGGTGCGGCGGGGCGGCCGGCCGCGGGGCCTACGCGGGCAGGGTGGTCCCCGCCGCGAGTTCCTTCGCCGCCTGGGTCAGGTCCTTCACCGTGTCGATGGCGCGCCAGTACGCGCCCTGAGGCAACGGGAAGCCCGCCAGGCGCCGTTCGCGGGCCAGGCGGGGGAACGTGGTGCGCTCGTGGTCACCCAGGTCGGGCAGCAGCGCGGTGAAGTCCGCGGAGAAGACGTACACGCCGGCGTTGATCAGATAGGGCGACGGCGGAGCCTCGATGAAGTCGAGGACGTGCCCGAACTCGTCGGTCTCCACGGCCCCCCAGGGGATCCGGGGCCGGGCCAGGGCGAGCGTCGCCGTCGCGTCGCGCTCGGCGTGGAACGCGGCCATCTCGCGCAACGAGAACCGCGTCCAGATGTCGCCGTTCGTCGCGTACCAGGGCTGGTCGGGGGACGGCAGACGCGCCGCCGCGTGCTTGAGACCGCCGCCGCGCCCCAGGGGCTCCGACTCGACCACCGTCGTGACGCGCAGGGGCAGGTCGGCCGCCGTCGACTCCAGCCACTCCTGGAGGACTTCGGCGAGATGGCCGCAGGACACGACGGCGTCCGTCACTCCCTCGGCGGCGAGCCAGGACAGCTGATGGCCGATGATCGGGGTCCCCGTGCCGGGGATCTCGACCATCGGCTTGGGACGGTCATCGGTGTACGGGCGCAGCCGAGAGCCCTGGCCGCCTGCCAGTACGACCGCCTGCGTCGGAAACGTATGCATGGCGTGCACCCTATGCGGGACGGCGCGGCGGACACCGCCGAGGACGCGCGACGATGCCAGGCCCCTCGCGGAGCCTCGCGGCAGGCGTACGCGGTCGGGCGCGCGATCGTCGCGCGCCCGGGTCGGCGGTGGATTCGGCGATTGGTCGCAGCCGGTGCTTCGCTCGCTGTCGCTCCAGCGGGTGGTCCGACGGGGGCTGTCCCCGCGGCCGGTTCGACCGCCGCCGTAGCGGCCATCGGCTCCGGTGGTTGCCCGTGGTGGCGGTCAGCTGGTCGCGGCCTGCTGGGAGACGCCGTACGCGAACGAGGTGTCGCACACGGGCCGCGAGAACGACTGCGCGCGCGTCGGACCGTAGTGCTGGACCGCTGCACGGCCGAGGGCCCGCGCGATCGCCATGCAGTGCTTGGCGAGGGACGGGCGCGCCTCGATCTCGCGCTGGAGGTGCGTGAGAGCGATGCCGGGATCCTTCTTCTGAAGCTCCACCAGGAGCTTGTCGCGGAGAATATCCTGGGGCGTGCGGGACGTGGCAGGGGCCGACGCGGTCTCCGAGGAGGCTGTCAGGGCCTGCGTCTCGGGGCTGGTCGCCCAGGGGACACGGGCCACCGCGAGGGTCCCGGACAGCACCAGGACGACGGGCAGTACGAATGCGAGAGTTCGGCCGATACGCCGCGCTGAGTGGGTCACGAGGGCGAGCGTAGCGGGCGGTAGTGATATGGCGACATTTAGTCACTCTCGCGGGCGATGGTTCGAAGGTTTTTTTCGAATAGCGTGTTGACGGCGGACGTTTGAGCAAGGGATGTGCCGACTCGTGTCGGGATCCGTCCGCCCCGCTCCCTTCCCCTCTTCTCCCCCTCCGTCCCGCCCTGGTACGGCCTGGTCCGGCCTGATCCGCTCCCGCGTCCGTACACCGGGTGCACGGGGCCGGGCAAGCCTGTGGCCCCGTACCCGCGAAGAGGTACGGGGCCACAGGCCCACAGCTGTACGGGTGTGCGGATCAGTCGCTGAGGCGCTCGCCCGTCGAGGTGGAGAAGACGTGGCTCTCGCCCGCGCGCGGCACGACGTTGAGGGTCGCGCCCTTCTCCGGCACCGCGCGGCTGTTGCCGCGGATCACCAGGTCCCTGCGCTCGCCGTTGACCTCGACCGTGCCGAAGATGAACGCGTCGGCGCCGGTCTCCTCGACCACGTTGACGGTCACCTCAAGGCCGGGGGCCGCGTCCTTCGCCAGCGTCTTCGCGTCGGCGGCGCCGCCACCGATGTCGAAGTGCTCGGGGCGGACGCCGACCGTCACGGTCTTGTCGCCCTTGTCGGCCGCGGCCTTCAGCGCGTCCCGGCTCACCGGCACGACGCTGTTGCCGAACTTCACGCCGCCGTCCGTGATGGGGACCTCGATGAGGTTCATCGCGGGGGAGCCGATGAAGCCGGCGACGAAGAGGTTCGCCGGGCGGTCGTACATGTTGCGCGGCGAGTCGACCTGCTGGAGCAGACCGTCCTTGAGGACCGCGACGCGGTCGCCCATCGTCATGGCCTCGACCTGGTCGTGCGTGACGTACACCGTCGTGATGCCGAGGCGGCGCTGCAGCGACGCGATCTGCGTACGGGTGGAGACACGCAGCTTCGCGTCGAGGTTCGACAGCGGCTCGTCCATGAGGAACACCTGCGGCTCACGGACGATGGCGCGGCCCATCGCGACACGCTGGCGCTGACCACCGGAGAGCGCCTTCGGCTTGCGGTCCAGGTACTCCGAGAGGTCGAGGATCTTCGCGGCCTCCTCGACCTTCGCGCGGATCTCCGCCTTGTTCACGCCGGCGATCTTCAGGGCGAAGCCCATGTTGTCGGCGACGGACATGTGCGGGTACAGCGCGTAGTTCTGGAACACCATGGCGATGTCCCGGTCCTTCGGCGGCAGGTGCGTGACGTCGCGCTCACCGATGCGGATCGCACCGCCGTTGACGTCCTCCAGGCCCGCGAGCATGCGGAGGGAGGTGGACTTGCCACAACCGGAGGGACCGACGAGGACGAGGAATTCACCGTCCGCGATGTCGATTTCGAGCTGGTCGACGGCGGGCTTGGTGCCACCCGGGTATATGCGGGTCGCCTTGTCGAACGTGACAGTAGCCATGACGAAATGTCCCTTCACCGGCAGGAACGTGCCGGACGATCCGAGTAAAGGAATGGATCTTCCACAAAGAGTGGAAGAGAGGTCTGGTCCACCTGGGTGAACTGGAGGTGACGGTACCCGGCGTTTTCGGATCTGTCAGTAGTCCGAGGCAACCGAATTTTTCCGCCGTGTTACCGACTCCGACTTTTTGCTCCCTCGGGACCGTCGACCGCGCGGACGGCGAAACACGACGAGAAGCGGAGGGCGAGCCCGGGGAGGGGCGGGGGAGCGGCCGGTCGCCTGGCCCGGAAGCGGAGGCGGCCCTCGCGCCGGGAGGCCCGGCCCGATGGCATGAGGTCTGCCCACCGAGCTGCCCACCCGGCCGTGCGGGCGGCTGCGCACGGAGCGGGGCACGGAAGGCGTGGGCGGAACCAGGAACGCGGCCGGGCGCGGAACCGGTCGCGGGGCTGTACGGACCCGTGCGGGGAGCGTTGCGCGGACCCGTGCGGGGAGTCGGGTGCGGAGCTGTGCGGGGAGTCGCGCGCGGGAGCCGTGCGCGACTCAGAGACCCAGCTTGCGCACCCGCTCGGGACGTCCCGTGATCTCCCCTTCCAGCTCCGCGATCACGCCACGCAGCCACTGCACGTCGGCATGCTTGGTCGCGGCCGCGGTGGCCAGCATGCCGCGCCGGAACCGGTCGCTCATCTCGTCGGCGCGCAGCGGCCGGCCGTGATCGTAGAAATAGCCCGCCGGCTGATCGTAGAAACTCAACCGTCTTCGCAGTACCCGTAGTTGGGCGACCGGGTTGGCGAGCTGGCCGAGGAAGGCGAGCAGGATCATGAACGAGTTGCGGTCGGTGATCTCGACGGGCGCGGGTTCGGCGAGCCGGCGCAGGAACTCCTGCCGGCCGGTGTCCGTCAAGGTGAACACCTGGCGGCGCGTGGCCCCGCTCCCGGGCGCCTCATGCCGTACGACGAACCCGGCGCGACGCAGCCGGTCGAGGGCGGGGTACAGCGCCCCGTCACTGACGGGGCGGATGTGGCCGGAGAGCCCGGAGATCCGGTTGCGGAGCTCGTAGGCATGAAGGGGCTGTTCGGCGAGAAACCCGAGGATGCTCAGGGTCAGCATGCGCATACGATGCCATGACACGAATAGAGGTACCCCGAACGGTGCCCCGCACCAGGTCGCACACCGCACGGCGTCATCGGGCGCGCCGCGCGCCACGCGGGCTCGTCGGCCGGCGCGAGGGGTACGAGAAGCGCCCGGGCGCCCGGAAGCATGTGGCTGGCGCTTCACGCCGCTGTGTACAGTAGGACCGCCTTCGGACGGTGAAAGATACGTCCGTATTGCCTCCTTAGCTCAGCTGGCCAGAGCAACGCACTTGTAATGCGTAGGTCGTCGGTTCGAATCCGACAGGAGGCTCCTCCGAACCCCAGGCCAGACACTCTCTGACCTGGGGTTTTCTGCTACCGGATGCGTCGTAGCCGTTTCGTACGGGCGGACCGTGACGGCGTGGTTTCCGTTCCGGTCTCAGTTTCCGGGTAGAGGGCTGCTCCCATGCGCCGGAAGCAGGAGCCTTGTGGACGCAGCGGCCACCGCAGTTACGTGGGGTCGGTCTGAGGGTCGTCGTCCCGGACGGTCGCCAGTGCGGCCGGCAACGGCAGCCCGTACTTGTCGCACAGGAATCGGGTCTGGCAGTACCGCTGCGCGTCGGCGGCCACCCTGCCGAGGACCGCGGCGTTCATGCCGGCGCCGATGAGGACCCCCACGAACGGCACGACCTTGGCGACGTTTGTGACTGGCACCTTGGAGCCGGCCGGGCCCAGCTGTTGCAGCAACCTCTCAAGGGCGGCCAGAAGGCGGTGGTCCTGGCGGAGCTTCTGTGACCAGTTGACGCGTCCCTTGACCGCGTTGGCCGCCAGTGCGGTATCACGCAACGGCTTGGCTTTGGCGGCCTGGGCCATGAAGGACCGTTGCACCAGGCGTTGGATGAAGTCCTGCTCGTCGGGGTCCTTGGCGTCGTAGCCGTAGGAGTACGCGATGCGCGCGGCGATCGACGTGCTCAGGACCTGGACGACGAGGATGTCGGCCGTCATGGCGACGGGTATACCGGCGACGGGGACCATGGCCAGCAGTCCCATGGCACCGCCTTCGAATGCGCCGGTGGTCCGCCACTTGAGGGTGTTGCGGGTCAGTAGCCGGTCACAGACCTTGAGGTCCTGCTGTCGTAGTTCGGTGAAACTGTCGAGGTCGATGCCTCGCTTGCGGGCGAGCTTCTCGACGTTCTTCGGGTCGTTGAGTTCCCGGGCCGAGTCGTTGACCAATTCGAGTAACGCTGCCGCGCCTGCGAGTGCCGGTCGTAGGGCCTTGTCGGCGACCGCGTCGCCCGCGCGACGAATCGGTTCCGTGACCGACTCCGGCACAGCGTCCGTCACCCGTCTCACGGCGTTTCCCGCGGCCTCACCGGTGCGACCGAGGGCGGCGCTCGCCCAGTTCGGCAGACCACGGCGGTTGTTGCGGTTCTGCCAGTACTCGTTGAGCGCGTTCCATACCTGCCCCTCGTACGCGCTCATCGGGGTCGTACCGTCGACGAGCGGGTCGGCGTAAGTGCTCATTGTGGTTCTCCAGTTCGACTGTGATCGCCGGGGCCACGATGCCCTGCCTGCCGACACGTGGGTGGAAGCCGCAGCGCGGGGGTCGATGTCCGAAGCCCCTGCACTGGTCGATCTGCTCGTTGCTGAGGTTGAACTCATGAAGTCGACGCGGTGCGCGCAAAGCCTTCGAAGGAGTTCTCACCCGGGGGCGTAGGCGGGGCCTTGGACCCTTCTCCGCCGGCGGGGTGGTTTACAGCACGACGACCGTGTCGCGGGTTTCTACAAGCGATGATCTCGTCGCGTCCGGTGGCGCTCATGTACGTCCCCTCCCCCTGCGGCACCCCAAGAGTCGCCGCGGGCCCGGCATAAGCCCGGCCCCCGTCAGAAGACTTATCAGACACCCGGGCCGGCGACCCGGCCAACGAGTCAATTCCGTTACTGATTCGGCGATTTCGGCCCACGCGTGGATCTGGTCCCAGGTGGGGCCCATCCCCTACTGGTGGTAGAGGCACCCGAGGCAGAGGTGCGACCTGACGGCGTTGGCCCGGCGGGCGGGCGGGCGTCACGGCGGTGTGGCGCAGGCGAGAGTGAGCGGCGAAGCTCTCCACACGCTTCCCCAGCGGTTCGGTGCAGAGCGCATCGTCCGACCGCACGGCCTTTTTCAGACCGCCCGTGGGACTGCGTGATCTGGTACACGCGGGAGCTGCACGCGAGTGCCGAATTCATCGCCAAGCTGGTCGAGACGGCATCAACACCGAATAGGTGATCCCGTCGGGCCCCGCCGCGACGGGCTTGCGACCGGTGTGGTGCGGTGCGGCTACCGAGGCCAGTACGACGGTGGTGACGCGGACGGGTCCACACGGTCGAATCGGTGCTTGCTCACGGGGCTCAGGCCCTTGATGTGGATCAGCTGCTGGATACCTGCTTCGCCGAGTTCGGCAATGACCAGGGGCATCGCCGCGACCACCGCGCCCATCGCCAGGCCGAGGCCTGACATGCCCCTGTGCGCCTGGCTGAAGCGGATGTGGTGCATGCCCGACTTCTTGATGGCCTCGGTCTCCGACGGATCCTCCAGCTGTCGGGCGTCCCTGGTCAGGAAGGCGTCGAAGCCCTTTCTCGCGGCGTCGGGGAGAAGCGCGAGATCCTTCTTGCCCGCCCACCTGATCTCACTGACGTGCTTGATCTCGTGTTCGGGCAGGATCCGTCTGAGCATCTCCAGCACCTGTACGGGGACGTTCTCATCGATGAGGATCCGCATCAGGCAGCGCGCGCTCCCGTGCTGTAGCTGTCCACGTAGAGGGCGAAGGAAGCCGCGTCGCGTGCGGCGTCCGCGGTGACACCGGGGTAGTAGTCCGCGATCTTCTCCGGCGGGATGCCGTCCTCGACCAGCTCCGCGACGGCGTCGAAGGGGATCCTCGTGCCCGTGATCACGGGCTGTCCGCCCTGCGTCTCTGGATCGACCGTGACGTGGTGCTTCGGCCGCAGCAGGTGAGGGACCACGACGCCGGCTCTCGGAGCGAATTCCTGCAGGATGTCGGCCATCGTGGCGATCACGCGTTGGCCAGGACGTTCGACCAGGTCGGTGCCGTGGTCATCGTGACCCCCGAGGACGATCGAGTCGCCCTCGGACACCAGGGTGTAACTGGAAAGGTGTTCGACCTCCCCGATTTTCTTCAGGGTGGTCAGGGCCACGCGGATCTTCTGCAGGGAAGTGTCCTGACGAAGGTGGGCGAACGCGCGCAGCGCGAGCACGTCCCGGAAGGAGTACAGAGCCGGGCGGGTTGCCAGCTCGGGCCGGAGGATCGGCCCGTTGCCCCGGTCCTGTCGCCACGTGCGCAGTTGTCCGACCGTCGCTCCGGAGAGGGCTGCGGCCATGCGGGTCGAGTACGCCATCTGCTCCCTCCCGTCCCGGTCACGTGCTGTTGAGCACCATCATCCCCGTTGACTGAGCGCGAACGCTACAGAACGCCGAGACCCGGGCACTTCGAATCGAGTCGCGTGCCGTGCGCGACAAGGTCGACTCCCGTCGAACTGCGGGGGCATGGGTTGCGGTGGACGGAGCGGCCTTCGGTGCCTCGCCGACACGGACGACGACGCCGTCCTCGCCCCCCGCCGGCTGTCACGTACCCGTCCGGAGTCGAGAGCTCGGCTCGCCTCCTCAGGATCGCTTGCCCTCATCGCGAACGGCCGGCGAAGTCCGGCGGATGGCCGCGACGTGGCGGCATGTTGGGAGGGTTGCTGTGCGCGTGGGAATTGCCTTGCTCGGGCATGGCCGGTGTGGGCTGAGGAGCCACGTTCCTTTCCAACGCACGCGGCGTGACGGACAAGGCCGCAGTCCGTCGCAACGCCGGGCCCACGGTTCTTGCCCGGGCCGCCCGGCCCCGGGCAGAAGCCGGAAGCGCCCCCTGCCCGGTGTATCGCCGGGCAGGGGGCGTGGTCGCGCGTCTCGTGGGCGGGTGTCCCTCAGTAGCCGTTCTCGCGGAGGCTGTCGGCGACGTTCCCGACGGTCAGCAGGGCGTCGCAGGGCGCCTCGCCCTCCTGGTAGTAGCCGATGACGATGGTCCGGTCCGTCCTGGCGATCGCGACGCCGTCCGCGCCCTTCGTGGCGCAGATCGACTTCTCGTCGCCCTTGACCCCCACGAACTGTTCCCCGCCGACGACGACGCCCTTGCTGTGCACCTCGCCCGGGTCCTTGAACAGGGCGACGATGGCCGCACCCTCGCCGGCCTCCAGCAGGCCTCCGTCACTCTCCGCCCAGGTGCCGCCGTCATCGGCATGGATGATGGCCGCGCGGCGGACGTTGTTCGTGCCCACCAGTTCCTTGTCCACATACTCCTGCAACGTAGCCATGGCACACCTTTCGGCAGGGCCGCGAACCCGCCCGCTGCGGTCGTGCCCTACGCGGCCTTTCCGGCTGACCATCTACGGACGGACATGGTCATTATGGACTCAAAGGTGCGTAATGGCTACCCACGACGGCGGCCAAGGCGGACGGGGTCGCGCCGGTCGGCCCGCGATCTGCGGACAGGGGGCCGGCACGTTCGGGGCGGCGGGTTCCCCTGGCTGTCGAAAGTCTGGCTGTCGAAGGTCTGCCCGACATCGTGTACGGCGTTCAGCCGCACCCCGCCCTTCGGTCTTCCCTGGTCAGGAACGGATCAGGAACGGGTCAGGAACGGGTCAGGAACGGGTCAGGAGCTGGTGAGGATGACGAGCCGGCGGGTCGCCCGGGTCATCGCGACGTAGCGGTCGACCGCTCCCTCGACGCCCTCGCCGAAGTTCTCCGGATCGACGAGGACGACCAGGTCGAATTCGAGGCCCTTCGACAGTTCCGGTGTCAGTGAGCGGATGCGGGCCGTCGGGCGGAAGGCGGGATCGCCGATGACGCAGGCGGTGCCGTCGGCATTGGCGGCGAGCCAGGTGTCGAGGACCGAGCCGAGGTCCGAGGCCGCTCCGTGGACGACGGGGAGGCCGCTGCCGCGGATGGAGGTCGGCACGTTGGCATCGGGGAGCACGGCCCGGATGACCGGCTCAGCTTCCGCCATGATCTCTTCGGGCGTGCGGTAGTTGATGCTCAGGGAGGCCAGGGTGATCCGGTCCAGCCCGACCCGCTTGAGCCGTTCCTGCCACGACTCCGTGAAGCCGTGCCGGGCCTGGGCGCGGTCCCCGACGATCGTGAAGCTCCGGGACGGGCAGCGGAGCAGCAGCATCTGCCATTCCGCGTCCGTCAGCTCCTGGGCCTCGTCCACGACGACGTGCGCGAAGGGGCCCGCGAGCTCGTCCGGGTCGACGGTGGGCAGCACCGCCTCATCCACGAGGCTGTCCCGCAGGTCCTGTCCGTGCAGCATCGTCACGGCGCCTTCGCCGTCCTCGTCGGCCTCCAGGATGCGGTCGATGACGACGTCCATGCGTTCGCGCTCGGCGGCGACAGCGGCCTTGTGCCGGCGCTTGTGGCGGGCCGCCATCGGGTCGCCGAGCCGCTGCCGTGCCGCGTCGAGGAGCGGGAGGTCGGACACCGTCCAGGCATGGGAGTCCTCGCGGCGCAGCTTGCGGACGTCGTCGGGGCCGAGCCATGGAGCGCATTTGCGCAGGTAGGCGGGGACGGACCAGAGGTCACCCACGAGGTCGGCCGCCTCGATGAGCGGCCAGGCGCGGTGGAGGGCGCCGAGCAGGTCCCTGTCCTGTTCCAGCGCTTTGCGCAGCAGGGCGGGCGCGGTGTCGCCGTCGTGCTTGTCCATCAGGATCGTGAGCAGTTCCTCCCAGATCTGCTCGCGTGCCTCGTTGTGCGGGGTGCCGGGTTCCGCCGCCTCGAACGCCTCGGCCCAGTCGTCGGCGCTCAGCCGGATGTCGGACCACGGCGTCGTGATCGTCATGCCCTGGGTGGGCGGGTCCTCGTAGAAGCGGACGGCCGGCTCGATCGCCCGCACCAGGTCCGCGGACGCCTTCAGACGCGCCACGTCCGGGTCGGGCTCGGCTGTCGCCGCGGCTCCCTCGGCCACGAGGTCCCGCAGCGTGCAGGTCTGAACGCCCTCCTCCCCGAGGCTCGGCAGGACGTCGGCGACGTAACCCAGGTAGGGCTGGTGGGGCCCCACGAACAGCACGCCGCCCTTGCGATGGCCGAGGCGCGGGTCGGAGTAGAGCAGGTAGGCGGAGCGGTGCAGCGCGACGACGGTCTTCCCCGTGCCCGGTCCGCCGTCCACGACGAGAGCACCGCGGGATCCCGCGCGGATGATGGCGTCCTGGTCGGCCTGGATGGTGCCGAGGACGTCCCGCATCCGCGGTGACCGGTTGCCGCCCAGGCTGGCGATGAAGGCGGACTGGTCGTCGAGCGCGGCGTGGCCGGCGAAGGCGTCCGAGGTGAACACCTCGTCCCAGTAGTCGCTGATCCGGCCGCGGCTCCAGCGGTATCTGCGGCGGCTCGCGAGGCCCATGGGGTTGGCGTGGGTGGCTCCGAAGAACGGCTCCACGGCGGGGGAGCGCCAGTCCAGCAGCAGCCGGCGGCCCGTGCTGTCGGTGAGGCCGAGCCGCCCGACGTACACGGGCTCGGGGTCGTCCGCCGCGACCATGTGTCCGAGGCACAGGTCCAGGCCGAAGCGGCGCAGGGTCCGCAGCCGCGTGGTCAGCCGGTGGATCTCCGTGTCCCGGTCCATCGCGTCGCGGCCCAGGCCGCCGGGCGCCCTGCGCAGGTCGGCGAGGCGCTGTGACAGATCGGCGATCGACTCGTCGAGGGACTCCGCGATGGCCGCGAAGTGCTCCTCGTCGCCCGCGATCAGCGCCGGGTCGGCCTTGGGGGAGAGGCGGTCGGGAAGGTCGAACGCGCCGATGGTGCGGGGGTTCATGCGGAAATCCGATCTGAGGTCGCTTGCCGGCGTCGCGCCCGGCGAGTGTCCGGGTTCCGGGTTCGTGGGTGCCCGGTGCCACGGGCTGCTCGGGGCTGCTCGGGGTGGCGGGTTCGCGGGTGGTGGGGGTGGTGTGTTCGTGGTCTCCCCTGTCCGGGGGCGGACGTGGTCTCCCCTGTCACGGGTGCGGCCCGGCGGTTACGTCCCGTTCGTACAATTATGCGGTTCGGGCGGTCCTGGCAGTTCGCGTCGGCAGGGGGGGCCTTCCGGACCGACGATGCCGGGCAGCCGTTCGTCGCTCACCGGCCCGCGGTCGGAGTGGATCGCCGAACGCGCCCGCAGCCGCGTCGCCAGTGCCACCAGCGGCTCGACGCCCCCCCGCGACCCGTGGTCCGACCACTCAACACGCACGTCGCTGTTTCCCTTCCACGGGTTTCGGGCCTGGGCCGACGATTCTGCGGTACGACGGGGGCCTTGCCGCAAGCCCCCCTGTGCGCTATACGTTGTAAGTGGCGGAGGAGTGGTGCTGTCCTCCCCGCCCTGCCGCTGCCTCTCCGCCTCCGAGCTTTCCGCGTTTGCCCGGCGGTTTCCCCGTGTCCTTCCCTTCGGCCCCGATCCCCGCTGCCCACGCTCCGTTGCCTCGCTGTGGGGTGGCCGGTCCGGCGCCGGACTCGTTGCGCATGTGCCTCACGTAGGCCTGCCCGGGGACGGTTCAGCGGTGGGTGGCGGTGACCAGCCAGGCGGAGGTGCGCAGGTGGACGCCGGTGGGCCGGGCGTAGGGGACCAGGGCCGCCGCGAGCGCCGCCTGTGCCCGGCCGGCGCCGTCCGGGCCGCTCGCTGCGTCGAGCAGGCCCAGCAGATGGCGGCCGGGGCCCGAGCCCAGCAGATGGCCGGCGGCGTCGTCGGCGTCCCGCCCGAACGTGCCGTCGGCCTCGACGCGTTCGGTGCGCACGTCGGCGAAGCCCGCCGCGCCGAGGACACGCCTGATCACCATCGGGTCGCGGAGGGAGAACATCCCCGGGCCGTCGAGGTCGTCGGTCTCCTGCGCGGGGCCCAGCAGGGCGGTACGTACGGAGCCGTACACCCGCACCCACTCGCTGCGGGACGGCTCCGCCATGCAGACGAAGGCGAGCCGGCCGCCGGGTCGCAGGGCGCGGCCGATGGTGGTGAACGCGGCGACCGGGTCCTGGAAGAACATGATTCCGAAGCGGCTGATCGCGGTGTCGAAGGCGGCGGACGGGAGCGGGTGCACCTGGGCGTCGCCCTGTTCGAACGCGATCCGGCCGAGGCCCTCCCGGGCGGCCTGGCCCCGGGCCTCGGCGAGCATGGGGGCGGAGAGGTCCAGGCCCAAGACCGAGCCCCGGGAGGCCGCGCCTGCCGCCAGCCGGGTGGTCTGACCGGTGCCGCAGCCGACGTCGAGTACGCGGTCCTCGGGGGCGATGGCGGCTGCCGCGAGCAGGGGCCGGTCGAAACCCTCGTTGATCGCGTTCCAGCGGTCGTGGTGGTCGCTCCAGTACTGGCCCTCGTCGCCGTTCCAGGCCTCGGACTGTGCGGTGTTGACGAGCTCGCGCATCGGATTGCCCCCGTCGGAGAGACTAGTGTGGGCGTTCGCCCATACCACGGTATGGGCGAACGCCCATACTGGCAAGCCGATCCGGAGGAACCGATGGCACCGCGCGGCGTGGCGATCCCCGATGCCCGTGAGCGGCTCTTCGCCGCGGCTGAGCGGGTGCTCGCCCGGGAAGGGCCTGCCGGGCTGACGAACCGGGCCGTCAGCGAGGAGGCGGAGTGCGCGAAGGGGCTGCTGTACCGCCACTTCAGCGACCTGGACGACTTCGTCGCACAACTCGTCCTGGACCGCTTCGAGCTGGTCGCCGCCGAGCTCCGGTCACTGCCCGCGCGGGCCGGGCGGGGCGACGTGCGCGAGAACCTGAGCGGCGCGGCGCTCGCCCTGCTCGACAGGTACGGTCCGGGGATGGCCGCGGTGGCGGTGTCCCGGAACGGGGTCGCCGAACGGGTACGGCACGCGTGGGCCGGGGGCGCGGCGGGGCCGGACACGGTCGAGGCGGTGATGGCCCGCTACCTGGAAGCCGAGCAGCGGCTCGGACGGATCGCCGAGGACGCCGACTGCGCCATGATCGCGCTCGCCCTCGCGGGGACGGTCCACCATCTCCTGATGCGGGGGGGCGCCGAGCCGGCCGACCGCCAGGAGCTGGTGCGCCGGCTGGTCGCCACCCTGACGGGAACGCTGCCCGTGCCAGGCGCCCCTGCCTGAACCGGGCGAGCGCCGGTCCGAGGGCGGGCGGTGCGCGCCCGGCCGTCTCCTCCGGGGCTCGACCGCCTCTCCCGTCACCCGGCGGCGTTTGCCGGCACGACCGGATCTCCTCGCCCGGCCGCAACTCCCGTGCCGGGACGGGCCTCCCGGCAGGGCCGCGACGTCCGGCGTCCGCCAGCACCTCCCGGCCCGTCCGTAACTCCCCTGTCCGGACGCCGCCTTCCTCGGGCCCGGGAGCGGGGCCTCGCGGGAGACGTCAACCGGGCACGGGGAGCGTGCGGCGGTACCACGCCGACGACGCGGCGAAATCGGCTGCGAACCCCGGGCCGGGGTCGAGGCGCAGATCACGCCAGAGCGGGCGGCCGTCGAACCAGTGGTCGGTGCGCAGCATGTCGAGGGCGGCCGACGCCGGCCCGTCCGCCGCGACGAGCGACCGCGCCCGGTCGAGGGGGAGTTCGAGGTCCGGGCGGCGAAGTCCGGCACACGAGGCCACCGTACGCAACAGGGTGTGTGCCGTGACCGGCTCGGGGTGGGTGGCGTGGTGGACGGAGGACGTCAGGCCGGCGGCGGGCGCGAGTCCGGTGCCGACGACGAGACGGGCGAGGTCGCGTACCGAGATGAGCGACGTACGCGATGTCCAGGCCGGGTTGATGCCGGGCAGCGCGCGCAGCAGACGGGTCAGGCCGGGAACCACCCAGATGTCCCCGGCGCCGTGCACGAGATGGGGACGCAGCACGGTCCCGCCGGCTTCGAGGACGGTGTCCTCGGCCGCGGCGCGGGTGCGTGAGGTGGGCGAGGCGGGACGGCGGGTGAGCCGGCCGGGGCCCGCGTCGCGGAAGGTGCCCCGGCCGTAGACGGACGCGGTGCTCACGTACACGATGCGGCCCACTCCGGCGCGGCGCGCCTCCTCCACCAGCGCCTTCGTGCCCCGGGCGTTGACGGATTCGTTCCTCTCGGGTGAGGAGCCGATGTGGGACGCACAGTGCAGCAGGACGTCCACGCCGGCGCAGGCTCCGCGCAGCGAGGCGGGGTCGGTGAGGTCGGCGGCGATGACGCGGTGCCGGGGCCCCGTGCCGGGATCCGCTCCGGGCGGCTTGCCGCCCCCGGCTTCCGGGGCGGCGGCTGCGGGGCCGGGCACGGGCAGCGCCCGGCGGTGTGACATCAGGACGAGACCCACGCCGTGCCGACGTGCCTCGTCGGCGACATGGCTGCCGACGAAACCGGCGGCTCCGGCGATGAGGACAGTGCGCACGGGAAACGCTCCAGGTCGTGGGGGAGTGCTCACAGGTCCGGGCGCCGCAGGATCAGCTCGGCGGCGAAGACCTCCTCGCCCTGCTGGAGGCCCCGCACCCGCACGGGGAGGTCGGCGGCCGTCCCCCCGTCCCCGGCGCGCGCCTCTATCCAGCAGGTGGAGTCGAGTTCGGCGTACCGGGTGAACGTGCTCCGCAGGTCGAGCAGGAGCGCGTCGGGCCGACCGGTCGCGGCACGCGCCGCCTGCCGGGCGGCCTCGATCAGTAACATCCCGGGCACGTGGTCGACGGGGTGGTCGAAGAAGACCGGGTCGTCGGTGTCGACCCGGAGTTCCCACCGGGGGCCCCGGTCGCTCGGCGGGGCGGTGGCGAGCAGCACGTGCCGCGGGTCGGTGCGTCCCACCGCGGCCGGGTCGATCGGCGCGGGCAGGGCGCGGCCCGTGGTGGTCGGGCGTTCGCCGCGCAGCCGCCGGTGGACGGCGGGGCGGGTGCAGCTGAAGCTCGCGCCGCCGGTCGCGACGGGCGTGCCGTCGCGCAGGACGCGGACGTGGTACCGCATTCCCGCGGGGGTGCGGCCCCGGCCGATCTCGCAGACGGTGTGCAGTTCGACGTCGGTGGGGGCGGGGCCGGCGGCGAGGGCGGGGGCCGTGGCGGAGAAGGCGATGTCCCACATCAGGAACTGGTGGTCGAAGGGGACGTCGTACTCGGCGTGGGCCAGCAGGATTCCGGTCTGCCGGATGGACTCGACCAGCAGCAGCGGGTCCTGGTAGCCGTGGGCCGGGGCGAACAGGGCGTGGCTTCTGGGCCATTGGGCACGGACCGTGAAGGAGTCCGACGTACCGGGCGAGCCGCTCGTACCGTTCTCCCAGCCGGTGAGGAGGACCTCCGCGACGGATGCGCGATGGACGTATCCGCGCGGGACCGTGGTGACCGACATGGGCTCCGTCATCGAGGTGTTGTCGATCGCGGTCCTGGTGGGGCTCGGCATCCTCAGCACTCCTGTCGTCTCGGGGACAGGGGCAGGCCGCGACGCACGTCCGGGCCCCCCGTCGCTCATGGAACGTGTGCACGGCCACGGTGCAGGCAGCCGGCCTGGTTTCCAGGCAGATCTTGCTCAGCCCATGTTCAATCCATGGTGACCTGCCTGGTTTACGAGCGAGTGACGTTTACTTTTCGAATGTGTTTATGTACGGAGGGCGAGCTTCCACTAAGGTGACGGGTAGTCATTGTCCTTATAGACAGGGTTTTTCGCCCTTTAGTACCGTTCAAGTTGTGGCGGGTCATGGGCGCTTGACCTGTCAGGTATCGCATTGACAAGCAGACAAGGCTGCCTGGTATCTTCCCGTGATAAGCGCTCAACGGTTCGATATGGCGTGCCTCAAGGGGGCCCAGATGAATTGGCAGGCCGTGGATCCGGCCGGGTCGCGCACCGGTCGGCAGGGCCGGGGAGCCGTCGGCTTACCGCACCAGGAACCCGCGTCACCGCAGGCCGCGACCGAGGGCACGGAGCCCGGCGGCGCGCGGGGACTGCGGGTTCTCGTGGTCGAGAACGACACCCGGGCCGCCGAGACCCTGGTGCAGGAGCTGCGCCGGCACGGCCACCTGGCCGAGAGCGTGACCACGGGTGCCAAGGCGCTGCGCGCCCACGAGGGCGTCGACCTGGTCCTCCTCGACCTCGACCTGCCCGACCTGGACGGGCTGGAGGTCTGCCGTCGGATCCGGTCGGTCGGCGACGTCCCGATCATCACGCTCACCACGCGTGGCGGCGAACTCGACTGCGTGCTCGGTCTGCAGGCCGGGTCGGACGACTACATCGTCGAGCCGTACGGTTTCCCGGAGTTGCTGGCCAGGATCGAGGCGGTGATGCGCCGGGTCCGCCCGCGCCGGACGCGGGCGAGGGTCATCACGCACGGGCCGCTGCGCATCGACGCCGCGACCCGCGAACTCCTGCTGGACGGGCGGCGGGTGGAGGTGACCCCCAAGGAGTTCGACCTGATCCGCCTGCTGGCGTCCCAGCCCGGGACCACCCTGTCCCGCCGCGAGTTGATGAGCCAGGTGTGGGGCGATGAATGGTCGCACCGAGGGCGCACGATCGACACCCATGTCAGCAGCCTGCGCGGCAAGCTCGGTTCGAGCGGCTGGATCGTCACCGTGCGGGGTGTCGGTTTCCATATCGGACATCCGTAGCCGAGTGGCCGAGTGGCCGAGTCGGCCGAGTGGTCGCGTAGTCGCGTGGCTCCCGTAGTCCCGTAGTCCGGTGGTCCCTTGGCCCGCGGCCCTCTCGGGCCGTACGCAGGTCCCCGTTCGCATCCGGACCGTTGCCTACCGGGCGGCTGGCGACCCCGTGCGGCGCATACAGTACAGACAGGTCTGTTTTCTAGCGTGGAGTGCGAGGATCGGGGATGGCCCAGCAGGAGAGAGGCATCAGGTCGAGACGCTCGATCCTGGAGGCGGCCGCGGGAGTGTTCGGGGAACGCGGGTACGACGCGGCGAGCACGAACGAGATCCTCGCGAGGGCGGGACTCACGCGCGGCGCCCTGTACCACCACTTCCCCTCGAAGGAGGCGATCGCGACCGCGTTGGTCCAGGCGCAGGGCGAGGCCCTGGTGGTGCCGGACCAGCCGGTGAAGCTGCAGGCCGTCATCGACCTGACCCTCCGCTTCGCGTGGCGGCTGCAGCACGACACGGTGCTGCGGGCCAGTGTGCGCCTGGCCGTCGAGCAGTCGTCCTTCTCGCCGTCGGCCAGGACCCCGTACAGCCAGGCGGTCTCCGTGGTGGAGGATCTGCTGCGGCAGGCGGACCGGCAGGGTGAACTGCTGCCCGGTACGGACCCGGCCGAGGTCGCGTCGACACTGGTCGGGGCGTTCACCGGCCTTCAGGTGATGTCCCAGGCCTACAGCAACCGGCAGGATCTGCCGGGCCGGATCTCCGCGTTGTGGCGGTTGCTGCTCTCGGGTCTCGCGGCCCCGGGCATGCTCCCGCGTCTGCGCACGACGGCCACGCCCGAGTCCCTGGAGGCCGTGGCCGGGCGGCCGGTGGGGCCGGCGGCGCCGGGTGATTCGTCGGTGGGGGTGAACGGCGTGGCGTGACGGCGGGCACTCCGACTGCGACCGGGCGGCGGGGTGTCGGCCTGCGGGACCGTGCCCCGTGTGGGATCTTCCCGCAGCGCGCCCGGTGCGGCCGGGTGGTGCGGCCGGCTGGTGTGCGGGGCGGAGGGGCTGCCTGCCAGGCGCCCCCGACGGGCCCGGTGTTCCCCGGAGCCGACGGGTGCCGGCGTCCGAAGCGGTGGTGGCGGGACCGCAGGACGGTTCACGCCGTTCGGGCAGCCTGGCAGGCGTCCCTGGACGAGCGGTCGTGCCCGGACGGTGGGGGCGGCGCGCACCGGCGGGTTCAGACCGAGGCGATGTCCGTCAGGGTGCTGCTTCCGACGGATCGCCGCAACTGCTCCACGAGTTCGCTGATCCGCTCCTCGTCGCGCCGGTAGTGGGTCCATTTCCCGACACGGGTGGAGCGGACGAGGCCCGCGCGTTCGAGCGTGGCCATGTAGGCGGAGACGGTGGACTGGGCGAGCCCCGCCTTCGCCTGGATGTGGCTGACGCAGACGCCGACCGTGCGCGGGTCGGTGACGGCGGGGTCGACGGGGAAGTTGTCCTCGGGCTCGCGCAGCCACTGGAGCACCTGCAGCCGCACCGGGTTGGCCAGTGCCTTCAGGGGTTCCAGCAGGGGCGCGAGGTCGCCTGCGGCAGGCGTGTCGTGGGTCGTCATGGGGCCTTCCTGTGGATGCACGTCACCGGATCTTATTCATCGATGATAGGCGATGCGTTGCGGAAGTGTGAGCTTCCGGCCGCTCTGACGACTCCTCGGCGAACCGCCTTGACAGGACGCATCGAACTTCTGCGATACTTCGATCTGACCGGGTCTCAGGGCGCGGTCCCGTACCGCAACTGCCACTGCAACGAAGGGTTTTCACATGCCTGTCGGGCTCATCGCCCTGGCGCTGGGGGGCTTCGGTATCGGCCTCACGGAGTTCGGGATCGTCGGGTTGCTGCCTGAGGTGGCGCACACCTTCGACGTCTCGGAATCCACCGCCGGCTACCTGGTCTCCGGATACGCGCTGAGCGTCGCGGTGGGTGCGATCGCCCTGACCGCGGCGATCGCCCGCTTCGACCGCAAGAAGGTCCTCGTCGGCCTGATGCTGCTGTTCATCGCGGGGAACCTGATCTCCGCGATCGCCCCCACCTACTCGCTCCTCATGGTCGGCCGGATCGTCGCCGCCCTGTGCCACGGCGCGTTCTTCAGCGTCGGCGCCGTCGTCGCCTCCGACATGGTCGCCCCGAACAAGAAGGGCAGCGCCATCGCCCTCATGTTCGGCGGGCTGACCGCGGCCAACGTCCTCGGTGTCCCGCTCGGGACCTTCCTCGGCCAGCAGCTCGGCTGGCGCTCCACGTTCTGGGCCGTCACGGTCATCGGCGTCATCACCCTGATCGGCGTCCAGGTCCTGGTGCCCAGGACCGAGGCGGCCGCGGGGACGAACCTGCGCAGCGAACTCGCCGTCTTCCGGCGCGGTCAGGTCTGGGTGTCCATCGTGCTGAGCGTCTTCGCCTTCGGCGGGGTCATCGGCGGATACACCTACATCGCCTTCACACTCACCGATGTCAGCGGGTTCGCCACCAGCACCGTGCCCTGGCTGCTCGTGCTGTTCGGTGTCGGTACGTTCCTCGGCAACTTCCTCGGGGGCAAGGGCGCCGACAAGTCCCTGAACAAGACGCTGATCGGCATCATGGCGGGCCTCACCGTCGTCATGGCGCTCTTCGCGCTGAGCGCGGGGAGCAAGATCGCGACGGTCATCGCGCTGCTGCTGATGGGGACCATCGGTCTCGCCGCGGCCCCCGGCCTCCAGGTGCGGACGATGAAGTACGCGTCGGACGCGCCGACCATGGGCTCCGGAGCGAACATCGCCGCCTTCAACGTGGGCAACGCGCTCGGCGCCTGGCTCGGCGGCCTGGCGCTCGCGGCGGGATTCGGGTTCGCCTCGCCGCTGTGGGTGGGCTCCGGGCTCGCCCTGGCCGGGCTCGTCGTCGTCGTGGGGGGTTCGCTCGGCGGCCGGTCACCGGCTCTGGCGGCCGTTCCCGCAGGTGCGGCCGAAGGCGTCGGGACAGGCGCGGGCACGGTGGGGACCGGCGTCCGGTAAACGGGCGTCCGGAGGGCGCGCAGACCATTCGAAGAATCAGGTCCGAGGAACTTTTCGAGTTCCTCGGACCTGATTTTTTTCGCGCCCGGAAGAAGTGTGACGACAGAGTTTCGAAAAGAATGCCATCAGGGCAATGCACCTTGCTGGCAAGCGGTGTTGACACTCCTCTGACGTGCGCTTGACGGTCCCCTGAACGTCCTTTGCGGGGCCTGTAGAGAAATGACGAAGCCTGTATCGGCGTCGGTTGAACCCGCTTACGAGGTCCCGACATAATTTTTTCAGCGATTCGTTCCGGCGATCCGGGGAAAGCGTCGGCCCCGTTGTCGGGCGCCGGTTCTCCCGGCGGCGCGCACCACAGCGCGCGAACGAAGAGTGAGCGATGCACGGCACGGGCCAAAGGCGCTCCGTCTCCCCCGGAAACAACCCGAGAAGGCGATTTTCGTGACCCGTTCCCTTTCATCCGTCGACACCCCGCGCACCACGGGACGGGCCGTCCCCGTCGTCAAGGCCCTCGGTCCCGCACGCCATGCCCGCATGGCCGGCTTCTTCCCCGGGCTGGGCAGCCGGGCCTCCTACCAGGGCCTCGGCCGCTCCCTCCTCGACTCCGGGATACCGGCGATCACGGCCGTCTACGAGGAGGCGGCAGGCGCCCTCGGTTTCCCCGGGCGGCCGGACCTCCTGCTCGTGGCCTCGGAGAACCTTCCCGAGGGGAAGCTGGAGCGGCAGGGCTTCATCGGGGCGGCCCTGCTGGTGCACAGCCTCGCTCTTGACGCCCGTCTGCGGCACGCGGGCGGGCAGGACGGGGCCTTGGCCGACGTCGTGGCCTACACCGGCGAGAGCTTCGGCATCCTGACGGCCGCCGTGGCGAGCGGGGCCCTGTCCGTGGCCGACGGCGTCAGGATCGCCCAGGTGTTCACGCCGCTGATGCTGGTGGCCGCCGGGGCCCGGGACACCGACGAGGCGTTCGCCCGTACCGTCTCCTGCTACCTGCCGGGAGGTGACCGGCGGGCGCCGCTGGTGCCGGAGCCCTCCCATGTGGTGGCCGTGCGGGCGCAGAGCCCACAGGCCCTCGAGACGGTGCTGGGGCGCCTGCGGGAGGCGTACCCGCTCTCCGACGTCGAACTGCACAAGACCTACGCGCCGACGCAGGCCAACCTCTACGTGCGCACCGGCGTCAAGACGGAGTTCGACCGGTTCGTCGCCCGCTTCCCGCGGGTGTCCGTCGAGGAGTTGAAGGACCCGACCGTCTTCCTGGCGCACTCCGCGCGGATGCGTCCCGCGCGCGACGCGCTGGAGCGCTTCCTCGACATCAACGGCGTGCGGTTCGCGGAGCCCCGGGTCCCGGTGGTGTCGAACCACGACAGCTCGCTCCTGACCACCGGGGCCGGCGTCCGCCTCGGCGTCCTCGCCATGACCGACCGCGTCATGGCCTCGCAGGACACCTGCGCGACGCTGGACGGCCTCGGTGCGGACCTGGTGGTGGAGCTGGGGCCTGGCGGCAAGTCCGTGCGACTGCTGAAGGACAACGGGGTGCTCACCCCCGTCACGGCGTACACGGCGGGGCCCGGGGACGGCGGGCGGCTGCCGAGGGTCCTCGCCGCGAGTGAGCGCCTCACGCTCCTGCTGGAGCGCCTGCGCACCGGCGCGGAGGCACCGGGTGCCGCGCACCACGACGCACTGCGGGAAGTGTTCGGCCTCGCCGCCGACAGCGAGTTCTGCGACGACCACTTCTCCCGCGTCCTCGGACGGATCCTCGCCGATGAGGCGCCGCGGCCCGGGCGGGCGGGGGCCGCGGGGTTCCACGACTTCCTGGAGGTCTTCCAGCACACCCGCAACTACCGCGAGCACATCGACGCGGCCCGGGGTGAACTGGTCGTCAGGGCACGCCTGAAGAAGGACATCACCGCCACCGACCCCGCCCTGCTGGGCAGGGCGTGCGTCGAACTCAAGGTGCTGGACGCCGCGGGCGCCACCACGACCAGGACGGTCCGCACCAGCCGGCCCGAGGTGGTCGTCGTCCACTTCGACTCGCTCCCCCACCTCGGTGACGCGGAGGTGGCCGCCGGGACCCGGCTGCTGCTGGACGAGAGCCCCACGGACCTGGGTGCCTTCGACCGGGCGCGCGGCGAGCGGCTGCCCGGTGCGGTCGACCTGCAGGCGGGCGACCTGATGCCGGGCACCCCGCGCCGCGGCGACACGGATCCCGTCGGCGCCGGCCTGGACGCCGGCGCCCTGTCCCCGGCAGGGCACCGCGTCGTCCACCCGTACCTGCTGTTCCAGGCCCTCGCCCGGCACCGGCCCGCGCTCTTCGCGGGGACCGACCACTACCTCGAAGCGACCGACACGGAGGGCTGGCTCGCGGCCCTGGCGGCCGCCGGCGCACTCTCCCTGGCCGACGCCGTCGCGCTGTCCACCGATCCGGGCGGGGACACCGTGGAGCGGATCCTGTCCGGTCTCACCGAGGGCCTGATCCCGCTCGTGTCCCCCGAGGGCGTGCCGGTCCAGTCCAGGAAGGACCTCGCGGACGCCACCCGCGCCGTGCTGCCGTCCGGCACCCCGGCCACCGGGGCGCGGCGGATCCACCTGGGCGGCAACTGCCAGATCGTCGCGCTCGGCCCCGGTTCGACGGACGCCGGTGTCGACGCCGGACCGTACGACACCGGCGTCGTCACGGTCCGGGAACCGGCCGAGGCGTGGCGCAAGCGGCTCAACCCCGCCCTGGACGCCTTCGAGTACACCTGCCAGCTCGGCCTGACCGCCGAGAGCGCCTGCGTCCTCGACAACGCCCGCAGCCGCCGGGTCCTCTCCAGCACCGTCTGCGCCTACATCCACCTGGACGAGACGCTCGTCAGCTTCGGCAAGGGCGGCAGCGAGTCCATGACGATCTTCGTGAGGAAAGAGGGCGAGGAGCACATCACGGTCCGGAAGATCCTCAGCGAGGCCCTGACGACCGCGCACTGGAACCCCGAGGGGAACGGCGTCATGCTGCCGCCGTTCGCGAAGGCCAAGAAGCAGGCCGAGTTCCTCCAGTCCCTGCCCGCCTCGGTGCGCGGCTGCTTCCCTGAGGTATTCACCGTGCTCGAACGGGAGATCCCCGTCCCCGCGCACCGGCGCACGGACGGCCGCACGGCCGACCGCGAGGTCATCTACGAGATGAGTTACGTGGGCGGCGAGGAGGTCAGCCGGTTCATCGAGAAGCGGACACCCCCGCCGGCCGTCGTCGCGCGCCTCTACGAGCAGATCATCCGGGTCCTGAACGAGAGCGTGCACAGCGAGAACCGGGTGCCCGCCCCCGGCGAGACCGTGGACATCTCGTACTTCAGGAAGATCGAGGACCGCCTGGACCTGTGCCGCCGCACGGCTCCCGGCACCTTCGACGACGCGCTCCTCGCGAGCGAGCACATCGTCATCGACGGCCACTCCTACCTCAACGCGGCCGAGCTGCTGCGGAGGTTCCGGGACACCGCCGAGTTCCTCGACGTCCTCGAACCGGCCTTCCACTCCCTCGTCATGGGCGACACGAACACCGAGAACATCAAGATCCTCGACACCGCGCCGCTGCTGCACGCGCAGCGGGTGATCGAGTCCGGGGCCCCGAAGAGGGACGTCGACGCGGCGCTCGCGGCCATCACCGCGGATGCGCTGGGGATCATGTTCCTGGACCCGCGGGCCATCGGCTTCAAGGGCGAGGGCAAGGACACCCGCGACGACGCCATGTACGACAACAAGCCCTGGCACAACTCCCTCGGCCACTACGACGAGATCCACTTCGAGCGGTTCAGCATGCACGTCGCCACCGGCGAGGGGATGACGCCCCGGGTGGACATCGCGTTCCAGGACGGCAACCCCTACCAGCGGTCCTACCGCGTCCGCGACGTCGTGGCACACGGCGGCACGGTCGACACCGCGTCGCCCCGGGGCATGGAGGACCACTTCGCGACGGTGATGACCGCCGCGCTCGGCCTGGACGACCCGGACTCGCCCTTCCTCAAGGACGACCCGTACTGGCTGGTCCGCTTCGTGTTCATGATGGGACAGCACTTCACCGCGATGCCGCCGTTCCACTTCCAAAAGGAGCTGGACGGCACCCTCACGGACACCTACCAGGCCCAGCGCCGCCCTGTCGCGATCTACTGCGAGGGCGTCAAGTGGCTCAACTGGGCGCTGCAGATGCTGCAGGGCACCAGGACCGAGTTCCTCGGCCTTGCCGTGCCCCCGCTGCCCCATCTCGCCCACGGAACACCCCTGCACGCGGCAGAGCCGTACGCCCCGGAACGGGTGGACGAGGCAGCCTGACCGAGCGGACGCGGACCCGCGTCGGGGGTATCCCGGTCACGGTGTCCGCGCCCGCTGAACGCCGCCTGTCCGCGCGGCACTTCACCCGGCGGCCGCCGGGCAGTCCCGGCCACGTCGCCGAGCACATCGGGTCGAGCCATCCCCGGCACATCACCGAACACCGCCGAAGCGCACAGCGCTGGACGTACCGCCGCTTCACCGACCGCCGCTTCACCGAACACGCCTGAACCGCCCGCACTTCACCGAACGCCCGGTACGCACACCGCGGAAGGAACACCCATGACCTTCGTCACGTTCCCGGTCCCGGTCGACGGCCTGCACCATCTGTCGAACGAGACCCGCATGATCGCCACGCCCTGGAGCCGCATGGTGCGCGGCATAGGCCTCGGCCAGCACCCCATCGCCTACAACCCGGTCGCCGCCGCGCGCATCCGGCACGCCTTCGCCCTGCTCGCCGCGAAGGGCGCCGAGAGCAGCGCGTACACCCGGTTCTCCCGGCTGCTGGCCCACTTCGTCCTCGACGTCACCGACCCCGCCCGCTGCCTGCACCGCCGCGACCTCGAAGCGGACCTCGGCCCGATCCTCGCCACCGTGCGGGCCGAGGAGAACCCGTACTTCCGGGTCATGGCCGGCTGTGTCCTGATGGACGCCTTCGCCAAGCTGGGCCTGGACCGGACCCTGCTGGTGGGCGCAGACGCGGACTTCGCCGCGGAGACCCTGGACGTCGTCGACACGATCGAGGCCGACCGGATCAAGGACGAGAACGCGGGTCGGCACGGCCACTACGAGAAGCTGTCGGCCTACACCGCCGCCTTCCTCGCGATAGGCCAACTCGGTCTGGGGGAACGGCTGGTGACCGGGCCCCGGCACTACGTCCGGGAAGCCCTCGCCCTGCTGGAGAAGATTCCCGCGCCGTTCTTCCGCGGGCGCGGGGGCGCCATGCTCCTGTCGGTGATCTCGCTGCTCGGCCATGAACGGCACATCGTCGACGACAACGGCCGGGACCACATCAAGGAAGTCCTCACCCACCTGGACCGTGCCGGGGAACTGGACAACCCCCCGGCCTTCCCGCAGCCCATGTCGGCGGCCTTCACCCGGGTCTATCCGCTGCTGACCATGCTGAACGCGATCGCCATGAGCGGCCGTCCCGAGGAGTACCTGTCCTACGGCCGGGACCGGCTGGCGGAGGCGAAGGACCTGATGGCCGGCCTCCGACCGGTCGAACGCACCCACATGGGCCTGTACTACCTCGTCGCCCTGCACAACCTCGGCCGGCTGCGGGACCAGATCCCGGACCTGGACGGCTTCGTCGAGGGCATCGTGGGCGAATGGAGGCGGACCGACCCCGGGGCGAACTACTTCCTCAACGGGATCTCGTACCCCTACATCCTCCAGACCGCCCTGCTCACCGGCCGCACCGACCTGATCGAACCCACGGCGCTGGACCGGCTCGTGGACTGCTTCCCCGACCTGGACCGCACCGACGACGACCGGGTCAACCGCCCCTATCCGTTCGCCTACGCGCTGAACGTGCTGGCGGAACTGGGCTCCGCGCACCTCCTGTTCGAGCCCCGGGACAGCTACGGCGGCGCCACGCCCATCTCCTGGGTCATCGACCGGCTCTCCGACCAGGGCCGCGAGGAGCCCCGGCTGTACATGCTGAACCACGCCCTCGTCAGCTACGCCCTGCGGCTGCGTGGTCCGGGGCGTGAGGCGACCGCGCTGTTCCAGGAGTTCGACTTCCACCGGGGGCCACGCGGCTGAGATCACGGCACGCGTTTCAGGGGGCGGGCCCCGGCGTGTTACCCGGGCCCGGCCCGGGTGCTCGACCCGTCCGGTCCGGGCCCGGGGGTCCGGTCCGGTCCGCTCCTGTCCCGTCGGGTCGGCCCCCCTTACACTCCCCGGCGATCCGGTGGCGGCCCGTCCCGCATCCCCCCACCGGAGCGGGCCGCTACCGGCGGTGACGCAGCGCGTAGCCGAGCAGGCGCGAGCGGGCTTCCCGCTCGGTGATGCCGAGCGCCCTCCCGACCGTCTCCCAGGGCGGTCCGTCCCGCTCCACCGCGAACGCGGCCTCGCCCGCGACCCGCTTGGCGGTGCGCTCCAGCGCCGCCACGGCTCTCAGCGCGGCGAGCGGCGCCTGGTCGGCGAGCGCGTCCAGCCGGTCCTCCACCTGTTCGAGCAACTCCTCCAGGCCCACGGGCAGGGGCACCGACTGCGCGGCGACGTCGTCGAGGTGCCGCTCCCAGTCGGTGTACGGGCCGGATACGTCGAAGTCCTGGAGACCATCCTCGGCCAGCGCGTCCCAGTCGATCGGGTAGCGGGACGCGCCGCGCCACCCGCACGAGCAGGAGCCGCGCACGTCCACCGCGCGGGGCCCGCTCCTGCCACCGTCGTGGACCCACCACTCACTGGTCTCGTGCACGCCGCTGCTGCCGGTGTCCACGTAGACCGGCTTCGGCTCGTCGCCGTCGGCGAGGACCGGTCCCGGCCTGCCCTCGTGGAACGAGCCGAACTCGTCCCGCTGCCACCCCATGGCCGCACCGCCTCCTCCACCCGCTCCCCTGACCCGTCGCGCCCGCCCATTACAGCAAGGGGGACACCCGGCCCGGGGGTACTCGCCGATACCTGGCCCGAATCAGCGGGCGGCCCCTCGCAGCCGGGCCCCGGACCCGCGGGCGCGACCGGCGGACCGGAGGGCGGGCGCCGCGTATTGCGCCGTAAGAGGGAATAGAGGCCGGTATTTCCCCACGTGACCGATCCGGGCCGACGGTGGTGGCGAATAGTCGGCGCGAGCGCCTGCTGACGGAGCGGGTGCGCCGTCTGGAGATGGGGCGTGATGGGCGTAGAGCGCATCGATACCCGGCTGCTGGAAGAACTCATCGAGCAGTCGCAGGACTTGAACAGCGACGCGGTACGGATCACTCACGAGGCGCTGGGCGACTTCGCCGAGGCCACCGGGGACCGGTCGCGCCGGAACTGGTGGCGTCGCGGCAGCGCGGTGGCGGGCGCCGCCGGTGCGGCGGTGGCGCTGTCGGCGGTACGGGCCGTCGCGGCCACGTCGAGCGACGACGTGATGGCGCTGCAGACGGCGGCGTCGATCGAGAACCTGGCGATCAGCGTCTACCGGACGGCGGCGGGCCTCCCGTTCGTCAAGAACGGCAACAAGACGGTCGCCACGTTCATCGCGAGGACCACCGCGCAGCACGAGGCGCACGCCAAGGCGTTCAACGCGGCCGCCACGCAAGCGGGTGGCACGGCGCAGAACGCGCCCGACCCGAAGTACGTTGCCGTCGTCAAGGCGGCGCTGCCCGGCATCAAGACCCCGGCGGACGTGGTGAAACTGGCCATCACGCTGGAGGACGTGGCGGCCCAGACCTACACGAAGAACGTGGGGCAGGTCAGCAGCGCCCAACTGCGCAGGCTGTTCGCCTCCGTGGCGCCGGTCGAGGCGCAGCACCGCACGACGCTGCTGTCGGTGCAGGCGCTGCTCGCCGGGAACATGGCCGACCTGATCGCGATCCCGACCGACGCCGCCAAGCTGCCGGCCGACCTGGGCAGCGCCGGGATCCCCGACACCTTCTACCCGACCAAGGACGCGTCGCCGATCACCGAGGGGGCCGTGAAGTGAGCGCCGAACGCGACAGCTGGGAACTCGGGATCACCGAGAACCGACTCGCCCGCATGACGCGGGACATGGACGAAGCACACCGCGCCACGCTGCCCGCCCTGCACGCCGGGACCACCGACCTGGGCGCGGGGATCCGCGGCCGTGCGGCAGCCGCGGGCGTCGCGCCCCGCGACGCGGGCCGCCGCACGGTCCTGCTGGGTGCGGGCGGGGCGGCCGCCGCGTTCGCCCTGGCCGCCTGTTCCGGCGGCGGGACCGGAAAGAAGTCCGCGGGGGCGGCGACGGAGGCCCCCGCCGCCGCGTCCTCGGCCGCCGGCAGCGGCACGTACACGGGCGACCTGAAGGTCGTGGCCCTGGCCGTGGCCCTGGAGAACCAGGCCGTCGGCGCGTACCGCGCGACGCTCGCCGCGGCGAAGGCCGGGAAGCTCGGCACGGTGCCGCCCGCCGTCGCGACGTTCGTGACCACCGCCATGGCCCAGCACGCCGACCACGCCAAGGCGTGGAACGCGG